>JAZJZK010000030.1:0-86084 GCA_040389905.1 Gemmatimonadota bacterium | reverse complement strand
GGCACGCTGATCATGATGGTGCTGTTGATCATCTGCGAGAGCGCCGTCGCCGCGTGACCGGCCCCGATGTTGGCGACCTCGCGCAACGCGTCGAGCTGCAGCGCCTTCAAGGTCCGAATGTCGTCCATTCCACGTTTACGTTAAAGGAGACTGCTGACATCGATGATCAACGCCGGCGCACCATCACCCAGAATGGTAGCGCCGCCGAACAGCGATCGCGCATCGTGCACGCCGTCAAACTGCTTGACGACGATTTCCTGTTGGCCAATCAACGCATCCACAACAAGGGCCGCACGTCGCTCCGCGAGCTCGACGATGATGACCTGTTCGAGGCCACGAGGCGCGACGCCGTCATACTCCACCAGCTTGCGGAGCCGCACGAGCGGCAGGACTTCCTCACGCAGCACCAGCACATCCTTGCCCTGCACCGAGCGCTTCACAGAGGGGCGCAACTCCACCGTCTCGCTGACATGAGTCATGGGGATGGCGTACGTCTCGTCCCCGATACGTGCCAACAGCGACCGAACGATGGCCAGCGTCAACGGAAGTCGCAGCGTGACCGTGGTTCCCTGCCCCTGCACACTTCGGATATCCACCGAGCCGCCGAGCGCCCGCACACGGTTGTAGACCGCGTCGACGCCGACCCCTCGTCCTGACAGGTCCGTCACCCGCTCGGCTGTGGAGAAGCCGGCGCGGGCAATCAGCTTGACCAGTTCATCGTCAGAAAGCTCCGTCTTGCCGGCGTCCACGAGGCCATTTTCTCTCGCGCGCGCAAGCACGCGTTCGCGATTGATGCCACGGCCGTCATCCATGACGCGGATGGCCACGGCGGAGCGGTCGCGAATGGCGCTCAGCGTCAGCCGTCCCGTGGCCGACTTGCCACGCGCGAGACGCTCCGCCGGCGGTTCGAGGCCATGGTCGACCGCATTGCGAAGCAGGTGGACGATGGGATCGCCCACTTCCTCGAGCATGGAACGATCGAGTTCGACGTCCTTGCCTTCGATGGCGAACTCCACCTGCTTGTCCACCGATCGCGCCGCGTCGCGCACGAGGCGGGGAAAGCGGTCGAACACCTGCCAGACCGGCACCATCCGGCTCGTCATGATCTCGTCCTGCAGATCCGCCACCAGCCGTGACGCCTGTGCGACCGTCTCGACGAGCGCCTGGTCATCGCTCGACCCAGCGATGGCGTTCAACCGGCCGCGCGTGATGACCAGTTCGCCGATGAGATTCATCAAGTTGTCCAGCCGCCGCAGGTCGATGCGAACGCTGCGCTGCTGCGGCGCGACGGTTCCGCCTGCTGCGGTCGGCGCCGGCACGCTCGTGGCCAATTGGACCCCACCGGCCAACTCCGCGACATTGAACTCCATCGTGCCGTGTGGAATCTGGTCGAGTGCGTCCTCGCCCAGGCGCACTTCGGAGACGTCGCCGGCATTGCGAAGCGCGGTCGTGATCTCGCCCTGCGACCGATCGCTTGCCAACCGAATCGCGAAATCGTGATCGAACTCGTCCGACTGGAGCCTCGAGAGTTCGGGGGAGCAGGCAACGACCTCGCCGAGCTTCTTCGCGGCCTGGATGACGAGGAACGCGCGCACGCCCTTGAGCGGCGTGCCCTGCACCAGACGGATGCGCACCAGCAGCCCCTCGCCGTCCGGTGCGTCTGCCGTCCACTCGACATTGGTGATCGCAACCGTCGCCCGCCCCATGGGAGCGGGCGGCGCATCATCACCACGGAGCCGCTCCACGATCGCGGAGACGTCGATCGACGGACCGCCACCGACGGCCGCCTCGATCGCCTGCTCGAGCACGTCCGCCGACTGGAAGAGCAACTGCATGAGCGCCGGATCGACCAACCGCGTGCCGCGACGCATGCCGTCGAGCAATGTCTCCAACTCGTGCGATAGCGTGGCGACGGACGCATAGCCCATCGTCGCGCTCATTCCCTTGATCGTGTGTACCGAGCGGAAGATGGCACCGACGGAGTCCGCTCCGCCGACACCGCCTCCGCGCTCCAGCTCGAGCAGCGAGTGGTTGATCGACGACACGTGCTCGCGGCTCTCGGTCAGAAAGAGCTCCGCGTATTCCGGTCGCTCGCGGTGCTCGCTCACCGCGCGCGAGGGGCGGGTGCGACGAGTGAGCGCCTGGCGAGCGCGCTCCGCGCGCTCGCGGCGCTCACCCGAGCACTCGCTGAACGGCCTCCAGCACTCGACTCGGCTGGAACGGCTTCACGACGAAGTCCTTCGCCCCCGCCTGGATCGCTTCGACGACCAGCGCCTGCTGCCCCATGGCGCTGCACATGAGGACCTTGGCACCCGGATCGAACTTGGTAATCTCGCGGACCGCGTCGATGCCCCCCATGTCCGGCATCACGATGTCCATCGTGACGAGATCCGGACGCAACTGCTTGTACTTCTCTACGGCTTGCACCCCCGTCTCCGCCTCGCCGACGATCTCGAATCCCGCCTGTTGCAGAATGTCGCCGACCATCGTGCGCATGAAGATGGCGTCGTCGCAGATGAGAACTGTGTGACTCACTCGTTGCCCCCTTAGAGCAGGACCTGCGTGACCAGTGCATGAATGTCCACCAGAACGACAACACCGTCGTCCAGTTGGCCGAGCCCGCGGACGAGTCCGCGGGAGCTTTCCTCCCCACTTGCGGCAATCGGCTCTTCGACGATTGCCTGTACGTCCATTACCTCGTCCACTGCCACACCAACCACCCGCGCACCATATGTCGCGAGGATAATCGACCCCTCGCGAACTGCATCCCGCTGCGCGTCGAGTCGGGCCCCGAGATCGAGTACCGTAACGATCGTGCCGCGCAGGTTGATCAAACCCTGGACGTACCGCGGCGCGCCAGGCAATCGCGTGGCGCGCCGGTAGGGAATGATCTCCCGGACGGCATCGATGTCGCAGCCATACACGCGCCCCGCCACACGGAACAGTAACGTCCGTGCAGCAGCTGGTGTCTCAGGAATCGTCGCGGAAAAAGCCAAAGTACTCCAGTGGATCAGTGTCGGCAAACTTCACATCAGGTCCGGCCGCGCTCGTGAGCGACCGAACCAACTCCTCCGGAAGCGCCGACCGAAGGTCAATCAGCGCTCCGGACGCGGGATGCTTGAAGCGCAACCACGCGGCGTGCAAAAAATGTCGCTTCGGCGGCAAGGATACGAGCCTCCGCCCTCCCCCTCCTCCATATGTGTCGTCACCGGCCACAGGGTGCCCGATGGACGACAGGTGCACACGGATCTGATGCGTTCGCCCGCTGTGCAGGTGCGCGCGCAACAGGTCCACGGCATCGAAACGCGCCAACCGCACGAAGTCCGTGCGAGCAGCCCGTCCTGTAGTGACGACTGCCATACGCTTTCGGTCTCGTGGGTCGCGCCCGATCGGCTTCTCGACCGTCACCCGGTCGGCGTCGAGGTGCCCCCACGACATCGCCGCGTAGCGCCGGACGATCTCTCGCCGGGCCATTGCCGCGCCGAGCACGCGGTGCGCACGGTCGGTCTTGGCGACGAGCAGAAGCCCCGACGTTTCCTTGTCCAGGCGGTGCACGATGCCTTCTCGCTCCTCTCCGCCGAGGTCCGACAGCGGGCCGCCACGCCCCTTGAGCGCGTTCACCAGCGTGCCGTTCCAGTTTCCAGGGGCCGGATGCACGACCATGCCTGCCGGCTTGTCCACAACGAGCACCTCCTCATCCTCGAAGACCACCGCGATCGGGATGTCTTCGCCTTCAACTGGGCGCGAAGTTGGCGCGGGAATATGGACGCAGACGATTTCGCCTTTGGTTGGACGATAGCTGGCGCGCTCAGAGCGGCCGCCGACCTTCACATGGCCGGTGGCAATGAGTGTGGCGGATTGGGTGCGTGAGATGCCCAAGGCTGCGGCGATGAACAGGTCAAGCCGTTGGTCGTCTGCGGGCACCCTGAGTTCGTGCGTGGTGTCTCGCGTTGGTGGGGTCAACTCGCCAGCACTAGCCACAACGCCCCAGTTTCATTTGCGGATTCTGCGGATTTAGCGGATTCGACGGATGACTCCGCGGATGAGAGAGTATCGGTGCACCAAATCTCTCTGGTGGAATCTAAAAGCAGTCATGCTGTTTTGATGTCGCCGGGACGCATCTCGCGCAGTAGTGGCATCCCGGAAAATCCGCTAGATCCGTCAAATCCGCATCGTTTCCCTTCGTCGGGTGTGGCCAGCAAGGCACACTCACATCGTCCGGCAGACGAACCGTCGCCACCACATCTAGACGCGATCAGTACTCGCCTCGGGCGCAGAAGCCGGAAAGGCCTCATCCACTGGGGACACTACCGGCGCTGCCGCCGCGGCCCGTCGCATCTCGATGTCCTCCTTGGACAGCGACCACGCGAGGATCAGCGCGCCCACGGTAACCGCGCTATCGGCGACATTGAATGTCCAGAAGCGCACATCACCAACGCCGATGTCGATGAAGTCGACAACACCAAGGGGTGATCGGAACCGATCGATGAGATTGCCGGCGGCGCCGCCCCACGCGAGCCCAAGCGCCGAGATACGCAGTCCGTCACCAGCGCGCGAGCCCGTGCCCGACATCTTGTACAGGCGCCACAGCACCACGAGCGCAACAAGGGCAAAGGCGCCGAAGATGTATCGTGAATACTCACCGAGCGACATGCTGAATGCCGCGCCGGGGTTGTAGGCGAGCGTAAAGCGCACGACGTCGCCAATCACCCGATGCGGAACATATCGGGGGGCGAGCAGGCGCTCGGCGACGACCTTCGATGCGAAATCGGAGGCGATGATGATCGCGGCGATGCCCCAGAACAGGAAGGCTCCGTTCCGACGCGGGGAGACGGGTGTCGTCAGACGAGTTCTCCCTGCTCGACCGGGCCGGTCGCGATGGCAGGCGCGTGCGCACGACCGTCAGTCTCCGAGCTGGCAACACGGTCTTCCCGCCAGAGCACAAACGCAAGCAGCACGGCACCGCAACTCACAGCCATGTCTGCCACATTGAAGGTCGGCCAGCGCGTCGTCTCATTGATTCCGATATCCAGGAAATCAACGACGCCCGCACCGGACCGCAGGCGGTCCAGCAAATTTCCCAGAGCGCCGGCGCAGACCAGCGAGAGCGCAAGCGTACGCGGGAGGTCGCCGCGCAGCGTCGACCGGTACAACCGCGCAAGAATGACAAGCGCCACGATCGTGAGCGCGGTGAAAATCCAGCGCGATTGCGGCCCGAGGTTCAGGCCGAACGCGGCGCCGGGATTGTACACGAGCGTGAACCGCACCGTGCTACCGACTACGTCATGCGGGATTCGTTGCGGCGCGAGTGCCCGTTCGGCCATGGCCTTCGTTACCACATCGATCGTGGCAACGAAGGCCAGAACCGGCCAGAAGAGCACGCCGTTACTTCGACTTTGCATCTTCCTCGCGCTGCTTGCATTGGATGCAGAAGCGCGCGTGCGGGAGCGCATCCAGGCGCTCGAACGCAATCTCCTGCCCGCAGTTGTGGCATTTGCCAAAGGTCTCCGGGGAGCGATACAACCGGCGAAGGGCTTCATCGATGTGCCAGAGGAAACGCCCCTCCTGGCTCGCGAAGAGAAATGCCTTCTCCCGCTCCATCGCATCGGTGCCCTGATCGGCCATGTGGAACGAATAGCTGCTGAGATCGCCGTCCGACTCTTGCGACGTGGCGCCGAATGCCTCGTCGTAGTGCCCGAGCTCCTTGAGGACCCGTTTCCGCTCCTCGAGGAGCCGCTTCTCGAAGTGCTGGAGATGCTTCTTGGGCATCGCCTTCGGCTTCACTGCCTTGGTCGCGCTCTCTGACGTGGCCATTGCTACTCGTCCTTGGTTAGGGCAAGGTCGGCACGGATCCCGTCGAGATCCACCTGCTGCCTCGCCAGCATTTTCTCAGTCGCCGGACCTGCTTCGCCGATTGCGACACTCGTTGCCAAGACCTCATCGGCAATCCATTCGCGATGCTCGCTCACGGACTCGAGCAACTGCGCATCGCCCCCCACCCAGAGCCGGATCCGGTCACTCACCGCAAGTCCAGACTCCTTTCGCATACGCTGTACCCTGCTGATGAGCTCTCGTGCCACTCCTTCACGCTTCAACTCCGGGGTCACTGTTGGATCGATGGCCGCGAACAGGGTCCCCAGATGTTCCACGATCAACGTGCCGGATGCCCGGCTCAGAATTGTGATATCCTCAGCGTCCAACCCGTGCGTTTGGCCGTCCACAGTCACCACCAGCTCACCCCCCGCCTCGAACTGGCGCAGGTGCTCACTGGTGAACTGAGACACCGCATCCGCCGCCATTGGTGTCTTCTTTCCGAATTTCTTGCCCAGCGCGCGGAAGTTCGGCTTCGCCTCCAGCGTGACGAGACTATCGCCACTCGAGGCCAGGTCGATCTGCTTTACGTTGAGCTCGGACCGAAGTATCGGCAGCAGCGCGCCCAACCTCGCCTCAGCGACGCCGGGCGCCACGCACACCATCCGCGACAACGGCTGCCGCACGTTGATGCCAACGCGCTCGCGCGCCGCTCGGCCGAGGGTCGCCAGGGTGCGGATCGTCAACATCTCCGCCTCGAGATCACCATCCGCGTATTGGTCCGCCGGGGCGCGAACGTACGGCGCAAGGTGCACCGAGGTCCCCGTGAGCTCACGGTGCAGCTCATCAGTCACGAACGGCGCGAAGGGAGCGAGCAGGCGCGAGACGACGACGAGCACCTCATAAAGTGTGGCGAAGGCCGCATTCGTGTCGTCGCTGAACACGTTGTTGGTCGCCCAGAGCCGCGCGCGCGACTGGCGCACGTACCAGTTGGCGAGGTCTTCGTCCACGAACTCCATGACCGCGCGCGCGGCGCCGGAGGCATCATAGGCCATCATGAATGCATCCGCGGTCCGCTCGACGGTAGAAAGCCGCGACAGAATCCACCGGTCCATCACCGAGCGGTCGGCAACGGCGGGATCGGCGGCAGATGGCGTCCAGCCGAAGTTCGCATAGTTCGCGAACATCCCGCTGTAGATGTTTTTCAGCGTGCGGAGAAAGCGCCCGGCACCCTGCTTCAATACCCCTTCGTCGAATGACCTCGGCTCCCACGCCTTGCTGCTGCTCACCAGGAAGAGCCGCACGGCATCCGCGCCATTCCGCTCGATCACGCCGAACGGCTCCACGACGTTGCCGCGGCTTTTCGACATCTTCTTGCCCTCGGCGTCGCGGACCGTGCCGTTCACCATCACGGCGCGGTAGGGCGCTGCCGTCCCACTCGCATTATTCGGCAGCGCGTCTCCGAGTCCCGCCGCAATCGCCAGCAACGAGTAGAACCAACCCCGTGTCTGGTCGAGCCCCTCCGCGATGAAATCGCCGGGGTACTGCCGGTTCATCTCCTCGTCGTTTTCGAAGGGATAATGCCACTGTGCAAACGGCATCGAACCCGAGTCGTACCACGCGTCGATCACCTCCGGCGTCCGGCTCATCGTGCCGCCACAACCCGCAGCGGAGCAGTTCCACGAATAGGAATCGATGAACGGCTTGTGCGGATCGAAGTCGCCGGCCAGCGTCGTCCCACTTCGCGACGCGAGTTCCTCGAAGCTTCCGATCACATCGATGTGCGCCGCGTCTTGATCGCATACCCAGAGCGGCAACGGCGTGCCCCAATAGCGATCGCGCGACACGGCCCAGTCGATGTTGTTCTCCAGCCATTCACCAAAGCGCCCTTCGCCAACGTCGCGCGGATTCCAGTTCACCTGCGCGTTCCGCGCAAGCATTTCGTCCTTGTACGACGACGTACGCACGAACCACGATGACCGCGCGTAATACAACAACGGGGTGCGGCAGCGCCAGCAGTGCGGATACGAGTGATTGATCGTCCCTGCCTTCCAGAGCACACCACGACGCTTGAGCTCCTCGATCAGTTCGGGATCTGCCTTCTTCACGAACTGTCCGCCGACGAGCGGCACCTCCGCGTCGAACTCGCCGCGTGAGTTCACGGGCAGCAGAAACGCGAGATTGTGCCGGCGCCCGGCCGCGTAATCGTCCGCGCCGAACGCGGGCGACATATGCACCACACCCGACCCGTCATCCGCGCTCACGAAGCTTTCGCCGATGATGATCTCGTGAGTCGTGCCCTCCGGATACTCGAGCCAATCGAGCGGACGACGGTACCGCGCGCCGACAAGCTCCGCGCCCGTCACCGTACCGACGCGCGTCCAACGACTGTTGTAGTCCTCGCCCAGCACGGCGGCGACTCGCGCTTCGGCGATGATGATCGTGCGCGTGTCGGCGCTGCCCGTCTTTCGCAGCTCGGCGTACGCGAGCTCGGGATGCACCGCAAGCGCCGTGTTCGACACAAGCGTCCACGGCGTCGTCGTCCACACGAGGATTCGGCGCGCCGTTCGGCCGGGCATATCCGCCGCATCCTCCACGACTTCGCCGCCGACGCTGCCCAGATCGAGCGCGATGTAGACGCTCGGATCGTCCACGTCCTCGTATCCCTGCGCCACCTCGTGGCTCGACAGCGATGTTCCGCAACGAGGGCAATAGGGCAGAATCTTGTGGCCCTTGAAGAGCAGCCCCTTCTTGAACAGCACCGACAGCGACCACCAGACGCTCTCGATGTAGTCGTTCGTGTACGTGACGTACGGATGCTCATAGTCGAGCCAGTAGCCGATCCGCTCACTCAACGACTCGAACTCGCCGCGATACGTGAACACGCTCTCTCGGCACAGCCGATTGAATTCGGCGACGCCGAGCGTTTCGATATCCTGCTTGCCGCTGATGCCGAGTCGCTTCTCGACCTCGATTTCCACCGGCAGGCCATGCGTGTCCCATCCAGCCTTGCGATCGACGCGATATCCCTTCATCGCACGATGCCGGCAGAAGAGATCCTTGATCGTCCGCGCGAACACGTGATGGATGCCCGGCCGTCCATTTGCCGTGGGCGGGCCTTCGAAAAACACGAAGGGCTCCGCGGCTTCGCGCCCGTCGATCGTTTGCGCGAACAGGTTCTCCGAACGCCACCGCTCGATCAGCGCTTCCTCGAGCTCCTTCGCGGGTTGATCAGCCGGCAGGAGCGCGAAGCGCGGCGTCGGCGCGCTGGACGCACTCATAGACGCTCCAGCACGCCGCGCACGAGCGACGTCAACTGCGGCTCTGCGCGGCCGGCGACCGCGAGGATGGTGGAGAGCTCCGCCGGTTCCAGCGCATCGGGCAGACACAGGTCGGTAATGATCGACAGGCCGAGCACACGCATACCGGCGTGCACCGCGACGACCGCTTCGGGAACGGTGCTCATGCCGACGACGTCGGCGCCCAGGGCCCGGAGCATCCGGTACTCCGCTCGGGTCTCGAGATTCGGACCCTGCACCGCGACATACACTCCCTCGCGAAGCGCGATCTTCTGGTCGATGGCCACGCCCCGCGCCAGCGCTCGAAGCGTTTCGTCGTACACCGCCGACATATCCGGAAATCGCGCACCCAGCCGGTCGTCGTTGTGACCGATGAGCGGACTATCGCCAAGCAGGCTGATGTGATCGGCGATCAGCATGAGATCGCCCGCCTGCCACAGCGGGTTCATTCCACCGCACGCGTTCGACACGATCAGATCGGTGGCGCCAAGCGCGTGGAGCACGCGCACCGGGAAGGTCACCTGCTGAAGGGAGTAGCCCTCGTACCTGTGAAACCGACCCTGCATGGCAACGACGGTCTTGCCGCCAAGGGTTCCGCAAAGCAACCGGCCGGCGTGGCTTTCCACCGTCGAGGGCGGAAAACCGGGAATATCCGCGTACTCGATGGTCTCCTCGACGGCGATCTCACGCGCGAGCCCGCCGAGCCCCGTGCCCAAAACGATGGCAACGTCGGGCGCAGGGACGAAGCGCGTGCGAACCGCGGCGGCAGCCGCCTCGACGGCTTCGAGCGTGTGCGCGCTGGCAGAGATGGACGACAATGAGGCAGACGTCATTCCGAAACGGGTACTCCTGTCGACGCCCGCGGGAAATCGGCGCCCTCCGCGAAGCGGCCTGTCTGGCGCTGGGACGGCGTGAACTGCGGACCGGGCGCGTTCTCGGCGGCGCTGATCTCGGCAAGCTGGCGCTCGGTCGCGATTCGCAGCTGTGTCAAGTGGTTGCGCCTGGATCGATCGAGCTCCGCCAGGTGGGCCTCGAGCATCCTGATTTCATTGCGTGCCACTTCGATCTGTCGCTCGGCCTCAACCTGCGCTTCGCGAATGATCAGGGCTGCCTCACGCTCCGAGGACTCGCGGATTTCCGTGCGGAGCTGCTGTGCGCTCACAAGCGCATCGTTCAATGCCTTGTCGCGTTCGCGGAATGCGCGCAACTGCTCGTGAAAACCCTTCGCCTTCTGTTCGAAGTCGGCGGCGGTGCGCGCCAAACGCTCCATCTCATCGGCGACCTGCGTGCGAAACTGCTCGACCCGCTCGGGATCATAGCCGCGAAGCGACTTGCCGAAGTCGTAGCGGCGAACATCGAGCGGCGTGAGATGAAAGGTCTCGTCCATTAGGCGGATCTCGCTCCGAACAGCACCGTTCCGAGGCGCACCAGGGTGGCGCCCTCTTCTACTGCGACTTCGTAGTCACCCGACATCCCCATCGACAGTTCGGTCACCTCGTGCCCTGCCCGTCTCAGCGTCTCCGTCGCCGTCCGAGCCCCCCGAAACACTATGCGAAGCGTCGCTTCGTCTGCATCGAACGGGGCCATCGTCATCACTCCAAGCACCCTCAACCCCGCCAACGCGCGCAGCCGATCTGCTTCGCGAGGAACGTCGTCCGGTCCGTATCCGCCCTTCGTTCCCTCTCCCGACACATTGACCTGCAGCAGAACGTCCATCGGCCGCCCACGCTCGACACCGCGTGCTGCCAGCGCATCGGCAAGCCGGGCACTGTCCATGGAGTGAATGAGGTGAAACGGATCGAGCTGCTTCACCTTGTTGCGCTGCAGATGTCCGATGAGATGCCATCGGAGGGGTACCGCAACCTCCGGCATCTTGGAGGCTGCCTCCTGCACCTTGTTCTCTCCTATGTCCCGCAATCCGGCGTCCCACGCGGCAACCGGCGCATCCGGACCATACGTCTTCGTTACTGCGACAATCGTAACATCTTGGCCAAATCCACCCCGCGTTCTCGCACGCTCGATTTTTTCGCGCACCTGAGCGAGCCGAGCCGGTAGGTCCTGAAAAGGCATAACATGAGAATTTACCGAAGGTTGCAGCTCACTTCAAGCGACTTCCGCGCGACAGAATCGCTCGGCGACAGCTTCGCGAGACGCGGACATTCAAAGATTTCCAGCATGTACGCACTCACGTCGTCGGGTAGATGTTGGCCACTTTGGCGCGCCGGCGCAGGGCGTGCGCCGATTGGCCCCGCTAGCCCGGATTTCTCACCACGTCTATTGTGAGAAATCCGGGCTAGAGCGTCGATGCGCGGGACGCCAACAGCTCCGTCCGCCGGCGACTCAGATACATACACGGTTCCAGAAAGGCGCCAGGACGAACCAAGGAGCGATCGGTCGCGCGCGGCCATCTGCGTGGTGGCAGCGATGGGACGGCCGGCGGCTCGCGCAGCCGCAGCGATCAGTGCTGCGCGTTGCTCATGCAACCAGTTGGCGCCGGGAACCGCCTGCGACACGCTCCAATGGAGACCCGTTCGTCGCTCGACCTCCGCCGCGTACCAGTCGGCCGGCAGCAACGGCAACGTGACCGTGGTGACGTCGAGCCGAACCCCTTCGACGGACTGCGCGTACCAGATGGGATACGTGTCGTTGTCGCCGGCAAGGAACAGCACGGCATTGCGTGGCGCGCTCTCGAGGAGTGACAGCGCGATGCTGCGGGGAGCCGTTGACTCCGCGCGATGAGCGCGATCGTTTGCTGCGACGTTGCCGGCGAGCGGCACCAACGCGACCGCCGTCGCCAGCGAGCGTGGCCAACGATGTGCCTTGACGAAGGCCAGCGCGCCATACCCGGCGAATAGACCCCACGCCCAGAAGCCGAGCACGAAGAAATAGTCGCGCTCTCGCGCCTCGTGAGCGTCAGCGGGCACGAAACCGTATCCGATCGATGCCCCGGACTTGAGGTTCAGGTAGGCGCAGACGCCCACCGTTCCGCACAGTCCGAGCGCGAGGAGCGCCTCGGCAACCCGTCGTGCATCGCGTCGCATGGCACTATGACCGGAAATGCCAAGCCCGATGAACAGCAACGTCACGAGAATCCGCGCGGGGGACGCGATGATCCCCCTTCCCCACGCATAGGCGAATTGCCAATCGAGATACTGAATCACATTTGTGATCTGCAGCCAGATGGGTGCGCGCCGCGGCCACATCGGAGCGACTTCGTATTGTCGGCGCGCGACGACGTCTGCGAGCGTCGTCAGCGTCGATGGGTTGCCCTGATTGATCATGGGATCGTGCCGCGCCCGCAGCATCAGAATCAGCAGCGCGCTCGCCGCGACCGCCGCGAGGCCAACCGCGGCCAGGGATTGTCGCACGCGAGGCCACCGATTTCCAGCACACACCACGATCGGCCCACACGCCAGCGCGGCTCCCACCAGTACGAGTGGCCAGGACATACGACCGACGCCTGCGGCCGCGACCATCGCGCCGCCGAGCAGCAACACGCGATCGAGGTACCACCCGTGGTCGCGCCGACGTGACGCCATTACGATAGCCGCCGGCGCGCCGACGAGTGCGCTGAGATGCACCGCCGGCGCGAGGGCAATGAGATAGACCGTAAGAAGCAGCCACGCACGCTCGTTTTGTCGCCCTGAGCGGAGCGAAGGGCCTGCACCTGCGGTTACGGTGGGTTCAGCTGCAGACCCCTCCCCTCGTCGCTTGCACTCCTCGAGGGCATACTGCTCCGCTCGCTCGGGGTGACAACCCTCGCCGTTCGATTGCGCCGCCGCGACGAGCATCAGCGCCACGTGAAGGAGCGAAAACGCATACAACTCCGTCTCTGTCGCATTGGCCCACGCGCTCGACATGAGGCCCGCGCAGAGGGCACCCGCAAGCGCCCCCCAGTGCGTTCCCTCGGCAGATGATTCGCGCCCGACGAGCCACGCACACGCTGCGGCCGCACCTGCGGTGCACACAGCGGAAAAGAGGTTGAGTGACCGCGCGACGCCGAGCGCGCCGCTGAGACACCAACTCCACACATGGCCGAGCACGACGAATAGCGGCGTCCCGGGAGGATGCGGAATGCCAAGGGTGTGAACCGCCGAAATGAGCTCGCCGGCATCCCAGAACGTGACACCCGGCGCCAGCGTAACGACGTACACCGTAAGTAGCACCACGAACACAGTCACCGGCGCGCGCGTCGCGGTCATTCCCCGGCTCGTCGTACCCGCACCGAACCGGTTCAGGGAAGGCTCCGCAACGGAGTTGCCGCCGCCGCCCCTTCCCCGCCCACCGGGTCGCGCGACGGTACTCGACCGGCAAGCACTCCGCGGACCTCCAGCGGCGACAAATCGCGCCAGAGCCGGCCGCGCTCCGCAATCGAGATCGTCGCACGCTCCTCGCTCACGACGAGTACAAGGGCATCGGACTCTTCGGACAAGCCCAAGGCGGCGCGATGGCGCGTCCCGAGCGCCCGGTCCACGATAGCCTTCTGGGAGAGTGGAAGGATGCATCCCGCCGCAATGATCGTATCGCCGCGAATGATCACGGCGCCGTCGTGGAGCGGCGAGTACGGGGTGAAAATTGTGGTGACCAGATCGGCGGAAACCTTCGCGTCCATCGCCGAGCCTGACTCGGCAAATCCATCCAGGGGAACCTCACGCTCAATCGCTACGATCGCCCCGATGCTCGAGCGGCTCAATCGCTCGACCGCGTCATAGATTTCATCCGAGACTTCCCGCTGTTCCATAGTCGTGAACAACCGCGCGAACCTCGCCTCTCCGAGGTGCGCCAGGCCCGCCCGCAACTCCGGTGCGAACACGATCAGCAAGGCAATTGCGCCATACTGGAATCCGAGTCCGAGCAGATAGGTGATCAGGGATAAATGAAGCAACCATGCGGCCGCGTAGATCGCAGCGAGGATGGCCATTCCCGCAACGATTCGCAGCACCCGCGTCCCGTGGAATTTGCGCAGGATGCGATAGGTGGCGTACCCGATGAGCAGAAGCTCGAGCCACTCACGCCAGCCGAGCGCGTGCAACAGCACCGCCTCCATCAGGCGAGCCCCGCATCACGAATCGCGGCAGCGACATCGAGCGCTTGGCGCGTCGCGCGCACGTCATGCACACGGAAAATGCGAGCGCCCCGCTCGAAGGCGGCCACGGCGGCGCCGATGCTTCCCATGACTCGCTCGCGCGGCTCGAGGACATGCGTAATCTCTCCGATGAATCGCTTTCGCGATGCCCCGATCACGACCGGGTGTCCCCATGCGACAAGACGTTCGAGGCAGCCGAGGAGCCGGAGCGAATGTGCGCTGCGCTTCCCGAATCCAATGCCGGGATCGATGGCAATCCGCTCGCTCGCGATTCCCCACTCGCGCGCGAACGCGATCCGCTCCTCGAGTTCCGTCATCACGGCATCGACCGGATCACCATGGAACGTGGCGTGCGCATAGGTGGCCATGTCGGTCACGCCGCCGCGCGAATGCATGAGGACAACACCCGCCTCGTGGCTGGCGCACAATTCAGCCATCTCGGGGTCGAGCCGCATGCCGGAGACATCGTTGACGATGTGTGCGCCGGCGCCGAGTGCTGCATCGGCAACAACGCTCTTCACCGTATCCGCGGAAAGCAGCACCTCCGGACGCTCGGCAGCAAGTGCTCGAAACACGGGCAAGACGCGCCGTATTTCTTCCTCCGCCGACACGGCTTCCGCGCCCTGTGGGCGCGTGGACTCGCCGCCGATATCGAGGATGTCCGCGCCCTCCGCGATCAACTGCGCGCAGTGCGCCAGCGCGGCACCAGGGGAAAAGAAGCTTCCGCCGTCGCTAAAGCTGTCGGGGGTAACATTCACGATCCCCATGATCAGGGGACGCGTTACATCAACGGTTCGCCCCCGGACGCTCCAAGTAGCGTTCATTCGGTGAAGATAACAGCGTAACGGCAACCCTCTGCGTTCAACTGCTTTGTCTGTTCTGTTTCTCTCGGCGCGTTTACGCCGGCGACGGCTCCGGGCCACCGAGCAGCGGCTTGCGCCACGGCTCGACAATCGACGAAGGAGGCGGCGGCGGCGCGATTGGTGCCGCCGCGGGAACACCACTCAAGCGCGGCGGCAACGACTCGCCGCGGCCAATCATCTTGATGTCTTCCGCCGTCAGCGTTTCGCGCTCCAGCAGAGCGCCGGCGATGATGTGGAGCAGCTCCAGATTCTCGGCGAGCACCGTCTTCGCGCGATCATAGGCCTTGGTGATCACGCGCTTGACCTCGGCGTCCACGAGCTGTGCCGTCTGCTCACTCACTTCGCGCCGGCTCTGGATGTCGCGCCCGAGGAAAACCTCCTGCTCATTGTCGCCGACGAGAATCGGTCCGATCGCGTCGGACAAACCCCACTGCGTCACGTAGCGGCGCGCGATGCTCGTTGCCTTCTGGATATCGCTCGACGCCCCGGTGGTGACCCGATCGTATCCGAACACAAGCTCTTCGGCGGTCCGGCCACCGTACGTCATGACGAGCAACGCCTCGAGTTGCATGCGCGTGATCGAAACGCGGTCGTCCTCCGGCAACGTGAACGCCAATCCAAGCGCGCGACCACGCGGCACGATCGTGACCTTATGCAGCGGATCGTTGCCGACCACCTTCATTGCACAGAGCGCGTGACCTGCCTCGTGGTACGCCGTCAGGCGACGCTCCTCTTCCTTCATGACCATGGACTTCCGCTCGGCGCCGAGCATGACCTTGTCCTTCGCGTCCTCGAGGTCGTCCATGTAGATCTTGTCGTGATTGCGGCGAACGGCAAGCAGCGCGGCCTCATTGACGAGGTTCGCGAGATCGGCGCCGGCCATGCCCGGGGTGCCACGTGCGAGGGTCGTGATGTCCACGTTCTCGCCGACGGGCTTGTTACGCAGGTGCACCTTGAGGATGCCTTCGCGCCCGCGAAGATCCGGCGCGTCCACCACGATCTGGCGATCGAAACGGCCAGGGCGCAGCAGCGCGGGATCGAGCACATCCGGACGGTTCGTGGCCGCGATCAGGATGACGCCGTCGTTGCTCTCGAAGCCGTCCATCTCGACGAGGAGTTGGTTCAGCGTCTGCTCCCGCTCGTCATGACCGCCGCCGAGCCCGGCACCGCGATGACGACCCACCGCATCGATCTCGTCGATGAAGATGATGCATGGCGCCTGCGCCTTGCCCTGTTCGAACAGGTCGCGGACGCGGCTCGCACCCACGCCGACGAACATCTCGACAAAGTCCGAACCGGACATCGAGAAGAACGGGCGTCCCGCCTCACCGGCAACCGCGCGCGCGAGCAGCGTCTTGCCAGTTCCCGGCGGCCCCACCAGCAGGCAGCCCTTTGGAAGTCGGCCACCGAGCTTGGTGTACTTCTGCGGGTCCTTGAGGAACTCGATGATCTCCTCGAGCTCCTGCTTCGCTTCGTCAGCGCCCGCCACGTCGGCGAAGGTCACCTTGGGGGTGTCCCCGGTGAGCAGCTTCGCCTTCGACTTGCCGAAGGAGAACGCCTTGTTTCCCCCCGCCTGCATCTGACGGAAGAGGAACAGATAAAAGCCGATCAGGAGCAGCCACGGCAGGAAGTTGACGATCCACGTCATCATGCTCGGTCGAGGATTCTGGGACGTCACCTTCACGCCCTTCGAATCCAGCGCGTCGAGCGCGGACTGTGAATTCGCCATGGGCAGCTGCGTCGTGAAGCGGCGCGCCGTCTTGCCGCTCACCGTGGTCGGCTCGCGGAAGGTGCCCACGACATCCTTCCCACCAGTCATGGTGAGCTCGGCGATGTTGTTTTTCTCGAGCTCCTGCTTGTACTGCGTGTAGGAAATGTCGGCGGCCGACTCCGCTCTCGCGCCGCTGATCTGGATCAGCGCGAAGGGAATCAGGATGATGAGGATCCAGAACGAGAGCGTCTTCGAAAAGCGCCCCCAGTTGAATCCCGGATTTCCGTCTTTCTTCGGTGTTTGTGGAGGCATTACAGCAAGCTCGCGATATAAGGCAGGTGCCGGAAACTCTCGGCGTGATCCAATCCGTAGCCGACAAGGAACTCGTGCGGTGCGTCGTAACCGATGAACTTCGTTTCGTACTTGAGCTCGTCGGCAATATGCTTGTGCAACAAGGCGCAAATCTCGAGAGAACGCGGATTTCGTGCCTTCAGTAAATCCATCAGCCGGTTGAGGGTGCGCCCCGTATCGACAATGTCCTCGACCAGCAGAATGTGCTTCCCTTCCAGGCTGGTTTCCGGATCGTACACCAGTCGGACGTTCCCGCTCGATACCGTTCCCTCGCCGTAGCTCGAGGCGACGAGGAAGTCCACGTGAAGCGGACGATTGATCTGCCGCACGAGGTCGCTGAGAAATATAAAGCTTCCCTTCAGCAAACCGAGCACGAGCAGGTCGCCATCCGGATAGGCGGCGGTGATTTCCGCGCCCAACTGGCCCACACGCGTCGCGATGCCCTCCGCATCATAGACGACGCGACGTAGTGCCCGGCCTTCAAGTCGTGGATCAGCGATCGATGCGCTCACAGAGATAGTGTCGTACCGGTCTGCCGGACCGATCGGTTGCCGCGTCACTGCGGCGCACTCCCGGAATCCAAACGATATCATCTCCAGCGACCACCACAGGCCAGTTTCGGCGCTCGCTCCCCTGCAACCCCGTATCCGAGAGATAACGCGTGACGCGCCTTATCGGCTGGCCCCTCGAGGCCTCCAGCCGATCGCCGGCGTCCCACGCGCGAATCAAACCCGTGACGCCAACCGGAATCGTGGCGCTCCATTCCGTGTCGCCATCGACACGACCCCGAGGGTCTTCGCCAACGACCCGAAAACGAAAACGTCCCCACTCCAGCGAGCCAGACCGCGGCAACTCGGCCGCAAGGACATTCGTCACCGCCCGCTGATGGAGAATGTAGACGTCGCGCGCGGCTTCGAGGCACCAACCTCCCGACAATGGAATGCTCCCATCGCGGGGCCGATTCATTGTAAACGCCGCGATCCGCTCTGTTCCGCGCCTGTCCAGAGCCAGGCCTGCCCGGCCAGCCAGCGCGCCCCACAGCACTGCTAGGGAATCTCGATCATAGCCGGACAGTTCCCGCGAGGCAACGATGAGCTGCCCCGCGCCGGTCCGCTCGGGGCGTAGCCGCTCCGAGACGAAGCGTTCGACGTCGCTCCGGAGTCGCTCCGCTCGACGCGCGACGGCAAGCAACGCGCGGTCGATCTCAGGATCCACACGCCGGAGGGCCGGAAGCAGATCATGACGGACCCGATTCCTCGTGAAGGCAGGCAACGCATTGCTCGGATCCTCGACCCATTGAATGCCCGCTCCCCGCACATAGTCGTGAATCACGGCCCGTCGCGTGCCAAGGAATGGCCGAACATTGGGCGACGGCGCGTACAGCGCGGCAAGGCCGCGCGCGCCACTGCCACGCATCGTGCGCATGAGGACGGTTTCGAGCTGATCGTCTTCCGTGTGCGCCGTCGCCACCCTTGCCCGGAGGCGCGCCGCAGTGTCGTCGAGGAAGCGGTGCCGCGCCGCTCGCCACGCGGCCTCGCTACCATTGCGGGCGTCGAGCTGGCCGGAAAAGCGCCCCCACGAGACTGACAGCCCGAGCGCCGCGGCACACGCCCGAACGAGTTCGACCGCCAACCGCGCAGCGGGCCCGGTTCCGTGGTCGAAGGTGGCGACGCCGGCGATCCGTTCGCGCGCAACCGAGGCCATGGCGCGCATGAGCGCCATGGAGTCGAGCCCACCTGAAACCGCCAGGAGCAGGGGCGCCGCTTCCCCTTGGACCGAAGTCAGGGCCGCCCGCTCCACAGCACGCGCGGAATCGCATTGCATGACGACAAATATAGCCACGCACATCCCTTACTTTCGCTTCAGCGGACCTCTGGCTCCCCTTCGAACCCCGCACTATCTTCCGCGCGTTACCACTGAATCACGGCGACAGGAGCGAACTCTTGGAAACTCACGGCCCGCTCGGCACCCTTTGGGTCGGTCTCGGCCTCTGCGCATTCTACATCGCGCTCGTCTGGATCAATACGTTGCTCGGCGTTGTTCTTACACCGCTGTTCATCGTCCCGCTCACTTGGTTGCAGGATCGAGTGCGCGGGAAGTCCCCCGCGCGTGGTTGATCGCAACGAGACACTTTCTCGATTCTTCAGGGTGAGGGACGCGCGCAGCATGCACGCGTCCCTTCCCTTTTTTCGCCCGGTGCGCACGATTTCGCGCCTGGGGCTGGTCGCGCTGCTCACAGGCGCGAGCGTTCTCGCCCCCGGTACGACGCAATCGCAGGCGCCGCGGCCCTGGCTGAACTGGCGAACGGTCGAAACGGAGCACTTCGTCTTTCATTTCCCGGAGCGCTATCGTACCTGGACGGTCGCATTGGCCTCCCGAATGGAAGGCGTCCGGACACAGGTCGCCGGAGTCGTCGGGTTCGTCCCCGATGGAAAAGTCACCGTCGTGGTGGACGACCCGAGCAACGAAGCGAATGGCGTCGCGTTCACGCCGCTCGACGAGCCAACGATCGTCCTCTGGCCTACCCCCCCGGATCCGCGCGAGGACATCGGTAACTTCCGCTCGTGGGGCGAGCTACTCGCGACGCATGAATTTGCGCACGTGGCGCATCTCACGCGTCCATCGAGAAACGCGCTGCAGCGTCTCCTCTGGTCGGTCTCACCTGTGCCACTCGGTCCCATTGCCATCGAAGCACCACGGTGGGTGATCGAGGGGTACGCCACGTACGTCGAAGGGCGCATTTCCGGCACCGGTCGGCCGAATCACGCGTGGCGCGCGGCGGTGCTCCGGCAGTTCGCCTTGGAGGGCCGCCTTCCCGGTTACACCCAGTTGAGCGCAACGGGCCCGTGGGAAACGGGGAATTTTGCATACCTCGCCGGCTCCGCCTTTCTCGAATGGCTGGCGCGGCGCGACGGTGACTCGAGCGTCACCGCCCTGTGGAGACGAATGACCGCGAAGACGACGCGCTCCTTCCCAGAGGCCTTCATCGGTGTTTTCGGCGACCCTCCGGCAGATCTCTACGGGCGATTCGTGGCGGAACTCACCGCCGACGCCATGGCATTCGAGCGGAGTTTCTCGCGTGATGCGCTGGTGTCCGGGAGGCTCGTACAACGACTCTACCGGAACACTGGCGACCCGGCGATCTCCCCAGACGGGCGATTCGTTGCCCTGACAGTCCGGCGCGCGGAAGCGCCAAGTCAGGTCGTGGTGTGGCTCACGGCCGACGAGCCGGACACGCTATCGTCGCGCCGTCGGGAGCAGCAGGCGCGGAGGGACCCGGATGACGTGCCGGATCGAAGCTTCTACCCGCCGCCGAAGCGAGTGATCGTCGCCCTGGCTGCGGCCGATGGCGCGTCGTACGAATCGCCGCGGTGGATGCCCGACAACCGGCATCTCCTGGTGACCCGCCGAATGCCGATGGCCGACGGCTCTGTCGTGCCCGACGTTTTCATGTGGAATGCGGAAGACGGCTCACTGGCGCGGATCACGGTCGGTGCTGGATTGCGCGATGTCGACCCGTCGGCCGACGGGCGCTGGGCCGCGGGCGTTCGGTGCGATAGCGGGTGGTGTGATCTCGTCCGTCTCGATCTCGCAACCGGTGCCGTGCAGACCATCATCGCCGGAAACCTCGATCGCAATTTCTACCGTCCGCGCGTTTCGAAGCGTACCGGCGAAATCGTCGTGGCCGAGCAGTCGGGTGATCGCTGGCGCATTGCGCGGGTGCGCAGCGACGACGGTTCACTGCGCTACGCCGACCCGGATGATGGCGCGACCCGCTACGACGCCACCTATGACATCGATGGGAGCACGATCATCACGACCTCCGAGGCTGGCGGCATCGCCAATCTCGAGCGCATCGGAACCAATAACCTTCCAACTCGGCTCACATCGGTTACTGGCGCCGCGGTTGGTGGGGACGTGGCCGGCGACGGAACGCTTTGGTTTCTGTCGCTGCATGCTGGGGGATACGACCTCAGGCGCTTCCGCCCCGATAGCGAAAGCATCCGACGCGTGCGCATGGGGATGGACCCGGGGCACTTCGCCCTCCTCGACTCGCTTTCCGCAATACTTCCCCCGCGACGCTCACCGAACGCAGCGGATTCCAGCCGCCGTCCGGCCGTTGCCCAGGTCGGCGAGGAGCGACCGTACGGCACAGGGCCGGATCGTATTCGGTACGTCCCTGGCGTGACCTCGGGGTACGGCGGGTCCAACGTGCAGCTCGCGTTCCTGAGAACCGATCCGGTGGGCCGTTTGACCGGGATGCTGATCGGGTCCGTGGGCGCAGGCGCACTGCCGGGTGGGCTCGGATTCACGGTCGCGTCGAGGAGATCGAGGAACGTGCTCGTGGCACAGGGGTGGGTGTCACACGAGGCGCCCTCACGCGCGTTTGGTCCCGCGTTGGAGTACGGTCTGGACTTGAGCCGCTTTGGTGGCGCCCTTCGGATCCAGCGCTCCAACGCCAGCGACGGGGGCGAGATTGTCACGTCGCTCGGGACTGTGCTCGAGCATCACGAACCGTCAGGAGCCGAGTCGTTCAGCCGCCTCGCCACCATCGGGACGCTCAGCATCGTCACCAGACAACGCGACGACGATGCCCGCTATCAACAACAGCTTGCGGTAGTGGCCGAGGCCGGTTGGCTTGACGGGCAGTCGTATATCCGTCAGCGGAGTGCGTTGCTCCTGGGCGTGGGACCGCATTCAGCGCCGCTGACCACGTTGCGCGTCGCGGTTGGCACGCTGGGTGGGTCTGACGGCCTCGTGCGCGAACGCTTTGCGATTGGCGGATTCGCGTCGCCTCTGATCGACCCTGTTCTGGACGGACGCCGGGTCGACGCACCCGCGTACCCGGTTGGCAGCGTCACGACGACGTCGTTTACGTCGTTCCGTATCGCCCTGCCATATCCGCCGTTCGAACTGTTCTATGCGGGCGCGAGTCCCGATTTCCTTCGGACGTCACTCCGGAGCTACGGGTTGGAGTTCCGCGAGCGCGTGCCGGCGGTCGCCGCGCTTGGCACGCCTGACATAGACATTCTGACCGGATTCGCGAGGGCCATCGACGATCCAGTCGCGCGAGAATGGCGGTACTACGTGACCTTGGCGATACGGCCTTGAGCGCGCGCCATCGGAGGTGTCGGCTGTCGGAAATCGGCCAACGGCCGTTCGGCGGTCGGTCGCGGCGGGCGTCTCCAACTCGCGAACTGACCGCCTGACGACACATGGTCAGAAATGTGATATGCGCGTAAGATTAATGCGCTATTGACTTACAAGCTGCATAATGAAGTAGCTTATTAACAGATTTTCCACGCGACGGCCGCGGCAGTCAGCATGTCAGAATTTGGTATCCACTGACAGAGCGCGCTGCTGCTGCCCCGTCTGCTGACCGCCGATTTCGAAGTCAGACCAGTGTCAGCAGGTGGTCCGCGATCTCATCGATCGGAAGCATCACGTCGGTAACCCCGGCAATGAGCGCTTCGCCAGGCATCCCGTAGATCAGCGACGTCGCCTCATCCTGCGCGATCACGTACCCGCCTCTCGCCTTGACGCGCCTCAGGCCGGACACTCCGTCGCTACCCATGCCTGTCAAAATGACACTCACCAGCGACGCGCCGTACGCGTCGGCCGCGGACTGAAACAACACGCTCGCGGAGGGACAGAAGCCATTCACTGGGTCTCCGCTGATGCGCTGCACCCGCCGGCTGGCCGACACGCCGAGGTGGTGGTCATCTGGAGCCACGTAGACCGTTCCCGCGAGCAGAGGCTCGAGTGCTTCGGCAACCTTCACGCGCAAGACGCACTCGGAATCCAGCCAGGCGGCGAAGCCTGGCAGGAAGCCCCGGGCTATGTGCTGGACAAGAATGATGGGCGCGGGAAAGGTCCCAGGTAGCGCGGACAGCACGCGCTGGAGCGCACTCGGGCCGCCAGTAGATGCCGCGATGGCAATGAGGGCGGCGGGCAACCGGCGAGCCGATGCGCTCGAGCGGGCGGCGGAACTGGGCGTTCCAATGCTTCCGTCTGCGGTGAAATGATGATGGAAGTCGGCCGACGTCGCCGTACCTTTCAAACCGGGGGGGGGCCCCCGCGGTGGCACCGTATTGAACGCGCCGCTCCACCGCCGCACCACCTTCACCTTCGACATCGCCTTCACCGTCGACACAAAGTTCTGGCGGTCGTACTCGGCCTGCCGGTCCGAGCTCGCACCAGGCTTCGGTAAGGCGACGAGCGCCCCCGCCTTCATCGCATCGAACGACGACGCGACGTCCCTCGCATCCACGGTCGAGGACACGACGACAATGGGCGTCGGCACCTCGTGCATGATCCGGGCAGTTGCCTCGAGCCCGTCCAGCTTCGGCATATGGATGTCCATCGTGATCACGTCCGGCCGGAGCAGACGCACGGAGTCCACGGCTGACTGCCCGTCCGCCACCTGTCCCACGACCTGAATTTCCGCATCACTCTCGAGCAGAGAGATGAGGAACAGCCGGACCGCGTGCGAATCCTCCGCTACGAGCACCCGGATCACGCGAGGAGTTCCCGCACGGTATTGAGGAGGCCCGCCTGTCCCGCCGACGCCTTGCCGACGTATGCGTCCGCCCCAGCGGACATGCCGCGAGCGCGATCCTCGGGACTGTCGAGCGATGTCACGAGCACGACCGGCAGATTCGCGAACTGCGCTGAAGCTCTGATTGTTCGGCAGAGCGATAGGCCGTCCATGTTCGGCATCTCGATGTCCGACACCACGAGGTCCGCGCCAAACTCTTGAATTTGTCGCCATGCATCCAGGCCGTCGACCGCCGTCGTCACCTGATAGCCCGCTGCCTCGAGCACACCCTGCTCGAGTGCTCTCGTGGTCATGGAATCGTCCACGACAATGACGCGCAATTGCTTCCGCGCGCCCGCCGTCACACCTGACGAGAGCCTGCTGCCGAGCGCGGAGTGCACGAGCGACACCGGGTTGAGCACGATGACGAGTTGGCCTGTTCCGAGCAGGGCGCCGCCACTCACGTGCGGCATGGACGATTGGCCGCGCGGGATCGGGCGAATGATCAGTTCCTGTTCGGTCTCCACCGCGTCCACGACCAGTGCAACGCGCCGCTCACCAGCGCTGACGATCAGGGCCGGAAAAATGTCCGCGTGCGGAGCCGCCGTGAATGGCGGGCCAAGCACGGTCGCGAGCGAAACAAGTGGAATGGGCACCGAACCGGTAAGGATGACGTCACGGCCCTCCGCTCGCCGGACATCCGAGGCCTTGATACGTACCAGCTGTTCGACGTTCGATGTCGGAAGGGCGAGCGACTGGCCAGAGCTCCGGACCAGTACCGCACGGATGGCGGCCAGTGTGAGTGGGCACTCCAGGGTGAACGTCGTGCCCTGACCTCGCACCCAGGAAACGGACACGCTCCCACGCACCCGCAGCATCGCGGCCTCGACAGCATCCAAACCAACCCCTCGGCCGGAGATCGTCGTGGTCACGGATCGCGTCGAGAAGCCCGATTCGAAGAGCGCGCGAACGACATCCGCGTCGTCCTCCGGCACCTCCCGCCCCTGCTGGTGAAGCTTCGCGCGAATGGCGCCAACGTCGAGACCGGCGCCATCGTCGGACACCGTGACGGTCAGCCGCTCGCCATGCAGCGCAGCCTTCACCGTCACCGTCGCCACCGCCGCCTTGCCGAGCGCCGCTCGTTCCGCGGAAGGTTCGATGCCGTGATCGATAGCGTTGCGCGCGAGGTGCAGCAGCGAGTCCTTCAGCGCATCGAGTACCGGCCGATCCGCTTCGACGTCACCCCCACTTACCACGAGCCGCGCTGGCTTGCCTGTTTCCGAGCCGACATCCCGAACCAGCCGCGGCAGCGGTTCGCACGCGCTGGAAAATGGGAGCATGCGTACTCGGCGGACACTGTCGGCGAGCGCATCACCCACTTCCGCCAACTCCCGGACATCGCCGAGTGCATTCGTGGCGACGGACCCCGCCTGTACACTCGCCTCCCTGAGCCCCAGTTCGACTTCCCGAATTGCATCGCCCACGTCGGCGGGGAGGCGCGCGCCGTGGCGAGCGAGCAGGCGTCGAATCGTGGCATGTGCGTCGTGGACAGCGTCCTGAATGCTCGAGGCGGTCGATGCGTGCTCGCCGATGCGCGCTCGGGTCGCCAGCAGCCGCCCGACCTCGGACAAAAGGTTGTCCAGCTTGTCTGCAGCAACGCGGACTGCTCCTTCCGCAGGCGCTGCAGCCGGGGCGGGTGCGGCGCCAGCTGGCTGCACGACACCTTCCGGTGCGTGTGCCGGCGCTTGAGGCGGAATCGCGACGGGCTCGGCGACAGGAGGCGCGCTCGTCTCCTCGGCGGGCTCTTCCCTTCCCTCCAGCCGGAGAACGAGCCGGCCAATCGCACTGTCCTCCGACAGGTCGTTTCCCGCGGCGAGTTGCGCCGCGGTGTCGGACAGTGCATCTGCGGCGGCAAATAACAATTTAAATTGATATGTTCCGAGCACCGTGCGGCCTTCGCGCGCCTCCACCAGGAGCGCCTCCAGATGATGACACGCGCGCTGCACGAGTGGCTGGTCCGTGGCATGCGCCGCCCCCTTCAACGTGTGCATGACGCGAAACACCGCCTTCAACGGTTCCGGATTCGTCGCATCGTGCTCGAGCGACAGCAGCGCGACGTTGAGGGACGCGAGTTGCTCCTCCAAGTCACCCAGAAAGGCGGCGCGCAGCCGAGCGGCGAGCCCCGGCTTGCTCACTAGTCGCCCTTCGACCGGCCGCCAACCATCGAGATCAGCGTGCTGCCGATGGTCGCGAGATCCTTGGCGGCGCGCTCTGTCTGCTGGGTCGCCACCAGATTCTGCTGGGTGACCTCGCGGATGTTGCGCATCGCCTGACGAATCTGCGCCATGCCGGTCGCCTGCTGGCCCGCGGACGCGGCGATCTGCGCGGCGGCCTGCGAGGCATCGCTCATCGTTTCACCGAGTTGGCGAATGGTCTCCCCGGCCTCCGTGACCGTGCGGGCGCTCTCGCTCGCTTGCTTTGCCCCCTCCTCCGCCACGGACACTGCGGACGCGGCAGCGCGTTGGATGTCGCCCAGAATGCCGCGAACCTCGACGGTTGCCCGTTTGGACTGCTCCGCGAGACTCCGAATCTCACCGGCGACCACGGCGAAGCCACGCCCCTCCTCGCCAGCACGGGCCGCCTCGATCGCCGCATTCAACGCGAGGAGGTTGGAGCGTTCGGCGATATCATCCACGGTCGTCGTGATACCTCGGATGAGTTCGGCCTGTTCGGAGAGGGCACGGATTCCGGAACGCATGGAGTCCACCTGCTCTACGACGCGCCCCATCACGGCGATGGACGCATCGACCGCCGCGCGACCATTTCGGCTCACCTCCATCGCCCGCTGTGAACCCTCGGCCACGCTGCGTGCGCGTTGTGCCGCCTGTTCCGTGGTCTGCGCGACCTGATCCACCGTCGCCGCCGTTTGCGCCACTGCGGCCATGGACTCGTTCGCGCCGCTGGCTTGTTCTGATGTCGCTGCGAGGATTTCAGCGGAACTCGTCGCGAGCACCCCGGTCGATTCGCGAAGCGGTTTCGTGATGGATTGCGTCACGAGGTACGAGAAGACCACGCCTGCGAGCAAGGTCAGCAGTGCCACGACCCAGAGCGCCTGAGTCGCGAAACGGATGCTGGCTTGTGCGGTTTCAATCGTGCGCTTGGTCTGCGTTTGTTCGATCTTGACGCCTTTGGTGAGGTCGGCTTCGACGCGTTCGACGAGCGGCAGAACATCCCGATTGCGAATCGCGAGCGCCTCGTCGCGCTTGCCGGCCACCGCACTGGCGACGGCGCGCTCAGTGGCGGCATGCCAGGCGTGCAGGTCGGTATCGACCCCCGCCCAGATACGCTTTGCCTCCTCGTCATCAACGGAATCGTGCAGCGTCGCGATGTCCGAGTAGGATGCCTTGATCTCGGCGTCCACAGCCGCGCGGTAGCGCGACTCCCCGGGTTCGAGCAGCGCGCGCAGGAAGTTTTGATCCGCACGCAGGAAATGTGATTCCGCGCTGCTGGCGAGGACGTCATCGACGAGCACCTGGCCTGCGATCGTCTCGTTCGACTTTGTCTCACGGTTGAGCGCGGTAATGCCCACGGCGGCTATCACCAGCGCAAGGAGCAAGACGCCCCCGAACCCCATGACGATTTTCTGAATGATCGAACCACGCACGAGCAGTTCCTCAGTCGAAGAGTTGCAGAAGCCGGGCGCCGTCGAGCACGAGCCCGGCATCCGCGGTCACACCGATCAGGTATTCGCGGGACATCGAATTCGCGGGCGTCGGCAGGAGCCCGACGTCCGAAAGGTCTACGGCCTCACCCACCGCGTCGACGAGCAGGCCGAAGCGCGCGCGTCGCTCGCCGACGACGAGAACGCGGGTCATATCGCTCAACGCAGCGGTTGAAATGCCGAGGACAGGCCTGATATCGAGCACGGTCAGGAGGTCGCCGCGCCAGACGGTGACCCCGCGCACCGGCGGTTCGGAGCCCGGGAGCGACGCTAGCGTCGCGATCTTCGCCACGCCAAGCAGCCACTTCGCCTCGATGACAAGCCGTTCGCCACCGAGGGTGAAGTGCACGACGAGCCGCCCCGCTCTCCGGGTGGACGCTTGCACCGGCCGAGCGAGTTCGCGCGTTCGGCGGTCGAGGATGACTTGTCCGTCATCCGCCATTGTCACCTCGGCGTTCGAGCATGGCGCGATGTGCGCGCACGACGTTCAGGAGCGGCTGCGCGAGCGCACCGTCGCTGGCGGGCACAACCTCGGAGTGACCCAGTGCGACGAGCCCACGCTCAGCCGCACGGAGTGCGCGGTCCGCCGCGGCCGAGTCACCCAGCCGAAGCAATGCGGTGCCCAATGCGAGATGCGCCACGACCAGCCCGCGATCGATGTACAGGGCGCGGCGCGCAGCCTCCGCCGCCGCGGCGTAACGCTCACGCTGCGTCTCGATCGCGCTCTCCACGATGTACAGTTCCGCCGCGCCGGGATGCCGGGCAATGCCGAAGGCGCAGGCCCTCGCGGCCGCATCGAGGTCCCCACGATTCGCATTCGCGCGTGCCAGCACGATCCACGTCGCGGCATCGTCTCGCTCTGCCCGAACGCGTGCCTCGGCCATAGCGATGGCGTCAGTGTACTTGCCGGCGCGGTATGCCTCGAGAGGGCCGACCGCGGTGTCCGGAGCGCGCGGCGGAGGGATCACGCGCGCAGGCGGTGCTGGAGCGATGCGGGCGGCGGGCCGAGTTGGTGTCAGGGAGAATCGTCTCGGCGGTGGCGCTGCCACCGCAGGCGCGGCGGACGTGATTGCCGTGAGATCCGGCAGCGAATGGCGCCCCGCACACGACGAATTCTTGCGAAACAACAACCCGGAATCCGTCACGACGACTTCCAGCGGAAGCTCCGGATCCGGCTGTGGGTCGGATGCGGCGATCATCAGCCACCCACCCTCACGGAGCGCATCGACAAGCCGCGTGAAGATATCCGCGACCGTTGGCGGATCGATATAGATGAGCACATTGCGACACAGGATCAGATCCAGCTCCGATAGCGCCTGGCCCGGGGCGCCATAGCCCTGCTCCGCGAGGTTGAGCTGCCGAAATTGGACGTCGCGAAACTCGGGGCGCAGGTGAAAATTTTGCGCCGACTCCGTGAAATACCGGTGGCGCGTCACATCGTCCACGCCGCGCATCGACCACTTGGTGTAAACGCCGCGGGCCGCGCGACCGAGGCGGTGCTCGCAGAGGTCTGTGCCGACAACGGAGGGGCGAATGCATCCCGACTCCGAAAGGACGATGGCGAGGCTGTACGCTTCTTCGCCGCTCGCGCAGCCGGCGCTCCAGGCGCGCACACCGTGTCCATCCGGATGCTGCTCGAGCAGTGAGGGGACGAGGATCCTCCGAATGAGGTCCCACTGCCCCGGGTCGCGAAAGAAGTACGTCTCGCCAACGGTCAGCTCAGTGAGCGCCGTCGCGTATGCGTCCACGTCGGAGGTGACGCGGTCGGCGAACGCAACCGGGTCACTGATCCCGATGTGGAGCATGGCGCGACGCAGAGCCGCTTCGGTGATTTCGCGTCGGTTGTCCGGAAAGGTGAGGCCCGCTTTCGTGCCAGCGAGGCGCACGACTCGCTCGAAAGCGGGGTTACTCCATCGCGCCGGCGGGTCTGCGGCAGGTGCGATCATGCGTGCGCCGCATGTTCCGCGTCGGCGGCCGCGAGCGCTGCACTACCAACTGTGGCCATGAACGCGTCGACGTCCTGCAGCAGCGCGAGGCCGTCTGGCAGCGGGATGACGCCCGCGAGCGCGCGATCCATGCCCTCGAACGCTGGATCGATGGCGTCTGGCTCCGGCAGCGCCGCGATCTCCGGTGCAGTATCGCTTCGGAAGAGGACGCGCCGCGAAGCCGCGTGGACGATGATCAGATATTCGGTCGATGCGACGGCGCGCGGGGCAAATCCCAGCCGGGACCGCAGCGACAGGACCGGCAGGATCTCACCTCGCACGTTGACGACGCCTTCCAGGATGTCCGGCGAGTCTGGCACCGCCTGGACGTTCACGGCGGGCACCACTTCCGCGACCCGTGCAAGCGGAATCGCGCAGCGGCGCTCATCGACTGTGAACAGGAGTGCCTCCATCGCGCCTACGCGGCGGATGACTCGGAGGGAACTGTGGCATTCGCGCGCAGCGGCAGCTCGACGGTGAAGGTGCTGCCATGGCCCGCAATGCCATCCGACTCTGCGCGCACGTTGCCGCCGTGGGCTTCGACGATCTCCTTGATGATCAGCAGTCCCAGCCCGGTACCGCGTATCTGCGCAACCTGCTGGCCCGGCACGCGATGATACTTCGAGAAGAGGTTGCCAAGGTTCTCCGGCGCTATGCCGCTGCCGGTGTCCGATACGGAGATGATCGCCATTTCGTCCGCGATCGCCACGTTGACCGCGATCGACCCGTCTTCCGGTGTGTACTTGATGGCGTTCGATATGAGGTTGTCGAGCACCTGCTCCAGCTTGGTGGCATCCACGAACGCGGGGATCGACGGCGGACAGTCGAGCGTAATGGCCTGGCGCTTCAGGTCCGCCTGGGTGCGAGCCTGCTCGACTGAATCGCGCACGACTTCACCGAGGTCCGCATCCGCTGGATCGAGTCGCAAATAGCCGGCGTCGATCTTCGCATAGTCGAGGTAGTCGTTGATCAGGTTCACGAATTTCTCAGCCGACCGGTATGCCAGCTGCACGAGACTCGCCTGCTTGCCCTCCAGAGGACCCGCTTTGCCGGAGAGCAACATCTTCAACGAGACGAGCACGTTGCCGGCGGGGTTCCGGAGATCATGCGTAATCATCGAGTAGAAATCGGCCTTCATGGCTTCGAGGCGCCTGGCCGCGACCATGCCAGCGCGATGCTCGACCGCCTGCGCAAGCGCGTAGAAGAATTGCGCGTTCTCACCTGCCGTCGTGAGGTGCTGCTTTTCGATGTAGCCGTCAGCGCCGTCCAGCACCGCGGCCGTGGCGGAACTCACCCCGCCGGCCCCGGTAATCATCACGATCGCGCAATCCGTATCCCGTCGCCGGAGCTCGCGAAGGAGTTCCATGCCGTCGATGTCCGGAAGGACGAGGTCGAGCAGCAACAGGTCAAACGCTCCGCCGCTGCCGAAGGCGGTTTTCGCCTCAGCGCCGTCGGCCGCGATGCTGACCGTCTTGACATGTGGCTCGAGCAACTCGAGCAGAAACGCGCGAATGGCTCGCGAGTCGTCCACCACAAGCACTCGTTGGCCGGTGAGGCGGTTTACCACGTCCATAGTCATTCCGAAGTAAAAGGCGATACGACGCTTCGGGTTGCCCTTCCTGTGTTCTCGGCTGCGACGTACAGTATCGGATCGGGCACAGCGCGAAAACAGAGCAGATCACTACCTGCTTGGGCTTCCACCTCCGGACGAGGGACCCCCGGGGCGGCTTCCACCTCGCCGCCGGCCGCTGCCCTGGCGTCGACGCGGGTCGGCATTCGCCGTGCTTGGAGCCGCGGTCTGCGCTCTGGGTCCATGCGGCGCTCGGGAGGGCGATGCCGCGGGTCTTGCAGCCGGCGATTTTGGCGCTGCGGCACCGCCGCCACCGTGGGCCGCCCGACGTTCCGCCTTTTCCTTCGCGCGCTTCCGCTCTTCCGCCTTGCGCGCCCGGATTTCGGCGATCCGCTCGGCAATGGGCACCTCGAATCGCTGTTTGGGCTTGCTCGCATAGTCGAAACCAGAAACGACGACGCGCGGTAGCCGTTTCGAGATGGCCCGCTCGATCGCGGCGAGATCCGTCTCCTCGTCGGGCGATACGAAGGTAAAGGCATCGCCAGTCGCGTCCGCACGTGCCGTGCGACCAACCCGGTGGATGTAGTCCTCCGGAAGATGCGGGACATCGAAGTTCACGACGTGCTCGAGTTGCTCGACGTCGATGCCGCGCGCCACGATGTCCGTGGCGACGAGGCAGCGGTAGCGGCCTGTCTTGAACCCGTCGAGCGCCTCGGTCCGCTGCGCCTGCGAGCGATTGCCGTGAATCTTGGCGTTCGGAATGCCTTCGCTGGCGAGGTAATCCGCGAGCCGGTTCGCGCGATGCTTCGTCCGCGTGAACACGATGACGCTACCGATGTCGCCTCGGCGCATCAATTCGACGAACAGGGCCGGCTTCAGCTCCTCGCGCACCGCGTACACGGCTTGCCGGATTCCGACCGCTGGCGCCGACTTCCGCTCGAGGTTGATCAGCGCCGGATTGTGCAGCAGTTCCTTCGTGAGTCCCATGATCGGACCGGGCATCGTCGCCGAAAAGAAGAGCGTCTGGCGTTTCGCGGGCAGATGCTTGAGGACGCGCTTGATGTCCGGCAGGAAGCCCATGTCCAGCATGCGGTCGGCCTCGTCGAGCACGAGAACCTCGAGGCCGGAGAGCTTGGCGTACGGCTGCTTGAAGTGATCGAGGAGCCGACCCGGCGTCGCGATGAGAACGTCAACTCCGGTGCGAAACGCGTGCTCCTGCGGGCCCATACCCACGCCGCCGAAAACGGCGGCACCCGACAGCGGCGTGTGAACGGCCAGCTGTCTGAGGTGTTCCTCGATCTGTGCCGCGAGCTCACGCGTGGGCGTCAAAACCAGGGCGCGCGTCGTTCCGCGCGGCTTCCCCATGAGCCGGTGCAGGATGGGCAGCAGAAATGCGGCTGTCTTCCCGCTTCCCGTCATGGCACAGGCCAGGACGTCACGTCCCTCCATGGCGGGGGGAATGGCCTGCTCCTGAATTGGCGTGGCTCGTGTGAATCCAAGCTCCCTGGTGCCGCGGAGGAGATCGGGATGAATCTTGAGACGGGCGAAAGGCATTTCGAGTGCTGAACTGGTGCGAGAGAGAGTGCAGAACCATGAAAGGTAGCGGGCGGTTCTCCAATTGCGGATGGCGGCCAGTAGCGTTTGCTCGTTCGTGGTCGTGTTGAAACGTGATTGTAAGGTTGTCACCCCGAGTGAGCGCCGCGACAACCCAACCCTTCCCACACCATCTGTGTCTACGAAGCACAATGCCTGAACGCCACCTGACGGCAACGTGACCGATAAGCAGCTCGTAGCTCGATGTCTCGCCGGCGACGACAAAGCGGAGCGTGCGTTGTACGACGCGCACGTGGAGCGCGTGTACCGGTTGGCCTACCGGCTTGCTGGGGATGCGGATCTGGCGCAGGACTTCACTCAGGAGACGTTCATTCGTGCATTCGGCCGGCTTTCGCAGTATCGCGGCGACGCGTCACTCGCCACCTGGCTGCACACCATCGCGACGAGCGTCTCGCTCAACGGGATGCGGTCGGTCACGCGACTCCGTGCACGCTCGACGTCGATCGATGACGCCGGTGAGCTGCCGGCGACCGGTGTCCGCACCGCGCCACACGATCTGCGCGAACGGCTGCACGCCTCCATCGATGCTTTGTCCGTCAAGCTCAAGCCGGTGTTCGTAATGCACGACGTCGAGGGATACACGCACGAAGAAATCGCCGGCACGCTCGGCATTCCGGTGGGGACCTCGAAGGCCCGGTTGTTCGACGCCCGCGCCAAGCTGCGCGCCGCGCTCGCACTCTTTGCAGGAGATTCGACCGCATGAACGACGAATTCGATGATCTGATCAATGACGCGAAGCGCACCTACAACGTGCCGCCGGTGGTGCCGCGCGAAGCGATGTGGGAGGCGATCAGCCGCGCACGCGCCGAGGCCGCCGCAGCCCCCATCGCAGCCGCACGCCAGGGCCAGCGCTGGATCTCGGCGGCCGCCGGGATCGCCGCGGTGCTCGTCGTCGGCATCGCAATCGGGCGGGCGTCGAAAGAACAGCCGGCCACATCGAGCACCGTCGCAACGGCAAATCCGGTAGCACCTGCCACCGGAACCGATTCGAATGTGCCCGCCGCCTCGAACGGACCGTCTGCTGCTTCTTATGGCCCTGGTCCGGCGTCGCGCCCACCAACGAACGTGCGCCGAGAACTCGCGCAACGCGCGCCAAAGGGTGGCTCGGCGGCGTCGCAGTCGGCCAGCGACCGGAGTGCCGACCAGACCGCGTACCGTCTCGCGGTCGTCGAGCATCTGACGCGCACCGAAGTGCTCCTCACTGGTTTCCGCGCGCAGGCGCGCTCCGGAGGCGATGCTCGGGTCGACGCACAGTTCGCCTCCCTCTCGCGTGAGTTGCTCGGCACCACGCGTCTGTTGCTCGCCACTCGGCGCGGAGACGACCCAGCAATTACGCGGCTGCTCGAGGACCTCGAGCTCATCCTCATGCAACTCTCACAGTACGCGGCCGACGGCCGCCGCACCGATCTCGACGCAATCAACCAGTCGCTCGAAAAGCGCAACGTGCTTCCGAAGCTTCGTTCCACCATTCCTGCCGGCGTCTCCGCGTCGGCCGGCACCGAGTAAACAACGACCATGCGCACACTCACTTTCGTTTCATCGATTCTGCTGGTGTCCGGCGCTGTCGCCGGTGCGCAGCAGACCGTCACCATTGTCACGCCCAAGGTGGCGGACATCGTTACCAACGTCACGACCGCGACGACGGCGCACACGCTGATGTCGGCCGATATGGCGATGAACGCCGGCCAGCACCTGCTCACCACGATCAACGCCGACCTGGCGCTGGCGGGTGGCCAGCACCTGCTCAACAACCTGAACGCCGATCTTGCAATGGCCGGCGGCCAACACCTGCTGAGCGGGCTGACGACCTCGATCGCGAACAATGCGATGATCGCCGGCTTCGATGCCGGTGACCGCGCGGGTTTCTTCGACTACGAACCGCGCGGCTACGCCAACCCTGCGAGCTACAACGTTCCTGCGCCGGTGCTTCCCGCTCCACGCAGCGCACGCCCGGTCGACGCGGCGGACTCGCTCTATCGCCTCGGTCGCTCTGCCCTGACGGACGGCGACTACAAGAAGGCCGCGACCATCTTTGCCACGGTGTCCGAGCGGTATCCGGACTCCGAGTTCGCACCGGACGCGCTCTACTATCGCGCATATGCGCTCTTCAAGAGCGGCAGCCCCAGTGAGCTGAGGGCCGCTGTGCTTGCCCTCGACCGGCAGACGACGCGCTACCCGAAGGCAAATACGCTGAACGATGCCAAGCAGCTCCGCGCGAGCATCATTTCAGAGCAGGCGCGGCGCGGGGACAGCGACGCTGCCTCGGAAATTGCCAGGGGGGCCACGACGCTCCGAAACGAGAATCGCTGCCCAACCGATGATGACGACATGCGCCTCACCGCGCTGAACGGCATCGTCCAGATGGATCCGGATCAGGTCATTCCCGTGCTCCAGAAACTGCTGGCGCGCACCGACGAATGCTCCGTGCGATTGCGCAAGCGCGCCGTCTACATGGTCGCGCAAACGAAGGAGGAAGAGCGCGCGGACATCCTGCTGCGCGTCGCCAGCACCGATCCGAATGCCGAAGTGCGTCGCGAGTCCATCCAGTGGCTGTCGTCTGTAAAGACGGAACGCGCAGCGCGGGCGCTCGACTCGATTCTCTTCTCCACCGGCGACGCCGACATGCGTGACCGTGCGCTGAACGCGTTGTCGCAGCACGGTAGTCCGTCGGCGCGTGCGTCACTCCGTCGCTTCGCCGAGCAGACCAATGTGCCCACCGACCTGCGCGCTCGCGCGATCTATTCCATCGCCAATGGCCGCCGCAGTGGTGACGAAGCCGACTACCTGCGCGGACTGTTCAACAAGACGGCAAGTCCCGAATTGCGTGAAGCGGTCATCCGAAGCTTCGCGAATCTCAAGACGCCGGATCGGAGTACCTGGCTACTGGGTATCGCGCGCGACAAGAATCAGGAGATCGCTGTCCGAAAGCAGGCGCTCTACCAAGCCGGTCAGGGCAGCGAGCTCAAGGACCTTCTCAGCCTGTACGACGACTTCAGTGGCGATGTGGAGATGCAGGACCAGATGCTCTACGTCTACAAGGAACGCCGCGAAACCGAAGCGACCGACAAACTCATTCAGATTGCCAAGAATGAGAAGAACACGGAGTTGCGGAAGAAGGCGATCCTGTGGCTGGGCCAGCGCAAAGACCCGAGAGTCAAACAGATCCTCCTCGACATCCTCAACCCGTGAGGTCGATCATGCGGCCGGCAACAGGGTTCGCACTCGCGCTCCTCATCGCTCCAAGTATCGCGCAGGCGCAGCGGCCACTGGCCGAACGCCTGCGCGCGGCAGGAACCCGTACCGTGGCCTTCTCGGCGCGCACGCGTCCCGAGGTCTGCGGCGATGGCAAGACGTCGTACAGCGACGGGCTGGGCGGGCCGAATACGCGATTCTTCGAGGGCATCAACAGCTTCAGCAACATCTCCTACAGCTCTGATTCGTACAGCTACACGTCCTACGACGGTGTGATGCTGCTGACGACCGAGCCATGGGATACGCGCATCGCGCCGTGTGAGAAGGGTCCTCTGCGCGCCATCGTGCGGATGGTCGACGGCACGGCGAGCTGGATCAAGATCGCAGTCGGACCGCTGCCAACGCTCGGCGATACCGTCCAGGACCTTGGCACTGTCTCGGCGGCAGAAGCGGGCGCATACTTCCAGGCGCTCGCGCGTGCGGGGGACGGACGCACATCGTCTCAGGCCTTCATGCCGCTGATCCTGCTCGACTCGACACCACGTTGGCAGGTGTTGGAGTCCATCGCCAAGGACTCGACGAAGCTGCTCAAATATCGCCGGCGCGCGAGCGATCTATTGGCGCGCGCCGCGGCGAACACGCTGCCGCCTGAGGCGAACACCGACGAGGCCACGCGCGCGATTCGGCGTGAAGCAGTCAACGGATTGGTGCGGCAGCGCGACAAGTACGAAGATTCGGTGCCGACGCTGCTCGACATTGCGAAGTCGAATCCGCATCGCGATGCTCGCGTCGCGGCGCTGTACCAACTGGGACAGAGTTCGGATCCGCGAGCCGTCGAGCTGTTCTCTTCAATGCTGAGAGGGAAGCTCTAGAACCCTCGCCGAAACCATACAACTGACGTACGAGGTACCAGGACGTTGGTATCCGGACTGGCCCGCTTGCCGAGAGGAGCCATAGATGGCTGTGTCGCACTACGAACGTCTTGCCTCACACGCGGCCCAAGCTGGCCCCTGCGGAGCGTAGGATGCCATCGAACGTGTCGATGGCTCCTCTGGGTTGGATGCCAATCCGGGTACCAGGTTCAGGGTACCTCGTACGTCTGTTGAAGGGACCTACATCAGTACCGCCACGTCATAGAGCGCGTGCGTCCACGCGGTAATGCCGAAACCACGCGTGAGATACAGTGCGCTAAACGCCAGCCCGGCAATAGCGCGGAACACAAACGACTCGAGCGTAAACGGATCGCCCAGTGCGCCGATATAGTGAAACGCCGAGAAGAGCAACGCGCCGATGACTGTGGCCACGATGCCGGCCGAGAGGCGCCCGGCGCCGAGCAAGCGGAACGCATTAGCCAGCAGCGCCACGATGACGACGCGAAACAGCAGCTCCTCATACAGCCCCGCGCCGAGCGACAGCGTGAGTCGCGCGATAGAGGATCCGGGCACCGCGCCGCCAGCCGCCAACGCGCGCAAGGGACCAAGGACCTGGACGGTCACCATGCCGACGACCAGCCCGAAGACAAGCGCGAGCACGACCGATTCGCCAAACATCGCACCGAACATGCTGACGCGAACGCGGCCCGCGCCGCGATCTCGATAAATGAGCCAGAGCGATACGCCGATCACGATCCCCATGAAGACCAGGGGTCCGCGCGGGCCGATCAGCCAGGTGGACAAGCCCGTGAGCACGACATCCGCGCCATTCCGCACCACGCCGCCGCGCTCTCGCACGGGTGCAACGGCTTCGAGGAACTCGTAGAGGAGCAGCAGCGGCAACGCAAACAGCAGACTGTAGCGATGAGAGCGGCTGAGCGTCCAATAGCTTCTGGCGTCGGCTTTCAACGCGGAGATCGATTTGTTCGGCATGTGCTCCAGTTGAGCTCTTGGGCGCGCTCGGAAATTCTCCGCTGACGCTTGCGCCAAGGAACTCTACGTTTCAATTTGAGTATGAGATTCCGTTCGCCCTCAAGTACAACCCCGAAACGAAGGAGGTGATCAATTGTCTAGTCATTTTCGGCTTTTCAGGGTCACCGTAAGCTTATAACTTTCAACGGCTTACGTAGGATTGGCCTTGAGCTAGTCCGAAACATTGATGTACGGATTCCTGTGCACAGGGCCGGAAACCGTCACAATGACAGAGAGCGACAGTTGGCATCGGGCCTGCTGTCGCTCTCGTCGTTTCTAGTATTGATAGTTCCCGCTCGTCGGGGTGCATCCGTCCCTTCAAGCTCAAAATCATGTTTTGAATTGGCGGGATTGAAGACCCCTTGACGATTTTGCCCGAATGATGCTTTGTGCAATGGTAACCATGTTGGAGGCGACGTAGCGAGCGGCTGGAACGATCGGGAGTAACCCCTATCAGCGAAGCACATTCAGTACGACGGCTCCTCATACCCTAACCGTATGAGGTTTTTTTATGTCCACTGTTCTCGAAGCAGCACCACGACTGCGACTCCCCGAGCTTGACGCTTTCGTGGAGGCCCACGTACGCGCCCAGATGAAGCGACAGCGGGAAATAGATCGGAAAGTGCGACATCTCGTGAAGTATCTGAACATGTCGTACTTCCTCTCCCGCCCGCACACGCACCCAATCCCATCCGCTTTGGCAGCACACCATATTGGACCGCAAATCGCCCGTGGGTCGAGCTTCATCGAACGCAGGTTGAGGAAACATCTTGGGGGCAGCGAGTCAGACTACAAGAAGTATCTCCGGAATCTGTGGCATTTCCCGGATGGGGACGACGGGTACGAGGAGGGGCGATATACAAAAGCATATTTTCTGTGCCGCCCTGTCGAGATACTCCTTACAGATTGTTGGCGGGACAAGACCGCTAGCATTGCGTGGGAATCGGGCGCACAGCACTTCCCCGCTGATGGCATTCTCCGGACATCATTTTTTCAATTCAGTGTTCCATCCGTGATTCCGTTTGACACGCAGCGGGTGGACACGCTGATTGCTGATTTTGAGGCAGAAATCGCAGCGAAGGCATCGCGAGCGTCGAACCAGTCCGTGGAAGGGCTGCGTTCGCTGTACAAGGTCCGCCAATGGATTCGCGTCGCGGGGGGCGTCCCGAACCTATACCATGACTTCAAACCCGAGAGCGAGCCGCACACTGGCCCCGGGCGGCTCATGGGACTCGGGGAATGTTCCCTTCAACGCATGGAGCGGGGCGCACGAGCGAAACTGTATAAAGATACTGGCTGGTGGAACTATGACTTCAACGCATGTCATCCATCACTGTTCTTCAGCCTTGGGAAACACTATGGCAGGCCCGTGTGCGTCATTCGTGACTATCTCACACACTTGTCCGAAAGACAGCAGGAGCTTTCCGGGAGATGGATGATTTCGAAGGACAAGGTGAAAATAGTAATCTTGGCAGCCTTCTTTGGAGTCCGTCGTTCCTCACATCGAAAATACTCCACGCTTGTAGACATTGCCGGACAATTGGGAGCCGAGCGCATCCTAGCCGACCCGTATTATCACATGATTCAACTCGAAATTCGGTCAGCAAGGAAAACACTCATAAATGCCCACAGGGTTCGAACGGGAAGGAGATTCACCCATGTCAGGAACGCTGCCGGAAAGATTCACCCCCTGCGGAAATCAGACGGCAAGAATTACCCCCGCAAGAGACTCTTGTCCTTCATCATGCTGGGATACGAAGCTTGGGCGTTGAACATATGCTGTGCCAACCGTTCAGATATTCTTGTACCAATGCATGACGGATGGATCTCGAAAGAACCGTTTGATATAGCGTTTCTTGAACACTCACTCAGTAAATCATCCATTCAGGCATTTGCCTTTGATATTGGATTGAGGTTGAAGGGGGAACAGCTATGAAGTGGAAAGGGCGCCCAACAATATCATAACTTCTTCCGTTACCCTTTATAGTGTTCAGGTAAGCTATTTGTGATACAAAAGGCTCCCCCCGGCAGCAAAGCCGGATGGGGAGCTTTTCACTTTTGTACCTGCATGAGAGACCGACGTGGCAGACAGCGGTTGAACGTTTTTAGTTGGATCAAGGGCCTGTGACCTGCACTACTCTTTCACGCATTCACACTGGCCATCGCACTGACATTCATCCGGGTTCAAGTCAAGCGCCTCAATCAATTCATCGAGTTCCGACTGCCGAAAACGAACCAGCCCCCGCAAACGCAGAGGGTTCAGAATTCCATCCGCCACCATCCTGTTAACACTACGCTCGCTGCAACGGAATATTTCGCACACTTCTGCTGTCGTAAGTAATTGATCCTGCATGATAATTCTCCAATTTATGGGTCAATCCATAAATAGGAGCGATGCCGGGATTTGTCGGTGGTTGGCGGAAGGCGTCCAGCATAACAATATGGCTCCGATATTGTTTTATCCGGCGCGCACCATGAGGCTTTCTCCAGCGTCTTTGGCCACTAAGAAAAAGACCGTCTGCCTTGGGGCCTCGCTTCATATCATCAAATGACGAATATGAAGATGGCGAGCAAGGATAGGCAAATCAGCGAAAGGGTGACCACTGTCTTCATTCCTTCGTATGCTGGACCGAAACACTTCCCGCATTCATTGCAGCGCCGTGCTGGAAACAACATGGCGAATACGGTTCCGATCGGGAACCAGCCGATTCCGACGAGCCAATGCCAGAGGGTGTACTTGACCCCAGTGTCCATTGACTGGCAATGGATACACCGTGTCATTTGCTCTGCTACTTTGTTCCAATTCAGTTTGCCTGTGGCATCGCGTATGCCCGTGGCCATCCCTGCCGCTACCGAGGGATGCGTGGATGGCATGTCTTGCGGTCGGGAACTTTGCCCACAATATCGACACAGGATTGCTGCATCTTGTATTTCCTCCGCACACCACGGGCATTTCTTCATGAGAACTTGCCGGTCGTGGGTTAGTGAATTGCGCTTCGGCTTACGTACACGGTCCGTCCACCTATTTCAACCTTCGCCCAAGTGTCGCCTTGGTCCGCAAGGTTCCCGGCAATCGGTTGGTTCAACAATGCCCCTGACCAGCTATGATCTGGCACTTGGCGTACGGGCTAACGCGTCTATTGGAATAGCATAGTGCGAAACATGTACTGCGACAGTGCTGGCGCGATCACACTGAGGGCACGTTACAACCTTGGTGCCTTTGACCAGAATCATGACGATGGATGTCAACGCTCCAAGGAATAGCGACATGAAAAGTCCAAGAGACGTCCACGCAAAGAAAAACACAGGAAGGCCCAATCCGGCGAAGGGTCCGATGTTCGTAGTGTCCACTCCGATCTGACCCTTGTACGTGCATGCACGGCATTCCCCTGCGATTGATCCACCGAACTCTCCCAGCCGGCGTTTCACGCTATCTGGATCTGCTGGGTACTCCGGGGCAGGTTGGTGATCGGAAGCCGTTGTTGTACTTGCCGTGGTCGCGGGACTCGGCGGCATATTCTGCGGAAGTGTACTTTGCCCACAATATCGACACAGGATTGCTGCATCTTGTATTTCCTCCGCACACCATGGGCATTTCTTCATGAGAACTTGCCGGTTGTGGGTTAGTGAATTGCGCTTCGGCTTACGTAGACAGTCCGACCACCTATCTCAACCTTCGCCCAGGTGTCGCCTTGGTCCGCAAGCTTCCCGGTGACTGTGCCGCTACTCAGCCCAAGGAAGTCGCAGCCATCATTGATGCGGTGGAACCCTTGATACGCCTTGAGCTGCTCCCTCGTTTCGCAGGCCGCCGTGATTTGGTCAACTTGAACTTCTCGGCGAGATGAATTCGCACAGGCTGCCATCGTGAAGGCGAGTGCGATGATGGTGCGTGGCATTGTGTGGAGTGTTGGAGGGGTGCGGAGTGAACCACGAGCGGCCCGCAATATTATTCTTATTCGGAGTATTCGCAAACGGAATAAATCTTCAGCGGGTCCTTCACCGACCCGCCCGTGCCCGCTCGAAAACCCCGGTCAATTCACGATCCGCGATACCGGGAGATGCTCCGCAAACTCCGTGAAGCCCGCTTGGCTGCTGGGTTGACTCAGGTACAGGTCGCGGGACGGCTCGGAACTACACAAGGCCGCATTTCGAAGATCGAACAGGGAGAAATTCGAATTGACCCTGTGGAACTTTGCGATTTGGCCGTGGCGTACCGAAAACCGATAGCGTATTTCCTGCCGGAACTCTGAAGGATCATTCAGCATTCCGACCAAGCATACGACCGCCAAAATATCCCTTCTGCTTTCGGGATTCCGGCAACAAAATGATATGATATTCCCATTAGACTTCTGTCAACATCTGAGCGACGGACACGACACCGTCCGCACCGAGTCTGCCGCTAAAGAATCCTGACGCCGCCTCCCATACCTCAATGGCGTAAGCACAGCGATTCATCATCGTCGCAAATGTTTCGGGATCAGGGTCCGTCACCTCGGCACCAAAGACGAAACTCGTCTGACCGGAATCCCAGTGAAATTCAAAATGTCCGAGCACAGCGACGGAATCATTGAGACGGTGCACTACCTCCGCAAAGAACAGTCTTCGGTTCGGGTGATATCTCAGGTCAAAATGAATGACAACTCTAGCAATGCGCTGGATTGGATATAGCAGAAATTGGGATCGATAGGAGCGCCCTGACTTAGCGGTGCATTGAAAGCGAATATCATTATCCGCGTCGCCCGGTTCGTTCAAGGTTTGATATCCATAATCAGAAATCATCCAGTACACTGCGCCGCGATAAACACTTAATTCCGGCACTTGTGGTCGCCTCTACAGTTCAGGTGGAATTAATGATGAAAGGGGTTGCTCGGCTTTCACCTATTCCTCCCGCCACAACGCTCGCTTCGGCGGCCGGACCAGCATCCCCTTTTCGTATTTTGCGTCGCGCGGGCGAATTGCTATGACTCGCCCAGCTGGATTCGGGGGCTCCTGCTCAAGGTTCTTTTTGATCCAATCGTTGAGGAGCAGCCCATCTGTTCTCAATTGTCCCGCCGTCGCAACGTGATAGAAATACGTCGCCGTCTGCGTGGTTTCAGCGTGACCTTGATATTGTTCGGCGCGGTTGAAGGGGATACCCGCCTCTGACATCCAGCGCGCAAATGACTTCCTTGCATCGTCAGGAAGCATCTCTCCATTTGATGCCATTGTCACATACCGCCACCATCTTCGATAATTGATCCATGCTGGCGGTATTACGGGCGGAAAATTTCGAAGGAGCGGAACTATGCGCTTCCGGTGCTTGGATTTCTCTCCATGAATTTCAACGCCATCCGGTGTCACCGTGAACCCGTCGCTGAAATACTCTTTCGGATTGGTTCCATAAGATGCGGTCGCGAAGAGGACGTCATCCAGCGGTGCCGGGAGCCTCTGCGCAATATTCATGATGTCACGGGGGCTGAAGTACTTGCTCTTTCGGGCATCGGGCTTGTCGTTGAACCGCTGGACGAGCCGCACGTCGCGGTAGGGCATTGAGGCCGGGCCGATTGTTTTTTTGACCCATGCCTGCGCGACAGCGAGCGCGATGTCGAAGGCCCTACGGTTCCTCCCGAGCTTCACACAGTCATCCCGATACCGCCCGAGCACGGCGGGAAGCGATTTCATCGTGTCGCCGGATTTCACGAATTTTTCCAGCGCTTTGAAGGCGTTCCTGTATGAAGTTCGAGTGCTTTGGGTTACGTCGTGCACTGCCAGCCAAGCTTGGAAGGACCGCTCGTCAATGGGAGCATCATCTTCAGCGAGCCTGATAATGCCCTGACGGCCTTCACCTTGGTGCGCGCCAAGGGCATCGACGAAGGTAAGTCGCTTCTTGTGAATCCCTTGGATGATCTTTGCTGCCTCCGGACTTCCCAATTGTCCGAGTTGGTCGAGCAGGCGTTGGATGTCGTCAAACACCTTTTCGTCGTTTGTGCCGCTTGACCGGCACAGCCGTGGAACGCCGTATTGCGGAAATCGACGGTTTACATAAAACGTTGCCCCGTTCTTCGGTCGGTGGTGACGTGTCTTCTTTCTTGGCATGTGCTAAATATATAGCATTTATGTACATTTGTCAAGTTACACTTTGTCGTGTACGATCTGCTGTACATGAATCCCTCAGAATGTTCCTAGAGCTTGCCGTATCCCAACAAAATGTTTACTTCGAATTGCAATAAGTTATTGTTTGACAATGGTTTAGAACCAAAATCATATCATATTAAACCCTCTTATTCCCTCTTGTAATGATTATGGAATGAGTTTGAACTTCATCAATTGTCTAGTCAGCCTCGGACCAGCAAGATCACCGTAACCCGTTAACTTTCAACGGTTTACGCGGATCGGCGGTCTTGCGGTCCGGTTTCGTTTTCGTGAGCACCAGGTAACAGGGCTGGGACCACGTTGACGATAGAGAGCGGCAGAGCCTTCGCGGGCTCTGCCGCTCTTTGTTTCAGCGTCCCGTCCCTGTGCTTCCAAAACCCCCTTCCCTTTCGGTCGTGCGGGAAACGGAGCCGTCAACGAACGCCGGCATCGCATAACGCGCGAAGACCACCTGCGCGATCCGTTCCCCGTGGATGATCCGCCGCGCAACCGGAGCATCGTTTCGTACAATCACCATCCACTCCTCCGCATAGTCGGCGTCGATGGTCCCGGGCGCGTTCGGAACGGTCAGCGCGTTCTTGAATGCTTGACCACTGCGCGGCCGGATTTGCGCTTCGATTCCGTGTGGCATACGCGTGCGAAATCCAAGGGGGATGAGGGCCATCTCTCGCGGCTGGAGGGTCACTCCCCAACTCCCATCCAGCTCGGACGCCGGCACGTCGGACTGTTGCGTGCCATCTGACGTGCGAACCGATCGGCCTCGCAAATAGGCGTGGAGATCCTGCCCTGCCGACCCCGCTGTCGCGCGGCGCGGAATGACGACGTCGTCATGAAGTCGTTCGATCAGTACTTCGTCACTGGGGAACGGTTGCGCGGCGGTCGCGTCTGTCATGTCGTATTGTGGGAGGGTGGAGGCAGTGCAACCTACTCGACGAGTGGCCTCATGCCAGCTTGCAACTCGGTAACATTCAGCGCGATAGCGCGTATGAAGATGAACGCCGGCGAATCTGCTGAGTCGTCCCCCAACTGGAGCCAGGTACACATGCCGTCTTTGCGGATTCTCGCGCCACTTCCTCTTGCGGTGGGGATGCTCCTCAGCGGAACGTCCCTACGGGCACAGGGCTTCGAGTACGCGATGGGCACATCGCGCTACAAGATCACGATGAACACGAAGGCCACGCAGACCAGCCCCTTCGGGAACGCCGATTTCGACGTGGAGATGCGACAGTTCGTCACCGTCGACCTGAACAAGCGCACGCGTGACACAGTGACGGCGAACATGGTGCTCGACTCGATCGCCGTGCAAATGACCACCGGCGTGCCTTCGGACATGAGCGAGCTCAATGGCGCGAAATTCACGACGTTGATGTCCCCCACGGGGAGGTTCTATTCCTCTCGGAGTGGCACGAGAATGGATCCGATGATGGAGCAATTCACCGACGGCGTCGTGCGGTTGGTCCCATCAGTCCGCTCGAACCTCGCCAACGGGGCGTCATGGTCCGATACCACGACGGGCAAGGTGACAATGCAGGGCATGCAGATGGACCGCACGACCGTATCAAGTTACAAGGTGACCGGGGATACCGTCGTTGCTGGACAGAAGGCCTTTCGCATTCGGCGCACCACCACCTCGAGCGCGTCGGGTGGCGGAAACATGCAAGCCAACTCGCTCAACGTCGATCTGGTGAGCTCTGGAACAGGCACCTTCTTCGTCACGGCGCGCGGCAGCTACCTCGGCGGAACGTCGACGGATGACGTGACCACGAAGGTCACGATGATGCCGCAGAACATGCAGATGGGCGTGAAGCAAACCGTTCAGACGAGAGTGGAGCCGATCAAGTGAAGCCGCTCGCTGACGCTCGCTTGACGGAAACTGCCGCGCTTTAGCCGTCTGGGGGATCGCTTAGTTGCCGCGTACAGTCAGCCAGTGTCCTAGTCGCCCGGCGAATGGCGCGGCGCGTCCGGTCGCGCGCTCGCGGTCTGTCGACACCACGGGCAACGCGCTCGCAATCGCCGCCGAGGGCATCGGCGGTGGCGTGGTATCCCGAACAGCTGCCCACAGTGGGAGTGCCACACAATCCAGGAACGGCCTGCCATCACACGAGGCGAGCGCGCTTCGCTCCACGTGGCGCTGGACCTTCTTCGGGTACGCCTTGCAGTCCGGCGTATTCGATCCGCGCACGCACCCGTTGTAACTGAGCAACGCGTCGCGTGTCAGGTCGTCGGCATCGAGTGTATCGGCGGTGCGCTTCGCGAAATGCTTCAGGATATAGACGCCGTACCTTACGTTCGTCTCATCGTCGCGAAGATTCCGGCCAAGGATCGGTCCGAGGTTCGGAGCCCACAGTCGTGGCATGATCTGCATGAGTCCAAGCGCCCCGACGTTCGAGCGTGCCTTCGACTTGAATGCGTCGTTCTCGGTGAGCATCACGCCGAGCACAAGCGCCGGCGGGACGCGACGGTGGTACGCTTCCCGCACCGCCACCTGGGCGATGGAATCAGCTCGGTCGGGGTCGATACGCCCCGTGCGCCGGAGATCCGACGCGAAGGCGTTGACATCTCGCTGGAATTGCGGGTGTCGAAGGGCCAGCGCCTCTGGGAGGCTGAGCCATGGCGCACGCACGGCGGACGACTCCAGGTACGCGGCCGCGAGCACCCGACCTGCCACGGGCGCTTGCCCGAGAAAAACGGGGTGCACCTGCGACGCGGTGAACACGACGGTGGCCGCGGCAACAACTGCAACCGCGAGCTGGCGGGCTATCGGGACGACGCGAATACGAGCCTCCGGTCATGCAGAACGACGGGCCGAGGCAGGCGCACGTGGGAAAACGGCACCAACGGTAGTGCACTGAGGGTAACAAGGGTTACAGCTTATGACAAGCTCTTCTGCAACATTTGTTACATCACAAGTTGCGTGGTTCGGCTGACGCCGCGGCACTGTTCTTCCCATACAGAATCGCGTGAGCAATGCACCGATCCCAATCCAAACCGATGGCGTCTGGACAGGCGACACCAGCAACCTGCCCAACTGGGACGTCATGCCCCGCCGAAACCGTCGTCGCAGACGGCGCGGAGCCTACCCGGTCTGGCTCAAGTACCTCGGCTGGTGCGTCGGTCTCGCCGCACTCCTGATCGTCGTACAAATCGCGTATCACGCCGTGCGGTCGGATCCGAGGGACGCGCGCGTCTTCACGGAACGGGAACTGCGACTCAGCGCGCTCAAGTCCGGCGAGCGGATTCTCGCGGAGGTCAGCGTGTGGCAGCGGCCCGCAGTGGACTATTTTCGGCCCACACGCGGGCTGCTCGTCCTCACCGATGCGAGCCCGGATTCGACGCATCCCGTTGGCGGTCGCCTGCTCTATCTCGGGCTGCAACCGCGCGATCCACTCAGCCCTGCGGACGCACCCCCAACATTCGATCAGCGCGACTGGCCGATCGACACGCTGGCCATGGTTACGCCAGCGCGTACGCTCATGTGGTTGTCGCGCGCCGTTCGGATTCGGGCTCCGGCCGGCACATTGACGCTTGGCATCCCGTCCGGCGCGTCGGCCGACGCGGACAAATTGCTTGCCGCCGTCGCCAAGAAGTACGGCAGCCTGCGTGCGGTCGGCTGGCAACGTCGCGAAGCGCGACGCGCGAAGGATCGCGCCCGTCTGGTGGCCATCCACAATGGTCGTCGCGAGTGGTACCACACGGTGCGGCCCGGACAGGCGCTTGCGTCCGTGGCGAAGATGTACAACACCACGCCCGAAGCGGTGCGGGCACTCAACGGCATTGTGGGCGACCGCATCAAGATCGGCCAGTCGATCAAGGTGAAGGGGCTGACGAAAGAGCCGGTTCCCTACCCGGCTGGCGTGGTACCCGACTCCGTCAGGCGGTAACTAACAGACGTACGAAGGACCCGGGCTCCGGTACCCTGACTGGCATAACGGCCAAAAGGAGCCATCGAGAGTGGTGTCACGAAGAACGCCGTCCTCGAACCTCGGGACGGCGTTTGGCGTCGGGTCGATGCGATCGACCGTGTCGATGGCTCTTCTTGGGTTGGATGCCAGTCCGGGTACACGGTTCCGGGTACCTCGTACGTCAGTTCGCTGCTCTATTGAACAAGGAGCCTGGCAGCCCCGTCGAGTACGACACGCAGCACGAAGGCGGTGTTCGACGTCGCGAGCCGCGAGATACGGATGTCATTCACGCTGCCGCTCACGGACACACCTGGTGCCAATGGCCGATTGAGCTGCGCCGTGAGTTGCCGGCGCAGCGAGTCCAGCTGCGTGCCGATATCGAGTTGCCCGTGCCCCGTCGCCTGATCGAGCGCCCGTTTGATTCGATACGAGCCGATCGTGGCCTTGAAGCGGCTCATTCGACTGTCGCTTGCCAACGTGTACTTGAGATCCGAGACGAGCAGGTGCCGGTTCACCGAATCGTATTGCACGCGGCCGAGTGCGAAGAGGTCACCGTTGACGGTGCCACGCACGGATACGCGGACCACCATCGTGTCAGCGACGCCCCAGATCCGTACGCTGTCCACGGTGACGTTCGCCTCGGGAATCTCGCCCTTCATCAACTGCGTCACTCGCGCGCTGAGTGACAGGAATGGCAATTCGATGTCGACCGGCACGTGGATACCGCTCGCCGTCGTGGCAAGACCAAGTGTGGGGAGCGCGCGACGATCCCTGGCGGGCGCCGCGCCAATCACCGCTTTCGGCCGAGCCGTGATGACGACGGCGGTCGTCAACGCATCGCCGCGGCCGAGTGGGCGTGCGAGCGCGACGTTCTCGGGATTCATCGAGAGCCACACCGTGCTGGCAGAATCGAGCGCGATGGGCTTGAGCAGTGCGCGCCACAGTGAGTCGGCCGACGGACGCAGATCCGCGAGCGCCGGAATCACGCTGTCGAGCTGCTGCTTCAACCGCTCCGCCTGGCCATCGACGATCCGCTTCATCAAGGGAGTCGCGTCGACCTTGAGCAGTGTCACCTGACAGGGATCCGGCAGCGTCACGCCAAGTGACGTGTTGCGCGACGCGAGCCGCCAATCGTTCCGCCAGTACAGCGCGGTCGCGGCGCGCAATTCAGCGCGCTTCATCGACTCCGGTGCATAGCCGCAGCTCGCGAGTCCCGCCACGCCACCCAGCGCAACGCGCCCGCGATAGCGCAACCGCGCAAGCAGGTCGATGCGATCGCCACTCATGTGCAGCTCGAGTGAGTCGCGCCGGTACACGTATTGGTGACACACGGCACCACCCAATGACACGCATTGCGCCTGCGTCAGCGAGTCGCCCGCAGGAAACTGCGCGGAGAGCGCACTGCGAATCTTGCCCAGTGAAATGGAAATCGGGAGCGCGATGACCGCTGGCTCCGCTGGCGGGAGCACTGGGCCGGCGCGTGGCTCGAGCCCCGGCTCGGGAACCTGCAGTCCGCCGCCGCAGGCGTTGAGTACGAGGAACACGCCAAGCCACAGGCGAGATCCGCTCCCTGATGCTGCTCCGCCGCGCAGTGTCAATCGTGACGTCATGCACTCATGGATTTAGGAGCAATGCTGTTCAGTTAGGCGGGCATGGCTATGATTGTCACCCTGAGCGAGCGAAGCGAGTCGAAGGGTCTGCACCCCGCATACAGGCGGCAAGTGCAGATCCCTCGACTTCGCTCGGGACGACAGCCTCACTGAACAGCATTGGATTTAGGAGCGGGTCAGACGGATCTGCACGGAAGCTTCCTGATGCTCGATGAGCACGATCTGGTCGTTCCGTCGCATCCGTGAAATCCGCTCTTCAATCTACGGATAGTTGGCTCAGCAGCGACGTTTAGCGGGGGAGTTCGGCCGGAATGACGATACCACGACATTCCCCAAATCCGATCCGGCGATACCCGTCCCGCTCGCACCAGCCACGAAGGATTACCTCGTCGCCATCCTCGAGAAACGTGCGCGTTTCACCACTGGGCAACGTGAGCGGCTCGGTACCGCGCCACGTTCGCTCGAGAAGACAGCCGCGCGACTCTTTCTCCGCGCCGCTCACCGTTCCGCTGGCGATGAGGTCACCGGCGACGAGGTTGCATCCGTTGCTCGCGTGGTGCGTGACCAGCTGCGCGACCGTCCAGTACATCGTCGTGAAGTTCCCGATAGTCACGCGCATCGGCGCAACCTGCTCCGCGCGCATTCTCGCGGACGAGAGGAGCACTTCGAGACTGATGTCGAAGCCTCCGGCGCGCGCGTTGTCATCACTGTCCAGGTACGGCAGCGGCGCCGGATCACCCTCGGCGCGCGCGAACGCGGGAGAACGGAAGGGCGACAGCGCATCGAGCGTAACGAGCCACGGCGAAACGGTGGTAGCAAAATTCTTCGCGAGGAATGGCCCGAGCGGTTGGTATTCCCACGCCTGCACGTCGCGCGCCGACCAGTCGTTCACCAGACACAAACCGGCGACGAACGACTCCGCGTCGGCTATCGGGATCGCGCGACCCCGTGCATTTCCGCCTGCAATGATCGCCCCCACTTCGAGTTCATAGTCGAGCCGTCGCGTCGGCCCGAACGCGGGAGCGGCCGCAGTCTCGTCGCGCGTCTGTCCACTCGGGCGCGCAATCAGGGAACCGCTGGGAACCAGCGACGACGCGCGACCATGATACCCGATTGGCACCCACTTGTAGTTGGGAAGCAGCGGGTTGTCCGGACGAAACATGCTCCCGACGTTCGTGGCGTGATGGATCGACGCGTAGAAATCGGTGTAGTCGCCGGCGCGCGACGGAAGGCCAAGGTTCACCGATGCAGCCGGTTTCAGCAACGCCGAGCGCATCGCCTTTGCGCGGACGCCCACGTGCGTGTCGGCGCGAAGGAGTTCGCTCACCCGGACGCGAAGCGCGGAGATCGCCGCGCGTCCTTCGTGCAGGAGCGCATTGAGGGATCCACCGCGTGCGCACTCCCAGACCGTTGAGCCCAGGGCGTCGCTCAGGAGCCCCTGCTGTTCAGCCGCGCACAGGTCCAGCACCTGATCGCCAATGGCGACACATGGGCGACACGTTGCACGCTCGACGCTGAACATGCCGAGCGGCAGGTTTTGAATCGGAAAATCACTCGCGGAATCCTGTGCAGATTCAACCCACGAGACGAGTCCCGCGATGCGCGTTTCGTCAAGCGCCGTTCGTGTCACAGCATGCCCAGCGTGAGAAGTTCATCGAGGGGCTCACGAAAGGAGCACGAGCCGAAGGACAAGCACGACTTCGTGCGCGTGTCTGCGATGGCCACGCGTGGAATGCGCATTCCACGCCACGTCGCGCCCTCGTCATCGAACGTGAGGGCTGCGCGATCGCTCTCGCCCAGCATCTCGATGATTGTGGACTCGTCGGCACCGGCGCGCGCGAGTGACGCGGCAAGCAACATGTTGAGAAAGCCGAACATCGTTGCGCACGCCGCGTTGCGCTCATACGTCAGCGGATACGCGCCACGCAGCGGATGATGCAGTCCCGCCGTGGCCTTGAAGGGCAATGCTCGCTCGACGCATCCGCGGAGAAAGCGCCCAACGTCGACGGGCGATGGAAATGCATCTTGCACGGTCCCACCGGCGCGAATCTTTGCCTTTGCGCCTCCGCTGACGATGGCATCGAGGAGCGTCGGCAGCTCGTGCGTCAATGGGATCTCGATGAACACCGACGAGAATTCGGCGAATGCGCGTGTCACGGCGCGAATTTCCGCCACGGAGCTCGCGCGCACCTCGGCAACGTCAACGAGCATCGCTCCGTCCGCCACCGCGTTGAAGGCGGCGATCTGTTCGGAGTCCTTCGCCACATCGCCACCACTGACCGCGCTCACGCGCCATGTTGGCCCGTGGCCCCGCTCGAGCTGGGACCCGCGTTCCCACAACTCGGTGAGGCGCACGGCGGGGACGATCAGTCGCCCCAATGCCCACGCATCCGTCGAGCGCCGGTACGCATCGTAGTTCGCAACGACCGCGCGCATCGACTGCGCCGCCGGCGGGAACAGACCCGCGTAGTCGATCGACTCGGCGAGCAGTGCGCGCATCGTCACGGACGACATCGCGTCAGCTTGTCGATTTCGGTGCGAGGATGGATCCCCGGCATTTCTTCGCACCGCACCGGCATGCGTAGAACTTCTCGTCTTCTTCCGTGTGCTCGTCGGTTCGTTCGTACTGGTAGTCGTACAGCAGCTCCTCGCCCGCCTTGATGTTCCGCCGGGCGTCGATGAAAATGCGCTTCCGGTCGTTGATCGCCTCGCAATTGCCGTCGCACGAGTGGTTGAGAAAGCGCGCCGCATTCCCCTTCACCGCGCCGTCGATGCAGACCTTGTCATCGACGGTGAAGAGAAAGGTGTGATGACGCCCCATCTTGTCGTCATCGTACCGTTTGTCCGCAGTCCGCCAGGAAATACGCTGCCCAAGATACTCAATGATCCGCGTGCCTTTCTTGATCGCGCGGGTGGCGAATGCGCCGGTGCCCTGGATCGAGGACGTCCGCAACTCGACGTACGGGTTGGGGTCTTCCTTCCATGGATAGCGAGCGAGGATGCCCCGCTTTGCGACTCGCTTCGCCTTCGTCTTCACTGCTTTGCTCGGCCGCTTCGCCGATGTCGACGTGGTACCGGATCGTTTCCTTGCTGCCATCAGATCAGACCAGGCCGCGTTTTCTGGTACACCGTGGCGGCGTGCTTGAGCGCCAACAGCGATGATGCCTCCAACTCGTACTCCAATTGCATGGCTTTGAGGTTTTCCGGGCTATGCTTGCTCGAGACGCCCTTGGCGAGGCGGTCGCAACCGGCATGGCGCCGCGCGTACTCGCGGCTAGCGTGCCAGAGCGCATTCGCCTTGTGCCACCAGGCTTCGTCGCGGTCCGGATGGACGTGCGCCGCCGCGGCGGTATACGCGTCCGTCAACTCGCCGAGCGAGCCATCACACATGGCGCACAGCGCGTCGAGGTGCTTGTGCTCGAGCTCGGGTTCTTCGGCGCCGGATATTTTCGCGGCACGATCATGTTGTCGGCAGCATTCCATCGCGCCACGGTACATGGCGTCGGCGCAGGCACGCACTGCCGCCATGGGATCGTGCGGCGGGGCAGATTGAGTTTGGCGGGTAGCGTTCGGCATGAAGTAACTGACGGAGGACCTCAGCCGTGCGGTCGCCCGGCCGCCACGAAAGATGCCCACGCACACACACAACTCCAAGTGTCTCGGTTGCCTTTCCTCTGCCCTGCGCCAACAGTAACGTTCGCGAATGCGGCACGTCGCACAGGAAGTTGACCCATTTGTTCACGCCGCTTCCAGCAATCCACGATCCGTTATGCGCCCACGCCACATCACACTCGTCGTCGCGCTCGCATTCGCTGCGGGCTGTGGCGGTGACCAAGGCACGACGACGACGCCGCAACGCGTCGTCGCCAAGGTCACGATCACGGGCACGGTGACCACGATTCAGCCCGGCCAGGCCGTGCAGTTGATCGCGGCCGCGACGGATGCGGCGGGGGCGCCAATCGCCACTCCGGGCACATTCGTTTGGAGCTCGAGTGCGAATGCCGTCGCAACCGTGGACCAAAATGGAAAAGTGACGGGCGTGGCGAATGGGCAAGTGCAGATCTCGGCCACGATTTCCGGAATCGCGGGCAGCTATGGGTTGACGGTTGCCAACCCAGTTCCTTCCGAGAAAATAGATACGATTTTTACTGTCGGTCGCGCCTTCAGTCCCAACTTCGTGACCGTCCAAAAGGGTGGCTCACTCGTGTTCGCGCTGGGCTTCGATGGCATCGGGCACGACGTGCAGTTCGCGACGAAGACGGGCTCGCCAGCCTACATCCCCGTGAGTACGTCCAAGTACTTCACGGTCTCGTTTCCCAGTTCGGGGGATTTCGCATTCACCTGTCCGACGCATCCCGAGATGACTGGGATCGTGACGGTTCAGTAGAGAACGGAACTGCATTAACCACAGAGGACACAGAGGTCACGGAGAAGAGAGTACGCAGTCCTCTGTGTCCTCTGTGGTAAATGCTTCTTGCGGTTCCTCGTCAATGCGGATTATCGCGTCGCCCCGCGGATCGTCGTATTCCAGCCCGGGAACACCACGTCGAGCGCCGCGTTGTCCAGCCGGTTCTTGACGATTTCCGCGAGAATGTCGCGGTAGTCGATCGTCACCTTGAGATCTTGCCCGTTCTCGAGATTCTGAATCGCTAGGCCGGGCCAGTTATTCACCATCACGCGACCGCCGGCGATGTTCTTCCCCATGGCAAACATCACCGTGCCTCGCCCGTGATCGGTGCCGGCACTCCCGTTTTCCTTCGCATTCCTCCCGAATTCGGACACGGCGACAGCGGTGACACCATTGGTCGTCGCCGTGGTGACGCAGTCCAGATAGAACGCCGCGAGCGAGTTCGAGAAATCCTGCATCGTGCGGAACATGGAGCCGGCGAGCGGGTCTTGCGCCGAATGCGTATCCCAACCGCCGATGTCCACCTGCGCCGCCTCGATCCCGATATCTGCCTTGATCAACGCGGCGACAGACTTGAGCGCATTGCCGAAATTCGTTGTTGGATAGACCGCGCCATTTGCTGGCTTGTATGCCGCAATGCCGACGGCTTGCAGCAACGCCACCGTGTTGGTCGCGTCGAGTGCCGAGGAATGCACCGGCTCGCTGGCGGTCGCGAAGTCCGAGGCGAGAAATGCGAGTCGCGAGGCCGCCGTCGCCGCGGTGCCGCTGAGGGCAAAGTTCGCTGGATTCGAGATCGGCAGCGTCTTCGGCGCGCCCACCAGTGACTTGGGCAGGCCGTTGGAGAGGCCCAGCGCGCGCAACGGTGCGTTGCTCCGAAGGGGTGGCACACTCGCGAGATGGCGACCCAACCAACCCGTCACGAGCGTCGGGTCCAGCGGCTTCCCGACCTCCATGTACCGCTGCGCGTCGAAGTGCGAACGCGAATTATTGAACTGACCCGTCGCATGAACGATCAGCAGGTCCTTCGCGGTGTACGCGGTCATGAGGCCGGACATCGCCTGCGGAAACGCGAAGAAGTTGTCGAGCGCGATGCCCTTGGTCGCCGTGTTGCCGGCAGCGTCAGGGCGCGGCACCGCAATCGTCGAGCGCCCCGTGTAGTAGGACGCATCGCCAAAGGGCACGCACAGGGAGAGGCCGTCCGCTCCGCCACGCATGAACACGGACAGCAACACATCGCGCGCGCCCGCATACGTCTCGGCCAACACCACCTTTGGCAACCACGCGGGGTAATAGCTCGCGGCCATCGCACCCATGGTGCCACCCGCGGCGCCGACGAACTGCCGTCGCGTCAACTCGCGGTACTCAGGACACCCGCAATCCTCGTCGTGCAGGTCGGTCGTCATTGCCGCTGCCTCAATACCACTGGAAGGAGTTCGCGCTCATCGCGAGTGCAAGCGTCTCGCGCACACGAGCCGCGCTGTAGGTCTGCGCCTTGAGATACGTCGTCAGCGATGTTCGCAACGCGGGGTCGATCTCACTTGCGAAGAGACGCTTGTCGATCTCGGCAATTGTGGTATCGGCCGTATTGCCCTTCATGAATGCATTGACGTCGAAGATGGTTTCACCCGCCGCTAGCGCCGTGTAGTACGCGGCGAAATTCCACCGAGTCATGAGATTGCCCGCCCAGTATTCGACCTTGTCGGGATAGCCGTCAGGCGTATCCCAGTTGAAGAGCTGTTGCCCTGTGGTCAGAAGCTGATTGTTGACGCCCGCGACGTTCGTGACCGTCGGTGTCGTCGTGCGCAACGCTGACGCGATGAGGTGAAATGGCCGTTTGAACTTCATCGGTGCTGCGCGCAGCCACGCGGAGTTCAAGATCGTGCGAATCATCGCCTTGATGTCGCCACCGGTGCTCTTGTACACCGCGACGACGTCCGCCACCTGGGCATCGGTTGGGTCGTAGCTGAGGAACCACCGCAACATCTTGGTGCTGATGAACGTTGCCGTGTTTTCATGCGCCAAGAGATACGCGATGACCTGCTCTCCCTCCAGGATTCCCGCGGACCCCTGCGAGGGCGCACCCGCTGGAATCTTGAGCGTCATCACCGTCTTCGTCGTCCAGTCGTGGATGTTCGCGTTGAAGCTGAAATCACCGCGCCCGGCAATCGTCCACCCGGTCAGCACGCGCGAGAGTTCGGCGACATCATTCTGCGTATAGCCACCGTCGACGCCGAGCGTGTGCAACTCCATGATCTCGCGCGCGTAGTTCTGGTTCGGCGATCCCACTCGACTCGCGTTCTGGTCCAGGTAGGACATCATGGCCCCGCTCTTCGCGCTCGCCATGAGCAGCTTCGGGAACGTCGTGAGAGCGTATTTGCGGATGACGTCGCGATCGTCCGTCGCTTTCAGGTAGCCGACCTTGTCGATCGAGATATTGAAATGGTCGGACCAGAATTCGACCATGCGCTCGTACAACTGGCGGTTGGAGAACGCCGCGCGATAGAGCGTCGCCTGCTGGAGCTGTTGTTCGACTGTTGCCGCATTCGCCGCAAACAGTTCGGTGTTCGTCTGCGTGAGCAACGGGTACTTCGCGGCGATGAACGCCTGGGTGGCGGAATCGTCGATATTCGTGTAGTCGAGCTGCCGCTCGAGGTAGCCGCGATAGCCGTACTTCTTCACCGCCGCGACGTCTGCGTCGGTCACACCATACGTGATCCGTCGCAGCAACCGCATCGTGTCGCTTGCCCATTCCACGGGCGCGACGGGCATCTCGTTCGGGATGTTGGGAGTACCGGTGACCGGCTTGGGCTTCTTCAGGCCTTGCGCGCGGGCCGAGCGCGGCGCCATCGACGCGGCGAGGACGGCGGCTCCGGCGGCGAACAGCGCCCGGCGCGAGCGCGGCGCCTCAACCTCGGCCGTTGGCTCGGCGAAATCGTCGCCGGCTCCGTCCGCGTCGACATTCGGATCTTCTGTCGAATTCGGGACGGTTGCTTCCGGGATGGTCATGCGCTCTCTCTCTCGGAGGAAACCCCACTCGATGCCTGATACGACGCTCGAGTAGCGATGGTGTTAAGGATGGTCCATCTCGCGCCACATGCAAGTGACGATTGTCACATGGCATCGGAACGGCGTCGAACCGCCGGTGCAGGCCCTTCCCTTCAGTCAGTGCGACAGAAGGCGTGGGTCCTCGCCGCGCCCGCGGGCATCGATCCGCCAGCTCGTCTCCACGCCCCCGTGGCGGACCCCATATGCCACGTCGTTGAGGTGCACGACGATACAGACATGGTTCGGAATGACGTGAACCCGTTCGCCGACCTGCGGGCGCCAGTCACTCTTCGACAAGTCCAGCACGCCGTGCTCCTCGGACATCCGCTCGACAACGACCTCCGGATGCTCGAGCAGTTGGCCGAACCCTTCTCCGGCGGCACCACGCACCGGTTCCCGGCCAAGTGCCTTGGTGCCGGCGTCGATCACCGCCTGGCCCGGAACAGCGGTCGACACCACGGTGGCGAGCACGGTGAGCGCGCAGTCGTCCCAACCACACGCGCCGACGGCGGCCGTCGTCCGATCGTTGTAGACGTAGGTTCCCGGCCGAAACTCGGTGACGCCATCGATTTCGTGCGTCCGCCAGAGCGTCGGTGTCGAGCCGCCACTCACGACCGTTGGCGCGACGCCTTCCGCTACAAAGGCGGCGATGGCCGTGCGGAGCGATGCCCTAAGCTCGTGCAGCTTGGCGTCCTGGTCGCCGACCGACTCGCGGACGTGCCCGGGATAGAACATGATTCCCGCGAATTCGAGCGAGGGTTCCCTGCGCACCCGCTTCGCGAGTGCGATCGCGTCGGCGACGACGGGCAACCCCACGCGATGCATGCCGAGATCGAGCTCGACATACACGTGAACTGTTCTGGCGGCGGCTTCGGCTGCTGCGGCCATGTCGGCTGCCGCACGCTCTGAATCAAGGGCGACGGTGAGCCGCACGTTGGACGGAAGCGCGGCGAGCCTGGCAGCACGTCCTCCACCAACGGGCGGGTACGCGACGAGGATGTCATTGGCCACCTGCGACATCACGAGCGCCTCATTGGGCGTCGCACACGTCACGCCGACGGCGCCGAGCGCGATCTGCTGCGACGCAACGCGCGACGACTTGTGCGTCTTCACGTGCGGCCGCAGGGCGAGGCCGTGTTCCGCAGCGTAGCTCGCCGCGCGCGCGAGATTCCGCTCCATGCGGTCGAGGTCCACGACGAGGGCGGGAGTGTCCAATGCGTCGAGAGTCGTGAGGTCTTTCATTTCTGGGCGTTGAAAGCGCGCTGTATGATCTCCTGCCCTTCACTCTGGATCTGGCGCAGGTGCGACTCACCGAGGAAGCTCTCGGCGTAGAGTTTGTAGACATCTTCGGTGCCCGATGGTCGTGCAGCGAACCAGCCGTCGCGCGTCTCGACCTTCAGGCCGCCAATCGAGGCACCATTCCCAGGCGCCGTCGTCATTCGGCTCGTGATTGGTTCCCCCGCGAGCTCCGACGCCGAAACATCGGCGGGCGAAAGCCTGGCGAGTACCGCCTTCTGCTCCGGAGTCGCCGGAGCGTCGATCCGCTCGTATACTGGAGCACCGAGACGTTCGGTAAGGTCGGTATAGAGCTGTCCCGGATCCTTTCCCGTCACGGCGGTCATCTCCGCGGCTAGAAGTCCAAGGATCAGGCCGTCCTTGTCGGTCGTCCAGACCGTTCCGTCGCGACGGAGGAACGTTGCGCCCGCGCTCTCCTCGCCGACAAAGCCGAGTGCTCCGGTCATGAGACCGTCGACAAACCACTTGAAGCCGACGGGCACCTCCAATACGCGGCGGCCGATTTGTTCAGCAGCGCGGTTGATCATGCTGCTGCTCACGATGGTCTTGCCGATGCCCGCGGTGGGCGACCACTGCGGGCGATTGGCGAAGAGGTACGAGCTGCTGACCGCGAGGTAGTGGTTGGGATTGAGGAGACCCGTACTTCGCGCGACGATCCCGTGCCGGTCGTGGTCCGTGTCGCACGCCCAAGCCACATCGTACGATTCGCGCGAGCCGATCAACCGCTGCATCGCGTATGGAGACGAACAGTCCATGCGGATGCGGCCGTCCCAATCGAGGCTCATGAACCTGAAGGTGGGATCGACCGCATCACTCACGACAGTCAGCGGCAACTTGTAGCGCTCCGCGATCTCTCCCCAATACGCGACACCCGCACCCCCCAGCGGATCGACGCCAAGCGTCAAACTCGATTCGCGGATGACGTCGAGATCGATCACGCTCGGCAAGTCTGCGACGTACGCATTGACGTAGTCGTGTTGGTGCGTCGTTGCCGAGCGCTTCGCTCGGTCGAACGGCATGCGTCGCACGTCCCGGAGGCCGCCGGCGATGAACGCATTCGCCTTCTCCTGAATCCAGCCGGTGGCGCTCGTGTCCGCAGGCCCGCCGTTCGGCGGGTTGTACTTGAAGCCGCCGTCCTCCGGCGGATTGTGCGACGGCGTCACGACAATTCCATCCGCAAGGCCGGAGACGCGATTCTTATTGTACGCGAGAATCGCATGCGATACCGCTGGCGTGGGGGTGAACCCCGACCGCGAATCAATCATCACGTCGACGCCGTTGGCAGCGAGGACTTCGAGCGCACTGGCATATGCCGGCTCCGACAGCGCGTGCGTATCGATGCCGAGGAAGAGCGGACCGTTCGTGCCCTGCGTCGCGCGATACTCGCAAATGGCCTGGGTGATCGCGAGGATGTGCCACTCATTGAACGCGCAATTGAACGCCGAGCCGCGGTGGCCAGAGGTCCCGAAGCTCACACGCTGTGCCCGGACGCTCGGATCGGGGCGCTCGGTATAGTACGCCGAGACGAGACGTGGGACGTTCGCGAGCTTAGCCTGCGCGGGTAGCTCGCCGGCGTGGGGGTCGAGGCTCATGTGAACAGCAGGTTAGGGTGCAGTCTGTGGCCAGATAAACGTGGTCACAGTGTGCGAGCAATGCGAGGTGAAGCCGCCGGTACTTCCGCTTGCAGGCGAGTGAAGGACCGGCACCTGGGTCACCACTGTTATGCTCCGACATCAGATGAGACAGGTGCTCAGTAGTCAGCCGCAGCCTGCAGGTTCTCAGGGGGTGTGGCGATCAGGTGCATCGCACTGCTTACGCCACACCCCCTGTTGCTCCGTTCGCTGCGGCTGATCACTGGGCACCTGTCACATCTGATGTCCGGCGTAGCGTACTCAAAGCCGAGCGGACGAACGGAGGTGCGCCGGCGCCACCACTCTTTCTGCCACCGCGAGCCCCCCGTCGACGAGGAGTGCGAGTAGCGCCGCCGGAAGCGCCCCCGATAGCACCATCCTCGAATCCGCAAGTGACAGCCCCGCGACGATCGGCTCTCCCAGCCCCCCCGCCCCGATGAACGCCGCAAGCGTCGCCGTCCCGACTGTGATCACCGCCGCCGTGCGGATCCCCGCCATGATCACGGGCGCCGCGAGCGGCAGCCGAACCTGCATCAGGCGCTGCAGAGCGGTCATGCCCAATGCCTCAGCTGCCTCGACGGCGTCCGGGTCGGCGTCGCGAACCCCGTTGAACGTGCCCCGGACAATCGGCAGCAGCGCGTACAGCCACAGGGCGACGATCGCCGGAACGACGCCGACGCCGAGAAATGGAATCATGAACGCGAGAAGGGCGATGCTCGGAATCGTCTGAATCATGCCCAGCACGCGGATCACCGGTTCTGCCAGCGCGCGCGACCGCTCGAGCGCGAGACCGATTGGTACTCCGATCGCGATGGCCGCAAAGAGCGCGACCAGGACAAGCACTAAGTGCCGGAGCGCGAGCGACAGAATCTGCGAACGTTGCGCGATCAGGTATCCAGGAAAGGAATCAGACGGATTCTCCGATGCGAGCGATGGCGCGGTGACGCCGCCGATGAGCCGGAGATCCCGCAGCGCGCCGGCGGCCACCACAGCGACGGCGACGCCATCTACCTCGACGCGCCGATTGAGCCGTCGCATCGTGTCCTCGTCGAGTCGCCCACTCAATTCCGCGAGCGTTCCCATGACGTCGGGTCGCGCAGCGCCCACGCGCCGGGACACAAGAGCAGCCGCCTCGTACGGAGGGAAAAAGTGCCGGTCGTCCGCAAGGACTACGAGGTCGTACTTGGCGAGCAATCCGTCTGTCGAGTAGCCATCGACGACGTCGACTGCCCCAGTCGCCAATGCCTGGTACTTCACCGCCGGCGCCAGCGGCCGCACCGCTTTGAGCGCGAGGCCGTACACTCGACGCAGCCCCACGAGCCCATCCGGCCGACCGATAAAGTCCGCCGTGAATCCCGCCGTCAACTGTGGGGCGGCGCGCGCGAGGTCGCTCAGCGTCCGCAAATGGTAACGGTCAGCTGTGGGACGCGTGACAGCGATCGCATACGTGTTCTGAAAACCGAGTGGCGGAGCCCAATGGAGTCCGAACCGTCGTGGAAACTCGGTGGACACCCGCGCAAATACTCGTCGGGGATCTGCGGCGAGCGAATCGGTGAGCGTATCGTGCAGCACCGCCACGAGCCCTGTCCCCGTGTATTCGGGATACACGTCGATCGCTCCGGTGCGCAGTGCGCTGACGGCGATTTCCGTTGCGCCCAGTCCCGGCCGGCGCTCGACCTCGATGCCTCGAGCTTCGAGCAGTTGTGCGAACATTTCGCAGAGCAGGTACGACTCGCCAAAGGGCTTTGACGCAATCACGATGGGCGTTGGTGCGCCGCGAGGGACCTGCGCGGCGACCCCGCCGTTGCTCACGCAGACGAGCACGCAGACGAGCGCCGTCATCGCATTGTTCTTCTTCACGCCGACACCAGTCCAGCTACGGACGCTTCCGCCCGTTCGACGAGTGCCCGCACGTACGGCGTCGCCGGTGTGTCGCGAAGATCGCCCAGGGTGCCCCGCTGCTCGATGACGCCGTTCCGCATCACCACGATCTCGTCGGCAAGTCGCGCGGCCTCCGCGAGATCGTGGGTCACGAGGAGCGTGGTCGTCTCCAACGCATGGCGCATTTCCGCGAACGCGCCCTGCACTTCGCTCCGCGTGATCGCATCGAGCGCCCCGAACGGCTCATCCAGGAGAACCACACCCGGCCGCGACGCGAGCGCTCGCGCGATCGCCACACGTTGGCGCTGACCGCCGGAGAGCTCATGTGGAAAGCGGTCACCGAAACGAACGGGGTCGAGGCCGACCTGGTCGAGGGCCGCACGCGCGTCGGCATCGGCGTGGGCGCTGCCAAGCAGCGAAGGCACGAGCGACACATTGCGCAGCACGCGCCAATGGGGGAGCAAGCCTCCGTTCTGCGGGACATAACCAACGCGGCGCCGGAGTTCCTCGACACCCTCGTCGCCGACGCGAACTTCGCCGATGATTACGTCGCCCGACAGGGGCACGACCATCCGGTTGAAACACCGAAGGAGTGTCGTCTTTCCAGAACCACTTTCGCCGACGAGTGCGACGGCGGATCCCGCCGCGACCTCCAGCGAAATATCGGCGAGCGCGGTGGTGCGCCCGTAGGTGCAGGTTACACCCCTCGCCGCGAGCGCGACGGCTGCGCTCAGCGTTCCCCTTCGCGCGGAATGCGTGCTTTCTCGCCGATGCTCAGGTCGAGCGGGCGTGCAGCCCCGGCGCCAAGCGACTTCCCGGTCTCGGACATCACGCGCGTGACGAAACGCTGCCCTTCACCGATGCGCTCGACCTCGACCGCAATCGAATCGACCGCCTGGTCGAGCCGGCTCAACCGATCCGCGAGCTCCTGTGGGAACGCGATGGCCGCCGCCGCGCCGCGGCGCCAGATCCTGCGCGCGTACGCAATCGTGAGCGGCAGCAGCACGACGACGATGAACAAGCCACCCAACACGAAGACCTCTTCGGGCGGACCCTGCCGCACGTAGCGCGGTGGCTCGACGATCGCGCCGGGAACGCCGGCAGCCTGCGAGACATTTGATTCCGCGACCGCAACTTGTTTTTCGACGTCCGCAATTCGCTTGTCGATCTCGACAATGCGCGTCTCCAACCCGGACTTGTCCACGGCGTTGATTCCTTCCGTCCGCATCTCTCGCCGGATTTCCGACCGCTTCTCTTCCAGATTTTCGAGCTGGGATTTCAGCTCGCTCCGTTGCTCCCGAAACGCCTTGTAGACTGCGCTCGGAGTTCCCGCGGGCGCCGACGTCACCTGCCCCGTCTTGCTAGCGGTTGACTGAACTGCCTGCGCGGGAGTACCTGCTTCTTGCATCATGACGGGGGTCGAAGTTTCACTCGGGCAAGCGGAACGCTTTTTCTCAAATACGTCATCGAAGCGCCATGCGTTTCAATGCGTCTCGCCGCCGAGGAAGTCTAGAACGACGCCCGAACTCCGCCAGTGATGGTGCGACCGGGCCGGATCGTCACGTTGTCTGGTTCGCCAAGTTGGCCCCCCAGCAGGTTATCACCAATGAAGAGGAGTGCGACGCCACGTGAGAGATCGCGCGACGCGGTGATTCGCACGTGCGTGTCGCCATCATACTTCTTCCAGTACGAGCGCAAGTACGCTCCACTCTGGTCGCGCATGGGTGGCCCACTCGACGAGATATAGGACTCGGTGAGGGCCACGCGGTCGTAGTTGACCCAGTCCCACGCGCGATTGGCGCCGAGCGACGCGAACCACGAATCTCCCAGATATGACAGCGTTGCGCTTCCGGTCCGAGCAGGAACGGCGAGCATCCGATCGCCGGTACGGAGGTCACCGTTATACCCGAGCGCCGTCGCCCGCACTCGGCTGTCGACGGAGCTGAGGGAGCTCGCAAGTGAGAAAGCGCCCTGTGTGGCATTGCCCTGTATTTCCCAACCCGTGTTGCTGATCTCGCCCACGTTCTGATATTGGTACCGGACGCGTCGCTCAGTCAGCGCGCCGCGGGAGAACGTGTCGACCCCAATCGCGACGTTCTGGATGAGTCCCGTCGCCAGTTGATCGAAGCGCGTCAATTGGAGCGTGAGGGTGCGGCCAAGATAGAGCTCCATGCCGCCCTCGAAGCCGGACTGCACCTCGGGATCGAGCGCTGGAAGCACATTGTTGAGTTGCGAATTCTGAAGCCCGCCAGCGTAGCCGGACGCCACACCACGCGCCGGCGTCAGCGGTGGACGAATGCCTTTGCCGTATGCTGCGCGCCACTTCAACTCGGCCTCGCCAATACCGCGAACCACAGCAACTCCGGCCATTGGCAGCAGCGGATACCGATTCGACCCCGTGAAGCTGTCGTTCCGTTCGAGGCGCAGTCCGCCGGCGAAGAACACCGAATTCCGCCACGCCATGTTGAGCTGCGAAAGCAGCCCGGTGTTGTGATTCCATGTCTCGACGAGGTTGTCGACAGCCATGGGATAGTGCTGCCCGGGCGCATTCTCTCTCGACGTCACGGTCGACGCTTGCCGTAACACGGATTGTTCGATGCCGAGTGTCAGTGTTCCGTCGGACTGGCCGTCGTTGCCCAGATGCGCAACGCTGCTCGCGCGCACGGTGTACCGGTCCGCATTCCCGCGTGCTGCGCGAAGCGCGGAATCGATCGCGATGGGAAACGGACCAGCGGAGTCGCCCAGATGGTTGAGGCGGTATCCGTCAACGCCCGCGAGAATCGTGTGCGTCCACGCGCCTTCCGTGGCAACGGCGGCGTTCGTTGACAGCGTGTATTCCTGAAGCACCTGCTGGTTGGTGGAACTCGACGGACCTGGGGGCGCGCTCGGTCCGGGCCCCTGTTGAGCGAGTTGCAGCGGCAGCGTCGGATTCTGTCCGATGCCGGCGCGTTTGTCGAAGAGCCGCGCCGAGCCGCTCAGTGTCATGCGCGAGGCAACCAGCCGTCCGTCGGTGGAGGCCGTGAGCTGCCGGCTTTCCGACGACGGATAGAGCGCACCCGTCTGGCCGAAGGCGACGGCGAGACCCGCCGACTTGATGTTCGTTCCGAGGCGCACGTTGAGGCGTTCTTCGTGCGTCGGGACAAGGCTCGACGCATAATCGCTATTCGCGGCGCCGGCCACGCTGCGAAACTGAATCGACGGAGACGCGAGTGCGCCCCCATCGTGCCGGGTGATGATGTTGACGACGCCGCTGATCGCATCGGAGCCGTACAGCGCGGAACCCTGCGGACCCCGGATGACTTCCACGCGATCGATGACGTCGGGATTGACCTGGGTGACGATGAGTGGATTCGCCACTTCAATCCCGTCGACGTAGATCTTTGGAGCGCTCGACGAAAACGAACTTGCCCCGCGAATGCCGCCGTACTGGGCGACCATCGTCGACGGCGATTGCGACCACGACCAGACTCCAGGAACGGCGGCGTCCAGCAGTTCTGCCATGGAGCCGAGTGCCTGGCGTCGCAACGTTTCACCGTCGATCACCTCGACGCCCATGGTCAGCGGCCGCCTCGGCGACGGTACGGCATTGCCCGTCACGACGACGCGCTCGAGTACGCTCACCCCGCGCGCCGTCTCGGCTGGCGCCGTACGGAGCACGGCAGGAGCAAGGACGACTCGTCCCGCAACAACCTGGACGTGAACCGGCGAGGTGCGGAGCAGCCGCGTCAGAATCGACCCCACCGGCTCACGATCGGCGGTGACGCACACACGCTGGTCGAGTTGCAACAGGTCGCTCGAGTACGCGAGCTGGACACCGGAGAGCGCCGTGACGCGATCGAGCGCGTCGCGGAGGGACACATCACGCAGCTTGAGCGACACCCGATGCTCCAGCGGGACCTGCCATCCGCCTTCGGGCGCCGGCATCTCGGAACGCTCATCGCACCCGCGCTGGGCAGCGGCGGGTGCGGTGGCGATGACGGCAGCCATCATCACAAATGTGATGCAGCGAATCGGGTCAGGGATGCGCATTGTGTACAAACAACGTAATCGCCGGCGATGTGCCGACGCCATTACTTCGGCGGCTGTGCCGTCGGCGCTGAGACGATAGTGATGGTCGTTCCCTCAACCCGCACACCGCCACCAAGCGTGGCGGCAAGAACCCGGCCCACATCTTCCACTGCATCGGCGCGCTCGAACGCGACGCGCACTTTCCGCGACGCCATTTTTTCATCGACGCGAAGGTCGATTCCGAACCATCGTTTGAGGTCGGCACCGACCTGCGCCATTGGCGCGTCGTTGAAGATCAGCCGTCCGGTAGTCCACGCGACGTCGTCACTCGTCGCAGCCGAGCGCGACACGTCGAGTGAACCGCCGCTTGTGATGGCCGCCTTGTCACCGGCGCCGAGCGTCACGCTTTCTCGCCCCGCGGCACCTTGCACCGCGACCGCGCCCTCGGTCACGACAATACGCGAGCCATCGGCAGAATCGCTGTGAATGGCAAAGACAGTCCCGACGTCGCGGAATGTGGCGGCCGCGGTGTGCACCACGAACGGATGCGCTTCGTCGTGCCGGACGTTGAAGCGTGCCTCGCCGCGCAGGGTCAATTCCCGCGACGATCCGCCGAATCCGCCTGCCAGCGTCAGGTCGCTGCCGGGCCCGAGGAGGACGCGAGTGCCGTCGGGAAGGTTCAATGAATCGAGGCCGCCGACTGCCGTCGAAAAATGTGTCTGCGCGAGTTGGGGGGCGCCGGCCGGAGTTGGGCCTTGTGCGGCGCGCCAGACCACGCCTGCACCGACCACGACCAGAATTGCCGCCGCCGCACGAAGCCGCGCGCCGCCCCAACGTGAGCTGAACGCGTCGAGCGAAACGACAGGCGTCGGCACCGGCGCGGATGCTGTCGTACCCAGCGCTGCACTTCGCGCGAGAACGCGAGCGAGCGCGACGTTCACTTCCGCGTCGGTCGGTGGAGCGGGATCGGGACGCCTGACCGCATCGGACAGCACGTCGATGAAGGCGGCGTGCTCCGCGTTCGCCCTGAGGTCCCGTTCGGCGGCCGCGATCTCGTCCGCCGTTCCATCGCCAGAAAGGAGACGCGCGAGCGCATCCCAGTCGGGCTCAGTGGGCTGGTCTTCGGGGCGAGTGGAGTTGGGCATGTCAGTCAGACACGGAAGTGTGCGAATACCCCATGCAGCAGTTTCCTGAAGGCACTTGTGTCACCGTTCGCGGGCAACGATATAGCCCATGTGGAAGAATCGGAACTGCTGGTCCGCCTTCGCGGCGGGGACGAAGAGGCATTTGCCACGATCTTCCGGGAACAGTATCCCGGTCTCGTGGTGAGCGCTACACGTCTATTGAATGAGCGTGCCCTGGCGGAAGAGATCGCACAGGATGTGATGCTCGAGCTCTGGCGCCGGCGCGATTCGCTGGTGCTGACGGGGCCGATCCGGGCGTATCTCCAACAAGCGACGCGCAACCGGTCACTCAATCGCCTGCGACAGGCCCGCACCGCCCAGCGAGGCGAGGTGTACGTCCGCGGCCCGAGCGAATCGCCACCAGCCGACGCGCGGGCGATCTCTTCGGAGCTGCAACACGCGGCGGAACGAGCCATTGCGAGCCTGTCGGAGCCGCAGCGCGAGGTGTTCGAGATGAATCGCACACGCGGCCTTACCTATGGAGAGATCGCGGAGTTGCTGGGCATCTCCGTGAAGAGCGTTGAAGCGCGCATGGGGCGCGCGCTGAAACAGTTGCGGGAGGCGCTCGCGCCATGGATTGTTTAGGCGAGCCCGCTCGCCTGGCGGCTCGCTTGACAGCCCGCGCGCCTTCGGCCGCGCTTGACAGCGGCAGCGAGCGAGCACCGTAGGGTGTCGCTCCCCACTTGTGTCTTGGAACCGTACGGCTGATGGAGCATGCGGGACGGTCTCGCAGCACGCGGCCGCGATCACGGAGACACTTCGATGACACGTACTGTACGAATGATCACGCTTGCGGCGTCCGCGCTCGCCATTGCCGCATGCGCCGAGTCGATTACGGGTTCGAGCGGTAACGATCTGCTCGATGCCGCGTTCCTGACGACACCCGTCGGCTTCGAGTCCGCGGCGAGCAGCTTTGCCGCCGGCAACGGTCCAATGGGTGATGCATTCATGCCAGGAATGCGCGGCGGGCACCGCGGTCCCAATGGACTCGGTGATGGACTCGGCGGCGGACACGATTTCATGGGTGGCGGCTTCCACGACGACTTCCTCGGCGGCCCGATTGGCGGTGGACGTCCCTTCGATCACGGCGGGTTCTCGTCGTCGTCTACGTGCACCTTTGCCGCGACGACGGGCGTCGTGACGTGCGCGCCTGAGACACACAACGGCATCACCGTGAACAAGACAGTCATCTACAAGAACGCCGCCGGCGCCGCGCAGGCGGCGCAGGACAGCACCACCAACTCCGTGCAGACGCACGTGGTCGTCTCGGGCACCATGACGCGCCGCGACAGCAATGTGACGACGGTTTCGAGCACCAGCGATCGGACGGTCACCGGTCTGACGAGCACCGCGACGCAGCGCACGGTGAACGGCACGTCAGGCGGAACAGAATCGACGACGGGCAAGGACACCGTCGGGACGTTTACCGTGGCGCGCGTAATCGGCGATACGACGAGCGGCATCATCATCCCCATCACCAACGGCAAGCCGACGTATCCGACCGCCGGCACGGTGATTCGTTCGATGAAAGCAACGCTCACCTACTCGGGTAAGGCGCCAACGGTTTCGACTCGGCGCGAAGTCGTGACGTACGATGGGTCGGCGACGGCGAAGCTGGTGATTACGCAGGACGGAACGGTCAAGAACTGCACGATCGCGTTGCCACATGGCAGACCAGCCTGTTCGTGATCCTGGGCCTGCGTCGTCCTCGACGCGGTCGCGGGCGGTGAGGGTTCTGGGTCATACCGATTGAGGAACGGATAGCACGGACAGCGACGGGAACCGCCGGATCGATGACTCCAAAGGGGTTATTGATCCGGCTCTTTTCGTCGCATCCGTTTCAAATCGGCTCCTGAAGCCGCTGTCGCCATTTCTTGCGATTCACTTGAAAGCGGCAGCGCGACCCGGCGGATCGGTAAAACAAGAATCGGGCATACACACACCCCACCGGAATGTGGTGGGGAGGCTGAACTACAGCATCCTGCAGCAATTACCCACTAGGATCGCGCGATCTGCGGGGCTGCAAACACGGGAATGCTGAGGTCTGCTGGTGTCAATGGACAGTAGAATGGACAGTCGACGCTCGCCGGCGGGCGCGGCCTTGCTACGTGGCTGGAATACCGCACGCGACACATGTGGGAGGCGCCAGTTCACCGCTCAAGGTCTGCAGGCGCGACAATTCGATCTTCGCCTGCGCGCCACAGCAGGAAAACGAAACGACATCGCTGGGACCACCCTCCTCAGACGGCTGCGTCGGTAGCTCCGGCACAGAGCGCTCGACGGAGATTGACAGGAATCCGCTGTTGCCAGCGAGTCCTTCGAGCATGGTATCAATTTCGGGTTGCAATTGCTCGAGCGCCAACGCCTGCAAGTATTCCAGCTGCTCAGGCGTCCACCAGCAATCAGCGCCTTCGTGCGCGCAGTAGGGACAATAATCGACCACCGCCGCCCCGTCGGTGACACGAACTTTGAACCGTCCGAGACACGTAGGACACTCACGGCCCAGGTAGCCGTCGTCGTCGGTCACAAGCGATGCGGATATATTTCGGCTCATGTGGGCTCGGCGGAAGCAGACGCGAGCGTGGCGCGCTGATTTAGGCGCCTTTCGACTTCTCCAAGTACAAGATCAAGCGCAGGAGCGTGGTAGACCTGAGACTCGTTCGGAAGTAGCTCGTGATCCCGAAGACCGGAGTGTAGGTGCAGGTCTGCCACCTTCCTGGCGAACGTCTGCAGAGCACTTGCCGCATCCTTGAACGACCGACCGGGCTCATTGCTCGCCACCTGCGCGAAGGTTTCCTGGCCGAACGCAGGTGGAATGTGGTCAAGCAAGGCCCTGGTGAGAAAGGCCACCGAATACCAGGCCCCGCGCTGAAACGACCAGTTGGCCTCGTCACACAGACTGATCAGCTTTCGGAGATCAAAGCCAGCCTTTTGGTCTAGAGCGCGAAAAGCCGCTATTCGCTCCTCGGAGACAAATGACGGACGGGTTCCAGCGCCCGCACTGCTTGCCGCCGGACTGACCTGCGCCCCGAGCGACTGGACCCTCTCTGATTGGAGATGCGGCTGAAGCAGTATGGTGAGATCACGGTGGAACGGCTCTACGACCTGTGCCACCACTGCGCGGATTTGATCGTCGAATCGACCGCCTGCATAGAATGCGAGATACGCAACCCCGTGAAGGCTTGGCTCCCCTGCGGCCATTCCAATCAGCAATTGTCGTTGCAGCGCCACACGGGCGCGGCGTTCGACCGGCCAGCTAAGAGTACCTGAGCCCACCATGCCGCCCATGGTCGTCTGCGCCTCGGCCCACCAAGCCGGAAAGTCGACACTCGGCAGTTCCGCCTCGGCGAGGTCTCCGAGTATGCTGCCGAAGGCGAACTGTGCAGTGTACCGCGACATGATGCTCTCGAAGGTGCTGTAGCTCGCACCCTGAAGATCGTCCCGGTACGCCCGCCACTCTTCCATTGCGTCGAAAATCGGTCGCTTGACCATCGCTACCAGATTTCAGGGTCAAGATGCAGACGTGCTCAGATTTGGGCGTGTCTTCCTCTCCCTTGGAATCGCCTATGTGGCGAGCTCCGCTCCAACACGTTGGCTCAATCAATATAGGAGTGGGGTGTGCAACTCGCCCGTTGTGTCAGCGCTCTCGAGGTGCTAGTCTCGGCACTTCAAGGGGACGTTTTCGAGAAGCGCACGTTGGATGTGCTTGCGGCATTCGTGGATTCGTTTCGGCCAACGCTTCGTGCCCCGTCGCGCGCGATCACGCTCGGACGCGACGAGCAGCGCCGGCCTGCCAATCTCGTGCAACATGCCTGTCACCTCCTCTACCGAGCGCGCAACCAGTTTCTGCGAGGAAAAGAGGGATCCGAGCGGACTTGTTCCCGTTTGGCGGGCAACCACCTCTCCACGATTACCAAGCGGAGTCGCTAGCAGTGGTGGCCCTGTAGCCTATCGCGCAGCGCAGTACGCAAATCGCAGTAGGCGACCTGCCCGCGCGCTGATGGGACGGACGTGAGCGCATTGACGGCGCTCAAGTTGGCATCTGGAAGAGGCGACCCATGGCATGGACTGTTAGTGCCGCATCGCCTGCCGGATAACCCGCTGGCATTTGCTGATGATACTCGACTCCGACACCGACTAAGGCGCCGCTGAGGAATGCCGCCGTAAGGGCACGGGGTGCCGCAATTGATAACAGGACACAGAGCGAGGGCTCTTGTTGGCGCGCACATCCCATCCGCTGATGAACCGCAAATCACGATAGAGTCGCGGATCATAAAGCGCGTTCTGACACCGAAAGCAAGGGGACACGAGCAGCGCTGTTCGTTGCGCTTGGGATTGAAGGACGTGGACGCCCCATCTAACGTCGCCGCGCACGCGAAGAGCCACAATCAGGCCTTCGTAGGCGCAATTCCTCGTGTCCAAACAACACCGAAAGACGTTACCAGTACCAAATATGTCACAAACACAACCCCGAGCGGCATACCCGCATCCGGGTGAATGAACAGCCGCGCCGCAGATACCAGGAACCAAGATGCGAAGATCACCAACGACAGGTAGAACCAATAGATTGGCGTGGATCTCAAGAAATTGTATCTGATAATCAACGAGGTATGCACCGCGTGAGCCTGGAGGCCGGACGCCTCGTTCCGAAGATCTCCGACAAATGCGACTACGATAAATGCCCAGCAGGTGACCCACGTGGCGCCGATCCAGTACGCCAGCCCGAGTAGCGACCAAGCGTCTTGCAATAAGAAGAACTCGTTTTCCCAGATCGCAGCCGTCAGCATGGCAACTCGGTAAAGCGCAACGGACACACCCGTCGCGCTAGCGATGAGAAGGATCACTCGAAGGCTACTGGCGGCCGCCACAATCAGATGATGGAGAGTCTTCCGAAAAGTCTGAAGCACCCTTTGGACTATCTGGACCACCACAAGCCGGAAGAACAACGCAAGACGACGCACTTCCTGCCAGAATGAGTGTTGAAGGGGCCTGTGATCTGTCCCAATACTCTCCCTAGCGTCGTTCACCGCGAGACCTCCCGCCCACAGCGTAACTACTCCGAGAGCCAGTACGACTGCTGCTAGTCGATAGGTCTGAATACGGTTGAGGATTCCGAGTAGCGCGGCAAAACTCGGATACGACTGCAAACTGGGAACCACAGCGGCACCTATGTTCATCGCCAAGCTCACAATCGACGAGGCTATGCTAAGTATCAGCGTGACCGAAAGGAGCAACGCCCCCTTCTCCGCGTGGTCTGACAAGATCGTTCCTACCCCTCGCCCGAAAGCGACAAGCAGCACCAGCGCGAGAACGCTGAGAGCGACGAATGACCGACCGCTTACAACGTCGAGCCGTATCTCGCCGCTAACCGCTCGCTCCAAGACTAGCAATGCAACCGGCACAAACACCGCCATTGCAGTGAGAAGCCGACTGCGCCGATGGCGCAGAATCGCCCCAACATAGCACATGCAAAAAAGGGCGAGAATCACGAACAGCATGTTCTGCAAAGCAAGCGGGCGCCAAAAGTAGCTGCCAGCGAAGAGACCTACGAACACGGTGTACGGAACAAAGGCATACTCGAAGAAGTGACCGAAACAATCAGGGCACACGACGTCGAAGTCACTGTCTACCAAATCAAGTAACTGACGGGAGTGACCGCACGGCAATATCCGGCGCGACTTGAGGGATAGGCCCTTCGGCGCTCGATTGGACGATGCGGCATTCAGGCCTTGGCGGGGCGCACCGTCATTCTTGGGCTTTAGACTATCGCGACTACCAGATGATGCATCTTTCTGCGACGCTGGTGGCGCATCGTCAGGGAGAGGGTCGGCTTTTGACAACAAGGATGAATTGTGTGCGCGAGCAGTGCGAGGTTTCCAGTGCACCCCGTCTGCTGGCGCGTCGCCCTTTTGAGAACTCGACACTACAGGCGCACTTTTGGACGCGTCCGGCCCCGGAGAGTAGCCTCCTCCCGACTGAATCACTGTTTTCAAGGACGATCCTGGAGCAGACGGTGAGACTCGCAGATCAGCATCGCCGCCAGCGATAGTGTGCGGACTCGTTCGTGGCTTGAACGGTCGCCAAGACACTGCGCCGCCGTCGGGTGCAGGAACCACGGTACCGCACCCAGCGCAAGCCGCTGAGGCAGAATCCAGTTCGCGGTCACACTTTCGGCAACGTATCATGACGAAGCCTCGGAGCGGGGGAACTACATCACCGTCGAAAGGTACCAGCCCAGCGCACCGCCTACCAGCGCAATCCAGACGAGTGCAATCGAGACCGGCACCCACCAACGGTAGCGCGTCGGGATGCTGTGTGCGACAGCGGGCGTCGCGACTGCAGGAGTAGGCGTTGGTGCGACGGCGGCGGGCACGCTAGGCGCCCACACGGTAGGTGCGGCAGAAGGTACGTTCACGATCGGGACGCTTCCAGATGTATTGAGACTATCTGCAACGGGTTCTTTTGCTTGGCGCCACTCGACCCCTGCATGCCTCGGCACGGGCGCACCGGAGCGCGTGCCAATCGCGGAGGCAAGGTGCTGACTCTCGACCCGATTTTGTCTTGCATTCGGAGTCCAAGACACCTGAGCCTGCGAAGGAGACGGGCTCTCCGGGTGCGCAACGGGCTTGAGCCGCGCCGCGTTCAACGCATTCCGCAGCACCGCGATGGGCGGACATGCATCAAGAGACTGCGCGTTCCACGCGTGCTCAAATCTGTTGGCGAACTCAGGCGCGATTGACCGGAGTATTGGCGAGCAGCGGGCAAATCGCAACTCGCCTTGCGCCGTTGTTCGGTTTCCCAGGAAGACGCCGGCATCGGTCGCTTCGATTGCAAGCTCGGGAACCGAAAGCAAGAGGATTTCCGCCGCGAGAACTGCCGTGGCGTACCTATCAGCGGAGGCCGTCCATTTGTTCCCAAGAGAAGGTGCCGGGTGATTGTATCCAGCTGTTGCCACAGGGAGCTGCTCCGGCGCCCTCTGACCTGGCATGTAGATGTCCTCCAGGTCGAGCAGCTCTACTCTCCCCGATTTCATGTTCAGCATAACGTTTCCGGGTGCGACGTCCCCGTGAACAATGCGCGCCTTCTCGATTTCACTCATGACACTCAGAAAGCGTCGCCCGAAGCGCAGCGCACTTGATGTGTCATACAGGTGGCCGGCCTTACCGGCTACTATCAGCAGATCGTTGAATGTGATCCCTGTAACCCAAGGCATCAGCATCGCGTACTGAAGCTCCGCGAATCGCGCCACTGCGTCGTCGCTACCCGTCAGCACTCGTCGTTCGGCAGCTTGAAGACCTTCGACGTGCTTGAGTGCCCCAAGTCGCAGCGCCATCTCAACAAGCTCGGCATTGCGAAATTGAGCTTTGAACACCTTTAGAGCATAGATGCTTCCCTGGCCGCTTCGCACCTTGTACACACGCGCGGCCTTCCCCTCTGCTGCGTGCACTAAGTTAGGAGATGCCGCATGCGCCTGCACAACGTACTCTTCTCCGAACAGCTCGAGAACATCGTTAGGCTTTGGGCGAAATCTTTGTGACACAAATTCACTCAATGTGGCTAGTTTGTCGGTGCCGCGACCGAGAGACGATATTTTCCGCCTCTCCGAAGCGTGTACCCCTTCGACGCTATCGTAGAGCCTTGATTCAACAGATTGATGCGCACGTGCTGCAACCGTCGCTCCTCGATCGGCATGACGGCAGCAACAAACACGTTGCCAGAATCACCTATCGCGAAAGTCGCCGCATCGATAGCGATGCCATCAGCGGCAGTCACATTCACATGCGTAACGCGCTTGTCGCGAATTGCAATGTCAAACAGCATCGCTTCGGGCATCCGTTCCAGAGCCAGTTGGCGCTCGGCGGAAACCCTCGCACCAGCATTCGCTAACCATTCCTGTCGCGATACGGCTCTTACACTTAGAAGCGCGCCTGCTTCCGTTCCGCTGACAATGCCGCCTTCCGGCATCGTCGTATCAGGCAGCGGCGCGCTCGGCTCAGTGTCAACCGGCCTTACATCGCGAGGTTCCTGAAATGGTGGCTTGCCCTGCGGCTCGACGGCAGCAGCGGGTATCTTCCGCAAGCCACTCCATTCTTGCCAATTGCCTGGAGCGCTGGTTGTTACCCAAATCAGGAGGCATAAGAGAGCCCCGAGTAGCGCTTGTGAAATAACTCTTTTCGCATCAGCCTGCGTGAACACAGCGGCTGTGTCAACAACGCCTGCGTCTGACTTGATGTCCTCCTCCGATTGTTCGGCAGGCCGCGCAAGATCCTCAGCAGCTTCACTCGCGCGCTCCTGAGCACACTCTGGATCGCTTGCATGAGCCTGCGGCAACGCTGGTGCTGCCGCGCCGTCGCGCGCGTGCGCTTCACCGCCTTCCGCCTCCGATCGTACATTCGTTTCGATTTGCTGACGAGAAGGTTCGCTCTCATACTCCCCGGTGCCGCGTGGATCCGAGTTCGCCTCGGGCTGCGGGACAAGGGGAGCACCTCCGCACTCAAAAGCCTCGCCCTTCGTTTCGGCGTCGGCAGCCTCCGGCGTGGATGAGGGTGTAGAGTGGGCCTCAGGTCGGTCAGCGGTCGCTGCTCCCGCGCTCGCGTCTGAATGCGGACACGCCTGCTCAATCTCGCGCGCGTCCTCCCCAGATATGCTACCTCCCAGTTCCGCCCCTCCACCTAGCTGCGTCGACATGTGGGCGACTTCATCTCCCGAAGCAGTGTCTTCCTCACATCCCGCCACCGGTTTGTAGTCACCTTGCACGGATACTTCAGAACAGTCGGCCGCACTTCTTTCGAGTTCACAGCGCTCCTCCTCCGTACCTTCAGTGGAGTCGGAAAGCGGCGCGGACGGCACAGTGGTTGGTTCATCAAGCGAGTGCGCAGGACGGACGACTAAGGGCGCAGTCGAAGGCATTGACCCCGCTGGCACGGTTGCCCGCGCGAGTGCAATTTGCGCAACAGCGACATCGTCATCTGGTGCGCAAGCCGCCGCCATCATGTCGAAAGCAATGGCATCATTCGCGAGTGCATTCGTGGATCTGCCCCAGTCTGCTGACGCGCCGTCGGTCTTTAGCACGATTCGCGAGACTCTTGACACCTTCGTGTGCCGAAGGCAAAGGGCAGTCCTGCCCTTACTCGACCAGCGGCCCGCTGCATCCGAATCGACGTCTTGCGAGCTCCCGTCTTCTAGAAACACAATTGCCTTAACATCGCCGACCTGATACAGATGACATTCAGCAGTGACCACGTCGAGTAATAGCGCAGCGAACACGGTCTGCGAGCCCTTGGCTCTCGCTCTATCGAGTGCCGCCTGGTGAAGCCGACTTCGCACAGTATGAGAACAGTCGTCCACCGTAGGCGCAAACACTTTCTCCTGTTCACGTAGCGAGACCACGAACTCCTCCTCAGTCGGTGGACTATGTCGTCGCTGCCAAAGTACCGATAAGAGCCATTCGCTCAGGTAGGAGGAGGCCAAATTGCCGAAGTAGGACTGGCCCACGCCATCCGCGATGACGGCCACCGCGTGAGTCGCGTCACCCTTTATCACTCCGGCATCCTGACCAGGTCGATCATCCGCGTCGAATACCAAGCATCGCCGATAACCGAGGTGTACGCGAAGGTCGTGATCCTTCACAGCGAGCGTTATCGATGCAAACTGATTCCTTCCGCTGGTCTGTGAAGCCCGCAGTTCAAACTCGTCTGCGTCAGGCTCGACTACGGTTTCTATCACGCACATCACCCCGCCCCGGTGATACCGCCAAGCGTAAATGCGAGTTCGATAAGGTTGCTATCGCTGCCTGGAATGAGCATCGGCCGCCCAGCCTCGAGTGCGTAGCCCTCTGAAGCCATCATCCGAGCATAAGTCTCTGGGAGAGAGGAGGACATATCGCAGAGCTTACGACCATAGTCGCTTGATAGCTGGTCGCGGGAAACACCTTTCCATCGCCCCAAATCACCTATCGGGTCTCGTGTCAATCCGGGAGCCATAAAAATGTTTTCAATCAAGACGGCGCCATCATCGTTACCCATCGCCATGATCTCTTCGGCGATTGGCTGTGGATCCTCACCGGTAAACTCTGCGTCGGTGAGATGACAGATCATCGGTGCTGGACACCCCTTCATCGCAGGCAATTCCGCACGGAGCAGGTCACGAGCCCAGCGAAATGCGAGCGCCGTCTCCGTCGTACCTCTGGAAGGCAACAGGGTTGGATTACCCTTCTCCACCAGCCAGTTAATGTCGCGCACACCGTCCAAGATGTCCGTAACGGTGTGGTCGTACGCCGCCATCGCTATGCGATAGCGCGGAGAAATGACTTCACCTCGCATGCTGCGTTGAACCATGACGGTCAGCATGTTCTCGAGTGCTTGATTCACATAGTCAATTTTCTGGGCCGTTTCAAACTTGTCTTTCATCGACCCACTGACATCGATTAGGTAGATGATGAGTGCCTGCGATTTGCCAGTTGCGATGGCGGTGTGTCGACGATTCACAAGCGGCTCCGTGATGACGCGTGCGTCGGTGGGGTCCGAGCGTTTTCGCTCGACGCGTCAATATGCTCAGAAGGGCTCTGTTTGCAAGTCATTGTCGCGCGAGTCCCCTTGTACTTCACTTGCCTAGTAGCACGGCGCGCGTCAACATGACCGGCAGTGTTCCGTGCGCTGATTTTGCTGTTCCGTCGAATAACGGCCGCCGGCGTGCGGGCGTCGCTCCGATTCCTTTCGGCCCGGTCACCAAAGGCGTCTGGACACGATGGACCTCGTTCGGTATGACATAGCGCGATCCATTGGCGAGCCGAAGGCGTTTTCTGCTGTATCCCAGACTGACCGATGGCTATGCAACTTGAGTGTGCCGCAGAGAGGGCCAGCAGTGGCGGGTTCTCGAGAGTCGATGGTTATTCGCCGCTTCGCAACGCGTCGCAGCCTGATACTGAGCGAGCAGTCCTAGCGGCATCGGATTCGCGATCTCGGTTCGTCCGTAGACCCGGTTGCGCGCCCACTCGGCTCAGAACGACACTATACCAGCAGTTGATGAATTGGGAGAACCGGCAGTCTGGCGCTCCTTCCGATGCGATCCGTCTCAGTCGCGACGAGTTGCACGCCCTCCGTGTGGTCGGAACCGACTTACACTGTCGCAATTCGACTCCAACTGCGGGACTTTTCTCGCGTTACCGCGAGCCCCGTCTGTTCGTGGCGCCCAGCATGCGGTTGGCTATTACCCGCTCGAGAAGCTCCTCGAATTGACGCGAATCACCTGCTGGGACTACTCGGGTTACGCGGCCTTCGCAGCTTTCAACCCCCATCTTCATGAAAGAGAGGCGCTAGCAGCGAGCTCCGCTCACCGGACCAAGACACGTAGAGGTCCTGACGCGCGCGCGTGCACGCGACGAACAGCACGTGCCGCTTTCGTTCCAGCTCATCTACTGCGAAACCTGCCGTCCCCATTTCTGCTGCGCTGACTCCAATGACGGCAGCCACCTTTGCTTCCATCCCCTTAGCCCGATACATGGTCATTACGCGAACGGAACCGGTCAGTACACCTACTGTGCCGACGGCGCCAGCCGGGACGCCCCGAGTTGCCAGTCGCGTAACCACTTCACTGCAGCGCGCGTTCGTCGGACACATCACTAGCATTTCTGGCCACGCGATCCCATTCGTGTGCCATTCCAGCAGGCGGTTGGCCAACCCTTCATACTCGGCAGCGTGGTCGGCAAGCCCACTGAGTCGTGGCTCCGGGCCACTGAACAAGGAAGCCGCTATTCCGCGCTCGCTCCCGTCATCATCCGGATCTTCGGCTCGCACTCCCTCCAAGAGTCGATTCGCGAGGGTGAGGATTGCCATGCTACAGCGATAGCTCTTCTTGAGGCGCTTCGTGCGGTTCGTGACGTCGACGCCACAGTACGCGAGTGGGAATGGCGTTCGGTAGAGCCGCTGGTCGGCATCAGCGACCAGAAAGATGTCGTTTGGTTGCGACGGAACCAGTCGCCGAAGAAGCCGCCAGTGCAACGGGTGCATGTCTTGGGCTTCGTCTACGACGACGTGTTGGTACCCTACATTGCCCACCGCTGGCAGGTCCAAGCAATCGCGCACCCGCAGCAGGAAAGTCGTTTTTCGCTCTTTGACGAGCTGCGTTTCCAGTGCCTCGGCCAACCTGACCAGCTGCGTGAAGAGACCCTGGTTGACGCTGCGGACGCCGCGAACGCGCTTTCGGAGGCGCTGATATTCGTCCCAGGATGGTACGACCATAGCCAGCAACACGTTCTCCCAGAACTTACGGATCTCCTGTGGGGTCATGTTCAGCTGTGCGTCGTACGGCATCGCCCCAATTCGGGAGTCGATGCCGGCGTCGTCTAGTACGGCAAACCCGCGCGACGAATGCAATCCGTGCTTTAGTAGCTCGCTCACCAGCTTGTCGATCCCAACAACTCGCACCAAACCAGTCGACTCCGCACCGAGCAACGCCGATGTCATCTCTGCGAGTTGATCCACGAGTGTCTTGACATAGGTCGTCAACAGAATTGGCTGTCCCACGCGTAGGAGCCCAAGTCCGTCCACCAGTGCCCGAACGCGATGGATTGCAACGACTGTCTTTCCAGTTCCCGGCCCACCCGTTACCCGAACTGGTCCATTGTACCTTGGCGCATAAGCTACCGATCGCTGTTCGGGAAGCAGGAAGGACTTCCAGGCCTCCCAAGGCATTAGCAGGGCATTTGACAACTGCTCTTCAGAAGCGAGTACCTCCAGCCGACCGTCACGAATCGAGCGCACCAGCGCGCTGGTGTAGTCGGTGTGATCAGGGATGTAGTCTGGAAGCGCCGCGACCTCGCGATAAACGATCTCTGGCGACTCGCCGTCAGCCAGCATCCTGACAGCCAAGAGCTGCTTCTGACAGGCGGGTAGTAGCCGCGCCAATGCTTCGATGGACTCGGAATCAGTGATTCCGCGCGACACCGCTATCATGTCGTCAGAAAGGCCCATCCTACGCAGGTCGGCGTCAGAGACGTTTGGTGGAACGAGCGGCCGAAGGCTACCGCTTTTCGTATTCCGCTCTGTGTCACTCACGCGTTCGTCGACCATGCAGATCTCAAGGCTCTGGGTGAGCGCGCTGACGCGACAGATGCTTCTAGCGGACTGTCGCTTCGCTTCCTCGTGGGTCGCGACGTCCCACACGAGCAGCGTCTCGCCATCGAGCTGCCAGATCAGTGCGCGCAGGGAATCTGTCAGACGTGCGGTCCTGAACTTAGGATCTCGGGCGTGCGTGTACGTCTCGTAGTCCACGCCCTTGCTCGCCGGATGGCTTTTCAAGGCCGCTACTAGTCCGAGTAAGGGCCCCGCAACCGCGTTCCCATATCGCGCCCCCGCAGCTGCGGCTTGTGGCATGATTTCAACACGTTTGAACCCGTTCCTCATCCGCGCTCCTTCTGTGACAACGAGGTGGAGGTTGAAATCACGTGGACGTAACTCTCAACCACCGCAAACCTCACGAATGAGTCTCGCCACCTCGACCATATCCAGACCGCTCTCCGCAGAATCCGTTGTGACGACGAGCATCGGCGCGCCTTCCACTGCTTCGTTCACCAGGTGAATACCGTTCGAGCGGTACCACGCGAGCTTCCTCTCCCAGCTCGCACGGTAGTCCGGGCGGTCGAGCATCCCCAAGTGCTCCCAGTAGATGGTGCGTCCAGAGATTTCGTCTTCGACCGTGAAGTCTGGATAGCGCGTCTGGCCGGCAAGAGTCAACGCCTTCTCGTACTCGAAGCCAACTCCCGCCGACTGCAGTGCTTCCGCGATCAGCAATTCTGACTTGGACCGTACCGGCAGTCCCTTCTGCGTCCGATGAATCAGTCCTTTCTGCAAGAAGATGCTCCCCTTCGGCTGCGGCACCTCAAGCATTTCACAGTCGGACAAGAGATTCGTGCGCCGACGTGCCGTTTCACTACGGTGCGGCGAGGTGAACTCTTTCAGCAGACTCCGTGGGCCCTGATGCATGACCACAACCCGATGCTGGTGTCGGGTCAACGCGGTGTAGATCAACTCCCGTGATAGGATCGGATGTCCCTCAGGCAGCACGAGGATCACCAGTCCGAATTGGCTACCCTGAGCCTTGTGCACGGTTAGCGCATAGGCGAGCTCGAGCGCCGCGTCGCCCTCTTCCCTAAAATCGTTGCCGTAGAAGTCATACGTGTAGCCGACCTGCGAGGAGAACTCGACCTTCAGGATCTTCGGGTACCCCCTGGACTTCCACTGCCCCACGACCACCCCCACCTCCCCGTTCGCCAGGTATCCAAGCGCGCCTTCTGCAGGATAGACCCTTCGACCATCTCGCCGATGATTGCTGAGGTTGATAACCTTGTCGCCATAAACGATCCGCTCCGTCCCTAAGGGCTTCGGAATGGAGCGATTGAATTGCCGTGTCGCGAACTCGATCGTGCGTGAGCGGAAGCGCTCGTGGATTTGGCGATTGATGTCGCTGACGCCGAACGGCATTCCCCGGAGTGGGCTCAGGATTTGCCACGCCTCAACCTTCTGTACCGCACCAATCTTGCCGTCGCGCGTTGCGTTGAAATAGTCGAAGTCACCAACACGTGTGGCGCCCACCTCGCGATCGAAGTCTTTTTGATGGTCCACACTGGAGAGATTCAACTCCTCAGCCAACACAGTAAGAAGTTTCGTCTGGAACTCCTCCGGGTTCGCCCAGCTCACCAAGCGAAGGGTCGGATGCTCTTCAAGCTCGGCGCAGAACACGTCGTCCTCGCCGGCGGAGGGAGGCGCCGAACTGAACCATCGGGCAAGCCGAAGATCCGGACGCTCGACGCCGATCTGCCGCCGCTCAATCGTGAGTTCGGCATATCCTCGCGTAGTGTTGGACGCCTGCGATCGTTCCGAGAGCGGGCGGAGCTTCGAAATAATGTCAACGAATGGACGACCCGCACCGATGGGAGGGAGCTGCGCCGGATCACCGACAAGGATGAGGCGCTTCACGCCCTGAAGGGCATCAACTACCGCGCCCAACATGTCCTCCGTAAGCATCGATGCTTCATCAATAATTACGGTTCCGAAACCCGTGACCTTCGGCCGATCGCTCAGATGATACCGACCTGCTCGTCCATCGTACCGTCCATTCTGGTTGACGAACTGCGCGATTGTTTGAGCACGCGTTCCAGTTCCGCCGGCAAGTTGCTGCATTCGTACGCGCGCCTTGCCGGTAGGTGCAAGCAGCAACAGGCCCTCGTCAAGAATCCCCTTTTGCGAACACAGGATGCCGAGCACGGACGTCTTGCCGGCGCCTGCGGGCCCGGCCAACACTGAGAAGCGCGACTCGGCGAGTTCTGCAAGCGCCTTGGCCTTCTCTTCACGCGCGCGTTTCTCGTCCGCATCGGTTGCCGGACCGAACTTTTCCGTTAGTAGCGCTGCCCAGTCTCTTGTAAGTGCGTGTCGCACTCCACCTACGCGCCCCATGACCTGCTTATTGATCAGGTCGCGGATCGCTCGATAGCGGTCGAGCTGAAGTGCTACTTGCCCGCCCATCTCAACTGCGACTACTTCGGGGTGCATCTCCGCCACTCCCGCAGCCAGCATATCGGCGGTAGTGGGACACGAGGGCCGGACGGCAATATCGCGAATTGCTGACGCGAGGGCCCCAACGAAGTGCAGCGTGTGGCCCGAGTCAGCTGCTTCTTCCAATACCTGGATGGTGAAAGCACGTATCCGGCGCACATCGACGGCGGATTCTAGCTGCGACGGCTCATCGAGCGGGTGCAGGAGGCGTACAGTGTCTTCCGGGAACACCCCACGATCAATCGTCAGGAGATGTACGCCGTCGGGCGCATGCCGAGTGCCCTCGTAGATCCGATACGGATTCTGGAGAAGCTCGCGATCTGTCGCGTTCCAACCCTGGTCGGCACGCGACCCTTCGTCGTAGAGATAAGCAGCCTGGTCGGCGGTCAACTCAAAGCGACTGAGTAGACGCAGCGTACTACGCCTCTGTTTCGAGAGTCCTTTCCAGGTCGGCGCCAGTTCCTTAAGATCGCGCCGTAGCTCCTTTGGCAGCGTGGCGGTCGGGTCGCGAAACGCCGCATCCACTGCCTGCCACGGGTCCGCGTTCTCGCCGGCGCGCTCCTGTAACGCGTGAGCGACGAACAGGCCTCGCGATAGTCCAAAGGAGCTGAGCACCGCACCCAGTCCTGGGAACGGTCCGCGTACCTTCCAGAGTCGCACCAGCTCATCATGCAACCATTGTCTCTGCCCGCCGGTCGCGATGCCGAGGTCCGCTTGCATACGCGCAAGAGCAGTGTCGATGGAGAGCAGGGCGGAAATCGCTCCGTCGTGCGTAACCAATTCGCTCCCATACGAGAACTCGCCCCAGTGCTCAGTCGGAGCGTGCGCGACGTACGGCGTCAAGTCGAGCGAAGGGTCCTCTTCGGCGCGGCGAAGCAGCTCGTGATACGGAAGCAGAAAGCCGTCCTGCTCCGTAGGCCTGATCGAATGCTGAATCGGTCGCTCCCAAAGCATCCCGCGCATGCCGTCGCCACTTCGATCGTACTCAGTGAGCCCACAGATATTCTTGAGGCGCCCCGCCCCAATCAGTATCCTGCCGGTGCCCTCGACAAAGGGGACGTGTTTTGCATAGAAGAGGCAGACAGAAGCTTCTTCCCGAAGGTGCGCGCGAAAGCCCTGTAGCAGCGACGTCTGATTCTGCGCCTCGTGCACCCACCCGGTCTCGTAGCCCAAGTCTGGCTCGCGTGAAGCGTCAACATCGAGCTCGAGGCTGTCGCCGAGCGCTTGGCAGTTGGCGCTCATCATCCAGCGAAACGGGACTACGCCAGCGGAGTATGCCGGGTAGCGCTGCGAAGTGGGCTTGAAGTGTCCATAGTGCTTCGGGCTCTTTGTGGCGAGCGCATGGCGCTTTACCTGATCCATTTCGAAGGACGCCATGAACGTGGCTCGTTCGTCGACGCAACACGGCCATTGCTCACGCGGAAGATCATTAAGGCTTCTGCCCGCCACGAGCAGTTCTGCGTGATCCTTCTTCGCGCCCGCGATACGCTTGAGCTTTGCGCAGGCACCATTCAGGTGTGGAGCACCGCAGACTGTCCCATTCCACCCCGCGTCATGCCAGGGAACACGAATTGAGAGATGCCGGAGAGGATAGTCAGTCACGCAGTTCCCCAAGTGAATGTAAAATCTGACCGGCCTCGCATGTCGTCTTGTGCCTAAACCACATCGAGGAGGGCGACCGCTACACGGTCGTAGGTGACTGCAATCTTGTTCTGTGCCTTCAGCGCAGCAACCTGAGCTTCATGACGCGCCGTCGCATTCGCCAGTTCGCCACGGCGCAATCGCTGGATCGCCGCGTTCGCAACTGTCGATATAGCGTGTTGAAGTCGATTCCGCTTCTGTTCAAAAGCGAACTGCAGGCTGGCAAGCCGCAATTGCACCAAGTCGTTCTGCCGACCCTCGATCTCGTTACGCTCGCTCTGCACCGAGTCGACGAGCAGCTGATCTCCAGATTCAAGCGCCCGGTCCAAAGCGGACCCACTCGCGGGCCGATCACGTTGTTCAGCGTCCGTCATCGCTTCGAGAAACTGACCGAGCCACTCCGCCGGCATTCGCACAGGTGAGCCTCTGCCCAGTGGAATGGCGACCGCCTCCAGACGGCGAAGAGGACGGAGGCCCGTCGATTGAATCTTGTAAAGAACAAGAGCGTGCGATCCAACGTCCAGGTCAGCTGACGCCGCCACCCGGAGGCGTGCCACCGACAGTCGGTTCAGGGATTCATCCTGACTGCGCCGCACGAGCGCTTGCACGTACGGATGCTGCGGCGACATCAGCTCCAGCTGACGATCGTCGAAGCCCTCGTCCGCCTCGAACGTAATTCCGATCGCCTGCTCCGCCTCCGCAGCTGACCGAAGGCGCACGAGCGGGCGAAGAACGTGGGACACGTGGTGAAGATGTCCGTCGGCGCCAGCTCCATAAATCTCTCGACGGACGTACTCAGCGAACTTTGAGTCTGGGCGCAGCCACCAGCGACTCCCACTTCGCGTGATACGCGTACGCGGAAAGTGGCGCTCGAGCGCCTCCGTGCAGAAGTTCGCCAGCTCGTCGGCCGTCAGATACGCGCGACCTCGCTGAAGTGCGCCAAAACGATCGAGGAGGTATTGCTCGTTCGAAAGAAGGGCGTCTTTGCCTTGGGCGAGCTGTCCCTCGATCTGCTTCTTGTGGATGAGCTGCTGCGCCAACTTTTCGGCCTTCGCTGACTGCTGCTCGGCGGTGAGTCGAAGATCCATGGCATCCTTGGTCAGTTCACTGACCGCCTCGCCAAGGATTGCCTCGAGATCGCCGATCGCCGCGTTGAACAGCTCGATGCGCTCGAAAAGTCGCCCGAAGATGCGCGACTCGACGGTGTCCTCGACGAGCAGATTGTAGATCAATATCTTCTCGTGCCGCTGACCGTATCTGTCCAACCGTCCGATGCGCTGCTCGACACGCATGGGATTCCATGGCAGGTCGTAGTTCACCAGCACATTGCAGAACTGAAAATCGAGCCCTTCTCCGCCGACCTCGGAAGCCAGGAGTATTTGGATCTCACCCTTTTTGAAGCTGTCGACGACTTCTGCGCGTTCCTCGAGTGACATGCCACCCATGATTACGCCGACTCGATAGCGACTTCCAAGCCGACGCTCCAAGTAACGAATGGTGCGGCGAAAGAACGAGAACACCATGATTCTCTCAACGCGCTGATCGTCGATGAGATTGACGATGAGTTCCTCAAAGCAGCGATACTTTGCGTCGACGTCCCCGACGGCGTGGGCGGCCGTCATCGCATTGTCGAGCAGCTCCTGCTCCGCAGGCGTTAGTGACCGGCGCTCGGAATCATCCTCGTACCAGCTCGTCCCATCATCGATCGTTTCTCGATCATCTTCAGCGGCAATCGTCCGCAACAGCTCTCGCATAGCCGGAATGCTGCTGCAAACCTGCCGTTGGTATGTGATGGCTCCGAAACCGTTTCCGCCACTTGCGACGTATCGCTCAGCGCAAAATGCGGTCACGGCGTCGTAAAAGGCGCGTTCCGCGTCTGTGAAACTCAGGTGGATTGACTTCGCTTGACGCACGGCGAACGGCGCGACATCGGCCTTTTTGGTTCGCGTCAGCACACCGTCCAGGGTGTTGAGGTCCATACAGAGACGCTGAAACCGAACACGCTCTTCTCGATCTAGCTGTTGTGGCTGGCCCAAGCGATCGATCATCGATTGAAAGCGTTCGCTTTTCGCAAACACGTTGGCCATTTGGCTCGCATCCCCGGTGGCCACCTCAAACTCCTCCACCCGTGGCCGGGTCAAACTCCCCCA
>JAZJZK010000029.1:0-2925 GCA_040389905.1 Gemmatimonadota bacterium | reverse complement strand
ACTTCAGGTTGGACATGCGACTACGGGGTGGAGGGAGGAAAGTGCATGGAACCTTTCAACTTAGCCGACTCGGCATGGAGCGTCAACGCATTTCGTGCGGCTGCTTCGTCCTTGCCCAGCTGGACCATGAGCGCGGCGGGGCCATCGAAGCGCTGGGTATCGCGAAGCCGGGCCACAAATGACACACGGACGACGTCGCCGTAGAAGTCGCCACTCGCGTCGAACAGGTGCGCTTCGATCGTTTTCGCCAGGTCGCCAAAGGTGGGGCGCCCACCAAGATTCATCATGCCACCGAACTGCCCATGTCGACTTTCGACGGTTACTGCGTAGACGCCGTCTGGCGGGAGCAACTTGCGGGGGGATTCGGGTAACACGTTCAGGGTGGGGAAACCCAATCCGCGGCCTCTTCCCTCACCAGCCACCACCCTGCCCGACACGGCATACGAGCGGCCAAGACCGTCGGCCGCCTCGCTCAGATTGCCCGCCGAGAGTGCCTGGCGGATTCTCGTACTGCTCACGGGCTGGCCGTCCGCGGTTTCGACGGGCGCGATCACATCGACACCGAAGCCACGCGCGGCTCCCAGCGTCCTCAGCGTCTCGACGTCTCCCGCACGGCCGCGGCCAAAGCCGTGATCGTGTCCGATCAGCAATTCCGACATCCTGAAGCGACGACGAAGCAACAGCTCCACGAACTGTTCGGCAGAGTGGTTCGCCAGTTCACGCGTGAAGGGCAGTACCGCGACGTAATCAAGCCCCGTCTCTGCTACCGCTGACAGTTTTTCATCGGGGCCTGACAACAATCGAGGTGCTGAATCGGGCCGCAGCAACTCCAGTGGGTGCCCGGCAAAGGTCACGAGGAGGCTCGCCAACCCGGATTCCCGAGCACGTTTCACGAGGTGCGCGAGCACGTCGACGTGCCCGCGGTGCACCCCATCGAATGTTCCGACGGTGACGACGGTATTCCGCACGTGCGGAGGGAGCATTTCCGGATCGCCCACGGTCGTCGTCATTCCCTACCCCACCTTTCGCAGCACGACGCGCGGCTGCCAGCGCTCGCCGTCGCGCTCTGCGTACGCGACCAGCGCTCCGCTGCGACCGTCGACGAGCGCGGCGGAATCGCCATCGACCGTTCGATCGACCGTCATTCCACGCAGGACGCGCTCAGCTGTCTCGCCGTCGAGGGTCACGTGCGGAATTGTCGGCAGGGCGTCGAGCGCCGGTCGCAACGCGGCGCCGCCAGACCTGATGCGATCGAGCGACTCGGCGTCATCGACGCGGAAAGGGCCGCTGCGGACGCGCCGAAGCGAGGTAAGGTGCGCCGCACTCCCCGTGAGCCGGCCGAGGTCACGCGCGAGCGCGCGGATGTAGGTGCCGCCTCCGCACGAGATGGTCGCGGTGATCGTGCGGTCCGTTCGCGCGACGTCGCGCCACTCGAACACGCGCACATGCGACGGCGCAAGCTCGAGTACGTCACCGGCGCGCGCGACTTCATAGGCCCGCTTTCCGCCAACGCGCTTCGCGGAATAGGCCGGCGGTATTTGTTCGAGCTCACCCGTCAGCAGCAGAATGGCTTCTGCGATTGCCGCGTCCGTCGGGGGTTCCGATTCGCGAACCACGGCACCTTCGAGGTCGTCGGTGTCGGTTTCCGTGCCCAAGGCGATCGTGGCTTCGTACTCTTTGGGGACGCCGTCGAGATACGGCAGCAGCCGAGTCGCGCGCCCGAAGAGGAGCACAAGCAATCCCGTCGCAAAGGGGTCGAGCGTACCGGCGTGACCGATTCGCGACTCGCCGAATGCGCGCCGCGCCGCCAGAACCACGTCATGCGACGTCACGCCCGCCGGCTTGTCGGCGAGGAGCAGCCCGTCAGTCGTCGCTGGCCTCATCACGGGGTGCGGATGCTTCCGCTGCGGGCGTTTCTGGAGGGAGATCCTTGCGCACTTGCGCCAGCAGCTGCTCGATGTGCGCGGCGTGTGCGATGCTTTCGTCGTTACGGAATTCGATTTCGGGCGCGACGCGAAGCCGTAGCGCTCGGCCGACGCGTCCGCGGAGGTGGCCGGCAACCGCGTCGAGCCCTTCGAACGTGGCCGAGCGCTGCGAGTCGGATCCGAGCACGCTCACGAAGACCTTCGCGTGGCGCAGATCGCGGGTGATCTCGACGGCCGTGACCGTCACGAGCCCCATGATGCGGGGATCCTTGACGTCGTTGGCGAGGAAGGTGGCAATCTCCTCGCGCATGGCGGCGGCGACGCGGTCGGAGCGATGGTGGTCTGGCGACACGGCTGGTTCGGTGCGAGAGGTTTCGCGGGGGGTGCCGGTCCGGCTGGACCGGCTACCCTGCGCGAACCGTTGTCAGCTCTGGGGAGCCGACTCGAGGGTGCGTGCGATCTCTTCGGTGCGGTAGCACTCGATGCGATCACCGACCTTGAGGTCGTTGAAGTTGTCGATGCCGATACCGCACTCGAAGCCTTCTCGGACTTCCTTCACATCGTCCTTGAAGCGCCGCAGTGAATGAATCGTGCCCTCGTACACTTCGACGCTGTCGCGAATGATGCGAACTCGCCCATCGCGACGGATGATGCCGCTGGTGACCGCGCACCCGGCGATGAGGCCGAGCTTCGGCACCTTGAACGTCTCGCGCACCTCCGCCTCTCCGAGCACAACCTCGCGCTGCTCGGGACGCAGCATGCCTTCGAGCGCGGCGCGAACGTCTGCGACCGCCTCGTAGATGATGCGGTAGAGCTTGATGTCGACGTTTTCCCGCTCGGCTGCCGCGCGCGCGTTGTTGTCGGGGCGAACGTGGAAGCCGATGATGATTGCGCCTGACGCGCGAGCGAGCAGGATGTCGCTCTCGGTGATGGCGCCGACACCGCGGTGCACCACCTCGACCTTCACCTCGCTCGTGCCGAGCTGCTGCAGTGCGTCGGC
>JAZJZK010000028.1:0-36818 GCA_040389905.1 Gemmatimonadota bacterium | reverse complement strand
CGACGTGTCCAATCGTGCCGACGTTCACGTGCGGCTTCGTGCGCTCGAACTTTGCTTTTCCCATTGCTGTAATCTCGATGCGAAAGAGTCAGTGAATCCTGTCTTCCCGTCTTCCTTCTATTACTTCGGAGTGACCTTGGAGATGATTTCCTCGGCCTTGCTCTTCGGAACTTCTTCGTAATGCGCGAACTCCATCGAGTAGACCGCGCGGCCCTGTGACATCGAGCGCAGCTTGGTCGAGTACCCGAACATTTCGGAGAGCGGCACCGTCGAGGCAATCACCTGCGCCTCGCCGCGCTGCGTCATACCGCCGATCTTTCCACGGCGCGAGGACAGATCGCCAAGCACGTCGCCCATGTAGCTCTCCGGGCACACGACTTCGACGTTCATCATCGGCTCGAGAATCACCGGCTGCGCCTTCTTTGCGGCTTCCTTGAACGCCATGGAGCCGGCGATCTTGAAGGCCATTTCGCTGGAGTCGACGTCGTGGTACGAACCGTAAATGAGTTCGACCTTCACATCGACCATTGGATAGCCGGCCAGCACACCATTGCCCAGCGCTTCCTTGATGCCCTGCTCGATCGGTCCAATGTACTCACGCGGAATGGTACCGCCGACAATCTTGTCCTCGAAGATGAAACCCTGGCCCGGCTCGGAGGGCTGCATGTTGATGACGCAATGGCCGTACTGTCCCTTTCCACCCGACTGGCGGATGAACTTGCCTTCGACCTTCTCGACGCGCTTCTTGATCGTTTCGCGATAGGCCACCTGCGGGCGGCCGATATTCGCGTCGACCTTGAACTCGCGCATCATGCGGTCGACGATGATCTCGAGGTGCAGCTCACCCATGCCCGAGATGATCGTCTGCGACGTCTCGGGATCCGAGTGCACGCGGAAGGTCGGATCTTCTTCCGACAGCTTCATGAGTGCGATCGCCAGCTTGTCCTGATCCGCCTTGGTCTTCGGTTCCACGGCCACGTCGATGACGGGGTTCGGGAACTTCATCGCCTCGAGGATGATCGGATGCTCATCATCGCACATCGTGTCGCCGGTGCGCGTATCCTTGAGCCCGATCGCGGCCGCGATGTCGCCGGCGCGCACTTCCTCGATTTCCTCACGCTTGTTCGCGTGCATCTGCAACAGACGTCCGACGCGCTCGCGCTTGTCCTTCGTCGCGTTGTAGACGTACGAGCCACTCTTCAACACGCCGGAATAGACGCGGAAGAAGGTCAGCTTTCCGACGAACGGGTCGGTCGCAATCTTGAACGCGAGCGCGGCAAACGGCGCTTCGTCGTTGACCTGGCGGTCTTCGAACGTTTCGTCGTGGTGCGGCAGGTGACCCGTGATGGCCGGCACTTCGATGGGCGACGGCAGGTAGTCGATGACGGCATCGAGCAGCGCCTGCACACCCTTGTTCTTGAACGACGCACCGACGAGCACCGGCACGAACTCCATGGCGATCGTCGCCTTGCGAATCGCGCGGCGAATTTCGTCGATCGACAGCTCGGCGCCGTCGAGGTACTTCTGCATCAGCTCTTCGTCGTACTCGACCGCCGCCTCGACCGCCTCGTGACGCGCCGCTTCGCAGGCGTCCTTGTACTCGTCCGGCACGTCGACGACGGCGAACGACTTGCCAAGCGTGGCATCGTCGAAGATGTACTGCTTGCGCTCGATGACGTCGATGTGGCCAGTGAACATTTCACCAGAACCGACCGGCAGCTGCAGCGCGAACGCGCGACGGCTCAGGCGATCTTTGATCATGCGCATGCAGCGATCGAAATCGGCACCCGTACGATCCATCTTGTTCGAGAAGATCATACGCGGGACCTTGTACCGGTCCGCCTGGCGCCACACCGTCTCGGTCTGCGGCTCCACACCAGCGACGGAATCGAGCAACGTCACGGCGCCATCGAGCACACGCAGTGAGCGCTCGACTTCGACGGTGAAGTCCACGTGTCCCGGCGTATCGATGATGTTGATACGGAACTCGGGACCAGCGCCTTCCTTGTCGGACTGGCCATGACGCATCCAGAAACAGGTCGTGGCAGCCGAGGTGATCGTGATGCCGCGCTCCTGCTCCTGCTCCATCCAATCCATCGTCGCGGCGCCTTCATGCACCTCGCCGATCTTGTGGCTCTTGCCCGTATAGTAAAGAATACGCTCGGTCGTGGTCGTCTTCCCGGCATCGATGTGTGCCATGATGCCGATGTTCCGGTAATACTCGAGCGCGGTATCGCGTGCCATATCTATCCCGTCAGGTTCGGTCGAAGGCGGCTTCAGCAGCGCCAGCGACATGATCGATTCAACAAATACAAACGCGGGTGGACCAGCGCCCAGTTTGGGCCGGTATCCATCCGCTCTCGCCAGGGTGTGTTCGCCTCTCATGCGCGAACGGGGACCCAAGGCGCGCCGATCAAAACAGACTCGACGTCAAGTTGTCCTGCGTTTCTTCTCGGGAGCGAACTTAGTCGCCGGTCTGAGAACCTCTCCCCGGAGGGAGCCCATAAGGTCGGCCGCAGTGAGCCGGTGTACGGAAGACCGATTGCAGATTCGGTCCGAAAATCCCGTAGCCCCATGAATTTATTGGACGTACAGGCCATGTCAACTGGTGCAGGGTCGCAGGTTTATCACGGTGGCGGCGCACCGGCCTGCTCGCTCCTGTTGGGCTTGGGCGCGGGCCCGGCTAGGGCGGGCTAGGGCTTGGGCGCGGGCCTACCTGCAGGCTGGTGGCTGGGGCCATGGCTCGGGCGGCTTCGCGCTCGGGGCTTGAGCCAGAAACTCAGCCCGCAGCCGGCGCCGGATGGCCTCTCGTATGCGGTCCTCAACGTCACTCTTGCGCGCATCAACTGGTGTTCGCCCTCGCCCAAGCCCCTGCCCGCGCCCCAGCCTGCTGGCAGGCCCAAGCTCCAGCCCTGGCCCCAGCCCGCGCCCAAGCCCGCGGTTGGCCCGAGCCCCAAGCCCGCCCCCCATCAGCCTGTCAGCCATCCGCCATCCGCCATCCGGCCACCAACGGTATATTATGAGTACGCGGTGCGGCTGCCGGAAGTGCGGCCATTATCCTCCCCGCGAGCACTTACACGCGCGAGACGATGACCAGCGGGGATTCTGCCCGCGCGTTTGGCGCGCTGGGTGGCACCGGCTCCTTCGGCATCGCGAGATCCGCGCCGCGAACGACCTCGATGGAGCCGTCCACCTCCGCTCGCACATCGTTCTCGCGACGACGCTCTAATGTGTCTGCAATCTCGATGCGCCGTTCCTCGACACGTCGCTCCGACAACACCGCGACGTTCTCCACCCGCCGCTCTCCCATGCGCCGGTTGGCGGCGCGATCCCACGCGTCGAGATGCATGAGCATGTCGTCGAGTGACCGAACGAGGCGTGCGCCATCGGTTTCTCGCCGGAAGACGACGTGCGTCCACCCTTTCACGCCGACGGGCCGGTGCCATGCTCCCGACATCCGCACCCGCCGGCCGGCAATCGCGTGCCCCATCACCCGTTCGTAGCGCGAGCGCGACAGGTGCGTGATCGGAAACAGGTCGTTCCACGAACACAGGCGCCCGACGTCATCGTAGGCGGCTGGACGGTCGTCGAGCTCCAGCAGTGACGGCGCGCGACCGCGCATCACCGCTGCGATGAGTTGCAGCGACGATGCGTCACCCAGCGCACGAATCGAGTCCCAGAAATGACGCGTGGTGCGGCCGGCCATTTCTCGCAGCGACAGGTGCTGGCCAGATGACGTCCGCCACGCGTCACCATCCACGTCCGCAGTGAACGGATTCGATGGGTAGCTGCTGTATTTCGCGACCCACCCCTTTCGCGAGCTGTGCGGTTGGGGCACGAAGCCCTGCACGACAGGAATCCCGTGCGTACCGAGTTGCGCGAGCGAATAGTCGGGCCACCGCATGACCGCCCGGACGATGCCGACGATCAACGTCGCGGTCGCCGCCATGAGCGCAGCATCCGGCGTAAAGTCGGCGGTAATCTCGATCCGGTTACCGCGTGGACGCACGCCGACTCCCGTCGATCGCCGGTTCGCGGCGAGCAACATGACTGGCGCGGCCAGCACGTACGTCAGCAGCAGCGCGAGCTCCTGCACCGACCGTCCGTTGACCCGCTCGCGCTGCGCGAGTTCGAACGACACGTTGTAATGCGCGCTGAAACCCACGAGCTTCACGGTGCGGGCATGCGCGTCTTCCCAGGCATCGAGCTCATGGCGCAGAAAGCCGAGACTCTCCCACAGGGATCGCGTGGCGCGTGCGCCGCAGCCGCGGTCGATTTCGATCATCGGCGTGGCGATCTCCATCACACCCGTATCGAAATAGAGTGCGCCACCGGTCGGCAGATGATACGAGCGACCCGTGCGATGGACGAGCGGGCCACGAACTACTGCCCTCGGCGAACCAAACGCGTCTTCAGGCCTCGTCGCGACACCATCGACGACTGTGGCGAACTCGGCTTCCATGCCGATTGCCGGCAAGCCACGGCTCAACCGGTCGCTTTCCTCTCCCCGTGCACGATCACGGTGGCGCGGGCGCTTCAGCATCTGTTTTGACATAGCACTACTCCAGCCACTTCAGTCAACGCCGCGCCGCGCATCCCCCACCACTTACAAGGGATCGCCGGCCAGCTTCAGGTTGTACGTCTCCCCCGCGGCTTCCCGCGGGACGCTCACCACATAGCCCAGATCGAGGTGCAGGTGATCGTCTGTCTTGGCGAGTTCCGGGCCGAGAGGTCGTGTCCAGACCGTCGGTAGAGCTTCCTTCGCGATCGTCGCATAGCGCGCGATGGCGTCCTGGTTATCGAGATACGTGTCGCCGATGCGGTAGATGTTGGCTGCGGTGCCCCAACAGTGGGGTGAGGCGCCACCGACGCGCGCATGGCGGGGCGAGCAGTATCCCCCGTTGGCTCCGATGTGGACGTACGTGCCCACCGCAGCGCGAAACTGCTCCAGCGCAAGCGCGAGGAGCGCCGTCGCGCACGGGATATAGCGCGGAAAGAGACGCAACGGTGGCGCTTCCCGCACGTCCGTGTGGATGAACTCGGACACGGCGAAGTGCGGAGCAAGAAGGGTGTCGCGAGCCTGCGCCCACGATTCGATCTCGTAGAAGTAGCGTGGGAGGACGCGCGCCTGTCCGCGATGATCACAGAGGATTCCTCCCGGCATGAGTACATCGCGATAGCGGCGCTCGAGACGCCGGCCATCGACGAGCCGAAGCGGAAGCGCACCGCGTGGAAGGGTCATCAGTCGCGGTCTCCAATGAGCGCCGCGTACGCCAGGTACGACGCGGCAGCGATCGCCGCAGAGCGTCCACCAATGGCGGGCTCCCACTCGGTGAGCACCGTCAGCGCATACGGCCGGCGATCTGGCAGGTACACCAGGCCAGCGTCGTGGGCAATCGTTGAGATCTCCCCGGTCTTGTGCGCGACGCGGGCGCCGCGCGGTAGCCCTGCGGGAATGCCGCTCTTGAATTGCTGCGCATGCAGTACGTCGAGCATCTGGCGCGAGAGCGCTGGAGTGAAGGCTCGCTCCTCACCGATGAGCGTGAGGAGCGACGCCAGGCCTCGCGCCGTCACGCGATTGTTGATTCCGTGCTCGAACGCCAGCTCGTCCTCGACGCCGCGTCGCAGGTCGATTCCCTCGAGCCCGAATGCATCGATCGTCCGTTGCAGCACATCGAGGCCCACGAGATCGAGAAGCAGGTTGGTGGCGAGGTTGCTGCTCGTCGTGATCATGGCATCCATGAGCTCCATGACGCGGAGCGTGCGGCCAACCTCCCGGTGCACCTCGGGGTTGGCGTCTCGATCGAGGCGAACACGATACGGCGAGCCGTCGAACGCGCTGAGGAAGCGGTTCCGCACGTGTACACGAGACTGCGGGAGCAATTCGCCGCGGAAGATCGCGCCGAAGACGCCGACGAGGATCGCCACCTTGATCGTGCTGGCGGCGTGGAACCACCGGTCTGCGTGATAGTGGAAATCCGCGCCCGTCTCGAGATCGACGATCGAGACCGCCATTGCGCGCGCACCGACCCTGGCGTGCAGCTCCGCGAAGCGCGCGTACAGTTCGACCGGCGATTGCAGCGGCGGCGCCGGGAGGGAGGCTGGGGTACGTCCTGTCATGGCGGGCCGAACAATCGCAATCCCGATGCCGGGCGAAAACCTCCCGCTACACAAAGGAGCCCGGCACGTGGCCGGGCTCCCTCTTTCTCAACGACTTCAGGCTCTACTCTTCCGCGTCTGGCTCGGCCTCGACTTTGGCCGGTTCGGCTGCGGATAGTGCGGCCGGTGCCGCAGGCTTCGAGATCGTCGACTGCCGCCCCATGATCGTGTTTGCGGCGCGCGCGTCCGCCTTGGTACTCGCGACAGGAACCGGCTTCGGTGCGACCTTCAGCGATCGAATTGTGGTAATGGCCAGGATGAGCGACGCAATACTCTGCACGCCCAGCTTGAACATCGCTTGACCCGCAGCCATCAGGAATCGCGGCTGCGCTCCCTCCTGCACGCGCCGCTTCATCTGCAGTGCGTCGAGCGCAAACGCCCCCATGCCGGAAACGAGGACGAGGGCGAAGAGCGCCGCAATGGCCGCAACGACTACCATGACCTTTCGGTCACCGCAGGCGAGGGCGAGCGCCATGATGAAGAACAGGAGGAGAAGCGGAGACCCGACGGCGCTCGAAAGCAATCCGACAGAGCCGAAGCGCCAGACGACGGTACCGGCGCGAATCGGCCACACCGATACGATCAGGTCGATGATCGGCAGGAGCGTGGCGATCCCGAGGATGAAGTATCCGGGCAATCGTAGCCGCCGAGCGTAAACGGACTGTGCGGTCGTCAGCATGAAACGGAGTGAGGAGTTGGTGGTCGAGCTACGCTTGGACGATCGTCGGGCGCGCTCGGTTACAGCGGAAGAGCGGCCAGAGCCGAGAGGGGATCAGGCGCAGAAGATGGGTGTTGCGCGTGCGGTACGCAATAAGAGGTGTCTGTGTCGGTGACGCTTATTGAGGCGTGGCCGGCTTCTTCTTTACTCCCCCGATGATCGTTTTTCGACCGCGCATGCCGAGGTCGGCGTCAATCGCCTTGAGCTGCATCTTTGGCGGCCTCCCACTGGTGGCCGCGACGACGGAGAGGATCAGCGCCAACAGCGCCTGCACGCCTAAGCGCATGAGGGTCTGGAGGCTGCCGATGTCCATCCTCCGCAGAGCATCTGCGGGCATGAACTTCCTGTACTGAAGGAAATCCAGGGCGAACAGGACCACCGACGCGATGAGACACAGCGAGAGCACCGCGGCGACGACGGAGCAGACGATGGTAATCCACCGATCACGGCTGAGGTGCGCGATCAAGACCACGAACAGGAGAATGGAGACCATCGGGCCAGCCGCGGTTCCCAGCAAGGAGAACGCGCCAAAGCGCCAGACGATGTTCGCGGTGTCGTAGGGAAGCAGCGCGAGCGCGAAGTCAGTGATGGGGATCATGAAGGCCACACCGAGCGTGAGGTACCCTGGTACCTTGGCGTGCCGCAGGAGTCGTGTGTTCACGCGTTCGCGGAGCATTTCCATTGAAGCCGTGGGAAGGAACGAAGGACCAGAAACCGGTCAGAGGGCCGGGCGCTGGAGCGCCGAGTGCTGGTACTGAGGGTCGGCGGGCGGCGCGCTCACTCCGCCGTGTTGGTGGCCCGGCTACCAGAGTTCGCTCCGCGTTCCCGATTGTCCTTCGGCGTCGTCAGGGCCCGTCGGGCGCTGATGGTGAACACCACGCACACGGCAGCATAGGAGACGATCTTCAGCGCGGCCTGCAACGTGGCCGTTTCCATGCGAAGGAGCGGCGCGCCTTCGAGCCGCCGCCGCAACTCCCACGCGTCCATCGCGAAGGCGCCGAACGACACCACCAGGATCGCAGCGATCAACACGCCGGCAATGCCACAGGCCGCGATGATCTTCCGGTCTTCGGCGAGCAGGGCCAAGGCATAGATGAAAAGCAGCGTCAGCACGAGTTGGCTCACCGTGGACGCCATGAGCGTCACGGCACCATAGCGGTAGGCGAGCTCACGCTGGACCGGCCAGACGGAAAAGAAGAAATCAGCGATGGGCATGAAGAACGCAGCCCCGAGAATCAGGTACGCAACGATACGGACGTGCCGAACGAGGTTCAGCTCGAGGCTAGAGGCCATTTGGATCTGGCAATTGGAGGTATGGAACGGCTAGATTAGGCGGGAACAGCATTGGGCAGGGGCCGCGAATCATGATTCAATAATATCCGCTGGCGCGCAAGACGTGTCGAATAGGCATTCAGTTCGTTTTCAGGTGTGTGAGCACGCACGACAGATTGATGCGTCAACGCAACATGTTTGTCGGCGCGAGTTTAGTAACGGCAGCGGCGCCTCCGTGTAATATGTTGTCAAATAAGCAGTTACGTAGTTGGCTCAGCAGCACGATTCACGGCCCGTCGTTTGCTATTCATATTGGCGAAGGCGTAGTCCCCCTCCTCTCTTCCATTCCAAACATGTCCAAGTCACGAAAATTCGCCTCGATCGTCGGGCTCGGCGTTGCGCTGCTAGCGCCGCAAGCAGCGTCCGCACAGGTCTGCACCGCTGCGGCATCGGCCGCCAACCCGTTCGTTCAGGCGGGCTATCAGGCGTTTGTCCGCATCAACAACACGGTGTATGACTTCGGCTGCAACTTCACGACCGTCCTCACCACGCAAGTCGGCTTCTTCGGTGTGAATACCGGAACGCCTACGGCGTCGACCGTTACGGCGCAGATCACGGCGCTGTACTTCAACACGGAAGCCACCGGCGTCGGCAACGTGACCTACACCACGAGCTCGAACATCGGAACGACGGCCTCATCCACTGCGGACATCGCCTTCGTCTTCGTGTCGCCACTGTACAACATCTTCTACAACGATCCGGCCGCGTGGGATAGCAAGAACGCCACGTTCGGCATCAATCGTTCTGGACTGTCGCCGCTGACATCGCGGGCCGACACATTGAGCACGGGTGCGTCCATCGCGACGACCACGGGCACGATGAGCTACGGCGGCGCGGCACCAACCTACGTACTGGGTAAGAACAGCTACTACAGCGTGAGCGCAGGCGGTGTCTCCAACGCCTTCGCGACGAACCTCGGCATCAATGATGGCCAGGCACCCTGCTCGACCGGTACCGCCTGCTCGTATGCGACTGCGTCGAACGGCAGCGCGACGACCATGGATATCTGGAGCCAGGTCATCTCGTACAAGCAGACGCGTACGGCAGCAACGAATGCCTCGATCATCGGCATTCAGGGTGGCGTCAACTTCGCTGAAGTCTACAACGAGCCACCCGCACCAGACCCGACGCCGGAACCCGCCAGCTTGGTCCTGATGGGAACGGGCCTCGCCGGAATCGTGTTCGCAGCGCGCCGCCGCAACAAGAAGTAGTAGAATCCTGGAGGGGGGTTCAGGGAGGGGGCTTCGAAAGAAGCCCCCTCTTCCCGTTTCCGGCATGTTTGGATGGCCGGGACGATGGGACTGCGACAGGCACTGAAAGAAGAAATCCCGCGCAGCCGGAGCCGCGCGGGATTCTTCGTATGGTGCCTTTCGGGTGTTGACGACCAGCGGTTGACTACCAGCGATAGTGCGCGAACGCCTTGTTCGCGTCTGCCATACGGTGCGTGTCTTCTTTCTTCTTGACCGCGTTGCCCTCGCCCTTCGACGCCGCAATGACTTCGGCAGCCAGCTTCTCCGCCATCGACTTCTCGTTCCGGTCACGCGAGTAGCTGATCAACCAGCGCATGGCGAGCGCGGTACGGCGCTCCGGACGCACTTCGACGGGCACTTGATATGTAGCGCCGCCAACGCGGCGGCTCTTGACCTCGACGACCGGCTTGAGGTTCGTGAGCGCCTGCTTGAAGATGTTCACGCCAGGCTGGCTCGTACGCGTTTCCACGAGGTCCATGGCAGCGTAGAAGATCCGCTCGGCCGTGCTCTTCTTGCCCTGATACATCAGGACGTTGATGAACTTGGAAACAGTCTGGCTGTCGTAGCGCGCATCCGGCAGGATGGTGCGCTTCACAGCACTCTTGCGGCGGCTCATTTCTTGGCTCCCTTTGCGGCGGCACCGGCCTTGGGCTTCTTGGTGCCATACTTGGAACGGCTCTGATTGCGGCCGTTCACGCCAGAGGCGTCGAGCGTTCCGCGAACGATGTGGTAGCGTACGCCCGGAAGATCCTTCACACGACCGCCGCGGATGAGCACGATGGAGTGTTCCTGAAGGTTGTGGCCCTCGCCCGGGATGTAGGCGGTGACTTCGAAGCCGTTGGTGAGGCGAACACGCGCAACCTTGCGGAGGGCGGAATTCGGCTTCTTCGGGGTGGTGGTGTAGACGCGCGTGCAGACGCCCCGCTTCTGCGGATTCGCCTTCAGCGCCGGCGCCTTTTCCTTCTTGGCGAGGTCGCGGCGAGACTGCCGGACCAACTGGTTAATCGTCGGCATTCAACCTGAGTGTTCGTCGATCTGCTTCATACGTGGATCGCCTCCGAACGAGGCGGCACGGAACAGACCCGTAACTTACCCGGGCACCAGTACTCGGGTCAAGGCGCGTGCATGCGGACGGCCCAGTCGCTGGCGCTCTTTTGACTGCCCGGTCGCTCCGCTCCCTCGACGGCCCGCAGGCCGCTGCGCGGCTGCTGGACAGCGAAACAGCCCGCCTACCCTGCTCGCGTACGGCGGTTGCCGTCAAGCGAGCGTGAGCGAGCGGGCTGTCAAGCGAGCATCCAGCGAGCGTGCCGTCAAACGAGCGTACGCGAGTGTGCCGTCAAGCGCCGCGGGCTTATCTGTTCGCTGTGTTATCCAGGAACGGAACGTTCGTACCTGTCGTGACCGTGATGTCGCCGCGCGAGCTGATCGTGTATACCCTTCCTGCAACGAACGAGACGGCCGTTCGACTGATCGCATTCGTGGCCACACCCGTCAGACGAGCGCCAAGGTCATAGACGCCGCTCGGTATTGCGGTGAACGCGCCCGCCGACTTGTAGGTGACTGCTGCACCCACGGGTAGCTCGGTGGCTGTCGTCGTGTTCTTGACATACAGCGTCATCGGCGCCGAGTTCGAGATTGCGTTCACGAACCTGACGTAGGCGACCGTGTAGTCGATCTTCGAGACGAACGGATCCTCGACGACGAAAGCGTCGACGGACTTGGTCGCCGTGCTGTAGACGCCGCTCTGGTAGTACGAGTAATACTTCCCGTCGGCCAACGTCGTCGAAACCTTGGAAATGGCTAGATCCTTGTCGGTCGCCGTCGCAATCTTGCCGGAAAGCTCGTACGTCCCTGGCGCGACGCCCGAATAGAATCCACCATTACCGGCGGCCGTGTACGCAACCCCCGTGACGGCCTCGACACCCGTTGTCGAGCTGATGGCCGTCAGCTTGGTCGTGCCGGCGTAGAAGTTCACGCCGGGCGACCCAAGGCCGAAGTTGAAGAATTTGATGCTCGCCCCAGGGGGGGACGAGGTGATGTCCTGCACGGCGTTCTTGTCGCATGCCGACAGCGCCATGGCGCACGACAGCATCGCTACATATCTGAAAGTCTTCATTATCCCAATCACGGAAGGGTGATCCAGAGCGGCTTCGTGTGGTAGTCCAGCGCGAGCCCGCCAATGACATCGAGGCCAGCCCTGTTCCACACGTACTCCGAGTTGTACCGCGGCCGCAGGCGCTGGCCGACCTTGGCGTTGTTGTCAGGGTAGAGAGTCGTGGGCGGCGTCCAGCCCGGAAAGACCTGCTTGCCGCTGGCCGGATCGATATCCGTGTAGTGATACCGCCGGAGGTCCATCCACAGCTCAGAGTGCCCCCAACCCCATTGGGCGATGTATTTCTGGGACATGATCTGCGTCAGCGTCAGCGCGGTTGCCGAGGCCGGCACGATGTTCGGGTCGGCGAGGAACGCCGCCTTTTCTGCCGCGGTGATCTGCGTCGGCGTCTGACCTTCGTCAAGGTTGCGTGCATTCACGAAGTCGATGTGCGCACTGACGCCATTGCGGTATGCCGTCAGCGCCGTCGGCTTATCGCCGGACCGGTATGCGGCCTCCGCCTTGATGAACTGGAGTTGCGAATAGGTCATGACCGGAACCTTCGCTTTGTCGGCGAAGAGGTAGCGGCCCGGCAACCCTGCGCCCGCCGTACCAGCATAGCCAAAGAGATTGTTCGGGATCTGAGTCGTGGTCAGTGCTCCCGTACCGACCACCTTCGGGTCCACCGCGCGATACTGGCCGTCTGGAGACGGCGCCAGCATGCGGCTCATGCGTGGATCGACTGTGCCTCCGAACTCAGTGCCGTTCATCAGGCCGAGCACGAAGTTTGTCTGCCGGTAGGAATTGAAATTGCCGCGGCGGGGTCCGAGGAAGTTCAAATCGGCGAACCCTGGATCGAGACCGGGATACGTGAACAACGCGTCGTCCGCATTGCTCGCGAACGACTTATCCACTGCGGCGATTACGTCGGTCGGCTTGTACGCCGCCTTGTTGGAGTAGTGATTGAGGTTCGCCGCGAGCAGGGCGTACGCGAGCTTGGTCCACTTCGCTCGATCGCCGGCATACATCTTGTCGCCCCTGGCCAGGTACGTCGCGTCAACGGCGCCATCCGTGCGTGCCAAGTTCTTGATCGCCTCGTTGAGCAGACGCTGAACTTCCTGGTACGCGAACTCCTGGGTGTCGTAATCGAAGGTGAATCTCGTCTGGTCGACTGCCTGCTTGATGATGAGCTCGCCGTGCATATCGGTGAGCGTCTGCCAACCCCACGCCTTGAGAACCTGTCCGACGCCGACGAGATCCCAGCGCTCCTCTACAGTGGCCTTGTCGATCATGTCCACGAGGTTCTGGCCCAGTGACCAGTAGACATCGCGCCACGTTTCCGCGCCGTTGTCACTTGCGGGGTCGTACCCCATGCGATCCCATGTGGACAAGCTGGTCTGCGCGAATGACAGGGACCATTCCTGCGCGTACCGACCGATGAAGCGCGCATCGTATTGCGGCGCCGTCACCATCCAGTGGATCATCGCCGGCAGGTAGAGATTCGGCGATACGATCTGCGGAGCGTTCGGATTTGTGTTCACGTCGAGGAAGTCCTGACACCCGTTGCTCAGGGTCAGGAAGCCCGCGATCAATGCAATGCGTCGAAGTTTCATCGCCTTCTTGGTGAACGATGTGGATGGGATGGCGTCACGGCGGCGCAGCGCCACCGGAAGATCGAGTCGCCATGTCATCTTAGAATCCCAGCCGGAGGCCGAAGTTGATGCCGCGCGGAATCGGGAAGTTGCCGTAGTCGATACCGGCAGCGCCTGAGCCACCAACCGCCGCGGTATTGCCGTTGACGATTGGATCGAGCCCCGAGTAATTCGTGATCAGGAACAGGTCCGTCGCCGTGATGAAGATGCTGGCGTTTTGCGCGCGAACGAGCCGCTCCGGAACCTGGACGTTGAGCGTGAGGTCGCGCATGCGCATCCAATTGATGTCCTTCTCGATGAAGAGCTCGTCGCTGACACCGGAATTCGCTGCGGTGTAGTAGCCGAGCTGCACCGCCGGCACGACGACGATGTTGTTCGGCGTCGGATTCGCGGTGTTCTCCTTGCCATCGCGGATAATCCCCTCGATGACGCGTGGCCGCTCACGATCGAGCGTCCGCATGCTGAGTCCGCGCGCCGTCAGGTACTGCTCCGTCGCGTTGAAGACATCCCCTCCCTTCCGGAAGTCGAGCAGGAAGTTCAGCGATACGCTCTTGTACTTGAACGTGTTGTTGAAGCCGACGGTGAAATCCGGCTGGCGATCGTACCCGCCGTCGATGAAGAGGCTGGACCGCAGCGGAAGTCCCGACGTCGGATCGATGAGGATCTTGCCGTCCCGTGCCCCGCATGCACAGCCCACCAAGCGGTCGACGCCCGTGCGCAGGTAGAACAACCCGGTGAGCGACTGCGTCGACATGCCCGGTGAGGTTCCATTGCGCACGTTGCCGAACAACCACGTGTCGGATACGTACGCTTCCGGCAACCCGTTCGGCAGCGCGAGCACCTTTCCTCTCGCGCTCTCGTAGTTCACGTTGAAGTCCCAAGTGAGGTTGCCCGTCTGCACGGGCGTGCCACGCAGGGTGATCTCGAGTCCCTGATTCCGCGTTTCTGCGCCGTTCAGGTTGAGCAGGATGAAGCCGGTTGCGTAGCTGTTACGAATGTCGTTGACGATCTGGTCCTTGGTCTGCTTGCGATAGACCGTCACGTCCAGGCCAAGACGATCGTCGAGGAAGCTCAGTTCCGTTCCCAACTCATACGACCGGACGAATTCGGGCTTCAGATTGGGGTTCGGCCCCGTGAAGCCGAAGCCGTAACCACCGTACGACGTCGTCTTGTTCTCGAGCGACGGGCGATAGGCGTAGGGCCTGGCGTCCTTACCCACTTCCGCGTACGCGGCCCGCAGCTTTCCCGTCATGTGCTTGCCGAGCGAGGGAAATGCGTCGGAGAAGATGAAGCTGCTCGAGACGGAGGGATAGAAGAACGAATTACGCGGCACCGGAATCGTCGACGTCCAGTCATTGCGACCCGTCAGCGTCAGGTACAGGTAACGCTTGTAGTCGAACACCGCCTGCCCGAAGGCGCTGACCAGCCGGCGCTGGCTGATCGTCGTGAGCGACGATCTCGTGTTCGTGTTGTTGATGGAAACGAAATTCGGATCGAGGAAATCTCGGCCGGCGAGCGCGTCGACCGTCGACTTGTTGTCCTGAATGCCGTTCCCGACGAACGCGTTGAACGAAATGGTGTTCGTGAGCGCGTGGCTGTTGAGACTGAGGACGGTCTGCGCGTTGAGGTTGCGCGTCACGTCGTTCAGCTCATCGAGAATGCCGCCGTACGTGAAGCCGAGCGCACTTTCTGGATGACGGAGGACCTGTGCCTGATTTGTGTACGTGTCCGCACCGATGTTCGTCCGCAGCAGGCCCCACGAGAACGGCGTCAGCACGAGGCCGAGATTCGTGACCAGGCGATTGTTCTTGGTGTTGTTGGAGTTCTTGCGAACGCTGAAATACGGATTGTCGATTTCGCCCGTGGCCGCGGCGGTAGTGATGCGGCGGCGCGAACCGGCTGGGGAGATCCAGTCCGACGCGTTGTCCGTCTGCGGCCACAACATCAGCCCCATGAGCGCACTGCCTTCGCCCTTGAGCTGCTGGTCGTTGTTCGCATACGTGTACTGCATCGAGAGGTCGGCCTTCACCCACTTCGTCACCTGACCGCCGGAGAAGCCGCTCAGGTTGATCTTGTCATACTGGGAGTTCGGAACGACGCCGGTCTGCTTGAGCAACGCGCCGGACACCCGGTACGTCGCCTTGTTGTCGGCCGAGGCGCCGCTGAACGCCATGTTGTGCTGCTGCTTGAAGCCCGTCTGGAAGAAGCCATCGATGTTGTCGTAAAACGTCGTGCCGGCCGCATAGGGAAGACCCAGGTACTGGAAGCTGTTGATGGTACCGTTGGTGTTCACGCTCGTCGGGCCGTACACCCGCTGGATTTCAGGGCGCCCACGCGTGTTCTCCACGCGGAAGCTGTTGCTGTACGTCAGGCCGCCCGTTCCCGACTTGCCGCGCTTCGTCGTGATCACGATCGCGCCATTCGCCGCGTCGATGCCATAGAGCGCCGAGGCTTCCGGGCCCTTGAGGACCGTGAGCGACTCGATGTCATCAGGATTGAGATCGGCGCTTCGGTTGGTAAAGTCGACGCCGCGATTGCTGAACGCCGTCGCCGAACCGGGCGCATCGGACGCGAACACACCCGTGTTCATCGTCTTGTTGTCCATCGGCAACCCATCGATAATCATCAGCGGCTGGTTGTTGCTGCTGATCGAGCTGATGCCGCGAATCGTGATCATCGAGGAAGCGCCCGGTACACCCGAGGAGCTGACGACGTTCACACCGGCGACACGTCCCTGGAGCGCGTTGATGAAATTCTCACGCTGCGTCTGGGCGATGTCCGTACCCTGCACCGTTTGCTGCGCGGTGCCCAGCGCACGCTGCTGCGCCGTTTGACCCAACGCCGTCACGACGACGGCATCGAGGGTCATAGCTGTCCGGTGCAACTGGACGTTGATGACGTTCGACGAACCCACCAATCGCTCAGCCGGCGTGGTGCCGATGAACTGGAAGCGGAGCGTTTGTCCCTCGGCGACGCGGATGGAATAGTTCCCTTCGCCGGTGCTCAACGTGCCTGTCGTCGTTCCCTTGATGACGACTGACACACCGGAGAGCGGGATGTTCTGCTCGTCGGTGATCCGGCCGGTCACTGTCTTCTGCTGCTGCGCGGACGCGTGCGCAGCGACGAGGAATATCCCCATCAACGCCGTGAGTACTCGTTTCTTCATAGTAAGGGGTACCGGGTTTTGGTGGACACTTTGGTCGAGCTACTGGCCCCGCTCGAGCACAATTGGGCCGGTGTTACCGAGGGTCGAGTCCCGAGAGGTGGGCTTGTCGAACATTCGTGCAGTCATCGCGCCGCGCGCGGCGCGTGCGTGTTGGACAGGTGATCCGTATGCGTAGAACAGACTCGCCGAGTGAGATTGTACGACAAGGTGCGAGCGCGCGCTAGCAAGCAAGGCGACTATCCTATTGGTCGTAATACGACTCGGCAACCCCGCAAGTCATCCGATGACTTCGAAGGCATTGGTGTCCCTGAAGCCCGACATTGCAGGAAGCGCATCACGCGCTTGCACAGCGGTAACGAATGGTCCGAGCAGGTGCGCCACACTGTTCGCATAGTAGCTGATGAGCGGACGGCCGCGCGGCAGCACGAGAAAGCCACTGCCTTCTTCCGCGACCACGCGCCGCATTTTGAGCATGCGCCACGCACGTGCAAAGACCTCGGCAGCACCGTCGTCGCCACTGAGTACCCGCGCATTCAACTCACCAAGGGCGCTGCGCATTTCGGTGATCCGCTCGAGCAAGTCCTCGCGGGAAACGAATTCCGACTCGAAGCTCTGAAAGGCCGCGCACACCAGTGGTACCGGGGTCACCGGAATGAGTCGGCCAACGCGTTCGAGTAATTGGTCGCACAGGGCCTGCACGCGAGCGAGCCGCTCCGGCTTCTCCAGCGAGAACAGGTCGCCGTTGGCCTCGAACCAGGAGACCAGTGGAACCGGAGCACCGACGACCACAGCCGCGCGCCCGTACCGCTTGAAGCGCCGGGCCAACAGCCGAGTGGCGTTCCAGCCGACGTAGTGGCCGACTTCCGAGGCCTGGACAAACCGGGATGGCCTCCGGCCGCCAGATTGCTGGTCGAGCTCACGCAGCAGTGAGCGATCCTCGAGGACACGATCGTAGTTGACGGCCACAGGAACGACGTGAAGCCGTTTCGCGAACTCGGGATCGCGCCCGATGCCCAGCACGTAGTCGAGCAGGCCGATCTTGGGTGCGCGGAGCCGGCCGTCGCGCGTGAGCCCGCCCTCGACGAAGATGCCCTGCGTCACTCCCTCGCGGGTGATGAGTTGGACGTACCGTTCCAGTACGGTGTGATAGAGGGCTTCCCGGTAGCGGCGCCGGATGAAGTAGGAGCCAAAGGCCTTGAAAACCGTTTCCAGCGGAAACGCGCGCGCCCACTCGCCGACCGCGTATGAAATCGCGACCTGACCCGCCAGCGCATAGCTCACGAGGATGTAGTCCGCGTTGGACCGGTGATTCATCACGTAGACGAGCACCGCATCCCGTGGTAGGCGCTCGCGCGCCCGGGCGTCCTCGAAATCGACGGACGTCTTGTAGAAGAGGTTGAGAAGCCACCCGGCGGCGCGATGCCCGATCTGGTAGTAGGCCACCACATTGAAGAACGGGACGATTTCACGGATGTAGCCGTTGACCTTGCGCCAGGCGTCATGCTGCGGCGTCCCCGCCTCAGTGGCATGGCGCGCGACCGCGTCGGCGATCACCGAGTCGGACATGAGCCGAGCACGCACATGCTCCCGGCTGGCCAGCTTGAACCGGTCGATTCGCGCTCGGGAGCGCAGTAACGCGCGGCGCCCAAGGCGTTTGAAGTAGCTGGCCATTGGACAATGCTGAAGGAATCCCCGAGGCGTCGCAAGCGAGGCTGGGTGCAATTCGGGCAAAACTGCTGCTTTCATGCTTGCGTTCGCCGTATATCAGAATATATTACACCTTGTCTGGCAGCCGCGACAGCGGATTCGGTCAGATCGACCGCATCTCCCCCTCCTGATGCGGTATGTTCCCATCGAGACCTATTACTGCGACGGAGCAGTAGAGTGATATTCCTACCACGCCAGTGGATGCGCCTTTCGCGCATCCTCGTCGTTGCGTTGATCGCCGGCCTCATCGCCGCGCCGACTGCCACGGCTGATGCGCAGATCACGCTGTCTGCGACGACCTCGTACAAGTTCGGTCGCCCGAATCAGCAGGACGACATTTTCGGCGCCTACGCACCGACTGCGTCGTATCTCGGCCTGACCATTTCAGGCATGGGCTTCACCACCACGACGGTCGATGGTATCGCGGCGCTGAACACGGCGGTGGCGAACCTCGGCACGCTTCAGGTCGCGAAGGTTGCGGCGCGGTACAATTCGAGGCTCGAGTACCTGTATGTGAAGCTGAATTTCGCCGCGCCGACAGGGGTTCCAGATTCCCTCTACTTCGTCGGACTGCTGCGAGATGGCACCGCGACCTGCCCGGTCTTTATCGGGTTCGCGCCAAGCTCGCGCTGCCCGGCCTGCGAGAACGCAGTACTTGCGACGCTCTTCGAGCAGTCGGGGACCGACGATGGTGATTCGTATCAGGGCGGAACCTTCGATATGGCGATCGATGACCAGTTCGCCGGCATCGGCAATTCCTATTTGACTGGCTCCATCGACGTGCACCCCGAGATCGTGGAGCAGTTGCTCCCACAGTTTCAATTCGGATCGCAATTTGATGAGCCGACGCCGACCCCTGAGCCCGCGTCACTGACGCTCCTCGCGACCGGAATCGTCGGCATCGTGATCGTGCGGCGGAAGCGGGCATAAGCCGCATCAGACCAGCCCGGCGCCAGGCGCTGTTCGCGAACTGACTATTATGGGAGATGTCCGACTCCTCCGTGCGCGACCATGCCCTTCGATTGGTCAGGCTTGTGCTCCCCAGCCGGCTACGTTCGGCCATCGTTCGGCAGCAGCGCGTTCACCGGCTGCAATGGCCTCGCGCCGGCGCCGTCGACTTCGGTGATCTGCGTCGCCTCACACCGATCAGCCCGATCTTCGGCATCGAGCGCGGGCTGCCCGTCGACCGGTATTACATCGAGCGCTTCCTTCGCGAATTCGCGCACGACGTTCGCGGCCACTGCCTCGAGATCGGTGACCGCTACTACACGGAAATGTTCGGCGGCCAGAAGGTGGAGCGCTCCGACGTGCTGCACTACCTGGAAGGGAATCCTGCCGCGTCGATCGTCGCGGACCTGACGAGCGCCGCGCACATTCCTTCGGACTCGTTCGACTGCATCATCTTCACGCAGTCACTGCAAGTCATTTACGACTTTCGGGCTGCCCTCCGGACGTTGCACCGGATCCTCCGGCCCGACGGGGTCATCCTTATCACGACGCATGGCATCTCCAAGGTCGCCTGCCTTCCGGAGCGCGAGGGCTGGGGAGAGTACTGGCATTTCACCTCGCAATCCTTGAAGCGCATCCTGGCGGAGACGTTCCCGCGCTCGCGCGTCGAGGTGAAGGTGTGGGGGAACGTCCTCGCCGCGACGGCATTTCTCCACGGCATCGCGACGGAGGAACTGACGGGCGCTGAGCTCGAATACGGCGATCCCGAATTCGAGATGATCGTGACGGCGCGCGTACAGAAGGCGTCGAACGGTTAACATTCCTGTCGGATGCCGCCAATTTCTCTCCGCCAGCGAGCCATCGCGCTCGCCAAGCTCCTGCTTCCTGCTCGCCTTCGCGCCGCAATCGTCCGGCAACAGCGCCTCCATCGGCTGCAGTGGCCGCGCGCCGGCACGGTGAACTTCGGGGCGCTCCGCCGCGTGAGCCCGATCAGCCCGATCTTTGGGATCGATCGCGGCCTGCCGGTCGACCGATATTACATCGAGCAATTCCTGCGGAAACACGCGGTCGATATCACGGGCCGGTGCCTCGAGCTCGGCGATGCCTATTACATCGACAAATTCGGTGGCGGCAAGCCCAGTCGCATCGACGTGCTGCACTACACCGCCGGCAGCCCGGACGCGACGATCATCGCCGACCTGACGAGCGCGGACCACATTCCATCCGACACGTTCGACTGCATCATCTTCACGCAGTCGCTGCAGATGATCTACGATTTCACGGCCGCGCTCCGGACGTTGCACCGGATTCTCAAACCCGGCGGCGTCGTCTTGCTGACGACGCACGGCATTTCGAAGATCGGGCGACGACTCGGCCGAGATGATTGGGGGGAGTATTGGCACTTCACTGCGCAGTCCATCGAGCGAGTGCTCGTCGAGACATTTCCCAACGCGTTAATCGAAGTGGGAACGCGGGGGAACGTGTTGACGGCTGTATCGTATTTGCACGGACTTGCGACCGAGGAGCTGACTGATCACGAGTTGAATCATCTCGACCCGGACTACGAGGTGATCGTAACCGCACGAGTGCAGAAGGCTCCTCAGTCAGGGATTGTCCGCACCTAAGGTCTCGCCGCCGGCAATCGGACGATGGCCAGCACGCCGGCTTCCGCCATTGTGGTCGTGAGTGCGCTATCGGCACCGACGGTGATCGGCTCGTGGTACACTCGTCGCTGCGCTTCGGTACTCGTGCTGACTCCGTATTGACCCGGCGGCAGGCCGCTGACGGTTACACGCCCCCCCGCCGCCTTTGCGCGCGCGACCACGACCCAGCGTTGATCGCGATTGATGAACGCCACGACGCGCTTGTCGGGATTGTCACTCGACGCGCCGATCCGGATTGCGCCCCGACGCACAGCCTGGAAGAGTTGCGCGAGGTGCGTGGATAGTCGCGCCATGAACACGTGTTGCGCGGTGGAGTCGGACGGCTCCACGCGAGCATAGTAGCCGCCGTTGTCCGCGTTCGCAGTGCTGCCCGCCGCGGCCCATTGTTGCCACGCCGAGACATTTCCGTCCACGAGGTCTTCGAGCAGGACGTCGATGCCGGCGCCGACCTTCTCGAGCATGGCGGTCTTGAGGTGGTGCGCGCGGGCGCGTGATGCGATGGCCAGCACGTCATCCCGTCGTTCGAGACGATAGCGATGGTACGCGAATGTCCGAAGCCGGTCGAGCACTCCGGGCACGGCGATCATCTCGTCGAAATACGTGATGGCGTTTCGCATCTGCGAATTCGATGGCGCGATGATCTCCGGCGTGAAGCCATTTGCCTTCAGCCGATCCGCCGCGGCCACGAGCGCGCGGCCGATCGTCTCTCCGCGCCACGCCTCCGTGTTCTCGGGCTCGAGGATCACCTCGAAGGCGTCAGGAACGATGCCGTACTTCTGGCGAAGGTGCTGAAAGCACACCACGACGAATTCGGCAAACTCCTCCGGGTTCTTCGCGTGACTCAACGTGCCCTGTTGGCTGTCTTGCTTCCACTTGAAGTCCACGTAATTCACGTTGACATGGAGTGTCTCGCCGCGTGCTTCCAATCGTCGCTTCAGCGGGAGGAACATCCGCTCGATCCGAAAATCGAGGTCGTCGAACTGGAATCCGCTGGTGTCCGCAACGCGAGGATCATCGTTGTCGTTGATCTTCTCGAAGCGCGCGCGTTGGAATGCACTGTACGGGACTTTTCCCGACCGATATCCCGCCCAGCGGCTCGTCGGGTTTTCGATGCCGCTCGGAATCTCGAGGCGCACCCCGTTGATGCCGACCGAGTCCACGAGAAACGTAAAGACGTTATCGAGCGCGGGCTCGATCGAGTGGTTGTATCGGTCGTTCCGCTTGTCTTCTTCCCAGAGGCGGAGGTTGGTCGCCCACGCGTCGATCGTCTGGAAACGTGTGTGCGCATCGAGCGTCACACGTGTCGGCGCGTCGGCCGCGGGAGCGCATGCGGCGACGACGATCAGCGCTGCGGCGAGGGCCTGTCGCACGCGCGTGATCATGGTCGTGCCGCAGCCGAGCGATCGAGACGCTCGAGCACATCGCGGAGCCCGCGACGCTCGGCGATGCGGCGAATAATGTCGAAGTACTGGTCCATCACCACGGGCTCCCGCCAGTGCGTGTGAAACGCGACTTCCGCTGCCTTGCCGAGCCGGTTGCGCTGTTCGAGATCACTTGCGAGTCCAGTGATGGCGGCCTGCAGGTCACTCTCGGTGCGAAAGAGAAGACCGGCCTGGCTTTGTTCCACGATTTCGGGAAACGGCCCGAGACTGCGAGCGATGATCGGCGTGCCCTCGCGGAACGCTTCGAGAACCACCATGGGAAACACCTCGAAGCACACGGACGGCAGGATGACGGCGATGGCATTGCGATAGAGCGTGCTCAATTGCTCGGCGCTCTGCCTGCCGAGAAAACGAATGCGGGGTGAGCCGGCGGCGAGCGCGCGCAACTCGTGCTCGAATTCGCCGGTACCAGCGATCCGTAGCTGCGCGCCTTCGCCGCCGTGAAACTGTGGAATGACGTCCTGAAGCCCCTTGATTTTCTCGAGGCGTCCGACGAACAGGAAGTACGCTGGCGCGGTGTCGTCTCTTGCCGCCGCGGGCTGGGCACCCGGGTGTTCCTGACTCGACTCTGCGAGAAAGGCGGGCACGACGGTCATTGGCCTGGTGAAGCCGAACTCGGCGTGCTTCGCGCGAGCGAATTGACTGAGCGTGAGGAATTCGTCTATATGCTGGGTCTGTCGCTCGAGGTATCCAGTAGCGCGCCAGATTTGCGGAGGACGCCGATAGTGCAGGACGCATTGCACGCACTCCCGCCCCGTGCACAATTCGCGATTGTGACGCCATAACACGTGGGATGGGCACACGAGCCAGTGTTCGTGCGCCGTGTACAGCTTGATCCCTTCTCCATACGACAACAGTCCCGGTCCGCCGACCAGTGAGATGTTGTGAAAGTGGATGACGTCGAAGCCCTGGCTCAGGATCCGGCGAATCGCGCCGCCGTGGACGACTGGCCGGCCGAGCTGTTGTGTCGCGAGACAAGAGAGTTGGCCGAACGCGCTCCGTAGCGCGTGAACGCGGACGCCTGGAGGCTCCGGTTGCGGTACGCTCGGAAGGGCGTTGCTCAGCGTGTGGAATGCGTCGACGTCGTGAATGACATCGACGGTGTGATGCCTGCGAGCGAGGGCATGGACCAGGCGACGAATGGCGCTGCCGTCGCCCCCGAAGCTGTAGGGCGGATAGAACGTACTGACGATGGCGAAGCGCAACCCGCCCGCTGGCTTTGTCACTCGGCTACTTGATGGCGACGAAGCCTTCGAAGCACAGGTACTTCATCACCGTCATGATGTCAGTGAATCCGGCGCGACGAAGGAGGCCAAGGTTGCCTTCCGTGGAGAAGGGCTCGAGAACGCCCTTGAGGCTTGCCGTCTTATTGAGGATTTCTTCCGCTGAAAAGCCGTTCTTCGCCTTGAAGTCGTTGTAGAGCGCCACCATCATGTCCTGAAAGCGTGCGTCCGGCGCGCGAACTTTTTCAAACAGGACGAGCGCGCCGCCCCAGTTCAGTCGCTCGTAGATGCGATTGATGAGATCCTGGCGATAGCGTGGTGGAATGAACTGCATGGTGTAGTACGAGACGACCATGTCGGTCTTCTCGAATTCGTAGAGCATCGCGTCGCCGACGGCGAGCTCGATATTCGCTACGCCCTCACATCGTTCCCTGGCCTTCTCGATCATCGCAGGAACGGGGTCGATGCCGATCCAGCGAATGCCGGGCTTGTGCGCGTTGTGCTCGGCGAGCTTGCGCAGCAGTTGTGCGGTGGACACCCCAATCTCGTAGCAGATGCTGTCGCCGTGACAGAAGTAGTCGCTGACGTTGCACACGAGCTCATGACCGTCATCATAGTACGGCACTGATTGCCGGACATGGTCGACGAACGAATCCGCAACGTTTCCGCCGAACGTCCAATCGCCTCTTCGGGTCTCGATATCCTTTCCAACCTTCATGGCGTTTCTCCAATACGACTGCGCTCGTGCGACGAACGCTCGGTGTGGAATGCAGCAAGCGCCCCTATTATATAGGGTCGTGCGGCGACGCGCACCGTACTCGCGTTCAGGGGACTGATGGAGATTCCAATCACGCCGATGGTCCAGTGGTCAGGGGTCGAAGGGCGGCCATTGGTCATCGCCGGACCGTGCGCGGCGGAGAGCAGAGAGCAGGTCTTCGAGACGGCGCAGCGGCTGGCTGGCGCGCGCGTCGACTACCTGCGCGCCGGTATCTGGAAGGCGCGAACTCGACCAGACAACTTCGAAGGCATCGGCGAAGCGGCCCTTCCCTGGCTTCGCGACGCGGGCAAGGAATACGGGCTCAAGACGGCCACCGAAGTAGCATTGCCCGCACACGTTGACGCCGCGTTGAAATGCGGTATCGACATGTTGTGGATCGGTGCGCGGACGACGGTGAACCCATTCTCTGTGCAGGACCTCGCGAACGCCGTGCGCGGCGTGGACGTACCGATCCTGATCAAGAACCCCACCAACCCCGATCTGCAGTTATGGCTCGGTGCAATCGAGCGCTTCTCGAAGGCAGGCATTCGATCGATCGGTGCGATACATCGTGGGGTGTCCGTGGCAAACTCGGCTCCATACCGAAACGCGCCGATGTGGAGTTTCGTGATCGAGTTGCGGCGGTTGTTGCCAGCGCTGCCGATCATTACGGATCCGAGCCACATCTGCGGTAACCGGGAGTTGCTCGCCAGCGTCGCACAGAGCGCGATGGACTTGGGATTGGACGGTGTGATGATCGAGGCGCATCCACGTCCCGATCAGGCGTGGAGCGACGCCGCGCAGCAGGTGACGCCGGAACGCGCCGGCGCCATTCTCTCCGCATTGTCGATCCGGCGTGCGGATTCCCCGAACCCCGCCTATGCCGGTTCGATCGAGGCCTTGCGCGAGCGCATCGATGGTGTGGATCACACAATCGTCGCACTCCTGGCGGAGCGGATGCAGGTCGTGCAACTCATCGCCGAGGAAAAACGGGCGAACAACATTACGACGCTGCAGGTGGCGCGGTGGGCGGCGCTCCTCGACGATCGCATGCGCCGCGCGGAGGCGCTTGGACTGGACCCTGAGTATGCGAGGGCGATCTACGATGTGATTCACCGCGAGTCGATTCGCCGGCAGAGCCAGATCATGTCCGACGGACGCGTTGACCTCGCGCGCGCGACGAGAACGGCACCACTGGAGTGAAAGCTTCGCCCGACGCTGCCGTGGGCAGGGGCTTCCGAAAACTCGGGGGTGGTGAAGCGTTCGCGCGCGTCATCGCCTTTGTCGCGACGGCGTTTCTCGCGCGCCGGCTCGGTGCGGATATCTACGGGATCATCGTCCTCTCGACGACGATACTTGGGTACCTCGGCCGAATCGTCGACGGTGGAGTCGACCTGCTCGGCATCTCGGACGTTGCAGCCGCGCCGCAGCATCTGCCGGAGTTGCTGCGGCGGTATAGTCTCGCGCGTCTGCTCATCGCGGTCTGCCTGACGGTCCTGCTCACGCTTGTATGCCTGATCTTCCTGCCGGAGCCGGACGCCGCGATCGTCGCGGCGTTCGCGTTCATGCTGCCAGCCCTGGCACTTGGAACGAAGTGGGCTCATCTCGGACTGGAGCACGCGGGGAGCGTCTCCATCGCACGTTTGTCGGCAGAGCTTCTGTCGGCGCTCCTGATTACCGTGCTCATACGGGATGCTGGAGCTCTCGACTCCGTTCCCACCATTTTGATCGCCGCGGAATCGCTGGCGGCGTTCCTGCTCATGCGATCGTTGCCGGCTGTGACGGTCACGCTGCGCGAGCTTTTCCGGTCGGACGAGGTGCTGCTCTTGTATCGGCGATCGTGGCCGCTGGTGCTCAACGCGCTCATGGGCCTCGTGATCTTCAACAGTGATTTTCTTTTCCTGCGCGTCGTTCGCGATTCTGCTTCCGTTGGCTACTATGCCGCCGCGTATGCCATGGTGAGCTTCTTCATGAACATGGGCTACACGTACCAGCTGATGCTGTTGCCCGTACTCACGCGCGTGCGCTCGGACGCGGCCGCGGAGTGCGGGCTCTACCACGCGTCTCTCGCACAGGTGTTCGCGGTCATTCTGCCAATCGTGATCGGGGGTTCGATCCTCGCGGCGCAGATTATTTCGCTGGTGTTTGGTCACACGTACGTTGCGTCGGTGCTCCCGCTCAGAATACTGCTGTGGGCGATGTTCATCTCCCTCGTCAGGAACGTTGCACAGAGCGTTCTGCTCTCGCGGGGACGGCAGGATAGAATGCTCAGGTACGCCCTCGGCGCGGGATTGGTGAACCTGGCGCTGAATTCTGTGCTCATTCCGCGATGGGGAATGTCAGCGGCGGCGACGGTCACCGTGGCCACAGAGGCCGCGCGAACCGCTCCGATGCTGGTGTTCCTGCGCGCTTCCGGGATGTCGATACCGAGCATGACGCGCTTCTGGCGCGCACTCCTGGCGGGCTGCGTCATGGCACTCGTGCTTCGACTGAGCGGGGTCACGGTGCTCTGGGCCGCAATTCCCCTGGGCGCCGTCGCGTACGTGCTCGTCCTTTTTCTGACGCGCGGCATTCGCATTCGTCGTGGCGCGCTCCCGGAGCTTACTGTTTAGTTCCGGCATTTTGGCTCTTGCACGCGCAGCCTCGCGGGCGAAAATTGGCCCACGCGGCTGCGTCCAGCCGCAGGGTTGGCTCTGAACGGAGGGTTCCATTGGCCACCGCGCATCGATCCACGACGTCACGCGTCGACACCGACGCCATCCTGCGCGACGGCGCGTTCTTCGTCCTCGACGAGTATGCGCTCAAACAGGAAATGTACGCAAAGGTCACGCGTGCCTTCTTCGACGGAATCGAGGAGATCGCGGGCACCGCGGTTCGACGAAGCGTCGAAGCGGTTGGACTCGCTCGCATGCACGAGCACTTCCCGGCAGGAAAGCTTCTGCTGCTCGAAGACTTCCTCATGCACACGCTGCAGCGCGATCTCTTCTACTGGTCGTACCGCGTCGGGCGCGATGATCTCGGGCTCGAAGGCACGTTCTATGTCGATCACCTGATCGTCATGCGGATCTACTATCCGTTCCTCGTCTCGCGCGAGACGAAGGTCGTGGAACGCCCCGCATTTCCGCTGTGGGAGAAAGCGCGTCTCGGTTTTGCCGCGCTCAAGAACTGGAAGTTGCTGGTCAATGCCATCGCACGGGCGCGCGAGGGGCGCAAGCAAAAGAGCGCTTACAAGCCGGAATTCTACCATCAACAGCTCCCCGAAGTCGCGCGTGCGCACGGCGCGCACATCGACACATGGTACGGTCATTCATACGACGGCATCAACCTGTGGTGGTGCATCGACGGCGTGGATGAGTACAACACGGTGATCCTGTACCCGGGCATGTTCGGCTATCAGTATCCCTTTGACCCGGTGAGCATGTATCTCGCCGAGGGTGTGCCCGTCACGGAGCAACACAAAATTCTCACCAAGCCGGGGCAGCTGCTCGTATTCAACCCCGAAACGCTCCACGGCACCCACGTCAACATCTCGGACAAAACACGTATCGTCATCACGACGCGCCTCAACCCTGGGCAACCGCGCTTCGATCTCAAGGCCGCCTGGAATTTCGAGCATTGGTACGCCTCTGATGATCTCGAGCGCAAGCGCTTCTCGTCGGTCACGGTGTTCCCCGCCAAGGACAACCGCGGTACGCCGTCGTTCGCGTTCAAAACGGGCAAGCCCGCTCCGGAAACGCCGCTGATCACCATCGATGGTGTCATCGGTACCGAACCGGTGCGCGTGTGTGCGACCGGTGACCTGCCGGAGGGGTCGAAGCTCGGCATCAACTTCGAAAACGCGAAGCTCTTTCTCGTGCGTGCGAACGGATCGCTGACCGCGCTCGATCGGGTGTGCCCACACCTCAGCTTCGACATGATCGCCGCGTACCACGACAATCAGTCGATCTATTGTCCCGGGCACGGGGTCGCCTTTTCGCTGACGGATGGCAGTTCGCACTGCGCGGCCTTCGCCCTGACGCAATACCATGTGGTCGAACGCGAGGGGTCTATCTTCCTCAGTCGGTCAAGCAGCGATTCGTGACTGGGCCATTCACGGCGACGTCCCACGCCCCGCGATGATGCGAAGCGTAACCCTTCTGGACACGGCGACGGCCTCCACGAATCTCGGGGACCAGATCATCATGGAGGCAGTTCGCCGAGAGATCGACGAGCTCTGCCCAGACGCTTTTCAGTACAGCATCGTGAGTCATGAATGGATGGGCGCGCGGAGTCGTCGCCTGCTCCAGCGTTCGGACGTCGCCATCGTCGGAGGGTCGAACCTGCTCAGCTCCAGAATGTGGTTCAAACCGCTCTGGAAGATCTCGCCGGCCGCGGCGATTCGACGGAGCGAGATCGTCCTCATGGGTTGCGGTTGGTATCAGTACCAATCGCCAGCGGATCTTTACAGCCGGCTGCTGCTCAAGCGGCTTCTCAGCCGACGGTACCTGCACGCGGTGCGCGATAGTCAGGCATTGCGGATGCTCACCGCGGCGGGAATCGCAAACGTTATCAATACCGGATGCCCGACATTATGGACGCTCACCCCTGAGCGATGTACGGCGGTACCGAGCCGGAAGGCCGGCAGCGTCGTGACCACGCTGAACACCTATATCAAGGATCGGCATCTCGACCGGGAGCTTCTCACGACGCTGCGAGCACGCTACGACCGGGTGTTCTTCTGGACGCAAACGGAAGAGGACTCCGCCTATGCCCGCGAGCTCGATCCGGGGCTCGTCTTCCTGCGGCCAAGTCTTGCGGCGTTCGACGCGCTACTCCAGTCGGAGCCCGATCTCGACTACGTTGGTAACCGCCTTCATGCGGGCATTCGTGCGCTTCAATTCGGCAGGCGCAGCATCATCGTCGAAATCGACAACCGTGCGCGCGCAATGGGAGAGGACATTGACCTTCCCACGGTGGAGCGCGGCGACATGGCGCGATTGATTCGGATGATCGAAGCGCCCTTCGAAACGCGACTCAACCTTCCGTTCGACGCGATAGAACGATGGCGCGCACAGTTTCGTCTGGCGTGATCGCCGACCTGCGCGCCAATCGACTGCGCTCTTCTGCCATGGATACTGTCGAGCGGCGTGCCGACCGGCCTGTTCAAGCGAACTCGCGAACGTTAGAGTGGGTCACCCCGACAACCTGCGTCGCCGCGGCGCCGTTGCGGTCCACCTTCAGCGAGTGAATGTGACAGAGCCTCATATCGTGGTTCTCGGAGGCGGGCCCGCCGGATGTGGGGCGGCGTTCGAATTACGTCGTCGCCAACGCGCGCGCGTCACCGTGATCGAGCAGCAGCAGGTGCTCGGCGGCAATGCCGGGAGTTTCGAGTATAAGGGCCTCTGGCTCGACTACGGCAGTCACCGGCTGCACTCGGCGGTTGACCCTGGCATCCTCGCGGATATCAAGCAACTGCTCGGCGATGATTTCAGGCATCGCGTCCGCCACGGACGCATTCGGCTGCGGGGACGCTGGCTCCATTTTCCCATCAAGGCGACGGATCTCCTTCTCCACCTGGACAAGGGCTTCGCGGCCGGCATGGCGTTCGACGTGTTGCGCAAGGCACTCGGTCCAAAACGTCCTGAGGGAAACACGTTCGCGTCGGTCCTCGAGGCGAATCTCGGACCGACGATGTACCGCAACTTCTACTTGCCCTACGCTCGCAAGCTGTGGGGCCACGAACCCACTCAGCTCTCGGGAATCCAGGCGAGAAAGCGCGTGACCGCGGGCTCGTTCAGCAAGCTCCTCAAGCGATTGGTGAAGCCACCAGGTGCTGGCATGTTCTACTACATGCGCGAGGGCTATGGGCAGATCTCTCGCGCGTATGCAGACGCCACTCGCGCGAACGGCGCAGAATTCATGATGGGTTGGGGTGTAGAAACGCTCGAGCAACCGGAGGGAAACGGTCCGTGGAGGGTCGTGGTGCGTCGGGGCGAAGAGCGCCAGACGCTGAATGCCGATCATGTGTGGTCGACGATCCCGATGACGACGGCAGCACGGGCCATGGTGCCCGGACCGCCCGCCGATGTGGTCGAAGCGTCGAAGGCCATCGAGTTCCGCGCGATGATTCTTGTCTACCTCGAGCTCGATACCGACTTCTGGACCGCTTCGACGGACGCGCACTACTTCCCCGAAGGGAATGTCACGGTCACACGTGTCTCCGAGCCGAAGCGCTATTTCGGGCTCAGTGAGCCCGTGGGCCGCACCGTGCTGTGCGCGGAGGTACCGTGCGCCGTCGACGATCATCTGTGGACCATGAGCGACGAGGAACTCGGGCGGCTCGTCGCCGATGATCTCGCGCGTTGCGAGATTCCAGTGCCTCGACCACCCGTCGCCGTGTTCACACGTCGACTGCGGCAAGCCTACCCCATCTACACGATGGGGTACGAGAAGTCGCTCGCGACCATCGAAGCGTGGACGTCAACGTTGCCTCGTTTCCTGAGCTACGGACGCCAGGGTCTGTTCGCACACGACAATACGCATCACGCGCTCTTCATGGCGTATAGTGCCGTGGATTGCCTGGTCGACGGCTCGTTCGATCTGGCCAAATGGGCGAAGTACCGCGAGATCTTCGCGACGCACGTGGTCGAGGATTGATGTCGTTGCCCGACGCGGCAGAGTCGCGCGGCCGGGGTGACGCCCGTGTTTGGACGACGGTGATCGGCCTGACGGTACTCGCGTTGCTGGTGCGAATTCCTGCCGCAAACGGCGGGCTGTGGATCGACGAGATCTATTCGCTCGTGTCATCGTTCCGTCCGACGCTCGTCGAAACGATCACGCGCTTTCCGAAAGACAATCACCACCCGCTGTACTCGATTCTCGCGCATGTCTCGATGTCGGCGTTCGGTGAGCACGCGTGGGCGATCCGGCTTCCCTCCATCCTCTTCGGTGCAGCCACCGTTCCCCTGTTATACGGCTTTGCGCGCTATCTCACGTCGACGCGCGAGGCGCTGCTCTCAGCGGCGCTCCTCGCCGTGTCCTACCACCACGTGTGGTTTTCGACGAACGCACGCGGCTATGTGATGATCGCATTCTTTACTATCGCGTGCACCTGGAGCCTTCTTCGCCTGATCGAAGGCGGGCCTGCGTCGCTCGCGCTCTGGTATGCGGCGTGCGGCGCCCTTGGCGCGTACACGCACCTCACCATGGTGTTCATCGTTGTCGCGCACGCGCTCGTCACTGTGGGAGCGCTGCTGTTGCACGGCAATCCGCGCGCACAATGGAACCGATGGGGACGGCCCGTACTCGCGGCATTCGCGCTCGCCGCGGTGGGAACGCTGCTGCTCTATGCACCGGTCCTGCTCCAGGTCCATACGTTTTTCGCGGACAAGCCGTCAGCGCTGACGGCGTCATCGACCAAGGGCTGGGCCTTCGTCGAGGGCCTACGGGTTCTCGCATTGGGGTTCGGTGCGGGAACGATCATCGTCGGCGTCATCGTCGTGGCGATTGCCGGCGCACTGTTCATGCTCGGCCTGCGCAGCTTCGCGCGAAACGACGCCGTCGCGCTGGGGCTTTTCGTGGCGCCCGCCTTCGTGATCCTCGCTGGTGCGCAGTTGGCTCGCGGTACCTTCTATCCCCGATTTCTGTTCGCGCTCATCGGGCCGGGCATTCTGATTGGAGTGCGGGGCGTCATGGTGGCGTCCGATTGGATTACCCAACGACTCAGTGCGTCGAGCGCTCTGACGGGAGAGCGGTTGGCGACGGCGGTGATGCTCGGCATCTCGGTCTTGTCACTGGCCTCGCTGGCCGCGCTCTATCGGCATCCCAAGCAGGACTTCGACGGCGCCGTGCGCTATGTCGACGCAACGCGGACACCGGGCGAAGCGGTGATCACCGCCGGCGCCGCGGCAGACCCGATTCAAACATATTTCGTGCGCGATTGGCCGAGGCTGAGCACGGCCGCCGAGGTCGACCAGTTGCGGCGGCGGGGGCCGGTGTGGCTCGTCTACACGTTTCCGCGATATCTCTCCCGCTCCGCCCCTGAGATCATGACCCTCGCGAACACGTACTGCCGGAACGCGCCGCGTTTTCTGGGTACCGTCGGAGACGGTGATATCGTGACGTGCCGACTGCCGGCCATCCCATGAAGCTGATCATCCAGATACCGTGCTTCAACGAGGCACCGACGCTCGGCGAGACGATTCGTGCGCTTCCCCGCGAGTTGCCCGGCATCGACGTCATCGAGTACCTGATCATCGACGACGGCAGCAGTGATGACACGGCTGACGTTGCGCGGGCGGCTGGTGTGCATCACGTCGTGCGACACATCGGGAATCAGGGACTGGCCGCCGCCTTTCGGACGGGGCTCGATGCCGCGGTTGGTCTGGGTGCGGATTTCATCGTCAACACGGATGCCGACAACCAGTATCACGCCGATGACATCGCGCTGCTCGTCGCACCACTCGTCGCTGGACGTGCCGCGCTCGTCGTTGGCGATCGCGGCGTTGGGACACTCGCGCATTTCCCATGGTACAAGCGATTACTTCAACGCCTGGGTAGCCGGGTGGTGAGCAGTGCATCCGGAATACGGATTCCAGATGCCACGAGTGGCTTCCGGGCCATGACACGCGAGACCGCGCTGCGAACCCTGGTTCACAGCACCTACTCGTACACGCTCGAGACGCTCATTCAGGCAGGCTCGCGCCGCGTGCCTGTCGAGTTTGTGCGTATCCGCGTGAATCCGAACACGCGCCCATCGCGGCTGATGCGAGGGATTCCCCAGTACCTGCGAAGTTCCGGCGCCACCATCGTGCGCGCGTACGTCATGTATCGGCCGCTCCGCGTTTTTACGCTGCTTGGTGCGGCACTCGTCGTGCTGGGCGTTATTCCAGGCATCCGTTTTTTGTGGTTCTTCGTCAGCGGACACCCGACGGGACACATCCAGTCGCTGCTGCTTGCGGCCATCCTGATCATCATCGGGTTCCAGGTTATGCTCATCGGTCTTCTCGCTGACGTGCTCTCAGCGAGCCGCAAGATCATGGAAGAGGCACTCTACCGTCTGCGCCGGCTCGACCTTCCCGACCAAGAAGCCACCTCGAGCGACACATCGCGACGCGATCAGAGATGAGTCGTGACGCAATTGCACGTGGGCAACGATCGAAGCGATCTCCTGGCCGCGTCTTCGCCATCCGTGTGCTCGGAAGCGCCGCAATTCTCGCGCTGCTGCTCGTGTTCGTGCCGTTCAGGGACCTGGTTGCGGCACTTCGTCAGGTACCGCCACTCGTGTGGGTGGGTGCGTTGGGCGCGTACCTGCTGCTTCACCTGATCGGCGTGTGCAAATGGCTTCTCGTCATCAATGCGGCGGGCGCGGAGCTGAGTTTCCTGAGCGGTGTCCGGTGCTACTACTATGGACTGTTCGGCAACCTTTTTCTTCCGTCGATCATCGGGGGGGATGTCGTTCGCGCCGGGCTCGCGATGTCGCTCGCTCGCTCGCGCAGCGGGCTTGTGCTGGGAAGTCTCGCCGAACGCTTGCTCGATACGATTGGCCTCGCGGCAGTGGCTGGCATCGGGGCGCTGCTTCTCCCCACCGCACTTGATCCGCGCAGCCGATTGATCTTTCTCGGCATGGGAGGACTCTTCCTTGTCGCGGGGGCCGGCGCGTTCGCCATCCTCCTTCTTACACCTGTCATTCGTCGCTTGCCCATCAGGCGGAGGCGAGCGCTCGTCAAAATCCGCCAGGCGTATCGCGCATTGCGCGAACGGCCGGCACGCCTGATTGGCGCATTGCTCCTCAGCATGTTGCTTCAGAGCCTACTCGTACTGCTGAACGCCCGGCTCGGCGACGTAATCGGGATCGATATCTCGTTCGTTGTGTGGCTGTTCGTGTGGCCGCTGGCGAAGATCGCGGCGATTCTCCCTGTGACACAGGGCGGCATTGGCGTACGCGAAGGTGCGTTGGTGCTGCTCTTTCAGCCATTCGGCGTGTCGTCCTCCGCGGCAATGGCGACGGGGCTCGTCTTTACCGCCGTCGTGATGTGCGGAGGGTTGGTCGGTGGGGTCATTGCCTTCGTGCTCGCGCGGGTATCGAACGATCACCGGCAAGACATCAACCTCTGAGCGAGTCAGAATAACAAAACGTGCCTTTGTAAGAACAATTTGACGCTGCTTTCCATGTTGTGCTTCGCCACGACATGCATGAAGAAAACGGCCCGGGAGAAGTCTCCCGGGCCGTTTCACTGCATTCCCAGCATGGTGCGTGTTTACTTCTGAACGCCTGCCCGAGCCGACGCCGGGAACTCATCGTCATCCGCCATCGAGAACACGTTCGGCAATGCATCCGGCAGCGGCGGAAGTGGAGCATCCGGCACTTCCAGACCTTCGAGTTCCACATCCTGGTAGCGGTACATACCCGTACCGGCCGGAATGAGGTGACCGATGATGATGTTCTCCTTGAGGCCGAGCAGATCGTCCTTCGCGCCACGGATCGACGCGTCGGTAAGGACTCGGGTGGTCTCCTGGAAGGAAGCCGCCGAGATGAACGACTGCGTGGTGAGCGAGGCCTTCGTGATGCCGAGCAGGAGGGGCTCCGCCGTTGACGGCGCTTCCTTCCGCTTCTTCATCCGATCGTTCTCGTCGCGGAACACCTGCTTGTCCACGTGCTCGCCCTCGAGGAACTCCGTCTCGCCCGCATCCATCACGCGGACCTTCTGGAGCATCTGTCGCACGATCACGCCGATGTGCTTGTCGTTGATCTTCACGCCCTGGAGACGATAGACCTCCTGCACTTCATTGAGCAGGTATTCCTGCACCGCACGCGCACCCTTGATGCGAAGGATGTCATGCGGGTTGACCGGTCCCTCGGAGAGACGATCACCGGCGCGCACGCGATCCCCTTCGTGCACACGCAAGTGCTTGCCGGAGGCAACCTCGTACAGTTGCGCCTCGGCCGTCTCGTCGACCGCAAACGCATCGGCACCAGAACCGCCGCGCACGGGCGCGACGAAGATCTCGCGCTTGCCGCGCTTGATGTCGCCGAAGCGAACGACGCCGTCGATCTCTGAAATCGTTGCAGGATCCTTCGGCTTGCGCGCCTCGAACAACTCGGCGACTCGCGGCAGACCGCCCGTGATGTCGCGCGTCTTGTACGCCTCCCGTCCGAGCTTCGCGAGCGTTTCGCCCGGGAAGATTTCCTGCCCATCCTCGATCGTGAGCTGCGCGCCCTCGGGGATGACGAAGTCGCGGATCTTCTTTTCCTTTCCGCCCTTCGTTTCCCAGATCTCGATATGCGGATGGAGCTTCTTGTCGCGATCCGCGATGACGACGCGCTGGCGCAGGCCGGTGAGCTCGTCGAGCTCCTCGGAGACCGACTCATCGTCAACGAGGTCCACGAACCGAATCGTTCCCTTAACGTCGGCAATAATGGGATTCGAGTACGGATCCCAGCTGAAGATGATCTGATCCTTCTTGACTTCCTCGCCATCCTTGAGCGTCAGGATAGCGCCGAGCGGAACCTGCAGGCGCGCGCCGACGGCCGAGTGCGGATCATTCGACGCGCGAATGATGATCTCGCCTTCGTAGCCGGTGACGATCGACTGCCCTTCGCGGTTCGTGACGTACACCAGGCGATCGCTGTACTCGATCTTTCCGGCGACCTTGCTCTTGCGAGCCGTCTGCTCGGCGATACGGGCGGCCGTTCCACCGATGTGGAAGGTGCGCAGCGTCAGCTGCGTACCTGGCTCACCGATCGACTGCGCCGCGATGATGCCGACGGCCTCGCCGATGTCCACCATGAACATCGTGGCGAGATTACGGCCGTAGCACATGCGGCAGAGACCGCGCTTCGCCTCACAGGTGAGCACGCTGCGGATCTTGACCGTTTCCAGACCGGAATCTTCGATCTCCTGCGCCGTCTCTTCGTCGATGAGCACGCCGGACTCGGCGAGCATCAGCGGGCGACCCGACTCGTCGATCGCATGTGGATCTTCGATGTCCTCCGCCGCCACGTTGCCGACGATACGCTCCGCCAGCGGCTCGATGACGTCTTCGCCTTCCTTCAGGGCGCCGACTTCGAGACCCATGATCGTACCGCAATCCTCCTCGGTGATCGTCACATCCTGCGCGACGTCCACGAGGCGGCGGGTGAGGTAACCGGCATCGGCCGTCTTGAGCGCCGTGTCGGCCAAACCCTTACGAGCACCGTGCGTCGAGATGAAGTACTCGAGCACGGAGAGACCTTCACGGAAGTTCGACTTGATCGGGCTTTCGATGATTTCACCGATACCACCGGTGAGCTTCTTCTGCGGCTTCGCCATCAGTCCGCGCATACCCGCGAGCTGACGGATCTGGTCGCGTGAACCACGTGAGCCAGAGTCGAACATCATGAACACCGGGTTGAACCCGTCCTTGCTCTCGCGCATGGCCTTGACCATGGCGTCGGCAACGTCGGAGTTCGCGTGGGTCCACGTGTCGATGACTTTGTTGTAGCGCTCACCGTTCGTGATGTTGCCGGTCTGGTACGCCTTCTGGAAGCGCTCGACGCGAGTCGTGGCTTCTTCGAGGAGCGTTTCCTTCTCGGACGGAATGTGCAGGTCTTCGATGCCGATGGAAACACCGCCGCGCGTGGCGTTGGCGAATCCGAACTCCTTCAGGCGATCGAGGAACTGCACGGTGCTGGCGAGGCCGGCGAAGCGGTAGCTCTCGAACACGAGCTCCGACAGCGCCTTCTTCTTC
>JAZJZK010000027.1:0-113799 GCA_040389905.1 Gemmatimonadota bacterium | reverse complement strand
GGTCCTTCTCCAGCTCCTTCATGAGCTTCTCGCGCTTGCCGGCACGCTCGTTCTCGAGGATCACGCGGCGAGAGACGACGATGTTGCGGCGGCGCTTGTTGAGCTTGATGATCTTGAACTCGAACTTCTGGCCGAGGAGCTCGTCGATGTTCGGAACGCGCCGCAGCGCGATCTGCGAACCGGGGAGGAATGCATCGACGCCCATGAGGTCGACGACCACACCACCCTTGATCTTCTTGACGAGCGTGCCTTCCACCGGCTGGTCGTTCTCGTAGGCCAGACGGATGCGCTCCCACACGCGCATGAAATCCGCCTTCTTCTTCGAGAGGACGACTGAGCCCTCCTGGTCTTCGAGATGCTCGAGGAGCACTTCGACTTCATCGCCGATCTTGAGGTCGGGGAAGTCCTTGAATTCTTCGAGCGGAACGCTGCCTTCCGACTTGAAGCCGATGTCGAGGACCACCATGTTGTCTCGGATTTCGAGCACATGGGCCTTGACGATTTCGCCTTCGTCGATCGAGGCCATCGTCCCGTTGTACATCTCCATCATCGTCTCGAGCTCGTCGGCCGAGTAGCCTTCGTCGTCGACGAGTTCGGGGCGGAGATTGGCCAGCGGGCGGAGCACAGCGCGCTGCTTGTCGCGCTTTTCGCGCGCAGTCAGCGACGGGATATCCGGAAAATCGAGTTCTGTCATCCTGAAGGTATTCTCCTGAATCGCGGTGTGTTTAGGCTCGCCGCAACGAGTCCGAGTGGTTTCACGCACGCCACGGTGGCGAACGCGGGTTTCGCAACCCAAAACACGCGGAATCCGCGCGATAAAGGGGAGCCTTCAATTATAGGGGGATTTGCCCCCAGCGTCAACTTTAAGTGACGGGAGGACGGTGACTTACGGCGTGCGCCAACGCCACGATCCGGTCCACCTGCTCAGCCTGCGTCAGGTAGGTGGTATCGAGAAGGATCGCGTCCTTCGCCTGCACGGTCTGCGTGGCGTCCTTCGCATCGCGCTGGACCAGCGCATCTGTCTCCTCGGCGACTTCGTCATCGGTCGGGCGCCGGCTGAGACGCTGCTGGAGTCGCCGCCGAGCTCGCTCCCAGGGATCGGCGATGAGAAAAATCTTGAGTGGTGCATCCGGAAACACCGCCGTACCCATGTCGCGACCATCGACGACCACGTCGTACGTCTCCGAGGCCGTGCGCACCTGCGCGTTCACCCACGCGCGAACCTCCGGCATCTTGGCGACGAGCGACACGTTCGCCGTGACGTCTGTTCCGCGAATCTCATCGTCCGCCGGCACGCCATCGATGAGCGCCACAAATGTGCTCGCGTCGGGACGAAGCGACACACGATGCCCCTCCGCAACCACGGACGCGCCCGTCCACGCGTCCGGCGACACACCACCCCGAAGCGCGGCAGCTGTAAGAGCACGATAAAGCGAACCAGAATCCACGTGCAGGTAGCGAAGCTTGTCGGCCACCCACTGCGCTGTTGACGATTTTCCAGACGCCGCCGGCCCATCGATCGCGATGACCATGCGGATCGCCTCGTTCACGACGTCACCATTTGCAGGTGATCCCAGAAGCGCGGGTAGGACACGGCAACACACGCGCGGTCGTCGATGGCAATCTCGTTGCCGGGAAGCGCTCCAAGGACCCCGAAGGCCATGGCCATCCGATGGTCGCCGTACGTCGTAACCGTGCCGCAAAGGCGCGGACGCGTTCCCGTGACGACGAAACCGTCAGCCAGTTCCTCGGCATCTGCGCCGAGCGCACGGAGGTTCCCCACCACTGCTGCGATGCGGTCGCTTTCCTTGACGCGCAGTTCTTCCGCACCGGTGACGCGCGTTTCCCCGTCCGCGTACGCAGCAAGACACGCGAGCAGCGGTAGCTCATCGATCAGCGTTGGAATTGCGTCGCGGCCGATCGTCACGCCCTTGAGCGAAGCGCCGGCAGCCACCCGCACGTTCGCCACCCACTCGCCACTCCGCAGCGCCTTGTCTTCGAGTTCGATCGAGGCACCCATTTCTGCGAGTGCTGCGAGGAAACCCGTGCGCGTCTCATTGACGCACACGTCGCGCAGCAGGATGTCGCCGTGCGGGGCGAGCGCCGCCAACGCCGCGAAGAACGCGGCGGACGACGGATCGCCCGGCACCTGGAGATCGATCGGTGTGAGCGATTGGCCGCCAAACAGCAAAACCGCACTCTCGTTCACCCATACCTCGACCCCATGCGCCGCCATCATGCGCTCGGTGTGGTCTCGCGACCGCGTCGGCTCGCGTACGGTGGACTCGACACCGGCACAGAGCGACGCCAGCAGAATGCAACTCTTCACCTGCGCACTCGCATTCGCGTTGTCCCATTCGATCCCCACCAGCTGTCCGCCGCGTACCGTCATCGGCAGGCCACCAGTCGCACTCGGCTCAACTGTCGCCGACATCGCTTCGAGCGGCCGCTGCACGCGCCGCATGGGTCGCTTGCTGAGACTCTCGTCGCCGGTAAAGCGTGCGGTGATCCCTGCTCCGGCGACAACGCCGGCAAGCAGACGCGCCGAGGTGCCGCTGTTGCCGCAGTCGAGATCGACCGTGGGCTCCTTCAAGCCGCGCGGACCAACGCCCTCGAATGCGATCGCCTCGCTGAGTTCAGGTATGCCCACGCCAAGTGCGCGCAGCACGCTCGCGGTCGATTGTACGTCCGCCGAGAGCAGGATGTCCCGAACGCGCGACACGCCGGGCGCCAGCGCACCGAAGATGAGTGCGCGGTGGGAAATGGATTTGTCGCCAGGAACGCGCAGCTCGCCGCTGACGCGAAAACGGGATTGAGTCAGCGGAGCCACCCTTCGAGTGCGGTTGCAAGGTCAGTCTTTTCATCGCGGTACTTCACGATCACCGGCGTCTGCAGCGAGAGTCCCTGCTCAGAGCCCCATCCCTCGGCAACACGCCGCGCGCCCGGCACGACCACAGCATTCGCCGGAATTTCGAGGGGCGCATCGGCTGAACCGCGGTACACCTTTTCATTTACGAGATCATAGACCGGCGTTCCACGCGTGAGAATCACACCTGATGCGAGCACCGCCTTCGTGCGCACGATCGTTCCTTCGTAGACGCCGCAGTTGCCGCCCACGAGCACGTCGTCCTCAATCACCACGGGCGATGCATTCACCGGCTCGAGCACGCCACCGATCTGCGCCGCGGCGCTCAGGTGCACGCGCTCACCGATCTGCGCACAGGAGCCGACGAGCGCGTGCGAGTCCACCATCGTGCCCGCGCCCACCCATGCTCCGACGTTTACATACATCGGCGGCATGCACACGACGCCGGGCGCGAGGTAGGCGCCGCGCCTGACCGACGAGCCACCGGGCACGATGCGCACCCGATTCTCCGTCGACATCCGCTGCGGCGGATAGGTGTGCTTGTCGAAGAAGGACAGGCGCGGCTCACCGTGATGTCCCCCCAGCGACATGTCCGCGATGTACCCGACGCGGAAGCCAAGAAGAATTCCACGCTTCACCCACGTGACCGCGCTCCAGTTCCCATTCGCGTCGCGCTCGGCGGCACGAATCGCCCCGCGCTCGAGTGCGCCCAGCAGCGCGTCCACGGCGTGCTCGGCTTCGGAAGGAAGGGCCTCTCCCGCCGGGGTGTCCGCAAAGCCAAGCAGTTGTTCGATGAACTCGTCGTCCAGCGCGTTATGCGTGTGGGACGTCATAGCAACGCTCCCGCGGCGCGCAACGCATCACGGACCTGCGGAACCTTGTTGTCGGCCATTGGCACCAGGGGAGACCGAAGTACGTTTTCGAATTTTCCCATCATCCACAGTGCGGCCTTCACGGGAAGCGGGTTCGACTCGACGAACGCTGCCCGCATCCACGGGATGAGCCGCATGTGCAACTCTTGCGCTTCCGCGAATTGTCCGTCGCGGCCGCGCTTCACCAGCTGTGTCATCAGCTTCGGAACCACGTTGGAAACGACGGAGACGAGACCATCGCCGCCGAGAGAAAGAATAGGCAGCGTGAGCTCGTCGTCACCGGAGAGGACGGTAAAGCCTTCCGGCTTTGCGCGAATGCAGTCGGTAATCTGCGAGAGATTGCCGGACGCTTCCTTGATGCTCACGATCCGTGGATGCTCCGCCAGGGCGATCGTCGTCGATGTCTCGATGTTGCTGCCCGTGCGTCCAGGCACGTTGTACACGACAATCGGGAGATCCACCGCATCCGCGATCGTGATGAAGTGCTGAAGGATGCCGCGCTGCGGAGGCTTGTTGTACATCGGCGACACATGGAGCAGGTGTGTCGCGCCGACCTCGCGCATCTGGCGTGACGTCTCGATGGCCTTGGCGGTGTCATTGGAGCCCGCGCCGGCGACGACAGGAACGCGTCCGCGCACCTGGCCCACCGTGATCTCGACGACGCGACGATGCTCTGCCGGCGTCATCGTCGCTGCCTCGCCGGTGGAGCCGCAGGGCACGAGAAAATCGATACCCTCGTCGATCTGCCAGTCCACGAATCCACGCAACGACCGTTCGTCGATGGCACCGCCTGCGGTGAATGGCGTGGCGAGTGCTGTCCCGCAGCCGACCAACCTGGATCCGCTCATATCGCCTCGGTCGTTGTCTCGGAGAGCACGTCCTTCATCTCGAATACTCCGGTTCTCCCTACCAGCCAGCGTGCTGCAACCAGCGCGCCTTCAGCGAAGACCCTCCGATCGCGCGCTTCATGCACGAGCCGCACCTGCTCGAACGCACCATCGAAGACCAGCTCGTGCGTCCCCGGCACCGATCCGACACGCACGCTGGTGATCGGCAGTGCCGACCCGAGTTGCGCCTCAGCCGTTCGAGCGAGCGAAGCCGCCGTGCCCGAAGGCGCGTCCTTCTTCGCGCTGTGATGCGTTTCGATCATGTGGCCCTCGAAGCCCGGCAGACTCGCAAAGAGTCTCGCCGCCTCGGCGACGAGCTTGTCGAAGACCGCGACGCCGACGGAGAAATTGGGCGCAGCGAGCATGGCGCCGCCGTCTCGCGCCACTTGGGCCTTCACTGCCTCCAGCTGATCGTACCACCCGGTGGTGCCGACGACGACGGGACAGTTCGCGGCGAGACAGGCGCGAATGTTGTCCGGCGCCGCGTGTGGCACCGTGAACTCGATGGCGACATCTGCGCCGCCGAGTGTGTCTCGATTCACCGTTGCTTCGCCTTCGCGCGTGGGATCGATGCGCGCCGCCACCACGAAGCCTCGCTCGGGCGCCAACGCCTCCAGCGCTCGGCCCATCTTGCCCATGCCGATGAGCGCCAGACGCAGCTCGCTCATGCGGCCTCTGAGGCGAAGAATTCGGTGTGGAGCCGTTGCATCGCCGGGTTCACCTGCTCGCCGTCCACGACGACGGTGAGGTTGATGCCGCTCGAGCTCAGCGACAGCATATGCACGCGGATATCGCCGATCGCCGACAGTGCACGTGACATTGCCGAGCCTCCGTCGCTCAGGCCATTGCCGACGATCGCAACGATGCCGCGATTGCGTTCCATCGTAACGTCGCCGAGGGCACGGAGATCGACGACGAGCGCTTCCAGGCGCGATGCGTCGTCGATGGTGACCGACACACTCACCTCGGACGTCGCCACGACGTCCACCGACGTGCGATGACGTTCGAACACCTCGAACATCGTGCGAAGAAATCCCTCGGTCAGCAGCATGCGCGGGCTGCGGAGCTTGATCAGCGTCACACCGCTCTTGCCCGCGATGGCGCTCACGGCTCGGCGTGGTGAATCGAACGCGATCCGCGTTCCACTGCCGTCGGGCCGAGCGGAATTGAGGACCCACACGGGAATACCGCGCGTGACGGCGGGTGCGATGGTGTTCGGATGCAGTACCTTCGCGCCGAACGATGCAAGCTCACTGGCTTCGTCAAAGCCAATCCGCTCGATCAATTGTGCGCCCTGCACCACACGCGGATCCGCCGTGAGCATGCCGTCAACGTCGGTCCAGATCTCGATGCCCTCGGCCTGGAGCGCCGCGCCGACGAGCGACGCACTGTAATCGGAGCCACCGCGGCCGAGCGTCGTCGTGACGTGCGTTCCCTGCGCGCAGCCGATGAAGCCCCCCATCACGGGAATCTTGCCAGCACGAATGAGGGGCATCAGCACGCGCTGCGTCGCTTCCGCAATCGCCTCGAGCTGCGGTTCGGCGCGCGTGAATTGCGCGTCGGTGATCATCACATCTCGCGCGTCCACGTGCACTGCGGGCAGTCCCCTGTGCTTGAATGCGGCGACGACGAGCACGGACGAGAGTTGTTCACCCAGTGAAGCGATCGCATCGAGCGATCGCGGCGTCAGGTCACCGAGTGTCTTCAACGCCTCGGCAAGGGCAGCGAGCTCGTCGAACATGGCGGAGAGCTCACCGGAAATGTCCTCGATCGCGCCGGCGTCTCCATCGAGCAGAAGTTCCGTCTGCTTGAGGTGTCGGTCTCGCAACCCTTCGACAGCTCGCAGCGCGCCGATCAACTGTCCTTTCGCCGCCTGCTCCGCAATCTGCAACAACTGGTTGGTCGCTCCACCGAGAGCGCTTACAACGACGATGGGATGCCGATGCTGCCGGCCTGCGATGATCGACGCCGTCCGCGCAATTGCCGTCGCGTCGCCGACGGAGGTGCCGCCGAACTTGCAGACGATCACGCGTGGCTCACGCGCCCGGTGTGCACGAGCAACTCCGCGTTGAGTACCGAGGCGCCTGCCGCTCCGCGAATCGTGTTGTGACCCATGGACACCAGCTTGATGTCGAACAGCGCGTCGTCTCGCACTCGGCCGACCGTCACCGTCATGCCGCGCCCCGCATCGACGTCGCGCCGCGGCTGCGGACGATCGGGCATGTCGCTCACGACAAGTGCGCGCTCAGGCGAGCTTGGCAGTCCGCGCGCGGACGCGTCGCCCTCCCACGCGCGCAGCACGGCGAGCGCCTGCTCGGCATTCACGCGAGTGTCGAACTCCACCGACATACACACCGTGTGGCCATTCTCGACGGCGACGCGATTCGCGTGCGCGCTGATGACGATAGGCGCGTCCACCACGCGCTGGTCCACGTACTTGCCCAGCATCTTCTGGATTTCCGTCTCGATCTTCGGCTCTTCACCGCTGATGTACGGGATCACATTACCGAGGATGTCGAGTGAGGGAACGCCAGGGTAACCGGCGCCGGAGACCGCCTGCATCGTGAAGATGAAGAGCTTCCGAATCCCAAAGGCCGCGTGCAGCGGGGCGAGCCCCATGACCGCCATGATCGCCGCGCAATTCGCGTTCGTAACGATCGCGCCGCTCCAGCCGCGATTCGCACGTTGGACATCGATGAGTGCGAGATGGTCGGCATTCACTTCAGGAATGACCAGCGGAACGTCCGCCTCCATACGGAAGTTCTTGGCATTACTCAGGACCATGCGGCCCGCCTGCGCAAAGGCGGCTTCGACCTCGCCCGCGACGGATGCGTCGAGCGCGGAAAAGACGATCGGCGCAGCGACTTCCTTCGGGTCGCAGGCACGCACCACCATGTCGCTCACGGAGGCGGGAATCGCATCGGTGCCAACCCACTTCGCGGCCTCGTGATACGGCTTACCGGCCGACCGCTCCGATGCGCCCAGCTCGTCGAGCCTGAACCAGGGATGATTATGCAGGAGGCGAATGAACGTCTGCCCCACGGCTCCGGTCGCACCGAGCACGGCGACGGGGATGCGGCGATCGGGGACCTCGGTCATGACGCGAGCACCGCGCGCGCGATGCGCTCATAGGCGTCTACGGACGCACGCAACTCTTCGACGTCGATAAACTCCTCCGTGGTGTGCGCCACGTGAATGGATCCCGGTCCGAACAGGAGCGGCGTTCCCCATCTACCGAGCAGCGGAATGTCGGATGTATAGGCCACGGGTGCGACGTCGAATCCCTCGATGGTGTGAAAGTGCTGCTTGGGAATGTGCGAGCCCCATTCCAACTCCGCTTTTCCGCCCGCCCATTCGGTGATCATCTCACGCAGTGGCTCGACATCGCTGACAAGCCTGAACATCAGCTCGGCTTCGCAAAGTGCGGGAATGATGTTGCCCTCCGTGCCGCCGCGAATGGTTCCGATGTTCACCGTGGTCTGACCGAGGATGTCGTCGGTTGGAAGCTTCAACGTTCGCACGGTGGGCAGCAGCTCGAGCATCGGCTCGATGGCGGAGATGCCCAACTCTGGATAGGCGGAATGCGCCGCGCGTCCGCGCGTTCGTACGATGACGCGCTGCGATCCCTTGCAACCCGATGCGAGCTTGCTCTCGGTCGGCTCGCCATTCACGAGGAACCTGCTCGTGGCCGCGAGGTGATTTGCAGCGCGCGCGCCATCGGAGCCCTTCTCTTCTCCGACGACGAACAACAGGTCGATTCGCTGTTCCCCAGCCGCGGCGAGGCGCTCCGCGGCGCAGAGCATGGCCGCGGCGATGCCCTTGGCGTCACACGCACCGCGCCCGTACAGGCGCCCGGACTCGAGACGAGGGGGCAGGTACGGCGGAACGGTATCGAGGTGCGTTGAGAAGGTGACGCCGTGCCCCGTGCGTGACGCCCATACATTGGCACGACCCTTCGTGACTTCCTGCGTCGTGACGTTCCAGTCACGCGCGATGAGCCAGCGCGCCACGAAATCAACAGCGGCGCCTTCGGAGCCGGTGGACGATTGGATTGCGAGCAATTCGGCAGCGAGCGCGACGACGTCTGTCATGTCGCGCAATTTAGTCAGGCAAGACTACACCCGCACAGTCGGTTGGCGGCATTTCGCAGTATGTCATCCCAAGCGAGCAACGCGAGCCGAGGGATCTGCTGTTGCTGTCAGATCTCGCCGGCGAGCACCCGACGATGGATCTCGGAATAGTCGAGCGGAAGCGACCGCCCCGTTTCCACCGCGAGATCTTCGAGCGCATTGAGGAGCGCGCGCTTGAGGCGGCGTCCGCCATCGCCCGTCGGCAGCGAACGCAGTGTGGCGGCGAGGTGTTCCGGCTGCGTGAGATACTCGTTCACGGTCAGCTGCCTCGTCGATACGGGCGCGAGCGTGAAGGTCGCCAGCGTGTTGGCGCCGAGCGTCTGCGTGGATTCGGGATTGGTCGCGACGAGCGACGCAGGCTCGATGTTCAGCGCGAAGGCGAGCCGCTCGCGCAGGGAGCGCGTGAGCTCGGACTTTCCGGTCATGACGCGCCAGAGTTGTTGGCGAGATGTCCCGGCATGCTTGGCCAGTCGCTGCTTGGAAACACCGCGCTCGATACGCAGAAACTCCAGTTTTTTCCCGAGCGCAGTGAGCTCGAGAATTTCTTCGGGTACGTCGGGTGATGCGGTCTCTTGCGTTGACATTCGTTACGATTTAAGCTTGAGCAGAATACCGAACATTCACCGAAAATAGGTGACGTGCGTTGCACAGTGTAGGAGGAGATGTGTCGAAAGTCAAGAAAATGGCGATGCGCGCCACTGTGCGTAACGTTCGTCGCATCTCGCGGCCGAAGGGTTCGGTGGACGACGGACGACGGTTCGACGTGCGCCCCCTCGATCCACAGCAGATGTGCGGGGCGCGAACGAGCGTCGAATGCCTGCTGCGAGTCACGGAACGACAGGAAGGACTGGTCCATCATCATCTCGTGTACTTCGACCGGCATGGCTGGTATTGCGATCATGGGCCTGCCTGCCCCGCGGTGTTCGCCGCCCGCCGGTCGCTTCGGCGCTGACGCGCTCCAGAGAGCATTGCGTTTCGCGCGGTGCGCGCGCACCATCGTCCAGCCCTTCCGACGCAGGACTGGCGGAGAACACCCCCCACTCTCCTTCGACGAACGGTGCGCATGTGTACGACAAGCTCAGGTAGTGCGTTGGTGACGGCGTGAGCGCGCTCACGGGACAGCTCGCAGCGGAAAACCGCGGATTCGACTGCAACCAGTCACTGACCGCGGATGCGGCGGCGCGCTTTGCTGCGGCCGGCTACCGGTTCGTGATCCGCTATGTGCGTCGAACAACCGCGCATCCCTTCGACATCAGCGCTGACGAGTTGCAGACGCTGCACGCGGCAGGTCTCGCGGTGATGCTCGTGCAGCACGTTGCTGCGCCAGGCTGGGAGCCCACGGCCGCATTGGGATCGGAATACGGCGCAACCGCTGCCGCCGAAGCTGCGGCGGCCGGGTACCCGGAAGGTGCGTCGCTCTGGTGCGATCTCGAAGGTGTGGCGACCAATGCGCCAGCGGAGGACGTCGTCGCGTTCTGCAATGCGTGGTACGATGCGACCAATCAGGCGGGCTTTCGCCCTGGGCTCTACGTCGGCGACTGCTGTGGGTTGACGCCCAGCCAACTGTACGAGGAGCTGCAGTTCTCGTCGTTCTGGTCAGCGTACAACCTCAACCTCGACAACTTCCCGGCTGTACGCGGCGTCCAGATGCGCCAGAGCGCGTATCCACCGCCGGAGCGGCGGGTGGAGGGAATCTCCTTCGAGTATGACGAGGACGTCCTGGAACTCGATAGCAAGGGCGACATGTGCACCCTCGCGCTTCCTCCGGCGGCGGTCGCATGAATCCCGGTCGCCACGTGCAGCGGTCGTGATGACGCTGCGGTGACGGGGCCGGAGTAGGCTTTTCGCGTTCCCGTTCGGAGCGTGAATGGCTTACTCGGTATGGTCACACGGGCGGTCGCTCGGTACCAGTGAACTCAGTGACCCAACGGAGTTCGTTCGGTGGCGGAGTGGCTTCTTCGTGCCGTCGCAGTCCTGCGGAGAACTCATGCCGGTTCTCACGGGCGTTCGTCGGTGCGCCTCGGCGCTCGCGCGCGCCGCGCTCTCGCTACCAGTGGACGCGGCGCTCCTCGGCCGGTCGCACCTTCGGGGTATCGAGCCGAGGCTCCGAGAGACGAAAGAGTACGACGATCTGCAGCGCGCTCGAGGCGATCTGGCCGCCCTAGCCCTGGAGTTGCGCGGGGCGAATGGTCGCGTGATCGCCACGGATGCCATCGAGATCGTCGACGCCCTGTCCGTCGCACCAGAGGTCTTCGGCAGCGCGGGGCGGCTCTACCAATCGGCCGCGACGCCGTCGAGCGACGAGTTTCCTCTCTATTATCTCGTGGTTTCGCTCAGCCATCCGCGCAAGCGTGTGAGCGGTGAGAAATGCCAGGACCGGGGATCGAACCCGGACGTCCTTGCGGACACGAGATTTTAAGTCTCGCGCGTCTGCCAGTTTCGCCATCCCGGCCTGCACCTGCCCCAACAACGCAAACGGGGAAGCTTTCGCTCCCCCGTCTGCGCTTCCGAGAGCGGGAAACGGGACTCGAACCCGCGACCCCAACCTTGGCAAGGTTGTGCTCTACCAACTGAGCTATTCCCGCAGTCCGAGGAATATATCCGCGGCACGCGCGCGCTGAAAGCGCTACCGCCTGTTGACGTGCAGACCCCTCAATTCGCGGAGCCTGCCCTGAGCGTGGTCGAATGGGCTCGCTCGGGGTGACAAGGCGCGTCACCCTTTCATGCCAAGCACGTGAACGGCGTGCCACGCTGTCGCCGCGAGGAGGCCGGACAGCGCCGCATCACCGCCATTCGCGACCGCGAGACCGTTTTCGTCCACCACCTCTGCCGCCAATCCACCGTGCAGCGGCGCGCGACGCAACCACTCCAGCACACGCTCTCCATCGGGGCCCAACAACCGGCCGATCTCGCGCACGAGCGATGTACCGTGCGGCGGAATGGCCTTGACCGTGCGACGATACAGCGAGTCCTGGCGATCGAGCGCCTCGTAGAGCGGCAGCCAGAATGCGCTCGCGGAGGGCACGTCGTCATCCGATCGCTGCCCCGCCAGGTCGATCGACGCGGAGAGTTTGCCCTTCGGGTCGCGCTCCGGCGCGAAGTGTCGCTTCATCGCGGCACGAACGGCCGCGGGATCCTCCACCTCGCGCGCCGACTGCTCGTCGAGCGTGCGCTTGAGGACGTCGAGGGCGAACGACACGGCGGCGTTCGCATGGAGGGTGAAGGGATGCACCGACGTTTCGCCGGACGGCGTCACATCGGTGGAATACAGCGGCACGCGCCGGTCGCGCCGGTCCTTGAGATCGTCGCCAGAGAGGTACAAGGCATCGCCGACCGCTGGCTCGTCGACGACCGCATCGTCGCCCGTGTCGCGGATGTAGCGATCCACGGCGATCGGGTACGCCGCCACACCCTCGAGCGCGAATCCAGGCTCGAACAGCGTCCCATCGAAATAGTGGACCCCGCGCCCGGGCGCATAGGCGTGCAGCTCGCACATGCGCAGCAGCAGCTCGCGTGCGAGCCCCGTGTCCGCCAACTGGACCGCGGGAAGCGTCCACATGAGCGCCTCCCAGTCCCGAACGGTCACCCCGGACCCATGCCACGGTGCGCGCGAACGGACGAGGTAGTAGTGCGCGTCATCGAGCGCTCGCCCGACGCCATAGAAATACGCAAACAGGAGGTTGCGATTGATGAGCCGGTCGATCGCTTCGGCTCCGGTGCTCTGTTCCAGCTGTTGGAGCGCATCGCGCGTACCGGCGAGCAGCGCGCGCCACCCTCGCCGCTTCAAGACGGCGGCTGTTGCTTCAGCGCCATCGCGCTCCGGGCCGGCCGCGAGATAGAACGCCACCTGCACGCTGGCGCCCGCCTCCACCACGAGCTGCCGCGCCAAGGAGTACGACGTCCCGTGCACCGCGATATTCGCATCTCCATCGGTACCGAGCGCGAGCGCGACGAGCCCCGGCTGTGCGCTCCCCTCGAGAAGGACCCAACCGCCAGCGCTCTCCGATACGCGGGACGAATCCTCAGCAGGGCGCGCTGTACGCACACGGATCTGACGATGGCCGAGAGTGCCTTCGAGACGCACGACCACCTGTCGGCTTCCCGCCCCGCGATTCTCGATGCCGATGACGTACACCGCGCCCGCCACATCGGCGTCGCGGCCATAGGGCGCGAAGATCGTCCCGCGAACGACGAGATCGCCGAGTGCACAGGTGAAGGTCGGAAGCCACGCGGCGGCGCGTTCCCATGCCATGGTCCCCGCCGAGAGGTCCTGGCGAACGCCGTCGATTTCGATGACGGGCTTGAGGAGCGGCGGAGCGCCCCCATCCAGAAAACCAGCGCCACCAGCGAACTCCACCGAGGCCCGCGCGCCGCGGTGGAGCATCCCGATGGCATGCACCGATCCGTCCGCCGGATGAATGCAGGGAAGCGACAACCAGTGATTGCCGGTCAACTGCCAGGGAACGTTCGGAAGCGCGGTGTGTGTCACGAATGCGTACGAAGTAAAGTTGATGGGCGTGCGCACCAATGATAACCTTCCGCCCCATGCCTTCGCTCGTGACAATGCCGTCAGCTCCCGCTTTCCTCGCCGCGCGGCCCGTGATTCGACGCGCGGCGATCGTCGTTCTATTGGCACTGGCTCCGTCAGTCCTTTCGGCCCAACTCACGCTGACACACACCGAGGACGCCGCTCCGGTCCCGGTCGGAATGCTTCGTGTGCGAGCCGTGACTGGTTGGAGCCGAATCGACGAACGCTTCAGCGCGACCGGACGGCGCTCGCTCGACGATGAGATCTCAACCGACTCGCTCGGACCACGGCAGCTGCCCCTGCTGACGCCAATCGAGCTGGGCCTCAAGACACTCACCAACAACCCACTCACTCGCTTGACGCTCGGCCGGCTGGGCGCCGTGAGTGGCGAGCGAATCGTCGTTGCGCCAATCGCCTTTGAGTTCGGCGTCACGCGGCGGCTCAGTGTCGGCCTTCTCTTTCCGTTCATTCAGACGCGGCGCGCGGTTCACATTACGGTCAACAGCGACACGCTGAAGCGCGCAAACATGGGCTATCTGCCGGAGCGGCTGCGCTCTGGGGCCGCGCAAGTGAATGCGCAGGTCTACAACGCGTTCATCAAGGCGGCGGATAGTATCGCCACGCTGTTGTCGCGCTGCCCCGCCAATCCATTGGCCACCGGCTGTGCCGCCATCAACGCCAACGCGGCCGACGCCAGCGCCGCCCAACTGCAAGCGCGGCGTTATGCGGACGCGGTCAAGTCGGCACTCGGCACCGACTCGGCGTCGGTGTTGATCGCCCCACGAGCGTCGAGCGCACTGGCAACGGCCATCGATGCCGAGCGAGCGGCGACGAATACGCGTTTACAGAAGTATCTTGGCGCTGGGGCCGGCTCATCGGTTGGTGTGTTTACGTCTTCGAGTGACTTTTCGTACATCGATCTCCAGGGCCGGAGTCCGGCGACCGGCCTGCTACGCAGTGCGCTCGGCGGCGGCCTCGACTCGATTCAAACGACGAATCGGCCGGTGTTAGGCGGCGTTTCCTTCGGCGCCCAGTATTTGTTGATGGACCGTTTCCAGCACGACACGCTGCCGCCACAGGGGCTCCAGACGCGACTCGCAGTCGGCGGGATGCTACGTTTCGAGTCGTTGCGCGTCGACTCCGCCACGAAGCTCGGCACGGTCTCACCGAGTCAGGGTTCGGGGTTCGAGTTGCACTCGGCGCTGGATTTCATCAGCGGGAACCTCGGTGGTACGATCGCGGCGAGCTTCAACAAGTCGCAGCCGCGAACGCTCGACGCGTCACTGATTGGAGACCCGGAGGCGTTCTGGGTGATTCCGGCGTTCGGGAAAGTGACGCGGACGCCCGGCGCGATCATGTCGCTCGATGTGACACCGCGCTACCTCATCGGCGACTGGTTTGCGATCAACGGTCACTATGGGCTCGAACGCACCACTGCGACGACGTATCAACTCGTGGAGGCCGGCGCGGACTGTGTCCCGTGCAATGGCTTGGGGGCACCGTTCCCAAGCATCGGCGCGCGCACGGCGCAGCGAGTTGGCTTCGGCATTCGGTATACGACTGTCGAAGCGTACCAACGCGACCAGACCGGGTTTCCGGTCGAAGTATCGCTCAGTCATCTCGAGACGATTTCGGGCGATCCCGGAGTTTCGAAAGTCGCGCGGGACCAGATCCAGGTGCGCCTGTTCTTTCGGGTGCGAGGGTCGAAGTAACGGCGTAGCTGCGAGAGGGGCAGCTCCCTTCGCCGTGAAGAAGACCGGGAAGAGAGACGTGGAACGTCGTGCACGGGTTTTTTCGTCTTTATTCACGTAGTTATTCACGGGTCATTTCACGTCGTCTTTCACGCCCTTTGTGCGTCGTACCGGCGAGGACGGACGGCGCGAGCGACGAAGGGAGCGAAGCGAACAGCCTGCACCTAACGACGGCTGCTCACCGCACGCTTCGCTGCGGCATTCTCCAGCAACTCGGTCGCGTGCGCGCGGCTGACGTCACTCTCGGGATCACCACCCAGCATGCGCGCGACTTCCGTGACGCGCGCCTCGCCGTCGAGCACCACGACGTCCGCGGTCGTCACGCCGCCGCGCGCGCCCTTGCTTACGAGGATGTGATGGTGCGCGCGCGCGGCGATCTGCGGCAAGTGCGTAATCGCGAAGACCTGATGGTAGGACGCGACACGCCGCATCGTCTCGCCGACTTGTAGCCCGACGCGCCCTCCGATGCCTGCGTCAACCTCGTCGAAGATCAGCGTCGGCACGCGATCGAGGCGCGCGAGGATCGTCTTGAGCGCGAGCATGACGCGCGACAGTTCACCACCCGACGCGACGCGCGCGAGTGGACGCTCTTCGTGGCCAACATTGAGTGACACACGGAACTCGACAGCCTCCGCGCCCTCAGGACCGATTTCACGGAGCGGAATGATCGCCGGAATGAATCGCCCGTCACTCATGCCGAGATCTGGCAGGACTTCGTCGACGGCTCGGCCCAGCCGTTCCGCTGCCGACGCGCGCGCGGCTGTCAGCGTCCCCGCGCATGTGACGAGTGTCTCGAGTGCCGCGCGCTCACGCTCTTCCAGGACGCGGAGATCGAGATCGGCCGAATCCACCAACTCCAGCTCGGCGCGCGCCGTTCTTCCCTGCTCCTGTACTTCGCTCAGTGTGGCACCGTACTTCTTCGTCAGCTTGAACAGCAGATCGCGACGGCGGCGCACTTCGTCGAGACGAGCGGGGTCGAGTTCGACCGAGGCCTCGTACTCGACGAGCTCGCGCGCCAACGCCTCGAGGTTGTAGTACGCCGAATCGTACAACTCCTGAAGCCGCGCCAGCGTGGGATCGACGCGCTGGATGTGCGAGAGCGATCGCTCGACCGTCGCGAGCCGCTCGAGCAACGTGTCGTCCTCTCCCTCGATCGCCGTCGAGATGCCAGTTGCGAGCTCACGGAGTTCTTCGGAATTCTCAAGGCGACGCGCCTCCTCTTCGAGGCGCACGTCCTCGCCGTCGATGAGCTTGGCACCTTCGATCTCATGCACGACATGACGCAAGTAGTCGGCGCGCTTCTCTGCATCCGCGCGACGGCGGCGCAGGTCCGCGATCTCCCGGCGTGTCGACGCCAGCATCGTGTGCGCATCGTGCACCGCGGCGGAGAGTTCCGTAGCGCCCGCGAATGCATCGAGGATGCGACGTTGTGCATCGCCGTCGAGGAGCGTCTGCGCTTCATGCTGACCGTGCAGATTGACCAGTTGCCGCCCGACCTCGGCGAGAATCGCGGCACTCACGGTCGTTCCGTTGACCCATGCGCGCGCCCGACCAGCGGCCGCGATCTCGCGCTTGAGCACCACGAGCGGTTCTTCGGCATCGATGCCGCGCTCGTCGAGCAGCGTCGCAATCTCCGGACGATCGGTGACGTCGAACACACCTTCGACCGTGGCCTTGTCGGCGCCAGTGCGAATCAGGTCGGCGCTCGCACGCTCGCCCAGCAACAAGCCGAGCGCGCCAACGATGATGGATTTGCCGGCGCCGGTTTCGCCCGAGAGCACGTTGAAACCACGGCCGAGCGGCAGCGTCAGCGATTCGATGATCGCAAAGTTCCGGATGCGAAGTTCGGTCAGCATCGTGTCTTTTCGTCCCGTTCGAGCAGTCCACCCCATTGAAGCTTCTCACGCATCGTGACGAAGAAGCTGGTTTCGGGGAAGCGAACGATCGGCACCGGACGCGACGAGCGGCGAACGACGAGCGTTTCCCCCGCTGAAAATGTCGCACCGACCTGTCCATCGACCGTTACCAAAAGTCCATCCGGCCCATCTTCTACACGCACGGTGATCTCCGACGTGGGCGGAAGCACGAGTGGGCGCAGGGCAAGCGTGTGTGCGCTCACCGGTGTGACGAGAATGGTTTCGAGCGTGGGAAATACGACCGGTCCGCCGGCCGAGAGATTGTACGCTGTCGATCCGGTTGGCGTCGAGATGACGATGCCATCGGCAGAGTAGTGCGCGACGGTTTCGCCGTTTGCCTGCACGCCCATCGTGACGACGCGCGCGAACCCACCCTTGTGCAACACCACATCGTTGAGCGCCAGCCATGTCTCCTGATCGACACCTTGCGCATTCCGCACTCGGGCGTCCAGGCGCATGCGGGGCTCCACGACGTAGTCGCCGGCGGCCAATCTCCCCATCGCGCTCTCGAGGGCGTCAGCGGGACAGCACGTGAGGAATCCGAGCCGCCCAAGGTTCACGCCGAGAATGGGAACCGGATGCTCCTCTGCGATGCGCGACGCTCGGAGCAACGTTCCATCACCGCCGAGCGTGACGATCGCGTCGAGCGCATCCGGGTCGATGACCGGAGCCGCGGGACCCGCAATCTTCAGAAGACTCTCTTCGTACGAGAGCGACAACCCAAGCGCGGGCGCCAGACGTCGCAGCGTTTCGAGAACGCCGGATAGGCCCTCGTAGCCGAGATGGCCTGCGACGCCGAGTCGAATCACCCGGTAAGCGCCTCGCTCTCGTGGAGCGCACGGACACGGTCGGCAATTCCCGGCGCGTCCAGCCCCAACGCCGCCAACTGCGTGGCGCGCGATGCGGCATAGATGATCCGATCGGGAACACCGTGTGTGTGGACGCGGACACCGGGATCGTGACGTTCGATGATCGCGCTCATGTATGCGCCAAACCCATTGATCACGGTGCCTTCCTCGACGATGAGGATCTGCTTGTGCTGCGAGAGTATCGCGGCGAGCGTCACTTCATCGTACGGTTTCAGGTAGCGACAGTTCACGACAGAGACGTCGAGCCCTTCCTCCGCGAGTGTCGCTGCGGCGGCAAGCGCGGTACCGACCATCGTTCCGACCGCGAGGATCGCCACCTCCGATCCATTGCGCAGCACTTCCCACGTCGCATGCGGGGTGGCTGCGATGTCCTGCATATCCGGCACGGCTGCGGGGACAGCATCACGCGGATAGCGCAAGCAGAACGGCCCGCGCGACTGCTCGATTCCTGCGCGTAGCAGCGCAAGCATTTCGCGCCCGTCCTTCGGCGCGGTCACGGTCATGTTCGGGACCGCCAACATGTAGGCGATGTCATAGAGCCCCGCATGCGTTTCGCCATCCTCACCAACGAGTCCAGCACGGTCCATCGCGAAGACAACCGGCAACGACTGAATCGCGCAGTCGTGAATGATGTTGTCGTAGGCGCGCTGGAGGAACGTCGAGTAGATCGCGCACACCGGTCGCAAACCACGTGTCGCAAGCCCCGCCGCGAAGGTCACCGCGTGTCCCTCGGCGATGCCGACGTCGAAGAACCGATCGGGATGCGTTTTGGCGAAAGTGCCCACACCCGTGCCGCTCGGCATCGCCGCCGTGATCGTCACGACTTTCTTGTTCTCGGTGGCAAGCTCAGTGAGTCCCTTTCCGAACGCTGCCGTGTATGCGGGGTTGGCGGTCGACACCTTGAGCTGCTTGCCGGTCGAGGGATCGTGACCCGGCGGTAGCGCGTGCCACTTCTCACCCGTCGCGTGTTCTCCCGCCGGAAAGCCCTTACCCTTCTGCGTGATGACGTGCACCAGCCGCGGACCATCGAGCTCACGGACGGCGGCAAAGGTATCGACGAGCATGTCGAGATCGTGGCCGTCGATCGGGCCGAAATAGCGGAAGCCCAGCTCTTCGAAGAGCACGCCGGGGGTCAGGAAGGACTTCATGCTCTCTTCCCACTTCCGGACAATCGTCCCAACAGCGCCGGCGTTGTCCACGATTTCGCCCAACTTCGACCGCACCCGGTTGTAGAGCGGGTTCCGCTGAATCGACGTCAGGTACTTGTGCATGGCGCCGACGTTCGGCGCGATCGACATCTCGTTGTCGTTCAGGACGACGATGAAATCCCGATCCGAATGGCCGGCGTTGTTCAACCCTTCGTACGACAGGCCGCTCGTGAGTGCGCCATCGCCGAGAATGGCAACGACCTTGAGATCCTCCTCGCCATTGATATCGCGCGCGGCGGCCATGCCGAGTCCGGCTGAAATGGCGGTGGACGCGTGACCGGCGCCGAAGGTGTCGTACTCGCTCTCGCTGCGCTTGAGGAAGCCGGAGATGCCGTTCTCCTGGCGCAGTGTCTCCATCCGCGTATTGCGGCCGGTGAGCAGCTTGTGGGGATAGCCCTGGTGACCGACGTCCCAGACCAGCTGGTCGCGCGGCGTCTTGAACGCGTAGTGCAGCGCGATGGTGAGCTCGACGACGCCAAGCCCCGCGCCGATGTGGCCACCGGTGCGCGAGCAGACGTCGACCATGCGGGCGCGGATATCCGCCGCAAGCGTGCGAAGCTCGTCACGGGTGAGCGGCCGAATGTCGGCGGGCGAATTGATGCGATCGAGAATGGACATGGTCCGGGAAATCTAAGAGGTGCGCTCCACGGTGAAGCGGGCGATCTGCGCCAGGTCCGGCGTCAGCAGCCCGACATCGTCCAGGGCGCGACAACCCTCGTCGATCAACGCTGCCGCCCGATGCCGTGCGCCGTCAATGCCGAGCAACGACGGGTACGTCCCTTTCTGGAGGTCGAGATCCCGTCCCGCCGTCTTTCCAAGCTGGTCGGTCGTCGCGGTGACGTCGAGGACGTCGTCGGCAATCTGGAAGGCCAGGCCGACCGCCTGACCATACAACGCGAGGGCGTCCAGACGCTCGGTGCTTGCGCGGGCGGCCCGGCCGCCGAGGGTCGCGGCCGCCGTGATGAGCGCGCCGGTCTTCGCGCGATGAATGCGCTCGAGCTCGTCGAGCGAGAGCGCCCGCCCTTCACCCTCGAGGTCCAAAAGCTGTCCGCCGATCATGCCGCCCGCGCCCGAGGCACGCATCAGCTCGGCGACGATTATTCCCACCTCGGTCTCCGAGAGGCCGAGTTGGCGAGCTCCGTCCGCTGCGCAGCGGGCGGCGAGCGGTACCATGGCGAGGCCCGCTGCCGTCGCGGCCGCAACTCCGTACACCCGGTGAGTGGTCGGTCGCCCGCGCCTGAACTCGTCGTCGTCCATACATGGCAGGTCGTCGTGCACGAGCGAATAGGCGTGGACGACCTCGATCGATGCGCCGAGCAGTGCGGCGTCGTGCGTTCCAGCGGCAGCCTCGTAGGCGCTCAGAAAGAGGATGCCTCGCATTCGCTTTCCTTCACCCATCAGCCCATAGCGAATGGCCTCACCAACCGGTGGACGCAAGCCCGGCAGATAGCGCTCGCAGACGGCTGCGAGCACGACGAGAATCGCGTCCCGGTGCCGTACGAGCGATGCGACATCGCCGCGAACGGCTACGTCACTCATCTTCGTCGAGCTCCTCGAGTACGAAGGCACCGTCGGCCAGCCGGGTCAGCTTCCTTACACGCGTCTCGGCTTCGGCGAGCGACGCCGCAGCGTCGCGCAAGCAGGTGACCCCCTCTTCGAACAGGGTCAACGCCGCGGACAAGTCGAGCTTCTCCCGCTCGAGCTCTGCAACGATCGCCTCGAGGCGCTCGAGGCGCTGTTCGAGTGTCATGCGGTCTTCGCACCCGAATGGCGCTCGCCGGCAACGGCATCGATCTCACCATCGCGTACGCGTAGCGTGAATGGAAGCTGCGGCGAGAAGTCAGCCACGGATGCCAGTGTGCGGCCATCCGTTGCGCGTGCAACGGCGTACCCGCGCTCGAGTGTTGCGAGCGGACTGAGTGCATTGAGTCGGCCCGACAGGGCGCCGAGACGATGCCCACGTGCGTGCAGGAGTTCCTGCGTCGCTCCGGCAATGTCGTGCGCAGCGGCGACGGCGCGTGCTCTCGGTTCGTACAGCCGATTGTCGATCGCCTGCACCATGCGCCGGCGCAGGGCCACCAGTCCGCCGACGATTTCCTCGTGCGACCGCACGGCGGCTTCCGCCGCGGCAGACGGTGTTGCGGCGCGAACGTCCGCGACGAGATCGCAAATCGAGAAATCGACCTCGTGACCGACCGCCGAAATCGTGGGCACCGCACACGCGGCGACGGCGCGCGCAACACGCTCGTCATTGAATGCCCAGAGATCCTCGCGCGACCCGCCACCTCGTCCGATGATCACCAGTTCCGCCTTTCCCCACCGCGCGACGCGCTTGAGCGCGCGGCAGATTTCCTGCGGCGCACTGGCACCCTGCACCGCCGCGTGAACGACGACGAGTTCCACGCCAGGCGCCCGGCGGTGCAACACCGAGATGACATCTCGCAATGCCGCCCCGCTGGCGCTCGTCACAAAAGCAATACAGCGCGGATGCCTCGGCAGTGGGCGCTTTCGGCCGGGAGCGAGGAGTCCCTCGGCGTCGAGCTTGGCGCGCGTGGCGTCGAACGCCTTTCGCCAGAGCCCATCACCCTGCGCATCGATCCGCTTGACGGTGAACTGCATTTCGCCGCGAGCAGCGTACACGCCGAGCTGGCCGAGTGCCGTAACCTGCATTCCGTCGTCGGGCGCGGCGGGGATACCCATCTGGTCGCGCGACCAGACGACGCATTTGAGCTGCGACGTGCGATCACGAAGTGCGAAATACCAGTGTCCGTTGCGATGCGACTTGAAGTCACTGATCTCGCCACGCACCCAGATGGGTGGGAACGCGCCCTCGAGGATGTCCTTAGCGGTCTGCGTCAGCGTCGCAATCGCGATGGCCGACCGCGGGCTGGAACCTGGAAAGACATCGGGATCGTCGATGACCGGATCATCGAACGGAAGCCCGGAATCGAACAGCGACGGCGAGTCGCCCGGGCCGCCAGACGCCGATTCGGCGCGACGGCGCATCAGCCGATCGACCGTGCAGCCGATCGGACGGTGTTTCTCAACAACATCGCGATCGTCATCGGCCCGACGCCGCCGGGAACTGGCGTGATCAACGACGCGACGTCGCGCACAGTCTGGAAATCCACATCACCGACGAGGCGCGTGCCGCTCTTCGTGGACGCGTCGGCGATGCGGTTCATCCCGACGTCGATGACGACGGCGCCCGGTTTCACCATGTCGCCGGTGACCATCTGTGCGCGCCCCGCGGCCACGATGAGAATGTCGGCACGACGCGTGTGATCGGCGAGGTTGCGTGTACGGCTGTGACAGATGGTGACGGTCGCATCGGCGCCGGCACCGGCCTGCACCATCAGCGACGCCATCGGCTTGCCGACGATCGTGCTGCGTCCGACGATGACGCAGTCTGCGCCGCTGGTCGGAACATTGTAGTGCAAGAGCATCCGCTGCACGCCAGCCGGCGTGCACGGCGCGAAGCCATCGGTGTGCCCGATGAGGGTCTTGCCGACGTTCACCGGATGAAAGCCGTCGACGTCCTTCGCCGGATCGATGTGGCGAATGACTGTGTCCGGGTCGATGTGCTTCGGCAGCGGCATCTGCACGAGGATGCCGTGCACCGTCGTGTCGGCATTGAGTTGTCCGACGAGCGCGAGCAACTCGGCTTGTGTCGTCGTCGAGGGCAAGCGAATGGTTTCGCCAGCCATTCCCGCCTCGCGCGATGCCTTCTCCTTCGCGCCGACGTATACGGCGCTCGCCGCGTCGTCGCCGACAAGAACGACGGTCAGGCCTGGTGTCACCCCCTTGGCGTGCAGGCCGGTGACTTCCGCGGCGACCTCGCCGCGAATCAGCTTCGCGAGAGCGGTACCGTCGATGAGATCAGCGGGCAAAGTCCACCGCCCGCGTTTCGCGAATCAACACCACCTTGATCTGTCCTGGATACTGGAGTTCCGCCTCGATACGACGCGCGATCTCCTCGGAGAGCGTCGTCATGCGCATGTCATCCACATCGTCCGGTACGACGATGACGCGGATTTCGCGGCCCGCCTGAATCGCGAATACGCGCTCGACGCCCTTGTAGCTCGACGCGATGCGTTCGAGCCCTTCGAGCCGCTTGACGTACGTCTCAAATGCTTCGCGTCGCGCGCCGGGACGCGAGCCCGATATCGAATCGGCAGCCTGAACGAGCACCGAAACTTCGCTCTCATGTGGGACGTCGTCGTGATGCGCCGCAATACAATTCACCACTAGCGGGTTTTCGCCGTACTTGGTGGCCATTTCCACGCCAAGCTGCACGTGCGTGCCTTCATGCTCGTGCGTGAGCACCTTGCCCACATCGTGGAGCAGCGCGCCACGCTTGGACATCGCCACGTCGAGTCCGAGTTCCGCGGCCATGATGCCCGCGAGGTGTGCCACCTCCTGCGAATGCTGGAGGATGTTCTGGCCATAACTCGTGCGCCACTTCATGCGTCCGATGAGCTTGATCAGCTCAGGGTGCAACCCGTGGACGCCGGTGTTGTATGCGGCCTGCTCTCCCGTTTCGACGATCGCGATGTCGACTTCCTTCTTCGACTTGTTCACGACCTCCTCGATGCGTCCTGGATGGATTCGACCATCGGACACCAGCTTCTCGAGCGCGAGGCGTGCGACTTCGCGGCGAATCGGATCGAAGCAGGAAACCACGACGGTGTCGGGCGTATCGTCGATAATGACGTCGACGCCGGTGGCCAACTCGAAGGCGCGAATGTTCCTGCCTTCGCGGCCGATGATGCGGCCCTTCATTTCATCGTTCGGCAACGATACTGCGGACACGGTGGTCTCCGCCGTCGTGTCCGCCGCAATGCGCTGAATGGCCAGGGCAACGATTTTCTTCGCTTCACGCTCGGCGTTCCGGCGGGCACTCTCGCGGATTTCCCGCAGCATGTTGGCCGCGTCAGCATGTGCTTCTTCTTCCAACCGGCGAATCAACTCGTTCTTGGCGTCCTGCGCGGACATGCCGGCCATCTGCTCGAGGCGGCGACGCTCGTCGGCGATCAGCTTTTCGAGTTCCTCTTCGCGCGTCTGGACGAGTTTCTCGCGGCGGCCGAAATCGCTCGCTCGGCGGCCGACGTCTCGATCACGCTGTTCGACCAGCTCGAGCTTTCGATCGAGGGTGCTCTCGCGCTCACTGACGCGACGCTCCTCCTGCTCGACACTGGCTCGGCGGGACCGCATTTCCTGCTCCGCGGTCTCCCGCAACTTCATCACCTCTTCCTTCCCGGAGATGACGGCGCTCTTGCGGGTGGTCTCCACCTCGCGTTCCGCCTCGGCGACGATGCGCTTTGCTGTTTCCTCCGCCGTGCCCTTCGCGGCGGCGAGGCGTTCGATCTCAGCCTGTCTGCCCTTGCCGATGCCGAGGCTGCGTCCGAAAAAGAAGAAAGCCGGCGAGGCGATCAGGAATGCGCCAAGCGCGGCAAATAATGCCATTCTGTCCATATGATCTATGCTCCACCGCGGAGGCCGCAGGAGAAAGGATACCACCGCCGAACCGCGGAGCGCCGCCGTATAGCGCAACGCTCGAGGACGCACCGACGTAGGGTGCGGCATGGAGCGAGCTAACTACAAAGGGCGCTTCAACCTACGGCACAGCTGGGTTACTCGCGGAAGTTATGAGGCGGGGCCGGGCGGTGCAAGCAGCTATCTCGTCGGAGCCGGGGATCACACAGCCTTGGTGGCTCAAATGCGTGAAAGACGACGTGAAATGACCCGTGAAGAACTACGTGAATAAAGGCGTGAAAACCCGTCCACGACGTTTCACGCCTTTCTTCACGGCCTTTTTCACGCTTTTCGTCACGGTCTTCTTCACGATTTCTTCACGCTCGTCGCGCGACGTCCGCCAGAAACGGCACCTTCAGGCGCTAGCTGACTGTACTTGCGGCTATCGAATCCCGCTTGGCCGGTGGTAGCAGTCGCCGAATATCCGCCGAAAGACCCTGCATCGATCCAACCAGTGATCCGTTGGCTTCGCGCGCCTGAAACAGCTCGGATGTGATCTGTAGTGCCGCCAGAATTGCCGCGCGGTTCGCTTCGATCACCGCTCCACTCGACAGGATCTGCCGAATCGCCTTGTCGAGGTGCTCCGCAACGGCCTTCGTGTGCTCGGGCGCCGCATCCGTCCGCAGGACGTACGACTCGCCCAGGATCTCGACCTTGACCGAGGTTTTCTTCGGATTCACTTGTCGCCTCCGCCCTGGGACTGCTGCCGAATGAACCGCACGCGGTCGAGCACCTGCTTGGTACGCGCCGTGGCGGCGTCGAGCCGGCCCTTCAAGGCCGCGTTCTCGTGCTCGAGCGCCGTCACCCGATCCGACAGCTCGCGCTGCTGCTGCACCATCGGCTCGCCGCCATGCGTCTCCGTCTCGCGCACCTTTGCCTCGGCGAGGAGCGCGCGACGGCGAAAGCCCGCCAGCTCGTCCCCAAGATGGCGGACGAGCGTTTCGAGCTCACGGAACGCGACGACTTCAGGTCGAACGCTGTCGGACATTCAGCTCACTCTGGAGCGCTGTGAGGATTTTCGCCCGCCTTCCTTCGATTTCCTTATCTCGTAGAGTGCGCTCAGGATGCCGTAAGGTCAACCGCCACGCCACCGATCGGTGCCCGGCATCAACCCCCGCGCCCTCATACACATCGAACGCCATCAGCTGTTCGAGCAATTCTCCTGCCGACGACCGGATCACGCGTTCGACGTCCGCGGCAATCACCGTTTCGGGGACGAGGAGCGCGAGATCGAATACCGACGCCGGCGTCGTCGGCAGGGCGCGATACTTCGAAACCGCCCGTGGCGGCTCTGGCGCGACGGCGCCGTGCGCGTGCTCGCCCGCCGGCGCAATATCCGCGTTCGACAGTGCACTGAGCTCGATTTCCACCCCGAACGCCGGCGACGCCCAGACGGGCGCATCCAGCGCAACGCGGGTCACGATACCGCGTCGCTGACCACCGACGACGACATTCCACAGCACGTCGCCACCGTCCGCGCTCGGCTCGAGTATCGCGTTGCCGAATGCCGCCGTGGCAACCGCTGCAGCGAGTCCCTTGGCATCCCACGCGTCGAACCGCGCAGGCTTCGCGTTGGTGAAATGCGCGGGATCCCGATCTCCCATGAGGAGGAGTGCGACGTTCACTGTCTCGAGCGGAAGTGCTTCTGCTCCAGGCGCGAACACCGACCCGATCTCGTACAGCCGTACATTCCCCTGCATGTGCGCGAGGTTGTGCTCGGCGCGCCGAGCGAGCGTTTCGAGCAAGGTGCGGCGAAGGTGCCCTTCGTTTTCGGCAAGAGGATTCGAAATGCGCACGTGTCCTTCCCCGCCAGCCACGAAGGGAATCGGGCGCGCTTCGAGGAAACCCGCGCCTGACAGCAGCTCGCGCAGCTTGGCCGACAACGTCCACAACGGCGCATCGCTCGATGTGCCCGGACGATATGGACGAATATCGGTCGGCAGGGCGTCGTAGCCGTGCAAGCGCGCGATTTCCTCGATGAGGTCCGCCTCGGACACAAGGTCGCGCCTCCATGTTGGGGCGACCACGTGCACGATCGTGCCTCCATCCTCGGCGTCCGCCGTGCAACCGATCAGGCGAAGCAACTCAGCGATCCGCGCAGCGTCGAGCGCCACGCCAAGGACGCGGGCAACGCGCGAAGTCCGCAGCACAAGTGGAACGCGCTTCGCTTCGCCAGCGTGGAGATCAACAGGCTCGTGAACGACGGTTCCTCCCGCGAGAGAGACGATGAGTGACGCGACGCGCTCGAGCGCACGCGGTGCGAGCGCGACGTCCACCCCGCGTTCGAAGCGGTAGCTCGCGTCCGTCGACAGACCGGCCGCGCGACGTGTGCGACGCGTGCGCGGTGCGTCGAAGGTTGCCGCCTCCACGAACACGTCGGTCGTTTCCTCGGTCACCTCCGTGTCACGTCCACCCATGACACCCGCGATCCCGATGGCATTCACCGAGTCGGCGATCACGGACATCTCGGGCGTGAGCGTCCGCGTCACGCCGTCGAGCGTGACGAGCGTCTCACCATTCTTGGCAGACCGCACGACGATCGTCTTCTCCGGCATCTTCGGCTCGGGGTCGATCTTCGCGAAATCATAGGCGTGTGTTGGCTGACCGAGCTCGTGCAGCACGTAGTTCGTGGCATCGACCACGTTGTTGATCGAGCGCGAGCCGACGGCGATCAGCCGTTCGACGAGCCATGCCGGACTCGGACCAACTTTCACGCCGCGGATGACAATGCCCATGAAGCGCGTCGCGAGTTTCGCATCTTCGAGATGCAGCACGATGCCGCCCGCGTTGCCAGCGCGACGGAAGCGCTTGGCCTCTGGGATGACGACGTTCGTCGCGCCGATGTCGGGCAGCGAAAGCGACGCGCCCGTGAGCGCACTGATTTCGCGCGCGACGCCCAGGTGCGACAGCAGGTCCGGCCGATTCGGCAGCACGTCGACGATAAGCCGCGTGTCGCCGACTGAAACCGCTTCGAGGAACGGCGTGCCTGGCGCGACATCGACATCGAGTTCCATGATGCCATCATGTTCGTCGCCGAGTTCGAGCTCGCGCGCTGAGCACAACATGCCGTTCGACGTCTGGCCGCGGATCTTTCTCTTCGTGAGCGTGAGCCCACCCGGAAGCGTCGTTCCCGTTCGCGCGAAGGGATAGAACTTCCCTGCCGTCACGTTCGGTGCGCCGCACACCACGTCGAGCAACTCACCGCTGCCGTCGTCCACCTTGGTGATGTGGAGGTGATCGGAGTCCGGATGCGGCGCTTCGGTAATGACCTTCGCGACGACGATCGAGGCCAGATCGGCGCGCAGCGCAATCAACTCCTCGACCGTCGCGGTGTGCGCGGTGAGCAGGTCGCGCAACTCGACCGCCGTTTTCGGCGAATCGAGGAACGCATTGAGCCATGCGACGGACGTATTCATTCTGCCACCTGCGCGAGAAAGCGAACGTCGGAATCGTACAGCAGACGAATGTCCGGAATGCCATACCGCAGCATGGCCATGCGGCCGGGTCCCATGCCGAAGGCCCAGCCGGTGTATCGCTCGCTGTCGATCCCGGTGGCTTCGAGCACGGACGGATGCACCATGCCCGATCCAAGGATTTCCATCCATCCGGTGCCCTTGCACGCGGAGCAGCCGGCGCCAGCGCAGAGCACGCATTCCACGTCCATCTCCGCGGACGGCTCCGTGAACGGGAAGTAGCTCGGCCGAAAGCGCGTGCGCGTCTTGCCGAAGAACTTCTCGGCGAAATGCATCAGCGTCGCCTTGAGGTCGACGAAGGAGATGCCTTCGTCAACTGCAAGCCCTTCCAACTGTGGGAATGCCGGCGCGTGCGACGCGTCGAATGGATCGCGACGATACACCGTGCCTGGCGCGAGAATGCGAATGGGCGGCGCGTAGCTCTGGAGCGTGCGGATCTGCACCGGCGAGGTATGCGTGCGCAACAGCGCCGCCTCGCCGAGGTAGAAGGTGTCGTGCATGTCCATCGCCGGGTGGTCGGCCGGGAAATTCAGCGCTCCGAAGTTATACCACTCCGATTCGCTTTCCGGACCAAGTGCGACGGTGAAGCCGAGTTCGCGGAAGATGGCGACGATCTCGTCGATGACGAGCGTGACGGGATGCTTCGCGCCCTGCCAGCGCTGACGCGCGGGCATGGTGAGGTCGAACGGCGGCCCTGCCGTCGCTCGGCTCGATGCGTCGATGGTCGCCTGCTGAGCCGCGAGCACCCCGTCGACATGTTCTTTCAGCTCATTGAACACACGACCTGCCTCGCGGCGGTCCTCCGCGGGAAGCTCGCCGAGTGCCTTGCTGAACGACTGCTGCACCGTGCGCGACCAGACTGCGGTGCGCGCTTCCTCGAGCGCGTTCGTCGTCTCCGCCGCGAGTATTTGCGCGCTCGCCTCGGCCTTGTGTACTTCTGCTCGTGTCTTGTATTCGTCGATCGTCATGTTCTCGCGCTGATGATGGTCAAAGCCCCGCAGGATCCCGTACCATTTTTCAACAACTCTGACCCCACCCGCGGCGATCCCCGACGGTGGGGCAGCCTGAAACGATTCGGCGGCGGCGTGACCGAAGGGTCGCGCCGCCGCCGAGTGCCTGCGAAGGATTACCTACGCGGCAGCGTTCAGCGCGGCGCGCGCCGCATCGGCGATCGCTGCAAACGCCTGTGGGTCGCGGACGGCGATGTCGGCCAGGATCTTCCGGTCGATCTCGATGCCCGAGAGCTTGAGGCCGTTCATGAACACCGAGTACGACATGTCGTTCTGGCGTGCGGCCGCGTTGATGCGGACGATCCAGAGCTTCCGGAAATCGCGCTTCTTGTTCTTGCGATCCCGATAGGCGTACACCCAGCCGCGCTCGACGGTTTCCTTGGCTGCCTTCCACAGCTTGGAGCGTCCGCCAAAGGCGCCGCGGGCGTGCTTGAGGATTTGCTTCTTCCGCTTGAGGCGCGGGACGTTGGATACTGCGCGTGGCATAGTCTAAGCTCCTGTTACGCGGCCTGAATCAGGCGCTTGATTCGCTTCTGTTCGCCGTTCGTGGCGATCAATCCAGCCTGGCGCAGATTCCGCTTCCGCTTGGAGGTCTTCTTGGTAAGGATGTGGCTCTTGAACGCCTTGTAGCGCTTGACCTTTCCCGAACCGGTTACCCTGAAGCGCTTTGCAGCGCCCTTGTGCGTCTTCATTTTCGGCATAGCACGAACCCTTTATTTGGGCGTGAGAATCATCGTCATGGACTTCCCTTCCAGCCGTCCGGCGCTTTCGATCTTGCCGATATCGGCGAGTGCACTGCTGACCCGATCGAGCACGGCCTGACCGAGCTCGGGATGGGCGACCTGCCGGCCACGGAACATCATCGTGACCTTGACCTTGTTCTTCTCCTCGAGGAACCTGCGCGCGTGCCGTGTCTTCGTGTCGAAATCGTGGTCATCGATGCCGGGGCGGTACTTCACTTCCTTGAGCTCGATGACGTGTTGCTTTTTCTTCGCGACCCGCGCCTGCTTCGCCATTTCGAACTTGTATTTCCCGTAGTCCATGATGCGGACGACCGGGGGGCGAGCCGTTGCGGCAACTTCGACGAGATCCAACCCGGCTTCTTCCGCCATTCGGAGCGCCGTGTCCACCTCGAGGATTCCGAGTTGCGAACCGTCGGCGCCGATCACGCGGACCGGGCTGATGCGAATCATGCGATTGACCCGCACACGCTTGGTGGTGTCCTGAATACTCGGATACCTCGGAGAGAGAAAACAAAAATGCGGACCTTCTGGAGAAGAGTCCGCAAAAAGCGCGCGACGCCCACCAAACAGGCTGGGGGCCCGAGCGAATCACTGACTCCTGTAGCACGCCTCGCTCGCGCGAGGGCCAGAGGGTGGATTTCCCCACATGGAGAAATCGCTTAGCTGGTTGTCACAGCGGAACTTAGGCGATTTCGGGGGGAAGTCAAGACTGAGCGTGAGCCTCGAGCAATGAGCAGACACGAGCTGAGAGCTCGAGCTGATGGCTCAGCCGTTCTGACGCCTACGGCTGCAGCTCGCACACGTATCCCTTCCCCTCGCGATGGATCCGCGCCCATGCGTTCACCGAGTCATGCTCGAACACCACCGTCCACCCCTCATCCGCCGCCTCCGCCCAAATCCGGCGCTTCGACTCCAACGTGCGAAGCGGCTCGACGTCGTACCCCATGATCCAGGGAAGCGGCACGTGGGCTGTCGTCGGAGCCATATCCGCCGCGTAGAACATCCGCTCGGATCCTGACGTGATCAGAATCCCCAGGTGGTGCGGCGTATGGCCCGGCGTGTGGCGCAGCTCGATGCCCGGAAGGACATGGTGCTCGTTGTCCACAAGCTCGAGGAGGCCTGCTGTCTCGATGGGATCGAAGTTGTGCGGGAAATAACTCGCCGAGGTGCGCTCGTTCGTGTGATGCGCCCACTCCCACTCCCCGCGGCTCACCACGTACCGGGCGTTCGGAAAGGACGGAACGATGGCGCCCGCCTCATCGCGCGTCGTGTTCCCGCCGGCGTGGTCGAAATGCAGATGACTATCGATCACAATTGTGACATCGTTCGGCGAAAACCCCGCTTCGGCGAGCGCGCTCTCGAGTTGCGTCGGGCCCACACCGCCGACGGGCTCGTTCTCGACGCCGTAGATCTGCGCGAACTTTCCGGTCTCCTTGTTCCCGAGACCGGTGTCGATCAGCACGAGCGCATCGGGATGCTCGACGAGCAGACACCGCATGCCGAGTGGAATTCGATTTCGCTCGTCGGCAGGGATCTTTCGCTCCCAGAGCGATTTCGGTACGACGCCGAACATCGCGCCGCCGTCCAGGCGCTGGAGTCCCGCCTGCAATGCGTGGACGCGGAGCTCGCCGACAGTTCGAGTCTGGACGAGTGGAAGTAGGGGCAACAGAACCTCGTGAGGTGCGGGCCCTTCGCGCGGCGCAGGGCGACAAAACGCGCGGAACTACGCAACGACAACATGAATTTACCATAGCGGACACAGAGGTCACGGAGAACTGCACATGCAGTCCTCTGTGTTCTCTGTGTCCTCCGTGGTTCAAAAGCAGTTCCGTTACTCCTCGCTACGCCGTCGTGTCCTTGCTGACCGGCTGCGGCATCGCGAGCGGCCGCCGCCGTCGTTTCTTCTTCCGCGACGCGCTGCCGGTCGAAAGAAACCGTTCCAGGTCCGACCAGCGCTCGCACCCGTGGCCGCGCGCATCCTTGAGCATTCGGATGAGACACTCGGCCGTGGCAATCGCGTCGCCACCGGCGCGATGCCGGCGCCCGTGCGGAATTTCCACGCCATAGAATCCCGCCACCCAATCGAGCGACACTTTCCGAAGCTGCGGAAGCAAGCGCTTCGCGAGTCGCACCGTGCACAGACGACGACCGGTCAACACCCGGCCATTCGTCCTCGTCAACTCGGCACTTATGAAGCGCCAGTCGAACGCCGCGTTATGCGCAACGAAAATGTGTCCCTCGAGGGCAGCGAGCACGTCGTCGCAGATCCCGCGAAAGGGCTTCTTGTCGCTCACCATGTTCCAGGTGATGTTGGTCAAGCGTGACACGAAGGGCGAGATCGCCCGTTCTGGATTGACCAGCGTTTCGTACACGCTCTGAATCGCACCGTTGCGCACGATGACCACCGCGATCTCGGTGATCCGGTCGTTGATGTAGGATGTCCCGCCAGTCGTCTCAGTATCGACGACCGCAAATGACAGCTCCGTCAGCAGTGGTTCATCCGAGACGCCGCGACCAGGCCACACCGGCGGCGCGGGTTCGCCCAGACGCCAACCGCCATCACCCGTGCGATGAAATCGAGGCTGGTCGCGCAGCAGCGTTACCGCCATATGTTCCGCGATCGCGGCAGGAAGTGCCGACAGTTGACAGACGGACGCTACCAATACTTGCGACGACGCGGGGCCTGCCTTCAGAAAGTCCGCCGCACGATCGACCAGCAGACTCGATCCCGCATGCGTTCCGACGCCCGCGGGTTGATCCGCGGCCACGCGCATTCCCGACACCGGATCGACGGGAATCAGCTCCACGGGTCGTCGCGCTCCACGGGACACGTCATGCACCGTGGCCCGCCGCCGCCACGCACCAACTCGGCGCCATCGAACGTGATCACCGCCCGTTCGCCATCGGCGAGACGCGTGTCTCCCGTGAGATAGTTGACGCCCGAGACCACTGTGAATCCCGCCCGCTCCATCTCGCGCAAGGTGCCGACGTTGCGAGCGTAGGACAACACGACACCAGGCTGCAATGCGACGAAATTGCACCCGGAGGCCCACTGCTCCCGCTCCTGAACAATGCGTCGCTCGCCGCCTGCGAAGATCGGCGTCATCGGCATCCCGCAATCGCGCAACGCGGCGAAGATGTCGGCACACTCGTGGAGGGTTTCGTCTCCCTTCTTCCAATGCAACACGCTCAGTCGTTCCGGACCTCGGAAGTGCGGAGCGAAACACACGCACAGATCGCGGTCGACCTGCGTGAAGATCATGTCGAGGTGAATGGCCGTGTTCTCCTTCGGCATCACGACGATGATGATGTCCGTAACGCGCGTGTTCGCAAAGAGTAGCGACACGAGGTGGTCGATTGCCCCTGGGCTCGAACGCTCGCTGAAGCCGATGACGACGAGGTCCTCGCGCAGCGGATGAACGTCGCCGCCCTCGAGCGTGTAGTTGAGCCGGCGTTCGGTGGATCCGTCGTAGAGAATCCCCTCGTTCCGCAGCAGCGGGTGATAGCGGAACAGCGCCTTCATGATCAGCTCTTCGGGCCAGCGGATGCCATACCGCATGGAGCCAACCAGCACGTGCCGTCCCACACTCATGGCCGAGTCGCGGGTGAAGAAGAGGTTGGGCAACGGTGGAAGCTCGAAGCCGAACTCGTTGAGGGTGCGAGCCAATGGCCCCGGGGTTTCCACGCGCCCCTCGATGAGCATCGTGACGAGCTCCGGTGCCGGGAGCGCGCTAATCTCGCGAGCGAGTGGCTCGCTGGGGACGATGTTCATCGTCTCGCGCACCAACAGCTCGCGCGTCTCCGCGTTCTCCAGGACGTCGGCCAGAAGATCGCGCACCTCGAGCACCTGGCAGAATCGCTCGAGCACCGCGCTGAACCGGCGGTGCTCCTTCCGCGCCTGCTCGGCGTCCGGAAGGTCGTCGTACAGATAGGCCTCGCGCGTGGCCGGGGTGACGCCGAGAAGCTCTGCGCCTGGCGTGTGTACAATGACGGACCGGAGGCGCCCGATCTCCGAAGTGACATGGACGGTCATCGCCCGAAGATAACCCGATGGTGTAGGCCGCGTCCACTTGCATAGTTATGCGCTGCAACGGGTTGGCTCTCTGGGGGTAGCAGCCTTGGTGTCCATGGAAAAACCCGCTACCTTGTGAATTCATTCACAAGCCTTGTCGCGCCCTTGAAACGCATCGCCGATTCCACCGTCAGACGACTTTCCATCTACCTGCGCTTTCTCGAGGAATTCGAGGGGCGTGGATTGGCGACTGTTTCGAGCGAGGAGCTCGCCCGGCGCGGGGGCACGACCTCGGCGCAGGTGCGCAAGGATCTCTCGTTCTTCGGTTCCTTCGGGAAGCGAGGACTCGGGTATTCTGTGCCGGAACTCGGAACGGCCCTGCGAGAGATACTGGGGCTCGGCCGGGAGTGGCGCGTCGTCATCATTGGTGCCGGCAAAATCGGCGCGGCGCTGGCCCAGTATCGAGGCTTCCGCCAGCGCGGATTCACCATCGTCGCCGCATACGATACCAACCGAGAGAAGATCGGAAAGACGCTCGAGGGCATCGAGATCCGTGACATGGCTCGGTTCGAGGGGGATGTCGGAACTGAGCCGCCTGACATCGCGGTGCTCGCCATCCCAACGGAGGATGCGCAGAAAGTGCTGGATCGCGTGGCGGTGGCCGGCATCAAGGCCGTCCTCAACTTCGCCCCAGCACAGCTGACCGCACCATCGGACGTGACGGTGAAGACGGTGAACATGGCGATGGAGCTCGAAGGGCTGACGTTCGCGTTGACCAACAAAGATTAGGAGGGTCGGGCGAAGGCGCGCAGGATGATCGCGAACTGTTCCGGCGACAGCGTCTCGGGCCTCGCCTGAGGATCGATCCCGGCCGTCGTCAGCACGGCGTCCGCAGCATCTGCATCCACAGCATAGAGTGAACGCAACACCCGTCGCATCTGCTTGCGGCGCATGCCGAACGCGCCCTGGACGAGCAGGCGAAATGGGCGCTCTTCCTCCGGCGCGACGAGCGCGACGTCGAGCGGCGTAATTCGCACGACAGCGCTCTCCACTTTCGGTGGCGGAACGAAGGCGCCCGCCGGCACGGCGAACATGAATTCAGCGCGTGCAATCGCAGCGACATTCACGGTAAGCGCGCCATACTCCTTCGAGCCCGGCTTCGACACAAGCCGGTCCGCAACCTCTCGCTGCACGAGGTATACGGAGCGCTGCGCGCGCGGAGGAACGAGCGCATGGAAGAGAATCGGCGTGGTGATGTAGTACGGCACGTTGCCGACGAGGACGTATGGCCCTGCAGCGAGCTCACCGAGCGAGACTTCGAGAACGTCGGCTTCCGCGATGAGCACATTGCTTCGCTTCGCGTAGCGTTGCCGGAGCATCTCGGCGAGCGCCCTGTCATACTCGATCGCGACCAACCGTCCGCGCTCCACGCGCTCGGCGAGAATGTCGGTGAGCGCGCCACGACCGGGCCCGATCTCGAGCACGGTTTCGTCGCCCGCAAGGTGCAGCGCATCCGCGATGCGACCGAGGATGCGGCGGTCGGTGAGAAAGTGTTGCCCGAGACTCTTGCGTGTCGGCGGGAATGCGCGCCCGCGTCCGCGCGCTACGTCGTCAATCATCCTCCGAATGTAGCGTCTTCATGGTGCGAATTGGCCGGCGGACGACCTGTGACATCCATGCACAAAGACTTGGCCTTTGAAATCGGGGTTGTTTCAGGCGCATCCGTTCAATCCGTTCCTCAAGCTGTCGCATCGGATGCCACGGAAGCAAACCGGATCAGCACCCTTGAATCGAGATCTGCGCGGACGCGCAATAGTGGCGGCCTTGAACACAGGGCGTCGGAGAGGGGCGTCGTTCGTCGGGAATGAAGCAGATTGTGCGGAACTGCAGCAGCGGATTCTCTCTCTGTTTGTGATGGAACAATCCGTAGAGTCCCCTGGAATCCGTCAAATCTGCTTCTCTCCCCCGAAAAACGCCTTTTTAGTAGCTGCGGACCGCCCGATCAACTCTTGAGAATCACGAGAGTGAGGTCGTCGCGACGGGGGACGTCGCCGGTGTACGCATCCAGGAGTTCGAAGACGAGTTCCGCGATACGCGCGGGGGACTCATGCCGGTGCTCTCGCACGCACTCGAGGACGGGCTCTTCGTCGAGACGCCGGCCCTCACCGTTGCGCGCATCTGCGATGCCATCGGTGAAAAGAAGCAGAACGTCACCGTCGACATCCCACGGCCTCGACTCGGAGTCGGGCGCCTCGTCGAGCATGCCGAGGGGAGGGCCACCGGCGCTCAGTCGCTCGGTGTCGCCATTGCGCGAGATGACGAACGCATGCGGATGACCCATGTTGCCAAAGCGCAGCACACCCGCGTTGCGATCGACGACCGCGTACATGGCGCTGACGAACATCTCCGTCGTCGTGAGCTCTTCCTTCACGCTCACGTACAATCGCCGCAGCATTTCGGCGGGATCGTCAGTGCCCTGGGCATGGATCGCGGACGCGCTCATCGTGAGCGCCATGATGAGCGCCGCCTGATATCCATGGCCGGAAACGTCGCCGATCATGACACCGATCCGCCCCTGCGGTAGCCGGTACAGATTGTAGAAGTCGCCGCCAACGTCTTCGGCGGGAACAACGCGCGCGGCGACCGTGGCCTCCGGCGCGACGTGCGCGGCGTCGGGAAGGAGCTTCATCTGCAGATCGTGCGCAAGCTGCATCTCTTGCTGGAGACGCTGCTGGTCGAGCGATTGGCGAACGAGTTGCGCGTTCTGGATTGCGGCGCCGATCTGGCTGGCGATTGCCGTCACCAGCTTCTGATCGCCGGCGGTGAACACCTGCCCCGACCGGCGATCGGACAGATTCACGACGCCGAGGGGCTGGCTGCCGTCCTGCGCCGTCCAGAGGATCGGCACTGTGAGCATGGCGCCACGCCGGAACGCGCTCTCCGCCTCGCAGACCATCTCGCCGTCATCCACAATGACAGCCTGAAGGGAGCGAAAGACGCGTGCACTCACGCTGCATTCGTCGTCGAGGGCGATCGGCGTCGTGGGAATGCCTTCACCGCCGATGCGAGCGATCACCTTCAGCGAATGGTTGTCGTGATCGTGAAGGAGAATCGAGCCGCGATGGGCACCGACCGTCTCGCTGACCTCGCGCAGGATCGTCGCCGCGCCCTCTTCGAGAGACACCGTGCGTCCGAGGATTTCACTGATGGAGTACAGCAGGTTGATCTCTTCATACCGCTCCGCCAACTCGTTCGCGGCGTGCTCGACCTCGAGCGTGTTCTGGAGGAATTGCGCGACGACTGGCCGAAGGAAGGTGAGGTACCGATCCAGCGCGGCGCGATCCGCCGGGCATGGGCCCAGCACAATCCACGACGTACGACTGCCCGCGACCGGCACGATAAGCAGCCGACCGTGCTCGGTCACCTCGTCGGTGATCGCCCCCGACTCGGGAAGCAGCGCGTCCGCCGGCGGCAACCCCTTTCGTGTCCCCGCGAGGAACTTGAGCGGCGACGCCGGGCCGGCCTCCCGGCGCCACACGGCAGCATCACAGGCGGTCGCCTCGTGGAACGCGGCGAGGACGTCGCCAAGCTCGCTCAACGCCGGCTCAGCGTAAGCCGAATGACATTGCCCTCGACGCCGCCACCGGGCGCGTCGAAGCGCTGGACGTTGTCCATCAGCTTTCGCATCAAGAACAGTCCTCGACCATCCTCGCGCTCGAGGTTCTCGACGCTGGTGGCGTCACGCGTTTTCGAATCGAGATCGAAGCGCGCGCCTTGATCGGCGATTTCGACGACGAGTCTGGTGACGTCGACGTCCGCCGTGATCCTGACCGTCTTGGTTGCGCTCTCCTGGTTTCCCCGCAGGATCGCGTTGGACAACGCCTCACTCAGCGCGACCGGCACGTTGAGCGCGAGATGGTGTGGATTGAACTGCAGTTCCGCGCATGGGTGGCGGACGAGGTCGACCACCCGTTCGATATACGCGACGTCGCTCGGGATTTCGACGTGGAGCGACACGCGGAGGCCCACGCTGGACGTTGGAAACGCGGCCATAGGAAAGTGGCTCACTGAGAAACGTGTGCACGGGCCCGCAGACGACGCAGCGCGGCCCACCAACGGGTGGGCCGCGTTGCCGGGGACGCTACGACATCAGAAGCTGGAGAGTGCCCGATCGCGTGTGTCCGAGATCTGGAACAGTGTATCGAGCTTCGTCAACTCGAAGAGCGTGCGAAGATCGTCGTTGAGGTTGGCAAGCCGGAGCTCCCCACCCTGTTCACGAATCTTCTTGGAGAGTGATACGAGGACGCCAAGACCGGAGCTATCGATGTAGCCGGTCTGCGCAAAATCGATGAGGAACTTCTTTTCGCCACGCTCGAGCTCATCCAGCACCTTCTGCTTGAGCTCCTGGCGATTTCCGACGATGAGTTGACCTTCGACATCTACCACGACGATTTCACCCTGCTTCTTGATCGAGAAGCTCATGTGTCTGTCTCCTGACGGAACCCGTTCAGTAGCGTGGCCGCGTGATCGCCCGCTTGGAGGGCGGTCACGGCAGCCACATTGAAGATGTCCTCTGCACTCGCTCCGCGCGAGAGATCGTTGCATGGATGGCGCATCCCCTGAAGGATGGGCCCGATCGCACTCGCCGACGCCAGCCGCTGTACCAGCTTGTACGCAATATTTCCCGAATCGAGATCCGGAAAGACCAGCACGTTCGCCCGCCCGCCAACCGGGCTGTCCGGCGACTTGCGCGCCGAAACAGCCCCTATCAGCGCTGCGTCCCCTTGCAATTCTCCGTCCACGGCGAGCTCGGGTACTTTCGACCGAACCAGGGCGAGCGCGGCGCGGATTCTGTCAATGCTCTCTCCCCGTGCACTTCCGTACGTACTGAACGATAGAAATGCGACCCGAGGCTCGTCCCCGACGATGCGGCGACGGTCAGCGGCTGCCGCGAGCGCAATATCTGCGAGTTGCTCTGCACTCGGTTTCTTCACGATGGCGCAGTCGGTGAAGGTGAGCACCTCACCATCTGCGGACCGAAAAGCGGGCACATCCATATAGAACGCACTCGAGAGCGTCTTGGTGCCCGGTGCGACGCCAATGAGCCATAGCGCCGCGCGTACCACATCAGCGGTCGTGGCGACACATCCAGCGACGCAGCCGTCCGCGCGGCCGAGTCGAACCATCGCATTGGCGGCCAGCAACGGGGAGCGCGCCTGCTTGGCGGCCTCGGCTTCCGTCATGCCCTTTGATGATCGCGCCTGGAAGATTGCAGCAGCAACGTCTGCAGAGAACGTGGGGTCGGCGACGTCGATGTGCTCGACGCCGCGCACTGCGTCCTTCGCCTCACCGACGAGCACCGGGTGCACGATTCCACGCGACTGGAGCGCCTGGACCGCTTCCCGAACGCGGGGATCGAACGCTTCGGCGAATACGATTCGGCGCGGCTGGCTGGCGGCACGCGCATGCAGCGAGGCGAGAAAGCTCACGATCGTGCGAACTTGGCGCGCATGGCGGTGGCGACGGTCGGGTGCACGAGGTCGCTCACGTCGCCGCCGTAGCGCGCCACTTCCCTGACCAGGCTGGCGCTGATGTACGTCGTGTCGAGTGAGGGCACCATGAAGACCGTTTCGAGCTTCTCGGAGAGGTGGCGATTCATGAGCGCCATCTGGTATTCGTACTCGAAGTCACTCACAGCGCGGAGCCCGCGAATCAGCAGCGATGCACCGACATCGCGTGCAAAATCGACGAGCAGTCCACCAAACGACCGCACTTCGATGCGCGCGTCCTCGCCAATGGAGGCGCGAATCAACTCAACGCGCTCCTCGATGGTGAACAATGGCGCTTTCGACGAATTGGTCGCGACGGCGACGACAAGCGTGTCAACGAACTCGAGGCTGCGGTGCATGAGGTCCTCATGTCCCCGCGTGATCGGATCGAAGCTGCCCGCGTAGATGGCGATGCGTGAGTTCGGCACGGGCTAAGAATCGATGGGTGTGAGCTAAAGCGCAACGGAACGCGGAACAACAGGTGCAGAAAGCGGCGGTGCGGGCCCTTCGCGTTGACCAGGGCGACAAAACAAGCGTGTGCTGTTGTAAGGTTCCGCTCGTTTTGTCGCCCTGAGTGAAGCGAAGGGCCCGCACCTGCTATTGCGCCGTTCTATCCCTCGAACCGATAGAACGAAATGGCCGTACCACCGTACTTCCGCTTCTCGCCACCTCCGGGCATAGGCTCGAAGGTACGATGCTCGACGCCGAGGATGTCGGCGAACGGCTCGGCGAGCCAGCGCTCGGCGACTTTCGCGGCGAGTCCCTTGTCGTACGGTGGATCTGCAAACGCGACGTCATACGCATGCGCTGGCAGCGCGGCGATGAACGTGAGCGCGTCGAGACGATGCACATGCGCGGCATCTCCAGCACCCACCGTCTCCAGGTTCTGCGCGATCGACGCGAGGCTCGGCGCCGCTGTTTCGACAAAGTCGGCGCTCGCCGCGCCGCGGGAGAGCGCTTCGATCCCGAGGGCGCCGGAGCCGGCGAAGAGGTCGAGCACCTTCGCGTCCGCGAGCCAGGGATTCACAATGCTCATCCACGCCTCGCGGACCCGGTCTGCGGTCGGGCGCACGACGTCGCCCTTCGGGACAACGAGCCGTCGGCCGCGCCACTGCCCAGCAACGATGCGCATCGTTCAGACGACGCGGAAATCCGACAAGCGCGCCTGAAGCCGCGACTTCCCGCGGAATTCATCGCGTTCGAGCCGGTACGCAATGTCGATCACGCTCGTGCCCGTGAGTTCACCGATCCGGGAGCCAAGTGACCAACCAATGGCCTCGAGCGGTTCTCCCGACGCTGTGGCGATGAGCAGCTTGAGACCCGTCTCACCCACGATGCGCGGCGGCGACGCGAGGCGAACACCGCGCGTGACGAGCATTGGAGCGGGATTTCCCATGCCGCACGGCTCGAGGTGGTGAAGGAGCTTTTCGAAGTCGGCGTCGATCTCACCGATGTCGACCTCGAGATCGACCCGCAATTCCGGGATGAGGTCCTCGAGCGCGAGTTCCGAACGCACACTGTCGTTGAACGCGCGTTGGAACTCCTCGACGTTGGCCGCCGTGATCGTCACTCCCGCGGCGCTGCGATGGCCTCCGAAGCGCTCGAGGAGATGACGACAGCGCGCGATACCAGCGTGCAGATCGAAACGAGAGATTGACCGGCCGGAGCCCTTGCCGTCTTCTCCGATGAGGATCGTCGGACGGCCGAACTCCTCGACGACGCGCGATGCGACGATTCCGATGACCCCTGGGTGCCAGCTCTGATCCGCGAGCACGATGCCGAACGTCTCGTCGAGATCGAGCTCGAGGACGCGCTTGCGTGCGTCGCGCAGCACGGCCTTGTCAATGTCCTGCCGTTTGGCGTTGAGCTCCTCGAGATCGCGCGCGATGGCGTTCGCCTCGTGCTCGGTGGAGCTCATCAGCAACTCGACGCCGCGCATCGCGCGGTCGAGTCGCCCGACGGCATTGAGACGTGGTGCCAGAATGAATCCGATGCGGCCGGCGGTGAGCGGCTTGCCATCCAGCCCCGAAGAGCGCAGCAACGCCCGCAGGCCGATGTTCCTCGTATCGGCAAGCATCTTGAGACCGTACCGCGCGAAGACGCGATTCTCGCCGCGGAGCGGCGCAATGTCGGCGATTGTCGCGAGCGCGACCAGATCGAGCATGCCAAAGATCGCGTTCTCATTGCCTCCCATGGCGCGCGTGACTGCCAGTGCGATCTTGAACGCGACGCCAACGGCAGCGAGGTCCTTGTCTTCGGATTCGCAGCCCGGCCGCTTTGGATTCAACACCGCAAAGGCGTTCGGGAGGTCGCCGCCGGGAAGGTGATGATCGGAGATGATGACGTCGATGCCCGCCGCTTGAAGCGCAGCAACGGGTGCCACCGCGCTGGTGCCACAATCACAGGTGACGACAACGGTCGCACCCGCGGCGATCGCGGCCTTCACGCCCGCATCGCCGAGGTCGTAGCCGTCGACGAGCCGCTGCGGGATGAACGGCACCACCGTGCCGCCGAGGAGCCGTAATGCGCGCGTCAGGAGCGTGGTCGAACACATCCCGTCCACGTCGTAGTCGCCGTGCACGAGAATGGTCTCTCCAGCCTTGATTGCCGAAACCAACCGCTCCACGGCGCGACCGAGGTCGAGCATTTGCTCGGGGGGCAGTAGCTGTTCGAGCCGCGGTCGCAGATAGCGCTTGGCCGTCTCGGCGGGCGAGTGACCGCGGGCCGCCAACAGCCGACAGAGTGGCTCCGGCAACTTGAGCTCCTCGCAGAGCGCCCGAACCTCTGCAGGGTCAGGCGCAACGGGAAGAATCCACCGCGCGGGTGGACGAGAGACTGGTGGCGCCGCGGTCATACGCTGAAGCTAGACATCGCGAAATGCCCGCTCAACTGTCAACCGTAATCATTCCCCCGCAGCATAGAGCAATACGCCACAGCCTTCGCACATCTCGATGGCACCCAGGGAGATCATCGCGGAGCGGCGCTGCGTGGGGATCGCCGTATCGCACGCGCTGCACGACATGCCGCGCAGCGGAAAGACAGACTCGCTCCGCTTTCGCTGCCGAACCCGATCATACTTCGTCAGCATCGCTCGCGGCACGGCACGCGCCGTGACCTCGCGCTTTGCGTGCGCGGCCACGATCTCCGCTTCGATTGCCTTGCGCTCGTCTGCCAGCGCCGAGCGTGCGGCGGTCTGTCGCTCCTCGACGTCCGCGAGGGCTACCTCGAGATCGGCCACGACGTGGCGCAGTTCATTGATCCGCCCCTGTACCTGCGCGGCCTCGCGCTCGCTGTCGTCCACCATCCGCTTCGTCTGCTCGAGCTGTGTGGACGCGGCGTTCGCCTCCTTCGGCGTCGTCACACTCTCGTAGGCACGTTGGCTCCGCTCGACCAGCTTTCGGTTGGCCTCCACGCGAAGGTTTGCTTCACGATGCCTGGATTCCTCCGCGGCGACGCCGGCGTTGGCCTTCTCGAGCTGCGACGCCACCGAGTTGCGTTCCCTCTCGAGTGCCGCAAGCCTCGGAGCGAGCGTCGCAAGGCGATCTTCGAGCGCATACACGTGCACATCATCGACCTGTACGGCGAGCAGCGACTGAACGTCAGGATGCATTGAACGAAAGGGGACAGGGGACGGGAGTCAGGTGACAGGGGACAACTCAACCTGCAACCCTAGCATTGGATGATAACTCCGGAGCCGAAGATTATCGAAATTTCTTCCACCAACGTCCGCCCAGACTGCGAAGCTCTTCCATCAGCTGACGCTTTTCACGGGTCAGCTCGTCCTTCTGCCCGTCCGACGCAATCGGCATTTCGCGGTCGATCTCGGACATGCGGTCGGTGAGCTTTCGCTCGTGCATGACGGAGAGGCTCGCCACGACGACCTCATCCGCGCGATCGAGGCCACCGTCTTCCTCGAGTAACTCCTGCATGATGACGACGGAGTCCCCATCGAGATGTTCGGCGAGGACATCCGGACCCGCATCCGCCCCGTGCGCCATCATTGCCCCGAAGATCCGCTTGAGCTGAGGATCCCGAAAGCTGTGCTCGTCGGCGCGCTCCATCACCTGCTCAAAGTAGGGTGGGCGATGCAGAAGCACGCGAAGGAGCTCGCGCTCGGCGCTCGAGGCTCGCTCACCCGCCACGCGCCGCCGGTCGCGCTGCCGAACCTGTGCGATTACCGGCAGCGACGCGCGCTCGAACGGTTGCTCCGGTGGTGGCTCCGTACGGGCAGCGCTTCGTCCTGGCCTGTTGCGCGGTGGCGCCGCCAGCTCACGCTCGAGCAGGTCGCGTGAGACACCGGCGGCCGTCGCGGCGTACCCGAGATACATGTCCCGGGTGAGCGGGTCGACCGTTGCGCGAATGGAGGGCAGCAGCCGGTCCAATGCCTGACGCTTTTTGCGCAGGTCGGAGAACCAGCCGCCCCGCTCGAGCAATTGGATCTTTCGCTCGAACACATCGATCGAATTGGCGAGTTGCGCCTCGATTCCTTTCGCGCCATGCGTGCGCACAAAGCTGTCGGGATCTTCTCCCTCCGGAAGCGTCACCACCTGCACGGCGGCGCCCTGGGCCAGCAATTCATCGCCGGAACGAAACGTCGCCTTGAGGCCCGCTTTATCCGAGTCGTACAGCAGAAACACTCGCTGGGTGTAACGACGAATGAGCTTCGCCTGCTCCTCGGTCAGCGCAGTCCCCATCGGCGCGACGACGCTCTCAATGCCTGCATCGAGCAAGCGCAGGAGGTCGAAGTAGCCTTCGACCACGAGAATGCGCTCGTCGCGCCGAGCGGCCTGCTTCGCCCAGTGCATTCCGTAGAGAAGCTTGCCCTTGTTGAACGTGGGCGACTCGGCGGAGTTGAGGTACTTCGGTTCACCCGGCCCGAGGAGACGCCCGCCAAAGCCCACGACGCGGCTGGACGCGTCGAGGATCGGAAAGATCAGCCGATTCCTGAACCTGGGGCGCGGCTCGCTGCCCTCGTCCGGAACGACGAGAAGACCCGCCTCGATCAACCGTTCGTTCTCGAAGCCAAGCGTGTTCAGATAGGCACGCATCAACCCGATCTCGCGCGGCGCAAAGCCGAGCCCTGCGCGCTCGGCGAGCTCGCGACTGATGCCGCGTTCACCGAGGTAATCACGCGCGTGCTCGCCAAGCTCGTCCTCCCAGAGGACCCGTTTGAAGTAATCCGCCGCCGCGCCATTTGCTTCCCAGAATGGCGCGAGCGCATCCTTTTCTTCCTGCTGCCGGCGGCTGTGTGTCTCGACGACTTCGATGCCCGACTTCTCGGCGACAGCACGCACGGCAGACGGCCAGTCGAGGCCAATCCGTTTCTGGAGAAACTTGAAAACGTCGCCCGATTCCTTGCAGACGAAGCAATAGTACATCGCCTTCTTCGGCGAGACCGAGAAATTGCGGTTCGTGCCCTGGTGAAATGGGCATGGGCCGCGGTAGTCTGCGCCCTGCCGCTTCAACTCGACGTATTCCCCGATGATGCCGACGATGTCCGCCGCGTCGCGAATGCGCTCGATCGTCTCGTCGGGAATCACGCAAACACCGCGATCGTCACGCCGGCGCCGCCCTCATTCCAGCCGGCCATGCGAAACTCGCGAACGCGCGTGTCCTTGCGCAGCATCTCATCCACGACCTGGCGCAGCGCGCCGGTTCCCTTCCCGTGAATGATGCGGAGGCTCTTCAGGTCGGCGCGGATGGCTCCGTCGAGGGCCTGCAGCACCATCCCCTCTGCTTCATCGGCCCGCATTCCGAGGAGGTTGACCTCCGTATTCACGTGCACCTCAGGCGCGTCGCCGATATAGCTGACGGCAACTTCCGGCGCCTGATCGCTCTTCCTCAGCGTGGACAACTTCACCGTCAGCTTCATCGAGCCGACGACGATGTGCGCGTCCGTGCCGCGGAGCTCGAGCACCCGGCCCAGCTTTCCGCCGAGCGTTCCCACTTCAACCATGTCGCCAACGGCGATCGGCTTTCGCTCGGAGGGCGCCACCGTCCCACGCTTGCGCTGGACGGACCGCTCCTCCTTGTCGAGGCGTTCCAACACGTTCGCCTGCCGCGCGGCCATCTCCTCCGCCTTGCGACGCGCCTCTCGACCCATTTCGTCGATCGCACCGTCGGCGGCCTCCGCACCCTTCTTCTTCAACTCCTTGATCGTGCGGTCGATCTCGGCACGCGCTTCGAGTACGTATTTTCGCGCTTCCTGCCGACTCGTTTTCTCCACTGTGCGCTCGCGGTCGCGCACGTTGTGCTCGCGTTTGACGACCATCGCGATGCGATTACGGGCATCGTCGGCGATGAGCGCCGCTTCGCGCTCGCGCGCTGAGAGCTCCTCCTCTTTCCTCTCGAGCCGTTCGATGAGCGCCGCCATGTCGCGCTCACCCTGGGGTAGCCGCTCCTCGGCGCGGGCGACGACGTCCGCAGGAAGATTCAGCCGGCGCGCAATGCTGATGCCGTACGATCGCCCGGGTATGCCCTTGATGAGCCGGTAGGTCGGTGCCAGTTGCACCGCGTCGAATTGCAGTGACGCGTTCACGACACCGTCGACCTGCGACGCGAGCTCCTTGAGTTGACCGAGATGTGTCGACGCGAGTGTCGTCGTTCCACGAGCCGTCAGCGTTTCCAGAATCGCCCAGCCGAGCGCAGCACCCTCCTGCGGATCGGTGCCCGACCCAAGCTCGTCGATGAGGACGAGGGAGTCGGATGTCGCCAGTCGAAGGATCTCCGAGAGGTTCTTGAGGTGCGCGGAAAATGTGGAGAGACTCGCCTCGATCGACTGTTCGTCACCGATGTCGGCAAGCACGTCGTCGAACACGGGAATGCTGCTCTCCGCTCCCACCGGCGCCGGAATCCCCGCCTGCGCCATCATGGAAACCAGTCCGATCGCCTTCAACAGCACCGTCTTGCCACCGGTGTTCGGCCCGGACACGAGTAGCGTCCGCTCGCCCGGGAGAATCGCCAAATCGAAGGGAACGACATTGATACCCTTGGCTAGCAACAACGGATGCCGGCCATCGCGAATCGCGAAGCCACTACGCGCAGGAACAAGATCGGCGGGCGTGCACTCGAACTGGATTGCGTAGCGCGCACGCGCGTGCAGCGAATCCAGCTCGGCCAACGCGTCGAGCGAGTCCGCCAGACCTTCGCGGTGCGGACGGATATGATCGGTGAGTTCGGCGAGAATACGCTCGACTTCCTCCTGCTCTTCCGCTTCGAGCTCCCGAATGCGGTTGCCGTACTCGATCGCCGCGGGTGGTTCGACGAACATCATCCCGCCACTGCTCGAGGTGCCGTGCACGATGCCGCCGAGCCCCTTCACGCCCTCGCGGCGCACTGGAATGACGTACCGGCCCTCGCGCACGGTCACGGACATATCCGGCGCGCGGTGATGTGCCTCGAGCCCGCTCATTGCTCGCTCAAGAATGCGGATCAGCTCACCGTGCGACGCCCGCAACTCACGACGAATGCGTCGCAGAACCGGTGACGCGTCATCCTTGAGCAGGCCGTCCTCGCCAAGCGCGCGCTCGATCTCGTCTTCCTGCGCCTTCGCGACGATCATGCGCTCGGCAAAGCCGCCGAGCACGGCCCGGATGAGCGCTGGGCGACGTTCGTCCCGCAGAGCTTCGCGCGTCCGGCGTGCCGACCGCAACAAAACGCCGCCAGCCAGCAGCTCGAGTCCATTCCACACACTGCCGATGACGCGCAGCCGCTGGATCGGGCCAGCCAGCTCAGGAACCGGTTCTGGCCGCCAGGGGGGATCACTTCCGAGGAGTGAACGCACCGCCGCGACGCGACGATGTTCTGCCTCCAGCCAGCCGATGTCTGCGGAGGGCGTGAGCGCACGAACACGCGCTGCTCCCGGTGCAGAAGCGGCGCGCTCCGCCACGAGCTCCAGCAGGCGCGGAAACTCGAGGATACCAAGGGCGTGCGTGTTCATCGCACTGCCGTCATCCCTGCTTGCTCAGTTCCTCGCGCGCGATCGCGTTGATCGTGCTGCCTTCGGCGCGTCCCTTGAACTGCGGGAGAACCTTGCCCATGACGGCACCAATCTGCGTCGCACCGCCGGCGATGGCGGCACGAACCGCCGCGCGCAACTCGTCATCGCTCACGGAGGCGGGCAGATATGCCTCGAGAATGGAGACTTCGGCGCGCTCCTTATCGGCGAGATCGTCGCGCTTGCCGGCATACATCTCGATGGACTCGCGGCGGCGCTTGATCCCCTTTCGCAGGACGTCGATGACCTCGTCGTCGGTGAGGTCGCGGCGCAGTTCGATCTTCCTGTTCTTCGCGTCGGAGAAGATCGTGCCCAGCACAAGCACGCGCGGCTTGTCCTGCGCCTTCCGCGCGGCGTTGAGATCGGATTGGAGCGTATCGAAAAGTGGCATGGTAGTTCAGAGTGTAGTCTTGAAATCTACCGCTCTGGAACGCGGGGCGCATCGCGCACGGGCGGCGTACGGCAGACGCGCGCCAACGGCCGCACGCCGAAGCCGGGCTCGGCCGACGCCGAGCAGTATGCGGTCAAGAACGCCTTCTCGACGAATGCATGTCCGCGCTCGTTCCAATGAATATCGCCGCGAATGCCCAAGCTGTCGGTCGCGGCCGCATCTCCCTCCGCATCTGCGAGGGCAAAGAACGCAGGAAAGAGATCGAGAAAATTGACGCGTTCGGTGGCAGCCCACTCTCGCCACCGTGAAGACGCGATAGAACGCCGCCCGCGTTCGACGATGAGTTGCCTCCAGGGATAGACCACGATCGTGAGTGGAATGCTCCTTCGGCGCAGATCCCCGGCGAGGGCGCTCATATGCCGCGTCGCGTTCGCGAGCCCGGCGTCGCCAAACGACGTCATCGCGGCCGTGTCGAAGGCCCACGCCGATCGACAATAGCTGTCCGAATGCGAGACCGGGATGACGCACGGATGCGGCGCGGTACCGCTGGACGCCGGCAACGTCGCGGAGAGACGGCCGCTGCCAAGACTCGTCTTCGCGATCGCTGCGGCGGAGTAGAGCGCGAATGAATGTCGCCGCAGCCAGGTCACCGTGCGCGCCCATCCCCCCTCCGCCGCGGGGTGCGCGGGGACCATCGGACCCGCGACACTCATCGGCCAATGCGATTGCACATTCGTATCCGAATCCACGAAGTATTCCGTTTCATCCGGCACGTCGGAGATATCGATGAAGACGACGACCTCCGCGAAGCCAACGTGCCGGCGATCGAGCAGGTCGACCACCTTTCGCCAGTAGATCGAGGGCGCATAGGACGCTACGGCGCCGTTCAGAACATCCAGTTTCACCTGTCGGCCGAGCGACGCGAGCCGTCCCGCAAAGGTCGCCTCGAACTCCACGCCGATTCCTTCGGTGAACGAGTCACCGAGCAGCAGCACCATCGGGCGCGCGGTGTCGGCGACGACCTGACGCGCAACGGCGTCCTTGAACCCGAGCGAGTTCGTCCGAACGCGATAACGGATCGGTCCCCACTGCGCTGAGTCCTCGCTGATGAGCGGAATCAGGTCATGGTGATACCTCGGATTCGCGCGTCGATACGATTGCTCATGCGGCACGCCGGCGGGGACAGGCGCGGGTGGCCGAGAGTAGCGAAGGCTACCGACGCCGAGATCGGTAACCAGAATGATGCACGCGGCGATCGTAAATCCAGTGACGAATCGGTGTCGTTCGAATACGCCTGACGTCAACACCCTTGGTCCCGCTAACCGGGCGGCCAGGCGAGCTTGCGGCCGCCGAGTACGTGCACGTGCACGTGAAAGACGGTCTGCCCGGCGTCCGCGCCGGAGTTCACGACAGCGCGATAGCCGCCGGCGTCAATCCCCTCCATCCGCGCAACGCTCGCCGCCGCCAGCATGAGTTCCCCGAGCACACCGGGATCGGTTGCGTCACTCAACGTCGCGATGTGCGTGCGCGGTACGATGAGCACGTGCGTCGGCGCTTTCGGATCGATATCCCTGAACGCCACGACATGATCATTCTCCATCACGATGGCGGCTGGAATTTCCTTGCGGGCGATTCGGCAGAAGAGACAACTGTCGGACATGATGACTCGGTCAGCGTAGATGTGAACGGACCATGGCAACCGCTGCGATGCCCGCTGTCTCGAAGCGCAGGACATTCGCACCCAGCGACACGGTTTGCCAGCCCGCTTGCAGAAAACGTTCGCGCTCCTCCTCCTCCAACCCGCCCTCGGGACCGAGGGCAATTCGTACAGGAGCATGCAGTGCGGGAAGCAGCTCCACGATCGATGGACCCTGCGCGTCAAGCAGAAGACGAGATGCGCCAGCTCCCGCCGCGTCTGCGGCGATGCGGTCCCCGAAGGGAGACTCTGCGAAGGACTCCGGGAGCCACGCACTTCCGCTCTGTTCCAGCGCACTCACCTGGCGCGATCGCACCTTCTCGCGAAACGATTCACCCTCGCCACGCGGCACGACAGAACGCGATCGTGCGTACACGACGGGCTGCCAGACACTCACGCCCAGCTCCACCGTCTTCTCCGCGAGCAACAGCATGCGGTCGCGGTCACCAACTGGCGCCCAGAGCTCGACGCGCGGCGGCGCAGCAATGCGTTCGACCGTGTTCGGATCGACGGCAATCACGAGACGCTTCTTGCTCAACTCCGCAATTACGCCGACCGCGAGTCGACCGTCTCCGCTCGAGAGACCCACGGCATCGCCGACACTCGCGCGCTTCACAGTCGCATGATGCGCGGCGCTCTCGGCGAGTTCGACGCGATCGCCCCACGCGCCCGGCGCGTAGTACGTCGCTATGTGCGCCTGAAGCTCGCGCTCCACCACAGCCCCTCGGCGTCTTCGGACACCAGCGACAGCCCGTTCGCGTTGGCCACGCCGATCATCATCTCGCGCTCCTCGCCAAGGATTCCACTGAGTACGACTACGCCGTCCACGGTGAGCGACGCGACGATCGCCGGCGTCAGTTCGGTGAGCACCGACGAAATGATGTTCGCGAGAATCACACGGAAAGGCGCAATCAGCGGCAACAGAATCGTGGCGTCTCCCTCGAGAATCGACACGCGGTCTGCCACGCCATTGCGTGCAACGTTCTCGTGGGCGTTGGCGATCGAGTCGTGATCGATTTCGATGGCGCTCACGTGTCGTGCGCCGAGCTTGGCCGCGCCGATGGAAAGGACTGCGCTCCCGCTGCCGAGATCGGCCACACGATCCCCGACGCGAATGATATCGGGCAGGAGGCGGACGACGCCGCGGGTTGTCTCGTGCTCACCTGTGCCGAACGCCATCTGCGGTTCGATCACGATCGTGCGAGCGGGATCGCGCCCTGCCGCGAGCCACGGAGGCACAATCGCAAGCGCTCCGAGGTCATGCGCGCCGACGCCCTTCTTCCACTCCTGCGTCCAGTCGACCGCGGGCACCAGTGACGCGTCGACCTGCGCGTCCGGATCGGCCTCGAGGACGAGCGACGTCACATACTCCGCGTCGGTCTCGCCGGGAAAGTGCGTGACGAGCTCGTCACCTGCCTCGTGGACCCCTTCCGAGCCGGCGCCGAACAACGCCGCGAGCGCCCGGTCGCGAAACGCTCCGGGACGAACGCGAACTGAGAGCCAGGTCATGCGCCGAGCGCTTCGCGCATCTTCGCCCACAGACCTTTGCCGCGGTCGGTGGGAACGGCCCCCTGAATCTCGCCGAGCCGACCGAGCAAGCGCTTCTCTTCGTCGCTCATCTTGTCCGGCGTCCAAAGCTGGACGCGCACGTGGAGATCGCCCGTCCCGGCCGCGTTCACACGCGAGAGACCGCGACCACGCAGGTGGAACACCTGACCACTCTGGGTCGCCGGCGGAACACTGAGCGCGACCGCGCTCGTGGCCGTCGGCACCTCGACCGTCGCACCGAAAACGAGCTGTGGATAGGTGAGGAGAACTTCGGTGTACAGGTCTTCGCCTTCGCGCTCGAATCGCGGATCCTCGGCGACGTCGAAGACGACATGCACATCGCCACGCTCTCCATTCCGTGTGCCGGCATTGCCAACACCGCGCAGCGTCATGTACTGACCGGTCGCGACTCCTGCGGGAACGGAAACCTTGATCGACTTGTCGCCACGCACGCGACCTTCGCCTCGGCACTTTCTGCACGGTGTCTCGATCACCTGCCCCTCGCCCTTGCACGCAGGGCATGGCGCGACCGTGACGAACTGGCCGAAGAACGAGCGCTGCGCCCGCCGAACCTCACCGTGACCCGCGCACGTCGCGCAGGGCGCGGATTTCGTTCCGGGTTCCGCGCCGCTGCCTTTGCAGGCCTCGCAGGAGTCGAGAACCTTGAGCTTGATCTCCTTGTCGACACCGGTGGCGACTTCCACGAGCGTGAGCGGCAGGGTGATCTTGACGTCCATTCCACTGCGCTGGTTGCTGCCCCCGCGCCCGCCGAACAGGTCCTCGAGTCCGCCCATCCCGCCGAAATCCCGCATGAAAATGCCGAGTGCTTCCGAGAGGTCGACGTGATGGAAGTCCGCGCCACCGCGGCGTAGACCCGCCTCGCCATACCGATCGAACGTGGCGCGCTTTTGCGGATCGCGGAGCACGTCGTATGCCTCGGTAATCTCCTTGAACTTCTCCTCAGCCTCCTTCGAGCCGCCATTCCTGTCGGGATGGTAGGCCATCGCAAGCTTTCGGTATGCTTTCTTGATCTCGTCGTCGGCGGCACTCCGTTCGACACCGAGGACTGCGTAGAAATCGGCCATGGTCTCTCAAAAACTCGCGATGCAGGTAAAGCGTGTACTTCGGAAAGTGCAGACCCCTGGACAAAGCTTCGCTCGCCCGGGGTGACAACAGGTAGAAGCTACAACAGGTCGGACAAGAGACGAGACGTGTGCTGCACAAGCGATATGACCTTCTCGTACGGCATGCGCGTCGGCCCGATCACCCCGATAATTCCGGCGAGCGCACCGGCATGATACTCCGCCGTCACGACCGTGAATTGTTCGAGGCGCGGATCGCCGTGCTCGCCGCCGATGGTGATGCTCACCCCGGGGCGCTCCCGCCCTTCGTGGGTGCGACGCAAGGCATCGGCGAGGCGCGCCGGCTCTTCAGTAAGCGTCAAAAGCCGCCGTAAGTTCTCCGCCCCACCGAATTCCGGCTGCGCAGCCAGCACGCTCGCCTGTCCCACGATGACGCCTTCACTGATGGGCAACGCGGAATCGAGCAACTGCTCGCCTTCCTGCACGAACACATTCAGGAGCTCCTCGGCCTCCGGCATGGTGGCGGAATCGCGAAGCCGCTCCCCAACCGAGGCGCGGAGTGCCCGCAGCGTGTGCCCAGCGAGTCGCTCGTTGAGCACGCGCGTGACTTCAGTTACGGCGGAGTCCGCGAGCGTTCCTCGGACTTCGACGAACACCGTGCGCACGACACCGCCGTCGAGCGTGAGGACGAGCAACAAGCGCTCGCCGCCGACGCGAACCAATTCGAGCGAGCGGAGAACGCTCGCGTCGAGCCGCGGTCCGAGCGCCACGCCGAGTTCCTGCGTCAAAACGCCCAGCGATTGCGCCGCGCGTCGAAGAATGGTGTCGATCGTGGAATTGCTGGACGAGATCTCGGCCTGAAGCCGTTCGCGCTCAGCCGCAACGATCGTTTCCGGCGGCGCGGTGAGCAACGAGTCCACATAGGTCCGGTAGGCCTTGTCCGTGGGGACGCGGCCGGCTGACGTATGCGGATGCATGAGAAACCCCTTTTCCTCGAGGTCGCTCATGGTGTTCCGAATGGTGGCCGGAGAGACACCCAGGCTGAACCGTCGAGACAGGATGCGCGAGCCGGCGGGTTCAGCGGTTTGCACGTATGTCTGAATGACCGCATTGAGGACGCGGCGCTCGCGTGGCGTGAGCTCGTCTGCGGTGGCCATAAGTGTAAATATGCTAACGACTTCGGTGATGCGTCAAGGCGGCGGCGAGCGCATCGAGGCGGAGCCACCCTCTTGCAGTGCAGCGAATGCGGTCATCCGACGGTAGGTGAATCCATCCCTCCTCGCGCCAGCGGCCAGTCAGGATTTCGTCACCCGGCATGATCGGGAGCCCGGCGTCTGATCGCAATCCGAGGTACACCGCTTCGGCGCTCTTGTTGTCCTCCGTGAGCGATTCCTCTCCCGCCAAAGGGTCGAGGCCGGACACCGCCCGGTCGCGCCATTCCGCGTAATGTTTTGCGTTCCAACGCCTTACGCGGCCATCGAAGCCGTGTGCGGCGGGGCCGAGCCCCACGTACGCCGCCCCAGACCAATATGCGGAATTGTGTCGCGCCCGGCGGTTTGGCATCGCGTAGTTGGATACTTCGTAGTGGATCAGGCCGGCGGCGGTCAACGCCTCGTTGGCGAGGAGGAAGTCCGATTCGTACCCTTCTTCCGGCTGTTCGACAGTTATTCCGTCGGCGACCCATTTCCCCAAGGCGGTCTGCGGCTCGACGGTAAGCCCGTAGAGTGAAACATGGTCTGGCGAGAGCTCCAATAACCGCCGAACATCACTTTCAAAGTTACGCTGAAGGGATTCCGGGAGGGCGAAGATGAGATCGAGCGACAGATTTGTGATCCCGCCATCCCGAGCTGTCTGCACCGCATGCGAGATGGCTGTGGCGTCATGCGTCCGATGCATCCATGCCAACACGCGGTCATCGAAGGACTGGGCACCCAGTGACAGTCGATTGAGGCCCGCCATTCGCCACCGGCGCACAGCGTCGGGCGTGATGTCTTCTGGATTGGCTTCCGCGGTGACTTCAGCACCCGACGCCGGCCGGAAGAATTCGCTCACGAGTGTAACAGCGCGCGCCAAGCCCTCGCCGCCGAGGCGCGATGGGGTGCCGCCACCGAAGTAGAGCGTGTCGACTTCCAGCCCCTGTGGCTCGCCGAAACGCGTGCGAAGCTCCGCGCCGAGCGCGCCGAGGTATTCGTCAACGGGCACCGCGCGTCGCACGGCGATCGAAAAGTCGCAGTACGAGCAGCGGCGAGCGCAGAACGGAACGTGGACGTAGATGTGGCGGGGCACGAGTGAATATCGCTGAATCATTCCTGCTTCAGGAGCGGATTTCACGGATGCGACGGAAACAACCAGATCGCTTCTTCACCCGGATGCGACAGAAACTCCTGATCCAACGATTGAATGATCCGGCGGTCTCCGTGCAAGTCCGCCCAATCCGTTCCTCAATCAGTTGGACCGGCCCGTTGCAGAGCGAATCACGATCTCCGGATTTCTCCCGTGAGCGCACACTCGACCAAGCCGCGAAGCTCGAGCGCGCTCACCGCCGCCATCCCTTCATGTGCCGGAAGCCTCGAGCGCGTGCAGAGCGTATCGAGATCGGCCGCGCCGTCGGCAAGAGCCTCCCACATGCGTCGCTCAGGGGAGCCTTCGGGTAATTCCGCAAGCCGAATGGGAGCATTGAGCCCCATCAGGGTAATGGCGTCGGTGATGCTGGTGATCGCGCAGCCATAGTCCCTGAGCACCTCGTTGCTGCCTTGGGATTGCGGAACATCGATTGGACCTGGAATAGCACCGACACTCCGGCCGAGTTCGAATGCGACTCTCGACGTGATCAGCGCGCCGCTCAGCAACGGTGCTTCGACGACGATGGTCGCCTTCGACAACGCGGCGATGATCCGGTTTCGGTTCGGGAAGGAGCCGCGGTGCGCAGCGTGTTGCGGCTCGAGCTCCGAAAGCAGCAGGCCGCGCGCCGCGATGTCGGCCTGCAGTTGTGCATGACCCTTTGGAAACACGACATCGAGCCCAGTGCCGAGCACCGCGCACGTCGCGCCACCGACATCGAGCGCTCCGCGGTGCGCCTCGGCATCCACGCCACGGGCGAGCCCGCTGACGACGCATGCTCCGGCTCTCGCGAGCGAGCGGCCCAACTCTCGCGCGACGCGCGTGGCGTACGGCGTGGCCCGCCGCGTTCCCACAATGGCGACGCACGGCTGCGCGAGAACGGAGAGGTTGCCGCGCGCCCAGAGTGTGGCCGGGGGATGCGGCAAGTCCAGAAGCTCCTGCGGGTAGCCGTCACCGCCGCGCCGGAGAGCGACCCTCAGGGCAGCACCACATCCTTGACCGGCTCCAGCGACGCTTTGCGCATCTCCAGCAACCGGCGCCACCACGCGAGCTTGAGCTCCTCCAGTCCTCCACGCCCTGCGGCCGAAATCGCATAGACGCCGAACGCATCTGGCGCATCGATTGGGGCAGGCTCATCCTCGCCCAGCAGGTCCATCTTCGTGAAGACCACACAATGCGGCTTTTCCGCCAACTCACTCGAATACTGTGCGATCTCTGCACGGAGCTGGTCGTACTCAGCCTGCCAATCCATCGAATCGATGGGGACGAGAAACGCCAACAACCGCGTCCGCTCGATGTGTCGCAGAAACTGGAGGCCCAGCCCCTTCCCCTCGTGCGCGCCTTCGATGATGCCGGGGATGTCCGCGACGACGAACGTCCGTTGGTCGCTCATCTGCACGACGCCAAGGTTGGGCTCAAGCGTCGTGAATGGATAGTCGCCAATCTTGGGAGTCGCCGCGCTAATCACCGACAGCAACGTCGATTTGCCGGCGTTCGGCTGGCCCACGAGGCCGACATCGGCGATGAGCTTGAGCTCGAACTCGAGGGTCAACTCGATGCCGTCTTCCCCGGGCTGCCATTCTCGCGGACTGCGGTGAACGGAGGTTGCAAACCATGAGTTTCCCTTCCCGCCGCGACCACCCTTGGCGACGGTGAAGGTGTCGCCATCCTCGAGCGTTTCGCCGAGGATTTCGCCCGTGTCCTTGTTGCGAATGATGGTGCCGGGGGGAACGGGCAGCACGATATCGGCGCCGGAACGGCCGGTCTTGTTCGAGCCGCTGCCATGCTCGCCGCGTTCCGCTTCCCACTGGTTGCGGTACGTGTAGTCGAGCAGGGTCGCGAGGTTACTATCGGCACGCACGATGACGTCTCCTCCTTTGCCTCCGTCTCCGCCATCGGGCCCGCCCATGGGTGCAAACTTTTCGCGGCGGAAGCTGGCGATGCCCGAGCCGCCGGAACCGGCGGCGACGCGGACGATGACGCGGTCGATGAACATCTTGTTGACTCGAGAGAAGGTAGAACCCACCGGCAGAGAGTGCGTGATCGTTCTGCCGCAGGGGACATCGTTTTCGTGCAATCCGAAAGCTACCCGGCGGCGACCCGGGCGAGCAGGAGTCGCGCCGATCTCGTGCGTTCGGTTCCGAGAATCGACTCGAGCGCGTCGAGGGCGGCGGCGAGCGCCGCGCTGGAAACGCCGACGTTGAGCGCGCCGTGCAGGTGCGAATGAAGCTGGCGCTCCTGCCCTGTCACCGCGCACGCGGCGACGATACAGAGTTCGCGCCGCGGAAGATCCAGCCCCGGCCGGCTCAGGATCTTGCCGTAGCCTTCGACGAGCATCGCGGCGTCGAGTGCAGGATGCAGGGCACGGACGTTGACCCGCAACTTGTCGTACATGGAGCCATAGACGGCCGCACAGGTGACTTGTCCACGCGTCTGCCACTCGGCGATGCGGCGCAGGTCGTCGCCCTCATCGGTAATCGGAGCCAATTCCGAAGACGCTCGACGCCACTCGCGCGCCGCATTCAGCGCGCGGGGAAAGCCGCAGAAGAGATAGCTCTGGACGATGAGTTCCTCGACCCATTCCGTCGGCACGCGGCCGACCGCCGCGGAGAACGCTCCGCGAACCTCCGGCTCGGCCGAGCCGGCGATGTGTGCCGCCAGCTGCACCAGGATGCTGGTCGGCTCGTCGAGCGTCGACAATGGTGCGGTCGTCATGCGAGGCTAATTCCTCTCACGAAACGGCCAATTCCAAGCGCTGTCACCCCGAGCGAGCGACGCGAGTCGAGGGTCTGCACCTTAAACCCAGACTGAAGGTGCAGATCCCTCGACTTCGCTCGGGATGACATCCAGCCCAGTTCGCGCAGCGGGCATCGCACTCCCGGTCATGACGCGTCCAGTGGGCGTACCTCACCAACGATTTCCCCGCGGGTGTTGCGAAGCTGGCGATAGGTGAAATCGAGAAGCCGGGGAGGCAGGTCGCGGGGCAATTGGCCAAAATGCTGGAGAACGCTGATCACGGCCGGGAACTGGGCGCGTTGGGCGCCGTCCTCGACTTTGATCGCGATTCCGATTCCGTCGTCGATCAACGCGATCGAATGCACGCCCTCCGCGCCGACCTTGGCAACGACTCGGCCGTTGGTCACTTCAATGAGCGCCGAGTCGAACCGATCGCTTCCACCCACCAGGAACGGGCGCGTTTGCATCGCGTGGATGACGCGAGACGGAATCTCGTGCGAGCGGCGCGCCCCATCGGCCAAACGCGCGTATGAGCGCGCCATCGCGTCGAGGGGAAGCGCGAACACGACGCAGCCGCAGCCATCGACCGCGAGGGGAATGTCACCGGCCGGCACGCCAGTCCATTTCGCAACTTCTGCGAGACAGGATTGCTGCACAGGGTGATCTTCGCGTTCATAGCCGACGGTAGGCCAGCGAGCGGCCAATGCACGCGCGAGCATCGCCGAGTGTTTGCCGGAGCAGTTGTTGTGCAAGCGCGTCGGTCGGCCGGTCGTTTCGCGGAGCACCTTTTGCCCTCGGCTCGCCAAGGGTTCGTGCGGACCGCATGCGAGGTCACCTTCCTCCAGGCCGATCGACGAGAGCATGGCTTGGGCAATCGCCACGTGCTCTGGTTCGCCGCCATGCGAGCCGCATGCGAGCGCGAGCTGATCGTCACCCCACCCGACGGAATCGAAGCCGCCACTCTCGATCAGCGGCATGATCTGAAACGGCTTGGCGCAGGATCGCCAATGCGAGACGAGTGACGGGTCGCGTGCCGTGGCCGTGAGGTCGCCGGCAGAATTCACGACGGCCGCATGCACGCGGTGCCGGGACTCGACGACGGCGCCGCGGGTGACGATCACATCGAGAGAGAGGGACTTCATGCGCGCGCGGTGGGGGTCCGGCGAAAGCTAATCACGCGTGGGCTCTCACCGTCCAAACTCGCGCCACGCCGGACTCAGATGAGGCAGGTGCCCCCGTAGCCAGCTGCAGCCTGCGGTGGCTGATCGCTGAATACCTGACACAGCTGACGTCGGGCGCATCATGTCCGAGAGAACGGAGGCTATTTCCGGGCCGTCATGAGTATCCCCGCCAACACCACCGCGCCTCCGACAAACGTCGCCGGCCCGGGAACCTCTCGTATTCCCGGCAGCAGCGCGGCGATCAGCGTCGCGCCGATGGGCTCGCCGAGCAAGGTGACGTTGACGACATACGCCGGCGAGTACTTGAGCGCCCAGTTGAGTCCCGTATGACCCAGCAACATAGGGCCGAGTGCCAAGGCGACGAAAATCCCCAACTCGCGTGGAGGCTGGGGAGCGAGGGGGGCGTCATTCAACCACACAAGCGCGATCAGGCTAAGTAGACAGACGCCGTAGACCAGTGCAACGTAGGGCCACAGCCCAAGTGTCGTCCGGAGCCGCCGTCCTGCGACGTAGTAAATGGCAGCCGTCACAGCGCCCACGAGCGCCAGGATATCACCAAGGATCGCCCTGGGGTGCGCCGCAGTCACGCCCTGGGCATGCAGCAGGTCGGGCGACGCCACGATGATCGCACCCAGGATCCCGACGACGATCCCCGCCCATTGCCTCGAGGTTGGTCGCTCGTGCAACCAGACCGCCGAAAGCACGGCCACAACGACCGGTTGCATATTCACGAGCATGACGGATGCGGCCACACTCGTGAGCTGAACGGACGCGTTCCAGCTCCAGAAGTGAAAGGCGAGCATGACGCCCGCTCCCGCCGCGATCCCGACTTCGACGCGCGTCAACCGCAGGAGCGCACGCCATTCGCCGGTGAGCACCAGCATGGCCGCGATGACGACGAGCGAGAAGCCCAGTCTCCAAGTGGCGATCGCCAGTGGATGTGCATGCGATAGGCGAACCAGCGGCCCGGACATCGAGATGCCCAGTAGCGCCGCTGCGAGCACGTAGGGCGCACGCGAATCGCGAAAGACGCGCGCGCGCTCCACGGTCATGCGTCAGCGCCGAAGCGCCACGATGATTGCGACCGTTCCCGCGATGATCTGCGCCACACTGCCTGCCAGCGCAACGAAATCTTTCTTGTCACTCGGATCGAGCTCGGGAACGGTAACGACGCTGCCAGGTTTCGGACGGGGCATCGAGGTCGGACGCAGAAAGTGCCGGCGCACCGACTCGAGCTTTCCACTCGGCTGGGCGACATAGGCGCGGCCGTCGTCGCCGTTCTTGGCGGCGCCTCCTGCGGCCCCAATGTAGTAGTCGATGCCCATCCCGCGAACATACGCCACCGTCGACGGTTGGTTCACTGCCCCGCGAATGGTAACGACGGAATTGAACGCCGGCACGGTGATGTTGTCACCGTCGCGGAGGATGAGATTGTCGCTGCTCTCTCGGCTTCTGAGCGCCGCGGAGAGATCCACGCCAACGCGACCGACACCGCCCTGTGCGCGGAGAAAGACGATGCCGTCCGCATACGCTTCGTCCGTCAGCCCACCCGCACGCGCGATCAGGTCGGACAACCGTTCGCTTTTCGTCTCCAACGAATAGGCTCCTGGGAATCGCACTTCGCCTTGAAGCAGGACCGTGCGCTGCAGTTCCCAACTCGGTTGCCGGAGGATGAGGACGTTGTCATACGGCTGCAGGATGACTTCCGGTGCGCCGCTCGCGCTCGTTGGTAGGCCGGGCGCGCCACGGTAGTCGCCATTGGGCTTCCGCTCCGGGAGGTACGTCGAGTCAAGCGCCACGCGAATCGTCGTCGCGGTGCGACCGCTGTCACGACTCGCGGGAAGGCGTGCGATCTCGGCTTCCTTCAGGTAGGCGCTCTCCTGGACGCCGCCCGCAAGAAGAATGAGGTCGCGCAGCGTCATCCCCTCGCGGTACGGAAAGCGGTTGCCGTTCCGAATCGCACCGCCGATCGAGACGTAGCGTTCCGGCCGGAACGACGTCAGCGAGAACACCGTGACCTGATCGTCCTCCTGAAGCGCGGGGTCATCGATCACCCGACCTGTGGTGTCAGCCAGCGTCGCGCGCAGTTGCGCGCGCGTCGAGTCGCTGCGGAGACGCGAGATGAGGACCTGTCCGAGATACGTGTCCGGCTGAAGGCCGCCCGCCTTGCGCAGCGCGTCGGACAATCGCATGCCAGGCGTGTAGCCCTGCGCGCCCGGCTGGTAGACGTTGCCCGTAATCGAGATGCGATTGCGCACACGGTCCGCAATCGCAAGGACGTGCACGACGTCGCCGTCCTGCAGCGCGAATCCCGCGGCGGCGAGCCCCGCCTCGGATGCCACATCGATCGTGACCCGATCGAAGCCCGGGGCGCGCCGCTCACCGGGCGGCATGATACGGTCGACGAGTACTCGTTGCCGCGCGGCCGTCACGCGGAACCCGCCCGCGTTTCGCACCACGTCGGTGAGCGTTTCCCCTGGCAGCAGTTCGTAGGTGGCCGGCCGCGCGATCTCGCCAACGATGCGAACGCGCGCACCGTGAACCGGCACGAATACGACGTCCCCGGTTTCCAGCCGCAGATCATGGGAGGCGTCGCCACGAAGGATGTAGTCGTACAGGTCGACCGTTCCGGCGCTACTGCCTGCCCTCCGGATTTCAACGCGCCGCAGCGAGCCATTGATCGTCGGCCCGCCGGCGGCATAGAGCGCCGTGAGCGCCGTTCCGGCGCTCGACACCACATAGCTGGCTGGGCGCAACACATCGCCGAGCACGTACACCTGATTCGATCGCAACCGGGCCACGTTGATCGAAAAGCGCGTCGTTCCCTGATTGTTGGCGCGAATGCCCGAGTACACGCGCGAAAGCCGGGATGCCAACAGTGCGCGCAACTGGCCGAGCGTCAAACTCGCAACGTGCACCTCGCCGACCGACGGAATGACGACGAACCCTTCGCGTGTGACATCGAGCGAGTAGCTCGCCTCGACATCGCCGGTCAGGATCAACACGAGCTTGTCACCAGGCCCGAGCCGGTAGTTGTCGTCGATCGGTCCGTTGACGTTCGGATCGAATTGCGTCGTCGATCCACGGAAAATGTCGAGGCCGAACACGGTAAACCCGCTATCGTTGGCGGAGCGCACGATCGCCGCGCTGTCCGTCGCGCTCCGCGCGGAACGCAGCGTGTCGCTGACCGCTGCCACGCCAGCGCGTGCGTCGCCACTGCTTCGGACACCCTGACCGGCGTTCGCGCCTTGCAACACGGCAATCTCTTCGGCGTCCGCGATGCCGAGCGCCCGCACGGCGCGAAAGACATCATCGGTCGGCTCGGCCGCGTTCCCCGTAATGCCCGGCAGGTAGGCGTCGAGCATGTCCTCGGGATATCCCTCGGCCCGCAGGCGTGCGTGCACCTGCTCCTTGGTCATGCCGGCCGTCGCGAAGCGCTGCCTGAGTTGCGCGACGAGATCGGGGCGGGTCTGCAGGAGCGTTTGCGCCTGGGCCGCCGTGGGTTTCGTCGTCGGAAGTTGCGCGACGGCGACGCTGCCGGGCAGCAAAGAGGCGGCCACAAAGAGTGACCGCCTCACATTGCGGGCAACCGAGTGGTCACGCACGGACTCGAACCGTGGACCTCTGCTGTGTGAAAGCAGCGCTCTAACCAGCTGAGCTACGCGACCGGATGTTCCGATACCTGTCAGGTACCGGAATCCGGATTTTAGTCCGACGCGAGTGGCGGGGCAAGTGCTGTGCATGGTATGTCTGACGGTGCTAGAAAACCTTGATGATGCCCTTCGTGTATTTGCTGGGATCCTTTCGGATGTCAGCAAGAATGGCGCTCAGGTCCGTCACGAGTTTGTTGACCTGGTCGTAGAGCGTCTGATCCGTGAGGAATCGGCCAACGGTTCCCTTTCCGTTCGATAAGGATTTGAGCAAGGAGTCCGCCCCGACGGTGATCCCCACCATGTTCTTGTAGAGCGTCGAATCACGCAGCAGCATGCCCGCCGTGCCCTTACTCGAATTGATCGACATGATCAGCGAGTCGGTGGAGCTGATGACGCCAATGAGCTTGTTGTAGAGCGAGGGATCGTTGAGCATGCGTCCCATCGTCCCGTTGGGATTCTGAAGACTCGCCAGCATCGTATTGGCGCGCGCCAACGTGTTGTTGAGCTGATCGTAGAGGGTGCGATCCGTGACGAGTTTCCCGAGCGAGCCCTCACCTCGGACGATGCCGCCGGTGATGGCGCGGAGGTCACGCGTGAGCGAAACCATGTCCGTGACGGCACCGCTCGCCTGTGCGATGACCGCGTCATAGTCGAGGACGGCGGTGATGGAGACGGTGTCGCCCTCCGCGAGCGGCTGCGTCCGCGGCGTTCCCGGCGAAATGTCGAACACCTTGTCCCCTAACAGTCCGAGTGTTCGCAACTTCCCGCGCGAGTCGCGGCGGATCTGCTCGCGGAGGTTGACGTCGACCTTGAGCGTGAGCTTCAGGTTGCGCGTCGTATCCGCATCCACGGGAAGGAAATCGATCTTCTCCACGATGCCGGCGAGTTGGCCAGCGATCATCACCGAGCCCCCTACCTTCAACCCGTTTGCATCCGGCAGATAGGCAATGAGTTCGTAGCGCTTGGCGAAGAGATTGGCGGATTCTCCCAGCTTGTAGACGGCGACGCCGATGACTCCTACGGCGAGGAGAATGACGAGGCCGACGCGCAGCTGGTCCCACGTGAGTGTCGAAGAGCGTTTCATGTCAGTTGCCGCCGAGGAAATCGCGGAGGTAAGTGTCGTCGGAGGCGGACATCTCTTCCGGCGTGCCGAAGAAGGCGATCTTTCGGTCGTGCAGAACGGCAACGCGTGTCGCCATGCGGAACACGGAGCGAATGTCGTGCGAAACGACCACGCTGGTAACGTTCAGCTCTCGCTGCAGCTTCATGATCAGCCGCGTAATCGTGCCCGTGGTGAGCGGATCGAGCCCCGAGGTCGGCTCGTCGTACAGCATGATCTCGGGATTGTTGGCCATGCCGCGCGCGATGCCGACGCGCTTCCGCATGCCCCCAGACAGCTCCGACGGCAATTGGCTCATGACACGGTCCGGCTCGAGATCGACGAAATCCAGCTTCTCCCGCACGCGCTGTTCGATCTCCTCCTCGGACAGATCCGTGTGCTCTCGCAACGGGTATGCGATGTTCTCGAACACGGACATCGAGTCGAACAGCGCGGCCCCCTGGAAGACCATGCCCATGCGCTGCCGAACCTCGAGTGCTTCCTTGAAGGTGAGTCCGGTGATGTCCTGGCCATCGATACAGACCGATCCCTTGTCTGGAACCAGTAGGCGAAGGATGAGCTTGAGCGCTGTGCTCTTACCGGTACCCGACTCTCCGACCACACAGATCGTCTCCCCTTTGCGCGCAACGAACGAGACGTCTTCGAGAATAGGCGAATCGAACGCAAGGAAGACGTGGCTGAGCTCGATGATCGCCTCGGCTTCGCCCCGCTCGGCCTTTTTTGCGGCGATCGCCGCATCGGCAGGCTCATCGACCGCGAGCTCGTCCCGAATGGCCGCGCGCACGTTCTCCGGCTTCCGCTCGGCAAGACGCCGGCCTTCACCGCGACGCTTGGACTCGCGCGGCAACGTTCCGTCGTCGCCCTTGTCACGCGGATCGTCGATCATGGTGCAAACAGCGAAAGAAGGATCTGCGTGAGGAAGTAGTCCACGATGAGGATCAGGATGCTCGAGAGCACCACGGTCCGCGTCGTTGCCTGACCCACGCCTTCCGTACCGCCGGTCGTGTTGAGCCCGAAGTAGCACGCCGAAATCGAAATGATGCCGCCGAAGACGAACGGTTTCGTGATGCCCTGGACGAAGTCGTTCGGAATGAAGCGCATCGTGAATCCATCGGACGCGATCTGCTCCCACACCGTGCGCCAGTACAGCCCGCTCGGAATGCCGACCAGCACCGTCGAAATGAGATTGCCGCCGAGGATGCCGACGAAGTCATTGATGACGGTGAGCACCGGCAGCATGAGTAGCGCAGCCAGTACGCGCGGCGTCACCAGCTTCTTGATGGGATCGGTGCCGAGTGTGTTCAAGGCGTCGATCTGCTCGGTCACGCGCATGGATCCGAGTTGCGCGGCGATTCCGGACCCTACGCGTCCAGCGACCATGAGACCGGCGAGCACGGGGCCGAGCTCGCGGATCATCGATGCGGAAACGAGTCGTCCGATGTACATCGTCGCGCCGAAGGTCTGGAGCTGCACGCTCGATTGCAGTGCGAGCACCATTCCGGTGAAGAAACCGGTGAGCAGCACGATCCCCAGCGACTTTACACCGATCTCATCCATCTGCTGGATGAGATCCTGCGCGTAAAAGGGCCGGGCGAAAATGAAGCCCAACGCGCGGCCGGCCAGGGAGAAGTAGTCCTGAACGGTGCGGAGTTTTGCCTTGGTGGCGGACGCGAGGCGTGTAGAAAGGGTCGGCAAACGATCGGTCTGAGGAGTCTCGGCGGGCAGTTCGGTACTGCCTACTAGGCAAAGCGTGTGCCGAACACGGCCGTTCAGCGTACCCGCGAGACCTCCTTTCTACGTGCTCAGCCGGAGCGCGATGTCGTTCCGTCGTACAAACGCCACCGGCGGTGTTCCTTGAGCCCGATCCCCCGCAGCGGCGCGAGGAGCAATTCGTTGTCCTCGAGAATCCAGCTCGCCTCAGCGCTGGTTGCTCCGTAGGCGCGCCCGCGTCGGAATGCTTCGTAGGCAAAGACGGGAAAGATGGAGCGGGACCGGAATTCCTTCTTGATGCCGAACGCCATGATGCGCCCGTCGCGCAGCTTCGACTTCCCGAGGAGCAACTTGAACGCGCCCGTTGGAAAGAGTTTGCCGTTGGGAATGTTCTTCAGGATCTTGTTGAAATCCGGCACGATGAACATGAAGCCGACCGGAACGCCCTTGACCTCGGCCATGAAGACGAACTGCGTGATCATGAGCGGCTTGAGGTCCTTCGCCATGACGACGAATTCATCCTTCGTCATGGGCACGAAGCCCCAATTCTCCTCCCATGCGGAGTTGTAAACATCCCAGCATCGCTCGAGTTCCTCACCCCAATTCGAGAGATCCAGGTCGCGAAAGGTGATTTCGGCTTTCGACTGCGCCCGTTCCGCCAGTGCCTTGAACGTCGGCGGCAGTTCGAACCCATCAGCCATCGGTATGACGTAGGCCACGAGGTCCTTGACCTTGGCCTGGCCGGCCCGCTCGATCATGGCGGGATACGAGCGAGGGTTCCACGGCGTCATGAACGTCGGCTCATGCTCGAACCCATCGACCAGCAGACCGCAATCGTAGTTCGTGCTCGGCATGACGGGCCCGCGCATCGTATCGAGGCCGCGGCCGGCAAGCCAGCGCGCGGCAGCGTCGAACAGGGCATTCACCACCTCCTGATCGTCGACGCTCTCGAAGAAGCCCCAGAAACCCACCTTGTCTCCATGCACGCGGTTGTGCGTCCGATTCTCGATCGCGGCGATTCGACCGACGTCCTTTCCGTCGCGCACCGCGATGAAAAGCGCGCGTTCCGCGTCTCGGTAGAACGGTTTCTTCCGATCGAGTGCGTCCAGCACCGTCAACCGAAGCGGTGGGATCCACTGTGCATGGTCCTTCTTGGTATAGATCTGCCATGGCAGATCGACGAAGCGGTTGATGTCGCGCTTCGACTCGGCGGAAATGATCTCGAGACTCACGGGCGTCCTGAACGGGTGGCTATCGGCGGATGAGCGCAAAGGTAATACTGCGGGCCATGCGTCGACTACTCGATCGGTTGAGGATGCCGGACCGCGATGTGAGCGACCGCTACACGGCGCTCTCGCTCGGGGTCCTGTCGGTCTACCTCGTTGTGATGGTCGTGCCCCTCGTAGGGCTGGCCGCAAGGACGGCAACGTGGGCGCCGCTGGCTATGCACACCGCGATGCTCTCCGCCGTGGTATGTGCGTTGGTGTGCGGCACTTTTCCCAGCCGAATCGTGCGCACCGTGCGCGACTGGACGCCCCTCGCGGTCGGGCCTTTTCTCTACATCGAGCTGCGGTGGATCATCGAAGGCGTCGGCCGGCCGCACCTGGACGCGTTGGTTCGCGGCTGGGAGGCGAGCGCTTTCGCCTCCGACCCTTCGCGTACGCTGGCCGCCCAGCTGCACTCGAGTGCATTGAGCGAGGTGCTGCACCTCTGCTACCTCGCCTACTATGCCCTCATCTATGCTCCGCCGGCATTGTTGACGTTGACTGGCAGTCGGAACGCGTTTGTGCGGTCAACCTTCGCACTGGTCGTCGTGTACTGCCTGTGCTTTGCCACGTATGCCTTGCTGCCCGTGGATGGCCCACGCTTCCTGCTCGGTCCGTCCGACGCGCCCGATGGCCCCGTTCGCTCGATCGTCATCGCGCTGTTGGAGTCGGGCTCATCGCGCGGGACGGCCTTTCCCTCATCGCACGTGGCGGCGTCGGTCGTCGCGACCATGAGCGCGCTCCGATTTCAGCGAGCGCTCGGCATCGTCATGGTTTTCGTGACAATCGGGCTTGGGTTTGGAGCCGTATACGGCGGATACCACTACGCCGTGGATGTCGTGGCAGGGTTGTTCGTGGGCATCGCGGCGACTGGAGTGGCGCGCGTCGTCGAGCGGAGATTGCTGTAGGCCCCATGCAGTCCGCTCGTTTTGTCGCCCTGAGCGAAGCGACGCGCCTGCACCTGCTCTTGCAACGGCATGATGTGGGGGCCCTTCGTTTCACTCAGGGCGACAAAACGAGCGGACAACTACGCTTGTTCCGTCAGTTGCAACGACGAATCGCTCTCTGTGCTCGACACCAGCGCTTCTGCCGTCAAGCGAATGGCCTCGTCGATTTGCTCAGTGGTGTGCTCGCTGGAGATGAAGAATCGGAGGCGCGCTTCATCGTTCGGCACCGCGGGGCTGATCATCGGCTGCACGTTGATACCCCGATCGAACAGGCGTTGCGAGACGCGCACGGCGCGGTGCGAGTCGCCGACGACGATTGGAATGACGGCACTCCCTGCACTGCGCCCCGTATTCAGCCCCGCTTCTCTCGCCACCGTGGCAAAGTACGCCGCTCGCTGCTGCAGGCGCGTAACGCGCTCGGGTTCAGCCTCGAGAACGCGCAGCGCTTCGAGCGCTGCCGCCGCATTCGGGGGTGAGATGCCGACGCTGTAGACAAAGCCGGGCGCGGTGTACTTGAGATACTCGACCAGGGCGCTGCTGCCGGCGACGTAGCCGCCGCAGCTCGCCAACGTCTTGCTCAACGTTCCCATCAGGATGTCGATTGCCGCCGGCTCGACCCCCGCGCCCTCGGCGATTCCGCGGCCCCCGGTTCCGAGCACGCCGAGCGAATGCGCCTCATCGACCATGAGCATGGCGTTGTGACGCACCTTCACGTCTACGAATTTGCCGAGATCCGGCACATCGCCGTCGGCGCTGTAGACACCTTCGATGACCACGACCGCTCGCCGATGCTGAGCACGCAGCTCGGCGAGCATGGCATCGCACGCCTGCCAGTCGTTGTGTGGAAAGGTGAGCCAGCGCGCGCCCGAGAACGCGGCTCCCTGCAGGGCGCTGTTGTGCATCAGCACGTCACAGAGGACGAGATCGCCTGGACCGAACAGGTGCGACAGCACGGACACGTTCGTCGCGTGTCCACCCACGAAAACGATCGCGTCATCCGCGCCGACGAATTTCGCGATGGCGGATTCGAGCTGGCCATGAAGCGGTCGTTCGCCCGAGGCAATACGGCTCGCCGACACTGACGTACCGTATTGGTCAGTTGCATCGCGCGCGGCGCGCGTGACGGCAGGATGTCCGGAGAGGCCCAGGTAATTGTAGTTGGCGAAATTCAGCAGCTCGCGCCCGGCCACCACGGCTGTCGCTCCCGAGATGCCTTCATGGACGGCGAAGTACGGGTTGGCGGTGCCTCGTGTCGTGACGTCGGCCATTCGGGAGCGCAGGGCACGGAACTCGGGCCACTGTTCCACCGGAATTCCATCCGCACGATGATCGCGCGCCGCCGGGGGCGGCGTAAAGGTGAACGCCTCCACGCGCGCGCCGTCGACGGCAGCGGCAAATTCACCGATCGTTGCCGCGCGCCACAGGAGCGACGCGTCGATCCGACGACCAAGGTGGGTTTCGAGCGCCACGACAAGTCGCGTTGCGGCCAGTGAGTCGAGGCCGTGATCGCGGAGGCTCGTTTCGGGTTCCGCCGTACCGGGTGGCAGCTGGAATTCCTCGACGAGCCACTCGAGGATGAACGACAGCGACGGCGTACGAGTCGCTGCGACGGAGGCAGGCGCCTCCGCTGCTTCGGCTGGGCGCTGCGAGTCGTCCCAGTCGACGGCGAGCATGGGGTCGAGCGCCGTGTTGGAGCGCTGTTCAATGTCACCGATGTCGTCGCCCGCCCACGCGATGGCATCGTCGAGACCAGGCGCGTCGAGTGCAGGCCGCTCGTCCGCATGCGGCGTGACGCAGCGCGCGACGGCTGCCTCGAGCCGTTCCTCGAAGACAGTGATGGCGTGTTCAGCGCCGGGAATGGCGCGCTGTGCGGCCATTCGTGCCGATGCCAACATGGCCGCTTCGGTAACGACGAGGCCAAGGCGGTAACTCGCCCACTGTTGCGCCGTCGCGCGCGCGGTGCCGCGCCCGGAGCGCAGGAGCCGGCCCGTCGTCAACAGCGCCACTTCGGCGACGCGATCCGCAATGTCCGGCGCGCCGAGAACGTCGCCGAGGAGCGTGCGCTGCCCTGCCCCCTCCCTGAGCGTTCGGGCACCGAGATGCACCAACAGCGGCTCGGTGGGACCTTCGAAGATGCGGAGGAGCCGAGCATCACGCAGCATCGGCGCCAACGGATTCGTCTCGACGTATCCTCGCCCCCCGAGCAGTTGCATCGCGCTATCGACGGCATCCCATAACAGCTCAGGTGCGGCCGTCTTGCAGATGACGAATGCATCTTCCGGTAGCGCCACACCGGCATCGAGGCGCAACGCCATCACCTCGAGGTAGGTATCGAGCGCGGCGGCGGAGGCAGTCATTCGGCCCAGACGCGCTCGCGTCACCGGGTGCGCCAGCAACTTGCCGGACGCCACCTTCCGTCGCGCCGCGTATCGGTGCGCGAGCTGGATCGAACGCTTGATGGCACCGAGGCACATGGCGGCCACGCCGAGGCGCGCCTGGAGGAAGGTGTCGTGAGCCACATCGAAGCCGCCGCCGACATGGCCGAGAATCACGTCGCTGGCTGCAAAGACACCGTCGAGATGGACGGCATTCTGGAGCATGGCCCGCATGCCCATCGTGAGCGCGGGATCACCAATACGCAGTCCCGCCGCTCCTCCATTGAGCGCGAAGGCCGTGAGACCGCCAGTATCACCCGGCACGCGCGCCAGCACGTTGAAGACATCGGCCACACCTGCCGAACCAATCCAACTCTTCACGCCATGCAGCCGATAACCCCCGTCGACTGGAATGGCGACGGACTCGATCGCCCACGGATTCGAGCCGGCGGCCGGTTCAGTGACCGCCAACGCCGCGATCCGCGCACCGCGCGCAAGCTGGGGGATGACGGCATCGCGGAGCGCGGTGGACCCGTGACGGAGAATCGGCTGGATCCCGAGCGAATTGTGTCCGCCGATGTACGTCGCGAGCGTCAGATCGATTGCCGACAACTGCTCGACGACGCGTAGCATATCGGTGTGCGCGAGCGCCGTACCACCAAGGCTCTGCGGCGTTTGCAAGCCGAAGAATCCGCGCGCGGCGAACTCGCGGGTAAGACTCGGATCCATCTCACGACGTTCATCCATACGCCGCGAATCGAGCGTCGTTCGCGCATAATCGCGCAGCCACGAGCGCATCCCTGCTGCCCGCTCTGCGCTGGACGCATGCTCGTCCGGCGCGTGCGTCCCATTCCGCGGCGGTGCGGGTGGTTCCGTGCCGCGCAGCTCACCCGACTGGAAGCGCGCCCTGGTGAGCCGGCGCTGCAACTTTCCGCTCGACGTTTTCGGGAGCGTCCCGTGTCGAATCAGGACGACGTCGTCGACCACGACGCCAAGTGCATCGGCGACCGACGTCCGGACCGCGCCGACGACCTCACCCTGTTGGTGCTCACGATGGTGGCGCACCACTTCCGCCACCACGACGACCTTCTCACTGCCGAGGTCGCCGACGCTGAATGCTGCGACGCCACCCGAACGTACGTTGGGGTGACTCTCTTCTGCGGCGCGCTCGATGTCTTGCGGGTAGAAATTGCGGCCACCGACGATTGCCAGATCCTTGAGGCGTCCAGTGACGATGAGATCACCCTCGTAGAACGCGCCGAGGTCTCCCGTACGAAGGAATCGTTCATCGCGGCCATCCAGTCGGGCGTTGAAGGCATCCTTCGTCTCGGCCGGCCGTCCCCAATAGCCCGACCCGATGCTTTCGCTCGCCAGCCAGATCTCCCCCACTTCGTCGCGTGCGCACTCGCGCTTCGTATCGGGATCGACGATGCAGATCGTCACGCCGCGCGCGGGGGGGCCGACTGTCACGAGCCGCGACGCGTCGGGAGCAACACTTTCGGCGAGGCGTCGCGCCTCGAGGAGGGCGCGATCGGCGGAGAGGATGACTGGCGGCGTGACCCGCGTTTCTCCTGCCGCGAACAACGTGATTTCCGCGAGACCGTAACACGGCATGAAGGTCTCTGCCCGAAAGCCGTACGGCGCGAACGCCCGCGTGAAGCGCTCGATAGTATCCGCGCGCACCGGTTCCGCTCCATTCGCGGCCACGCGCCAATGCGACAGATCGAGCGCGGTCTTCTCTTCCTCCGTAATGCGTTCCGCTGCGAGGTCGAAGGCAAAGTTCGGCGCGCCGCTCGTCGTCGCGCGGTACTTCGACAATGCCTCGAGCCACCGCGCGGGCCGCTGCGAGAACGTCGACGGTGACATCAGATTCGTCGGAAAGCCGGCGTACAGCGGCTCGAGAATTCCGCCAACGAGGCCCATGTCGTGGTACGGCGGCACCCAGAACACGCCTTCATCGTCTTCGCTGTGGCGCAGCGCATGATGGATGACGCCGAAGTTGTGCATGACCGACGCATGCGGCAGCATTACGCCGCGCGGTGCACCCGTCGACCCAGACGTGTACTGCAGAAACGCGAGCGCATCGCGCGCTGGAGGACGTATGCCGCCGTCCGCCGAGTCCCCGTTCATCGATTCGATGTCGAGCCAGACGACGCGGCCAAGGACCGGCGAGTTCTCGATCGAGCGCCCAAGGCGGCCATGCAATGCGGACGAGACGATGGCGACGCGTGCGCCACTGTCTTCGATAATGCCGGCGACGCGACCATCCGGGCGCCGGGGATTGGGCGGATAGGCCGGCACCGCGACCGTGGCCGCAAATTGGCAGGCGAACAACGCCGCGACGTAATCCAGCCCCGGCGGCAATAGCAGGATGACACGATCGCCGGCCTCGGTGACAGCAGCCAGATGGCTCGCCATCATTGCTGCTCGTTCGCGCAGCTCGCCGTAGGTCAGCGTACCGTCTTCTTCACCCGACGACGACACAAAGCGGTAGGCCGTCCTGTCGGCGCTCGCTTCGGCTCGATACTCGACGAGCTCGAAGAGTGTCCGGCAGCGGTCGCGTTTCGCATCGTTCTTCATCGTCGTGCTCAGACAGATTCCTCCGAGTTCGCTGCGTTCCTGGACGTGCCGCCCGCGGCCGGACGAAGCCATCCAGCATTCACGTACCAAAGATACGTCTCGAGAATGCCCTGCTGTAGGCTGACCGCGTCCGACCAACCGAGTTCTCGGCGAATGCGCGAGGAATCGCAGAGCCACCACTTCGGGCGCGCCAGTGCCATCTTGTTCGCGTTCACGAGCAGACCCTTGCCCGTGAGGAGACTAAGCAAGCTTCCGGCCTGACCGGCGAGCCACAACGCTGCGGCAGGAAGTTGCAGTTCGATCGGCTGAACGCCCGCAAAACCCGCGACCAGTGCGTAGATCTGACCCCACGTCACAGGCGCCTCGCCCGCCACGAAATAGGTTCGACCGACGGCCGCGCGTGCATTTGCCGCGATGAGTATCGCCTCCACCAGGTCGCGCACGTACACGACGGACATCGCCTGCTCGCGCGACGCTGCATGAAATGCGACGCGATTCACTGCCTGCTTGAACACATTCAGGAAATCGACATCTCGCGGACCATAGACCGCACCAGGCCGCAGGATCGTGACCGGGATGGATTGTGAATATCGCGTCGTGACGTCTTCCGCTTCGCCCTTGCTCCGCCCGTAGGCTTCGATCGGCTTCCGCTCATCGTCCTCGGTCACCGGCCGGTCTGGTGACTCGGCGGGCCCTGCCGCCGCCTGCGATGACACGAGAATGAAACGCACGCTCCCCGACGGACGCGCCGACAGCGCGGCGAGAATATTCGCCGTGGGAATGGTGTTGCCGTCCCGAAACTGCGCGAGCGTTCTGGCCTTCGTCACGCCACCCACGTGGAAGACGTGCGTTGCCCCACGCCATACCTCCGATTCGCGGACTGAACGGTCGTCGAGGAGGTCCGCGTGCCAGCATTTCACACGAGGATCACGATGGCCCGTGACCGAATCCGGCCTCAGCAGCGCACGCACCGACGCGCCGCGCGCGAGCAGCGCCTCGACGAGGTGCGACCCGATGAACCCTGACGAACCGGTCACGACAGCGATCATTGCGTGTAATGTGAACGTGCGCCTCGGGCGCGCCTAGCCCGAAAAGCGCTAAGAATGGCGGTGGCAACGCCCTCATCCACGTTGACCGCCCTCGACAAGATCTCTAGGTTCAGCGCAACGATGATACCTGCCCCGAGCCGCGGCCGATTGGTCGAACTTCTCAAGAGAGCCGCCGGGCAACGAATTGCTGTGATTGGCGATGCGATGCTCGACGTCTACGTGTCCGGCGACGTCGAGCGTATCTCTCCAGAGGCGCCCGTACCTGTCGTCCGGGTCAAGAAGCGAGACTATGCGCTCGGTGGTGCCGCCAACGTGGCACAAAACGTTCGCGCGCTCGGCGCCGAATGTACACTCGTGGCCGCGCTCGGCGCCGATTCGGGCGGGGGCCGCCTGCGGAGCATGCTGGGCGCGGCTGGAATCCTCACCCATCAGGTCGCCACGGTCGGCCGAGTGACGACGCAGAAGACGCGCATCGTGGCGCGGTCCCAGCAGTTGCTCCGCATCGACGAAGAAGAGGACTCGCCGCTCACCGGTGCGGAAATTGGGCAGCTGATCGACAATACGCGCGCCGCAATTGACGGTGCAGACGCCCTCGTGCTCGAGGACTACAACAAGGGCGTGCTGACGGAAGCGCTCATCGACGCGGGCCTCAAGGCCGCTATGGCGCGCGGCATCCCGATCGTCGTCGATCCGAAGTTCAGGCATTTTTTCCACTTTCAGGGCGCGACAATCTTCAAGCCGAACCGCCGGGAACTGGCGGCGGCGATGGGCGCGGAAGTCGACATGGAGCATCATGACGCCCTCGCGCACACGGTGCGGCGGCTCGGCGCGAAATACCTGCTCTTGACGCTGGGGGAGCACGGGATGGTTCTTGTAGACGAGGCCGGTGCCATCACCCGTGCACCGACGGTGGCGCGCGAAGTGTTCGATGTCGTGGGAGCTGGAGACACCGTGACGGCTTACCTTGCGTGTATGCTGGCCAGCGGCGCGTCCGCCGCTGAGGCAGCATACATCTCGAACGTTGCCGCCGGCATCGAAGTCGGAAAGTTGGGCGCTGCCACCGTCTCGTCGGATGAGCTGCTCGAGTACGTCGACACGCACGCCCTCCACCATCACTAGAATCTCGCCCCTCTCGCCAGTCCCGGTTTCTCGCACTATGAAAAAAGCGCTCATTACCGGCATCACCGGTCAGGACGGATCGTACCTCGCCGAGTTGCTGCTCGCGAAGGGATACGAAGTGCATGGCGTGGTGCGTCGCTCATCGTCGTTCAATACGGAGCGCATCGACCACCTGAAGACGGAGGACGACGCGCCCACGCGCTTCTTTCGCCATTACGGCGATCTGTCCGACGGAACATCACTGCGGCGCATCATCGAGGCACTCGAGCCGGACGAAGTCTACCACCTCGGCGCGCAGTCGCACGTGCGCGTCTCGTTCGATCAGGCCGAGTACACGGCGGACGTCGTGGCGGTGGGTGCGCTGCGCCTGTTCGAGTGCCTTCGCGACTACGGCGCACGTGTCGGCAAGCAGGTGCGCGTGTATCAGGCGGGAAGCTCCGAGATGTTCGGTGCCACGAACCCGCCGCAGAACGAGAACTCCCCATTTCATCCGCGCAGCCCGTACGCTGTGAGCAAGGTCGCAGCACACTGGTACGGCATCAACTACCGTGAGTCGTATGGCCTGCACCTGTCGAACGGCATCCTGTTCAACCACGAGTCGCCGCGACGCGGCGAGAACTTCGTGACGCGCAAGATCACGCGTGCCGTCGGACGCATCAAGCTTGGATTGCAACACAAACTCTATCTCGGTAATCTCGACGCGAAACGAGACTGGGGCTTTGCCGGCGATTATGTGGACGCCATGTGGCGGATGCTCCAGCAGGATGAACCGGGCGATTATGTCGTCGCAACCGGCGAGGCGCACTCGGTGCGCGAATTCTGCGAGGTTGCGTTCGCGATGGCAGATCTGGATTGGAAGGAGTTCGTGCACACCGACGAGCGTCATTTTCGGCCCGCAGAGGTCGACTATCTGCTCGGGGATGCGTCCAAGGGGCGTGCGGCGCTTGGATGGGAACCAAAGGTGCGCTTTCCCGAGCTCGTCCGCATGATGGTCGAATCGGATATCGAGCTGGCGCGCCGAGAACAGACGTTGCTCGAAAGTTCACCCGCGGCACCGCGGTAATACCATGCATCTGACCTTTCGGTCGACGTGTCGCGCCTGTGGATCCTCCGCGTTGACACCGGTGCTGGACCTCGGTCCGCAGTACCTCCAGGGCTCCTTTGTGATGGAGGGAAAGCCGTTGCCTCCAATGCGGCGCATTCCCACAGCACTGGTGCGCTGCGATCCGAGCCGAGATGAAAAGGCGTGCGGACTGGTGCAGATGGTGTGCAGCGTTCCACCGGAAATCCTCTATTCGGTCTACTGGTACCGGTCCGGCACGAATGAAACGATGCGCCGGCACCTCGCCAGCGTGGTATCGGATGCCATGTCCACGTTGGGGCGCACGCCGCTGCGCGTGCTCGATATTGGCTGCAACGACGGGACGCTGCTGCGCAACTACCCGGCAGAGGTCGTGCAGTTCGGGTGCGATCCGTCCGACGCGGTGCTGGGCTGCGAGCCCACCGTGCACGTCGTGCAGGAGACCTTTCCGTCACGCACCCTGCAGCGCGCGGCGGGAGAGCAGCCGTTCGATATCGTCACGTCGATCGCCATGTTCTACGACCTCGAGGATCCGGTTGACTTTGTGCGCAACATCAAGGCATTGCTGGCGCCGGGCGGTGTGTGGATCTTCGAGGTGGCATATTTGCCACTCACGCTGGAGCTCAATTCGTACGACACCATCTGCCACGAGCACCTCGAGTACTACAGTCTCGCCGTGATCGAGCGGATCGTCGCCGCCGGAGGGATGAAGGTTCGCCGCGCTGCGTTGAACAGCATCAACGGCGGCAGCATCCGCGTGTTCGTGACGCACGAGGAAGACCATCCGGTCGGCGACGATACGTTTCGGCGAGAGCTGACCGACCTGCGTCACCGCGAATTCGAGCGCGAACTTGAGACAGACCTGCCGTACGAGTTGTTCAAGGCACGCGTCTCGAACGCCGTGCGGAGTCTGACGTCGCTGGTCACGCACCTCCGCGACCAGGGGAAGACGATCCACATCTATGGGGCGTCGACCAAGGGAAACACGATTCTTCAGGCCTGCGGGTTGGATAAGTCGCACATCGCCTACGCGGCCGACCGCAATCCGGACAAAGATGGGGCGCGCACGTTGGGCACGAATATCCCCATCATCTCCGAGGAGCGGTCACGGGCGATGAAGCCGGACTACTATCTCGTGTTGCCCTGGCATTTCCGCACCGAGTTCCTGAAGCGTGAGCAGCCGATGATCGATGCCGGTACAGGAATGATCTTTCCGCTCCCGGTCGTGGAACTGATCACGAAGGACGGGAGTCACAGCTGGGATCCGCTGACCAGCAGGCTGGCGCGGAACATCTGAGGCGGTGCTCATTGCACGGCCAGACAATCATTTGGCCAGTTCGCAAAGGAGCCGACTGACTGCGACCTCCTGGACGACGGGGATCCGCGAGAGCGCGCTTGCGACGGCGCCTAGTCGCGGAACATTGACAGGTCGCAGCGTGACTTGCGCATCGCGGAATGGGACCGCTGCCAAGGCCTTCCTGAATTGCGCGATGGTTGTTCCGTTTACCCCTGGAAGGGGATCAGTGGGACGCTTGTCCGGGACAAAGGTTCCGCGCTCGATGAGCAGCTCGCGGACCGCAGTCCAGAGTGTATCTCGTCCGAACAGTGCGTTGGGCGCAGGTGAGCGCGATAGATACGAGTGAAGATGGGATCCGCCAAGTGGATGGAGGTATGGAGGAAACACGATGTACGCGATCCCGCCTGGTCGGAGCACACGATAGCACTCCTGTAACGTCGCCGCGACAGATTCAACGTGCTCGAACACGTCGTAGCACGTGATGATGTCAATTGTTTCATGCGGAAGTCCGATTTGCTCACCAACGGAAACGAGTCCCTCCAGTGTGACGCCGCGCTCCGCGGCGAACGCAAGCGCCTCATCGATCATCTCCCCGCGGATTTCCATCGCTACCACGCGACGCGCACCGAGCTCCTTGAAGTAGACACTGCGCCCGCCATAACCGCATCCCAGGTCGAGCACGTCCTTATTTGCAAGGTCCATCGTGAATAGCGTATGGAAGCCGACGGCCGAGCGCTCGTCATCGTATTCCATGCGCGCGCGGACCATCGGCTCTCGGTGCATCCAGTAATCCGGGGGGCTTTCCGGAAGAAGGGAGAGATACCATTTCGCCAAGCGCACGGAATTGATCATCAAAGAGGGCATTGAGGTTGTTGCTTTTCGTGGAGTGCTCCATTGGGCATCGTTGCTAGAGATGTGCCGTTGGACAAGCTCAGGCGGACCAGAGGCCGGCGCGCAGCACTCGAGGCGGTGCTGCTCCATCCCGAAACGTGGGAAAGTTCACGACTCGAATGGCTGTTGAGGCGGGCACGATGCTTGTAGTACGAACGCCGGAGCGCGTCCAGCTACCGCCGTGACGCGCCATGCCGAATAGCTGAAACGCCATTCACGCGTCTGATCTGGAGATATCGATTGCCCGTCACGGAGACTGCCCCGAAGGTCACTGGGCTCAAGGCCGAAGCACAAAAGCAATGGACGGACGACGCCTGTGGCTATGCGGGCGGCGCAGGCTTCGAGCAAGGCTCCGCCGAGTACTTCGCCGCCGTCGACCGGGACCGGTACGAGATCTATGCGCCGTGGATGAAAACGGTGATGGGTTACGACGGGTATCGCGGGAAGTCGGTGCTGGAAATCGGCTATGGCCAAGGAACGGACCTGATGCAGTTCGCAAAAGGGGGCGCGAAGGTCACCGGTGTCGACCTGTCGCCGACGCACCAGCGCCTCGCGCGAAAGCGGTTCGAGCTGGCGGGCATTCCGGCGGACCTCCGCCTGGCCGACGCGGAGACGCTTCCCTTCCCGGATGCGACGTTCGATGTGGTGTACAGTTTTGGGGTGATCCACCACACCCCCGGTACGCAGGATGTGATCAACGAGATTTACCGTGTGCTGAAGCCGGGTGGCAAGGCAATCCTCGCGGTCTACCACAGGCACTCCGTTTTCTCGGCGGTCTTCGCTGCACGTTGGCTGCGGGAGAAATCGTGGCGCTCCGATTCGCTCGAGTCGGCGTACTGGCGGATCGAGGAACAGAGCGCGGATCGTGGCGCACGTCCGCTGGTGAAGCGATACGGGCGAGCGGCTTTTCGGAAAATGCTTTTTGCTTTCTCCAGCGTCCGCCTGGCCGTTGACCATCTCGGCTTGACGCCCGATCAACGCGCCTTCAAGGTCATCCCGGCGTTCATGCGCCCATTTCTCGCGCGCCACTTTGGATGGTACCTGATCGCATTCTGCGAAAAGTAGGCTTACTTCACCGCGTCGATCATGAGGTAGAGGCCCACGCCGCGGCCGAAGGTCCGGATGAGGCGCCGCGGCCAGACAAACTGCGCGAGCGTCAGTAGTGGACCTTCGTGCCGACGCCCCATCCCGGGAAGCAGGAGGTCAGAGGGCGCCTGGCACACCTCCATCTTCGCTGATGAGAAACGGCCAAAGAGCCGTTGCGCATCTGACAGGGAGTACGCTTTCGTCCCGGGGCTCTCCAGGTGACTGGCGTAGATGGACGAGAGGGAACGGAAGGGAGCGCCGGCAAAGAGTCCGTATCGGACCCACAGCACCGCTCCAACAATCGATCGCGAGTGATAGATCATGATCCGGGCCTTGCCACCGGGTCGCAAGACACGGCGCACCTCGTCGACGGCCCGCTGCGTATCCGGGGAGTGATGCAGGACGCCCCATGAGTACACAAGGTCGAAACTCTCATCTGGAAATGGCAGCCGCTCGGCGTCCGCCAGCTCAACATTGGCGGTAAGACCGGCAGCCGCAAATCGAGCTCTCGTGAATTCGATGGCGCGCGGTGTGAGATCGACCCCGGTCAGCGAACGCGGCTTCTCCTTTGCCCATTCGAGATGATCCGCGCCCATCCCCACCCCGACTTCAAGTACGTCCTGGCCGCGCCCGTCGTGGAAACGAGCAAAGGAGCGGAGGTACGGTTCCAATTCGTAACGAATCTCCGATTGCTCGTTGAGTGCCGCTGCTTCATCCGCGCCAACGGCATAGCGCTCCCCGCAGGATTCCATGTTCCAGAAATCGCGTACGGCCGACTTCCGATCGGCGTCTCCTGTTACCGGTCCGCTCATGAGTGCACACCCGACAACTCACCTGCATGAGTCGCATGGTCCGGGGCACCGGTGACGGCCTGAAGTCTCTCCAGCACACACGCCACATTGGCGTCCCATGTAAAGTGGGCGTTCGCCACGTCACGGCATCTCAGCGCCATTCTCTCTTGCTCGGCAGCCGGCATATCACACGCTTCGCGAATCCCTCGATTCAAGCCGTCAACAGATCCCGGTTCCACGAGTATCATCAGGTCGGACTTCACTCCTGCCTGCGGGCGCGGAGCGAGCGGAATCCAGCCGCGCGCCACATCGCCGATCTGCTCGAGGTCCGACGCGATGACCAGCCGGGCCATCGCGAGATACTCGAAGAACTTGGTCGGGCTCCCGAAAAACGCGCTTCCGTCGTCATTGGGCTTGTGCGGAGATAGGAGAATGTTCGATGCCGCGAGAATCAGCGGAGCTCGCGCCTGCGGCTGAACACCGGCGAAGTGCACGAACTTCTCATCCCCGGGCTGCGAGAGCCGGTCCACCGCATACTGCAGCCGCAGACCCGACCCCACGAGCAGAAAGCGAATGCGCTTCGACCGCATCCATTCCGCGTCACGATCTATCAGGTCGCGTATCGCATCGGCCAGCACGTCGGTCCCGTGCCACTCACCGAAGGTCCCGATGAAGGTCAGCACGAGGTCATCGGGTGCGATACCAAACTCCGCGCGAAGGCGCGCAATGTCTTCACCGCTGAAGCGCGCCGGATCGAATGTCCCGGGATCGATGCAGTTCGGGTAGCACAGCACGCGCTCTTCCGGCACGCCAAGCTCGAGCACCTCGCGTTTCAGCGGCTCGGAGACGACGACGACCAGGTCGGCCAGCCTCAGCGCCGACACTTCCACACGACGAGCGAGTGACTCGAATGCGCTGGCTCGCCCCCAGTTTCGCTGCGCCCACACTTCCGAGCCGTTGTACTCGACGACCCACGGTATGCCCATCTTCCTGAGGTGAGCGCCGGTAAGGTCCTGCGGACTGAATCGTTGATAGGAAAGGCAAGGCGCCCAGGCGCGCGCGACGGCTTCTGCCGCGAGACGAAAGGTTTCGGAATAGCGCACGGCGTTCACCGCGACCGGGAGCCCCCAGGTTGCAGGCGGCGGCACGATATCGATGTCTACTTCATCGCTGACGGATATCTGCGGGGCGACAGCGAGCATGCGAACATCCAGATTCGCCCGAGTCATGGCGTTGGCGACGCCGGCCACGTGCCCAACGGAGCCGCCGACCTTCACATTGCTGAACGGACCACCCTTCAGGTAGAGAATGCGCTCGGCAGGTCCGTTCCACACCGGCGCAACGCGCGGTCCTGCGGTGAGCGCCTCTACCTCGCGCTTCTTGCGTCGAATGGCAAGCAGCCCGTCTCCCGTGCCGCGCATCATACCGGCGATGTCGCCCAGGATACGACGACGCGTGAGGGGGCCTGTTTTCCCGGTGGTGATGTCTTCCCACCGTCTCGCGCGAGTACTCACTGCCAGCGACGCCGCCGAGAGAGCGGCAAGATAGTTCTCGAGCTCCTCAGAGGTGCCGCAGATCACCACCTCGTCGTAGGCGCGGTCGCGCAGGGTTTGGAGTGCCCGCAGCGGGCCTATGTTGCGGAAATGTTCCGCGGACAGACCGCGCGCGCCGTTCCCTCGCGCGAATGCCACAACTCGCTTGTGCTCGAGGTCTCGCACCGACAGGACGAGGTTCACTGTACTGCTCCGGTCACGGACTTCGCCTGCACCGCAGTCACAGTGGAAGCGGCGGCAAGGCGAGGAAAGCGCAGCAGTTCCCGGAATCCGATCCCCGTCTCATGGCGGAAGCGAAGCGCAACAAGTGCGGCAATCAGGACATATCCAGCTGTCGAAGAAGCAGCCGCACCCAGTGCGCCCCAGCGGGGAATCAGCAGGACATTCAGCGACACGTTGAGCCCAAGCGCCAGCGCCCAGTACCTCACGATCCGAAGTGGGTAGCCGCCGGCATTGAAGTATTGAACGAGTGTTGTCTCCACTCCGAGCGCGAGGGCACCTGGCAGGAGGACGGCGAGCATCGGAAACGCGCCGGAATACGACTGTCCGAACACGAGCCGGATGGCGGGGGCACCCATGACCAAGGCACCCGCACACACCAATCCGAGGATCCACACCATCGCGGCGCTCACGCGCGCCACGTCGGCTGCGCGCGACGTCGATCGCGCGATGCTGCTGAACAGCACCTGCGCGGCGGCGGCCGGAATCATCCAGATCAGCGTCACGACCTGGCCTGCGATGGCATACAATCCGGTCTCCGCCGCACCGCGCCACATTCGTACGAGTACGACGTCCCCACGAACGATGAGATACGCGGGAATGAGCGACAGGCTCGCTCGGAAACCCATCATCGCCATCCGACGCACCAGGGGTTGCTCAGGAAGTCCCGCACCCCAGCGCCCTGCAAAGTGGACGACTCCCGCAAGTACCACCACTGTCTCTGCGCCGAAAAGGGCAAGCAGGATCAGTGGGGTTGAGGGCGTTCTCCATGCAACCACTGCGGAAACCGCGGCAAGGCAGAGTAGGCGCGTCGTGAGTTCGAGGCCGTTGAACCACCGGTAGTTGCCCACCCCGAGAAAGGCTGCCTGAAGATTGAGGCCCAGGAGCTGAGTGAGTGGCCACAAGATCGCGAGGATGACTGTGGGTCCCTCGATGCGTACCGCGGAAAAGTGATCGAACAGGAAGGCGCCGGCCAAGGCGACCGGCACCACGAGCAGAGATGCCAGAAACAGCAGGGTTCCCACTTGACGGGCGCGTTTCGGATCACCGCCGAGCTCCACGACGCTCGACGACGAGAGTCCGAACCCGGTCAGTTGAACGAGCACGCTCACCGCGGCGATGAATGCCGAAACGTCGCCGCGGCCGGCAGGGCCAAGTGACCGTGCGATGACGATGTTGGTGAGAAGCCCGACGGCAAGCGCTGCGAGCCTCACACCATACGTCGTCGCGTACACGGCAAAGGACGACATCAGTTCGCGGTCACCTTCGCGTTCGCCTCTTCGGCGCACCACGTCGCCCAGTACCCATCATTCGCGGTGACGCCGAGTGGCGCCTGCCCACGAAGCGCTGCGTGGAAGTTCTCGAGGTGCGCGCGCTGTCCCTTGTCCACGGTCTTCGTCTTGAGGCCCGACGCAGATCCAAACGCAGTGAGCTCCTTGTAGTCATCGAGCACGAAACTCACGCCGCCGGCGTGCACCTCGACGCGCTCCTTCGGAAGTCCTGGTCCACCCTCCGCGGTGTACACAACGGTGCCCACCGAGCCGTCCTCGAAGCTCAACAGCACGGTGGCAGAATTTCCGTGCGCGTTCGCAATGCGCGGTGACGCGGCACAGACAGAGACGGGCTTGCTTCCCGCGATGAAGTGGAGGAAGTCGAAGAAGTGAACGCCTTCGCCGAGGAGACGGCCGCCCCCTTCGACGGGATCCATGCTCCAGTGCTCGGGAGGGAGTGCTCCCGCGTTCACGCGATAGACCATCGTCTTCGGTGCCGCAATCTGGTCGAGCTGCTTCTTCATTAGCGCAGCGTGCGGCGAAAAGCGGCGGTTGAATCCCACCGTCAGCTTCGTGCCATGTTCCGAAACAAGTGCCTCGAGCTCACGCGCATCGGCGCTCCGCATCGTCATTGGTTTCTCGACGAACACATGCTTCCGTCGGCGCGTCGCTTCGGCCGCAACCTCGAAATGCTGGTCGTGACGCGTCGCGACATAGACGACATCCACGTCGTCGCTCGCAACGAGTTCGCGCCAATCCGTGAAACCCGTGGTGAACCCATGACGCTGGATCGCGCCGCGCACCGTGAGCCCGTTTCGACTGCACACGCTCTGTAGCGTGAAGCCCTTGTGCGCCGTGATGATGGGCAGGAGCATCCCGCTGAAATAACCGCCGAAGCCAACAACACCAATGCGGAACGGCTCGGATGCGCTCCGCGTCCGCGCGACGGCAGGGGCGGCAGGATTCACCATGCGCCGCTGGGGAACGCCATTCCCCGAACCATGATCGAGGAGCACGCCGATGGGACGTGCCTCGCTCTTCAGGAGGAGGTACCCGTCGAGTGCCTGTTCGAGCGGGAGCGTCTTGTCGATCAGCGGCGACACCTTCAACTGTCCCGTTGAGACCAGGCGAAGGATCTCCTCCATGTTGCGCCCTTCCGTCCAGCGAACATACGCGAGGGGATAATCCTGCCCCCGTTCCTCGTAGTTTGCATCGTACCGCCCCGGGCCGTACGATGTCGAAATCAGGAAGTCGAGCTCCTTCTTGTAGATCTTGTCGCGCTGGATGCGCATCGGCACGTCGCCCACAAGGACGACGCGTCCCTTCCGGCGGCAGAGATCGAACGCCTGATTGAGGAGCGCCGGGTCGCCTCCCGCGGCGCACACGATCACCGCATCCGCACCAACGCCTCCCGTCCGCTCGTACACGCCATCCTTCAGGGGGCGCTCGTTGATCGCGAATCCCGCGTCCATTCCCAATGCGGTCGCGCGATCCACGCGCTCACGGAGAACATCGACACCGATGGTGTAGGCGCCAGATGCACGAAGAAGCTGGACCGTGAGCTGACCGAGGAGTCCGAGGCCGAGTACGACGACGCGCTCGCCGAGTGTGGGGTTGGCGCGGCGAACGCCCTGCAACGCGATAGCGCCGAGCGTGACGAATGCCGCTTCCTCGAACGACACGTTGTCCGGAATCTTCGTGACGAGGTTCTGCGGCACCACGTTGTACTGCGCATGATTCGCGAAACCGGCTCCCGCACACGCCACACGATCGCCGACCTTGAAGCCGCTCACACCCTCACCCGCCTCGACGACGACGCCGGCCGTGCTGTAGCCGATGGGCGTCTCCGTCGCGACGCGCGACTTGACGAGGTCGAACGTGTCCTTCACGCCATAGTTCTTCGCGCGGTCGATGACCTTCTTCACCAGGTCGGGATTACGCAGCGCCTTCATGGCGAGGCTTTCCGCCTTCCCCGTCACGCCGGCGCCCTCCGTCCCCGAGCTGATGAGCGAGTGACTGGTGCGAACGAGCACGGCTCCTGGTTTCACGACTGGTGCCGGCACGTCGACGACGCGTACTTCACCGCCCGATATTGCTACTTGAAGCATGTCATCCTATGTGAGCCGCTGCTCGCGCAGCGAGAGTCCATTGCTGTCGCGCGTCGCCCTTCGTCCGCGCGCTGTAGGCCCAACGCTCCCGCGGCCGGCGCACACCGTACGAGGGAGAGAACCATCCGGCGTACTTCGTCCAGCTCCCACGCACTCCCGCACCGGCAATCTCCGCCTGCAGCGCGCCATCAGCCGATGAAAGCCGCAGCGAATCGCCATCGACGCGTCCAGCCAGTCCTTCGGCGACCTGAAAGAACCAGGTGACCTCGTGCTCGCCCTTTGCCTCGATCAGGTCCGAGAGAGACATTCGGCATTCGTCCAGATGCATCTCGACACGCCGCGTCGTCGTCACGGGGTCCGCCAGCCGGTGATAGCCATGGTGCGACGCCTGCACGGTTGCCGTTCCCCCCGAGCTCCCCGCCGTGGAGGCGAACACTCTCGCGTCGTTGTGCAGGTTCCAAAGGGAGAGCGGGCCATAGGGCCTGTTGATCTCCTCGCCGTCGACCATGATGGTCGTGTGGAACTCCGTGGACCGAAAGCGCTGCCGCCATTCGGCGGACGCCGTGTAGACGAAACTCCCGGAGTCCGTCAGCACGGGTCTCCCGAATGCGTGCCACTCCACCGACAGCACATCGTTGTGCCCGTGACCACCGAGTCCCTTCAGCCCCACGTTTCCAACGTCGACGAAGGCGTACTGCGTATCCGACGTCAACACGGCGGCACCACCCGCCGGAAAAAACGCACAGTGCTCCGGCTCGAACGTGCCGGCTGACGCCATCGCATCGAGCTCGGCTGCCGAGAGGAACCAGACTTCCTCCTCACCCGGCGGCAGCGTCGGTTGGAGTCGCAGTGCCCCCACCTGCGCGGCGCAGAGGTTCACGAGATACCGATGATCGCGCACATCCTGCGCACCGAACTTCATGACCCGCCCGTCGTCGGCATCACCCTGCACGGGGATCAATCCCTCGGGCGTGACGTACGCAGAGACATAGCGCGCCGCGGCGCGGAGCCGCTCATCATACGCGCGCACCGGCGCGTGCCCCGCGTGGAGCATCATCTGTCGCCCGGCGAGAAAGATCTCCATCACGAGCCGCTGGTACGGCACCGAGGCCTCGATATCCACACCGTCAGGCTCGAGCTGGAGAACGATTTCACTCTCGAGAATCGCCGCGCCCTCCTTCAGCCACTGCCGTCCATGCGGCGTGGAGTGAAAGAAGGCGCCGCACGCCACGAGTCCGAGCGCGTCGGAGATGTAGTGGTTCCCGTTGATCTCGCCTTTTTCCAGATGCTCGGGCATCCACTGCCCATGTTGCCACAGCATGCGCACGAAGCGCCCCCAGAAACTCTCATCGAGACCCGGTGCATCGGCGAACGCCGCAGCGAGCCACAGCAGGCTCCACGAGCGCAGCGCGACATCCATCGTGCACGCCCAGTTCGGGCCGAGGCCCACCGGATTGGCGTCGTCCCAGCTTTCCACCTGCGCGCGGAACTCCTCAGCCGCACGTGCATCCCGGTTCACGATCCACGCCTGTCCGAGCACGAAGAGGTGCTGGAAGCGTGAAAGCTCCCACGGAAGCTTCACGTCGCACGGCAGATGCAGGAGCGCGTAATCAAGCCGATCACTCGGCGACAGCGGCCAGTCGTAGGCGTTCTGGTAGTCGGAGCACCAGCGGATCTCGTCGCCGAGCAAGAAGGATCCGCGGCCGAGGAGATCAACCTCGCGGGCGAGGGCGCGTGTCGCACGCTCGTCGAGAGCGGCACGTTCGGTCGGGTGATCGCGATACCATGCGACAAGCCGCGCGCGCTCACGATTGACCGGGAATGGGCCGTTCACTCCCCAGTCGTGCACGATTTCCTCCGCGCTCGGTGCGGAGATCGTGCGCAGCACGTCGTCCGTCGAGAGACGACCGAGTGTGCGCCGCTGTAGCGGAGCGCGAACGTACCGCCGCAATTCCGTGAAGCCGCGCGACGCGATGTACCGGACGGACTTGCCTCGAATCCTTTGCCAGGTTGCGAGTGGATTCATGCGACCGCTGCGATACGCTGGTCCCGGCTCCAGTGATCGTACCAGGCGACGGCGTTGTACAGCAGCCAGACATACGTGGCGTGATCGCGCCGCCCGTCTCGGTGCCGCTGCAGCATCGCCATGACCTCGGAGCGATCGATCCCTACGCGATCGAAGAACGCTGTGCGGTGAAATGCATTCTCGACATCGCGGCCGAAGTCTCCACGGAGCCATTCCACCATGGGCGCGCCGAAGCCCATCTTGCGACGATCGATGATCTCGTCTGGAATCAATCCGCGAACGGCCTTCTTGAGCACGGACTTCGTGGTGCCGTTCCTGACCTTTTCCTCCATCGGGATGCCCATCGAAAACTCGACGAGCTTGTGGTCGAGGAAGGGCGTGCGAGGCTCGATCGAAACCGACATGCCGATCTTGTCGACGCGCATCAGGAGGAGCTCCGGAAGGCGAAGCTTGAATTCCGAATAGATCATGCGCGTGAGGACGTCGGAGCCCGGCATCACCTGGTCGATCCGGTCGAAGTACGACTTCACGATCTCGAACGAGTCGTAGCGGCCGAATGACGCGGGGAGGAGCGATTCGGGAAGCCAGCTGCGCATTTCCTCACGGTTGTGCATGAAGCTGCGCTTCCGGAACTCCGGAAACACGTTGGCGCCACTCCAGAACGGCTCACGATCCCGCCCCGCGCGCACGACGATGTCGAGGTGCCGGTCGCGGCCCGTGTACATCATCGATGCAAATTCAGCCGCCTGTGACACGGCGCGCCGCGCCGGCTTCGCCAGCTGTGCATACCGCTTCCAGTACTTCTCGTACATGTCGAGGTGTTGCATGTATCCGTTGTACCCGCAGTACTGCTCGTCCGCGCCTTCGCCCACTTCCAGCACGATCGTTCCCGAATCGCTCGCGAGCTTCGACACGAAGTACAGCGGGATGCAGACCCAGTCGGCGATCGGTTCGTCCTGCGCATGCACGAGGTCCGGGAGGTAGCGCTTCATTGCGTCCTCGTCGATCAGCACCTCGTGGTAGTCGCAGTTGTAGAGCTTTGCGACTTTGCGCGCGTAATCGAGTTCGTTCAGCTCCTGGTGATCGGAGAAGCCGACGGTGAAGGTGCGAACGGGCCCCGCCGACTGCCGGCTCATGAGCGCCACGATCGCGGACGAGTCGATTCCGCCAGAAAGAAACGCACCCACGGGAACGTCCGCGGCCGTTCGCTTCGCGACTGCCTCCTCGAGGAGCGTCCGCGTCCTGCTCACGCAGTAATTCTCCCGCTCGGCGCCCGTTCGGCCGAGGATCTCCGCCTGCTCCGCTGGATTCGCGATCGCGTCCCAATACCGCCATGCATTGAAGCGTCCGTCGGCGCCCATCGTTGCGGCGTGCCCGGCCGGCATCTTGTAGATCCCGCGGAACATCGTCAGCGGCGCCGGCGTCGTCATGAACGACAGGTAGTGGTACAGCGCGACGGGCTCGACGTCGAACGAGACCTCCGGGTGCACCATCAGGCTCTTGATCTCGGACGCGAAGAGAAAGCCGTGCGCCGTGCGCGTGAAGTAGAGCGGCTTCTTTCCGATCCGGTCACGCGCCATGAACAGCTCGCGCGTTTCCTGGTTCCACACGGCAAAGGCGAACATCCCCTCGAGCCGGTCGAGGCACGCCGGCCCCCATTCCTCGAAGGCGTGCAGGAGCGTTTCCGTATCCGAGTGATCGGTGCGGAACTTGTGCCCGAGCCGCTCGAGCGCCGGACGAATCGAGGCGTGATTGTAGATCTCGCCGTTGAAGACGATCCACAGCCGGCCGTCCTCGTTGGTCATCGGCTGGTCGGCCAGTGGATTCAGGTCGACGATGGCAAGCCGCCGAAATCCAAGTCCCACGTCGCGCCGCTCGGACATCCACAGCCCTGCGCCATCGGGCCCACGGTGCGCGACTTCATCGCGCATGCGCTCGACAGTCGCCGGCGAGACGCGACGATTGTCGTCGAACGAGAGCCAGCCAACGATTCCGCACATCGTTCAGCGTCCCCGGAAACTGATCATCGCATAACCTCGGAGAGTCGCTCCGCGCCACCGCGCACCGGATTCGCGTACGCCGGGTTCGTGAGCGCATCGACCACGCGTTCGCCAGCCGAGCCGTCCCAGCCTTCCGGACACCTGGCGGTTACGGAGAAAGCCGCCTCCACGAAGGCCGAGAGCTCCCGCGGATCCAGGACCAGTTGATTCGTTCCTTCCGTGATCGTGATCGGACGCTCGGTATTGTCACGAACGGTCAGGCACGGAACGCCGAGTGCGGTGGTCTCCTCCTGGAGGCCGCCCGAGTCGGTGACGACGACATGTGCTCCCTCGACCAGGTCGAGCATGTGAAAGTATGGAAGCGGGTCAATAAGGCGAACCCCGCCCAGGCCCACGCCGGCCTTGCGGAGCCTGTCCTGCGTGCGCGGGTGCGCGGCAAACACCACATCTCGCGACTCCGCGATGCGCACCAGGGCTTCGGCGATCATGGTCAGGCGGGCATCGACATCGACGTTCGACGGACGATGGAGCGTGACCACGACATATCCGTCCCGCAGCGCGAGCGACTTGCGAAACCCTGTCGCGCGCGCGTTGGGGAGCGCGTGGAACAGGGAGTCGATCATCACGTTGCCGACGAACGCGATCCGCGACGCGTCTTCGCCTTCGCGAAGAAGCTGCTCGCCGGCGTCACGTGACGGCGTAAGGAGGAGGTCAGCGAGACGATCAGTTACGAGCCGATTGATCTCCTCGGGCATGTCCCGATCGAAGCTCCTGAGCCCGGCCTCCACGTGAGCGATGCGGATCCGCAGCTTGGAGGCTGCGAGTGTCGCCGCCATCGTGGAATTCACGTCGCCGTAAACGACGAGCCAATCGGGCATTTCCTTCTCGAGCACCGGCTCGATCCGCTCCAGAATGCGCGCCGTCTGAGCCCCATGCGAGCCGGACCCGACCGCGAGATTTACCTCGGGCTCCGGGATGTCCAGCTCGCGAAAGAAGTTGCCGGACATGGCGTCGTCGTAGTGCTGGCCGGTATGGACAACCAGCTGGCGGAGTCCACGGGAACGGGCTGCGCGAAACACCGGCGCGAGCTTGGGAAAGTTCGGCCGAGTTCCCACCACGTGCATCAGTTTCATGGTATTTGCGTAGAAGCGAGCAGATGCGTCCGAAAGAAGCCCACCGTGACGCTTCTTGCCTATTTGCAAACCTCCTGCCAGACCGATCCGTGGAACAACCCTTGATATGCAGCAGGCAATGACGCCAGCCAGCTCTTCGATGCCGCCGACTCCATGGACAGGTCCGCTTCGCGCGGCGCCTGCCGCCGTGCTCGCCTGCGTCATGCTGGCGTCGTTCGCGAACGTGGAAATGCGGCTTCCGCGCATTGCGCTCCTCGCGCCGATTGCGGCGTTGGGCGTCGCGCTACTGCCCTTGCGTTCGCTGCCGCGCCCGCGCCCCGGGCTTCAACTGCTCTCGCTCTCGCTCGCGCTGGTCTTCATTTCCGCACTCGGGCGAATCTACCTTTTCCGGTTCAGTGAACCGCAGGGCCTTCCCCTGCTCCCCACTATTGTTGGCGGAGTCGTTGCGTGGGCGCTGGGTGCGTGCGCGATCGTCATGTCCGGAAGCCCACAGAAGCTGCTCGCGCTTCTCTGCGCGAACATCCCGTTTGCGGGCGTCCTCATCCTGATTCTCGCCTTTGCCAGCGGAACGCTCCCGGAGACAAACTACTGGCAGTATATCGGTGGACGGATGACCGGCGGCGTCTTTCATGGCGCGCAGGCATGGTTTGCACTTTCGCACGATGCCCTGATTCTGCTCACGTTTCAGGTCGCGGCCATCCCCTTCGCGCTTACCCTACCCGTGCGACGAAACAGGATCGCTGCATTGGTCGCGGCGGTGGGCGCACTATCACTCCTGGTACTCAACGGATCCGTCACCTATCCCGCCATTGCAATCGGAATATGTGTGCTCGGGCTTGCCACCGTGCGAATAGCGAAGGGATCATCGGGGCGAAGACCGGCCTTCTATCCGCTCCTGATCGCCATCGTCGTTGCGGCCGGTGCGTTCGCGGTGACGGCGGCCTTCAGGCCGGAAGCGACCGTACCCCTCATACGCTCGATCGCCAACAAGGACATTACCCGCGGGCACAACGTGCTGGACGGTCGCGAGGTAATGTGGAGCATGGCCGCGAGGCACATCGCGGACAGCCCCCTCGTGGGCTATCCGCTCGACGAGGTCACAAACGAAGAGACGCGCTTCGCCTATCTCAACCCGCACAATGACTACCTCCTCGCCGCCCTCAAGTTCGGCATTCCCGCCACCGGCCTTCTCATCCTGCTCATGGTGACGATCGCCCGGGAATTCTTCACCCAGATACTCTCGGCCAAGGACGACCTCACACGCTCGGCAGCGCTCGCGGGCTTCGCGGCATGGCTAACGCTGTGCCTTCCCTCTCTCCTTGCTGGAGAGCTTTCGAGTCCGCTCTTCTCGAATCTCGCGCTCATCGGGATTTCCGCGATCAGCTTCACGCTCCTTCGGCTGCGCCTTGACGGTGTACGCGCCCGATGAATACCCCTCCTGCTGTTACGATGACAGCCCAGCCGTCCGACGCCGGTGGAGTGCTCGTGACCCGGCTCCTGTACACGGCGCTGCGCCACCGCGTGCTCGTGCTTGGCTGCGCCTTTCTCGCTTTCGCCGTGGTGGCCTCGACGTTGTTTCGCCCGCGCATGTGGATGTCTTCGTCCGCATTCGTTCCTCAGGCGAGCGCAAAGGGCCCCGGCAACTTGTCCGGGATCGCAGCGCAGTTCGGGGTGTCCCTCCCCAACATCTCGGATGCCACTCAGGGCCCGATGTTCTTTGCGGATATGCTCAAATCCCGGTCGCTGCTCGAGGGGCTGGCCGCGACGAAGTTCGAGTATCAATCGGCGGATGGCCCGGTGAGCGGGGATCTCTACTCGATCTATGAGATTGAAGGGGATTCGCTGCTACGCCGCGAGAAGATGTTGAAGATCCTCACGCGCGACGTGAATTCCGGCATGTCGGTCCGCACGGGTGTCGTGCGGCTCGAGGTAACGGCACCCCATCCCGTGCTCGCCCAGAAGATGAACGACCGCCTTCTGGCGCTTCTCTCGGAATTCAACACGAATACGCGGCAATCGCAGGCGGGGGCAGAACGAAAGTACGCCGCGACTCAACTTGCCGATGCGAAAGCCCAGTTGGGGGCGGCTGAGTATGCGCTCGAAGGGTTCCTGCAGCGGAACGCGAGCTTCGCAGGGTCCGAGCGGCTGAAGCTCGAGGTCGCGCGACTGCAGCGGGAGGTGACGCACCGTCAGGGACTCTATTCGGCTCTCGCCGGAAGCTATGAACAGGCGAGACTCGAGGAGGTGCGCGATACGCCGCAGTTGTCGATCATCGAACGTCCCGAAATGCCCGCCCTTCCCAAGACGAGGAGCTTGTTCGTTCGCGCGCCCCTTGCACTTCTCATTGGCGGAGCCGTCGGCCTCATTCTCGCGGCGCTGATCGATGTCTGGCGGTCCCTCCCGACCATCGACGGGGCCGGCTTCGACGCGCTGCGTGATGAATGGCGCGCCGCGACGGGGCGCAGCCGCCGGCCACCACAGCACGCGGAGTAGGCCCTGCGCGTCGTCATTCTCTCTACGTTTTACCCGCCGGAGACGGTGCCCGGCGGGCGTCGGATGTCAGCGTTGGCGAGTGCCCTCCGCGACCACGGTCACGACGTCACCGTCGTGGTACCGGCGCCGAGTTATCCCGTGCGCCAGGTGTTCGACGGGTTCGAGTCAGTTGCGCCCGTCGACACCGTGTCCGATGGCGTTCGCGTGTGGCGCGTGCCGCCGGTCCTTCCGCGCAAGGCGAGCGTTCCGGTTCGCATCATTGCGGAGCTCCGCAATGCGTGGCGCCAGTTCGCGTGTGCGATGAAGCTAGACGCCGACGTCGTGATCGCGACGTCACCGATCATTCCCCTCGGCCCGATCGCCTGGATGATCGCACGCCTCAAGCGAGCGAGGTTCGCGTGGGACATCCGGGACCTCACGTGGATGTATGCCGGCGATCTCGGAAAGGTCCGCTCGCGCGCCATCCTGTGGCTCACCGAGCAGCTGGTCCTCTCGACCGCGCGCGCCGCTGATCTCGTGACCACCACGACACCCGAGCAGGGCGAATACTTTCGCTCACACGGTATCGAGACGAAGACGGTGATCAACGCACTCGATCCCGCTACCATGGCGCGGCTCCTCGCCGTGCCGGGCTCCGAGCCACACGCGGGGCCGCTCCGAATCCTTTACGCGGGACTGATCGGATTCCCACAGGGAATCGGCAACCTCATCGACGCCGCACTCCTCCTCGACCCAAAATCCGTGCAGGTAGAAATCGCGGGTGCCGGGCTCGATGAGGCAGCGATTCGCGCACGCGTCGACGAGCTCGGACTGTCGAATGTCGTCTTCCACGGGTATGCGGACCAGGCCACACTCGACCGGTTATATGCCGGTGCCGACGTGCTGTACGCGCAACTGCGCGCCGCGCGGTCGCTCCGCACTGCGCTCCCCACGAAGCTCGCCGAGTACATGGCTGCGGGGCGCCCGGTGATCTTCGGGGGCGAAGGGGCGGGCGCGAGGCTGATCGGGTCGAGTGGCGCGGGCCTGGTCATCCCGCCCGACGATCCTCATGCGCTCTCCAGCGCGATCACCGAGCTGCAGAGTTGCACCCGTCGTGCAGAGATGGGCGCACGAGGCCGCGAGTACGCCGAACTGCACCTGCGCCGCGAGCCGGCAATCGAGCGGTTCGTCGCGGAAATTACGGCAATGGCCTGAGCCAGCGACATGCTGTTCAACTCTCACGGCTTCCTGTTCGTCTTTCTTCCGCTCGCTCTTTTGGGCTTCTTCGCCTTGGGGAGAAGACGCAACGCGGCCGGCATTGCCTGGCTTGCGCTGGTCTCGCTGGGATTCTACGCCTACTGGAACCCGCGTTACGTCGCCCTGCTCGTGGCTTCCGCGGCATTCAACTACTCCCTGGGCGCGACGATCGCGCGTGCGGGCGCAGGTACACGACGCGCGTTTCGCTGGCTGACACTGGCTGTGATCGCGGACCTCGCGCTCCTTGCCTACTACAAGTACGCCGCGTTCTTCATCAGCACCGCCGATGCCCTCGGGATGAACTGGACGATCCCACACATCATCCTTCCGCTCGGGATTTCGTTCTTCACATTCACGCAGATCGCGTATCTCGTCGACACCTATCGCGGCAAGACCAGCGACGACGGCTTCGTGAACTTCCTCCTCTTCGTCACGTACTTTCCACACCTGATTGCCGGGCCGGTTCTGCATCATGCGGAGATGATGCCGCAGTTCCGGGATGGCGAGAACTTCAAGCCGCGCGACTCGCACTTCGCCGTCGGTTTGACGATCCTCGCCATCGGATTGTTCAAGAAGGTGATCCTCGCTGATGGCGTCGGCGCTTTCGTCACTCCGGTCTTCGACGCAGCGCGGTCCGACCCATATGGCTTTCTCGAGGCATGGGGCGGTGCCCTTGCCTACACGCTGCAGCTGTACTTCGACTTCTCCGGCTACTCGGACATGGCGATCGGCATCTCGCGGATGTTCGGAATCGTCCTCCCGCTGAACTTCGCGTCACCATACAAGTCGCCGAACATCATCGAATTCTGGCGCCGTTGGCACATGACGCTTTCCCGCTTCCTGCGCGACTACCTCTACATCCCGCTCGGTGGCGGGCGACGGGGCCCGGTGCGCCGATACACGAACCTCTTCATTACCATGGTGCTCGGCGGGCTGTGGCATGGCGCCGGGTGGACCTTCGTGCTGTGGGGTGCCTTGCACGGTGGATACCTGATGGTAAATCACGGGTGGAGAGGTCTCGTGAAATCAACGGGAGGGAACGATCGAGGTGCGATCTCCCGGATCGCCGGCGGTGCGCTGACCTTTCTCGCCGTGGTCATCGCCTGGGTCTTCTTTCGTGCCCCCTCCGTGAGCGTCGCGCTCGAGATCCTTCGCGGAATGTGCGGTGCAAACGGACTTGATCTACCACCGCGCTGGCTGGCCGTTCTGACGTCGGCTGGCATTCCGCTTCGCGAATGGGGCGTGACAGGCTCGGGGCTCGATCGCTTCGGGGGGATTCCGCAGGTAGTGTGGATCATGACGCTTCTTGCGGTCGTCTGGCTCCTGCCGAACACGCAGGAGTTCATGCGTAACTATCGTCCGGCGCTCGACGCACCCGACTCCAACACACACGCCGGGGCCATCGTTTGGACGCCAACCGCGTGGTGGGCCGTCGTGCTTGCCTGCGCAGCTGTCGTCGCTGTTGCAAGCATGACGCGTATCAGCACATTCCTCTACTATCAATTCTGAAATGCTTCGCGCCTACGTTCGCTCCTTCGGCGTGACGTTTCTCGTGCTCGTGCTCGGGATCGGTGCCACGAACCTCATCATTGATCCTTTTGGTCTCCGAGGCGGCTGGCGGCCGGCACTCGGACAGGACGACTTCGCAATTCGGCGGGACTATCGGCTCTTCAAGCTCGCGCGGTTTGCGCGTGTGCCGTCCGCCAACATCATCCTTGGCGACAGTCGCAGTGACAATCTCCGAGAGGAGCTGTTCGAGAAACATGGAGCGCACTACGCCAACCTCGCCTTTGGCGGTGGGACCGCGTTCGAGGCAATTGACGCCTTCTGGTTCGCATCCGGCCATTCAGCACTGAAGAACGTCGTTCTTGGCGTACCGTTCAATCTGTATTCGGAGCGAAACGACATGAACCTCGTCCCCGCAGCAATCGCGCAGCTACGCAATCCCGAGGGCCACTACCTCAGCCTGTCGATTCTTGCCCTCTCGGGAAGCATCGTGGCGAGCAAGGTGCGGGGAACAGGAGCACCAACGGAAGCGCCTCCCATGAGTGAAGCCGCCTTCTGGGACCATCAGCTCCTCGAGTCCGCCGCGTTCTATGAGGTTTGGACGGAACCGACGTCACTGCGACGACGACTTGCTGACGTGGTCGACTACTGCAGGACCCACGCTATCAACCTCTATTTCTACATCCCGCCGGCCCACGTGGACCTGATGCGTCGCGTGCACGACTTCGGGCTGGACGAGCAGTATGCGACCTACAAGAAGGAACTCCTTTCGTTCGGCGTCCCCGTGTTCGACTTCGACGTCGAGAATGACTTCACCCGCGGACGCGCCAATTTCACCGATCCGTACCACCTGAAACCCGAGAAGCAGCGCGTCGTCGTGGACGAGATGTTTGCCAGGGGGCTGCGGCACTAGCGCGTCGCGAATGGAGAGATCGCGAGTCGCCGGCGCGCCGCGTGATCAACGGGCTCCCACGCCCTTCCAGACAACGGGAATGGTGCGGGCGAGAATCCGCGCGTCGAGGGCGAGCGACCAGCCCGCGACGTACTGTGCATCGAGCGCCGCGCGATCCTTTCCTGCCACGGTGCTCCGCCCGCTGACCTGCCACAGTCCCGTCATGCCCGGCTTTACGCTGAGGATGACCGACACGAGATCGCCGAACTGCTCGAACTCGGGACCGAGGACGGGACGCGGACCAACCAGGGACATGTCGCCGAGAAGCACGTTGAACAGCTGCGGGAGCTCGTCGAGACTGGACGACCGCAGGAAACCGCCGACTCGGGAGATCCGCGGATCCTTGCCGTTCGGAAATTTGCAGCCGTTCTCGAGGAACGCACGAGTCAACTCAGGATCGGCCGCGAGGATCGCCTCGGCGTCGCAGCGCATCGAGCGGAACTTGTACATCCGGAAATCGCGTCCGCCCAATCCCGGTCGTCTTTGTGAAAACAGGATCGGACCGCGCGAGTCCAACCGGATGGCGAGCGCGACTGCGGCCATCACGGGAGACGCCAGGATCAGGATCACGCTGCTCGCCACGATGTCGAAGGACCGCTTGGCGGCGACCTGAAGCATCTCGGCGCCGCTCATGCGAAGCTGAAGCGCCGGCCAGCCAGCGACGCCACGGAAGCTCGTGCGGGCGACTTCTTCATCGAAGAGTCCGCTGATGACACCGACCGTGGCGCCCCGCAACAGGCTTTCGCTCGCAATCCGCTTGTACACGTCAGGCTCGACGCCGTCTGCGACGAGAACGTGCTCGATATCGTGCCGTTCGATCATCGCAGGGAGCTCGTCCGTCGCCCCAATTGCTGCCGGTGACGAATCGCCCGCATCGCACAGGTGGCCGATGATGTTCAGCCCGCTCTCATCACGCCGACGGAAATGATTGATCATCCGCCAGGCGGCCTCGTCGGTTCCCACGATCAAGGTGCGCTTGCGACCTACACCCATACGCTGGGCAAGGCGGACAAGCTTACCGGCCGCGTACCGCCAGAGCGTGATCAGCGGAAGGAGGAGTGCACCGAACACGAGTGCTGTCTTCAACTGTGTCGCAGAGGCAATGGTTACCGGGCCGAGTGCGCTGGCAAAGACGCCGACGCCAACGCCAACCAGGATGCGCTCCTTTGCGTGACCGATCGCGCCCGTGCGGTACGTGCCCATCAATGCCTGACCGAGGAGTACGCCCATGACCATTAATGACACGCTGGCAGAGACTCCCGTGATTACCGCACTGGCACCTGAGGCCGCTCCCATCGCACAGATCGCGTCACCGCTCAGCACGCCTGCGACGCTTACAGCGCGATAGCGCCACTCGCGCCAGATCCGGCGCCCCCACAGGTCGCGGTAGAACTTCGGGAGCCGCAGCTCGTTCGGGCGACGCGTCCTGCGATCTTGCGAATGCCTAAGCTCACCAGCAGGCTCGACGAACGGAACCGTAACGATTTCTGAGTCATGAAGAACGCCACGGCGGCGACCACCGCCTCGCCGGCCCGTGTGTGTCTTGTGGCTCCGGTTGTCGAGCATGCGTGAGTGAATACTCGCGTGAGTGAATTGACCGTACACCTGAACCCGATGCATGCATCGGCGGTCACCTGGTTATTCACGCCTTACGCAAACAGTCTGCCATCTTTAGCGCCTGCTGTAATGCAGGGCACGAGCGATCGGCAGCAGCGAGTAGACCGTCGCCGAAGTCTTGGCAGGAGGAGGGAGCGCCGGCACATTGAACGCGGATTGAGCGGATTGACCAGCGAGCAGGTGAGTGGTTCGGCGAGGCACGACAGCAGCAGTTCACCGTGAAGTCTTCACGCACCTGCTTCTCGTGTTGTCACGCTTCGTCGTTTTTTTTTGCTCGATCCGCGTTCAATGTGCCCGCGCGCCGACCAGTTCCGACCCGGCGGTTCCAACTCACCTGCTGCCGGAACTTCGGTGACACTCCACTAGTGCCCGATCCTCAGCGACATATCGGCGACGTAGTCTACGCGTCGCTGCGGTCCGCTAAAGGCGCCCCGCACGCGCTGCACACCGCCCCGAAAGGTCAAGGCGATTCCGTCGTCACTTTGGATCACCAGCGTCCCGAGCGCAATCTCACGGAGCTCGTCGGCCGTCCGCGAAAGCTTCCGGACGTGATAACGAGTCTGGGCGGCATCACTGTAGTACGTTTCATACGTAGCATTGCTATAGATCGCGCTTCGCGCTTCCAGCTCCAGCCGAGTAGATGACGATGGGTGAACGCGCAACTGCGCGGAATAGCTCTTAGCGTCGGGTCCTAGTTCATTTCCGAGCAACCTGCCTCGCGTACTCATCCCGTTGATGAGCTGGCTGTGCGAGTACGTGATGGTACCCATGTGGATCGCGTTCAATCGGGCCGAGAACGCTGGCGACCCCAGCTGCGGAAAAGTGATCGAAAGCGTTTGTGATCCGTATCCGGTGAGCAATTTGGGAAGGCGATGAATGTCGAAATCGTCAATGAGGAGCTCACCGGTCACGAGAACGCCCGCTAGCTGGTCAATACGAAGCCGACCGTCGACGCCGAGCGCCTTGTCGGACTCGACATCCAGGGTGCGGCTCGAGTCTGCATAGTTGTGTGTCTGCAACACGTCGATAAACGGAAGGAAGTCGACGATGCGGTCCTTGAGACTCGAGGTGCGCGCCCCAGCGCCACCAAAGTGATTGGTGAAGGTGCCACCCAGCTCGACAGCGCTCGCCGGCTCGACACTCACCTTGTACGCCAACAACCTCGAGTGCGATCGTACCCTGGTCGCTCCGAGGTCGGCGAGCAGGAGCGTTGCCTGTGCAGGACCAAGCGCGCTCAAGAACCCCGGAAGCCGAAAGGGCGCGTCGCCAGTGAGTGACAACGCATCGAGCGTCGGCGCATCGGATGCGAGGAAGAGTCCGTCGCCCGCAGTTTGCGCCCACGTGATCTGCTGCCGTCCCAGCGTTAGCGCAACGTTGTGAAAGACACCGCGAGTCGACGCAAGGAGGAGCTCGGCGCTCTGCGCGGATTGCGTGGTGTCATGGGGCGTCCCGCGGCTCACCCGTTCACGAAGTTGAACCGCCAGCCACGGCACTGGTTCCGCACGATGTGAGAACTCGAGAACGCCAAACTGTCCGCGCACGGCTGGGTTGCCCAGGCGACGTTCAGCAAGCGGGTCAATCGTTGCCTCGATCGGCGACGTGATCGGCGCCGGAAAGCCGCGCCGATCCGCATCGGTGCTGGTGTAGGTCAGAGACGCTCCGTCGAGCATTGAGACGACCGGATCGAGCGCGAGTGAGTCAACGCCGTATCGTTGCTCCATGCGCCGGAGGATGGCTTCCGCGTACGCGAGCGTTTCCTCGCTGAGCCGTTGCGTAACTCGATGACTGCCGCCACGCATTCGCTCTCGGGCAACACGAATGATCCGGTCGATTTCGCGGCGCGAGTATGGTCGCTGGCCAATGATCGCCGTGTTCAGAATGCCGAGCTCGGATAACCGATCGATGTCACCATACACGAGGTCGCTCGCGGCGACTACCGCGCGCCCTTGTGCGCTCGACAGGCGTGGAGAAGCACAGCAACCACCGAGTATGAGGAGTAGCACGACGCGCCGACCAATCACGATGTCAACGCCAGACGAAGTTGCTCGCGCCAACCCGGGAGCCGCAAACCGAAGGTCCGTGACAGACGTGACACATCGAGACTCGAATTCGCGGGGCGCGGCGCGCGCGTTGGATACTCCGACGTCAGTATAGGCAGCACCGAGACCCGCCGACCCGCCTGCCTCTGTGGATCGAGGGCCAGCGCCGCCTCGGCGAACCCATGCCTGCTCGTTCCATCGGCCGACGCCAGATGATAGATGCCTTTGTTTGCTGCGATGTATTGGATCAGGCCGTTCGCGACGCCACGCGTCACGATGCGAGCCGTGGTCATCGCGATCATTCGGCTCCAGGTCGGCGTTCCGACCTGATCGCGCACAACACGAAGCTCCTCGCGCTCCCGGGCCTGTTGGAATATCGACGTCAGGAAGTTTCTGCCACGCAATCCATAGACCCAGCTCGTCCTCAGCACGAGGTAAGGAGCGCCGGATGCGGCAACCGCGAGTTCGCCATCGCGCTTGGTGACGCCGTACACCGAACGCGGATTCGTCGGATCATCTTCCGTATACGGCGCACCTTTACTTCCGTCGAAGACGTAATCGGTCGAATAGTGAATCATGGCCGCACCGAGCCGCAGGCCCTCCTCGGCGAGGATCGCCGGCGCGTCGGTATTGACTCGCCTCGCCGTTGACTCGTCGTCTTCCGCGGCGTCGACTGCCGTGAACGCACCAGCATTGACGATGAGGGTGGGTCGAAGGTGCCGAACACAATCACGAATCGAATCGGTGCTGGCGAGGTCGAGTTCCCTTCTCGAGGGAGCAAGGACGGTGCCGACAGCGCCGAGCTCGCGAATCAATTCGTGGCCAACCTGTCCCGTTCCCCCTGTCACGAGTATGGTCAACCCTTCCTGACTCGCACCCTGGCTCATCCGAACACGGGGAGGCGATCAGAACGAATGTCCGTGAGCAACAGGCCGTTCATGTCCCTCGGCGAGAGGATAGGCGGCGCTATCGGCCATCGTATTCCTATCGCGGGGTCGTGTGGCGTGATGACCAACTCCGCGCCGGGGTCATAGTAGTCCGTAACCTTGTAGCAGAAGACGGCAGACGGAGACGTGACCTGATAACCATGCGCGAATCCGGGCGGCAAGTAGAGCTGCACGCGATTCCGATCACTGAGTTCCACTCCGATCCACTGCCCAAATGTCGGCGAGCCATGGCGAACGTCGGCGGCGACATCAAAGACGGATCCAGACAACACGCTCACGAGCTTGCCTTGGCCATGCGGACGCTGGAGGTGCAGGCCGCGCAGGACGCCGTAAACGGAACTGGCAATATTGTCTTGAACGAAGTCGTCGTGAATACCCGCGTCGCGGTAGCGTGCTGCGTTCCAGCCCTCGAAAAACGAGCCACGCTCGTCGCTGAACACCCGTGGCTCGAAGCGAATCAATCCTGGGAGGCGCATCGGCGTGACCTTCACCTCGAGTCCTCCGCGTCATCACGCCTCAGGCCGAGCAGATACTCGCCGTACCCGCTCTCACGGAGAGGAACGGCGAGTCGCGCAAGTTGTTCATCGTCGATCCATCCGTTGCGCCAGCTGACTTCCTCCGGCGCCGCAATCTTCAACCCTTGTCGCTTTTCAATGGTCTGGATGAAGCTCGACGCCTCCAATAACGACTCGTGCGTCCCTGTATCGAGCCATGCCGAACCACGGCTCATGCGTTCCATGCGCAACTGCCCGCGGTGCAGGTATTCGAGGTTGAGGTCCGTGATCTCGTATTCTCCGCGCGCCGACGGCCGGAGATCGCGCGCGATGTCGCACGCTTGCTCGTCGTAGAAATAGAGTCCGGTTACCGCGACGTTCGACTTGGGCACTCGCGGCTTCTCCTCGATGCTGAGGATCTCGCCGCCGGATCCGAGTTCCGCCACGCCGTATCGCTCCGGGTCGTGCACATGGTAGCCGAACACCGTCGCGCCCTCACGTCGTTCTCCCGCCCGCCGGAGTTGCGAAACCAACCCGGTTCCGTAGAAGATGTTGTCGCCAAGAATCAGGGCGGAAGGTTGGGCGCCGATGAACTCGCGTCCGATCACGAATGCCTGCGCAAGCCCGTTCGGCACCGCTTGCTCGGCATATTGGAACGACACGCCCCACTGTGATCCGTCACCCAACAAACCATTGAATCGCGGCAGGTCGGCGGGCGTCGCGATCACCAGTAGCTCCCTGATACCCGCCAGCATCATCGTGGCCAGCGGATAGTAGATCATCGGCTTGTCATACACGGGAAGCAGTTGCTTGCTCACCACCCGTGTGGCGGGATACAACCGGCGCCCGGAACCCCCGGCGAGGATGATTCCTCGGCGCGTGATCATGATGCGGCCCCACCCATTTCCAGACCGAGGCGCTGACCGGTGTACGCGCCCGACAGGCAGCGATCGGTCCATTCCGTATTGGCGAGATACCATTCAACCGTCTTCCGCAGACCGGACTCGAAGGACTCGCGAGGCGTTGCTCCCAGTTCGTCCACGATCTTCGTCGAGTCGATGGCGTAGCGCAGGTCGTGACCGGGCCGGTCCGCGACGAAGGTGATGAGTGACGCGGCAGGTCGCCCACTGGGACGCGGTGCCAGCTCGTCCAGCAGTGCGCAGATCGCTCGCACCACGTCGATGTTGCGGCGCTCGCTGCGCCCACCAATGCAATAGGTCTCGCCAGGCCGTCCTCGTGCAAGCACGGCGAGCAGCGCCTCGACATGATCGTCGACATACAGCCAGTCCCGCGTGTGTTCTCCGCGGCCGTACACCGGCATCGGCTGCTCCGCGATTCCCTTCATGATCATCAGCGGCACCAGCTTCTCCGGAAACTGATAGGGACCATAGTTGTTCGAGCAGTTGGTGAGGACCACAGGTAGCCGGTAGGTCTGGAACCACGCACGCGCAAGGTGATCCGACGCAGCCTTCGATGCCGCGTACGGTGAGTTGGGCTGATACGCGGACTGTTCATGGAACCGGCCGGCCGGTCCGAGCGACCCGTACACCTCATCCGTGGAGACGTGCAGGACGCGGAACGCCTGCGCCCGCGCGGCCGGCAGCGAACGCGAGTAGTCCAATGCCGCCTCGAGGAGATTCACAGTACCGACGACATTCGTCATGACGAACGCACCCGGTTCGTCGATGGAGCGGTCCACGTGCGACTCGGCCGCGAGATGGATCACCGCGTCGGGCCGATACTCGCGAAAGCAGCGGGCAACCGCGGACGCATCCCGCACGTTGACGTGTTCGAACGAGTAATTCGGATGGTTGGCAGCTCCGGGAAGGGACTCGAGGTTGCCGGCATAGGTCAGTGCATCGACGTTGATGACCCGATGCTCTCCATCCCGCAACACCCGTCTGATGACAGCGGACCCGATGAATCCGGCGCCGCCGGTGACGAGAATCGTGGACATCCGATCCCTCGTTGGAGAGTTGCACACGGGCCGCCGCAGCCGAGGTGCCGCGCACGCTGACCAGGAATCGCAAAATACCCTTGGTGCCGCACTCCGCCACCGTTCGTCGAGCGACCCAGAACCCTCTGGAACACCCGTCCGCAACCACATAGTTTCCTTCACTCGGGTCCCGTAGCTTAGTTGGTCAAAGCAGCCGACTCATAATCGGCCGATCCTGGGTTCAAGTCCCAGCGGGACCATTCGTGAACCACGCGGCAAACCAGTCGCCGCCACCCGTGCTCTGTGATGCGCGTAGCGATCACCGTTGACTTCGAGCCGGACTGCCCGCCCTTCCTCAACTCCAGCTTCCGCGGCATCGAAGAAGGGGCTCCCGCGTTGCTCGACCTCTTCTCTCGGTGCGGCATCCCGGCCACGTATTTCACAACCGGGGAAGTCGCGGATCGATATCCGAACGCCGTTCGCGATGTCGTCGCGGCGAATCACGAACTGGCGTGTCATGGCGTCACGCACTCCGACTTCACCACGCTCGACCGTGCGGCGGCGCGATGGGAAATCGAACAGTCCGCGCGTACCCTGCGCGAGTTCGCTCCGGTGACGTCGTTCCGCGCGCCCTATCTCAAGTTCCCCGAGTCGTTCGTCTCCCTGCTGGAGGCGTCGGCGTTCGACCTCGATGCGTCGCTGGCCAAATACAAGTGGTCCTATCGCGCACCCCGGGCCGAAAGTCGCCTCGCGCGTGTCGCCGCATCCATGACGTCATCCGTGCTTCGCCTTCCCGGGCCGATACGCAAGCCCATTCTGCTCGCGCTCGCCGATCCCGTCGTGCTGTTTGTGCATCCTTGGGAGTTCGTCGATCTCACGAAGACGTCGCTCCGCTATGACTGTCGCTTTCGCACCGGGCGTATCGCCCTCGAATGTCTCGAGCAGGTCATCGATCTCTTCGCGGAACGAGACGCTTCGTTCATGACGATGCGTGACATCGCGTCCACGCCACGCGTGGCCGAATGAGGCGCTATCGTCACGTCGCACTGATGACGGGATTCATCGTCGCCGTCGCCCTCATTGCATTCGCGATTCGCCGCATGGACCTCGCGCGACTCGGCGCCGAACTGCGAGCGGTGCAACCCGCGTGGCTGTTTGCGGCGCTCCTCGCGTACGTCATGATTCTTCCGCTCTGGGCGGCGCAGTGGCGTGTGCTGGCACCACCAGTCGCGGGCAACCGGTACTGGAACATGCTGGGGGTGATCGCCCTGACCTCCACGCTGATGAACACGACGGCCATGTTTCTGGGCGAGGCCGGCGCAGTGCTGCTCCTCGTGACGCGCATCGGTGTCTCGCGTTCCGCCGCGCTTTCTGTCCTCGCAATGGACCAGCTGCTGGTAGGTGTCGCAAAGCTTGCCGTCATTGGAACTGCCTCCGCGATGATTGCGATCCCCTCGCCGTTACACCGTGGCTCGTTGGGCCTGGCAGTCGGTGTTGCCTCGCTCCTTGCGGCCTGCATCGCGATTTCCTCCGGCCAGCAATGGCTCACCGAGCGGTTGGCCTCCGTCATCCCCGCGCGCGGCGTGCAGGCATTGCGGGCATTTTCGACGACGCTTGCGCCGTTGCGCTCGTTGAAGCGCGCGTCGATGTCCCTGTCGCTCGCGCTTGCAAAGAAGGTCGTCGAAGTCCTCGCGATTCTCTGCGTGCAGCGTGCCCTGGGGGTTACTCCTTCAGCCGCCACCGCGGTTCTGGTGCTCGCGGCCACGAGCCTGTCCACGCTGCTGCCCCTCGTGCCGGGCAACATTGGCACGTATGAAGGGGCAATTGTGTTCGTGTACCTTTGGGTCGGCATTCCGCTGGAAAAAGCGGTCGGCATGGCCGTCGTGCAGCACGCGTGCTACTTCACCGCCCTGGCACTTCCCGGCATCGCGTGGCTGGGCCGTCCCGCACTCGCCAACGACTCCGCGGTCGCATCATAGAGCCTGCGATGCAGTGGCGCGATGTCCGACCAATCGAACCCCGACCGCGTGCCGCGATTTCTCGCCGCGATGAAACGGCGAAGCGGCGTATCGATGGCGAGGCTGGCGATGAACCGCGCTAACTCCGTATGATCGCGAGCGAGTAGTCCGTTCTGCCCCGGAACAATGAAGTCGCGCGCACCACCGTCCAGCATGGCGAGCACAGGAAGTCCCGCCGCACGTGCCTCGAGCGCCGCGATCCCGAACGACTCACGTTCGCTGGGCAAGACGAACGCGTTCGCCCGCGCATACAGCGCTCGCAACGCAGGCCGATCGAGGTAACCCGGCAGCGACACGCGCTCTGCGACACCCAGGTCCGCGGCCAGGCGCGCGACCGACTGCCGGTCGGGCCCGTCGCCGGCGATCGTCAGGGTGAGGTGCGGAACACCCGCGGAAAACCGAACCGCGGACGCGAACGCCCGGACGAGTGCCGGGGCGCGCTTCTTCCTGGTCAATCGCATCGCGCTCACGAAATGCACCGTTGCGCTCTCCGGCGGCGGCGGCGATCGCCAGAACGATTCGTCGATCGCGTTCGGCAGCACCGCGACGCTGGCGCCCGGAATCCAGCGCGCAGCTTGCGCCGCCACCACACTGCTGACCGCACTCAGCACCACATGCCGAGTCCATCCCAGTAGCGCGTCGGACGCGCCGAGTCCGATGGAGCTCAGCCGCAGCATCGAGTGAAAGGTGACGACGGTCGGAAGCGATGCGCCGATTCCTGCCCGCACGCCAGCGAATGCTACCGGTGAAAAGAGGCTCGCGTGGGCGTGCACGACGTCGAAGCGCTCCCGCCGGATGAGCGTCCCGATGGCGGCGATCGGGCCCGGGGTATATGCGATCCCAGCGCCAGGCATCAGCGATCCTGGTACGCGGTGCACGCGAACGCCGTCAACGCACTCCGCGCCAGGCGTCGTCGTGACGATCCGCGCATCGACGCCCGACGCACATAGCGCGACCGCGAGGTCGCGCAGGTGCAGCTCGATGCCTCCCATCCTCGGTAGGAACCAGTCACAGACGAGCGCGACGCGCATTGTCACCCGTTCTACATGCCGATCCGCAACGCCAGCTCGGCCACATAGTCGTGCCGCGTCAAGCCGCCGAAGTCCGCGTTGCGAATCCGTTCCGCGCCCACTCGCGCGGAGACGACGAAGGCTTCATCGCCGTGAAACAGCATCGAGGCTCCGGCAATGTCGCGTCGCTCGTCCCCGCCGAACGACTTCTTGCGAACATGATAGAGCGTGCGAGCGGCGTCCGAGTAGTAGGACTCGTACTCGGCTTTGCTGTACGTGATCGTGCGGCCGTCCAGCGCAACGCGAAGCGCAGCAGACGGCGTCCATCGAAGCTGCGCGCCGAATGACTTCGCATCGGGCCCGAGTTCATCACCGAGCAGTCGCCCACGTGACGTCATGCCGTTGCTCAATTCGACATGGGTGTATGTCACAATACCGAGGTGCTTGACCGATACCTTCATCGAGAGTGCGGGCGATCCGAGCTTTGGCAGCACGATGCCGAGCGTCTGGGACCCGTAGCCCGTCAGAAGTTTTCCGAGGCGCCGGTGGTCGAAGTCGTCGATCAACATCTCGCCGGTAAGGAGCACACCACCCAACGACGACATTCGCCAACGCCCATCGATGCCGAGCGACTTGTCGGATTCCACATCGAGCGTCTTCGTCGAGTCGTCATAGTTGTGAGAACGAAAGACGTCGATGATCGGGAGGTTGTCGATCACGCGCTCGATGAACGGAGACGACCGTGCCCCCGCCCCGCCCCAATGATTCAGGAACGTCCCTCCGAGTTCGACATCGGCGTCCGGCTTGATGCTCACCTTGTATCCCGTGAGTAAGGAGCCGGACCGCACCCTGCTCGCTCCGAGGTTTGCGGCAATGACCGTGGCCTGCGTTGGGCCGAGCACGCGTAGAATCCAGGGCAACGCAAACGGGTGGTCGCCGGTGAGGGATAGCTGATCGAGCGCCGGTGCGTCCGACGCCAGAAAGAGTCCGTCTCCTTCTCCCTGCGACCAGGCAAGTGCGTTACGGCCGATCGTCACAGCGGCATTCCGATATCGTGCCCGAAGACTCGCGAGCAGAATCTCCCCGTTCGTTCGCGAAAGGGCAGCGTCACGCGTCTGGCGGGCTTCGACGCGACCGCGTGCCTGCAACGTGATCCAGCTGGCCGGGGCTGCGACTGCGGCGGCTTCGAATGCAAGCGTCTGCCCCGTAGGCGCGGGTGCTCCGAGACGCCGCGTCGCCAACGGGTCGATCGTCGTTTCGGTCAGTCCGGTCTGCGTCCCCGGGAAGGCACGCCGCTCCGCATCCGTACTCGTCAGGGTGAGACCAATGCCGTCGAGTCGCGCGCTCGGACGCTCATCGGCAGGGGTCGACTCGCTGGTCTCGCCAAAGCGCGCCTGCAACTGGCGAAGCAGGCCTCCGACCAGTTGGGCGTCCGCATCGGTTAACCCACGTGCGCGGCGCCGGCCGCTTTCCATCACCGCGAGGCCCACGCGCGCGATGCGCGCAATCTCACCTCGCGAATACGGTCGTTGCCCGATGATCACGGAGTCGAGCACGCCGAGTTCCGCCAATCGTTCGATGGTGACGTACGCGAAATCGGTCGGCGGAACGATCGCGCCGGACTGCGCCGCAAGCTGAACGCGGAACGGAGCCGAGACGACGGCCACCAGCGCCAGTGTGGCGAACCGAGCGAAGGCTGATCGCCTCATGAGCGCAGTTCCGCTCCCGCCTGTTCGAGCTTGCCACGCAACCGCTCAGGCAATCGTGCACGAATCACCATCTGTTCGCCTTCATTGCGCATTTCGAGAACTTCGCCATGCTGATGGATCTCCGCGAGGAGCCGGCCCTCGCCGGCATTCAACCAGACTTCCGAGACCGGGCGTCGTGCGCGGATGGCGTGCCGCAAGGCGCGTCGTAACGGATCGAGTCCGTGCTCGAGTTCCGTCGACACGAACACGGAGTTCGGCACGAGCGCCGTCACGCGGTCCTGCAGCGCGAGCGCCGCCTCTTCGCTGAGGAGATCCATCTTGTTGAAGACCAGCAGCGTCGGTTGATCGGTGATGCCCAGGTCGCCCAGGACCTGTTCGACCACCATGCGCTGCTCTTCCCACAGCGCGTGGCTCGCGTCGACGACGTGGAGCAACAGGTCGGCGTCCCTCGTTTCCTCGAGCGTCGCGCGAAACGACGCAACGAGGTGATGCGGCAGCTTGCGAATGAACCCCACGGTGTCCGTCAGCAATACGTGCGCATTCTCACCGAGGTCGACTTCACGCGTGAGCGGGTCGAGCGTGGCAAAGAGCCGGTCCTCGACGTGAACGTCCTGCGCGCCCGTCATGCCGCGCAGGATCGACGACTTGCCCGCGTTCGTGTAGCCGACGATCGACGCCTTGAACGACGACGCGCGACTCTGCCGCTGCACGGCGCGGTTCTGTTGCACGTGCGCGAGCCGTTCCTTCAGCAACTTGATGCGATGATTGATGAGCCGCCGGTCTGTCTCCAACTGCGTCTCGCCTGGGCCTCGCACGCCGATGCCGCCGCGAAATTTCTCGAGGTGTGTCCACATGCGCGTGAGTCGCGGCAACGTGTATTCGAGTTGCGCGAGTTCGACCTGCATCTTGGCTTCGCTGCTCCGGGCGCGCGTCGCGAAGATGTCGAGAATCAGCTCCGCGCGGTCCACCACACGCGTGCCCACGATATCCTCGATATTCTTGCCTTGACTCGGCGAGAGCTCGTCGTCGAAGATGATGAGCGACGCCTGCTTCTCGCTCACCATCGCGCGCAGTTCCTCGATCTTTCCCTTCCCCAGGTAGGTGCCTGGGTGCGGCCGGTCGAGCTGCTGCGTGAGAATGCCTACGACATCAGCGCCCGCGGTATCGGCGAGGCGTTCCAGTTCGGCGAGATGCTCATCGAGTGACTTGCGTGCCCCCGCTCGCTTGAGCGGGGCGCCGACGAGAAGCGCCCGCTCGGTCGGCGGTCTGACGTTGATCGGTTCGCGTGAGATGCTGGAGCCTCTTATTGGCGAGAAGCGCCGGTCATCGCGTTGAAGCGACCGGTCGCGGAATAGGGAACAGTGAAGTTACCGACTGCCGTCCCCACCGTCACGTCGCCCTGCACCCGATAGTTCACACCACCGGTGTTGATCATCTGACGGCCAGCGGCCCCGATGCCAGAATAGGTAAAGCTCACGGGCACGGTGACGACCGTCGAATCGCTCGAATTGACGGTGAAGCGGCTGTCTACTGTCCCCGTCGCGAGGCGCACGCTATCGCCCACGACGACGTTGTACGTCATTCGTGTGGCATCCATCCGATAGCCATTTGGATTGTAGACGCTGAGCTTCACGTCGATATTGCCCCCCGTGAGCCCAACTCCATTCAGCTTCACATCCTGAAGGTGAACGATGGGTTCCTGAAACGCCTGCTTTCCGAGTACGCTGCACCCGGCGACGATTGCGATCGCGGCGGTTGCCGCACCCAACATGAGACGACGCATGACTCACTCCTCCGTTCGTTGTTTCCCGTTGTCGTCGGCGTCCCCCTTGTCCTTCTCCTGACCACGCCGCCGCAGTTCCTCCCACCACGCCAACCGCTTCGCGATTTCCTTCTCGAATCCGAATGACCCCGGCGTATAGAACGCCGAGCCTGCCAGCGCTTCTGGGAGGTACTCCTGCGGGATGTATGCCTCCGGGACGGCATGCGCGTACTGATACCCCTCGTTGTACCCCAGTTCCTTCATCAATTTGGTCGGTGCGTTTCGAATGTGCATGGGAACGCCCGCTGCCGGGTGTGTCCGTGCCGCCTCGAGCGCCGCGGACAACGCGCGCATGCTCGAATTCGACTTGGGTGCCGTCGCGAGGTAAATCACCATCTGCGACATCGGCAAGTAGCCTTCCGGTGCGCCGAGCATGTGATACGCGTCACGCGCGGCCACGGCCAACTTGAGTGCTTCCGGATCGGCAAGTCCGATGTCCTCCGCCGCCATCGCGATGGCGCGGCGGAAGATGACCATCGGGTCCTGACCGCCTTCGAGCATCCGCGCCATCCAGTAGAGTGCCGCCTGCGGATCACTCCCCCGCAGCGATTTGTGGAAGGCGCTGAGGATGTTGTACGTCTCCTCACCGCCTTTGTCGTAGCGCGCAAATCGAAGCTGCGCCGCATCCCGCACGACCTGGACAGTGATGTGGCCGCCTGCGCCCACGTGGTCGGCTGCCGCCTCGAGGATGGTCAATGCCCGACGCGCGTCGCCGTCGGCTTCGCCGGCGAGCAGGGCAATGGCGTCGTCATCGGTCGTCAGCCCAAGACCACCCAGTCCACGCTCCGCGTCGGTCAATGCGCTTCTGACCACGTCCATCACATCGCGCTGTGACAATGCCTTCAGCACGAAGACCCGGACGCGCGACAACAACGCGCCATTGATCTCGAAGCTCGGATTCTCCGTCGTTGCACCGATCAGCGTGATGGTCCCCGCCTCGACGTGCGGAAGAAACGCGTCCTGCTGCGCCTTGTTGAAGCGGTGAATCTCGTCGGCAAAGAGAATCGTCCCCCGTCCGGTCTCGAGGCGGTCTTCCGCTTCGCGGACAATCTCACGGACGCGCGGCACACCTTCCGTCACGGCGCTGAAGGGCACGAACTCGCGGTCGGTGTACCCTGCGATCAACCGTGCGAGGGTCGTCTTGCCTGTACCTGGCGGTCCCCAGAACACCATCGACGTGACGCTGCCCTTCTCGATGCTTTCGCGCAACGGCTTGCCCGGTGCAAGCAGGTGATGCTGTCCGGCGTATTCCTCGAGTGTGCGCGGTCGCATGCGCGCGGCAAGGGGCTGTGGTGGTGCCGCCGCTGCGAAAAGTGATGGCCCCGCTCCGCGCGTCCGCGATCCTCGGCGGTCAGTCACGTTTGGTCGCCCTGAGCAACGCGAAGGGCCCGCACCTCCGCCCTGCCGCTCGTTTTGTCGCCCTGAGCAACGCGAAGGGCCTGCACCTATGCCCCCGCCAGTGTGCGCGCCAGGAAATACACCCCCGTCCCCGCGAGGAAGGCGCTCGGCAATTGCCATCCGCCACGCGCACGAAACTCAGGAACCAGATTCGACATGCCGACGTACAGCGTGACTCCTGCCGCGAGCGCGAGCCCATGCTCGTGCAGCGCGCCGACGTACCCGGTGAGTACCACACCACCAATCGTCGCCAAGCCAAGTGCCCCGGCCGCGAGGAGCGCTCGGCTTCGTCCCTGCCCTGCCGCAAGAAAGAGCGACGAGATCGCGAATCCCTCCGGTACCTTGTGCAGGACGACGGCGCCGAACACCAGCGATCCGACAGCACCACCCACGCCGAAGCCACTGGCGACCGCCACCCCATCGACGAAGGTGTGCAGCAAAAGCCCCACCAACGCCGCGACGCTCACCGCGCCGCTGACGTGGTGCGTTTCTTCCCCAAAATGAAAGTGTGTTCCAATCACGTGCTGTGTGATGTGCACCGCCACATAGCCGCCGAGGGCGACGTAGGCTGCAACATGTCCGCCGCGAACGAGCGCCTCGGGGAGGAGATCGATCATGGCCACCGAGATCATGAACCCGGCGGCAAAGGCGAGCATCGCATCGAGCGCACGCGTGCTCCAGCGCGCGCGGCCAACCACCACCGCCGCTCCGAGAAGATTGGCGCCCGCGGCGGCGGCGGCGTAGGCGAACAATTGCGTTGTCACGTACGATCTATCCGGAAACGCGGCGTTCGGGTTCCCTTCACGCCCGCGCGAGTCCGAGCCGCTCCGCAGCCGCGGCGAGCGCATTTACGAGGTCCGGCGCTGCCGGGAAGGATTGACGCTTGATCCGCCAGCTCTTCGGTTGCACACGTTCCATCTCCTCGAGACCCCGTCCTTCGAGCAGATAGAGCCACTTGTCCGACTTGGAGTCGATGTAGAGCTCGAGGTGCTCATTCAGCGACAGCTGATCCTCCGAGGTGTACACGCTCACCTGAGTGCCCCCGAAGCGAGCGAGCAGTAGCCGCAATCGTGCGATCGTATCGCGCACGTCTGGCAGCGGTAGCGACTCTCCGTGCCAATTGCGGCCGCTACGCAAATCCTCGATGTGCAGGTCCACGGCCGGACCGAGCAGGTCGGTCAGCGTCCAGAACAGGTCGACCACACGCTCGGCCGTTGCGATGACGTGAGCCGTGTGGACGCCATCTTTTTCTGTGAACGTGAAGCCGTCGCTGCTGGCGCGAAACTTCCGCCAGATCGACGCCTCAGGTTGCTTGCCACGGAATAGCATGTGTTTCAGTGAGTTGCGATTCGTCCATTGTCATCCCGAGCGAAGCCGAGATCAAAGACCAAATGTTGTCATCCCGAGCGAAGTCGAGGGATCTGCACCTCACGTCGTTCGGCCCAACCGCTCAACCAATCCCGGCACTTCCGCCATCAGCCCCTCTGGCGTGTTCCGTGCCGGAGCCTCGAGCACGCTCTCCAGCAGCAGGCCCAGAATCTTAGCATACAACGGTCCCGGCGGGATGCCGAACGCCCGGAGCTCGTCGCCGCCAATGGCCAGATCACCGACCTCCAATGGATCCGTCAGACGGCTTCGTTCGAACCGGCGATAGAGGTCGCGCACGCCTGCGGCCGGCGGCGCGGGTTCGCCATACGCGCGAAGTGCGCTCCAGCGAGCCGCCGCAACACGCATGAACCCGCCAACATGCAGCCGGCCGAGCGCGGAGAGCCAGCCCCGGAGTTCAGCGTCCGTTGGGGCACCATCGTCGAGTGCCACGGAGATCGCGGGCGCAACCTTCGCCCACCGTTCGACGAGCGCGGTGATCCAATTCGTATCATGCTTGGAGAACCGAAGATCGGTCAACACGCGTCGAGCCTGTGCGGCAGGGATGTTGAGAAAGAGCGCTGCCACACGATTCGTCGTCCGCTGCGGTAGCGTCCTCCCTCCGGCCCCATCTGCCGGCAGATGGTCGAGTGTTGCCAGATCGATTTCGCTGAGCCAGCCGAGGCTCGGAACGAGCACCTCGAGCGCCCGCGACTCCTGCCAGAGGCTGATCGCCACGCTCGCGCGCTTTACCTGCTGCATGGACTTGACGAGTTCCTGCTGCACCCGCTCCGCCGAGAGCCGTGTCAGAAATGGCGCCGACGCCTCCACCGCTTGCCGTGTGGCCGGATCGATCGCGAACTCATACCGCGCAGCAAAGCGCAGGGCGCGTAGCGCACGAAGCCGATCCTCTCGCATGCGCGCGTCGGCGTCGCCCACGGCGCGCACGACGCCCGCAACGATGTCATTCCGGCCGCCAAACGGGTCTCGAACTTCCTGGGTTCGTGGGCGATAGGCAATCGCATTGATCGTGAAATCCCGACGCGCCAGGTCATCCTCGAGACTCGCGCCAAACTCGACAACGGCGTGGCGCCCGTCCGTCTGCACATCGCGCCGAAACGTGGTGATCTCGTGAGGTACGCCGGCGTCATCCAACACGGCGACCGTGCCGAACTCGATCCCAATCGGAATGGTCCGTTTGCGTCCGAAAAGGCCTCGCACCTGCTCCGGCGTCGCCGGCGTTGCGAGATCCCAGTCCAGCGGCCGCCCGCCGAGCAGCGCGTCGCGAATCGCCCCTCCAACGCACCACGCTTCGAAGCCCGCCTCTTCGAGGCGGTTGGCAATGTCGAGGACGCTAGCGGTGGGGCGAAGACGGTTCATCGATGAGGATGTGTCATTTGTAACTCTTCGGGAGCAGCGCTAATCCCAGTGCGCGAACATCACTGGAAAACACGATTCCGAGTCATTTGAACCGCAGAGGACGCGGAGGAACAGAGGAACGCAGAGGAGCGAGTTATCAAGGACTGCGCTTGGCACGCGTGTTTTTGTCGCCCGGGGCAAAACGAAGCGCCTGCAGGTCTTCGCTTTCCTCTGCGTTCCTCTGCTCCTTTGGTCGCGGTAGGAATGCCGGTCGCCCGACACCCCCCGCACGGATCCGTGCGAGC
>JAZJZK010000026.1:0-2221 GCA_040389905.1 Gemmatimonadota bacterium | reverse complement strand
GTTCAACTTGAGATTTTACCGCGGCTTCGCGCGGCAAGAATCTCTACTGCGTTAGCTTGCAACGGCCTGTGTCAACACATCTTACGGTGCTTTGATGGTGCAGGGCTGCCTGGTGCCGTGCGCCGACGCTGCATCGCAGGGCTCGCGCCGGTCCACGTGCGCCGCGAGCTCGCGCACCTGCTCCGCGCCACGTACGACACCAGCATCCCGATCAAGTCGTTGGGTAGTGCGCCACGCGCCTCCGCCGCGGCTCGTTCGCCGGAGGATGGCACGCAGCGTCGCCACCAAGTCGTTGGTATGGTGCGCCACGCGCCTCCGCCGGAGTCGTCTGCCCGCCGCGGCGATCGTGGCGGGGGACGCGCCGGGGCGCCCATTCGCGTTCTGCGCGCCTGCAACCTAACGTTCGTTGCTGCTGCCAAAGCGGCCGACCATGTGTCCGCGACGACAGCGCGAGTTGGCCGCTTTGCAGCAGAACTATGGCGTTATGGGACACTACGCTACTCGACGGGCGAGAGCATTCGCGACGTCCCTTCGGCTCGCGCCGACCGACAGAAGGGCGCGAATCAGCAACTCGAGTGACACACTCGCGTCGCCTCCTTCCAGTTTCGCCACGCGCGATTGACTCGACCCGAGTTGTTTCGCGAGTGCCGTCTGGGTGAGTCCGGCTGCCTGGCGCCGCTCCCGGAGCGTTCGACTTAGCGCCAGCCGCATCTCCACAAGCGCCGACTCTTCCGGAGTCAGTTTCAGAAAGGCCGCCGCATCGCCCACCGACCACCCGGCCGCTTCCAACCGCTTCCGCTTCTTCACATCCATCGCTCACTCCTCCCGGCTCAATTGATCGTACAGGCGCAGTCGACGCTTGCAATCGGCGATAACGCGCGCAGGCGTTTGTGGTGTCGTCTTGGGGAAGACGTCCGCAATCACGATTGCATCCACGTCAATCCGATACACCAGGCGCCACGTGTGCTCCTCATCCACCACGCGCAGTTCGTGGCAGCGCCGGCCGATCGCGGGCATCGGCCGCGAATGCGGCATTGACAGCTTCTCACCGGCCTGCAGGCGCCGGAGCAGCGCGCCCGCCTCCAGCCGCGCCGCCGCCGAGAACGGCGGCGTTTTCACCTCGCCCCGCAGCCACACCAAGGGTTTATCTGCCGCTCCCATAGAGTCCACAACCTATGTCGCGCGTGGCATATGTCAACACCGACATATGTCGCCGGTTGACGCCATCGCGCCAGTCCCATAACGTGCGTTGGAGCAGTCAAGGGCGCTTCGGTAGCTCGCTCCGCTCGCATTTTATTGATGCCCTTGCAGCTCAACTTGGGCGTTAGCTGTCCAACCCAAGCATCACATTGACTGGAGACGGTCCGTCGGTGATCTTACCAGTAAGTCTTTCCTGGAGATCCCATGAACGAAGCCGCCACGACGACCCTGTCGTCGAAGGGACAGGTCGTGATTCCCGAAGAGATCCGAGTCCGCCTCGGCCTGAAGGCCGGGGCGCAGTTCGTGGTCGTCGCCGACCGTGATGTCGTGATCTTCAAAGTGCTGGATGCCCCGAAGCTGTCCGAATTTGCGTCCCTTGTCGCCCACGCGCGTCGGGTGGCGAAGAAATCGGGGCTTCGCCCGGCCGACGTTCCCAGGGCGGTCGCCAAGGTGCGGCGCGCTCGGTGAAGGTCGTTGTCGACACCAATGTCATCGTCTCGGGTGTCTTCTTCGGCGGCGTACCCGGACGCATCTTGGCGGCGTGGTCGATGGGCCGGGTGTCGCTCGTGCTCTCGCCGGCGATCCTCGCCGAGTACCGTCGTGTTGGGGCCGAACTCGGAGTCCAGTATCCGGATCTGATCGCTGCGTGGGAACCGATCCTGGCGCTGATCACGATTCACGCGGCGATTGTCGATGCCCCGCCCCTCACTGAGCGCGTTGGCGATGATCCTGACGATGAAATGTTTCTCGCTACTGCACTGGCCACGCGCACGCGTGTCGTTGTCTCCGGGGATAAGCATCTCTTGCGCGTCTCCGGGTGGCGCGGCATCACGGTGTGCACGCCCCGGCAGTTCCTCGACGAGCATCTTTCCGCCGGTTGACAGCTAACGTTCGTTGGAGCAGACGAGCGGACTGAGGAAGCTCGCTACGCTCGCATTGATTTGATCCGCTCGCAGCTCAACTTGGGCGTTAGCTTGCAACGGCCTGTGTCAACACATCTTACGGTGCTTTGATGGTGCAG
>JAZJZK010000025.1:0-102050 GCA_040389905.1 Gemmatimonadota bacterium | reverse complement strand
CGCTCGCACGGATCCGTGCGGGGGGTGTCGGGCGACCGGCATTCCTACCGCGACCGGAGGAGCAGCGATCCTCAGAGGAAACCAGAACCGACTGGTGCAGGTCCTTCGCGGAGTCTACCCTCGAGGAGCGTAAGCGGCGATCGGCTCAAGGGCGACAAACCAGCGTGGCGAGCCGGCGCGACAAAGCTTGAATGTCACCCCGAGCGAGCCCGTTCGACTACGCCCAAGGCATGCGCCGCGCGTCGACGGGTCTGCACTTCCGCTTTTCCTCTGCGTACCTCTGCCTCTCTGCGCCCTCTGCGGTGAGAACGACGCCGATACCGAACGTCCCCAGATGCCTGACGTTACGCGAACCAGCCATTTCGGAAAAGACCCACCCCGCACATATTCCTTACATGGCTCTCAGGGAGCCTCCGGTCCGCGGAAACGGGATTGCCCGCCTGACACGATGGTGATGGACAACTTCCTACGAACTTCCAGCCCAGTGGTGCGGACTCGGGCGATTTGGAGGTCGTAGCATGTCCAGCAACGAAAGCGCCGCGCTCAGCGGCGGCGTCGGCGTCCTCGAAGGTCTGCGCACCCGCGCCAAGGACATCCTCAAGCAGGCACGTGCCGGTGACTCCGTAGTCATCGCGCGCCTGCGGACGCTCCTGCCGAGGCTCGAGCCACTCGACGACACGGCAGTCGCGGAGTCCATTGTCCTCGCCGACGTACAGCACGCGATCGCGCGACAGAATGGGAAAGCGAGTTGGAGTGAGTTGAAGAACCACATTCACTCGCTCGACCCCATTCACATTCAGGCGGGCCGTTTTCTCGCCGCCATTCGCGACAACCACGTGGACAGGGCAAAGCGCCTCCTCGATCAGTTCCCCCGGCTGCGCAGCCACAGTGCTCACACGGCGGCCGCGGCGTGCGATGCCGCCGAGCTGGAAACCCTGCTGCAACGCAATCCGACAGCCGCAACGGCTCCAGCAGCAACGGCAGACGACCAGCCGCTGATTTATCTCTGCCAGTCGACGTTCTTCAAGAGCGATGAGGCGACCCGCGCGTCCAGCCTGCGGTGCGCGGAACTTCTCCTCGATGCCGGGGCAAGTCCGAATGCGTCCGTAGCGCTCGACGACACCGAGGGCCGAATCGCCGCGCTCTATTTCGCCTGCGTCTCGAACAACACAGGGATCGTGAGACTGTTGCTCGAGCGCGGAGCGAATCCGAACGACGGGGAGAGCGTTTACCACTCAGCGGAGTTCGATCATCGCGAATGCCTGCAACTGCTCGTGCAATACGGTGCGGACATCAGTGGTGCGCATCCGCAGTTCCATAATACACCGCTCTACTTCCTCGCCGGCTACAAGCCGTTCAGTCGCAGCTGCGCTTCGTCTGAACGCGGCATGCAGTGGCTACTCGAGCATGGCGCTGATCCGAACGTCTCCAGCTTGGATGATGCAACGGGAGCGGAGCGCGCATCGCGGCCGCTGCATCGGATAGCGGCGTACGGAAAGGGCGTCCACGTTGCCGCGATGCTCGTCGAGCACGGCGCGGAGGTCAACGCGCCGCGCGGCGACGGTAAGACCGCCTATGCGCTTGCGGTGCGAACGGGCAACGTGCCAGTCGCAGCATACTTGCTCGAGCACGGCGCCGACTCCACCAACGTCGCACCCGTCGATGACTTCATTGGCGCGTGCGTGCGGGGCGGTCGCGATGCCGCGCTCCGACTCACCGCAGCGCATCCCGGCCTTCTCGCGCGCATGACGGTCGAAGACAAGCACACGCTCGCTCTGGCCGCCGAGGAGGACAATCAGGCCGCCGTGCGACTGATGATCGACCTGGGATGGGACATCACCGCCGAGGGTGAATGGGGAGGCACGGCACTTCATCACGCGGCCTGGCATGGTCGTCCTGAGATGACGCGCCTGCTCCTCTCGCTCGGTGCTCCCGTCAATTTTCGAGATTCGAGCTTCGGCAGCTCCCCGCTTGCGTGGGCGGCACACGGCTCGGTGAATGGACGCGCCGGACACGACGACGAATACTGTGAAGTGGTGGAACTGCTCCTCGACGCAGGCTCCACCCGGGAAGCCTCGTACAACAAGTGGAGCGAATCGCCGGAGAGCATGAGCAGCAAGGCGGTCGCGCGCTTACTCAGGAGACGGGGGTTTGCTCCGCTCACTTCCGACGACGGCCAAGCATGAAGGCTCAGGGCGACATCGTCCTTTGTACCTAGACAGGTGGCTGCTGTCCCATGCGGGCCAGCGTCTGATATTCCTGCGTCGCCAATGACTTGAACGTCTCCGTGGGTGCCGTCGGGTGCCCACGGAGCGACGACACGACCCAGTCCGCATCGTCGTCCGTCTTGCCGACCGCCAACAACGCATAATGCGCGAGGCTCAATGCGGCCTCACGCTCCGCGTACACTGCTCGGCCGGTTGCTCCGTGCGCCGAGAGCAGGTGTTCGAAGTACGCCTGTTCGGTCGCACTGTGCGTGCGCACGGCAACCGTGATGTGAGGATTCGCGGCGCGCGCGACATCGACGGTGCGTCTTGCGCGAAATGGCTCGGGTGCCGTGACGACAAGGAGTTTTGCACGACGAATCCCCGCGCGTTCGAGCACGTCGGCCCGGGTGGCGTCGCCGATGATTGCGGAGTCGCCACGCTTGCGTAGGCCACCCACGATCCGCTCCTGTTCCTCCACGACGACATAGGGAATACCGGCGCGCTGAAGTGCGTCACCGACGGTAGCGCCCACCCGTCCGAAACCGACCAGCACCACGTGATCGCGTGTGTGCGCCGGGTTGAACGGAACGCTCACAGCCGCCAGATCGACTGAATCGGCGTCAACGCCGGCGTCGATTGCCGCTGCGTCGCTCGCCGTCGCACGATCGCCAACGCGTCGAACCACCCGCTCGACCAATGACATCATCGGACCGTTCAGCGTGATACCGATGATCGCCGCGACGACGATGAGGGGTTGCGCCTCCGGCGGCAACAGTCCCAATGAGACGCCGAGCGCAGCGACGATGAACGAGAACTCGCCGATCTGGCCGAATGACGATCCGAGAATTCCCGCCGAGTGCGTCGGCTGCCCGAGTGCGCGAAGAAGACCGAACGCGAGGACCGACTTCCAGAGCACAATGACGAGGACCAGCGTCAACACCTGCCACGGTCGCTGCATGATCACCACAGGATCGAACAGCATGCCCACCGACACGAAGAACAGGACGGCAAAGGCGTCCTGCATCGGCAGGGCATCCGCCGCGGCGCGGTGGCTGAGTTCCGACTCGCTGATGACGGCGCCGGCGAAGAACGCCCCAAGGGCAAACGAGACGCCAAACAGCTCGGCGGCAATGGTACCGACGCCAAGCGCCGTGGACAGTACCGCGAGGGTGAAGAGCTCGCGGGAACCTAATGTCGCGACGTGCTCCAGTAACCACGGGACGAATCGCCGGCCAACGACGACCATCAATCCGATGAAGCCAAGCACCTTTCCGAGCGCGACGAGGACCGGCAGCAGCAAGTCGATGCCGGACGCGGACGCACCGGTTCCGCCGAGTATCGGAGCGAGCGCGGGGAGCAGCACGAGCGCGAACACCATCGTCATGTCTTCCACCACGAGCCAGCCCACGGCCATGCGCCCTTCGGACGAATCGAGTCGATCTCGTCCTTCCAGCGCCTTCAGCAGGACGACCGTGCTGGCGACGCCAAGCGCCAAGCCGAGCACGACCGCTCCTCCCCAACTCCAGCCCCACATGCGCCCGAGTGCGACGCCGACGCTGCCCGTGATGGAGGTTTGGAGTAACGCACCTGGTACCACGACGCGTCGCACGGCCGCGAGGTCGCCGACGGAGAAGTGCAGGCCAACGCCGAACATCAGGAGAATCGCGCCCAGTTCTGCGAGCTGGCCGGCGAGCCCCGAGTCGGCGACGAAACCGGGTGTGAAGGGCCCGACCGCGACGCCGGCGGCGAGGTACCCGACGACCGGAGGCAGCCGCAATCGTACGGCGATCAGGCCGAGCACGAAGGCAACGCCGAGCCCGGCCGCGACGGTGCCGATCAGAACGGTGTCATGGGCCATTTCGTCAAACTAGTCGGGGAAACACGGATGCGTGACAATCCGTAATTCAAGACAGTCGTTCGTGAACGCTCGCTCCATCCCCGTCACGCCGGAAACAATGCGCATCCTTCTGCTTCAGGGCGGTCCCGCGACCGCAGCTCCGGGTGGGGCGGTGGTTGTCGGCAGAGACGGAGGCCTGTTTTCCGAGTATCACGCGCAACTCCGGATACAACGCGGCGATGTCTACCGTCAGCTCCAGGAACTGGAGCGAACACGAAACGACCTGGCCGTCCGTTTTCGAGAATCACCGGTCGGCAGCGCGGAGCGCAAAGTTCTCGACGACCGCCTTAGCCAGATTGGTGGCCAAATCGATATAGCCAACAAGATCCTCGGTGATATCGAGTCGCGGATCTCGAAAGTGGAAAACACGCCGGTCACCGTCGAGCCCGCCGACTTTCCTACCGATCGCCCCACCCACCAGATGGACACGGAGCGCATCACACTCACCGGAGCGTTCGCGCTGTGCATGCCGTTGGTGATCGCCGCCGCGATACGTCTCCTCAGGCGCAGTGCACCGGCGCCTACCCCCGCCGCCTCGAGCGAGATGCTGGGTCGTCTCCAGAAGATCGAACAGCTCGTGGAATCCACGGCAATCGAGGTCGAGCGAATCGGAGAGGGGCAGCGGTACATGACCAAGCTGTTGGCTGAGTCCGAAGACGCCGTCGGCGTACGTGCCCCAACGCGTGGCGGCCAGTTGCCGCCCTGATGACAGCCGCACGCCCTTCATTAACTCGACATTACGATTCCATAAAAACGGCTGGCCGTCATTGATTGACGGCGTCCGCGCGCGGCAGTATTCGGGCAGAACCGTACCGGAGCTGTTGTGCGATGACTGTCCGTCGATGGATGATGTCCGTTGCGCTGTTGCTTGCGTCCAGGTCCCCCCTCTCCGCACAGGACCGCGGGGCAGCACGTATTCATGCCCTCGTCAACGGGCTCACCGTCACGCCGCGCGTCCTGATCGTCGGGGCCCGTCCAAGCGACGCTGACGCCGATCTCATTGCCTGGCTCGCGCGCGGCCATCGCGTGCAAACGGCATTTCTCTCGCTCACCCGTGGGGAGAGCGCCCCCAACTACACCGGCCTCGAAGCCGGCGCCGCGCTTGGCGCTGTGCATGTGGAGGAAGCGCTTGCGGCACGCCGAATCGACGGTGGTGAGCAGTACTTCACGCGCGCCTACGATTTCGGATCGGCGCGCTCGGCAGCCGAGGCATTCAAGGAGTGGGATCACGCCGAGCTGCTCAAGGAAGTGGTCACGGTGGCGCGGGCGTTTCGGCCGCATGTGATCATCGCGCTCTTCCGCACGGACACGAGCGATCGCGACGGACAGCATCAGGTCAGCGCCATTCTCGCGCGTGACGTGTTCGATGCGTCGCCCGATACGCTCAAGTTCCCCGTGAAGGACTTCGGATTGCCCTGGACGCCGCAGTCCCTTTTCGAGCCCGGCACCGGCGTTACCATCGATTCGCGCGACTATGACCGTGTCCTCGGCCGCACGTATGCGGACATTGCCGTCGAGAGCCGGGCACAGCTCCGCTCATTCGGCTTCGCGACGGCGCCGTGGCAAACGCCGAGCGCGAAATCGTGGCGCCGTATCGCGACGCGTGTCACGGATGCGTCGACAACGGAACGTGTGTCGTCATTCTTCGCGGGAATCGATACAAGCTTCGCCCGATTGCTCGCGGGTGTTCCGGCAGACTTGGTTCGGCAGGTTCCGGCAATCATCGCGTATGCGGATTCCGCGAAGCGACAGCTCGATCTCATGAACCCGTCGAGCGTCGTCGGCCACTTGAAGCGGCTGACGGAGCTCGTGGCGACCTCCCGCATCCTGATGCGCGGTTGCCGGCATCCTGCCGCTGATGCCGCGGTGTCGCTCTCGAACCGAAAGTGTCAGGCGGAATGGTTGGATCTCGATGCGTCACTCGATCTCGTCCAACGCAGATCCGCCGATGCCCTCCTTGCCGCGACCGGCGTCACCGTCGAAGCCGTTGCGGACCGCGAGTTTCTCGCGAGTTACGATACGGCCCTCGTCACCGTCACCGCGTTCAACAACGGTGATACGCCAATCAGTCTCAACGACGTCCGAGTCACCGGCGCCGTTTCGGTGCGCATGTTGGAAGCTGTGGACGTTCCCGCGCACGGAAGCGCTCAGCTTCAGCGCGCGGTAACCACCGCACCCTACGCGCATCCGTGGTGGATCTTCAAGCGGAAGGAGAACTTCTATCCGCCCTCCACCACGCCGCTCGATGGTGTTCCACGGCCCGGAATGTTCGTTCGAGAGTTCGGCATCACCGGCACGGCCATCCCCGAGAATCTGCGACGCCTGAGCGATGTCACCGTGACGCTCACGTACGGGACGACCACGCTGACGACGACGGTTGGAAACGTTGTGTACAAGACGGCCGATCCGGTGCTCGGCGTCCGCGATCGTGCACTGAGCGGTGTTCCCGCCGTCACGCTTGGGTTCGAGCGCGGATTGGAATGGGCACAAGCGGGCAAGCCGTTGAAGCGACCGCTGCGCGTGACGCTCCGGTCCTTTTCGGACAAGCCGCAGACGCTCACGCTGAAGTCGCCGATGCCGGCGGCGGTGAAGCTCGATTCCTTTCCGCCGGCAATCACGCTCGCGCCGCGTGAAGCGCGCGAGATTTCATTGCTCGCACGAGGCGCGCCGGAGCCGAGTGGCTACATTCTCACGCTCATCGGCGTTGGCGCGCGAGACACACTCGAAGTCGGATTCAAGACGGCGCAGTATTCCTACCTCGCGCCCATCCATCTCTTTCGCGAAGCGGGCGTCAAGATCCAGGCGGTCGATATCGATATTCCGAGCCGGCTGAGCGTCGCCTACATCCGCGGTGCGGGTGACGACGGCGACCTCGCGCTCAAGCAACTCGGCGTACCGGTCTACGCACTCAACACGGAGGGACTCATCCGCTTCGATCTCGATGGATTGAGCACGGTGGCCATCGGCCCCGATGCGTTCCGCGCAGACCGCGCGCTTTACACCCAGATGTCGCGACTGAACGAATTCGTCCGGAAAGGGGGAACGCTGGTGGTGATGGGCAATCCGGACGCGGTCACGCAGCCTGGTGTACTTCCATTTCCGGTGAGCTTTGCGCAGCCGTTCGTCGAGCAAGTCGTGCGTGAGGACGCGCAGGTTGTACCGCTCGACGCACGTGCTCGCCTCCTGGCTTGGCCCAACGTCATTGCGGGGCCGGATTGGTCGAGCTGGGTCGGCCCTCGGGCGACAACGGTGCCGTCGGTTGCCGATCCGCGCTACGCGCAACTCGTGGAGTCACACGATCCGGATCAGAAGGAGAATCGGAACAGCATTCTCGTGGCCACGGTTGGCAAGGGTCGCGTGATCTACACGTCGTTGACGTTGACGCAACAGATCGCGAACGCGGTGCCGGGCGCGATGCGGATCTTCGTCAATCTGCTGAGCGCGGGGTTGCCGGTGGAGCGGAAGGTGGCAACGTCGCCGTGAGTGCACTCTGCTGTTTCACTCCCGCATGAAGTGGCAGGTGTACCCACCAGGGTTCTTCCTTAGATAATCCTGGTGATACTTCTCGGCGCTGTACCACACGCCTGCTGGCTCGATCGACGTCATGATCGGCCGCTTCCACTTGCCTGACGCATCCACGCGCGCCTTGACGGCTTCCGCCGTAGCGCGCTGCTCGTCCGACTGCGGAAAAATTGCTGAGCGGTACTGCGTGCCCACGTCGTTCCCTTGACGGTTGAGCGTGGTGGGATCGTGCAGCTTGAAGAACCAGTCCTCGAGCAACGTCTCATAGCGCACAATCGACGGATCGAACGTCACCCGGATCGCCTCGGCATGTCCCGATTTGCTGTCGTGGGTGTCGTGATACGTGGGGTTCTCGAGCCACCCGCCCGTATAGCCGACATCGGTGTCGAGAACACCGGGAACCGCGCGAAGGATTTCCTCCACGCCCCAGAAACACCCGCCCGCGAGTACCGCGACTTCCGTTGTCCGCTCGTCTGTGCTCATGGTCGCTCCATTGGCGTCGTCCGACCGAAATGTAACCAAACCGGCCTGCACGGCATTCTATTGCTGACCACCAACAGACCGCCCATGCCGCTTCCGATGCAGCACGATCACTCCGAAGAGACGCTCGTACAGCGCGTACGCCATGGCGACAGCGCTGCACTCGGCGCGCTCTTTGACCGGCATGGTGAGTCGGTGTATCGTCTTGCGTATCGGCTGCTGGGTACCCGGGAAGATGCGGAAGATGCCGTCCAGGATGTCTTCGGCGGACTCCAAAACGCGCTCACGCACTACCAGGAATCAGGAACATTCGGGTCATGGCTGAGCCGCGTGACCGCACGCACCGCACTGATGCGACTCCGCGCCGATCGGCGCCGAGCGCAACGAACAGGAGCAGAGGTAGAAGAGGTGTCGCGCAATGACGACGTCGCGCTCCGCATGACACTCGACACCGCGTTTGGCGCATTGCCCGATACGCTGCGCGCCGTCGTCACCCTCCGAATGGTCGAAGGCTATTCCCACGAAGAGATCGCGAGCGCGCTCCAGATCAGTGTGAGCGCGTCCAAGGTGCGACTACATCGCGCCGTTCACCGCTTGCAGCACACGCTACGAGGATCGCTATGAGAATCGAGATTGGAACGTTCCTGCATCCGCGTTTCGACGCCATCGAGTCGTTCGCGAGCGGCGATGCGAGTGAGATCGACCGCGCGACGGTATCTCGCCACCTCCAGAACTGCCTTCGTTGCCAGGATCGCCTTCGCGACATGCGCGCGCTTCGCGCTGCGGCGCTGGACGTGCACATACCGCCGATGTCGCCCGATCTTCGCGAGCGTGTGCTCGGTCGTGCGCGGAGCGGTCGCACGGGCATCATCCCGGTCGCTACCGAAAGCGCGCGCCCTTCGCCGCGGCGGCTGCAACACATCGCCGTGACACTCGTGGCGGCGACGATCATTGGTCTCATCGTTCTCACACCGAGCCGTGGTCTCGAAGCGGGACCGACGGCGGGAACGCTGAGCCTCACGCAGAAGGTTCCGTCGCCCGCGCCAGTCATCGCGGTACGGTACGCGTCGGCGAGCGCGCTCGGAGGCTCCGACCGCGTGTTGCTCAAGGTGGCGACGTACGTTGCGCGGAAGCCGTATCCGCCGGTGGAGCGCGAATTCACGTTGACGCGCAATGGAAACGGTGAGTTTTCCGGAGACGTCACGCTGCCCGAAGGCACCGTGTTCGCACAGTACACCGTGACGTCCGTCGACGGAAAGCACGTCGACGACAACGACGCGCGTGGCTGGGAAGCAGCGGTGAAGGACTCGGCATCGCGTCCGCTCTTCGATGGACTCTGGATCCAGCGCATTCTCAATGGCCGTGACAACTGGGAGCGCGCCGCCGCGGCCGCGAGTGCCATGCTCGAGTACTATCCGGACAATCCCACGGGGCACCGCTACGCGATGTACGATGCGCGGGAATTGGTCGGAGCCGCAAAGACGGACAGCATTGTTCGCCTCAATCGGCCACGGATCGAAGCGCTGCATCGCAAGTTCGCCAACGCGCCGCTCGACGCAACGACGATGTGGGAGTTCGCCATGGTCGCGTCCGACGTGCGGGACACGGCGATGGTGACGTACTGGCGGCAGCGCATGATGCGTGAGTATCCGCGTGACGGAGGTACGATTCAGCAACGCGTCTTCGCCGCGAGTGAAAAGCGCATGCCCAAGGCGGACCGCCTGCGCGAATTCGAACACATCTGGGAGGAAACGGGAGGGCAGGGTATTCAACTACTGGCTGAAGCGTTCGACCTCGCGGTGTCGACGAACGACAGCGCAACCATAGCGCGATGGGGTGATCGTCTCGCGAGCTTTGGTGGCGGCTACGAAGGCACGGTGTCCTACGAGTATGCCACGCTTCCGGCATTTCGTGCCCGAGGCGCCGAGATGCTCCGCCAGTCACTCCGCAAGCTGCCACCGATTCCTGCGACCGATTGGCGTTCTGCGTTGCGCAATCCGAGCGGGCGTCCCGTAGGCCAGTGGCAGCTCGGTGCACTTGGCAAGGCACTGCTCGATGACGGACGCGTTGCCGCCGCGCGTGATACGCTGCGGCGCGCCGCGGCGCTCGGCTGGGATGCTCGAACGTTACGTGCACTCGGAGACGCGGAACTTGCTGGCGGCGACACCACGGCGGCCCTGCTTGCCTACGCATGGGTGGTCGCGGATCGTCGAACGACTGCGCTCCGCGCCGACACGGTGCGCGCGAAGCTCGGTGCCGCGGCGCAGAGCGCAAAGTGGGAGGAAGCAGTTGCAGATGGCCGCGCCACTCTCGCGGATCAGACGATGAAGTCGGCTATCCGCCGGCCCTTCGACGCGAATGGTTCGATCGCCGACGTGTCGGGCGCGCGGCGCACGTTCTCGGATGTCATCGGTAAGCGCATTTCGATCGTCGCATTCGTTTCACGCGACTGTGCCCCGTCACGCGCAGACCTCGCGTCACTCAATGCCGTGGCCGAAAAGTTCGCGTTGCGCAATGTCCCGGTCGTCGCACTCGTGCAGGAGACGCCAACTGCGGAAATGGTCGCCAGCCTGGCGTCACTCGGCTTCAAGGGGACGGTCGGCTTCGACGACCGCGCCGAGGCGTCGCGCCGGATGCGGCAGTCGGGAACGCCGCACTACTTCGTGGTCGAGGACGGCAATGTGATTCGATTCACGGCGCGGCGGGCGGAGGATCTGCCGATGCTCGTGGCGGCGCTGGAGGGGAGGCGCTGAAAGACGAAAAGCAAGTGAATGGTTAAGGCTTTGCTGCTAAAGCCTATCGAGTATCCCTCAGTACTTGCATGAACGACTCAAGGGCGGGTGGCGCATGCTCCGCGCGCCAGAGTGCGACGAGCCTGAAGCGCAGATCCAACCCACTCAGTGGTCGAAACACCACGCCCGCGCGCGGGACATGCTCGGCGGTGCTCGGTACGAAGGTGACGCCAAGTCCGGCGCTCACAAGCGCGACGAGCGCATCGAGCTGACGCGCCTCCTGGGCGATGCGCGGCGCGAACCCCGCCGCTGCGCACGCACTGATCGCCAGATCGCGCAGGCGGCTGGGAATGCGCGGCGGCACGAGTACCCAGGAATCCTCGGCCAGATCTGCGACCGCGACGCGCTTTTGCGACGCGAGACGGTGGGACGCCGGTAGCGCGATGGCGACGCCTTCCTCCGAGAGAAGCTCGGTGCGAAAGGATTCCGGTGCCGCGTGCGACGGTGCGATGCCAAGGTCGAGATCGCCGGCCTCGAGCGCATTGATCTGCTGCGTCGGCAGTCGTTCGAGGAGATGTAGCTTGACGTCGGGAAAGCGCTCGCGATACGCGGCCAACACGCTCGGCAGCACTCCCCACAGCGCGGAATCGACGTACCCGATTCTCAGGCGACCGACCTGTCCGGCGGCTGCCCGCCTCGCGACATCCGCCGCCGTGGCTGCGTACGCCAAGGTGCGTCTCGCCTCGTGAAGGAAGAGTCTCCCGGGCTCGGTAAGCGCGACGCGCCGTTTCGTGCGCGCCAGTAACTGAACGCCGAGTTCTTGCTCGAGGTGCTTGATCTGCTGGCTGAGCGCAGGTTGCGCCACGTTGAGACGCGCCGCGCCGCGTCCGAAATGCAGCTCCTCGGCGACCGCGACGAAGTACCTGAGGTGACGGAGCTCCATTCTGGAGTAATAAGAAATACGACTTAATAATGCAAATTAAAGTCTTGGACGCGATAATAGCGCCGGCATAGTTTCCTCCTCCAGAATGACATCACGCCCGCATTCGTTCGCATTCACGCTCCTCCTCGGCGCGCTCGTCACGTTGGCATCCTTCGCCACCGACATGGGCTTGCCGGTATTGTCCGCGACGGCCGCGTCGCTGGGAGTTGCACCTGCGACCGTCGCGCTCACGATGAGCCTGTTCATGGCCGGCTTTGCCGTGGGCCCGCTCATCATGGGCCCGGTGTCCGATCGGTACGGGAGACGTCCGCTCCTGCTTGTCGGCTGTGCGACGTTTGCGGTGTTCGGAGCGCTCGGTGCCTATGCCGCATCATTGCCGGCGCTGTTGCTCTGGCGCTTCGCCATGGGGGTTGGCGCGGGTACCGTGCAGGTGCTGGTGATTGCAACGGTGCGCGATCACTTCAGCGGAGCGGAAGCGCGCGTTCGCCAATCGTATGTGAACCTCGCGGCAGGCGTTGCGCCGATCATCGCGCCGACGCTCGGCGTCTGGATCGCCTCGCTGGGCGGATGGCGCGCCATCTATGGTGCGCTGGCGGGTGGCGGTGTCGTTTTGCTTGCGCTCGTGGCGCTCTACATTCGCGAGTCGGTGCCGCACGAATCACGCGGGACGCTCACCGTGGGAGGCACGCTCCGCAGTTATGTCCGGGTGGTGCGTCACCCGGTCAGCATGGGGTACGCGAGCGTTGTCGCCCTATGCTTCGGCTGCTTGTTCGCGTACGTGTCGGGGTCGTCGTTGATTCTCATCGGCGTAATGGGTGTGTCGCCGCGCACGTACGGCGCCCTATTCGCCTCGACGTCGATCGGGCTCGTCATCGGGTCGTTCACGAATGCGCGCCTGAACCGGAGTGGCGTTTCGCATGCGAAGCTCATTCGTCTCGGGCTGATGACGATCGCGAGTATCGCCGTCCTGTTACTCGTGCTGGCAACGACGGGCGTTCTCAATCCGGCGTTGCTCATTGGCCTCATTGTCGTGAGCCACGTCGGCCATGCGATCGTTCGTGCCAATTCCGCGCAAGGTGCGTTGGAGCCGATGCCGGAAATCGCCGGCGTGGCGAGCGCGGTCCTCACCGGGTTGCAGATGGTCGTGGGCGCGCTCTCGAGCGGAATTGCCGCGATGCTGTTCGACGGGCACTCCGCGGTCGCCATGACGGGCACGATGTCGGTGTGCGCGCTCAGTGCGCTCACGGTGTATCTCAAGGTGGTTCGTCCGGCGGAGAAGCGACTCCTGCAGACGCAGTGCGTAACGGTGGTTAAGGAACGTCCACGCGCTGCGTGAGGAGCGTGTCCTTCTGGTTGTTCTCTTCGTGAATCACCGTCAGGTCGTACGAGTGCCTCGCCAGCCCGCTGATCTCCGCCACGTACGTGAGCTTGCGTACTTCGGCGACGCAACTGGTGAGGCGTGCGGAATATGCGACGCGCAAGGAGATCGCTGTGGCTGACACGTCTGCGCGTCCCGTCACGGCATACTGGCATTGGCTGCCGTAGCGCGTCGCGGTGACGCGGGCAGTTCCGGCGGTGACCGTGGCCGTCGGCTTGGCGAACAGGACGCCAGCCGGTGACGACGCATCGGAGACCGTGAGTCGGAGCGAACCGTCAACGGTGACGGTTTCGGTGGTGTCGTTTTGCTGGTCCTCTGGCGCGACGACACTCGAGCAGCCAACCACGACGAGTAGCACAAATACGATTCTGTTCGACATACCCGCACAACCTTCAGACGCTGACGCGGGTCACATCGACGACGGCGACATGGGCAATGTCAACGTGAACGTTGCCCCTTCGCCGATGGTGCTCGCGACTTCGAGCTCGCCCCCCATCCCGCGAGCGAGCTTGCGGCTGATCGCGAGACCGAGTCCGGTTCCTTCCTGTGTGCGGGTGTAGTCGGCGCGAACCTGAACGAAGGGCTCGAAGATGCGTTCCATCTGCGTGGCGTCGATGCCTATTCCGGTATCGCTGACAGCGAACTGGATGTTCGATCCATCGGCGGTGCACGAGATATCGATATGCCCACTGCGCTCGGTGAACTTGATCGCATTCGAGAGCAGGTTGACGAGCAGGCGCCGCAATTTTTCCGCGTCCGCCCGGATCATGAGCCCGGGCGGACAGGCATCGATCGTCAGCGTCAATCCCTTGGCCCGCACTTGAGGGGACACGAGCGTTTCCGCCGCGAGCAACGCCTCGTTCACGACGACGTCTGACTCGTAGTATTCGACGGTCTCTGTCTCCAGCTTGGCGAAATCCAGCACTTCGTTGATCAGACCCAACAGATGCTGCTGGCTCGCCTGGATTCGGCGGAGGTCATCACGTTGCGTGGTGTTGACTGGGCCGCGGATGCCCATTTCGAGCAACTCCGTATATCCCCCGATGGCATTGAGCGGCGTTCGGAGCTCATGCGACATGATCGCCAGAAATTCGCCCTTCGCGCGACTGGCGGATTCGGCCGCCGCGCGCGCACGTTCCGCATCCGCGCGCGCGTTCTCTGCTTCGCCGCGCGCAACTACCGCTTCGAGACGTGCGGATTCGCTCTCCACGAGAAGATGTTCAACGGACTGCTGGGCCAGCACTCGTTCCGTGACATCCGAGCCGTGCGCAACGACACCGGTCCGACTCCCGTCCGCTTCGTTCAGCGGAAGCACGATGATGTCCACGTAGCGTGTCACCGCGATGCCGTCGCCGAGTCGGTCCAGGTGCAGCGGCGTCTGCCGCGCGACCCACACCTCACCGCTGTCCCAGACTCCGTGTAAGGCGCTCGCGAAGGGCTGAACGCGCAGTTCTGGCAATGCATCGCCGAGACTCCTGCCGAGCAGTTCGCGCGAGCCCACCAGCTCGACGTACGCCTCGTTCACGAAATCACAGAGCAGAAGCGGGCCGCGAAAGGTCGCCATGAAGCTCGGGGCCTGGCGAAACGTTTCCTTCAGGCGGAGACGCTCGACCTCGAGCGCTGCCCGCAGCCGCTCACGCTCCTGTGCAGCGAGGATACCGTCCGTCGTCTCGCTGACGGCCACCAGGATGCCGGCGACTCCCGCGGACTCGTCGATGATCGGCACATACGAAAGGCTGAACCACGCATTCGTTGTCGTGCCCGTGCGGGTGATCGGGAACAACGCATCCTCGAACCAGAGCGTTTCACCGCGAAGCACCTGTTCGTAGATGGGCTGGTTGAGATGCCAGACTTCGGGCCAGCACTCTCGGGTCGGCTGCCCAAGTCCACAGGGATGCTTGGTCCCCATGATCGTCCTGTAGCCGTCGTTGTAGATCTGTGCCAATTCACTCCCCCAGAGGACGACTTGAGGCGTGGGGTTGGCGAGTGTCAGTTGGGCGACGGTCCGCAGACTCTGCGGCCATGAGGCGCTATCGCCCAGTGGCGTCTGCGCCCAATCGAGGGCGCGACAGGCGTTGCGCATCTCCCCCGCGCCGGCGAACAACGTGTCCTGCACCCGTTTGGCCATTGTCGCCCGACTCGGATTTATTTGTACGAGACCGTACAAACCACACGAAAGGTAGTGGCGCGTCGTGCTTAAGTGTCAGGGCGGACTCTGCGGGGCGGGCGATCCTTTGACCAATCGAGGTCCGGGCGAGCGGGTTCGGGCTGGTCGCTGCTTACGTTTTCAGGGGCGATCGCCGCGAAAATGAAGTTCTCCGATGGCACAGGGTCGCCGTGAAGTCGTCGCAGCATTGCGAGCTGTCCGGCGTGCGTCATGGCGTCGGACAGCGGCCCCTGAAGGAATTGCTCATCCGTGATTCCGGCGAGCAGCCGCTTGTTTCCGAAATCGGCGCTGAGCGCCGACAACATCGTGTGAAAGCGCTCGATCTCTTCGTCGAAGGTGGGCAAGCCTTCCGGCCGGAAGATGCCGCCATGGAGGAACGTTCGGGCGTAACCGATCACACTCGTCATGTGCATCACGAGCTCATGCGGGGTGCGTAGGTTGGTACCTGCGCGAAAATCGGCGAAGCCGGGCGGGGCGCCGCGGAGTGCCTTCTGTGTACGGTATGCGAGCGCCGCGAGAAAATGCTGCAGGAGGCGGCGCGATTCATCGGGAGGGATCGGCGCGGTCATCGTGGCAAGGAAGATGTCGAGATTCGCGCTGGTGCGCCACGCGGAAGGGTAGCGGCTCGGCGAGCGGGGTCTTAGCGTCACAGGCATGTCCGACTCTCTCGACACACTCCTGACGCTGCTCGATCTCGAGCCCCTCGAAGTCAACATCTATCGCGGACAGAACCGTGATCTCGGAACCGGCCGGGTGTACGGTGGTCAGGTGTTCGCGCAGGCGCTCGTCGCCGCGAGGAGAACCGTGGACGATGCGCGCGAAGCGCATTCGGCGCACGGCTATTTCATCCTTCCGGGCGACCTCGCCGCGCCGATCGTGTACTTCGTCGATCGGCTGCGCGACGGATCGAGCTTCACCACTCGGCGTGTGACGGCCATCCAGCACGGTCACGCGATCTTCAATCTGTCGGCGTCGTTCCACATCAGCGAAGACGGGCCCGCGCATCAAACGGACATCGAGGATGTCCCTGCCCCGGAGACGCTCATTCCAGAATTGGAATACATCCGGGCGATGGCCGACCGCATCCCGCCTCAACTCCGCTCCGTCCTCACGCAGGAGCGACCGATTGACGTGCGGCCGATCGACGTCATCGACCCGCTTCGCGCGGAGAAACGCGACCCATTTCGCCGAGCATGGTTTCGCGCGGTTGGCCGCTTGCCGGATGATCCGTGGATTCATCAGGCAATTCTCGCATATGCATCGGACTACGGCCTCCTCGTGACCGCGCTTCAGCCTCACGGCATCGCCTATCGGTCGAGCGGCCTTCAGCTCGCGTCGCTCGACCATTCGGTCTGGATGCATCGACCATTCCGCGCGGACGAATGGCTCCTGTACTCGACAGATAGTCCGGTCACCGCGGGCGCACGTGGTTTCGTCCGCGGGACCATCCACACGCAGTCGGGGGAACTGGTGGCGTCGGTGGCGCAGGAGGGGTTAATTCGGTTGCGATCGGCGAAGGTTTAGTCTGTCGCTCGGCAGTCTACGGATCAATGCGGAATCTGATTCCATCGCATTTGAACCGCAGAGGGCGCAGACGAGCAGAGGAACGCAGAGGAACCGCATTTGAAGGTGCAGGCCCTTCGTTTCACTCAGGGCGACAACCTAGCGGAGCTGCAGTTCCGTTTTCCTCCGCGTACCTCTGCTCCTTTGCGCCCTCTGCGGTTAGCAACGGTTACCAGCTTGCCGCGAGACCTACTCTAAGGCCACCACGATGATCCAGACCGACAAGGCCGAACACTTCCAGCGTCTCCACTCGCGCGGAGCACCAAACGTCCTCGTGTTACCCAATGCCTGGGACGCGGCCAGCGCGCGTATCGTCGAGCTGGCGGGCGCGCGCGCGATTGCCACCACGAGTTCCGGCGTCTCCTGGTCACTGGGACGGCCTGACGGGCATGGCGTGATGCGTGGTGAGATGATCGACGTGGTTCGGCGAATCGTTTCGGCCGTCAGCGTTCCCGTGACCGCGGATATCGAAGGCGGCTATGGGAGTGGCTCGCCCGATGACGTTGCCGAGACGGTGCGAGCCACCATCGGAGCCGGAGCCGTGGGGATCAATCTCGAAGACACCGACCCCGCGGACGCAACGGCGCTCATCGAGATTGCGGCGCAAGCACGGCGAATCGACGCGGCACGCACTGCTGCTGCAGCGGAAGGTGTCGCGCTCTTCATCAACCTCCGCACCGATGCGTACCTCTTTCACATCGGCGAGGCTGACGACCGGTTCGACGAAACGGTACGTCGTGCGAGAGCTTACCTCGACGCCGGCGCAAACGGGATTTTCATCCCCGGGGTCGTCCACGCGCCAACGATCAGCCGTCTCGTGAACAGCATCGACGCACCGATCAACATCCTTGCCGGGCCCGGCGCACCGTCGATTCAGGAACTCGGCGCGCTCGGGGTAGCTCGCGTGAGTGTCGGCGGGGCGCTCGCGCGCTCGGCGATGGCGCAGGTCCGTCGAGCCGCTACGGAGCTGTTCGCAGCGGGCACGTACGATTCATTGAGTGGTGCGATTCCCAATTCCGAAGCGAACGAGCTGTTTGCGCTATCGTAGCATGGGTCCGACAAAGTGCCAGATGATGGCGCAGATGGCGATGATGAGCAGGAGATGCACGACTGCGCCGAGCACCTTTCGGAAGATCATGAAGGCGAACAGCCAGAGGACGAGCAGGACGATGCCGACGGTGAGAATCATGCGGGGACCTCGAAGGTGATGCGAGCGCGATACGCGGTCACAATTGCAAGCGTCATGCTTGGCCTTGCTTCCGTGACGCAGGCGCAGACTCCGCTTCCTCTCGCGACTCAGAATCCGTCACCAATGGTCGAGCGCACGCGTGCGCATGTGCGCCTGACGGCGACGGAGGTGCCCGGAATTCGGCGCACGGTCGATGGGCCGCTCGGCAAGCCAATCGCGCTGTTCGTGCCCAAAGGCGTGAGGGCCGGCCGCGGTGTGCAGCTCGTCGTCCACTTTCATGGCGCGGCGTTCGTCGCGGAAAAGGCCGTGGCGGCGCTCGGTAAGGATTACGTGTTGGCCGTCGTGAATGTCGGAGCCGGTTCGGGAGCGTACGACCGGGCGTTCAGCGATCCGCCGGTGTTCGACTCATTGCTCTCGAACGTTCGGCGAGAGGTGTCCGCGGCGCTCGGCGCGCCTGCGGTCCTTCGCACGACGACGCTCGTCGGATTCAGCGCAGGGCACGGCGCGATCCGCGCGATCCTTCGTGACTCGGCGCACTTCGCGCAGGTGAACGCTGTCCTGTTGCTCGACGGGCTGCACACGAGCTACGTCCCGGAAGGGACGGTCGTGGAGAAGGGCGGGCAGCTGGACGAGAAGCATCTCGAGGCATTGGTGCGCTTTGGGCGCGCGGCCTTGCGTGGCGAGAAGCGACTACTGGTAACCCATTCAGAAATCTTTCCCGGCACATTCGCGAGCACGACGGAGACGACGGACTATCTCGTGAGCGCGCTGGGGCTTCGTCGGATTCCCGTGCTCAAGTGGGGGCCGGGAGGGATGCAACAGCTGAGCGAGGCGCATCGCGCGGGGGTCGAGATTCTCGGTTTCGCGGGAAACACGGCGCCGGATCACATCGACCACCTGCACGGGATGCCGGAGTTCTTGAGGAGATTGGCGGCGCGAATGAAATGACCATGCGCTTTTGAGCTATCAGCGGGAGCACGAGCGTGCGTGTGAGCCTTGAGCAATGAGCAACTCAGAGCTTGAGCCAGTGCTCAAGCGAGAACCAGAGCCAAGAGCCAAGAGCGTCTAGTAGCTCACCGTTGTGCTCAGACTGATCAGGTAGCTCGCAAGTAGCTCCTCGAGCTCCTGCCGCATTTCCCGTCCGTTGCGTGAGCAACCACGTGCCGCCGTTCCAACCACCCCGTCGATCATCGCCACAAGCATTGCCGAACGGGTGGCTCGGCGCTCCGGGGCCATGCTTGGGAATCGTGCCGCGAGGACGAAGTCCACGAGGTCCAGCATCGGCTGCATCGAGCGCGAGGACCGCGGCAGCACACCGGGCGCACGGACGAGCGCGAGGAGGTCGCAGTTGCGCTCCAGGTAGTCCAATGGGGCGAGCAGTGCCGCGACGACGTTTCGCGCCGGCATCCGGGGCCAGTCGAGTGAAGGATCGTTGGTGATGTCGACAACTGTTGCGCTGATGGCACGAAAGTGTCTCTCGCCGAGCGCGCGAAGCACCGCAGCGACATCCGGAAAGAAATGATAGAGTGAGCCCTTTGACGTCTCAGCTCGTTCCGCCAGAAGCTGAACCGTCAGTCCCTCGACACCAACTTCCCCGATCAGCGCGGCCGCCGCGTCGAGAATCAACTCGACCCGACGTGTGCCGCGCTCTTGGCTGGGCCGTCGCCCGTCGATGTCGAGATGTTCGGCTCGAGTGACCGTCAAGCGGGTATGTGGGGTTGTGCGTGTCATGAGGAGTGTGGGAACCGGACAGCGGTACGTCGTATTCTGCTTGACAATCAGACCAAACGGTCTAGTTTCACTTAAAGTAGACGACTTGGTCTAGTTTGTAAACCGGGAGAATCCGGAAGTCGCCGTTCCACGTAGTAACACTGCAATGAAAATCATTTCGGCACGCCATCCGTTTGCACGAGTGCTCCATGCGAGCGCTGCAGTGCTTTTCATATTCGCGGGGTCTGCTTCCCTTGGTGCGCAGTCCTACGCTTCGCGTGACCTCGTGCCCTCTGCCGCTCCGCTCAGCGAAGTTGCGGCACGGCCGTCTGGTTACGCGTTGACCGTAGGCGAGCGCGCCACATACGACGTCGAGCTCAAGGGCCGAGGTGTCGGCACTGGGTCGATGGCAGTCGTTGGCCGCGAGCTCGTCGGTGGCCACTCCACCGTCCATGCGTCCCTGACGCTGTCCGCGGGGTTCCTGTTCGCGAAGGTGAACGACCAGTTCGACTCCTGGTTCGACGGCACCCGTTATGTGTCGCGCCGCTTCTCGCAGAAGCAGCGGGAACTCGCGCACTCCCGCGAAAAGAACTACGAAATCGCGCCGGAGAAAGGCACGTATCTGGAGACGAACTCCGGCAAGGTCGACTCACTCGCCACGGATGCACCGCTCGACGACGTCTCGTTTCTCTACTATGTGCGCACGCTGCCGTTGAACGTCGGCGACGTCGATACGATTCCGCGCTACTTCAAGGCGGGACGGGACGTCATCATCCGGGTCCTTCGCAAGGAAACCATACGTGTGCCGGCCGGCACGTTCGAGACGATCGTCGTACAGCCGACGATCACCAACGCCGGCGGTCTGTTCGGGCAGGGTGGCAAGGCGGAAGTGTACTTCACGGCGGATTCGGCGCGAACACTCGTCAAGCTCAAGTCGAGCGTCCCGGTCATTGGATCGATCAGCCTGACCCTACGAGAGTTGACGGGTCGCTAGGGACGGGTGCTCGGTGCCAGGAAAAACGGGGCGCGCCGAAACTCGGCGCGCCCCGCTCTCTTTGAATCCTAGCTCCTCGTCCCCAGAAGCGGCTTGATCGTATCAGGCCTTACCGTGTCCGGCTTGACGGAATCCGTTCTGAAGCGAGGGACGCTGTCGAAGATCGTGTCGCGCCGCACGACTGCCTTCCGTTTCCGGACCGGCTTCGGAATGTCGGCCCCCTTCACCGAGTCCAGCGCGACCTGACCGGCCGCCGAGTCCGTCGTTCCAGCGGGCGGGGGAAGTGGTACCACGGAGGTTGGTGCGGCGACGGATACCGGTGCCGTGGAAACGACAGCCACCTGTTTCACCGGCGGTGCGGCCACCGTTTCTCTCCGCGACATCAGGACGCCTGCCGCGATGAGAATCGCGAGGCCCCCAGTGACGCTGGCCGGCATGAGCCACCGCTTCCACGCAGGAACGGACGTCTCGGCTTCCTTCCCCGTCTCACTGCCGACGTCAATCGGTGTTGACGCCTCGAGCGACGGAACATCGGGAATGGACGCTTCGCGCAGCAACGGCGCGTCGTTGTCGAAGTCGAGCTCCTGGAATGGCGACGCAACGAGGGGAATGAAAACCGATGGAGTGAGGTCCTCGGACTCGAGAACCGAATCGTCGTCCGTGATCTCTTCCAGCGCTGCATTTCGCTTCCGCTCGATTTCCTGTTCGCCACGAGCCATCAGCTCTGTGCGAAGGATTTCAAGTTGCTGGCGGTCGCTTGCCGCAGCCGCTTCCACGGCAGCGCGCTGCTCGGCCGCCTCATGCTCGAGCTGTGCGCGGCGTGTTACGAGGTCCACACGTTCCTGGGCCACAGCGCGCTGAAGCTCCGCGCGTTCCGCTGCGAACAGTTCGCGGTCGGCGGTCATGATCTGCTCGAGCCGCGCGCGCTCCGCGGTCATCGAGGCCTCGAAGGCGGCGAGCTCTTCACGTACGCGCTGCTCGAACGCCGCCTTTTCCGCTGCCATCATCCGCTCGAATTCCGCGCGCTCCGCCGCAAGCTTCTCTCGTTCGACGCGCTGTTCCTCGTACACTTCCTTCCGGATGCGATCGGCCTCGGCCTCTCCGGCGAAGAGCGGATCCGCCATGCCGATGAGCGCGATGTACGTCGCGACGTCTTCGGGCGTTGCGGTGCTGTGCGGGTCCAGAAGCGTGGCTGTTGCCTCACCCAACCGAGCAGGCAATTCCGGGCGAATATCGTTGATTGACCGGGCGTCGTTCTGGGGGTCCACCTTGCCCGTCAGCATCACCATCGCCAGCCGGGCGATGGTGCGCGCATCCTCGCCCGGGTCGGAGCGCTGGATGCGCGAGATGGGCGCCGCACAGAACGAGACATGGACGCGGTCGGTCTTCGGCTCGAGGAAGATGTCGTGTGGCCGAACACCGCGGTGCACCACGTTGTGCTCACGTGCCCACTCGATAAGTCCGTTGATCTCGCGGAGAATCGCTGCGGCGCGCGGGGTCGTGAACGTCTCGCCCCCCGCGAGCCGCTCGGCGAGGGATGGGTCTGTCGTCCGTTGCGTGACGATCGCATAAGCGTCCTTGCCAATCCATCGGCCTTCGATGACCGGGATGAGACGCCGATGCTTCAGCCCCGCAAGGAGTTGCGTGTCAGCCGCGAGGTGCGAGAGTGCGTTTCCCTCGTCGCCGTTGGGTGTGCTGATGACGGAAACGAGCACGCGCGTATCATCTTCGCGGCGCTTCGAACCGTTGTCCTTGCGCGTAGCGATGAACGTCCGGGCACTTCCCCGACCGCTCAGTTCGCCAACGAATTCGTAATCACTTTCAAGGGACGACAGGTCAAGCGTGGTCTCTGACATACACAAGCTCCGGAGGCGGCTACTCCGGTACTATGCGGATTGCGTGCCGTGGCGTTCAGCCCGCTCAGCGGGTTACGAAAGCAGCGACGGATTCGGCGTGATGAGGGCCTTGATCGCGCTCCGCGATTCGACTGCGGCGAGCGCATCCGAGGCGTGCTCGAGGTCGTAGCGCCCGCTCACCATCTCGCGCCAAGGCTTCACGTCACCGAACTGAGCCGTGAGCGCGACCGCCCGGTGAAAGTGGTCGTAGCGTGATCCCCAGCACCCCTTGAGCTCGACGTGCTTTCGGTTGATCTGCCAGTGCGGATGAATCTCGACCGCGCCGTTGTCGGTGTAGTGTCCGCACACGATCATCCGGCCGCCGTCGCGCACCATGTCGAGGCCCTGCGGTATTGCATCCGATGCGCCGCTCGCTTCGATGACGACGTCGACGCCGCGTCCGCCGGTTGCTGCGCGCACGGCATCGAGTCGGGCGGCGGCGGGGACGTCGAGCGACAGCGACGCCGTCGCGCCCATCCGTCGCGCGAACGCGAGACGATCATCCGGCGCACCGATCGCGATGACCTCACTCGCGCCGGACAGCGAGGAGAACGCGACGATCGATTGTCCAACAGGACCGACGCCCAGTACGGCGACCGACTCTCCCAGCCGAATGCCGGCCATGTCCACCGCATGGAGCGCGGTAACCAGGCCGCAGCCGCCACCGATGAACGTCTCCGGAGTGAGTGAGGCCGGCAGCTTGATCAGCTTCACCCCGGGCTTCATCCAGATCGCTTCGCTCCAGCCGCCAAGGAGTCCCTCGCGAGCGCTGTACGAGATGCCGTACACCTTCCGCGACGGGCAGCGCGTCGGCTGCCGAGCGACCAGGCACTGGTAGCAGTTGTTGCACGTCTCGTGAACATCGAGAAAGGTGACGGTATCGCCCTCCTTGATCGCGTCGCCATTGATGTCGCGCAGTGCGCTGCCGGTGGCCTCGACGATTCCGACGGACACGTGGCCGGGAATGATGGGGAAGGGCACGGCCAGCTTGCCGTGATGGAGATGGACGTCCGTGCCGCACACCTCAGAGTAGAGTGTTCGCAACAATGCCGCGCCCGGCTCGAGCTCCGGGGTGGCGAACTCCTCGATCACGAGTGGGGCAAGCGGGGCGGTCATCAGGACGGCAGCGTGCGTCATATGTCTATAACTGTCAAATGTGTTCGGTCGATGCTTGTCACCCCGAGCGAGTTCGGGGTGACAAAGCGCTCAGCGTAACGCCTTCTGTTCTGCGTCCTGCTGCGCGAGGTCGATCACCTGCTCACCGAGACCCTTTACCAAGGCTTCAATTCCGCGCGCGCGATCATGCACCGAATGCGTGAACATGGTCCGCGCGAGGAGATACGCCGACGAGATGAATCCAGCGGTGATACCGGCGCCGATGATGCCTGGAAGATGCAACGCGCCCATCGTCACGCCGAGGCTGGCCATTCCGAATCCGACCCCCGCCCCCCCAACGATACCGCCGAAGGTCGCCCCCGCATGCTGTCCGAGTCGCTCCTCGGCGCGAATGTGCGTTCGACCACGCGAGGCGCTCACGGTCACGTGCAGATTTCGCAGCTTGTTGTATCCCGTGGTATTCCACATGAGCGTTCGGCCCAGAATGCTTGCGGTGCCTGGTTCGCCAAAGGCCTTGCGGATCGACTGGGCAATGAGATCGAAGTCGTCCACGTCGAGTTGAACCGGGACGTCCACTTCGTAGATGAGCGACAACGGCGCGCCGCCTAACTTCGACGCCTTGCTGCTCAAGTTTCGAAACTCTGCGACAGCGTCTGAAGGCGATGGCCGCGCAACCCGCGCTGGCGCCGCCTGGACTGCCGGTGAGACGTTTTTCCGCAGCAACTCATCCAGTGCGAGCGTCACGTAGGCCGCCGAAATTCCTGCCTCGATCGCGGCCTGTCTTACGTGTTCGAGCTTGAAGCCATTCGTCACCGTGCGGGGCATGATCGTGGCGGCTGCCGTGGGCGCACGCGGCGGACCAGCCGAGTCGATCCCCGCCTGAAGCTCAGCGGCGCGACGCCAGACGCGATCTGCTTCCTGTTCGGTGAGGATGCGCTCCTCTCCGCCGAGCGCAACGCGCGAGGGCGCCGCCGCGACCGACCGCCCGACCGCGGCTTCGAGCGCCGCGGCGAGTGCGTCGCCGCTCTCGTACCGCCGTGCAGGATCCTTGGCGAGACACCGGTCGACGACAGCGCACAGCTCCGCGGGCACGTGAGGCGCCACAGAGGCGAGTGGTGGCGCGGGTTTCGTCGCGTGCGCGACGATCACCACGGGAGCGGGTCCGTCGAATGGCAACTTGCCCGAGAGGGCCTCGAACGCCACGACACCGAGCGAGTACAGGTCGCTGCGTCCGTCGACGTCTGCACCGGTGACCTGCTCGGGGCTCATGTAACCCACGGTACCCAGGACCTGGCCCGTTCTCGTGAGCGCACCGGAGCCCATCGCGTCCGCGAGCCGCGCGATGCCGAAATCCGTCACCATCGCTCGACCGCTGTTGCGGTCCACGAGAATGTTCTCGGGCTTGATGTCCCGATGCACGACGCCGCGCTGGTGCGCCGCGCCGAGCGCGAGGGCCACGTCGCGGAGGATGGGCACCGCGTCGGCGGCGGAGAGACGTTGGCCATCGCGCAGGCGGGCGGACAGCGTCGTCCCGTCGATGAACGCCATCACAAGGAAGGTCACACCATTACGATCGTCGGCAGAATAGATCGGGACGATCGACGGGTGCGACAGCCGCGCAGCCGCTCGCGCTTCGCGGAGAAAGCGTTCGCGAACCAGGTCGCTGCTGACGAGGTCGGGCAGAACCTTGATGGCAACGAGGCGGTCCAGCCTGATGTCGCGTCCGGCGTAGACGATGCCCATTCCGCCCCGACCAATCTCCTGGAGTAGCTCGTAATTGCCGGCGAGTGCGGCGACGAGATTGGGCGGGAGGGACATGCGTACAAGATAGCTCGCTCGCTTGCGCTCGCTGGACGGCCCGCTCGCTGAGGCAGTGGGCCACCTTTGATTGTAACAGCCAAGAGATAGGCCCGCTCTGTCCGCAGCTTGCTGAGAGCAGAGATGCGCAGCGCCGTTTGCGCAAATGGAACTCCTGAGGGCTGCGAGGCGTACCTTCTACAGCGTGTTTTGTCAGCCGAACGGCCACGGGCACTTGTTAGTGATTACCATACGGTGCAACATTCACCGGTCTACAGCCCTTCACGCCTCAGGAAACCGTCATGAAGAAGCATCTGCAGGGGAACTCGTCCCCAAAGGACGGCACGATCGACCGCAAAAATACGGTGACAAAGGGTACGGAGACGGCGAAGATCTCGCAGCGCGAGTCCGTTGCCAAGATCACTGAACGGGTGTTGAAAGAGCATCGTCCGGCGCTCGATTGGCTTGCTGGCAAATAAGTCTTGGACGATCCTTACTGGTTGATCTTTGACGATATTGTTGGCATCCACGATGGCGTCGTACGCATGCAAGGTTCGCCTGGCTTTCCGCATCCGGCGTATCTTGAGTCAGCTCTGCATGCTCCTCAGCAGTCACTCCACTATGCGAATGACGACGTAAGATCTCTTCGATCTCGCCGCCGTCTATCTGTATCATGTGGCCAAGGCTCATGCATTCACAGATGCCAACAAACGCACGGCCTATAGTTCCGCTCTCGTATTCCTCGGAGCAAACGGCATCAATCTCTTGCTGCCGGAAAATGTCACGTCCCTCGCCGAAGCGACCATCGCCGTTGCGAGGGGAGATATTGGAAAACGAGAGGTTGCAGCCCTAATGAGGGAAATGCCGCAAGGTAGCTTCGATGCGAAGGAATGATTGTTCAAGGACGTCAACAGTCACATAGAGTGTAGCGGCCGATCTGGGTCCAGTAATCCGAGCATTTCTTCGACTGTCCGCAGATGACCCGACCGGCCCGTTGCCATCGCTCGCCGTACGGAAGGCGATTTCGCGAGCTTCACTGGCTTCTCTGCCATCTATTCTCCTTTCCACGCGAGAAGAATTCGATCGAACGCTGGCTTCGTTAGCGTAACGGAACGTTTGAGAACGATACCTGCCAATATGGTTCGTATGTCGCAGTCGCATTCACGAACGTCAGTGCCTCGCGGGCAGCTACAATGGCGTCGAGATCTACCATCAGATATCGAATCGTGCGATCGGTGATCTCATCAGCTTGGAACGCATAGAGTCTCAAATTTGCCTCGCAAGATTGCCTACTTCAGAATAGCAAACTTGTTCGATTCTTGCGCGATTGTCACAGGGAAAACTGGTCCAGTACCCGCGCTGACGCTCGCTTGACGGCCCGTTGCGCTTCGCTTGCTGGACGGCTCGCTCGGTGCGTTGCACCTCGCTGGATGGAAAACCTAGACCACGCAGTTTCCGTCAAGCGAGCGTGAGCGAGCGGGCCGTCACCTGTCCAGCGAGCGCAAGCGAGCGAGCCGTACGCGGCTTATGCACTTTCGCGACAGCGGCCGCGCCGACGCGAAGCGTCACCAGCGTCACCTCCGGATTCGCGCCGAGACGAAAGGGAATGCCCCAGTACCCTGTGCCGGGACTGATGTACAGCGTCGAATCGTCCTCGGTATGGGCACCCATCGCGTACTGGAGGAAGGGCGACGCGAGGCTCCATCCAAGTCGTGGCAGCGCGAACTGGCCGTAGTGCGTGTGACCGCTCAAGGTGAGCGCGACGCCGCGCGCCGCGAGCGATGGCCAGAGGGCAGGGTTGTGCGCGAACGCGATCACGGTCGCTCCGTGCGGAACGCGCGACATCGCGAGTTCGACGTCCGGCGCCGCCCGCGACATGCCGCGCTGTCCACCAGCAGGGTCGCCGGTTCCCACGAGCGCGATCGACGCATGGCCACGAGTAAGAACGCGCACGTCGTTCACGAGCACCGTGCCGAGCTTCGCGTCACGCAGCGCACGCTCGACGTCATCCCAGCCCGCATAGACGTCGTGGTTGCCGGGGATCATGTACACGCCGAGCGGTGCCGATAACGAACCAAGGGCGCGCGCATACGACGCAACGTCCTCGGATCGATCGTCGATGAGATCACCAGTGACGGCGATGAGATCGGGATCGAGCGCCGTCGTCGCGCCGACGACGCGCTTCAAGAACCGGCGCGACGTGTGCGGACCCACGTGCAGGTCGGAGAGTTGCACGATCCGGAGTCCGTCGAACTCGGCGGCGAGATTCGGCACGGCCACGTCAACGCGCCGGACGACGAGTCGCTTGGTACCGAGGTACCCCGCGATCAACATCGTCCCCAATACGGAGAGGGCGATTCCCGCGCCGAGTCGCCCGAACATGATCGCGCGTCCGAGGGGCACACCGGCCAGTATGCCGAGCAGCCCGACACCGGCCACGAAGGGCAATAGCATCTGCGTATACCAGAAGGGACGGACGACAAACAGCCGAAATGCCGCGCGAGGGTAAAACGGCCAGCCGCGCCAGCGAATGAACGCCGCAAGCGGGAGTGTCGTGTAGAGGGCGAATGCGAAGAGCCCGGCGAGCGAACCGGGGAAGAGCCCAGCGGCGAGCACGCCGAGCGTACCCCAGCCAAGCGTCAGATAAAGCGCGATGCGCGACACGAGCGTCAAAGAGGCTGCGCGCAGACTGCGTCGAGGGGGCGTCATATTCCTACATATCCCGCGACGCGTTCGGGAGTGCCCGGCACGTGAGGACATATGGTGCGGGCCCTTCACTGCGCTCCCTTCGTCGCTTGCGCTCCTCGAGGGCAGGCAGGCGACAAAACGAGCGGACAACGGACATACCGACTCACGGGCGCCTTGCCGTGATCAGCTGCAGGTACAGCGCCTCCACCTTCGTCCGCGCCCATGGGGTCTTGCGCAGAAACTTGAGCGACGACTTGATGCTCGGGTCGCTGTTGAAGCACCGGATGTCGATAATCGTGCCGAGCGACTTCCAGCCGTAGTGCGCCACGAGTCGTTCGAGAACCATCTCGAGCGTTACGCCGTGGAGCGGGTTGTTGGCCTGTGGTGTCGTCAGGTGGTTCTCCCAAGGATGCGCGCGAGGATCAGGGCGTGCGGCCCGGTGCGAGGTCAAGCACACTTCGTACCTTCTGCGCCAGCGATGCCGGGGTGAACGGCTTCTGAAGGAAGGCAAAATCGGCTTCCAGGATGCCGTGCCGTATCACCGCGTCATCGGTATACCCGGACATGAATAGCGGGATGCACTGTGGGTGCATGGCCAGGATTTGTTCTGCCAGTTCTCGCCCTCCGAGATGCGGCATCACGACATCGGACAGCAACAGGTCGATAGATTCTTCCTCCCGGGCCAAACGGATGGCATCGGTGCCATTCGCCGCCACAAGCAGACGGTAGCCGCAGCGGCGAAGGACGAGTGTCGCCAGCGAGCGAACGGCTTCGTCGTCCTCCACAAGGAGCACTGTCTCGTTTCCCGCTGGTATTACGAGCGATGTAACATCAGCTCGCGCTCGCGACGTGGCATCGGATACCTGCGGCAGGTAGACCTTGAAAGTGGAGCCGCGACCCACCTCACTGTAGACGGAAACGTGCCCGCGTGACTGCTTCAGGATGCCGTGCACGGTGGCGAGCCCGAGACCCGTTCCCTGGCCATGTCCCTTGGTCGTGAAGAACGGCTCGAAGATCCGGGCGCGGGTTGCCTCATCCATTCCCGTTCCTGAGTCGCTCACCGCAAGCATTACGTAGTCATCGGGCGTGAGATCCGGGTACGGCCGACAATATGACTCGTCGAGCCGGACGAGTTGCGTCTCGATGGTCAGGCTCCCGCCCGTCGGCATGGCATCACGCGCGTTCACCACAAGGTTCATCAATACCTGTTCGATCTGTCCCGGATCGGCTCGGACCTGGCCGAGCGTGGGGCTGAGCTTCGTCACCAGGATGATGTCTTCACCGATGAGACGGCGAAGCATCTTTTCGGTGTCGAGCACCACGTCGTTCAGGTTCAATACGCGCGGTGCGAGTACCTGCTGACGGCTGAACGCGAGAAGCTGCCGAGTGAGCGCGCCGGCTCGCTCTCCCGCCTTGTAGATCTCGGCGAGCAACTCCCGCAACGGGTCGTTCGGGGTAATGCTGGCGAGCGCCAGCTCGGTGTACCCCTGGATGACCGTCAGCATGTTGTTGAAGTCGTGGGCGACTCCACCGGCGAGCTGCCCCACGGCTTCCATTTTTTGTGCTTGGCGGAACTGCTCCTCGAGCCGCCGCAATTCCGTGACGTCGGTGTGCACTTCGACGAAGTGCGTCAGATGGCCATCGGCGCCGAGGACGGGAGACAACGTCAACTGATTTCGGAACGGGCTGCCGTCCTTGCGATAGTTGAGAATCTCCACCAGGCATCCGGCACCGGTGGTGACTGCCGCGTCGATCTGATCGGCGCTTTCGCGATCCGATTCCGGCCCGCGCAGTAACGTGGAATTGCGCCCCAGCACTTCGGCTGCGTGATAGCCGGTCAGTCGTTCGAAACCCGAGCTCGCGAAGATGATCGGGTTGTCCTCCTTGAGCGCATCGGTGATGAGGATTCCTTGTGACACCGCCTGGATGGCGCGATCGCGCAACTGCAGGACTTCCGCCGCATCCTTTCGATCCGAGATGTCCTGGAATGCGCCGCATGCACCGGTGACGACACCATCGGGAGTGCGGATCGCTTCACCCATGATGCGGATCCAGAGGATTCGGCCCGACGCGGTCGTGCACTGCACTTCAAGATCGAACGGGACTTCATCGCCAACGCATCGGTTGAACGCATCGCGAACCTGCTGACGATACTGCGGCAGGTAGATGTTGATTCCGTATTCGAAGTCCGGCGACAGATCGGCCGGCAGTTCGAGTATGGCGAGCAGTTCGTCGGACCACGCGACGTGGAGTGTGGCGAGGTCCACGGACCACGCGCCCATCCGTCCGACGCGACTTGCCATGCGCAGCAGGGCGCGATTCTGCTCGAGGCGTTCTTCCACTCGCTTGCGGTCACTGATATCGCGCGCGATGCCGACGACGCCGATGATGTTCCCCGCGCCGTCGCGATAGGGCGCTTTCGTCGTCAGGTAGGTGCGGGTGACGCCGGCCGCCGTGAGGCGTTCCTCTGCCGTCTCGACCAGATTTGCGTCCATCACCCTGCGATCGTGCTCGATCACGGATCTGGCGTCATGCGCATCGAACAGCGCCGTGTCGTCGAGCCCCAGGATCTCGGTGACGTCCTTGCCGACGAACTGGGCAGCGGCCGGATTGAGCAGCATATAGCGGCTCTCGGTGTCCTTGACGAAAATCGCGTCCGTCGTCGCCTCCGCGACCGCACGCAAGAGATCTCCGGTGCGCTGCAACTCCTGGTGTGCCCTCTTCTGCGCGCTCAGATCGATCCCCATGCCGAGGAGACAGGGCTGGCCCGCGATAACGGCGCGCACACCGGTGAAGAAATACGGCGTTTGCCGGCCAGACTTCGAGATGAATTCGGCTTCGACCTCGGCGTGCCCGTCGCGAAAAACCGTCTCGATCCGTTCTGCGACACGGGGTTTGTCCGCGCCGGAAAACAAGTCGAGCGGGTGCAACGTTGCGATCTCCTCCGCGGAATACTCGGTGACCTCTTCGAAGAGACGATTCCAGCGGAGAAAGCGGCCGCTTTCGTCATACATGTAGTAGACGCCGGGAAGGCTCGCCAGCATTGCCGCAGAGAGATCGCGCTCGGTGCGGACGGCCTCCTCTGCCTTCTTTCGCTCCGTGATGTCCCGCGTGACGACGCTGAACCCGGCGTGATTTCCGAAGTAGTCCTTCAGGTTCGAGACGGACACCACCGCCCAGAAGCGCGAGCCATCCTTCCTGACGCGCAGGCCCTCGAAGTCGACATGTCCCTCCACGAGGGCCCGCTGGCGAACCGCGTCCGCCTCGGCGATTTCTTCCGGTACCACGACGAGTTCAAACGATCGTCCGATGATCTCATCGGCGCGGTAGCCGTAAATACGCTCGGACGCGGGGTTCCATGTCGCAATCAGGCCGGCCGGGTCGACCATGTAGATCGCGTAGTCGACGACCGATTCGACGAGCAGTCGAAACGGGTCCGCGGCGTGATGCGCGAGCGACGACATGAAAGGTGGCGCGGTGGGCGTTGCCATATCGCTGCCATTCCGGGCTGGGTCCGCGGGAGCACTCCCGCTGCGTCTGGTCTCACCCAGTATCGGCATGTGGCCGTCGTGAGCCCAACAATTTCACTATCGGGTGCGGTTCGAGACTCCGCAAGCCGTGGCGACGATGATTGACTTTCGCCCCTCCCCGACGCGACACTGCACGCGTGATGACTCGTCCAACGACACCCAGCCCACTGTTCGTCCTCGCATTCGTCGCGTCATGTGCGACGTCGCAGGTCGATCCCGCGCCGAACGCCGCACCCGCAGTCGTCTCGACGGCGCGCGCCGTCGAGCGCGAACCGCTCCCGATTTCCCGTCCGCGACAGGTACCGGTTCCGGGCGGCAACATCGATCCGCGGGTACCCCTGTCCAGTGCGCAGCGCACGTGGGTCGAGGTCACGCTCGCGTCGCTCTCGCTGCGAGAGCGCGTCGGCCAGATGGTCAATGTCTGGGTGCTCGGCGACTACAGCAACACACAGGACACGAGTTTCGCCGAGGTGCTGCACTGGATTCGTGACGACAATGTCGGCGGCGTCACCATGTCGCTCGGCTCGCCGATCGAAGTGGCCGAGAAGATCAACGCGATGCAGCGCGCCGCAAAGGTTCCGCTCATGATCGGCGCTGATCTCGAGCCGAACCTTGGACGGCTCGAGGGCGGCATCTTCACGCATTACATGCTCGATGGCGGCGGCGCGACGGTCTTTCCGACGGCAATGGCGATTGCCGCGACGGGGCGCGACCAGGACGCGTACGACGTCGGCAACGCGATCGGCCGCGAAGCGAAGGCAGTCGGGATCCTGATGAACTTTGCACCGGTGGTCGACGTGAACAACAACCCATCCAATCCGGTGATCAACACGCGGTCGTTCGGCGAGGACGCACATCGTGTGGCGCGGTTGAGCGCCGGCTTCGTGAAGGGTTCGCAGGACGCGGGCGTGATCGCGACCATCAAGCACTTTCCGGGGCACGGGGACACGGACGTCGATTCGCACACCGGACTACCGGTCGTGATGGCGAGCGCCGCGCGGCTGGATTCGGTCGAGCTCGTGCCCTTCGCGGCAGGTATCGACGCCGGGGCAGGGATGGTGATGACGGCGCACATCGCGCTCCCAGCGGTGCAAGGCGACAGCACGACGCCGGCGACGCTCGCACCGCGGATCATCACAGGATTGTTGCGCGACAAGCTGCACTTCACCGGCCTCGCGATTACCGACGCGATGAGCATGGCGGGTATCGGCAAGGGTTACACGAACGAGGAAAGCGCGGTGCTCGCGGTGCAATCCGGTGCCGACGTGCTGCTCAAGCCAACCAATCCGACGAAAGCAATCGACGCGGTCGTGCGTGCGGTGGAGCGCGGAGCGATTTCGCGGGCGCGAATCGATTCCGCCGTGCGTCGTGTGCTGGAGAACAAGGCGCGCACCGGCGTCGCGTTCCGTCCAATCGCGCCGCTCGACAGCCTGCGGGACATCGTTGGCTCGCCCGAACATCGCGCACTCGCGGCCGATATCGCGACGCGTGCCGTCACCCTGTTACGCGATCAGGCGAAGCTGATTCCCGCGCCGCGGGGCCGGACGGTGCTCGTGCAGTACATGCCCGAAACCGAACTGCGCGCCGGCAAGATCTTCGCGGCGGAGCTGCGACAGGGAAACCCGCAGGCACGGGCCTTCAAGATCGGGCCGTCCACATCCCAGACGACGCTCGACTCGATCGCCCTCGCCGCTCAAGGCGCGGAGCGCATCATCGTCGCGACGTATGTTCGGCGGATCGAAGGCGAAGGACGTTTCGCGATACCGGCGCCCATTGCGGCATGGATCGACACGTTGGCGACGAAGGAGCGCGTGATCGTCGTGTCGCTCGGCAACCCGTATCTGATCCGTCAGTTTCCGTCTGTGGGAACGTACCTGGTAACGTACGGCGTCAACGATGCACTCGAGCGCGCGGGCGCACGTGCTGCGCTGGGTCGCGCGCGAATCACGGGAACCATACCAGTGTCGCTGCCGGGCTTCTTTACGCGTGGGGATGGGATCAAGCGTTAAGGGACGCGGCGAAGGCGCATCTCAGCTTGTACCTGCTACGATCAAGGGCGTACGATCAAGGGCGTACGATCAAGGGCGTACGATCAAGGGCGTACGATCAAGGGCGTACGATCAACGGCGTACGATTAACTACGTACGATTAACACGTACGCAGTGGACAGAGGGGTGTCATTTTCACCGCAGAGGGCAGAGGCGCGCAGAGGAAAAGCAAACATCGTGTGCGTAGGACGCTCGTTTTGTCGCCTGCCTGCCCTCGAGGCGCGCAAGCGACGAAGGGAGCGAAGCGAAGGGCCTGCACCTGCTGTTGCAGTTCCTCTGCGTCCCTCTGCTCCTCCGCGCCCTCTGCGGTAAATGCGAGTTGCGCCTCTTAACTCCGCACCGAGGCTGATTCACCACAAGAGTGCCTAGTAGACCTCGAGGTCCCGAGCCGACACCACCCGGCCTCGGAAGCGCGAACGCACCTCGGCAATCAACGATTCTTCGGAGGCACCGAAGAACAGCTGGTGATAAAGCACGAGCAGCGCCGGCTTCGCTGCCGTCGCGATGTCTCCGAGCTGCGTGCCCGATGTGTGTGCCTGGGCGTGGTACGTCTGCCTCGCTGGCGGAATCGTCGCGAAGCCAGCGTCCGAATACACCTCGTGAATCAACACATCGCACCCACGACATTGTTCCGCGATCGCGGGGTTGGCGCGTGCATCGCCACTGATGACGATGACGCGGTCCGGGGTCTGGATGCGATACCCGAACGCGTACTTCCAGGCTGAGTGCGGAACGGCGAACGCGCGCACCGAGATGCGCGCATCCTGATAGACGAGACCGTCTGCGATCTCGTGCACTACTGCCTTCCATCCATTCGCCGACGGACCGGCGGACGACGCCACGCGCTCCGCGATATCCTCGGCGTTGCCGTCGAGAATGCCGGCGACGAGCCGATTCGTACCCGGAGGACCGTAGATGTGCAGCGGCGCCGCTCTACCCTGAATCCAGGGCGTGAAGATCACGTCCGCGAGACCGAGCGTGTGATCGGAGTGGAGGTGCGTGAGAAAGAGGGCCGCGAAGCGAGGCGATGGCTGGGCACCCGCGGCGCGACCGGCGAAGGCCCGAACGCCATTGCGGCCGGCGGCCGCCGCACGACGCACCACGCCGGAGCCGGCGTCGAACAGGTAGGCCACCGAGTCGACAACAATCGCCACCGCAGGTCCGCTGCGATCGGGGTCGGGGATGGGCGTACCGGTTCCGAGCATGACGACCTGCGTCCGGCCTGATTGCGCCACTGCGAGTGCGGGCGCAAGCACGAACAATAAGCTGCCGGCACAGACGCGCGAGATGCGACTTGTCAGGGCACGCGCCTGCCACTCGCGAACACCTTGTCGTCGTCGCCACGGAACTCGAACGACATTGCCTTTCCGTTGATACAGGTGAACTCGATCGTGATGTCTGGGCGGAGCACCTCGTAGAGCACGCCCTTCTCGTCGTAGACGCCGGGTGCGAACCAGTCGGGCGCAATGCGGATCAGTGCAAAGCGGTTGAAGTAGTCGTCGTTGGGATCCCAGTACCCTTTCAGGGTTCCTTTCTCATAGACGACGTAGAACTTCTTCTTGATCACACTATCCTGCGGGCCCTTCTCTACGTAGTCGTACGCGCCCAAATAGGGCACGGCGTCGGACTCGGCGAGGGTGATCACCAGCGACGGCGCGACGTCGAGTTTCATTGCGACGCGCGTGGTGCCCCACTGCATGGCGAGCGTTCCGCCATCGATGCGCAGCTCCGGCATGGACCAGGTAAGGACGTCAAGGTACGGGGCTTTGTGGATCTTGATTGGAAAGCGGATCTGTCGCGATGTCGAATCGGGCGCCGACATGTGAAAGAGCTTGGGGCGCGGGTCGAGCACCACGGTCCAGTTCCCGCTCTGTCGCACGACCATCCAGACCGAGTACTTGCCAGCCGGAACCGCGCGGCCCTCGAGCTTCACCGGTTTGTCCACGTCGAGCGTGGTCGCCCAGTTGGCACCTGGCGTCCACACCTCGTCCCACTTCACGACCTTGTCGTTGCCGAACAGCGGATCGCGGCCGCGCCCGCGCGGGCGTGAATAGTCGATCGTGATCTTGGTACCGTCGATTGTCTGGGAGAAACTCCCCATCTCGCTCGCGCGGATTTGTGCGCGCGCCGCCGAGGGCAGAACGACGAGCAGCGCAGCGCTTGCGAACGACCAGCCACGCATGCGATTCATCCAAACTTGGCGTCGACTGCCGCGCGAATCTCGTCCAGCGTCTTGCCAGCCTTGTGCAGCCGCGTGGCGAGCCTGCCCTGACCCTGGCAGATGGCGCACTCGCGCGCCATCGCCTCGCCTTCATAACAGGAGAGCAGGGAATAGAAGCCCTTGAAGCTGGCGCAGCCGCAATTGCACCGGATGCCGTCGACGATTTCGGGCGCCTCGCGCACGGCGTCGAACAGCGGAATCAGTTCGGTTTTCTTCCCGAGTTGCTCCGCTGTCAAGACTTTCGCTCCCGTAATACCCGCGCGGGGCGTGGGATGCGGACCGGGTGCATCGCGCCGTTGTGCCCACGTGCGCCACGGCAGCACGAGCGCAGCGATGGCCGAGCCGATCAGTTGACGACGCGTGAACGTGTGTTGCACGGGATGCTCCTCGCTTTCCACGTGTTAACTATCGGTCCGAAACATGGCGCCGTCCAGATCCGCAACCGGCCACATCTCAACCTTCCAATTCTTCCAACGTCTTGGGCCAGTCCTGCTTCAACAACCGGGACATCGCTCGATCGGCGAGCAGCCGTCCTTCGGTCTGGCATCGAACGCAGTAGTTGGTTTCGTTGTCGCGATAGCGAATACGCTGGATTGGACTCCCACACACAGGGCATGGTTGCTGGTACCGCCCATGCACGGCCATTCCCTCGCGAAACGCCGTCACCTTCTCCGGAAACCCTCCGGCGCGCTCGGCCCGCATGCGATCGGTCCACTCGATGAGCGTCGCGCGTGTTGCGTCGAAGAGCCGAGCAATCTCGTCCGCGGCCAGCCGGCTGGTGAGCTTGAGCGGGGATAGCCGCGCACGATGCAGGATTTCGTCGGAATAGGCGTTGCCGATCCCGCTGAAGAGTCGAGGATCCGTGAGCGAGCGCTTGAGCGTGTGATTCTCTCGAGCGAGACGCTCGGCGAACTGCGCCGGCGTCGCGTCGAGGACTTCCAGGCCGCCACGATCGAATTGCGTCAGCGCGGCGGCGCCACGCAGCATGTGCAGCGAGGCACGGCGTTTCGTGCCGGCTTCGGTGAGGATGAGGCTGCCGGTCGGAAACTCGAATTCGGCGAGGGCGATGCGTCCAGGCAGCTTCTTTCTGGCGCCCGCCGGGAACCAACGAAACCGGCCGGCGATCATGAGGTGGATCACGAGAAACAGGTCGTCGTCGAACGCGAACACGATTCGTTTCCCGAGTCGGCTGACGCCAGTGACGGAACGCCCGATCAGCTCATTCAGGCTGGGGTCGACGGTCCGCAGGATGAATGGGCTGAGAATCGAATACCCGCGCAGCGGCTGCTTGCCGACGCGTTCCTCGATGGCCTCGATGTACACGGTGACATCCGGGAGTTCAGGCATGCTCGGGAAGCGGCGCGGGAAGTCTCTGACGACGATATTCCCAATGGACTGGAAGCGCCAGCTTAACTGGTCGTGGAGTTTGTCATAGATTCTCAATTCCCCGACTCTCACGTTACAGGTCCTGAATGACAGACACTCGACTCAGACGCGTATTCGGCGCAACGTTGGCAAGCGCGCTCGTGAGCAGCGCCTTGGTGGCACAGCAGCCGCGCGCGCTCACTGCGGCCGACTATCAACGCGCCGAGCACCATCTCACCGCGACGATGGCGCCGCTCGTTTACGGCACGGGCATCAGGGCCACGTGGCTCCCGGATGAGCGCTTCTGGTATCGGGTCACCACCCCGGCCGGTGCGGAATTCATCCTCGTCGACCCCGCGAAGGAGACACGCTCGCGGGCGTTCGACGCGGGAAAGCTCGCCGCCGGACTGTCGGCGGCCATGGGCTCCCTTGTCGATCCGAACCAGCTCCCCTTTCAAGCGCTCGACTACGCGCCGGATGGAACGCTTCGTCTTCGCGTGACCGGGGGAAAGCGGTTCGATTGCAACCCGGAGACCGGTCGTTGCGGTGCGGCGCTGGACGATCGAGAAGCGCCGGCGCTGCCGCCCGCCGGGGGCAGGGGTGGGGGAGCCTCGGGGCGGCCCGAATCACGCTCGCCCGACGGCAAGCGCGCCGCGTTCATCAGGAATTACAACCTCTGGGTGCGTGACGTTTCGACCGGAAAGGAAACAGCACTCACGACGGATGGGGTGAAGAATTTCGGCTACGCGACGGACAATGCGGGATGGACGCGCAGCGACCGGCCGATTCTCCTGTGGTCACCGGATTCGAAGAAGATCGCGACCTTTCAGCAGGACGAGCGAGGCGTTGGCCAGATGTACGTCGTTGCCACGAGGGCGGGACATCCGGAGCTGCACGCCTGGCCGTACCCGCTGCCGGGCGACAGCATCATCACGACCATCCAGCGCGTCGTCATCGATGTCGACGCCGCGAAGCTGACTCGGCTCCAGATGCCGGCCGACGAGCATCGCTCCACGCTGTGCGATGATATCTCCTGTCGTGGAGACGAATGGACCGATGTCGAGTGGTACGCCGATGGTTCGCACGTTGCCTTCGTGTCCGTCTCGCGAGACCACAAGGCCGTGAAGCTCCGCATTGCCGACGCGAACACCGGTGCCGTTCGCGACGTGCTGCAGGAAACGGTGGCGACGCAATTCGAGTCGGGGAATGGGAAGGTCAACTGGCATGTGCTGCCAGCATCGAACGAAGTCATCTGGTTCTCGGAGCGCGATGACTGGGGTCAGCTCTACCTGTATGACCTTACCACGGGGAAGCTCAAGAATCAGATCACGACCGGCGTCGGCAACGTGACGCAACTGCTGCGTACGGACGAAAAGACGCGGACGCTCTGGTTCGGCTGCGTTGGCAAGACGCCCGGCCGCGATCCGTATTTCAAGCAGTTCTGTCGAGTGGGAATGGATGGAAAGAACTTCGCTATCCTGACCCCTGAGAACGGCGACCATGATGTCGCGCTCTCGCCATCGGGACGGTATTTCGTCGACTCGTACGCGCAGCCCAACGTTGCGCCAGTCACTGTGCTGCGCGACGCGGCGGGCAAGTTGATCGCGACGCTCGAGAAGGCGGACATCACGCGCTTGGTCGCGAGTGGTTGGAAGGCACCGGTGCCGATTACCGTGAAGGCGCGCGACGGCAAGACGGATCTCTACGGCCTGATGTACACGCCAAGCCGGCTCGACTCGACGAAGAAGTATCCGGTGATCAACCATATCTACCCCGGACCGCAAACGGGAAGCGTCGGGGGACGAGGCTTCAACCCTGCGCGCGGCGACAATCAGGCGCTGGCAGAACTGGGCTTCATCGTCGTCGAGATCGATGGCATGGGAACGCCGTGGCGCTCCAAGTCATTTCACGACGCGTACTACGGAAAGATGGGCGACAACACGCTGCCCGATCAGGTCGCGGGAATGAAGGAGTTGGCTGCGCGTTATCCGTTCATCGATCTGGACAAAGCCGGCATCTGGGGTCACTCCGGCGGCGGGTTCGCCACGGCCGATGCGATGTTCCGTTATCCCGATTTCTTCAGGGTCGGCATCGCGGAGTCGGGAAACCACGACAATCGCGTCTACGAAGATGACTGGGGTGAGCGCTACCAGGGGCTGCTCACGCGGAATCCCGACGGCACCGACAACTATTCGCCGGAAGCCAATCAGTCGTTGGTCAAGAATCTCAAGGGCAAACTCCTGCTCGCACATGGAACGCTGGACGAGAACGTCCCGCCCGATAACACGACGCTCGTGGCTGATGCGCTGATCAAGGCGAACAAGGATTTCGATCTGCTGATGCTGCCGAACCAGGGACACGGCTACGGCGCGATGTCGCCATACATGATGAGGAAACGGTGGGACTACTTCGTGAAGAACTTGATGGGCGCCGAGCCGCCGAAGGAATATCAGATCGGCCAACCGCAGAGGCCCGTCCCATGATCGCCCCACATTGTCGCCCTGATCGAAGCGAAGGGCCTGCACTTTTTCGGCGTGTGTTAGGACTCCTGTGTGTTGCGCAACTCGCATCCGCGCAGATCCCCGCCGCCGAATACGCCGCGCGTCGCGACTCGCTCGCGGCGCGAATCGGCAACGGCGTCGTTGTCGCGTTTGGCGGACGCACGCCGATCACCGATTTCGGCACCTTCTTTCAACTGCCCGCGTTCCACTACCTGACAAACTTCGACGAGCCGGACGCTGCGTTCGTCCTGCAGGCGAAGAACGGAAAGGCAACGAGCACGGTCTTTCTCACGCCGATCGAACCACGAACGGCCTTCTACTACGGCCGGCGTCCAGACTCGGCCGCTGTGGTGCGTGACTATCGCATGAACGCCAGAGCGGCGTCCGCGATCACCAAGGTCGTCGACTCGCTCGCAAAGACCGGTGTTCCGTTTTACTACCTCGCGGACTTCTCCGACGCGGACTTTGCCGACGTGGACTCGCTCACGCGCGGCGCGGCGTTCATGAAGTCGCTCGCCACGCGAAATCCCGGGCTCACCGTCAAGGACGCGCACGAGATCGTGGACGAATTGCGCGCCAGGAAGAGCCCCGCCGAGTTCGCGCTGTTGAAGAAGGCCGCGGAGATCAGCTCCGAAGGGCACCGCGCCGCGATGACGCTCGCGCAGCCCACGAAGGAATATGAACTCCAGGCCGCGCTCGAATATCAATTCATGCGTCTTGGCGGTGCGCGCCCCTCGTACGGGTCGATCGTAGGCGGTGGCGCGCGCGGCACGCAGCTGCACTACATGAAGGATCGCGGCGACATCAAGCCGGGCGACGTCGTGGTGATGGACGCCGCAACGGAGTATGAGGGGTACGCCGCGGACATCACGCGAACGATTCCCGTGAGTGGAACATTCACACCCGAGCAGCGGTCGATCTATCAACTCGTTCGCGACGCGCAGGCAGCCGCCGAGCGGAACGCAAAGCCGGGCATGAAGGCGTCAGCATCGTCGGACTCGTCGTTCGATGTCCGAGCGAAGGGACTCGCTGCGCTCGGCCTCATCGAGAGTGCCGACGCCACACTGGACATGCCGTGGCCGACCAACTGCACGGTCAACAAGCGCGGGTGCACGCAGGCGAGCTTCTGGACGATTCACGGAATCTCCCACGGACTCGGGCTCGCCGTTCACGATCCCGCGCAGTTCTACAAGGGCGACAAGACCTTCAAGCAGGGCGATGCATTTACCATCGAGCCTGGCATCTATCTCTCGACATCGATGCTCGATGTGCTCCCGGACACACCGAAGAATCGCGCCTTCATCGCGAAAGTGAGGCCGGTGGTGGCGCGGTACGAGAACACCGGCGTCCGCATCGAAGACGACTACATCATTACGCCGCAGGGCCTCGAACGGATCAGTACCGTGCCGCGCGAGATATCCGAGATCGAAGCGCTGATGAAGACGCGTCCGCCACGCGTCGTTCCGTGACGCAACGGGAGGCGCTCGCCGCCATCGCCACCAATGGGATGGCGGGCGTGCTCGGCATCGAGCTCGTGTCGATCGACGACGCTGGTGTCATTGCCACGATGCCGGTGGACCATCGCACGCATCAGCCGTTCGGGATTCTGCACGGCGGCGCTTCGATCGCGTTAGCCGAGACAGTTGCATCCATCGGCGCGGCATCGCGCATCGATCTCGATGCGTTCGTCGCCGTCGGCCAGGAGATCAACGGCAATCATCTGCGCGGAAAATCCGAAGGGATCGTCACCGCGACGGCGAAGCCCGTGCATGTCGGCCGCACGTCGCATGTGTGGGCCGTGGAGATTGTAGACGAGCAAGGACGAATGGTCTGTGTGTCGCGATGCACAATGGCCATCGTTCCGCGACGATAGAGCGTCCGCCTCAGGCTACAAATTGGCAGTACACCGGCGGTGTCATTTGAACCGCAGAGGGCGCAGAGGCGCAGAGGTTCGCAGAGGAACTACAGCTGAAGGTGCGGGCCCTTCGCTCAAGCTCAGGGCGACAAAACGAGGGGAACAACGCCAACGTTGTCACCCCGAGCGAGCGACGCGAGTCGAGGGTCTGCACCTCTCACGCCTTCCTCTGCGTTCCTCTGCTCCTCTGCGCCCTCCGCGGTAAAAACGTGACGCTTCTGTCATTCGCATCCGTGCCCGTTGGTCGCGAGAGATCCAATTCCGAGCGGTTGGCGTAATCGACAACACAACGCGCCACCACGGAGGATCACAATGCAGTTTCGTATGGACCGCCGAGCCCGCATTGGGCTTGCAGCGCTCACAGCGCTCGCGATGTTCGGTCTCATCAGGGCACGCGCAGCAAGCGCGTCGGACCATCAGGACAACCCGCTGGTCGAGCTCAACCCAGCGATGGACATGAGCGACTTCTATGCGTTTCCCGGCGCGTCCGCGGATCGCATCGTGCTCGCGATGAACACGCGCCCGCTCCTGACACCGGCACAGACACCGGGTGCGTCGTTCGATCCGAATGTTCTGTATCAGTTCAAGATCGACAACACAGGCGACGCGAAAGAAGATAAGGTCGTCCAAGTGACGTTCCGCGGAACAGGTGCCAATCAAACCGTCGAGGTACGCGGCCCGATGGCGCCGCCGGTTGTCGGTGCAATGTCGAATACCGTCGCCGACGTCACGCCCGCGGTGACCGGCAGCATCAATCAGGTGATCGGCACCACATCGGGAATTCAGGTGTACGCCGGTGCGCGCCAGGATCCGTTCTTCCTCGATCTCGAGACATTTCTCCGCATCCTCCCCGATCGTAAGCCGAGTACCGGGTCGCTTTCGCAGATCCCCGATGCACCGTCCGCGAGTTCATTCCGCTCAGCAGCAACGGCCGTTGACGCCCTCTACGGCGCGAACGTGCTGTCGATCGTAATCGAGTTGCCGACGTCGCAACTCACCGCAGGCGGCACGACGAAACTCGGCCTCTGGGGAACGACGAGCCGCTGACTCTCTCGCGCTCCGATCGCTTCCACCTTACTCACAGCTTCGAGGTATCACTCCAATGTTCAACGACAGCCTTCTTCGGCAGGCGCGCCTTGGCATGCTCAGTGTGCTCGGTGTCTCCGTCATTGCGTTCGCCGCCGCGTGTAGCGACGACACGAGCACTGGCACAGCCATCACCGACGCGCCCGCGACATACAATCAAGTCCAGCGGCTCGGCAACCCGCTGGTGAGCGAAGTGCTCCTGCTCAAGCGCGATCACGCGTTTCACGGAAGCTCGAATCCGTCGGACGATGTTGCAAACTTCACCGTCCCGGTAAAGGGCTTCGTCGCGCAGTTTCGCCCGAATGCCACGGGACTTCAGGCGGCACTCGCGGCAACACTGTTGCCCGACGTGCTCCAGGTTCAGACCGACCAACCACAGAGCACCGCAGGTTACCTGAGCTATGTCCTGAGCGGAACGGGCAAGGGATACGGCGGTCGCAAACTCGCCGACGACGTCGTGGACATTTCACTGACGGCGGTCTTCAGCGATCTGCTCGATCCAACGCAGTTCGTCTGCAAGCCGTTCGCGCTACCACTCTGCACGGACAACGTGCCGTCGCACGGCGGCTTCACCACGACCTTCCCGTACCTGGCCTCGGCCAAGTAGCAGATGCGCACCGCATCGGGCATTCGAGTCGCTCACTGGATTGCCGCCACTGGCTGCTTCATCGCTTGTGGCGGGCAGCCGGTCCCTGTCGTCGCCTTGCCACAACAACCGGCACTCGAGAAATCGGAGGCGGAGATTCGTGAACTCGATATCGCGTACTTCTCGGAGCGCGCCCGTCGTGATCCTACAGGCGCTCTCGACCTGGCACGATTGAGCGCGCTCTATCTCGCACGCGGTCGCGAGACTGGAAACCCACGTGACGCGATTCTCGCCGAGGAATCCGCACGACGCTCGTTGCGCAACAGGCGAGAACGGAACGACGCGGCGGTGCAGGTGCTCGTGAGCGCACTGCTCGCTCAGCACCGCTTCACCGAGGCACTGCCGCTTGCGAAAGGGCAACGTGACGAAGATCCAACCAACCCAGCCCTTCGTGCAGTCGTCGGCGACATCGAGATGGAATTGGGTCAATATGACGCCGCACGCGAGTCGTTCGCCGGCATCCATGCGGCGCTTGGCGATCCCGCCGTTGCGCCAAGGCTCGCCCGGTGGGCGGAGATTCAGGGGAATACAGAGCGGGCGCGAACACTGCTACACGCCGCACTCACGACGGTTCTGCGTTCGCCGGAAGTTCCTCGCGAGCAAGTCGCTTGGTTCTGGCTGCGTGTTGGCGATGTGGAACTCCGCGCGCAGAAGTACGCGGCCGCCGATTCGGCGTACCGCGCTGGCCTCGCCGCCCATCCCGATGACTATCGGCTGCTGTCTGCAGTGGCCCGTAGTGCGGAACTGCAGCAGAACTGGCGTCGTGCCATCACGTTTGGGGAAAAGGCAATCGGTATCACCCTCGACCCGACGACGCTCGGTGTTCTCAGTACGGCGTATGCGGCCATCGGCGACACGGGCAGGAGCGAAGAGTACGCGCGGGCGCTCGACGTCGCGGTGCTTCAGCAGCCGGGGGCATACCATCGCGCGTGGAGCCTCTTTCTGCTCGATCGCGAGGAGCACGTCGCACGAGTGCTGAGCAAGGTGCGCGCGGAGTTGAAGACGCGGAAGGATGTGTACGCGTACGATCTCCTCGCGTGGGCGTTGCACAGACAAGGGCGCGATCGCGAGGCGAAGGAGGCGATGACCGTCGCACTCGCGCAGGGCACGAAGGACGCACAACTCGACTTTCATGCCGCAGAGATCGAGCGCTCACTCACGACTGGAATGGCTACCAGATGAGCGAGTTCCTGACGTTCGTCCAGATCGGTTTTCGGCACATCGTGGACATCGGCGCGATGGACCACATTCTGTTTCTGGTCGCCCTCGCGGCGATCTATCGCCGTGACGACGTCCGGAGGGTGCTCTGGGTGATCACGGCGTTTACGGTCGGGCACTCGGTGACCCTCGCGTTCGCCGTCACGGGACTCCTGGCGCTTCCGTCGAACGTGATCGAGTTCCTCATTCCAGTGACGATCGTCGCGACGGGGGTAGAAAATCTTCTGGTACGCGACCGGGAGCATGCTCCGCTGAGGGGACGATACCGTCCGGTCTTTGCCGGCGTGTTCGGGTTGGTCCACGGCGCTGGCTTCGCGGCGTATCTCCAGGCGCTCTTCGTCGATCACCTCGCGACGCCGCTGTTCGGGTTCAATGTCGGCATCGAACTCGGGCAGCTTCTGGTGCTCGGTGCCATCGCCGTGGTGTTCGGCGCCGTCGATCGCGGGATCTCACGTTTGCCCATGCGTGGGGCAGTGTGGCATCCGATGCGGGCGCGCGTTGTGGCGGTATCGTCGCTCGTCGTGATCATGGGGTCGATCTGGGCAATCCAGAGAGTTCCGTGGGCGCCATGACGGTTTGCCGCCGTGTTGTCGCGTGCTGCCTGGTGTCGATCGTATGGTTCTCGTCGGCAACGACGCTCGGGGCGCATTCGCTGCATACGACCTTCACGGAACTCACCGAGGTTCGCTCACGCGGCGTGGTCCGGGCGACGATTCGCGTGTTCGCGGACGATTTCAACGCGGCGGTGCGGCGATCATTCCCGCGTGCGCCCGTCGGCGTGGCTGCCGGGACACTGGATGTGCGCGAGGTGACCTACGTCGCTCGTAGCTTTTCGGTCTCGGATGCACGCGGGCACACGGTGCCGTTGACTGCGTGCGGAGTAAGGCGGAGCGATGGGTTGCTGTGGATATGCATCGAGGCCGCCGTTCCGAACGGTTTGATATCCGTGATGGTTCGCAACGGAATGCTCGCAGAGGTGTTCGACGATCAGGTGAACGTCGTGCAGGGCACCGTCGGCGGTGTTCGCCGGAGTCTGCTCTTCGTTCGCAACGATCCTCCGAAAGCGCTGGTCCAGTAGCAGCACGCGCTGAACTGAAACAACATCAATTGAACCGCAAAGGTCGCAGAGGTACGCAAAGGACTACGTGAACAGCGCAGTCCTCTGCGTCCCTCTGCGACCTCTGCGGTAAATAGCTCTTGCACAGCACCGTGGCCGTTGCGGACAACAGAAGGTGCAGACCCTGCGAGCCGTGCCTGGAATGGGCACGCGGTTCGAGCTGATATCCAGCCGGCATCACGGTGCGAATTGGCGCAACGGCTTGTCCCCGTCCGCGTTCCGTTCGAAGATTGTCGAATGACTGATCTTTGTGTTGCGGTCGTCCAGGCCCGTGTACCGACGAATCTCGCAGACGGACTCGCCGTCGCGGCGGCGCGCACGGCCCAAGCGGCTGCGGAAGGGGCGAAGCTCGTGGTATTCCCGGAAGCATGGTTGCCCGGCTATCCCGCCTGGCTTGACGTCTGTCGTGACGTGGCGCTCTGGGACCATGCCCCGGTGAAACAGGTATACGGACGGCTCGCGGCGGAGAGCGTTGCCGTTCCGAGCGACGCGACGCGAACTCTGGCGTCGATCGCGGTCGAGAACCGCGTCACGCTCGTGATGGGTGTGAGCGAACGGGTAGACGAGGGTGTGGGCCGCGGGACGCTCTACAACAGCATCCTGACCTTCGGCTCCGACGGGCAGCTGCTCAATCATCATCGCAAGCTGATACCCACCTATACGGAGCGATTGGTCTGGGGACATGGCGATGCCGATGGGCTCCGCGCCGTGAACGTCGAGGGTGCGAGGGTCGGCGCGCTCGTCTGCTGGGAGCACTGGATGCCACTGGCCCGGCAAGCCCTGCACGACGACGGCGAAGACATCCATGTGGCGCTGTGGCCGACCGCGCACGAGATGCATCAGGTGGCCAGCCGCCACTACGCATTCGAAGGGAGATGCTACGTGCTGGCCGCCGGTTCACTCATGCTGTCCGACGATCTTCCACCAGAGCTCGAAGCGCATCCGTCGAAGAAGACGAGCGAGTGGCCCTTGGTCATGCGGGGTGGTAGCGCCATCATCGCTCCGGACGGGTCGTATCTCGCCGGTCCCATTTACGATGAAGGGATAATCCTCGTGGCCGACCTCGACCTCGACATCGTGCGTGAAGAGCGCATGACGCTCGATGTCACGGGCCACTACCACAGGCGGGAGCTGCTGTCCATGCATGTGATTCGGTCGGGGCGCTCGTCGCGGGACTGATCGGGCGATAAGATTCATTTCTTCCTTTCCCGCCCCGAATGCTTCTCAAGCGCTTCTACGACGCCAAACTCGCGCAGGCCAGCTATCTGCTCGGCTGTCAGGCAACCGGCGATGCGATCGTCATCGATGCGAATCGCGATATCGACCAGTACCTGCGGTTTGCCGCGGATGAAGGCCTCCGTGTCACGTCCGTCACGGAGACCCATATCCACGCCGACTTCGTCTCCGGGAGTCGTGAACTCGCACAGCGTTGCGGCGCGCGGCTCCTGCTCTCGGACGAAGGTGGAGACGACTGGCGCTATGCGTTTGCGAAATCCGATGGCGCGCAGTTGCTCCACGATGGCGACGTCGTGATGATCGGAAACATCAAGCTCGACGTGCGGCACACACCCGGGCATACGCCCGAGCACCTGAGTTTCATCGTCACGGATACTCGCGCGACCGATCGTCCCATGGGCGTCCTCACTGGCGACTTCATCTTCGTCGGCGACGTTGGACGTCCGGACCTCCTCGAACGCGCCGCGAAGATCGCCGGAACGATGGAAACGAGCGCGCGGTCACTCTTTGCAAGTATTCGTCGCTTCAAGGAGCTGCCCGACTATCTCCAGCTGTGGCCTGGCCACGGCGCCGGGTCAGCGTGCGGTAAGGCACTCGGCGCCGTTCCCTCGACGACGCTGGGCTACGAGCGGATCGCAAACTGGGCGCTGATCACAACGGACGAGGAGGAGTTCGTTCGGACCGTTTTGGCAGGACAGCCGGAGCCGCCGAAGTATTTCGCCGAGATGAAGCGGATCAATCGCGACGGTCCGGCGATCCTCGGCGCATTTCGCCTGCCACTCGCCGGGTCCGCGGAAATCTTTGCCGGGTTGCTGCGCACGGGAGCGCTGATCGTCGATACGCGCCCCGCCGCTGCGTTCGCCGCCGCACACGTGCCAGGCACGATCAACATCCCGCTCAACAAGAGCTTTACGAATTGGGCGGGATCACTGATTCCGTACGACCGCGAATTCCATCTGCTCGGCCTTGGCGATGAGTACGAGCTCGACGAAGCGGTGCACGATCTCGCGATGATCGGTTTGGACTGGATCGGCAGTTGGTTTGGCTCGGATGCGATCGACACGTGGATCGCCTCCGGGCGCGAGCCACAGGCCATTCCCCAGATGACCGTGCACGCGCTCGCCGATCACTTGCAGGATGGGGACGTCCAGGTGATCGATGTGCGCGGACGCTCGGAGTGGGATGCGGGGCACGTGCCGGGGGTTCCCAATATTCCCCTTGGCCAGCTCACCGATCATCTGGCCGAGCTGTCGTCGGACAAACCAATCGTCCTCCACTGTCAGGGCGGTGGGCGCTCGTCGATTGCGGCGAGCCTGTTGCAGGCGCGCGGCTTTCCGAATGTCATCAACGTGACGGGCGGATTTGGGGAATGGGCGGCGAATTCGTTGCCCGTCGAGAAAGCGTAGTTCGGAGCAACTGCGCTCGTTTTGTCGCCCTGAGCGAAGCGACGGGCCTGCACCCCACGTGTCGTAGAATATGCGGGCCCCTCGAGCTGCTATTTGGATGGCCACGCAAACAACCGGCTCGGCTCCGTCCCCGTTCGCGCGCGGGACACGTCTTGCGGCTCCACCCAGAAGCTTTGCGTCCGATCGACGCTCGTAAACCGAACTTCGATCCTCCCCGCGCCCGCGCCGGAGCGCGTCAGCGGGATCGCGATGTCGGCGCGATAGAGACGCTTCGAGCGCGTCGGATACGCAGCGAGGAGACTGACCCCAACGCTGGCGCGCGTGGCGTTGACGCCGTACGGCGCATCGCCAGCCCAGAGCGTTCCCACCGTGCTGAAAGCGGCGAGTCCCACGTCGGCGCGACGAATGAACGACTCCGCACTCACCCGCACCTCGGCGCGCGCGATGTTGCGAACGGCACCGGCCAGCGCCGAACTCCGGTATCCGATCAGTCCACCATTCAACTCGTGAAATGACAGTTGGAGCGGGAGTCGCGGCATCGAACCGCCGGAGAGCTCGTCGCTGACCACCAACACCGCACCCGGAGCGCTGCCCCAGTACAACGCGCTTCGCGCACTCCCGACAAGGTTGTCCCAGCTCCCTCCTGCATCGGCGCGGCGGCCCTCGAGCTGTGCGAGCGTCGCGACCAACGCGTTTCCACGGGCTGCTCCAGCGTATACCGCACCGGACAGGAAGACATCCGCTTCGCCAAAGTGCGGAATTCCCTTGCCTGCGAAGATGCCGAGTCGCACGCCGTTCTCGACGTCCTGCGCTCCGACGAGCGCATCGAATCCGCGCATCGACTTGAACGCCACGCGACGAATGCCGCCGATCACCCCGACGCGTCCACCTGCGTACCGAGCGTAGCGATTGCGCAGTGTGGAGCCCGTGTCGGCGACGAGGCCCGAGTCTCCAACCACGATTCCCGACGACGCCGGCTCGAAGGTGCGCCCCGTGATGGCCCCGCCGATCAATGTCACAGTTCGGGTGCCGAAGAGTCGCAGCATTGCGCTTGCGTCCCATACGCGGTCGGTGGCCTGAAGCGCGAGTGCGTCACGCGCTGGCCGTTCGAACCGTATGTAGTCGTTGCGCGTCGCAACTCCCGTATGCCACGAGATGCGCTGAAGGTCCGTGAAAAATGGGTGCTCGAGCTCCGCGCTCCAGAGGTGACCGATCTGAAATCGCTCACCGTCGAGAATAAGGCGGAACGGGTGACCCATGACCACGTCCTCTTCGAGGCGCATCCCGACCGCCGTGCGGTACGCGCCGCCACGCTCGATGCGCCCCTGAACCAGCAACGCCTCGCCTGCGAGATTCTCGTTTCCCAACGAGACCGCTTCGGGCGTGATGCCGCGGAAGCGCCCGCTGACGAGCACGGGTACTTCGTCGATCGTGGTGACGACGACGGTGACCATGCCGGCGGTGTCAGGGACGATGCGAACCGACGCATCCGAAAGAAACGGTTGTGCGCGCAAGACGCGCTCCGACTCCGTCCGTCGGAATTCCGTGCACGTTTTCCCCGGTGCAAGCGACACGAACGCCGCGATGACCTCGGCGCGCGTCGTTGCGTGGTGCAGGCCCACCGCATGCGCCGCCGCGCGCCACTTTCTGGCCGCGCCGGAAAAGGGAGGCGGCAGTGGATTCATTTCGACGCGGCTCACGATCTCACCGTTGCACTTCACGGACGCGCTGTCACGCGTGCCTTGCGCCGCTGCGGGCACCGACTGGGCGATCAGGATCGAGGTGAGGAACGACAGCAGGGTGTACGCGCGGACCATGTGGGCCGTGCAAGGCAGGACGCGCGCCAGCGCGGCGTCAGCGTCAGGCGTCCGTCGTTCCCTTTCCGCGTGCGAGCGTCAGGACGAAGGTACTGCCCTGACCAACGATGCTCTTCACCGACAGCGTGCCACCCATGGCCGTCGCCAGGTCTCGGCTGATCGAGAGGCCGAGGCCAACCCCCTCGTGCGGCCGGTTCAGGGCGCGACCCACCTGAATGAATGGATCGAAGATCTTGTCCAGTCGTTCGGGGGCGATGCCGATTCCCGTGTCCTGCACGTGGATCTGGATCTTGTCGCCATGCGCTTCGCTGTGGACATCGATCCGCGCTCCCGGTGCGGAATACTTGATCGCGTTCGAAAGAAGGTTGATGAGGATCTGTTGCAGCTTGTCCGGATCCGCGCGAACGATGAGATCGGGCTCAGGCGGATGCACGGCGTAGGTCATCTTGCGCGCATGCAACTGCGGCGAAATGAGCTCCTCCAGCAGTCCGAGCGCCGAGCGGAGTGGAACGTCGGTGATGGTATAGCTCACCTCTCCGGCCTCGAGCTTCGCGAAGTTGAGGACGTCGTTGATGAGCGCGAGTAGTGTCTGCTGGCTCCGCGCGATGCGCATCAACGCATCCTTCTGCTGGTCGTTGACCGGTCCGTAAATCCCCAGCTGGAGGATCTCGGTATAGCCACCGATGGCGTTGAGTGGCGTGCGCAGTTCGTGACTCATAACGGCAAGGAAGTCACTCTTCGCGCGGTTCGCCTCGAGGGCCGCGTCGCGTGCCTCCTCCGCGTCGCTCGACGTTTCCTGGAGCTGGGTATTCGTGCGCTCGAGTTCCTCGGATACCGTCAATGCTTCTTCCACCTGCGACGCGAGTTCGTGCTGCGATGCTTCGACCTCCATCACCATGCGGTTGAAGCTCGTGCCCAGCCGCAGCACTTCGTCCGACATCGCGCCCGCGGTGTTCGCGCGCCGCTCGTATTGGCCCTGCGCGATCGCTTCGGCCGCCGTCGTCAACTCGACCAGTGGTCGCGTGATTCGGCGTCCAACGGCCCACGCGATGGCCACCCCGCCGAGCAACACAAGCAGGCTGACCAGCAGGATTTGCCGGAGCGTCGTGCGCGGCTCGTCCACGAGGGCAGACACCGGTACCTCGAGCACCCACTCGTACGGCGCGCCCGCGATGCGGCCTTCGACGCCAAGGCGTGGCGCCGCCTCCGAACGGTATACGATAAAGCCATCCTTCGTCGAGTCGCGCCGGATCGGCTGGTTCGCCGGAGTCCCCTCGAGCGACGACCAGAAATTGTCGGTTGAGTTCCGGAGGTAGACGCTCAGCTCTTCGCCAAACAGGTCGCTGATGAGACGCTTGGTCTGCGCGTTCACCGCAACGCGGCGCTGCTGCGCGATGTAGCCGACGCGCTCCGAGTTCCGGAACACTGGCGCGACGGCCCAGGTGTACACCCGTCCATTGGCCGCGTAAAGCGCACCGAGGCGCGCCGAGTCGAGGCCAGGCGGGCCATTGGGCACCTGGCTGACGATTACGCCATTTCTGGGGCGCAGCTCGGGGGCGAGCGTGGCAATCGAATCGACTTGAAGACCCTTTCCTATTTGCGCCACTCGCTTGCCGTCGGCCGTCCATAGCTCGATCGGGAGGCCAGAGTCGGTGGCGACAACGAGCTGCGCCAGCGCGCGATACAGCCCCGAGTCGGCAACCGGCGTTTTCGTCGCGGCAAATGTCCGCAGCGCGCGATCGACGGCCGTATCGGACGCCACCTTGGCCAGAACGGCGATCCGTGCGCGCGAGCTGGTCTCTCCCGCCTGCACGAGCGGCCTGAGCAGCCCCTGCAGCCGAGTGTGGAGCGCATCCGACTTGGCGCGCAGCAACGCGCGGTACGTCAGCGTCAACGTCAATGACATGACGACCACGACGATCGCCGCAGTGAGCAGCGGCAATTGTCGAGCGAGCGACCAGCGTGTCCAGCGCCACTGAACGGCTGATCGACTGGTCACGAGCGGAACTGGCAAACGGTCTTCAGAATCACGGGCACAAATTGAGGGAATTGGGGCTGCACGGCCAGTCTTCCGACGAGCTCGCCTCAATGGCCCGACTCTCGCCTTACGTCATGATCGCCAGAAACCGTTCTCACTCACGAACACAGGATAATGATACCTCGTGCGACGACGGCGCTAGCACGCCGCACCGCCCTGCTCCTCGTAACAACCGCCGTGATGGTGGGATGTGTGAAGGAAGGCTCCGCGAAACCGCGACGGGTCGCGCTTCGGTACCGCCATGCCGCGGTCTGGGCTCCAGCGACGCTGACCGAGGTCAACGGCGTTCCGATTGCCTCACTCAAGACGGCACTCGCCAGCCGGCTGGCGGGAAAGCCTCCCCAGAGTATCACCGATGACGATTGGCGTCATACCCGCGCGCTCTATACGCGGCTTGGCGAAACGCCACTCTGGTTTACGAGTGATGGGCTTGCCAAGGATCGCGTCACCGCCCTCACGAATGCCGTGCTCGGCATCAGTGACGACGGACTACGCGTCGACGCGTACCCCATTGCCGAGCTCGCCGCTGCGCTCTTTGCGATCAAGAGCACCAAGACGCCGACTGCCGAGCAGATCGCGGAGACAGACGTCTTGCTCTCGGCGACCTTTGCCTCGATGGGTGAAGATCTCCTGGCAGGACAGATCTCGCCGAAAAGCGTCGCACAGTCATGGCACATCGATCCGCGGGAAGACGACGTCGACAGCGCGCTCGTCAATTCAATGAGCGATACGCTGGAAGCGGGCATCGCCGCAATGCGTCCACTCGATGACGACTACGCCGAGCTGCAGAAGGAGCTGACACGTTTCCGTGCCATCGTGGAAAAGGGTGACTGGCCACTGGTGCCAAAGGGTAAGACCCTTCGGTCGGGACAGTCCGACTCGCCTGCGCGTCTCTCGGCGCTACGTGAACGACTTGCGGCGGAGGGCATTGAAGTGGCCGCACCCGACTCCGGAAAGGGGGCGGGTTTGTACGACGCCAATCTTGCGGAGGCGATCGGGCAGTTCCAGTCGCATCACGGCATTACCGTCGACAAGACACTGAGTCCCGAAACGGTCAACTCGCTGAATGTGCCCGCCGCATACCGCCTGGGACAGATCGCCGCGAATCTCGAGCGCAGCCGCTGGATGCCGCGCTGGCTGGGTGAGCGCTACCTGTTCGTGAACGTACCGGCATTTCGGCTGACCGCCTATGACAGCGGCGAGAAGGCCCTCGAGATGAAGGTCATCGTCGGTCAGGAATACGAGGATCGCGCGACGCCGGTGTTCAGCGACTCCATGGAAACAGTCGTGTTCCGCCCGTACTGGAACATCACGCCGGACATTCAGCGCAAGGAAATCGAGCCGAAGGTGGCATCCGATCCCACGTACCTCGATCGCGAGAACATGGAGTACTACAAGGACGGCGGCGTCACGCGCATCCGGCAGCGTCCGGGCGGCAAGAACGCGCTCGGCTTCGTCAAGTTTCTCTTTCCGAACGACTTCAACATCTATCTACACGATACGCCGAACCACGACCTCTTCGACAAGGACGTTCGCGCGTTCAGCCATGGCTGCATTCGTCTCGAGAAGCCGGACGAGCTCGCGCAATGGGTACTGGGTTGGGATGCGGCGCAGGTCGATGCCGCCATGCGCAATGGAACGGACAATCGCAGCGTACGGCTGCCGAAGAAGCTGCCGGTCTACATCACGTACGGCACTGCCTTCGTGCAGGATGGGCAATTGTTCTTCGGCAATGACCTCTATCATCGCGACGACCAGCTCGTGAAAGCCGCGGCGAACGGGGCGATCCCGAGCGCGGCGGCGAAAGCGAATCTCGAGGCGCTGAAGAAGTTGGCGGCGAGCTAAGCTAGACAGGACCACACCAGAACGCGGTAACAAGAACCAAACAACAAATGAACCACAGAGGACACAGAGGACACAGAGGACCACTCATGGGTGTTCTCCGTGTCCTCTGTGTCCTCTGTGGTTCATTTGTTGTTGGTTCGCAGTCCTCTGCCAACCCGGACAGTTGCGCTCGCTAGGCCATCGTTCCAAAGACGACGCTGAACGTCGACCCTTTTCCGGGCTCGCTCTCCAGCGTCAGCTCGAAGCCGAGCGACTCGCACAGGGCGCGTGAGATTCTCAAGCCCACACCCGTGCCACCAAAGCGCGCCCCGGTGTCGTCCTCGGCCTGCTCGAACGCCTCGAACACGCGCGCGCGCGCTTCGGGGGCGATGCCGATTCCGTTGTCCCGAATGTCGAGCCGCATGGGCGCGCCGGAACTCGCGTCACATACCAGGACAATCACGACCTTGCCACCCGAGGGCGTGAACTTGACGGCGTTGCCAACGAGGTTGATGAGGATCTGGCGCAGCTTGCTCTCATCGGTGTGAATGGGCGTGCACGGTTTCGCGTTTTCGCCTGACGGCTCGAGCTGAAACTCGAGTGACAGGCCAGCCTCCCGCGCGCGGTCGGCGAATTCATCGCACACGGACCGGCACACCTCGTCGATGTGTACCCAGGAGTAGCGAACGCGGAGCTCTCCGTAGGCGATCTTCGACAGGTCGAGGATGCGGTCCACCAGCTCGAGGAGCTGCACGCTGTTGACACCGATCCGCTCCAGATATTGCAACTCACGGTTGCCGAGCGCGTTCGCGGAGTTGCGCCGGAGCACGTTGGTGAAGCCGATGATCGAGTTGAGCGGTGTCCGCAACTCGTGATTCATTCGCGTCAGGAACTCTTCCTTCGAACGGTTTGCGACTTCTGCACTGTTCTTGGCGAGGAAGAGCTGGCCGCTGGCGCGACCGAGCGCGGCGCGCGCCTCGGCGCTCCGGCGCGTCGCCGTGCGGAGGTTGATGGCGTCCATCACGGCGGCCGCCAGATCCTCGAGCGCAGTCACGACATCGGCGGACCACTGGCGGGGTTCGATGTCGGCTATGGCGAGGGCGCCGATCACATACGCGTCGACCACCAACGGCACCCCCAACCATGCGCGCGACTGGATCGCCTTGACGTCGGTCAGCTGCGCAAGCGCTGGATTGGCTGCGACGTCGGCCACGACCAGCGGTGCCGTGCTTGCCACGATGCCTTGGCAGAGCGTCGCGCCGCGCATCTCCTGGGTGACGCCACTCGCGAGCCTCCCCGCAACGGACTTGAAATAGACGCGATCATCGTCGACGAGAACGACGAACGCGAGCGGGACGTCGAGGAAGCGCGCGGCGAGGCGAGTAAGACGGTCGAACGACTCTTCACTCGGCGAGTCGAGCAAATCGGTGCCTCGAAGCGCCTGAAGGCGTGCGGAGTCGGCGAGAATGCCACGAAGCGGATCATCGTTTGTATCGCTCGCCACGGCTGAAGGATCCGGTGTGTCGAGCTGCTCGCGGACGATGCGAACCAGATCGGGAATCGCGAAGGGCTTCTGGACAAAGCCAACTTGCGACGCGTCGATGCCCTTGCCGGTGACTTCCACGCCGGAATAGCCGGACATGAAGACGGCCTTGATGCCCGGTCGCGACTGCCGAAGTCGTTCGACGACCGTGGCGCCGGTCATGCCCGGCATGATCGCGTCCGACAGCACGAGATGGATCGGGCCTGCGTGCTCGTCCGAAAGTGTGAGCGCGGTCTGACCGTCACACGCGTCGAGCACCGAGTACCCGGCGGCGCGCAACGAACGAATGGCGATCTGGCGCACCCAGACGTCATCCTCGACCACGATAATCGTTTCGGTATTCGGCAAGGCGTCAGCCAGCAGTGGAGTCAATTAAGTAATCACTCAGCGCGGTCCCTGAGAACTGCCAGGCCTTGCCAACGTCATTATCGGCCCCGTCTGGCAGAAGATTGAGTCAACGCGGAACGAGAGCGGAGTCAGCGGCACCACCGCGGGTGTTGCGTCCAGTATCGTATGCTTTTTGCAAAACGACGACCGGCTCTGTAGGAACGTGGAAACGATACCGCCTGGGAGGTCAAATGCTACGTCGTCTGCTTCGCCGTCCGTCGCTTTTTGCGCTTCTGACCACTACGGCGCTCGCCGCCTGCGGCTCCGGCGACAAGGCCGCCGACAGCGCGAAGGCTGCCGATTCGGCCGCTGCCGCCGCGGCGGCTGCGACGCCAGCGCCGCCACCGCCGCCTCCGGCACTGACCGACGCCAATATCCTCGCGAAACTCGATGGTGACAACGCTGCCGACAGCAGCGCGGGGGCGCTGGCGGCGAGCATGGGAACGGCCGCAGGCATCAAGGAGTACGGGCGCATGATGATGAAGGACCATCACGCGCTCCGTGTCGAGGGAATGGCTCTCGCGAAGAAGGCAAGCATTACACCGGCGCTACCGGCGGGCGATGCGGACGCCGCGCAGGAAGCGGCGGTCGCGGACAGCATGAAGGCCACCCCCAAGGGCGCGGCATGGGACAAGTTCTACATCGATCATATGGTTACTGGCCACGAAAAGGTGCTGGCGTTCGCCCAGGAGGCCGCCAACAACGCGCAGAACGCGGACCTCAAGGCAATGATCCAGAAGGCGACGCCAACGATCCAGAAGCACCTCGACCAGGCAAAGGCGCTCCAGAGTAAGTTGGCCACGCCCTGACCAGCCGCATCCGACAGTAGTTCCGGACAGAAAACAGAGCGCTCGGCGACCGTGCCGGGCGCTCGTGCGTTTCGCGGCCGACGCGCCAGATAAACACCAGTTTTGGCATGGCACCCGATGGCGTTGCCGCGCTAGATTTCCATGGCACGGCAACTATCCACGTCGAATGGAAACACCGAAATCCCCGTCACGCCGCAGGCGTAGTGACGTGGGCAGGGGTCCGTCGTATTGGTAAGACACACCGCACGCGCCACACCCTATGCGGCCGAGAAGTGCCCGGACGCTGTACCAGCCGCTGCGGAAGACTTTGCTTGCTGTAGGGAGACGCCCACCGTTTCCAGTCGTTAATCGAGGTGCAGATGATCGGTCCGCAGTCGGACATTCCAGTGTTGTCGCTGATCATTCCGGTCTACAATGCCGCCGATCAGCTCCCGGCGACGTTGCGCGCGGTCGACGCGTTCGCGACGCGGTACCCGGGGTCGGTCGAGGTCATCTTCGTCGACGACTGCTCGACCGAAGTCGAGACCCAGCTCATACTCGAGGACTTCGAACGGCGTACCACGTATGCGCGGCTCTTGCGCAACGCGCAGAACTGCGGCAAGGGATACTCCGTCACGCGGGGCATGCAGGCTGCCACGGGGCGGTACCGCGTGTTCACCGATGTCGATCTGGCGTATCCGCTCGACGAGGTGCACAAGATCGTCCGCGAGTTGAAAGACGGCGCCGACGTGGCCATCGCCTGCCGAGTGCTGCCTGAGTCGCGCTACTTGATGAGTCCGAGCTTCTTTCACTACCTGTACACGCGCCACCTGATGAGCCGCGCGTTCAACAAGGTCGTGCAGATGTTCCTCCTCCCCGGCATTCTCGACACGCAGGCCGGCCTCAAGGGCTTCTCGGCCGAAGCGGCGGAGCTGTGCTTTTCACGCACGACGATTCCTGGCTTTGGCTTCGATATCGAGTGCCTCTACATCGCACAGCAGTATGGCCTCTCGATCAAGCAGACCGCGGTGAATTTCCGCTACGACGACGAGCCGACGACGATGCGTTTCGCCAGCGACAGTCGACGGATGTTCATCGACATCTGGCGCGTGCGAACGAACGCGTGGAGCGGCCAATACATCGCGGCCAACAAGCGGTTCACGTTCCCGCCAGAGGATAAGTGGGTTCGCGGTGTTCACACTCCGCCGCACGGCATCTCGAAGCCCGATTACCAGGTTCGATAGTACCCTGCCCACCGCGTTGCTCGTCATCAATGCCGACGACTTCGGGTTCGCACCCGGTGTAAACCGCGGGATTGTCGAAGCGCATGAGGCAGGGTCGCTGCCATCGGCGTCGATGATGGTGAATACGCCGGCGTTCGGCGAAGCGTGCGCGCTGCTTCGCGAGCGGGTGCCGACACTCGGCGTCGGGCTCCATTTCAATCTCCTGACCGGGCGCCCACTCTCCTCAGCGCCGACGCTCGTCGATCCGCGCACCGGAACGTTTTATCCGCTGACGGAGCTTGCTCGGCGGGCGATGATCGGCCGGGTGAGCGCGATCGATGTCCGCCAGGAGTGCGACGCACAACTCGCTGCACTCGGGCGCGAGGGCGTGCAGGCCACGCACATCGACAGCCACCGGCACACGCACGCCCTTCCCGGAATCCTGCCTGCGGTGCTCTCGAGCGCGCGCGCGGCCGGCGTTCGCATTGTGCGCCGTCCACTCGACGCGCCGTCGATGGGCGAGCCGGGGATCGCTGCCAAGATGCTCGTACTCCATGCCTCGTGGCATGCAGCGATGCGAGGAACGACGAGCGAGGATCGGGCGTGGATCGCGCGGTCGCCGACCTTTCGCGGCATCGCGCTGCAAGGGGCGCCAGACGTCGAAGCGCGCCTGCTCGACCTGTTGAGTCACCTGCCAGCGGGCGCGACGGAGATCATGCTGCACCCGGGGTACGACGACGCAGTGCTTGCGGCGCAGGACCCCTATCGGGCGGAGCGAGAGCGTGAGGTGCGGGCCCTGTGCTCGCCGGCCGTGCGGGAGCGGCTCACGCGCGGGGATATCCAGCTCGTGAATTTCGCGTCGCTCTGACTGACGGCTTGGGCAACCGACGTACAACCGTACCGGGTACAACCACAAACGTACGAGGTACCCGGGCTCGGGTACCCGGACTGGCATACTTCCCAAGAAGAGCCATTGGAAAGGAGCGTCACGAATAACGCCCTTCGCAACGTCAGACGGCGTTCGGCGTTGGCTCGACGCCATCCGCTGTGTCGATGGCTCTTCTTGGCGTGGATGCCAGTCCGGGTACCCAGTTCAGGGTACTTCGTACGTCAGGGGTTGTACTGTGTACCGGGTACGTTCGTTAGCCCGGAGCCACGCCACAACGATACCTGCATCACCACCCACAGCACGATGCACGGGATCGTCTTTGCATGGTATGCATCGAACACCGAGCGCTGAATGCTCTTGGGCATCACGTCCGATGACGCGAGAATGGTCCCGACCACGACGAACGCGAACAGCGCCCACTGGCCTCGCGTCCACCGATCGAGCGCCGCGAACCAGATCGCCGCACCAGCGACGCCGATCACGAAGGTCGGACTCTCCGACTGGTGATTGAAGATCACGCAGTAGACCAGCACCGACGCGAGATACGTCAGCCGAAACGACCACTCCGGCCACCGCTCGCGCCGCACGAGCACCGGCGCGACGAGCAGCAACGTGCCCGCGAGCTGCTGCGGCCAGTTGGGCCAGTTCTGGCGAAGCGCGATCTCGATCATCTGCATGACCGTAAAGCCCCGATCCAGTGCGTCCTTCGACTCGATGGCGCGCCAGGATGCGTATTGCGCGAGCAGTTGGTCTGGTGAGGTGACCAGCAATGGCAACAGCAGCATCAACACCATGCCAAGAAATACGGCGATCGCGACGCGCAGCTTGCGCGGATGAAAAATCGCGAAGCTCACGCCCGCGAGCGGGAAGACCTTGATCACGGCGCCAACGTTTGCCGCAAGACTGCCCAGGACCGTATGTCGCCGCTCGTACGCGGCGAAGGTCATGATGATGAGCCCCGCCACCAGTGCGTTACTCTGCACGTTTTGCAGCGAGCCGAGCATGTCGAGAAACACGGTGCCTCGCGCGATCGTCGCGGCACGTTTCGGGAGAATCGAGCCCAGTGCGAACCAGAGGACGCCCGCGTTGAGTGCGTTCCACGCGAGCATCGAGAGCGCGAGCGGCAAAACGGCGAACGGCAGGAACAGCAGCGCGAAGGTCGGACTGTACTTGTAAAAATCGAAGTGCAGGGCGGGGTATGCCGCGTAGAGATCCTGTGCGTGCAGCAAATGAATCGACGCGGCGCGGAAGATCAGGAAGTTGTTGTTCTGGTGCGTGATGCCTTGTTGCACAGTGGCAACGACGACCGCGATCACCCACAGCGCCGCCACGAACAATTCCGTGCGGCGGGCGTTCTTACCGACTGCGACACTCGGCTCTGTCATGATCGCGAAAGCTATTGCTGGCGTGGAGGAGTGAAAGTCTGTCATCCCGAGCGAAGTCGAGGCATCTGCACCTTCAGTCCAGGTTTGAAGTGCAGACCCCTCGACGCGCTTCGCTTGCTCGGGGTCACACCCAAGCGTTGGCGCCGACGGCACCCAACTTGACCGGCATCAGAGCATGACCACCAAACTCCACCCACCCGGCGACGCACTTCGCGTCGTCCTGCTCGACATCGATGGCACGCTCATCGACAGTAACGATGCGCACGCGCGCGCCTGGGTCTGCGCCCTCGCCGAGCACGGATACGTCGTCCAATTCGACGAGGTGCGGCCATTGATCGGGATGGGCGGCGACAAACTGCTGCCAATTCTCGTCGGACTCGACAGCGACAGTGCTGAAGCCGAGCGCATTGGCGAGTCACGCGGCGCACTGTTCCGAAAGGAGCTGCCCGCCCTGCGGCCGACGAAGGGCGCACGCGATCTCCTCGAATTCCTCACGAGCGAAGGACTCGAACTCGTCGTTGCCACCTCGGCGCAAGCGGAGGAAGTCAGCGCCATCCTGCAACAGGCGGGCGTTGCGGACCTGATCCAGGCGGCGGCGTCTGCGGACGACGCGGACAACTCCAAGCCCGATCCGGACATCGTGCAAGCCGCCCTGCGAAAAGCGCATCGCTTCGCGGCGCACAGCCTGCTCATCGGTGATACGCCGTACGACATCGACGCCGGCGCCGCTGCACGCGTCCCGACGATTGCGCTCAGGTGCGGCGGTTGGTGGTCCGATGTGGCGCTCTCGAATGCGTTGGCAATTTATGACGACCCAGCCGACCTCCGCCGCAACTTCGACAGCTCCCCACTCAACGTGCGTGCGTGATCATCCGCATTCCGCCCTTGGCTCTCAACACGACAATCGGTTGACGCTCGGCGCGCTCGCCGGGTGCGAGCTCGAGTCGCCAGCGCCGCGCCATCGTGGCGAGCGCCAGAATCGCCTCCAACCACGCGAACTGCTCGCCGATGCACACCCGCGTGCCGGCGCCGAATGGGAAGTACGAGAACTTCGGACGCGCCGCGTCGTTCGCGCTGCCACCCGGCAGCCAACGTTCCGGCGTGAACGACTCGGCATCTGGCCACCAGCGGGGGTCGCGGTGCGCCACCCATTGGCTCATGAGAATGATCGACCGCGCGGGGATGGTGAATCCGTTGATCTGGTAGTCATCCAGCGCACGACGGCCCACGACGTACGCCGGTGGATAGAGACGCATGGACTCAGCGACGACAGCGCGTGTGTAGGGCAGTCGTGCCACATCGTCGGCGCCAAGCTCACCGTCACCGAGCGCGTCGAGCTCGGCGTGGAGTCGCGCTTCGGCCTCCGGGTTCTGCGAGAGGAGATAGAAGGTCCAAGTGAGCGCGTTCGCCGTCGTTTCGTGGCCAGCGAGGAAGATCGTCATCGCTTCGTCGCGCAACTGAAGGTCGCTCATGCCGGAGCCGTCGCCCTCCGTGTCATGCGCGAGCAACAGCATGGACAGCAGATCGCCGCGGTCTTCCCCTGACGCGCGCCGCTCGGCGATCAACCGATAGATCGTTGAATCCAGTCGCTTGCGGCCGCGACGGAACCGCTGCGCGGCGGGAATCGGCAGCCACATGAGTGCGGTGCCGAATGGAATCATCGTGAAGGTGAAGACGGACAGCGCGGCGGAGAGTGCTTCGCCGATTTCCGGCGCTTCGCCCTCGATGTCCGCGTCGAAGAGTGTCTTCCCAACGACGGCGAGGGTGTATCCAGCCATCTCCTTCGAGATATCGAGCGTCTGTCCATCTCGCCATCTGGAAATGCGGCGGGATGCGTAGGCACCCATCGTCGCGCCATAGGCCGCGATGCGTTCGCGATGGAAGGCGGGTTGGGCGAGACGCCGCTGGCGGAGATGAAATTCTCCTTCGCTCGTCAGCAGGCCTTCACCGAGCAGCGCCTTGGCGCGCTCGAGTCCGCGTCCCTTCTTGAACTGCTTGGCATGCGTGACGAGGACGTCCCGGATTCGGTCGGGGTCGTTCACGAGCACGATTGGCTGTGGTCCAAGCCGGAGCATCACGACATCGCCGTGTTCGCGCGCGAGGCCTGTGAGGAATTCGAGGGGACGGCGTGTCAGCGACAGGAACAGCTTGCCGGGGAATCCGCGCTTCGGAGAGGGTGGACGCATGCCACGAAATGTGCCTTCGGGACGCACGGACTGTCAGACTATCCCGCCGCCGGGCAGCTTTCTCCGGTGTTCAATAAGCATCCGCCCTCCGGCCGGCATCAAACCGATCAGATGGCAAGCGCCCTTTCATTCAGCCTGCCCCACGCCGGGCACGAGGCGTCAGCGGAACGAGCGCTGGCGTCACGGGCGCAACGCGGCGAAGTGGAGGCGTTCGAGGAGCTGTACCGGGCGCACGCGGGCCGAGTGTTCGCGTTGTGCCTGCGACTCACGGGTGACCGGGTTCAGGCGCGTGAGTTGACGCAGGATGTTTTCGTCAAGGCGTGGGAGGCGCTGCCGGAGTTTCGCGGGGAGTCGAGCGTCACGACGTGGCTGCATCGCATCGCCGTCAACGCGATGCTCATGCAGCGGCGGAGTGAACGGCGTCGTCTCGCGCGCGTCTCGCTCGCCGAGGACGATGTCGACGATGCGCACGAAGTGAATGAAGGGAGTACCGCCCCGGTCGACGTGGCGACGGCGGTGGATCTGGAGCGAGCCGTTGCCGCGCTGCCGCCAGGCGTTCGGCGGGCGTTCGTATTGCACGACATCGAAGGGTATTCACACGAGGAAATCGCGCGCATGACGGGGCTCGCTGCAGGAACGCTCCGCGCTCAGTTGCACCGCGCGCGCCAGTTGCTCATGAGGGCATTGCGTCCATGACAGACCATCTTTCGTTCGACCAACTCTGCGACCTCCAGGACGGCGCGCTCGACCTGCGCGACGCCTCGGCGGCTCGCGACCATATGCGTTCGTGCGCGGCGTGCGCGGAGCAATTCGCCGAGCTGTCGGCACTCGGGAGTGCGGCGGCCGCCTTGCCGCGCGTGATCGATCCACCAGCCGATCTTTGGGGCGATATCCGCGCGGAACTCGCTCCGCGGCAGCCGCGCCGCTTCGCCCGAGAGTACCACTGGTCGCGCTCGAACCTCGTTGCGGCGGCGGCCGTCATCGCTGTGGTGTCATCTGCACTGACCGCGGTCGCCATCCGCAGAGTCGATCCGCGTCCAGACACCGTGGTTGCCGCGGCCGCCGCTGCGCCGGAACCCGCGACCGCCGTTGCCGTTGCGCTGCCGGCTCGGCTCGCGATGACGGAAGTCGGCTACACGAAGAGTGTGGAAGCGCTTCAGCGCACGCTGGCGGAACGTCGGAGTTCGCTCGCGCCGTCCACCGTTGCGACCGTCGAACGCAGCCTTCGCATCGCGGATTCCGCCATTGCGGAAGCACGGACCGCACTGGCGCAGGATCCGGGCAACAAGGCGCTCGTGAAACTCTTTGCGTCGAACTACGAGCGGAAGATCGACCTGCTTCGGCGAGCGACGGAGCTCAGCCCACGCACATGAGACTTTCGTGGCTGGTTCCGTTCACGCTCATCGCGAGCGCTTCGCTCCCTGCACAGCAGAAGGAGCAGAAGGTGTTGCTGGGCCATGCTGCGAGTGCGACCGTGTCGATCAGGCTGATGGCGGCGGTTGGCAACATTCGCGTCATCGGCTGGGAACGCGATAGCGTGGAGATGAGCGGCGCCGTCCCGTTCGGCGTGAAGGTCGAATTGTTCGGCGGTACACCAACCGAGCGCTCGAAAGGGATCAAGGCGTTCGCTGACGTGCCGGCGGATCAGTCGGGCCGCGAAGGCAAGTTACTCCTGAAGGTTCCGCGTCGTGCGACCGTGTGGCTCAAGACCGGCAGCGCCGAGGTCGATGTCAGCGGCGTGGTAGGGGGCCTCGATCTCAACATCGTCGGTGGTTCGATCGCCGTGCACGGTAGTCCGCGCGAGTTACGCGCCGAGAGCATGGATGGCAACGTCGTGGTGGACGGTGCTCCGGATTGGATGCGTGTGAAGACGGCGACGGGCGACATCACGCTCAACGGTGGCCAGGACGTTGGTGCGTCGACGATCAGCGGGGCGATTCGCACGAGTGGCGGTGAGGTGGAGCGCGCGAAGCTGGAGACGACGACGGGCGGGATCTCGTTTTCGAATACGTTGGCGCGTGGTGCGAACGTCGAGCTCGAGACGCACAGTGGACCCATCGACATCCTCTTCGCGTCGCACGCGGATGTCGAGCTCGATGCGGCGACCATTACCGGTGCGATCGACAACCTGTGGATAAAACAGCGCCCCGTTCCGGGAAGAGAAGGGCGTGGGATGACCTTCGCGGCGTCGAGCGGAACGGGGAGTGCGCGCGTGACGGCGCGCTCGTTCAAGGGAACGATCCAGCTGCGGTCGCAAGTGCCGATTTTTTCCAAGTAGCAGCGTCTGCTTATCCTGGCAGACCGAGCGTCAAACCACCTGCCACCACGGTACAGCCATCACGCGGTCGGCAAGCCGCACAATGTCGGTCCCATCGTAGAGCAGGATTGCTCCATGGCACGCGTCGCCGTACTCGGCGACGAACCGTTTCAGATTCGCGGCGTCCGACAGGCTGACCTTGGTAGCCGATTTGACCTCGACGGCCAGCAGCGTGCGGGCAGTTTCGATGATGAAGTCGACCTCCGCGTTATCCGCTGTGCGCCAGTACAGAATCTCGGGGCGACGCGTCTCGAGTGCGGCCCACGCATGGAGATCGGACAACACGAGCGTTTCGAGATGGACGCCGCGCGGGTCGTGTTCCCCGGACAGGTGCAGCGAGAGTCCTGCGTCGGCCCAGTAGATCTTGGGCCGCTTCTTGAGGCGCGAGGTGCGATTCACGGTGTACGCCGGTAGCTGCGTGAGCAGCCACGACGTTTCCATCAACCCGATCCACCGGCTGATGTTGCGTTGCGGGACGCCGAGGTCGCGTGCGATCTCGTTCTGGTTGAGTGGATTGCCGGCGCGCAACGCGAGTGCGCGCATCGTCCGCTGAAAATCACCGAGCAACTCGACGGCGCTGAGGTCACGCAAGTCGCGTTCGACATACGTCGAGACGTAATCCTCGAACCAGAATGCGCGTGCGTCGTCGGGGAGATGGAGTGCGGGCGGTGGAAACCCTCCGCGCACGCTCAAGTCGCGCCAATCCTCGGGTGGCGCTACGTCCTCCGCCAGGACGTCGCGCCAGCGGTCGGGATGCTCGCTGAGGAGGCTGCTCCACCGACCCGTCTCGCCGAAACCCAGTTGCTCTCGGCGCGTCATGGGTCCGAGGCGGAGATATGCCGCGCGGCCGGCCAGGGAGTCGGCGACCTGTTTCATCATGAGGAGGTTCGCCGACCCGGTGAGGACGAAGCGTCCCTTCGTCGCTTGGCCCTCCATGTCCACCGCGCGCTTGATCGCGAGCATGAGCTCGGGAACGCGCTGGACTTCGTCGATGATCATGGTGGGTGATTGGGCGACGAAGCCCTCGGGATCCCTGGCCGCGTCGGCACGGGTTGCGGCGCTGTCGAGGGAGAACACGGGTCGGCCGGCCATCGCGGGATGGCCCGTGACGAGGGTGCTCTTCCCGGTCTGTCTGGCGCCGGTGGCGACGACGACCGGAAAGATGCCGAGGAGGGTGTCGAACTTTCGGCCGGCTGCCCGAGGTAGTGAGTCAAGCCTAGTCATGGCTACAATCTAGCCATGGTGAGGCTCGAATCAAGCCATTGTATGTCGCTCGCTGAACGGGATCACCCTTGCCGTCCCCCCACTAAGCAGGCCACCGCCGAGTGGCATCCTATCGACATCCACTCTTCCGGAGGTCGTCATGATTGCTTCACGCTCGTTGGTCCTCGGTGCCGTCGCACTCCTCGCCAGTGTCAGTGCGCTGAGCGCACGGCCCGCCGTCCTTGCCGGTCCGCCATGGATCTCGATCGAAACACCGGTCAATCCATATGATGCCACAACGCGCGGGGCATTCCTGCTCGTCCACGCGTTCCACCACGGCACCGACATCAACGCGCCGGTGACGGGCACAGCCGAGGGTCTCGTCAATGGAGCGCGGCGCTCCGTGGTGCTCGACTTCACGGCGACGTCACGCACGGGAGCCTATGCGCTGCGCAAGCAGTGGGCGGACTCCGGGCTCTGGACACTCGTGATCAAGGTCCAGCAGGATCAGCACGGCGACGACGCGGCGCAAGCGATCGTCGAGCTCGCTGCAGATGGTTCGGTCGCACGCATTCAGGTTCCCACTCGGCCGAGCGATCGGGGAGACATGCCGCTTCCTCGCCAGCTCTCCTCGCGCGAGATCGACGCGTCGCTCCGCGCCCGCGCAACGCGATAAGTCGTCGTCCGCTATCTGCTGTTCGGTTCGGTTGCTGCCTGAGCTCGTCAGCTTCGTTGCGGGTAAACTCCGCGAAAAGGCCTGTACCCTATGAATTACGAGTCGAAGGGTCTGCACTTCGTATACAGGCGGCACGTGCAGATCCTCGACTTCGCTCGGGATGACAGCCCCAACGGAACCGTATCGAATCTAGAGCGAGATCGAGCCGACTGTAAACATCCTGTTATCGTGTCCGTAATTTGCCTGACAGCGGCTGCGTGCGTAGTCGTACATGTTACCAAGGAATCACGATGTAGAAGGACGACGCGTGGTGGACCGCACCGGCCCGAGCGTTCGAAAGAGCAGTACCCTCAGTGGAGAGATGTGCACCATGCGCATCCAGGTAGCAAAAGCAGTTCTCGTGGTTGCGGCGCTCTCCTTCCTCGCCTGCACAACCGAGAAGATTGTCTATCGCGATGGCTCCAACTTCGCCGCACCAGCGACGGCGGCCGCGAGCTTCATCGGCTACTCGGATGAAACGAGCAAGCGCACTGTCTGCGGCGGATGCCACGTCGACTACCAGACGCGGTGGAGCACGACCAAGCACGCATCGGCATGGAAGGATCTCCAGGCGAGCAGCGGTGTTGCCGGCTACTGCGAGGCGTGTCACAGCGTCAACAACCTCGGCAACGCAGTCACCGACACCATCGCTGGGTACCGCTCGACAAAAGATGCACGCTATCACGATGTGCAATGCGAGAGTTGTCACGGCCCCGGGCTCACGCACGCGAGTAGCCCCACGCAGCTGAATCGCCCACTGGCTTCCATCAAGGCAGACACGAATGCCACCGATGGGTGCGGTGAGTGTCATACCGGCGTTCACAGCCCGTTCGTCAGCGAGTGGAAGCTCGCGAACGAAAAGGGCCTGTCGCACGCGATCGTGCAGTCGGGCACGGTTGGCAATACGGATCCCACCTGTGTCGGCTGCCACACGGCGCAGGGCGCGTTGGCGCAGTTCGACCCGAACGGCAACTACAAGGAAAAGGTCGCGACGTCCGCATTGACGACCGCGAACGCCCTGCCGCTCGTGTGTGCAACGTGCCACGATCCGCACGGATCGCCGAACGAACACCAGCTTCGCTTTTCCATCAGCGCGGCCAATGTCGACGACAATCTCTGCGCCAAGTGCCACCAGCGGCGCGCGGATCCGTCGCAGGTCACCACGCGGAACAGCGTCCACTCTCCCGAAGGGCCCACCCTGTTCGGCACGGCCGGTTGGTTCCCGCCGGGCATGAGCACGAGCGACTCGATCATCGGCTCGCACGGCACGCCCTCGCGAAATCCCAAATTGTGCGCGACCTGCCACGTGGCGCGCTTCGCGGCCACGGACAAGGCGACCGGCAAGTTCATCCAGCAGAGTACAGGGCACCGGTTCATCGCGACCCCGTGCGTCGACGCGAACGGCCTTCCGACCGTCGCCCAGAACTGCGCACTGACCGCCAAGACATTCCGGTCATGCGCCGCCAGCAGTTGCCACGCCTCCGAAACCGTCGCGCGCACGCTCTACGTCACGGATTCGGTGCGCATTCTCCAGTTGGTGACGTCGGCCAACTCCGCCATCGCCAAGGTGAAGGCGGTCAACGCCGCCGCATGCACGCTCGTTGCCGGCAAGCCATTCACGTCCTGCCTCGGTACACAATTCAACGTGTCGCTCGCACAATCACCGGGCGCGTTCGTTCATAACCCGTTCCTGCTCGAGCAACTCCTCGTCGCGTCCATCAACCAGATCCAGAAGGACTACGGGGTGACGCCCGACTCCCCGCCGCCCCTCACGCTGCAGTTCGTCCAACCTCCACGAGACCGTTCCGCCAACGGATCACGACGATAGCCTGGTGAGCGCCGCGCAGTTCGCGGCACGGTTCGACGATGGGGCCCGGCGACGATGGCATGCGTCGCCGAGCCCCTCGCCGCGTTTCTTGCATAAGGGAGCCGCGTGATCCTCGCCCTGCTCCTCCTCCTTCAGCAGACACCGGACGCGCAGTACGCAGGGCATGCGTCGTCGAAGACCGCCGGCGAGACGACTGCGTTGGCCGGCCACCTGTTCCGCTTTCTGTTCACCACCGTGCCCCAATGGGTGCAGCTGGGGGGCATCTTCATCGGCGTGCCGGTCGCGGCGATCGTCGCGTGGCACATGTGGAAACGGCGCCGAGAGCTCTGGGCGTGGTGGCTGAGCCGCTCCCTCTTCGCGAAGAGCGCGATGGCGGCAACGATCCTCACCGTTGGCGTCGTCGGCATCGGCTCGGGACTGTACGGCTACAACTACATGATGCACGAGAACGACTTCTGCCAGTCGTGCCACGTCATGGACACGGCGTGGAACCGCTTTCAGGTGAGTGCGCACAAGGACGTGACGTGTCACGGCTGTCACCGCCAACCCATGTACGTGAGTTCCGTGGAGTTGTTCTGGTGGGTGACGGAGCGACGGATGACCATCCCGCCGCACGACAAGGTGCCCAGCAAGGTGTGCGGTGAATGTCACATGCGCGCGGGAACGGACTCCGCTCGCACGCTCGTGACGCTGACAGCCGGACATGCCTTGCATCTTCGCTCGACGAATGATTCGCTCAGCAAGATCCAATGCACTTCGTGCCACGGGCGCGACTTTCACCAGTTCACGCCGACCGCGTTCAGTTGTACGCAGAGCGGCTGCCACTTCAATCAGCGCGTGAACCTCGGCGACATGTCGAAGCAGGGGTTCATGCACTGCACCTCGTGCCACGACTTCAAGGGACTCGTGCCGCCCGGTACCACCGTGGCACAGGCGAAACTCGCGCTGGTGCCGAAGGTGCTGGATTGCACCTCGTGTCATCCCATGACAAAGGCGATCAAGAATTTCGATCTCGCCCTGGACCCGCACAAAGGCAACTGCGGATCGTGTCACGACGTGCACAAGAACACGGAACCGAAGGACGCTTTCAAGACGTGCGCGACCGCCCAGTGTCATGCATCGGCAGACACGCTCACCGCGTTCCATCGCGGCCTCGGGAAGCACTCGCTCGACCAATGCGGCGCGTGTCATCAGGCACACAGCTGGAAAGTGAAGGGAACGGACTGCAAGGCGTGTCATACGACGATCAATCAGGATCGCCCAAAAGCCAGACGCGTGAGCGAGGTGCCGAGGGCACGCGCACCGCGCCGGCTCGCGCGGCACACTCGCGCGACGCGCGGCGTCATCCGTTTCGCCTCGCTCGTGACGAGGGAGGCTCCGGTGACTCCGGCTCGAGACACTGGCTTTCTGCATTCGCGCCACAGCACCGTGGGGTGCACCCAGTGCCATGCCGTCAACAGCACACATGGCGGGCTTACGTTCAGCCGGCCGGCGGGATGCACGGCCTGTCATCACGGTGCGCAACAAAAGGCGACGTGCACCGCCTGCCATGCGGCAGGCTCGCTTCCGCAGCGCGATATGCCGATGGCGTTCGCGATCAGCGCGCGCAAGGATCCCGTTACGCGACAGATCGGTTTCACGCACACACGGCATGACACACTCGCGTGTGTGCGGTGCCACGCGAATGCCGGAAACCGGAAAGTCACGACGACCTGCGCGAGCTGTCACACGTCGCACCATACTGCGGTTGCCGATTGTGCGAGCTGCCACACCACCGCGCGCGTTGGGCACGATCGCGCGTCGCACGCTGGTTGCGCGAGTTGCCATACCGACGCGACCATCGCGGCGCTTCCATTGTCGAGAGCGATCTGCGTGACGTGTCATCAGCCACAGCGCACGCACTATCCGCAGGGTGACTGCGCGGCGTGCCACGCGTTGGATCACGGCATGTTGAGCGCCCGGCGCCCCGAGATCGCGAAGTGAAGCGACTGCTCCTCGTGGCGCTGGCGTGCCCGTCGTTGCTCGCGGCGCAGGGGCTGCGTATTTCCGGCGTCACCACGGTCCAGTACGTGGAACTCCGCCAGTTGGTCATCGACTCGATTCTCACCTCGGGCAACCGCATCAGTGCAGCGCCCGTGTTGCAGGACCTCACGCTGTCCGGCTGGGGATGGCGAGAAGGGCTCAGCTTTCACGCGAACTTGCGGGCGCGCACACAGCTCGGCTCGACCGATGGTCTGCTGTATCCCCGCGCGGACCGGCACCTCGATGCGATCGACGCGTATGCGGAACTCGATCGAAGCACATGGCGCGGACGCCTTGGCCGGCAGTGGATCACCAGTGGCCTCGGCTCGTATGCGTTCGACGGAGCCAACGCGCTCCTGCGGCACGAGGAGTTCAGTGTCGAGGGCTGGGGTGGGCGGGCGCTGTTGGCCGGCCTCAACGATCCTTACACGAGCGCGCAGCTCGCTGCCGTAGACAACCTCCCTCCGCCGCAAGACGGGTACATCGTCGGCGGGCGGGCGCGCTATCGTCCAAGCCCGTTGCTCGGCACCGCGCTGACATACCAACGGGTGCTCCTCGCCGACCGCAGTGGACTCTACGCCGAGCGCGCATCGTTCGACGCGTCGTCGCGCGCGTATGCGGTGACGGCGGATCTCGGTCTGAACTACGACTTCGCCACCGGGGACTTCAACGAGGCACGACTGCGCCTGGGTGCGAGCGCCGGACGGACCATCGGCTACTCGGTGGAAGTGCGTCATTCGCGTCCGTACTTCGAGTTGTGGACGATCTGGGGAGCATTCTCCCCCATCGGGTTCGACGAGGAGCGAGCGACCGTGGATTGGGGTGCGCCAGGATCGCCCTTCTCTGCGTCCCTGCGCGGCGCGTTCAGGAAATACGCGGACGCGGGAACGGCGGTGCCTGGAGTGCGGACCAATGGATGGCGCGCCGGTGGAGACGTGCGCTGGCAGAACGCAACGTCGCTCTCTGCCTTCGGTTCGTACGACGTCGACATCGGGAGTGGCGCGGCGAGCACCGACGTCCGCACCGGTGGCCACTGGAGCCGATCCGATGACATGGCCGTTGGCGTCGACCTCGCGATTACGCAGAACATCTATGAGTTCCGTGTCGGCACCGGACGAATTCTCGGCGCGGCGCTGAATGGGGCGATGCGCATTGCCCCCGATGCGCGCCTCGTCGCTGACATCGGCGTGTACCAGCACGTCCTGACAAACGGCGCGCCCGGTCCCGACTGGACGCAACGGCGGGCGGCGCTCCGCTTCGAGTGGACGATGGGGCGTGATCCGGGGATGGCAAAATGAGGCGCGCGCTTTTGGCATTGGCGATGTTCCTTGCGCCGGTCTTCCTGACTGCGCAGACGACATCGCCATTTCCGCATGCGCGCCACGCAAAACTCTTCCTGTTGTGCTCGAGCTGCCACACCGGAATCACAACGGGCGATGCGGTCCGGAATTATCCGACGGCGGCTCTCTGCGTGCAGTGCCACAATGGCACCGTGCAACCCCGCGTTCGATGGGAGCCGCCTGCCCGGAAGGGTGCAGGCCTCCTCGCGTTCTCGCATCAGCAACACGCCACCAAGACCACGGGGGTGCGGTGCGAGTCGTGTCATGCCCTCGATGATGCGGCGCCTTGGATGAACGTGGCGCACGCAATGCCCGAGCAGTGCATGTCGTGTCATCAGAAGGGTACGAGCCGCACCCATCTCGCGGATGCGAATACGTGCTCGACCTGTCACAGGACGCTGGTGAATGCCACGGCACTGAGTGACGCCGCAGTGGCTGGGCTTCCAAAACCACCATCGCATGCGCGCACGGACTTCACGTCCACCCACGGCACTGCCGCACGCGCAGGTATCGCGAACTGTACGACATGTCATGCACGGGAAAGTTGTCAACGATGCCACGTCGATGGAGCGCGACAGCCGATGATCCGCGCCCTCGAGACGGACGCCCGCGTTGCGCGGTTCGTTGCCAGTAAGCACGCGGTGTATCCGCTTCCGGCCGACCACCGTGAAACCCAGTTTGGTCTTGTGCACGGCGCGGCGGCGAAGTCGAACATTGCGCGCTGTGCGACGTGCCATGCGCGCGCGAGCTGCGAAACGTGCCACACCGGGGACGGGGCGCGCGATGCGCTCCGGCGTCTCCCTGACGCACGCGAGGCGACGGCTCCCGGTGTGCAATTGCGGCACGAGCGGCAGATTGCCGACACGAGTTTGCGAACTGTGCGCGTGCACGCCACCGGCTTCGCACGCGCGCACGGCGCGCAGGCGGCGTCCGGTGCAGCAACCTGCGAAAATTGCCACGCGAAGCGGTTCTGCGCGGATTGTCACACCGGTGAAAAGGTGACGCACCGCTACCACGCGAACAATTTTGTATCGACGCATGCGCCGCAGGCGTACCGCCGCGAAACCGATTGCAGTTCCTGTCATTCGGCCGAGGCATTCTGCCGCGATTGTCATCGTCAGACGGGGCTCGCCGCGACCAAAAACACCCGTACCACCGTCTTCCACAACGCGCAGCCGTTCTGGTTCCTTCAGCATGGCCGAGCGGCGCGACAAGACTTGAAGGCGTGCACGACCTGTCATCAACAGACCTACTGCATGCAGTGCCACTCCCAGCTCGGTTCTCGAATCAATCCGCACGGGCCCGAGTTCGACGCCGCGCGGATGTCCGCGAAGAACCCGCAGCTCTGCCTGTACTGTCATTTCAAGAATCCGCTCGCCAAGTGAGCGGCGTCCATGAGGAAGCCATGATTCGGTCGTTCGCGCGGCGCAGGGTTGTTGCGGTGGCATTCGCCGCCGCTTCGCTCGCGTGCTCCGGGCAGGAAGCCCCCAAGGTGCCATTGGGCGAGATCGCCCGAGGGGACAGTGCCGGCGCCGCCGCCGCGGCGCACGGCCTGATCGGCCCGGCCGCCAAGGCGGAACTCGACAGCGGAAACGCGTTGTTTCGCAGGAAGGACTATCCCGCTGCGCTGGAGAAGTACCGTTCCGCGTCGGCGTTGGCGCCCCAGCATGCGGCGCCATTCTTCGGCATCTACATGGTGGCGCGGGCCACGAAAAACACGCCGATGGCCGACAGCGCCCTTGCGGATATTCGCCGGCGGAATGGACCGCTGGCACCCGCGCCGCATACCTTGAAGGATTCCGTGCTGGGCCGAGTTCACGAAGTCATCCGCAAGAAGGCGATGAGCAGCTGATGTCAGATCAACTACCCGAAGTCCGGTGCCGCCGGTGCGGCCAGCCTGTCGCGGGCCGCTTCTGTTCGACCTGCGGTGCCGACAATGCGCCCCGCACGGAGCGACTCCCATGGCTGGTCGGCGGTGCCGCGCTCATCGCGCTCGTGGCCTTTGTGGCAGGTTTTGCCAGTGGCCGGCGCGCTCAGCCCGATACAGCAAGCTCCGAACAATCCACGCAGCCGCTCTCGGCGATGTCAGGGGCTCCCGCGGCACCGGACATCTCGGCGATGTCCCCGGAGGAACGTGCGAACAGGCTGTTCAACCGGGTCATGCTCTACAGCGAGCAAGGAAAGCTGGACAGTGCGCGCTTCTTTGCGCCGATGGCCATTCAGGCGTACGAAATGATCGGCCCCGTCGATGCGCACGCTCGGTACGACATCGGCGTGATCTCGGCCGCCGTCGGCGACACGAAACGCGCTCGTGCCGAAGCGGACACGATTCTCGCGGGGCGGGCGACGCATCTGCTCGGTCTCGTCCTGGCGATTCGCGGAGCAGAGGTCGCAGGTGACCAGACCGCGGCAGCGAAGTACCGCAAGCAACTTGTCGCCTCCGCGCCAACCGAACGTTCGGCGCTCAAGGAGTACGCTGAACATGCGCGGGACATCGATGATGCGATCGCGAAATCCTCCGCGGCGCGGTGAGTGAAGCGAGCGGCACACCCCTCGCCGCGATCGATGCCACGGGTGTTGCGCGGCGATTCGGCACCACGTGGGTTCTCCGTGGTGTAACGCTCCGTGTTGCGCCGGGTGAAGTCGTGGGATTGCTGGGCGCCAATGGAAGCGGCAAGAGTACGCTCCTCCGCATTCTGTCCACGCTGTTGCGTCCGCACGCCGGGACCGCGCGCATCGCTGGGCACGACGTGGTGCGTGCCTCACACGATGTGCGGTCACAGGTTGGGTTTCTCGCGCATTCGCCAGCCTTGTACGCGGATCTCACTGCGCGCGAGAACATCGCCTTTGCCGCGACGATGCTCGACCGCGCCGAGTCGGACATCGAATCCGTCCTCGATCGAGTGGGTCTTATGGCCGCAGCGGAGCGTCAAGTACGCGGTCTCTCCGCCGGGATGCAACGGCGGCTCGCACTGGCTCGTCTCATCCTGATGCGACCGCGCGTGCTCCTGCTCGACGAGCCGTACAGCAATCTCGACCCGGAGGGTATCCAACTGATGAATGCTCTCATCGCCGAATGGGTCGCGGACGGGGCTGCCGCGCTGGTGGTGCTTCATGAGCTCGCGCCCGCGGCGAACGTCCTCCATCGCACCGTGACGATCGTCGATGGGCGCATCGAGGCCGAGCGTGCCGCGCATCTGTCTCTTGCCGCGGGCGGGAAATGAGTCTGCGAAAGGAGTGGCGGCGGGCGCGGGCGATCGCGTGGAAGGATCTCACGGCGGAGCGGCGCTCGAAGGCGCAGTTCAACGGCGTGGTCACCTTGGCCGTGACCATTCTGGTGATGCTCGGCTTTGCCCTGGGGCCCGATGCGGAGGCGATTCGCAACGCTGCCGCCGGGGCAATCTGGCTCGCCGCGTTGTTCGCTGGTGTGCTGGCATTCAACCGCTCGTATCAGATGGAACTGGACGGGGGCGCGCTGGAGCAACTCGTGCTCTATCCGGGTTCGCGCCGAGCCATATTCGCGGGAAAGCTGCTCGCGAATTTCGTGTTCGTCGGACTCATGTTGGTGGTGGTCGTCGCGGTGGGGATCGTGCTCTTCCAGGTGCGAATTCCGGCGCAATGGCCGGCACTCATCGCCATTTTGTTTCTCGGCGCACTCGGCCTCGTCACGCTCGGCACCTTCTACGCCGCCATGGCGAGCCGGAGCCGTGCCCGCGACGTGTTGCTTCCCTTGTTGTTGTTTCCGATGCTCGTCCCGGTACTTCTCGCGGCCATGGAAGCCACCAAGGCGTTGCTCGGCAGCAACGTGATGGGAGATGCGGGAGCATGGGCGCGGTTGCTCATCGTGTTCGACGTGATCTTTCTCACGGCCACGTTCCTTGTGTTCGAATCCGTCATCGAGGTATAGCGCCATGGCAGGTGTGGCGACTGTGTCCACAGTCCAGGTTCCGCGCGAACGCCGCCAGTTCTTCGGCTGGTTTGCGCTGCTGTTTCTCATTGCGTCGCAGATCACGGCCATCCTGATCTCGCCTCCCGACCGAGACATGGGTGATTTGCAGAAAATCATGTACGTGCACGTGCCGGCGGCGTGGATGACCATGTTGGCGCCACTCACGGTGCTGTTCTTTTCCGTGCGCTACCTGTTCAGGAAGCGGGAAGAGGATGATCTTCTCGCGTCGTCGGCGGCGGAGGTTGCCGTGGCGTTCGCCGGGCTCACGCTGATGCTCGGCATGCTCTGGGCGCGTCCGACGTGGGGCATCTGGTGGACGTGGGACGCCCGGCTCACGTCGACCCTCGTGCTCTTCCTGATTCTCGCCGGGTATCTGTCGGTGCGGGCCCTCATCGACGATCGCGAGCAGCGTGCGCAGTGGAGCGCGGCTGTGGGGATCATGGGGGCGCTGAATGTCCCGATCGTCTACATGTCCGTCCGATGGTGGCGTACGATCCACCAGATTCAATCCAGTCCATCGACGGTGGATCCAGCGTACGTCATCGGCCTGCGGCTGAACGCGTTCGCGTTCCTGTTCGTCATGATCTATTTCATTCGTCGCCGATATGATGCCGCGCTGATGGAGCGCGCGGCCGAACACGCGTCGGAAGCCGCGGCGCTGGGAGTCGTACAGTGAGTAGCGCGAACAACTGGATATTCGTGGGCGCCGCGTTCGCGGTGACCTGGGCCGTACTGGTGGGATACTTCCTGCGGGTGCAGCGAAAGCTGCGCGCCGCGCGAGTCCTGCTCGACTCGGCCAATACCATGCGGAGCTCAGCGGCACCATGACCCGAAAGAACAAGCAGGTCCTCATCGGCGGCATCGCCGTGATCGTGTTGGCGTTCGGCTACCTGATCTATGGTGGTCTCGACCAGAATGTCGTGTACTTCCTTACGCCCAAGGAGCTGCTCGCCAAGGGCGTTGAGGGTGTCGACGTGCCCGTACGTCTCGGCGGGCAGGTGAAGCCGGGTACGGTGAAGTGGGACGACGCGTCACTCGCTCTGTCGTTCACGGTCACCGATGGCTCGGGAGACATTCCGGTGCACTCGCGCGGCGCGCCGCCACAGATGTTCCGCGACGGCATGGGTGTGGTGGTGGAAGGACGCTATCATCGCGACGGCGTATTCAACTCGACGAATCTCATCGTCAAGCATTCGAACGAATACCGCGCGCCGAAGCCGGGCGAAACGCCGCAGGCGATGTACAAGACGCTCATGAAGAAGGGAGCTGGTTCGTGAACGGTCTTGTCGGTCACTCGGCACTGCTCGTGTCCCTGCCGTTCCTCGCGCTCGGGATGATCCTCATGCCGTTGGCGGTGCGCCGAGGACGCGCTGACCTCGTCGCGGTGGCGTACGGATCCATCTACGCGAACTTTCTTCTCGTGTCGGCGGCCGTGGTCGCGATGCTCGTCGCATTGGTGACGCACGACTTCTCGGTGTCATATGTCGCGCAGGTGGGCAGCCGAGCGACGCCGCTGTTCTACACGATCATTTCGTTGTGGGGCGCGCTCGAGGGGTCGATTCTCTTCTGGGCGTGGGTGCTCGCGTTCTATTCGATCGTCGTGATCGCCGTGAACCGCAGTCGCCCGGGCGATCTCGTGCCGTACGCGGGGATGGTCCTTCTCGCTGTGTCGCTCTTCTTCGCGATTCTGCTGGTTGGTCCGGCCGATCCATTCCAGGCGGTGTTCCCGGTGCCGCCCGATGGGCCCGGCCCGAATCCGCTGCTGCAGAACCACATCCTCATGGGTGTGCATCCGCCACTCCTGTACCTCGGCTACGTGGGCATGAGCGTTCCCTTCGCCTTCGCCGTGGGTGCACTGCTCTCGCGCGAGGCGGAATCGAATGACTGGATCCGGATCACGCGCAACTGGACCGTGCTCACGTGGGGATTCCTCTCCGCGGCGATCATCGCCGGCATGTGGTGGTCGTACGAGGTGCTCGGGTGGGGCGGGTACTGGGCGTGGGATCCCGTCGAGAATGCGTCATTTCTCCCGTGGCTCACCGCGACGGCCTTTCTCCATTCCGCGATGGTGCAGGAGCGCCGGAGCATGCTGCGGTTGTGGAACATCAACCTGGTCGTCGGCACGTTCGTGCTCACGATTCTTGGCACGTTCCTCACCCGCTCCGGAATCATCTCGTCCGTGCACGCATTCACCACGGGTACGATTGGCTACTACTTTCTCGCGTTCATCACCCTGGTGTTGATCTCTACGCTCGCATTGGTGGCGGGAACGTCGGATCGCTTGCGCACCACCGGGCGGATCGATGCGATGGTGTCGCGCGAGACCATCTTCCTGTTCAACAACCTGTTCCTCACGGCATTCATGCTGACCGTACTGGTCGGCACGCTGTTTCCCCTCGTCGCCGAAGCCGTCCGCGGCGTGAAGGTCAGTGTCGGCACGCCGTTCTTCAACCGCATGTCGCTGCCGATGATCGTGGCGCTCCTGTTCCTCATGGGTGTCGGACCGGCGCTGCCGTGGAAGAGCACAACGCGCGAGGAACTGCGCGCAAAGCTCCTTCCGCCAATTGCCGGAGCGGCGGTGATGGCGATCATCGCCATCGCCATGGGCATCCACAACTTCTACGGATTCCTCGCCTTCACCTTCGTCGGGTATTCCGCGGCCGCGAATGTCCGCGAATTCTGGTTCGGCGCGCGCGCGCGCCATGCGGCGCACGGTGAGAACTGGCTCCTTGCACTCGTGCGCGTGATCGCCGGAAACCGGCGACGGTACGGCGGCTATATCGCGCACCTTGGCGTGTTCATCGTCGCGCTCGGGATTACAGCGTCCTCGTCGCTGCGCGCGGAGACCGAAGGCACGATGAAGCCAGGCGAATCGATCACCGTGTCGGGGCGCACGGCGCGCCTCAAGCAGTTGTGGGGCCGCGAGGAGCCACAGCGCTCGGTCGTTGGCGCCACGATGGAAATCATGGACGGCACGCGGGTCATCGGGACGATGGAGCCGCGGATGAATTTCTATCCAACATCGCAGCAGCCGGTGCCAACGCCCGCGGTCCGAAGCGGCATCACCGGCGACTTCTATCTCAATGTGATGGCCATTCGTCCCGATGGAAGTAGCGCCACCATCAAAGCGATCTTCGAACCGCTCGTGCCGTGGATCTGGTTTGGCGGCGGCGTCGTGGTCCTTGGCGCAATCATCGGCGCGTGGCCGGGCGCGCGCCGGCGTGGGGTCATCGCCGAGCCGATCGCGGGAGTCATTCTTCCGCAGGAAGGCGCGGCATGAACTGGCGTCGCAGTGTCATTGCCGCACTCTTCGGCCTTCCACTTATCGCCCTGTTCATTTTTGGGCTGAAGCATGATCCGAAGGACATTCCGTCACCACTCCCGGGACACCCAGCGCCGCCATTCGTGCGAGAAGTGTTTGCGCCAGGCCAGCCGCCTCTTGCGCGCCCCGTCGGTGACACCATTCGCCTGGCGGACCTGCGCGGAAAGGTGGTGGTACTCAACTTCTGGGCGTCGTGGTGCCTGGCGTGCCGCGATGAGCATTCCGCGCTCTCCGCGGTTGCGCGAACGTACGTTGGAAAACCGGTGCAGTTCGTCGGTTCCCTGTATCAGGATCGCCCGAGTGCCGGCACGGAGTGGATCGCGCAGATGGGCGGACAGAGTTATCCATCGGTGACTGATCCCAAGTCGTACACCGCGATCGACTACGGTCTCTACGGCGTGCCGGAAACGTTCATCGTGAGTGCCGACGGACAGATCGCGCACAAGATCACCGGCCCGGCGGACGCCGCGGCGCTCGCCCACATCGTCGACTCGCTCCTCGTTGCCGCGGCCGCGAGGCCGGCGACCGCGCCATGATGCTTCGCCTTCGCAACGTTGGCGTCATCGCCTTCGCGCTTGCGCTCTCTGCCGCGCCCGCGCGGGCGGCATACGCGCAGGACTCCGCCACCACCATACCGTCCCAGCCGCGTGACTCGGCGCTCGAGGCGCGGACGTCTGCCGTAGCGTCGCAGTTGCGGTGTCCCGTGTGTCAGGGTCTCTCGATCCAGGATTCGCCGTCAGAGCTGTCGCAGTCCATGCGCGCCGTCGTTCGCGAACAACTCGCGCAGGGGAAAACGCCGGACGAGGTCAAGGCGTACTTCGTCTCGAAATACGGTGAGTGGATCCTCCTGGCTCCCAAGCCGAGCGGGTTCAACATCGTGGTGTACGCACTCCCGGTGGCAGTGGTGATCCTCGGCGCCATTGCGATCCTGCTCGCCGTGCGCCGGTGGTCGCGCGCGCCGGAGGAGACCATGGTATCACGCGACAGCGGTTCGGCTGATGAATTCGAGCGGGGGCAATAGCTACTGCGTGTTTCGCCAGTATCGATACCAGGAGGTTTGTCACCCCGAGTGAGCTCGGGATGACATCCATGATGGTGCGCTCCAGAAATGGCAGTTTCAGGACGGCCACTATTTAGGAACTGCAGAAGAACCTTGAACCACAGAGGACACAGAGGACACGGAGAACAACGTGAGTGTTTCTCTGTGACCTCTGTGGTTCATTGGTTGTGCCGTCTGCAGACCACTAAGATCCGCAGCGACCTCTGCGGTTAGATTCTCCTGCGATGTTGTTTGGATCGTTCATGCTGATTCCGCACGGCAAAACGGGTACAGCGGAGCACCGCTACAGCATCATGCTATCCGATTTCCGCTGCGGGCGTGCCCGCCAGAGACTCCGCGTCTGGCGCCGCCGTCGCGCGCGGCGTGCTTGGCGAAATCCCGAACCGATCAACGCCGACATCACGAACACGGCGAAGGTGGCCGACGTCTCGCTCCCGAGCGTGTAGTCCGCGATGCTCGAGCCGAGGGTCCACATCGGATCCGTCAGCGCGACGACGAACGGAGCGAAGAACGCCGCCGTGAGCGACGGAACGAGGCCGGAGATGTTGGCGAGCCATGTCAGCACCACACCGGCGCCGAGCAGCACCCAGAGTCCATGCTCACTACTCAGCCCGGGAAGCACTCCAGCGAGCGCAAGCGCGATGGCGCCACCGCCGATGATCGCCAACTCGAAGCGTCCGCGACTCGTGCTGCGGCGGCGCTGAAGCCAGCTTCGAGGCGGTCCGCGATGCGGCGGGACGAGCTGCGGTGTGCCGGGATGTGCAGGAGGTGGTGATGTCACAGGCAATGCAGAAGGGCCACGACGCCCGTCAGCGGGCCAGGCAATCAAGAGGAGGTACGTTAGCAAGGTGGGCGCATTGCGCGCGAGTGTCAAAACGCCCGCGCAGAACGGGAAATGGCGCCCCGCTCGCGGGGCGCCACACACTTCGGGTGTTTCTCGCCCGGGTGCCTACGGCAGTTCGCGAGGATCCAGTGTCAGCGTCCCTCTGCCATCACGATACGTGAACTCGAGATGCGTGTCTTCACCTGCGACATTCGTCTGGAGCATGAGTGACTGAAGTCCATCCATGTTCATTACCAGCTGGTTGCCCTCGTGCACGCGATCCGCGAGCACGAGGTGCAGTCGCCCACCATCATACACGGCGATCGAGCGCAGTACGTAGTTCTGGACGACGCAGCGCCCACCTTCTGCCAGTGAAAGCTCGCTACCAAGGCGAACACGGCGTCCTTCATTTCGGTAGCCGAACTCGAGCAGCCGCTGGCTCCAATCCGCGCGTTCCCACGACGCCGCACCCGTCAGCGGCGACCGCGCATCGTCGCGCGCGTCTTCCCGAAGCTCCGGCGCAATCAGGATGGGGCAATGCACGCGCCGCAGCAGGCCGGCCGAGATGCTGCCGACCAGCACCCGCTCTGCGATCGTATGTGTCTGTACTCGCCCGCACACGACGATGTCCGCGGCGACCGACCGGGCGTAGAGATCGATCGACTCGACGGTATCCCCCCAGACGATCCTCGTGGACACCTTGAGCCCCGGTGGAAGTGGGAGCAGCCCGATAAAGCGCGCAAACATCTCGTCGCACCGCGCGTTGATGGCAGAGGACCGTGCGTTCCCGGTGACGGCCTTCGCGGGACGGACGTGCAGCAGCGTCAATTCAGCTTCGAAGGACAGCATCGGCAGCACAGCACGTGCGGCGCGCAGGGACGCCCTGCTGAAGTCGACGGCGACGACTGCGCGCTTGATCGTTCCCGCCGTGGCGTCGCGCGGCACAATCAGAACGGGACGGTCGGCGAGCCGGACGATCTGCATCGCCCGTTCGCCGTAGAGGAAGCGCCCCATCGGGTCGTGACGGCCGGTGCCAATGACGATGATCCGTGCGTCCCGTTCCCGCGCCGTGTCGACGATTACGCGGGCCGAGGGGCCACTCACAACATCGACCCTCGACGTCACGTTCATCGCATCCGTGCGCTCCAGTTCCTCCCGCATGCGCTCCGCGACGGCGACGCGCTCCTCTTCGTAGTAGTTCTGCGGGAGGGGCGGCGCCCCGGCCGCAATGGCCAGGGCGTCAACCTCATCTTCGTACACACTCACCACATGCAGCTCACGATCTTCGCGGTGTGCGAGCCAGCGCGCGATCGCCAAGGGTGATTCCGTCGCATCGAAGGGCTTCGTGGCGAGGACGATCGGTCCATCAACGGCGGGCGTCTCCATCGAGAAGCCTCCGAGAGCCGAGTAGGTTAGTGTGGCAGTCATTTCGATTCTCCGATCAGAAGGCGACGGCGCCCTGGATCATGAAGCCGTTGAACTTGCCGCCATTGCGGATGTCGGTCAGCGGGAAGTCGTTGTACTTCTGGGTGACGTATTCGATCTTCGTGAGCAGCGCCGGCGTGACGAACCAACCCAGCGCGTAGGCCGTGCGATCGACCGAGACACTGTTCGCGACACCGACCAGCGCACCGTTGGCGACGTTGTACCGCCCGCCGACGTACAGCTGTTCGCGCGGTCCGAAGCGATAGAGCAGGTCAGCGTCGTACTGGTTCCACGTGCGGTTGCCGAGCTCGGTGTACGCCTTGCCGGTGACGGTTTCGATGTTGCCGAAGAACTCGAGGCCGCCGATCTTGACGAACGGGTTGAGCACGAGCGCCGTCAGGTTGTCGCTCTGTCCGGGGCGAACGTTCCCCGACCATGCCTGCGCCACTTCGGTCGATGCCGAGTTCTCGAGCACGTCGTAGTAGTGCGAGCCACCACGGTCACCCGTGAACAGCGTCTGGCTTGCTGCATGCGCCTGGCGGAAGACCGAGCCGGTGAGGCGGAAGCGAAGGAGCGAGTCGAGCTTCTTGTCGAAGCCAATCTTGCCAAGGAATGCAGGCGAGCGACGATCTGCCGCCGTCAGCTGACCATGGATTTCGCCGGCGGTAAGGCCACCCATCGCGAGGAAGCTTCCCTTGCGAGCGTACACTTCGGCGCCGATCTCGGTCGTGAACGCATCCATCAGCAGGTTGCCAACGAACGGGTTGTGGATCGCGTTGCCGTTGTCGCTGCGGCGGTAGTGCTGGTCGCCGTAATCGAGTTCAAAGTGTCCAGCGCGCACCGTGATGTACTTGAACAGCGAGTTGAGGTATTCGTTGTCGATCGGCGACGCATCCATCTGGATGTAGCCGTCCTTCACCCACGTCTCCTGGTGGTGGCGCGCCGAGGCGTAGGTCGTCACGGCGAGGCGGATTCCGGGAGCCAGCTGTACGCCGAGGTCGAGGTTCGCGACCGCGTTGTTGAAGCCGTGTCCGATGATGATGAGCTGATTGGCGTTGACGCCGTTGACCATGACGGGCGATGCGGTATTGCTATGGCCGAGGCCCTGGAATTCCTGCATGAACGCGCCACCCCAGGAGAGCTTCATGCCGTCGAAGGGCACGTTGTCTTCCTTGGGCGTCTCGAAAACATTGTTCCCGCGCTGGTCGGCCGGACGGATGTTCTGCAGCTCCAGCTGGCGATAGAGGAACTTGTTCGCCTTCGCCTTCTTGATGGCGATCAGTGAATCCTCACTGACCGACGCTTTCACGTTGGCGGCTTCGGAGGCGGAGCGACTGCGGCTCGAGGCGACGGTGGTCTGCGCAGCGAGCGGAGCGGCGGCGAGTGTTGCTGCCGCGAGCGCGGTAAAGAGGCGGAGCGGGGTCATTGTCGTAGTCCGTTGAGGGAATGAATGAGTGAGTCTGAGAGCGACGGGTCAGCTCTTGAGGAACAGGTCGAACTTCACATTCACCAACTCGCGCACCTTGATGCGTCCGAACATCAGGGAGGGCGGCGTCAGGTCGTAATCCTTCATGTTGAGTTCGTAGCTACCGACCACGTGCAGCGCGCCGTTTGCGTCGGTCGCCGTGGCAGGGATGGAGATGGTCTTCTTCACGCCGCCGAGGGTCAGCGTTCCGGTCAGCGTGCCGGCGATCCCTTCGCTGCTCTTTGCGACGTCGTAGGTCGAGACGTGGAACGCGACGCTCGGGAAGTCGCCGACCTTGAGTGCCTTCTTCATGTGATCGTTCATCGTGCCGTTGCCGCAATCGAGCTTCTCGCTCGGCACGGTCACGTCCACGGTCTTGACGGCCTTGTCGCCGCCGAGAAGTTGTACGACGGCGTTGGCCGTCGACGCTTCGACAATTGCATCCACGACGCCGGCCTTGCAGCTCCACGACTTGATCGTCGAGCCGCCTTCGACCCACAGCTTGCTCTCCGTCTGAAGTGACAGTTGCTCAGGGGCGCGTCCCCAACCGGCGAGCGGGATGCAGAGCGCGAGGCTGAGGGCGGCGGAACGAATCGGGTGGCGCATTGGAATCTCCTGAGGATTTGAGGACGCGGTCGCCGCGTCGTGTCAAGAAGATCGGATTTCAAGGGTTTACCAACCGTCGGGCGAAACGCGGAACCTTTTTGTGCCTTCTCCCACCATTCGGTAGGAAACTTCCCGACAGGTCAGCGCGGCGCGCAGCCGGTCGTCGCCGGCTCGGCCGAGGTCAGCGTCATGACGACGGTGCCCGCGTTGGGGATCTTGCTTTCAATGCGAATGGGCCGGCGGCACGCGTCGTCGCTGAACGAGATCTTGATCGTGCCCTCGCCCCGATACCGCCGCGCGTCGCGGACGCGCATTTCAACGTCGCGCGTGGCATAGGTGCCTTCGTCGGTCTTCACCGAGCCGCGGCCGAGCGAGCGGAGTTTCGTCGGATTGCGCTCGGCGTCGAAGTGCCGGTTGAGCACCACCGTCGAATCGTCGGGGATGTTCATCGAGCGCAGCGCATATATGAAGGACAGCTCATCGAGTGGCTGCGCCGAGGGGCTCGTACCGGTGCGACCATCCACCGCGCGCCACGTCAAGGTGGCCGCGTCCATCTCGACGTCTTCATTGTGCCGACCCATCGGATGGCGCTCCTCCTTCAGGAAGCGCAGCGAGGCCATGCGCTCCGGGTCGAACCATGACGTTGTCTTGTCCGACAGCTTGAAGGGCCCCACGCCGCCGGTGATCACGGAGTGCAGGACCATGACCGATGTGCCCTTGAAATCGACGGGCCCGTCCACCCACATCTCAGCGCGGCCGTTGAGCCCAGGCCCCGCATGCGCCGAGTACACGAGCCGCTCCCCGCAGAGGAAGGGAACCGGGGTGGCGTCGCACAACGCGAGGACCGTCGGCGCGAGCGCCATGCAGAGCAGTGCGCGAGGTATTCGGATTGGGCGGGACCTGTCCATGGTGGCCTGAGCAGATGTGCGATGGCGACACGGAGACTTCCGCGTTCTCCGAAAGCTCGGCGCACGTCGACTGGTGCGATGTAGGGAACGTGCTGAAATCCCCAGCGTGCGCTCCCCACCTTGTGTCCTGACTTCCCCCGACGCACCACGGCGGTGCACCTCGCGGCGAATGTCATCCCGAGCAGCGTCGAGGGTCTGCGCAGTGCAGTGGCCCGTCTCAACCCGTACCGTGAGTCCTTGCACCCGCGCTGGTGAGCGCTAGCTTCGAGAATTCGCCGCCACCGTTTCCACGACAACGCCCGTGCCGATGCGCCTCCGAATGGTGTTTTCGTACCTGTTGCTCGTGTTCGTGCCGTTAGCGGGCACCGTCGCCGTCCTGCGGTATGGCTCGGACATGCAATCCTCGGCAGCGCTCCGGATTGCCCCGACCGCGGTTCCGCCCTTGGCGCAGGCGAACCTCAAGCTCTCGGTACTGCTACTGCAGGTGCTCATTATCGTTGTCGCATCGCGGGCGGTCGGCGCACTCTTGCGTCGCTTCAAGCAACCGCAGGTTATCGGCGAGATGCTCGCTGGGATTCTGCTTGGCCAGTCATTCCTGGGCACGATCGCGCCGGGCGTTTACGACATCCTGTTCCCCACGGGCTCGCTCCGATTTCTCAACGCGTTGAGTCAGATCGGTCTGCTGCTCTTCATGTTTCTCGTCGGTCTGGAGCTCGACCCAAAGTTGCTGCGCGGACGCGGCGAGACTGCCTTGCTCACCAGTCACACCAGCATCGCGGCGCCGATCTTCCTCGGAACGTCGCTCGCGCTCTTTCTCTACCCCCGATTGTCCGACGGCGGAGCGAGCTTCATCGCGTTCGCCCTGTTTCTGGGTGCGGCAATGAGCGTAACCGCATTCCCCGTGTTGGCGCGCATTCTGTCCGAGAAACAACTGCACAAGACGCATCTCGGCAGTGTCGTCATTGCCTGCGCGGCTGTGGACGATGTCACCGCGTGGTGTATGCTTGCCGTCGTCGTCGCCATCGCGCGTGCGGGAAGCGCAACCATGCCATTGTGGGCAACGATTGGCGGCGCGATGCTGTTCGCGGCGTTCGTGCTCGGGGTCATGAAACCGGCGCTTGGCTGGCTGTACAATCGGTTCACATCCCGCGGCACGCTGTCCTTCCAGGACCTGATCGCAATGGTTCTGGCGGTCGTTCTCGCATGCGCGTGGACTACGGAACGCCTTGGTGTTCACGCACTCTTCGGTGCCTTTCTTGCCGGTACGGCCATGCCCAAGGATCCCGTCTTCGTGAAGGGTGTGGTGCGTCGTTTCGAGGACGTGATGGTAACGCTCCTGCTGCCGCTCTTTTTCGCGTACACTGGATTGCGCATGAACATTGGTCTTCTGGCCGGCGCAGGAAGCTGGCTGGTGTGCCTCCTCGTGATCGGAACCGCGATTGCAGGGAAGTTCGGTGGATCAGCCATCGCTGCGCGAGTGACGGGGCTCTCGTGGCAGCAAGCATGGATGGTGGGCGCGCTGATGAACACGCGTGGTCTGATGGAACTCGTCATCCTGAACGTTGGGCTCGACCTGGGCGTGATCTCGCGAACGCTTTTTACCATGATGGTGCTGATGGCATTGGTGACCACCTTCATGACGACGCCGCTACTCGAGTACTTCGGCGTGTCATCGATGCGCCAGCAGGGCGACGATCCTGCATCGCCATTGGGGACGGACAGCGAACGGTCGGTGCTGGCACACGATTAGGCCGTTGCACGGCCGTTGGCACAGCGGTGCTGGGCATGTACTGGAATGCCCTACGTGAGCTCCCCACTGAACGTCCAGAGTTCTCCCGACGGAATTCGCATTCGCGGACCCGCAGCTTTCTCTCCGTAAGCGCTGCACCACACGAATCCTGACCGGGAGAAGCCATGCGTCTGCCTACGCTCGGCGCAAACGCCGCCGTGTTCATCCTGTTCTTCGGCATGTCATTGATCACCGCAATCCGCCTGCGCACGTGGGTGATCGCGGCGCTCTGGCTGGCGTTGGGTTTCGTGTTCCTGTGGGCAGACGTTCCGCGTCGCGCCAGCGTATCGCCCAGCGAATCGAATCAAACGGAACCCACGAATCATGCCCGTTGAACAACCGCGCTCGACCATCGGGATCGAGCCGCCGCGCATCATCCAGGGTGGCATGGGTATCGGCGTCTCCAACTGGACGTTGGCACGTGCCGTTTCACGACTGGGGCATCTCGGCGTCGTTTCGGGAACTGCCGTGGACACGGTGTTCATCAGGCGTCTGCAAGACGGAGACGCCGGTGGTCACGTGCGACGTGCGATGGAACATTTTCCCATTCCGGGATTGAGGCGGCATCTCGAGGAGCGGTACTTCCGGGACGGAGGCCGCGAACCCAATGCGCCATACAAGGCGCTGCCGATGTACCGCCATTCCGTGACCCTGTTGCGTGACCAGATCACGATGATGGCCAACTTCGTCGAGGTCTGGCTCGCCAAGGAGGGACACGACGGCGTCGTCGGCATCAACCTGCTCACGAAAGTACAGATGCCCAACCTCGCATCGCTCTATGGGGCGATGCTCGCGGGGGTGGATTACGTGCTCATGGGTGCAGGAATACCGCGCGAGATTCCCGGCGTGCTCGACGCGTTGTCCGAGCACAAGACCGCTCGATTGCGACTCGACATCGCGGAGTCAACGCCAGGAGCGCCGGTCGAGCTCGAGCTGAAGCCGGCCGATCATTTGCGTGCCGCAATGCCGGCGCTTCGTCGTCCCAACTTCATTCCCATCGTTTCGGCGAATTCTCTGGCGACGTCACTCGCGCGAAAGGCATCGGGGAGCGTTGAGGGGTTCGTCGTGGAGGGCCCGACTGCGGGTGGACACAACGCGCCACCGCGGGGAGAGCCGCGCTTCTCGGAGACGGGCGAACCACTGTATGGCGAGCGCGATATCGTGAACATGGAAAAGATCCGCGAGCTGGGTCTCCCATTCTGGCTCGCCGGCGGAACCGGAACGCGCGACGGACTCGCGGCGGCGCGCTCACTCGGCGCAGCGGGCATTCAAGTCGGAACGCTCTTCGCGTACTGCGACGAGTCCGGCCTCGCGTCGGAACTCAAAGACAGTGTGTTGCGCGGCGTGAGCACTGGTACGGTCGGTGTGCGCACCGATTCCCGTGCCTCTCCCACGGGATACCCGTTCAAGGTCGTGGTCGCGAACGGCCTGACGCAGCAAGACGACACGCGCGTGCGCAATTGCGACCTGGGTTACCTGCGTTCGGCGTACCGGACGCCAACCGGAAAGATCGGCTACCGCTGCGCGGCGGAACCCGTCGAGCAGTATTTCGCGAAGGGAGGCGACATCGCGGACACCGTCGGGCGCCGCTGTCTCTGCAATGCACTCGAAGCAAACATCGGACAGGGCCAGCAGCGGAAGGAAGGCGTGGAGTTGCCGCTGATCACCAGCGGCGACGACCTCGTGCACCTCGAGGCATTTGCGCAAGGGCGCACGAGCTACTCCGCGGCGGACGTCATCCAGTTTCTCACCAACCACACCACGAGCGAGACATGAGCACCGAGAGCTGTTCCACCTGCACGGACTCCACCATTACCGCGAACTGCACTGTGGACGCCGTCATGTCGAAAACGCCGGCGGCGCGCGCGATCCTGAACGAGTTCAATATCGACACCTGCTGCGGCGGCAAGGCGTCACTGGCCGCGGCGGCGCAGCATGCGCACGTGGATCCGGCACTGGTGGTCGGTGCGCTGCAAGCGGCGCAAGCCGGCGATGCGCTGCCGCTTCCCGTCGTCGCACCGTCGTGTTCTTGCGGGTGCCGCTGATGGAGTGGTTCGTTCGCGCGTTTCTCAAGGCAAGCGTGGCGTGGTTGGCCATTGGCGTCACGATCGGAATCGCGATGGCGGCGCACCCGGTGTGGACGGTATACCTGCCGGCACATCTGCACGTCATGCTGTTCGGATTCGTCGGGATGATGATCTTCGGTGTGGCGTACCACGTTATTCCGCGCTTTGCCGGCTACCCGTTGCACAACAAGCGCGCGGCCGGCGTGCACTGGTGGCTGGCGAATGGCGGCTTGACGCTGATGGTTTGTGGATTCGTGATGCGCGTCGTGCGACCTGACACGGGAACCATCGTGCTGTCCGCCGGTGGGGCGCTCTCGGCGCTGGGCGCGTACATCTTCGCGTATCTGATGTGGCGGACCGTTGGTGGGTCAGAGGCGCTGCGTGAGGTCAAGCGCGTCAAACACGAGAAGGCTACGTCGCGAAGGATCGCGTTGCCGATTGCGTGACGAGTCGTGTTGTCAGGTGGCGCCTCTCGGCGAATCCCGATGATTCTGCACGGGAGCAATCGCATTTCTTCAGTCATCTCACGCGTGTGTGTTTCGGCGGTTGAGGGGGGGCATGCGGTCAAGCGAGCCACTCATCGAGTCAAGATCCAGTCGACAGGCCGAAGTACCGTTCGAAGAATGCGCTCAACTTTTCGAGGACGGTCCGTTTCTTAATGGAATGGGCGTCGTCTGCCGAAAACCTGGATACCGGAGGCAGCACCTTGGTGATGGCGGTGCCGGTAGTGGGGATTGCCCCGTCGCGGAAGGCGTTCTCGATAAAGGTGAGCGTCGCGGCGGCGTCCAAATTCTCGTCCGCGACAATCTGGTTCAGCTCTTCGGCCTTTCTCCTGGTGATGAACGCCAGCCACGCGGCGTCCACCTTCGCGGTGACGGAAACAGAATCCACGAACTGCTCGATGAGGTCCTTCTTGTTCCGCAAGGAAGGACTGGCTGCAACAGCCCGGTCGATGGTCGCGCGGAGTTCCTTGTCCTTCCCCGTTCCTTTCACCCGCAGGTACTGCTCCACGAGCATCAGGATATAGTCGACGTTGACCTCGACCTGCTTGATCAGCTCGATCTCGAAGACAACATCGTCATTGATGGCTTCCCTGTCGGCGACGACGGTGCTGCGAAAGTCGGCGTACAGATTGAGGTAGGTGCTCTGGTAGTCCTGAAAGTCGCGCGCACTGAGGACCTCGTTTCCGGCAAAGTCGTCGAACGCGGTGAGAATGTTCCGCAGCCGCAGGATGGCGCCGAACAACTTGATGAACTCCTTCTGCGCACGTTCGCCAACAATCGTCTGCCCCGGAGGGAAGACGGCGAGCTCGCCGACAAGTTTCACGTACTCCGCGTAGTACTCCGCATAGGGCTTGAGGAGCACGATGCCCTTTGCGTCCTTGTTGCCGAACAGCGACAACGCATCGTTGGTTGCTTGCTCGAGATCGCGAAAGCTGACGATGTTGCCGTACGTCTTGACCGAGTTGAGAATGCGATTGGTGCGCGAGAACGCCTGAATCAATCCGTGCGCGCGGAGGTTCTTGTCGACCCACAGTGTGTTGAGCGTGGTTGCGTCGAAACCCGTGAGGAACATGTTGACCACGATGACCAAATCGAGCTCGCGCTTTTTCAACCGTAGCGACAAGTCCTTGTAGTAATTCTGAAACTTGTCCGCGGACGTATCAAAGCTGGTGCCGAAGAGGGCGTTGTAGTCCCTTATCGCGGCATCAAGGAAGTCGCGCGAGCTCTGGTCCAGTCCGTCGACTTCGAACTCCTCTTCGTCGAGCAATCCGCCGCTGGATGCTTCGTTGGCGGCGAAACTGTAGATCAACCCAACCGTGAGACGCCGCCCCGCCGGGACATGGGTCTGCTGCCGCCCGAACTCTTCGTAGTACCGCTTGGCTGAGTCGATGGACGCTGTGGCGAAAAGCGAATTGAAGCCGGACAGCCGCTTGCCGTCATGCTTATAGGTGGCGCTGCGCTTCGTTTTCTGGTCGAAATGCTCGCGGATGTAGCCCACCACCTGCGCGATGCGTTCCGGCGCGACCAGCGCCCGCTCGGTATCGATGGCGGACACCTTCTTGTCCCGAATGTTTGGCGCCGCCTTGATCGTATTGATGTAGTCGATGCGGAACGGCAACACGTTCTTGTCGTTGATTGCGTCGACGATGGTGTAGGTGTGCAGCCGAGCGCCGAATGCCTGCTCCGTGGTACGCAGTTGGGAGGAGCCCGTCGTCCCGGCATTGTCTGCAAAGATCGGCGTTCCAGTGAACCCGAACAGATGGTAACGGCCGAACGCGCGGGTGATCTCCACGTGCATGTCGCCGAACTGGCTGCGATGACATTCGTCGAAAATGACGACGACGTGGCGACCGTAGACCGCGTGCTTGCGGTTTCGCGCAACGAACAAGCTGAGCTTCTGGATCGTCGTGATGATGATGCGGGCGTCCGGCTCCTCCAACTGCTTCTGAAGAACTGCGGTCGAGGTGTTGGAGTTCGCCGCGCCCTTCTCGAAGCGCTCGTACTCTCGCATGGTCTGGTAGTCCAGATCCTTGCGGTCCACCACGAACAGCACCTTTTCGATGCCAGGGAGAGCGCGTGCGAGTTGCGCCGTCTTGAAGCTCGTGAGCGTCTTCCCTGAACCCGTGGTGTGCCAGATGTAGCCGCCAGCTTCGATGCTTCCGAGTTGCCGGTGATTCGTGGCCGTGGCGATGCGCTGAAGGATTCGCTCGGCGGCGGCAATCTGGTACGGTCGCATGACCAGCAGCTTCCGGTCCACGTCGAACACGCAATACTTCGTGAGAAGATTCAGCAGCGTGTGCCGGGCGAAGAACGTCTTGCCGAAGTGCGCCAAGTCCGTGATGGGGCGGTTCCTTGCGTCGGCCCACCACGATGTGAACGCATAACTGTTGGATGTGTGCCGGCGTCCCCGTCGTCCACGCACCTCGGCGAGGTGACCATCGCGCACGGTGTTGCTGTAGTACTTGGTGAGCGTGCCGTTGCTGATCACGAATAGCTGGACGTACTCGAACAGCCCGGAGCCGGCCCAGAAACTGTCCCGCTGGTAGCGGTCGATCTGGTTGAATGCTTCGCGGATGTCCACACCACGGCGCTTGAGCTCGACGTGAACCATCGGCAAGCCGTTCACCAACACCGTTACGTCATATCGGGTGGCGCGTGTTCCCTCTTCCTCATACTGATTGATGACTTGCAGAACATTGTTGTGGACGTTCTGCTTGTCGATGAGGTAGATGTTCTTGACGGTACCGTCGTCGCGCGCGAGGACCTGAATGTGGTCCTCCTGTATCCGTGCGGTCTTCTCGATGATCCCGTCGTTGCTGCTGGCAATCTTCTGCGCGTAGAATCGGTCCCACTCGGCATCGGAGAAAGTGATCTTGTTGAGCGTCTCCATCTGTCGGCGCAGGTTGGCCACCAGCGCGGCCTCGCTGACAATCTGGAGGCGCTCGTAGGCCTGTAGTTCGAGGAGAGCGATCAGTTTACGCTCGAGATCTGCCTCACTCTCGTAGGCGCTTTCACGCACAACCCCCGGCTCGAACTCGGCGACGACAGTGCTCTCGTCGGAGAGTGCAATGGGCTCGTAGCGCGGGGGGAGTTGAGTCACGAGAGTTCCGTCGCTGGATGGGAATCGGATCGCAACTCAGGCAACCTCGCGGAAGGTCAGCAGGCGGTCGCGGTAGTACTCGTACTGTTGTCGCCGCGCGTTGAGCTCGGCGGGGAGGCCGATGGAGAGATCGTTCACGAGCGCGTTAAAGTGGTCGAGAATCGAGACGATCTCCCGTTGTCGAGCCGGTGAAGGAACCGGCATGCGAATCCTTTCCAGATTGTCGGCCGATACGCGCGTCACCTTAGCGCCGGCAGCATACTTGATCTTCTGCTTGTTGAAGTGGCTCGACTGGAAGAAGTAGGACACATACTTCGGATTCATTGAGTGGCTGAAGATGTAGCAATCGTCGTGAACCGCCACATCATCCTCGCCGAGCCAGGCGACCGCCTTGCAGACGTCCTGGACGTTTTCGCCAGTAGCGGCGATAATCAGGTCACCCTTTTTTGCCATGCGAAGCGTAGCCGCTAGTTCGGGGCGCACGAAAGTCTTAGTCTCGAATGCAGACAATTTGTAGTGGGTGTAAATCTCACCATAGTGGATGCAACCGATTCCAGACTTGACAAAGTCCTTGTTCGTGAATCGTCGCCCGCGCATGAATGTGCCGACTTCATTCAAGCTCATCCATTGGAACGATTCTTGCGCCTGCCTGCCTGCCTGCCTGCCGTGTATGCGTGGTTGCGCTCTTGCTTACATCCTCATCAAACGCGAGAAGAGCGTCTCGGTAATAGCTGTACTGTCGCCGACGCGTCTCCAACTCCGCCTCTAGTGTCAGCTCGAGCTCTGCCTCCAACGTCATGAGCGCATTTAGCACAATGCCAATTTCTCGCTGGATCGCGATGGGTGGGAGTGGAATCGTGACTAGTTCAAGAGTGCCGACTGCAAGTCCGGGTTGCGCAGACTTGGTTGCGAACTGGTTGAGGTTCATTGCGGTAAGCATGTGAAACGCCCAGTCGAGATCAATATCGACTCTTGGCTTGACGACAACGGCGTGTTCCGTAGCGAAGAATCTCCCAGTGACCCGCTTAATGTTCCCACAAAGAGCGCCCTGTCGACCGATGAGCAAAAACGCGCCGTCGTGAGAGCTCGCGCTTACGAACCCGCGAACACCGTTTCCGCCGTAGCACGGGTACGGAGAGGCACCATTCTGAATTGCCGAAATGTTGCCAGCAGAGATATGCTTGCCGGCTTTCATCTCAAAAACCTTACCGAGTTTGATCAACTCCATCCCGGCAGGGTAACGTCCAGCCATGAGTTCGTCGATTCTGCTCATCCCTTCTTCTTACCCTCAATCTTTCGTTGCACACGCTTCACGGTCTCAAGGTACGCCGCCTCGACCTCCGATGTCTCGGCGGCAATTTGGGCGCGATACTTCACAAATTCCGCCTCGGCCTTCGCGACGGCTTGCTGATGACTCACGCTCCCAGCACCGTCCAGCGTCCTCGCTTCCATGGCGACGATCAGCCGATCAAGGTGCGCCAGCCAATCCTTCATGTACGTCGGCTGGTGGCTCTCGGCACGAAACTCAGCGGCGTCGAAATACGCCGACACGAGCGCGTTCAGCCGTCTGAGCTCGCTGGCGTCAAGGTAGTTCTTCGCGACGGCCGCTTCGGACTTCGTCGGGTGGCTTCCGCTGAATGACAGCAGCCCCATGAACGGTTTGCCGGCATCCGCGCGCGCAGAGATGACCTCGGCCGCAGTATGCCCATGCGCGGCGAAGTGCAGCTTGTTCTGCACGACCTTGAAGAAGATGGAGCTCTCCTCGTTGCGCGGGTCGTAGTCCACGCTGGTGGCATACAGGTCGAGCACCTGCCGGTAGAGCACCTTCTCGCTGCTCCGTATGTCGCGAATGCGATCGAGCAGTTCCTTCCAGTAGCGGCCGCCGCCGAGGTTCTTCAGGCGGGCATCGTCCATCGCGAAGCCCTTGACCAGATATTCCCGGAGCCGTTCAGTGGCCCAGATGCGGAACTGCGTACCCTGCAACGACTTGACGCGGTAGCCGACAGAGATGATCACATCCAGGCTAAAGTGCTCTACCATGTATGTCTTCCCGTCAGCGGCAGTTGTTGCAAATTCTGCAACAACTGCCGCCCGCTTCAATTCGCCTTCCGCGAACACGTTGGCGATGTGCCGGGATATGGTCGACTTGTCCCGACCCAGCATGGCCGCGAGCTGATTGAGCGAGAGCCAGACTGTATCGCCCTCCAACCGCACCTCGATGGCCGGCGCACCATCGTTTCCGCGGTAGAGGACGATCTCGCCGGCTGCCCCTGTCACGCCACTCCTTCCAGGTCAGCGACAATCGCATCGATCGCGGTACGCAATTCCTGCTGGCGGGCTACGATGCGCGCGATTTCCGCGTTGAGCGTGCGTATGTCTGTGGCGACACGGGTGTCCTCCGCCTGGAGGTAGGAGGACACGGAGAGGTTGTAGCCGTTTTCGGCAATGGCCGCATTCTCCACGATTCGCGCGAAATACTCGATGTCCTTTCGCGCGCTGAACGCGTCGAGAATGCGTTGCCAGTTGGCTTCGCTGAGCTTGTTCTTGTTGCCGCCTCTCACAAACTCCGCCGAGGCATCGATGAACAGCGTCTTGTTGTCGCGCTTCGATTTCTTCAGCACGATGACGCATGTGGCGATCGTCGTCCCGAAGAAGAGGTCAGGCGGAAGCTGGATGACCGTGTCGACGTAGTTGTTGTCGATCAGGTACTGACGGATCTTCTGCTCCGCCCCGCTCCGGTAGAGCACCCCGGGAAACTCGACAATCGCCGCCGTACCGTTGACCGCGAGCCACGACAGCATGTGCATCGTGAACGCCAGATCGGCCTTGCTCTTTGGCGCGAGCACGCCGGCCGGCGCAAACCGGGGATCGTTGATCAGCAGCGGATTGGCATCGCCATCCCACCTGATGGAATACGGCGGATTGGAGACGATGGCCTCGAACGGCTCGTCGTCCCAGTGCGCCGGATCGGTGAGCACATCACCATGCGCGATGTCGAACTTCTCGTAGTTCACATCGTGTAGGAACATGTTGATCCGGCACAGGTTGTACGTCGTGAGGTTGATCTCCTGGCCGAAGAATCCCTGCCGAACGTTCTCCTGCCCCAGCACCTTGGCGAACTTGAGGAGGAGCGACCCGGAGCCACACGCGGGGTCGTACACCTTGTTGACAGACTTCTTGCCGACCACGGTGATGCGGGCTAGCAGCTCGGACACTTCCTGTGGTGTAAAGAACTCTCCGCCTGATTTCCCCGCGCTGGACGCGTACATCGTCATCAGGAATTCGTACGCGTCCCCGAAGGCATCGATCGTGTTCTCGGAGAAGGTGCCGAGGTTGAGGTCTCCGATTGCGTCAAGGAGCTTGACGAGCTTCTCGTTTCGTCTCGGCACTGTGGGGCCGAGTTTGCTGCTGTTCACATCGAGGTCGTCAAACAGCCCCTTGAAGTCGTGTTCACTGTCGGTGCCGATGGCGGAGGCTTCGATGTCCTTGAAGACCTTGCTCAGCGTCTCGTTGAGATTCGCATCGCCGCGCGCTTTTGCCCGCACGTTGGCGAATAAGTGGGACGGCAGGATGTAGAACCCCTTTTCTTTCACCGTCTCGTCACTACCGCGCTTGGCCTGCTTGTCGCTCAGCTTCGCGTAGTCGAAGCCCTTGTGTCCCGCCTTCCGTTCCTGCTGGTTCAGGTACGCGGTCAGGTTCTCCGAGATGAACCGGTAGAAGAGCATCCCGAGCACATACGTCTTGAAGTCCCAGCCATCCACGCTGCCGCGCAGGTCGTTTGCGATGCGCCAGATGGTCTTGTGAAGCTCGGCGCGTTCGTTTTCCTTGATATCGCTCACGCTGGTGGCGGCTCGACGGTGAAGGGGGCGGAGAATTGCCATGCACTCCTTCCTTGTCGGCGGACGAACCGACGCGGTTGGACACTGGCAGCCCTTCAGTATACCGCCGAGCGATTGCTTCCGCGCGGATGTGGTGACCCGGCGACCCTCGACTCAGTGCTCCGTCAATCCTTGACGGTAATGTGCCCCTTCATGCCGAGCAGCGCGTGCGGGTCGCACTGGAAATAGTAGCGCCCTTCCTCGAACGTCACGGGCACATCGTACGTCTGTCCCGGCAGCTGCAGCATTTCACTCGGCGTCGCAGGCAACCCCTTCTTTCGCGCGTTCGAATCCGGAAGGAAGTTCACGTTGTGTACCCCCATCTTGAGCGTGAACCGAATGACGTCGCCTTCATGTGCTTCGATCTCGTTCGGCTGGAAATAGTTACCCTTCTCGTCGGTGATCGCCTCGACGATGATCGTGCGCCCCTTGGTTTCGTGCTCCTTGGCCTCGCCGCCTTCCTTGGAGACTGACGGTGTGTCGGCCGGCTTCTTCTCGCCGCCGCCGCAACCTTGAGTCAGTAGCGTCGCAGAAACCACGAGCGCCGCCAAACTGGAATATCGAGTGAACGTCTTCATGACTGTGATCCTTGAATGGGTAGTTGTGAGCAAGCTTCAGAAATCCTTTCGCCGAAACGCCCGCACGCCGAGCGCGGTCGGGACGACGATCCACGACAGCAGCGCGACGCCAGCGACCAGGGTGCCGGTCACGCCACCGAGGAAGAGCTGGAACACCGCGCCCGTATAGCCCATGAGCGCGGACACATCGAGCTGCAGCAACAGCGTCACGCGCGCGAGATCGATCGGGTTGGCGAGCGTGAGGACCAACACCGCGCGTTCAAGGGGGTAGTCGGCGAACGCGGCGACGATCGCCATTGTGAGGCCATCATACACGATGGCGAAGAGCATCCACACCGTGATCGCCGCACCGAGGCCCTTCAGGCGATCGTCGGCCCAGGTGGCGATGCAGAAGGCGATCGCCGTAAAGATCAGCGTGAGCGCCGCGCCGGCTCCAAGCAGGGCCGCGAGGGCGCCGCGTTGTGACGGATCGCCCATACCGTGTGCGATGAATGGCGCGCACACGCCGGCAAGGAGTGCCGCTGCGAGCGGCAGGCAGAGGCCTAAGTAGAGTCCGACGAACAGGCGTCGCCGATCGATGGGCTGCGCGAGCAGGAGTTCAGTGAACTCACGCGCGTTGTACAGGTAGACGGTTGCAAAGACCAACGTCACCAGCGGGACGACGAAGAGAACAACCGTGGAGAGGCTGAGAATCGTGCGCGCGTCACCGCCGGCGAAGCGGAGCAAGCCTTCGGTCACCGCGAGGAAGAAGAAGGCGTAGGCGAAGAGCCACTTGCTCCGCAACACGTCACGCGCCTGGTCACGGGCGATCGTCATGATGATCATGCGGCCACCGCCCGCACCATCAGCGCTGCGATCGCGTGCTCGAGGTTCACGTGCCCCATGGCCCGCTTGAGATCGCCGATGGCTCCGGAGAAGGTGACCTGCCCGTCGGTGAGATAGATGACGTCATCGGCCAACTCGTCGATCTCGCTCATGATGTGCGATGTCAGGAGCACCGTGCGGCCCTTCGCCCGCTCGGCACGGATGCGCGTCTTGAGAATCCCCGATGATACGGGATCGAGGCCGGCCGTCGGTTCGTCCAGCACGTAGAGGTCGGGCGAAAACATGAACGCGGCGAGCGCGTTGACTTTCTGTCGCGTGCCGCCGGAAAGCTTGCCCAACGGCTTCGAGAGCTCGCGCTCCAGCGCGAACTGCGTGATGAGACTCTCATCCACCTCGAATGCGCCGCGCAGCTCCTTGAGGAGCGCGAGGAGTTCCGTGCCCGTCATGCGTTCCGGAAAGCGCGCGATCTGCGGCATGTAACCAATGCGCGCGCGGTAGGCGGGATCATCGCCGATCGGTGTGCCGTCAAAGGTGAGGACACCTGCGTCGGGGCGCGTGAGGCCAAGGACGGACTTGATGAACGTGGTTTTTCCCGCGCCATTCGGGCCGACGATGGCCGTGACGCGACCGCGCGTAATTGCCAGATCGACGCCGCGCAGGACCTCGACGGAACCAAAACGTTTGCGCAGACCACGGGCTTCGATCATTGGAGTCTCTGCATGGATGGTCGCGCGTCGGCGAGGGACACCGGTGTGAGCGCGGGCAGCGCTCGCTCGGCAGCATCCAGCAACCCAACGAATGCGCTCCGGAGGAGGATGAGCGCCGGTTCATGGCGCTCGACGATCAGTGAGAAGAGCCGCACCGGCCGGAATGGCACGTCGCCGATGCCATCGCGATTCAAGTCGTAGCCGCGGTATGCGTCCCAGTAGTTGCCGGACAGCGTCGTCGACGGATCGCGACTGTTGGTCGAGAGATCGAAGGTGTTCCCGATGAAGTTGTTGCGCGTCATCGCGCCCGCGACCGTACTGGCATCGAGCTTGATCGCCCACCCATTGCCGATGAAATCGTTGCGGTCTGCCACGATGCGGTTCGCGCCATCGGCGACGAGTCCCGTCGTGTTGCGCGAGAACACATTGTGCTCGAGACGCGCGTCGCTGATCTCCTTCAGGAGAAGGCCGTAGGCAGCGGGACCCCAATTGTTCTCGAATCGGTTCCCGGTCATTTGTACGTGATGCGTGTACATCACGGCCACACCGGATCCGTTGGCCCGGAACACGTTGCCGATGTAGCGGCAATTGTCCGAATACATGAAGTGCAAGCCATAGCGCAGGTTGTCGTGGCTCACATTGCGCGACACCTCGGTGTTGCGAACGAACTCGAAGTAGATGCCGTCGCGAAAGCCATGGACGGTGTTGCCGGCAATCACGACGTCGCGCGACGACCAGAGATGGATGCCGTTGCCAGACGTTGTCTCACGCGAATGCGTCGCGACGAGCTCGTTGCCCTCGATTCGGCAGCCGACGACGCCGGCGAGGTAGATGCCGAAGAAGGCATCGTCGATGCGATTGTCGAGCAACGCGCACCGCTTGGCATCCTGCACGCGGATGACGGCGCGGTCTTCGGTGTAGCTGGTGTTCACGTGTGTGAAGCGCAACCCGCGCACCGTCACGTCGTCCGCCGTAACGGTCAGGATGACATGTTCGCCATCGCCGGCGATCGTCGGGCTGCCGACGCCAACGATGCTCACGGCACGTTGCGCGACGAGGCTCTGTTCGCGATAGGTGCCCGCCGTGACGACGACCCGTCCACCGGAGCGGACCAGCCGCAACGCGGCGCCAAGCGTCCGCACCTGCCCGTTGGCGGACACCGTGACCTCGTCGAGGTTCTGCGCACCAACGCCGGCGAGCGGAATGCACACCCACGCCGCGAGGGCGAAGCCATAACGCCGAGTGTTACGAGGCACGCGTTCCATCCGGTGTGGTGCGATCACGGAGTGTTCCGCGTTCAGCGCGCGCGAGCACTTCATCCCATGTCAGTGGCGTCGTACCGAAGCGTGCGACCAGCGAATCAACGCTGGTCCCTGGCCCGACGGCGAGAATTGCGCCCATCTGGCTGCCTGGACCCGCGCGCGTGACGAACCGCGCGGTATTCGCGTTCACCAGCTGTCCGGGATGATCGAAGTCACTCACCCAGGTGGATCGCGTGTCCTTGATCGAAGGAGCCGTGACGGCGTACGTCGCCAGGCATTCGATGGCGTCGAACTGCCGGACCTTACCGGTCTTCGTGATCAGCTCACCGCCGTAGCGCTCGTCCGCGATGCGCATTCGGCAGACGTCGCAATCGGCGCGGCCATACGCGAGCGGCGTCGGCTCGGCGCTTCGGCATGATCCAACCGACAGCAGGGCGAAGGCGAGCGCCGTAAAGATGGCGCGTGACGTCGCCGGTGCAGGGGAGATCGCGACCCGAAGTGCTCGCCGGAACGGCAGCAGCGCCAGCACCGCGACCACGAACGCGACGGCTGCCAGCCATCCACCCGACGCAGGCCACGATGACGCCGTGAAGTTCAATAGTTGTTTGCTGCCAAGCAGCGGCGGCTGGTAACTCATTCCCGGCACCTTGATGACAGCGTCGGCGGCGAGATTGTGTCCGTAGTCGTACGACCACACATAGAACTCGACCAGGCCAGCGGCGCCGGCGACAGCGTACGCCGCAATCCATGCCATGAGCACCTTGCGCCGGCCGATCAATGCCGTCGCGAATCCGAGGGCGGCCAGCGCGCCGGCCACCCATGGCATGTACCTGAGCACCGGGATGGACTCCGGCTCGATGGCCTTCATCCCGATGTAGTGATTGAGCCCATTGATGTTGTTCAGGTCCGTCGGCGCGAGCCCTGTGATCGTATTGACGCGGATCAGCATGCCCAGCCCTTCGGGATACTGCGGCGCCTTCAGGTCGATGCGCCACAGCGGCAGGAAGAACGGGGCAAGCATGAGCAGGGCCGCCACTGCCGTCAGGACTCGCGACCGAACGGAGAGCTGTGTCATAGCCCGGCCTTGGCCATCTGCGCCTTGGTCTTCGGACTGATGTTGGCCGTGAGCGGGACGTTCGATCCTGGTGCCGAAACACGCACGTAGCCCTGCATTTCCTGGTGCAGCGCAGAGCAGAAATCGGTGCAGTAGAAGGGGAAGACGCCCGTCATCGTCGGAACCCACTTCATGGTGCGCGTTTCACCCGGGTTGAGCACGAGCTCCGAATTCTGCGCGCCGAGCACCGCGAAGCCGTGCAGGATATCCCAGTCCTGTTCGAGATTCGTGACGTGGAAGTACACGGTGTCACCAAGCGTGATGCCTTCGAGATTGTCAGGCGCGAAGTGGCTGCGAATGGCGATCATCTTGACGTCCACGCGCTTGCCTTTGCGCACGATGCCGCCGTCGCTCTCTGCCTTCGTCGCGAAGGGATTGGTGTTATCCGCGAGCTTGAAGAACTTGACCTGCTTGTCCTTGATGAGCTCTGCGGGGATCGCCTGGGCATAGTGTGGCTCGCCGATCGTCGGGAAATCGAGCAACAGCTTCATCTTCTCGCCCGAGATATCATAGAGCTGTGCCGACTGGAACATCTCCGGGCCGGTGGGCAGGTAGCGGTCCTTCGTGATCTTGTTCATCGCCACGAGGTACTTGCCGT
>JAZJZK010000024.1:0-40683 GCA_040389905.1 Gemmatimonadota bacterium | reverse complement strand
CGATCAACGGCGTACGATCAACGGCGTACGATCAACGGCGTACGATCAACGGCGTGCCCTCTCCCAAGCCTGAGCCCGAGCCCGAGCCTGCAGGCAAGCCCCAGCCCCAGCCGTAGCCCAAGCCCGCGGCCAAGCCCGCAGTTGGCCCGGGGCCCCCACCCCCGCCCCCATCCCTAGTTATCAGCCTGTCAGCCCGGGCCCGCTGGCTTCTCGTCCATCATCCGACGAATCGGGATCACCAGGGCCGCCAAGATCGCCGCGGCAGCGAAGAGTGTCCATGCCGTGTGCTGAAAAAGCGCGGGCATTTCGGCAAGCTTCTCGGGGTCCACATGTCCGCCGAGCAGGCCGGCGACGAGGTTGCCGAGCGAGATGGACATGAACCACACGCCCATCATCTGGCCGACGAAGCGGGGCGGCGCGAGCTTCGTGACGGAGCTCAAGCCAACGGGGCTCAGGGCAAGTTCGCCGACGACCTGAAGGAAATACGTCGCGATGAGCCAGAGCACCGAGACGCGCACGCCAACGCCGCCGCCGGAGATGACCTTGTTCGTCGCGGCGACCATGACGAGGAATGAGACGCCGGTAATCGCGAGCGCGAAGGCGAACTTCGTCGGGCTCGAGAGATCGATGTTCCGTTTCGCCAGGGCCAGCCAGATGGCGGCGAACACGGGCGACAGCGTGATGACGAAGAACGGCGTCGCCGACTGAAGGAACAGGATCGGCATCTTCCAGCCGAGGACGTTCAAGTCGGTGAAGTCTTTCGCGAAGAGGTTGAGGGATGTCGGGGCCTGCTCGTACGCGGACCAGAAAATCGCCGAGAAGATGAAGAGCACCAGGATGACGACGGCGCGCTTCAGTTCGGGACCCGAGAGGCCGGCGAAAAAGAACAGGTACGTGAAGTAGGCCAGCGCGAGCGCGCCGATGACCATCGTCATCTTCTGCGCGATCGCCACGGGATTCACGGGGATGACGCCGAGCATCGCCAGCAAAACGACCACCGCGAGAATCGATACCGCGCCGATGGTGATGTTGCGAACCTTCGCCTGCTGTTCCGGGCCGGCGGATGGCGAAACGCCGATCGGTCCGAGCGTCTTCTCCGCGCGGGCACGGAACGTAAGAAGGCCCGCCAGCATGCCGACGCCGGCGACGCCAAAGCCCCAGTGCCAACCCACGCGCTCACCCAAGGTGCCGGTGAGGAATGGTGCGACGAATGCACCCGTGTTGATGCCCATATAGAAGATGGCGAATCCGCTGTCGCGTCGAGCGCCGCCCTCGGGATACAGTGGCCCGACGATGGCCGAGATGTTCGGCTTGAGCAGGCCGGTGCCCATCACGATCAGGATGAGGCCGAGGAAGAATGCCTGGTGGGCGAACACGGCGGACAACGCGATCGACAGATGGCCGAGTGCGATGAGCACACCGCCCCACCAGATCGACCGCCGCAATCCAAGCCATCGGTCCGCGATCCATCCACCGGGCAGCGATGCCAGGTAGACCGATGACGCATAGATGCCGACAATGGCCGCCGCCGATTCGCGCGTGAACGCGAAACCGCCGCTGGCGAGAGCGGCGGTCATGAACAGGATCAGGAGTGGGCGAATTCCATAGTAGGAAAAGCGCTCCCACATCTCCGTAAAGAAGAGTGTCGAGAGGCCGCCGGGGTGTCCGAAGAAGCTGCGATCGGCGGCGATGCGCGCGATGGCGGCCGCGGGTTCGTCATGGGCCAACGCGGCAGCCTGCGGCTGGTCGAACACGGACTTGTCTGTCATCGATGTCTCAGGAGTGATTACAGCGAGGAGGTCTCGATGCTGCGATGAAGCGCGGCGCGCGGAAGGAAGAACTCGGGGGCGTTCGTGCCACCCGCTGCGCGCTGCGCGTCCCATGATACGGAAGTGGGCGGCTGTTTGATACACGCCGCCCAGTGGCCGGGTGCCTTTTCTTCGAGCGGCGGAACGATGGCCGCGCACGAGGCGTCGCGCGCGGGGTGCTGGCAGCGCGGATGAAAGACGCAGCCCGATGGCGGATTCGCCGGGGACGGAACGTCACCCGCGAGAAGGATGCGCTCCCGCTTGACTCCCGGGTCAGGCGCGGGCACGGCGGAGAGCAGCGCCTGCGTGTATGGCATCATCGGCGAACCGTACAGCGCGTCCACCTGCGCCAACTCGACGATGTGGCCGAGATACATCACCGCGACGCGATCGGCGATGTGCTCGACGATGGAGAGATCATGCGCGATGAAGAGGTAGGCGAGCCCGCGGTCGCGCTGAAGATCCTGCAGCAGGTTGACGACCTGCGCCTGCACGCTGACGTCGAGCGCACTGACCGGTTCGTCGCACACGATGAAGGTGGGCTCCACGGACAGCGCGCGCGCGATGCCCACACGCTGCCGCTGGCCACCGGAGAATTCGTGCGGGTAGCGCGACGCGTATTCCGGCCGAAGGCCGACTTCCTCGAGCAGCTGTTTCACACGCGCGTCGGCGGCAGCGCCTTCCGCGAGCTTGTGAATCGTCAGCCCCTCTCGCACGATCGCGCCAACGGACATGCGTGGATTGAGCGACGAGAACGGATCCTGAAAGACGATCTGCATCTTTCTTCGAAGGCGCCGCAGATCGCCTGCGCCCAAACCGAGTACGTCATTGCCGTCGAAATGCACGGAGCCGGAGGTCGGTTCGATCAACCGAAGCACCGCGCGCCCCGTAGTCGATTTACCGCAGCCGGACTCTCCGACGAGCGCGAGCGTCTCGCCGGCGCTTACGTCGAACGACACGCCATCGACCGCGCGCACCTGGCCACTCACCTTGCCGAACACTCCCTTCTTGATGGGAAAGTGCTTGACGAGGTTGCGTACCGAGAGAAGAGGGGTCGTCATGCGGCGCTCACTCCCTTCTGCGAGGCGATGGGCAGGTGGGGATGCGCACGCCGCTCCGGTTCTGCGGCCAGGTGGCAGCGCGACGTGTGGCCCCCACCAATCTGATACAGTGGCGGGTGCTCACTTTCACACCGTTCCCACGCGTACTGGCAGCGTTCACGAAAGCGACAACCAGACGGCCACGCGGTGGGCGGAGGCACGGTGCCAGGAATAGTCGCGAGCCGCTCGGCGCTTCCACCAACACGCGGCATCGCGCCGAGCAATCCTTCCGTGTACGGGTGATGCGCGCTTGCGAAGAGATCGACGGTGCTCGCTTCCTCGACCACCTCGCCGGCGTACATCACGATCACGCGCGAGCAGTTTTCCGCGACGACACCGAGATCATGCGTGATGAGCAAAATGGAAGTCCCGAGCCGCTTCGTGAGGTCGGCGAGCAGCTCGAGAATCTGCGCCTGGATGGTGACGTCGAGTGCCGTCGTTGGTTCGTCGGCGATGACCAGCGCCGGATTCATCACGAGCGCCATCGCGATGACGACGCGCTGCCGCATGCCACCGGACAACTGGTGCGGGTACTCGTCTGCGCGCTGTTCCGGTGCCGGGATGCCGACGAGCCGCAGCATCTCCACCGCCTTCGCAGCAGCCTCACGCTTCGACATCCCCGCGTGAATCCGCGCCACCTCGGCGATCTGATCCCCCACGGTGAAGACGGGATTGAGCGCCGTCATGGGCTCCTGGAACACCATGGCGATGCGGTTTCCCCGAACGCCCTGCATCTCCTTTTCACCCAGCGTCAGCAGGTCCTTGCCCTCGAATCGAATCGCGCTGCCTGCCTCGATGCGGCCCGGTGGGCGAACGAGGCGCAGAATCGAGAGCGCTGTGACGCTCTTTCCGCAGCCCGATTCCCCCACCACGCCGAGCGTCTCACCATGGCCGATGCTGAACGACACGCCGTCGACGGAGCGAGCGACGCCGGCGTCGGTGTAGAACGACGTATGAAGATTGTCGAGCTCGAGCAGCGGAGCGGTCATGCTGAGTGGTGGAGAGTGTCTTCGAGGGGCGAGGCCTGAAGCTGCCGTGGATCGAGCGCTTCCCGCAAGGCATCGCCCAGCGCATTACAGGCAAATACTGTGACGAGAATGGCGAGACCAGGGAAAAGGGTGAGCCACCAGAGATCGGAGACCCGTTCCGAGCCATCCTGAATGATGTTCCCCCAGCTCGGTGTGGGTTGGGGCACGCCGATGCCGAGATAGGAGAGCCCCGCCTCGAGCAGGATGATGTTACCGACCGCAAGCGCCGCGCCGACAATGGCCGGCCCGACGGCATTCGGCAGCACGTGCCGCCAGAGAATGACCGGCCCGGGAACGCCAAGTGCGCGGGCCGCCACGACAAAGTCCGTGTCGCGGAGCGCGACTGTCTCGGCGCGGACGAGCCGGCTTGTCCCGAACCACTGTACGTTGCCAATGAGCAGCGCGAGCGGCACGATGCCAATGCTCCCCCACAGCGCGATGACGACGATGAGCAACAGCAATGGCGGGATCGCGAGCGCCGCATCGACCACGCGCATGATGACGCTGTCCACGACCCCGCCCACATACCCCGCGATGGCGCCCAGCACTGTGCCGAGTGTCGTGGCCAGCGCGACGGCGCCAAACGCAATGACGAGCGAAACGCGCGTGCCGTGAATGAGTCGCGAGAACACGTCACGGCTGAAGGGATCGGTGCCGAAGGGATGCGCGAGGGAGGGCGGTTTGCCGTTGAGGGTGGTGATCCCGAGATGCTCCTTGGGATCATAGGGGCTGATCTGTGATGCAAAGGCCGCAGACAGCGCGAGCAGCGTGAGGACGACGATGGCGATGCGAACGCGCGTGTCGCCGGCAAGACGACGGCGGACACTGCGCGCGTCGGTCGCGGCGAGGGGACCTGCATGCGCTGCCATTTCAGCTCAGCCGAATGCGCGGGTCGGCGATCGCCACCGCGATGTCCGCCACGAGTGCGGCACAGACGACGATGATGCTCGCTACGAGCACGCCGCTGGTGACGAGCGGATAATCGCGGGCCCCGATGGCGTTGACAGTCAACAGGCCGACGCCTGGCCACGTGAACACCTTCTCCACGAAAATCGAGCCGGCGGCGAATTGTGGCACGGAGATGCCGAGGAGCGTAATCGTCGGAAGCAGGGCATTACGGAACGCGTGCTTACGCACGGCGGCCCGCCAGCTCAAGCCCTTGGCCAGCGCGGTGCGCATCCAGTCCGACGGCAGCACGGCAATGAGTGCCGCGCGCTGCTGGCGCGCCGCGTTGGCCGCGGTCAACACCGTGAGCGTAAAGACGGGTAGCGCGAGGTGCCACAACCGGTCGCGCACCTTTGCTAACGGTGGGAGATAGTCGTACCCGAACGAGTCCTTCAACCCGCCCGCGGGAAACCACGGGAGCCGGTAAGCGAAGAGAATGAGGATGACCAGCGCGAACCAGAAATCCGGCACGGAAAAAAAGACCAGCAGCGTGCGGCCCATCCACCTGTCGCGAGCGCCGCGCGGCCGCTCGGCCTGAAGCACGCCGACCGCCATGCCGAGCCCGAAGCTCAAGAGGAGCGCGGTGCCGGAGAGCAGGAGCGTGTTCGGCAGCGCGTCGAGGAAGACATCACGGACCGGACGATGCAACGAAAACGAGTATCCCAGTTCACCGCGCGCGGTGCTCAGCAACCACCGCGCGTATTGTTCGGGAAGTGGCCGGTCGAGGCCGTACGTCGCGCGCCACTGCTCACGCACGGTCTCTGAAACGTTCGGCCCCCGGAGAGCGCCGGCGACAGGATCGCCGGGCGCGAGGTGGATGAGCACGAATGAAAACGTCGTGACGAAAACGACGACGCCAACCGCCTGGAACAGCCGTGCTGCGAGGTACCGCCGCACGGGCTACGGTGTCGGGCCGACACCGATGACGTCGCGCTGAATGCGCTCGTTGGACGGGATCCACCAGTCCGCCAACCCGGAGAAGTAGGCGTCCGCGCGGAGCTTGACCATGCGAATGCGCTTGTGCACGCCGGCAATCGTTGGCGGCTCGTACAGCCAGATCCCGGGCGCGTCGTCCATGATCGCTTCGAACGCATGACGCGCATACAGCTTCGAGCGCGCTGGATCGAAGGCCACGGTCGCGCTGTCGAGCATCGCGTCGACCCGAGGGTTGGAGTACGAATAGTGGTTCTGCCCGTCCTTCCCGATGAACCGCGTCGACCAACTCTGCTGGAAGCCGGAGACGCTCGGATCGGTGCTGAAGTTCGCCATCTCCGTATCGAACGTGTGCGACGTGAGCCTCGTCAGGTATCCCGCAAAGTCACTCTCGTCGAGCTTTACGTCGGCGCCCACTTTCCGGAAGGCTTCCTGGAGGAGAATGGCGTAGGAGTGTCGCGCCGCGCTCGAACTGGGCGTGGTGATCGAGAACGCGAGGCGCCGGCCGAGCTTCGAGCGAATGCCATCGGGGCCGGCAACCCAACCCGCCGAGTCGAGCAGCGCGCGCGCTTTCGCCGTGTCGTACGGAATCTGTGGCAGGGTCGTATCCGCCACGGTCATCGAGTGCGGGAATGGACCATAGGCGAGCTGGCCAATCGTGTCGAACACGTTCTTCAGCATCGCGCGGCGATCGACGGCCATGGTGAGTGCCCGCCGTACCGCGCGGTCACCGAAGATCGGATGCGGCTGCCCCGGGTTCTTCGGGTCGATCATGTTCATCGCGAGATAGTTGTAGCTCAGGCTTGGGAGCCGCTGTGTCTTCTTGCCCGTGTCCTTGGCGATCTCCGGGAGCTGCTCGACACGCAGATTCTCGAACAGGTCGGCATCGCCGGCGAAGAAGCGCGTGGATGCCGCGTTGAAATCGGGCGAGATCGCGAAAATGACGCGATCGATCTTCGCGCGGCCGCGATAGTTGAAGTTGTCCGACACGAGGACGATGCGCTGGCCAGGCTCCCACTTGTCGAGCCGGAAGCGCCCCGATCCGATGCCGCGACGGCCCACCTCCGCGGTCTTCAACTGCGCCACGGGCGTGTTCGAGAGAATGTGCTCGGGGAGGATCGGTACCTGATAAACGAGGTCGTAGAACTGCTCCGGGGTGTGACGCTTGAACCAGGCGACCGCCGTGACCGAGTCACGAACGGAAACGGAATCCACGTTGACGAGCAACGCGGTGGCTGGCGACCCGAGCGACGGGTCCTTCATCAACTTGACGCTGAATCGCACGTCGCTGGCGCGCACGGGCTGACCGTCATGCCACATTGCGTGCGGGTTGATGAAGAAGACGATGGACAGCGAGTCCGTCGCCCATTCCCACCGTTCGGCCAGCTGCGCTGTGAAGTCCTTGTCGCCAACCGTATTCAGGTTCTGGCCAATGTCAGCCAGCCGATCGTACAGGAGATCGGTGACCTGCCGGTCGACGATCCCCGAGACGAGCGGCGGCAGCATGGTGCTCGCGTCTGTCGACGTCGCGATGACGATCGTGCCGCCAGGCGCGGGGGGGACGGCAACCGTGTCGGGGCCTTTCTTGTCTTTGCATGCGGAGAAAACGGCGCAGGCAAGGAAAAGCGAGGCGATGCGCGCCGGGCGTCGAAAAGTCAGGGGCAGGAGCTGGGGCATTGGAGCCTGTAGGAGGAGGGCAGCGCGAAACGATAACCGGAGTTACAAGCGGGTCAATGGCCGACAGGTTGAGACTGCTGCATCACCTGCGCCATGTCCATCCTGCGTCGCGAAAATGTTGCAGAAAGTTGTCGATTTGAAGGTCATCGATCTCACCGCGGGACAGCGAACTGACAGACGCGTCCATCATTCGTACGTTAGCGAACAGTGCGTCGCTCAGCTCTTTCGGATCGACCGAGCGCCCGAGAAGCCCGTTCAATGTCGCTGGCACGGGTGGAATCGGGGCGGGTGAGCGCATCAAGTGCGGAATGAGGCCCTGATCGTCATCGACAATGACGGAGCCGTGCTGGAGCAGGGCAGACCCCTCTCGGAACTGTGCGCTCCCGACAAGCTTGCGCCCTCCCACGACGAGTTCGCCAGCGGAAGGTTCGGCAAAGCAGGGGGTGGCATCAGGTACCCGCGCGCGAGGACCGGCCGGGGCGACCTCCGCGGCCACGCCGATGGCTCGCAAGCCCTCGCACAAGAGGGCATTCACTTCGCGATAGGTGGCGGTGAGACCCACGCTGTCGGTCACGGGTGCCGTCACGCTGTACGTAATCTCACGATGGTGGAGGAGCGCCCGGCCACCGGTCGGTCGCCGGACGACGTGGACGCCGTGCCGCTCGAGCGCCAGGTCGTCATAGAGACCGCACGCGCGTTGGTTTCTTCCCAGCGACAAGACCGGCGCACTCCATGAATAGATGCGCAGCACCGATTCCCCCGTTCGACGCGCCCGCTCCATGAGCGCGCAGTCGATGGCCATGTTGGTCGGCCCATCGGAGGGCGGTGAGAGCAGGTGACGCCAGCGCATCCGTCAACATAACTTTATGTGCACTCCTTCCCGATAGAATCTCACGACGCTCCTACCGGCGCAGCACGTGCGCCTGAGGCCCTTGATGACGACGACCCGCTCCGCGCCGCTCGCCGGCGCTGACTCTTTTGTCCCTCGGCATATTGGTCCGAACGACGCCGAAGTCGCCTCGATGCTCAGTGTCGTCGGCTATCCGACGCTCGACGCGCTCATCGACGCGACCATCCCGGAGGGGATTCGCCTGCGGTCGCCGTTGGCGATCCATGCCGGCCGGAGCGAGCACGAGGCACTGGCCGCCCTGCGCGCCATTTCCCTCAAGAACAAGGTGTTCCGCTCGTACCTGGGCTACGGCTATCACGACACGCTCACGCCGCCGGTCATTCAGCGCAACATTCTCGAGAACCCGGGCTGGTACACCGCGTACACGCCGTATCAGGCGGAAATCGCGCAGGGACGTCTCGAGGCGCTGCTGAACTACCAGACGATGATCATGGACCTCACGGGGCTCGAGATCGCGAATGCGTCGCTGCTGGACGAAGGAACGGCTGCCGCCGAGGCGATGTTCCTGGCGTATCAGTCGAAGGGGAGCAACGCGAAGAACAGCTTCTTCATCGATGCGCGCTGCCACCCGCAGACCATCAATGTGGTCGAGACGCGCGCGCATGCGCGCGGCATCGCGACAGAAGTCGGCGACGCGGCCACCGCGAATTTCGGTGAGCACACGTTCGGGATCCTGCTCCAGTATCCGACAACCGACGGCGCGGTGCTCGATCATCGCGACACCTGCGCACGCGCGCATGCGGCTGGCGCCCTGGTGGTCGTCGCCGCGGATCTCATGAGCCTCGTGCTCCTGACGCCACCGGGCGAGTGGGGCGCCGACGTATGCGTCGGCAACACCCAGCGCTTCGGCGTACCACTCGGCTACGGTGGGCCGCACGCGGCGTTCTTTGCCACGAAGGACGAGTTCAAGCGCATGCTGCCGGGCCGCATCATCGGCGTGAGCCGCGATTCCGCGGGGCGGCCCGCGCTGCGCATGGCTCTCCAGACGCGCGAGCAGCACATCCGCCGGGAGAAGGCGACGTCGAACGTCTGCACGGCGCAGGTGCTGCTTGCCGTCATCGCGAGCATGTACGCGGTGTGGCATGGAGCAGAAGGGCTCACCACGATCGCGCGCCGGATTCATCGGCGCACGGCGATGCTCGCGGCTGGTCTCGAGCAACTCGGGCATTCGATCGAGAACGAGGTCTACTTCGATACGCTCTGCGTCGAAGTGGCGGCGGGCACGTCGTCGAACCTGGTGCTGGCGGCGGCCGCCGCGCAGGGCGTGAACCTTCGCAAGGCCGGCGAGCGAAACGTGATCGTGGCGCTCGACGAGACGGTCACCGACGACGACGTGCAGGCGATCCTGACGATCTTTGCGGCGGGGAACCCCGCGCCGGAAACGAGCGGGCTCGCAGAGGCGATCGACGATCGCTACGACGAACGCTTCGCCCGCACCAGCGAGTTCCTCACGCACCCCGTCTTCAACACGCACCACTCCGAGACGGAGATGTTGCGGTACATGCGGACGCTCGAGTCGCGCGACCTGTCGCTCACGCACTCCATGATTCCCCTCGGCAGCTGCACCATGAAGCTCAATGCCACGGCGGAAATGATTCCCGTGACGTGGCCGGAATTCGGGAGAATCCACCCGTTCGCGCCGGTGGACCAGACGCAGGGCTATCAGGAGATGTTCGCGAACCTCGAAGCGGCGCTCGCGGAGATCACCGGATTCGCGGCGGTGTCGCTCCAGCCGAACGCGGGGTCGCAGGGCGAGTATGCGGGGCTGCTCACGATTGCGGCGTACCACAAGTCGCGTGGCGAGGCCCATCGCACGGTGTGCCTCATTCCGCAGTCAGCACATGGCACCAATCCGGCGAGTGCCGTGATGGCGGGCATGACGGTGGTTGTCACCAAGACGGACGCAACGGGCAACATCGACGTCGCCGACTTGAGGGCCAAGGCCGAGGCGAACAAGGACAAGCTCGCGGCGCTGATGGTGACGTATCCGAGCACGCACGGCGTGTTCGAGGAAAGCATCCGGGAGATCTGCGCGATCGTGCACGAGCACGGCGGGCAGGTCTACATGGATGGCGCGAACATGAACGCGATGGTCGGCCTGTGCCGGCCGGGCGACATCGGTGCAGACGTCTGTCACCTGAACCTGCACAAGACCTTCTGCATTCCGCATGGCGGCGGTGGTCCGGGCATGGGCCCGATCGGCGTGGCGAAGCAGCTCGCTCCCTTCCTCCCAGGCAACCCGGTCATCGCGACGGGTGGCGCGCAAGCGACGGGTGCGGTGAGCGCCGCGCCCTGGGGCAGTGCGAGCATTTTGCCGATCTCGATGATGTACATCGACATGATGGGCGGTGAAGGACTCGCCCACGCGACCAAGATCGCCATTCTCAATGCGAACTACATCGCGGCTCGGCTCGAGCCGTACTATCCAGTGCTCTACAAGGGAGCCAACGGACGCGTGGCACACGAGTGCATCGTGGATCCTCGGCCGCTCAAGGGCAGCGCGGGCATCGAAGTGGAGGACATCACGAAGCGGTTGATGGACTATGGCTTCCATGCGCCGACGGTGAGCTTTCCGGTGGCTGGCACGCTGATGATCGAGCCGACGGAGAGTGAGCCCAAATCGGAGCTCGACCGTTTTTGCGATGCGCTCATTGCGATTCGCGAAGAAGTCCGGGCGATCGAGAACGGCACGAGTGACCGCGACGACAATGCGCTGAAGCATGCCCCGCACACGATGCGCGCGGTGATCAGCGATTCGTGGGATCACAAGTACGGCCGCGAGCAGGCGGCGTTTCCGACGCAGTCTACGCGCGAGCGGAAATTCTGGCCGTCAGTGGGCCGCGTGGAGAGTGCTTACGGCGATAGGCACTTGGTATGCTCCTGCTTGCCCACCGACGCGTACGCAGAGGAGTAAACACGCTTCGACGCACCGGCACACTGAACGCGGATTGAGCGGATTGTGACGCGGATCAAATCTGATAAAGCTTTTTTTGGGAAAGGCTTTCAATCAGATCTTATCCGCTTCCATCCGCTCAATCCGCGTTCAATGTGCCGGCGAGATGCTTCTGCTCAGCCCACCAGCTTCGCGTACGCTGCGGCGTCGAGCAAGCTGGACGTAGCGGACGGGTCCTGCAGCCGAAGCTTGATCATCCAGCCTTCGCCGTAGGGATCGGCGTTCACTGCAGCCGGATTGGCGTCCAGCGCGCCGTTGGCTTCGACGACCTCGCCCGTCAGTGGGCAATACAGATCAGAAACGGCCTTCACCGCCTCGATCGTGCCGAATGAGGCGTGTGCATCGAAAACCGCGCCGGCATTCGGCAGTTCGACGAAGACGATATCGCCGAGCTCGCCCTGCGCATAGTCGGTGATGCCGACGAAAAACACGCCCGGTACGTCCGTTGGCTTCAGGTATTCGTGTTGTTCCGTGTAAAACAGGTCCTGCGGAATATTTGACACAGTATGCTCCGTCGGGCGCAGTGGAGCGGGGAGTCTATCAATGGGTCGAGTCGTTGTCCATCCGCGCGCGACCAGGCATGGCTTCACGACCAACGAAGTATTGGTTCCGCCGCCCACCAGTCGGTAACATTCGAATGTCGCCGATAGGACAGAATGTCCGGGTGGACACTAAAAGACCGGCATTCTTGTCTGCATTCGGCCGCCTTCGTGACCCCGGTCACGGATAAGCCGTCTGAAGCATGGTAGCATCACATTCAGGCGAGGGAATGTCACACCGTGCGACTCGCCGTGTACGGGTGCATACTTCGAACATGGGCAGAACCGAAGCCGGACTGCGGGGTCGCACCCAAGTCTGTTGGGCACACCCGCCCGTCGGGGACGCCAGACAGAACGGAGGGGACATGACGAATTGGCTCGAACGGCCAACGCGAAACCGCAGCGGCTTCACGCTGCTCGAGCTGATGATGGTCATCGTGATCGCGGGCCTCACCCTCGCAATCGGCGTAACCGGTCTCGCGCGCGCGCAGTACCGCATTCGCGTCGATCGCGCGGCCTCCGTGCTCTCCGACGACATCCAGTCGGCGTTCGCCCTCGTCGGGCGCGACCGGAAGCCGGTGCGCGTCGTGTGGGATGCCTCGAAGACCCGTTTTCTCCTCACCGACCGCGCGATGACGAGCATTTTCCGCATTCGGCCGATGGGGCTCGACACGGAGTACAAGCTTGCCGCGAGCGCATTCGTGGTAAGCGATACGGCCTTCGAGATCTATCCGCCCGGTCTCGCCGAGAATGCACTGACGATCACGATCACGAACGGGAACGCCGTGCCGCGGACTATTACGATCTCGCGTGCAGGCCTCGTCTCCATCAGCAACCAGAAATGACCGTCGAACAACAAGGACCGCGGCGGCGCCGAGGCTTTTCACTGATCGAGGTCGTCGTGGCCATGACGCTCCTGGCCTTCGTCATCGGGTCACTGAGCGTCCTCGCCACCCGCACCTCGGAACGAGCCCGCCGAGCCGACATCATTGCCAAGCGAAACTATGTGGTCGTCCAGCAACTCAACCGCTATAGCGGCTTGCCGTACGACACGCTCCGGGCCCGCATCAATACAAACCCCACGCGGCTCGATACGATCAAGGGGTACAACATGAACTTTCTCCGCCGGGATACGGTTGCCAACTATCCCACGTCCGCAGCGGGCGACACGCTGATCGCTGAGGTCCGCGTGACCATCATCCCGCTGACGACCAACGTGAAGGACACGATGCTCAAGGATTCCGTGGTCATTCACCGCCGGAATCCGAACCGGTACAGCCCATTGTTCACGCCATGACCGAGACACAACCAGAACGCGCGACACCCCGTCGCCGGCCGGCCTACACGCTGATGGAGTTGCTGATCGCCATCATGATCCTCGGGATCGTGGCGACGGCGATGACGCGACTCATGGTCGTGCAGGCGAACTTCACCTCGTCGCAGGCCGCGCTGCGCGGCGCGCGCAGTGTATCGCGCGACGCGTACAACATCCTGATGACCGACCTCCGCATGGTGCAGGACAGCGGCGGCCTGATGATGGCGAAGGCGGATTCGATCAAGGTGCGCGTTCCGATGGCCTGGGGGCTCGTGTGCCAGGTCGCCGGTACGTATACCGTCGTCAGCCTCGTTCCCATGGACTCTGCGCTGTTTGCCATGGGGACCTATGGAGGCGTTGCGTACCGGGATACCACGTCCGGTGTGTTTCAGTGGACTCCAGCCGCCGTTGGTGACGCCATTGCGACGGAGACCACGCCGACGATTTGCACGGACACCACCGGCACCAATCCGGGCATCTTCACGCAGAGCTACCTGGGTCGGGCTGGCCGCGTTGCACGGGTGAAGCGCATGGTCGGTGCCCCAGTCGGAACGCCGATGTTCATCTACCAGGAAATTCTCTACGCGTTCGACGCGTCGGCAGCGTTTCCAGGCAGGGGGCGCGGACTGTGGCGCACCGTCACGCCCACGGGCGGCGGCACCGGCGGAACCCGGGACGAGATCATCGCACCGTTCGACACGTCCGCTCGCTTCAAGTTCTATAAGTACAACCAGGACACGTCGCAGATCGCCGTGCCGTCGCCGATCAGCACCATCCGAGGGTTGGATCTCGTCCTCAATGGATTGAGCATTCGACCTCCATCGGGAGGAACGGAGCAGAAGCTGACCAAGGTGACGACTGGCGTGTTCTTCAAGGATCGGAGGGACCAATGAACGCACGACGAAGGAACGCCCTAAGACGCATAGCTGTGGTCGCGCGACGGCGCACCGGCTTTGCACTCCCTCTTACCATCCTCGTGATCGCCGCGTTGACGGCGACGCTCGCGGCCGCGTTCGCCTCGGTGTCTGCGGAAATCGCGACCAACTCCGCGCAACGCAGTGAGAGCCGCGCGTTCGCGCTCGCAGAGTCAGGGCTGGAAGAGTACATCTCTCGGCGCGCGTACCATTGCACGGCGCGCACCGGCTACGTGAGCGGGACGAACTTTGTGTGCGGCGGCGTGCCAGACGTCGACTCGGAATACGTTCGCGTGAGCCTGCCGGGCGGGTACGCGGATGTAACGGCGAAGCGCGTGCAGAAAGCACTCGGCACGACGCGCCCGGCCGCCTACCTCATTCGGTCGCGGGGCGTGGACACCGTTGCGCCCTTCAATGGCGCAACGCGGAGCGTCTACGGGGAGCGGATCGTCGCACAGTATGTCCAGTGGAGCATGAAGACCATTCAGGTGTTGTCCGGATGGACGAGCCTCACCGGCCTTTTGCTGAATGGCGCATCGGCAACGGTGTCGGGAACGGACCACTGCAACCCGAGCAACATCATTGCCGGCGTGGCACTTCCCGATGGCACGCTCGATGACCCGCACGGTGACGTCAGCGGCAACCCCGTCAAACTGGAAATGGGAACGCAGGCGGCGATGGCGCCACAGGTCAAGATCGACTGGGCCGGTATCACGACAGAAACTTCGATGACTCCCGGCTACAGTATTGCCGATGGAGGCAGTATTCCCTCCGCCGCGCTCGCGGATGCAACGATGTGGCCCGTCATTCACGTCAAGAACTTCAACTACACGACACACACCTCGGGCTCGACCTTTGTGATCCCGGACGGATTCGGTCTGCTCATCATCGACGGCGACGCGCGCGTGAACGGGAGCGACCAATGGGACGGCATCGTCCTGGCTGGCGGGACGCTCACCTCCAACGGTTCCAACAATATTTACGGCGCGACGATCACGGGACTCAATGTGAAGCTCGGCGAAACGGTGCCGGTCAGCGACGTGGGCAACGGCAGCAAGGTCATTCAGTACGACTCGTGCAACGTTGCCAAGGCGGCCTCGGGACTCGGCTTCTTCTCCGTCTTCCCGAATGCGTGGATGGACAACTACACCACGTACTAAGGGCAGCCCGCTCACCTCGCGGCTCGCTTGACGGAAAAACCAGGGCACACCGCGCCGCGGTGTGCCCTTCTCCTTTCATCGCCGAGCGCCGATGTAAACATCAGCGCTCTTCCGCTAGGCGGGCATGGCTATGTTTGTCACCCTGAGCGAGCGATGCGAGTCGAAGGGTCTGCACCTCATATGCAGGTGGCAAGTGCAGATCCCTCGACTTCGCTCGGGATGACAGCCCTAATTTACTGAACCGTATTGGATATACGCTGGGGCGATTCGATCGGCCGCGCCTGCGCCTCATCCTGAAGGCCTTCCCACACCGCCGCAACCCGATCGCTCAACGACGCGAGCGTGCCGTCGTTCTCGATGATGTGATCGGCACGGGCGCGCTTGAGCTCCGCCGGCATCTGCGCCACGATCATGTCCATCGCTTCCGTCTCCCGGAGACCGCGTTCGCGGACGAGGCGCTCCAAGCGTACGGGTCGGGGCGCGTCGACGAGCACGATACGGTCGAAATCCTCGGTCATGCGCCGCTCGAATAACAACGGCACGTCGCAGACAACGAGACGGTCACCTCGCTTACGTGCCTCATCCACCAGAGCCGCACGCATTCGTTCAACTTCGGGATGGACGATGCTATTGAGCTGCTCCAGCTCCGCCGCATCGCTGAACACGACCCGCCGCAACGCGGCCCGGTCGATTCCACTGCCGTCGGGAAGGAGCATGGACGTGCCCCAGCGTTCGACGATGGCGGTGAATGCCGGCGTGCCCGCCTCCACCGCTCGGCGAGAGAGAATGTCGGCGTCGATGATCGTGGCGCCACGTTCGCTGAGGAGCTGCGCGACGGTGGATTTTCCGCTGCCGATGTTGCCTGTGAGGCCCACGAGGAGCATGTCGATTGCTTGGAGAGTTGTGAGCGCGGCAAGGTAGGGTCAGCCGTCGGCGCGAGCAAGCGCGCGCAGCCACAACTCGAATGCTGCGCGTCAGCAGGCCTGACCTGATTCCACGTCCGAAATGGGTGCCACGGGGCGGGATGGTGTCGGGCGCTGTAGAAGTGTACCGACCTCGACGGCCTCGCGCTTGGCTCCCAGTTCCGTGAAGAGAACGAGTGCCCGACGAAGCTGCTTGATCCCACCGGCGCGATCCCCGAGCAGGCCGCGTAAAACGCCGACATCACGCGAGGACTCGGCTTCGAGAAGCTTCGCGCCTGCTCGCATGGCGATATGGAGTGCCTCCGAGGCGTTCCGTTCTGCTTCCATGAGGTCGCCTGAGCGTCCGAGGGCCTGAGCTCGCCAGCGTAGCGCCTCTCCGCGGCCCACTTCATCCCCCACGATGGCGTAGATGCCAAGGGCGCGGTCGCAGTTCTCCACCGCTGCCGCGTTGTCCCCCGTTTCGAGAAGGACCTCCGAACGATTCACGAGGGTTTTCGCGACCATTTCGCGATTTCCCGCCTCCGTGGCCAGGCTCAGAGCCTCCATGAATGCAGCATTCGCCGCGTCCCAATTGCCGAGATCGGCTTCCACCATCCCGAGGTTATGAACGGCCAGCATCGCGCTCGGGCCGTCGCCGTTGCGCTGGAACAGGCGATAGGCCTCTTCGTAATGCTCGCGAGCCGCCACGTAGTTGTTCTCGACATTTTCGATGATGCCGAGGTTGAGGATGGTCCTGCCGCGCATCACGTCATCGCCTGTGCGCGCGGCGGCAGCCGCATACGCGCGCCGAGCGGCCGCATAGTCGCCACGCGCGTAGTGAACGACTCCCATTCCGTTCTCCACACGCGCGTGAAGCTCCGTGTCACCGATCTGCCGTGCGAGTGCAAGCGCATTCTCGAACGACTCGAGGGAGGCATCGAATCGGCTCTGGCGCCAGTAGACTCTGCCGAGGCAGAAGTGCGCCGTTGCCGCGAGCACTTCGTCGGCGACGCCGACGACGGCTCTGTACGCGGCCGCCGCGGCAATGAAATCGCCTGCGACTTCCGCGCGTTCGCCTGCCGCGAGTTGCTCGGGTCCGATCACAATGTATCCGCCACTGACTTCGGTGCGGGCACTAGAACGCCACAGCGTATCCCGAGAAGTGCCAGATCGCCGCAGCGTACGTCTTCCAATGCGGGTCGTACGTCGCAGGGATCGTCTCGAGAATGTTTCCGTCTTCGCTGAGGTACACGACCGACGGTGCACCGCTCGGGTCGAGCACACAGCTTTGGCTATACACCAAGCCAGCCGCTTTTTCGAACTGGAGGCCGTGCGGGCTGAACTCGACGTGCGATGTGAGTGGGTCGACGACCTGCGCCGAGATGGTGACCGTGTCCCGTAGCGCGCCGCCGGGAATGATCAGCCGCGCATCACCGAAGGTAAGGGTACCGCCGGCGGGGCCGAAGACGCCGGAGCCAGAGATGACATTCGTGGACGAACAGCGGGCGGCGTTACCTTGAACGCCCTGGCCCTGCGGTGCGCTGAACACGCCCTTGTCGAGGCTCGCCGTAGCGGGAGCGAGTGTCGTGGGGGCGCCGATGTCGCCGCCTTGGCAGGCGATGACGCTGCCAAGCGCGAGTGTAGCGAGAAGCAGGCGACGGGTGATGTGTAGCGTTTTCATGTCGTTTCGGGGAAAGTGGCGGCGATCTCGACTTCGAAATCTACAGCGCGGTTGTTGGGATGACGATCAAATGGCGAGTGAGGGTGCACGGGCAGGAGAGCGGGCACGGGGCTCACTCGCGCTCGCTACGCGGGCGTGGACCTGGCGCATCATGGCGCGGACAACATAGGCGGCCCCACCCCGAGCGCGGATCTGCCCCGGAGTGGCGTGCAAATACCGCTGGCAGCTGTTCCGAAACGCGCTGCCCGACGGAAAATCCAACGTTCCCGCTACACGATCTGCGCTCCGGTGCCGATCCTCTAGCATGTGCGCGGCGACAATCAGTCGCCCCCAGGTGAGGAGGCGCTGTGGAGGGGGGAAGCCCTCGGCCGCCAGTCGCTGGGTGACAGCGCGGCGGGGTTGGGCGAGTAGGCGGGCGAGTGCCTGCGGTGAAAGGCGCTCATGCGCGCGGGTGACGGCGAGCAACGCTGCGTCCGCAACGACGGGATCGATCCCGTCGAGTGAACGACGGACGAGCCCGGCGAGACTTTTCGACTCGGCGCGTTCGATCAGGGCAAGCAGCGGGCGGGGCGAATCGTCCTGGCCCGTAATCACGAGACCATCAACGCCTGCCCTCCCGGCGTCGAACAGGTCGTGCGCTCGCTCGGGAGCATTGTTGACGTAGGCCACAAGTGTCAGGCGTGGCAGCCGCTGCTTGAGCTGGCGCACTCCCTCGAAATTGGGGGTTTGCTCCCAGTACAGGTCGAGCACGGCCACGCGAACAGGTTCGCGATCGCAGGTGCGAACCAGGGACGCCCAGTCCGTGCACTCGCGGAGCTCGTGGCGATCGCGAAGCGCGGCCCTGAGTCGCTGTACATGCAATGGTTGAGGCAACAGCGTCGCGATTACACCCATCAAGTCCTCGAGAAAAAGCAGAGCAGTGATCGCTCCCGTGCTTCCTCGACGGAGCCTACGGTAGATGACTCGTTACGGGCAAGGTAATGCGCTGCACAACGTGACAATCAAGGCGTGGAATGTGACAACTGCAGTAATTGGTAGCCATACCCTCCAATCAGCCCCTCCGGGTTGCGGCACGCCTAGTTGCCGCTCAGTTCGCAGGGAGGACGGATGAATCGAATACAGTGCTCAGGCACGTCGCGACGCCGAGGCGGATTCTCGATGATCGAGATTGTCATCGTGCTCGTGATGATGGCCGTGGTGATGCGAATGGCCATCCCCAAGTTGAATCTCTCTCAATATCGCGCGGATGCCGCCGCGCAACAGGTGCGCTCGGTCTTTCAGACGGCACAGCGCACCTCCTTGACGCGCCAGTACGACGTGATCGTGAGCGTCGACACGACGAAGTTCGGCCTCCGCATCGCCGAGGACGTGAACAACGACGGCGCGATTCAGATCTCGGAGTGGAAGTTCTGGAGGGCAACCGGCGAAGGCAACAAGTTCGCGGCTGCGCCGAAGGGATTGAACACCCCGACGATCACCTCGTCCGTGATCGGCGCGAACCTCAAGACGGTGGACGGACTGCCGAGCGTGATCTTCCACCGCGATGGTTCGACAAGCAGCAACGCGGAGATCTACGTGCAGAGCTCGTACAAGTCGCGCACGGACTACCGCGTCATCGCGCTGACGCGGGCGACGGGGCGAACCGATCTCTACCGGTTGGCCGGCACAGGCTCCGGGGCCGTCTGGCAGGTGGTACAATGAACGCATTGCCGCGCAGCCGAACGCTGCGCCGCGGCATGACCCTCGTCGAGGTCATTGTCGCGATGCTCATTCTCGTGGGCGTGATTCTCGTGCTGGGCGGTTTTACGGCGAAGTTCGCGCAGGCGACGGGGCAGGCGCACCTGATCGTCCTGGCGAATGAAATCGCCGCGTCGCGCCTCGACGCAGCACGGCAGCAACCGAATTACGCGGCGATTGATAGCCTGGCGAAGACAGACACCGTCAAGGCGGACTTCTCCACGTATACGCGCAAGACTCAAGTCGCGCGCATCGGTGGGGCAGTCACCGACACCGTGGATTACAAGTTCATCACCGTGACGGTCACGCACCCGCAGATGAAGAAGACCGTGGTGAAGACCACGGCCATGGCGGCCTACTGATGCGCGCGCGCAAAGCCTTCACCATCGCGGAGATCCTGGTCTCGTTGATGCTGCTCATGGTCATCATGGGCGCGGCGGTGCAGTTCTTCCGCAAGCAGACGGGGCTCGTCACGCGCGAGACGTCGCGCATGGACGCGATGCAGAATGCGCAGTTCGCCACGTCGCAGATCGACCGCGAACTGCGGCAGGCAGGCGCGGGAACGACGGATTTCCAGCCCATGCTGGTGCAGGTCGACTCCGAGGCGATGACGTTCAACGCCAACATGGTGTCGATCGACACCGGCGATGTCCGCGCGGTCTACCAGATCCAGGATGCCGACACCAACGGTACGCGCGCCATGCTCAAGTCAGAGCGCACGGCGCTCCCGAATTCCAGCGTGCTCTATCCGGACACCACATACTTTGCCGCCACGGGCGCCGCGAGTGGCGCCGAGACGATCAGCTACTACCTGCGCCCCGATTCGACCACCAGCGCGAACACGCAGGACTACTTCCTGTTCCGTCGCGTCAACGCCCTCGCGCCCACGATGATCGCACGCGGCGTCGTCAAGGACTCGCGCGATACGATTCCGTTCTTCACGTATTACAAGACGGATACGCTGAATCGGCTCAAGCCCATCCTCAAGTCGCAGATGCCGCTCATTCACGTGCTGATTCATGGCGCGCAGAATGACACGGGTTCGAAGTCGCTGACGGATAGCATCAGGGCCGTTCGTCTCCACTTCATCACGGCAACCCGTGACCCACGCACGGGGGTGGATGCGCTGCGCACCGTCGAAACACTCGTCCGCATCATGAACTCCGGCCTCGTCGACCGGTCATCATGCGGACAGCCTCCCTACTCGGGAGGCGTCCCCACCGGCGTCTCCTCGGCGGCAAACGTCACGCCGAAGTTCGTGAACGTGACGTGGACCGCATCCGTCGACGATGCCGGCGGTGAAAAGGACATCGAGCGCTATGCCATCTTCCGTCGTCTGGCCGCCTCCGCGGCATTCGGCGATCCGATCTCCAGTATCCCAGCGTCGAAGGCGGCGAGCTACACGTTCAAGGACACGAAGGTCGTTGGGGGCGAATCATACGTCTACGGCGTCGCGGCCCAGGACTGCACGCCGCTGCTGTCCGCCGTGACGTCGTCGGCCTCCGTGACCGTCATTACCCCATAGGGGGATTCGAAATGTCTATCATCAGTTCAACCGGCCAGCCGTCGTCATCCGTCGCATCGCCACGCGAACGCCGTGGCGTTGCCCTCGTCTTCGTCCTCGTGTTCGTGATGGCGATGGCGGCACTCGCGATGGGATCGATCTTCATGGCGTCCAACGCCAATCTTCTCGCGAAGTCATATGACCGCGAGCGCGACCTGCGCTATGCCGCCGAGGCCGCACTGGCGATCGGGAAGAGCCGCGTGAATGCGGATCCATCGATCCTCGTCATGCGCACCGCGGGACAGCTCGACACCATCATCCTCAACCAGGCGATCCTGACCGGCGCGGACAACCAGCCGCTGGCGGGCATCAAGGTGAGCGTCTACGTCGGCCCGACGGGTTCCACGAGCGGACAGTTCGGACGTTTCTCGAGCATCGTGGCAGAAGCGCGCGACACGCGCGGAAACGGTTTCATTCGCCGCCTCGAGCTCACGCAGGAGAGCTTCGCGAAGTTCGCCTACTGGTCCAACAGCGAGTCGAACTCGTCCACGACGATCTTCTTCAACAACAACGACGAGCTCTGGGGGCCGGTGTGGTCGAACGATACGATCAGCATCGGGTCGGGAGGAGCGACGTTCCATGATGAAGTCGGGACCGCGTTCTTCGTCGCGGGCGCGAGCTATGGCACGTTCTCGAAGGGCAAGAAGGAATACCAGAAAGCGATCGCGCTCCCAAGCGTCGCGGTGCTGAGCAATCTCCAGACGATTGCGGCGTCGAGCAATTGGGATTTCGACAGCTTCGTCGGAGCGACCAGTAACCCCAAGCAGCTGAGAACCCGCATCGAGTTCGTGGCCGTCGATCTCGACTCGCCCTTTACGGGAGATTCGACCGATCTGGATGAAGGGTTCTTCCGGATTTTCGAGGCGAAGAACGGACTGGATGCGATGGCGCGCGGAGACTGGCCGACGGGTGGACCCCCTCCCTCATTGTCGAATGTGGACCTCTGTGGCGACTGGCACTGGACGCGAACGTCCACGACGGCCGCCGCGAGCAGCGCCCAGTTGACATTCTTTCCCGCCAGTGTCCACAACACGTCGTGGTTCAACGCGCTGGTCAAGCAGGGCATCGACGATCAGAATCCAAGTTGGACGAATACACAAGTGACGAACGCGGCGAACGCCGAGCAGACGGCATCCCTCAAGACAATCATGCAGCATGCGAGCGCGCGCTGCTATCTGGCGGGCGATCCGCATCTGGTGGCGACCGAGCGGGTGACGAACTCCTCAACGTACATCGATCCAACGACGAGTCTGAAGTATCCAACGTTGTCCGACCAGAAAGGTGGGACGGACACGACATTCACGTTCGTCGGTGCGAACGGAAACTGGAAAAAGTGGACCGACACCCCCGGCGCAACGATTACGGCTACCGGGCGCAGTGACGCGAAATATCTCTATCCGATCGATCGCCTCTTCAACAACAACGCCAAAGGCGTCATCTACTTCGATGGCAACGTTGGAGTGAGCGGAACCTTGAACGGACGTATCACTCTCTACGCCAAGGGGGACATTGTTCTGCTCGACGATCTTCGCTACGCGAACGATCCCGTGAAAGGAGTCTGCCGCGACATTCTCGGGATCATTTCGGACAAGGATATCCTCATTGCCGACAACGCGATCAACACTCCGCAACTGGTTGCGAGTTCGGTGTGGAATGCCAACGATGACGACACGGACATGACGATCCACGCCGTCATGATGGCGCTGGGCAACGCATTCGGCGCCGAGGACTACGACACTGGACCGACAAATGTGAATGGGTGCGACGGCACCAACAACGGCCGCGGCTGCATCTATCTCTCGGGCGGCATCATCCAGAAATCGCGCGGCGCCGTGGGGCGAAGTGACGGAACGGGCTACGCAAAGCGGTACTCATACGATCACTGCGCCGTCGTGAACCCGCCGCCGTATTTCCCAACGACCGGTCGATTCCAGGAGAACCGATACCTGGAGCTCGATCCGGCAGGGTTCAACCATACGAACTATTTCAAGTCGCTTACGCCGGATCCTTGAGGCACAGTCGTCGCGCGCCGCGCGCATGGATGAGACTTGGCCATACTGTATTGACGTTTATCTATCACGACGCGCTTCCGAAATAACACAACGTGACAATCTTGCCTCGCAATGTGATGGCGTAAGTGCCGAGTCGTCGTAGCCTCTCCTCTCTGACGGCTGAGGAGAGGCGTGACGAATGGCTACCCCTGGTTCCCCGCGAGAAGGGTTCGCACTCCCACTCGCCATCCTCATCATCGCGGCGCTCACCGCCACGCTGGCCGCCGCGTTTGCTTCGGTGTCCGCCGAAATCGCGACGAATAGTGCCCAGCGTAGCGAAAGCAGGGCGTTCGCGCTCGCGGAATCCGGCCTCGAGGAGTACATCGCAAGAAGCACATACCATTGCACCGCGCGCGCCGGCTATACCCCGGTGTGTCCGTCGCTGCCGATGGCGGACTCACAGTACAATATTCGCGTGAGTCTCCCGGGCGGTTACGCTGACGTGTTCGTACGGCGCGTTCAGAAGGGCGTTGGCCTCACGCGTCCGGCGATGTACCTCGTTCGCTCGCGCGGCGTCGATACGATTGCGCCGTTCAACGGGGCAACCCGGAGCGTGTACGGAGAGCGCATCGTGGCGCAGTACGTCCAGTGGAACTCCAACACCATCCAGGTGCTGTCCGGCTGGACCAGCCTCACGGGTCTTCGGAAGAACGGTGGCTCGGGAACGATGAGTGGCGTCGATCACTGTTCGTCCGGGAGCGGTGGCGGAGCGCCGACGGTCGCTGGCGTGGCCCTGCCGACGGGTACGATGACGGGATCAGGGGCGGGAGTGCCCGACGGTAATCCGGACGTCCTCGGACTCGGTACGCAGGCGCAGGCGAACGCCGCAGTCAAGATCGATTGGGCGGGAATCGTGAGTGGTGCCGTCTCCGCGGACTACACCTTCGCGTATAACCAATCCACGCCTTCAGCGGCCTCCGCCGCAATGGCCAGCTCGACATCGTACCCCGTCATCCACATTACCGGCGGCGGGAACTGGACGATTCCCGACGGTCACGGTCTGCTGCTCATCGACGGCGATGCGACGATGAGCGGCAACACCGATTGGCAGGGCATCATCATGACCGGCGGGAACTTCACGTCGAATGGCAACACGAGCGTGTACGGCGCGATCGTGACCGGGTTGAACATGAAGCTGACGGCGGCGCAACTCACCGCCTACGGCCTGACCGCGCCCGGTGCTGGCGACGTCGGCAACGGCACGAAGGACATGGAGTACGACTCGTGTGAAGTCTCCAAGGCGGCGAGCCGCTTCGGAATCTTCCGCGTTATTCCCAACGCCTGGTTGGACAACTACACGACGTACTAGTAGCCCGAGACCGCCAACGGTCGCGCGTCAGGCCCGTACAGCGCACGCATCGCCGCCCGATCGTCCCGCGTGAGTGACGTGGCGGTCACCCACGCCGCCATGATGTCGTGCTCGTTCGCGCTGTGCTCGAGTCCCAGAAGATGTCCAATCTCGTGCAGCGCGACGGAGCGCACCGTCATCGAGTCCTGCACGCCGCCACCCATGTTGCGAGTACTCATCTCGATGAGCGCCTTCTTTACCCAGCCTCGGCTGTCGGTCAGCGAGGTCATCTGGCCGGCGCGTTCTTCGGGCAACGAATCCGTCCACGTGACGAGCACGTCGGCGTGGGCAGAATCATCCACGAAGCGGAAGCGAACCGGGGCTCCCGCGGCAGACCACGTCCTGAAGGCGCGGCGAATCATCCGTGGATTGGCGTCGCGCCACGGCGTAACGTGGTTGCCGGGTTCGATCCACACCGCGACGTCGTCGAATTCTTCTTCTGTCCAGCGGCGGCGGATCGGCGCAGGGGCCGGTAGCTGGTCGTGAACGATTGCCTTTGCGCGCGATACCGCAGCGCGCTTTCGCAGGCACGCCTTCGTTCGGCCGCACTGCGTGAGCTCGCGAACGTGGGCATCGCGTCGCGCGGCAATCAGTGCACCATCACCCACGGAGACGGCGTCACCGGCAGCGCATGCAAGCACGATGGCGAACAGGGTCCATGAAGCGGCCCGAACAGATTCGCGGAATCGAGAGACGTATGAGGTGTGAGTGTTCACACCCAGTTGTACACGCGTAAAGCGTTCCTGCTCCAGCAACGTGCCAACCGCCCCCGCAGGCCGTCAAACGATCAGTAGCTGGTCCTCGTCCTTTCGCGGTACGGAGTGACAGCTTCGGCACCGCGCCTCGTAGCTGTCGTCGCCGCCCACCATGATGGTGGGTGAGTCGTACCGCGCGGGTTGGCCATCGATGAGCCGCTGATTGCGGCTCGCCGGATTGCCACAGCGCACGCAGATCGCGTGCAGCTTGTCGACCTGTTCGGCGACGGCGAGTAGCTGCGGCATCGGTCCGAAGGGCTCGCCTCGGAAATCGGTGTCGGCGCCAGCGAGGATCACGCGCCGCCCGCTCGCGGCGAGCGCGGTGGAAAGCGCGACGATGCTCGGCGGGAGAAACTGCGCCTCGTCGATCGCGACCACCTGGGTTTCGGGCACGAGCAAGCGGACAATCTGTTCCGGCGAATCAACCGGAACCGCTTCGACCGTGCGGCCGTCATGACTCGACACGTGGTAGAGTCCCGCGTATCGCGCGTCCAGGTGCGACTTGAACACCTGGACCTGCTTCTTCGCGATCAGCGCACGCCGCACGCGGCGGATGAGTTCCTCACTCTTGCCGCTGAACATCACACCGCAAATGACTTCGATCCAGCCGCCGGCGCCGGCGGGGTACATGTCGCCGATCATGCGTCGTCGCGAGGGGGACGGGGACGGGTGGGACGTGCCGAGCCGCCATCGCGATCGAATTTCCGCGGCGGACCGGCATCACGGTTGAAGGGTCGAGCGGGGCGGTCTCCAGCGCCACGCGGCGGTCCGCTGCGCGGGGCGCCGGGCCGTGCGGGGCGATCACCCTTGTCGAACGGGCGCGGCGGCCGGTCGCCGCGATCGAACGAACGGGCTGCGGGGCGCGCGGGGCGATCACCACGATCACCGCGATCACCTCGATCAAAGGGCCGAGCGGGGCGGTCACCTCCAGAACGCGGTGGGCCGCCGCGGCTTGGCGGACCACTACGCGCGGGCCGGTCTTCCTTGGGCTGGTCCATGCGCGCCTGCACCCGGCGGCCTTTCACCACCGCGCCGGTGATCTTGCCGACAACCAGTTCGGCAACGGACGTGGAGACTTCCACCAGTGAGTGCGTGTCGCGCACTTCGACCTTGCCGACTTGTGAGCCGGGAATTCCCGCCTCAGTCGTAATCGCGGCGATGATCTCCTGCGCGCGGATGCCGTCTTTCTCACCGAGGTTGATGAAGAGCCGCTGCATCGGGCCAACCTGTGCGGACGCTGCCGCACTGGGGCGCGCCGGACGCTGTTGCTCCAGCATGCGCAGCGCGGCCGCGGCGATCTCGATGCCGTCGAATTCCGCGAGCAACGGTTCCAGTGCGAGCACCTCGCGACGGACGTCGCCAGAGATAAGGACGTCGCGAAGCGAGGCACGAAGCGCCGCATCCTTCCCGCGGGCGCGCTCGGCGGCTTCAATGAGCGCGATGGGCGTGACGAGACCGCCGAGCAACGCACGGAGGCTGCCCAGCTGCGACGGCTGAACCAGCGCGTAGATCTTCCGGCCGGTCTTGCCGGCGAGGGCGAGCATCTCCTCGCGCGAGATGGGCAGCTCGAGCAACACCAGTGGGTCGTGACTTGGCGCGTCGTTCCCGTTCGTGAGACGAACCGCATCACTGCCGTAGCCGAGGGAGCGCGCGATGACGGCCGCGTCGGCACGAACGGAATCGGTGCGTGCGTAGATCTCTGCCCGTGGAAGATCGAGCGCATCGAGCAGGCGCCGCAGTGATGTTCCGCGTGCATTTGGCGCTGTGGCCACGTACTCGGCCGCGAGCGATGTGGTCTCCGCGTCGGGCGCTTCCGTGGCGCGGCGCGCGCGGCGCGCATAGCGTTCGATCAGTGCTTCGTATGCGGGTGTCAGCACGGAGGCGAGCACCACGCGAGCGCCATCCTTCGGCAGCTCGCTGAGGAGGTTTTCGAGTGGCGCGGCGTCGGCCGTTTCGAGAATGGAATCGAGCCAGGCGAAGACGACGCCGCGCACATTCTCCGGCTTGAGCGCCGACGCCTGGAGCAGGGTGGCGAGCTCCGTTGGGGCTCCCGTTACGACGTGCGCTGGACTGCCGCGCAGCAGTCGAGCGGCACGCGGACTCGCCGTGGCGGCAAGCACGCTGATGTCGTGATTCTTCGTGGCGAGGACAACGGCGTGCGCCGCGGCGGAGGCACTCTCTGCGTCGGCCGTGACGATGAGCAGCTGGGTTTCGGCGCGCGCAGGATCGATGCGATCTACGAGGGTGGCGAGCACTTGCTCGGCTTGGGACCAGTCGAGCGGCATGACCTGCACGGCATTCTGGCCACGGGTCACACCCGACGGCTCTTTGGCGTCTGCTTCCACGGATTCTCTTGGCTCCGGTCCGGGCGAGACTTCGCGCGCCCTCGAGTTGTCAACGGAGTCGGAAGATAGCGGGTGCAGCCCCTGTCTGCCCAGCGAGGCGGGCGGTATATCTTACCGCTCATCACACGCTCCGAGTGGAGGACCGACGTGAACGTCGCCGTACAGCTCGAACCCGCATCAGGGCCGGCGCCAGCCGTTCAGTATCGCTGGGACGCGGACACCGAGATCCTCATTGCCCAACTCGACGTGGACGCAACGAGCGGCGGCATGTCCGGTAGCGTCGAGATTCAGGGCGCGGACGGGTCGTGGCTGATGTTCGACGTTGCGGCGGGACGCATTCGCGCGGTGGAGATCGCCGTGTGGCCGGATGTCCACAAACGGCCGGCGCTCACACCACCGGCGACGATCGAAGAAGCGGTGGTGACCATTCCCGCACGCGCATCGCAGCCTGGTATTGCGTCGCTTGGCGTGGACACACCGATCATGGCGGAAGCAGACGACCCGCGGCGGGTGATCCATTTCCGCGTCGGTGCGCGGCGAGACGTGCGGGTCGTGCGTCTGGGCCGCGATGTCCTCCTCGAAGTGGATTCACGCAGTCACATTGCCGGCCTGTGGCTGCTCAACGTGCCGCCGTCCCCTTCCAACTGACTTGAACCGTGATCACGACGATCGTACTCATCCGGGCCGAGCCCGCGTCCATTCCAACGACTGCGCAATTCCTTGCTGAGATCGATGGCGTGACCGACGTGTATTCGGTGAGTGGCGACTGGGACCTCGTCGCCATCGTGAAGGTGGCGGAGTACGACCAGATCGCGAAGGTCGTGACGGAGAAGTTTCCGACGGTGCCGGGGCTTCAGCGAACGCAGACGCTCACGGCGTTTCGAGCGTACTCGAAGAAGGATCTACAACAGGCGTGGGACATCGGGGTGGAGTAGGTCCTCGCAATTCAAAAGCGGAAAGCCATTCACCACAGAGGACACAGAGAACTGCGTACGTCGTTCTCTGTGTCCTCCGTGTCCTCTAACGACGACTCATGTCCTCGCACCAACTGGCCGGCCCGCGCGCAATCTCGCGCCAGTGTCCATCGCGGAACTGGAGAAAGAGCAGGTAGCTGTTCCCGCCCTTCTGCGAACTCTCCACGATGATTTCGTCGATGCCATCGTCCGTGAGATCGAGATGGTCGATGAAGCGATAGTATTCACGAACGGAGTCGGCGGGCACGTGCACGAGGCTCTGCACGTAGTTGTGGGTTGACTCCGCATAGTCACCGATCAGGAACACGTGCCGGGGTGTGCCTGTCAGACCACTTCCGGATTCGATGTACGATCCGATGAGTGTGGGATGGGTCGTGGCGCCGGTGTGGACGGCAAAGTGGACGGCCTCGAGCTCGAGCCGCTGCGCGGCGGTGAAGCCCTCATGTTGTACGACGCGCGCGGCCAGCGACCGCGCGCTATCGAGGTCTGCCGAGGTCGTCGGTGCCCGTGTTGGCGCGGGTGTGAGGGGGTCGCTGGTGGCGAGGAACTCCATCATCACCTGGCCTTCCGGAGCGCGGCTCATCGTCACCGCACCGAGTGGGCGAAGTGTCCGGCAGCTGGGAAGCTTGTAGAGCGGTGCTCCCTCACCCCACATGCCGCGCCGCACCACGCCGTCGCCGAGCATCTCACCGGCACGATACACCGCGAGGTTGGCGCCTGCCGCGAAGTAGAGGTTGTCGAAGCCGTGCCAGCCCCGCTCGTCGAATTCGAGCGGAAGGATCTTGTGCTCCGCGAGGGTGCCCACCGGGAGAACCCGTGGGTCGGCTCGGTCGCCGAAGACCAGGAACAGCACGCGGGGCTTTCCCGCGAGTGAGGTCTGCGAGTCGTGCGTCGCACCCGGGGCGCGCTTGTCGCAGCCGGAGGCGAGGATTAGCATGCTCACGACTGCCAGCAGTCCGCGGAGACGAGTGTGCATTCGAGCTCAGTACCGAAGGTAGGGTTGAACGTCCGCACGCTACAGCGCCGTTTGGGCGTGATCCTGCCGGAATCGCGCGCAGTCAGCGGTGGAATCAATCTGGAGCTTTCTGGACTGAACAGCGAGTCTCCGCGTCTTGTGAGCGCTGCCGTCCTCGAAGGCGCGGCGCTCACCGGCCTCGATGTATCCGGTGACCCAACGTCGGAGTTCCGGGCATTTCTCGACGGTACGCAGCGGAGCGAGGTTGTCAGTCACATCGGGACCGTCCCCGTTGTCCTGGGCCACACAGCCGCGGTCATACGTGAGCGAAGTGCCCGTCGCATGCGGACGTGGGTCGCACCACTCGTTGCGACGAAGATCTATGCCCCCCGCGACCTGCTGGCGTCGGTGACGTGGAACACACTCGCCGACGATTTCGGCGACACGCTCGTCGACTCGACGAATGCGAATGTCGAAGGAGGCTCACACCCGTTCGCGCTGCGCGACGCGGCATTCCAACGAATCCAGGTCGATCGTGAACTCCTCGAACGGCAATTGGCGGAACAATGGTGTGAGCGCGAGGCCGACCCGGTGTTCATCGATGGAGGGATCAGTTCCGCGCCGAAGGTCGCGGCGTCGTCGTGTGCGATCGGTGTCGTAAAAACGCATCGCACCCTGTACGCGGAGGGCGAGGCACTCGGCGTCGTACTGTCGCTCGCGAATCGGCAACGATCGAGTGTGTTTCGCGTGACGTCGCCAAAACGCTCGACGGTCGCGAGCTGGTATCTGCGGCTGCGCGATCCGAGCGACCGCGATCCCATGTGGGGTCTGGTCCGCGTGGAAGTTGCGCACCCGTCGGCAGCTGGTGCTGCTGAAATTGGGCGGCGAGCAGACGAAGTCTCGCGCTGGATTCTCGCCGAAGTGTCGCCGCTGGCGCTGCCGGATTCGAGGTGGGACAGGCTGACGTACGGAGTATGGGACTGCGAGCAGTACCTGCGAGCCGTCGCTGGGTGATGCTACGGCAACGAGGAGAGCCGCGCTCCGGCGCAAACACCAGCCAGCTGACAGCTGACAGACTGACTGGCTGATAACTAGGGATGGGGGCTCGGGGTTGGGCCCGGGCCAACCGCCGGCTTGGCCGCGGGCCGGGGCTACGGCCCGGGCTCGGGCTTACCGGCAGGCTGACGGCTGGGGACCGCGCCCCAGCCTCAGAAGTCAGCCCCCAGCCCTGACCCATGCCCCGGCCCGCGCCTGCAGGCAAGCCCCATCCCCAGCCGTAGCCCAAGCCCGCGGCCAAGCCCGCAGTTGGCCCGGGCACGCGCCCCCGCCCCCATCCTCAGTTATCAGCCCGGTCGGCCCCGGCCCGCAGTTGATGAGAGTTTTACCGCGAATCCGCCGCTATTTTGAAGCGATGACCCAAGCTGACCGCCTTCCCCTCGGCCGCGTCGTCGCGACCGAGAATCGCCCCAATACGCCGCACGAGTTCCATTTCTGGACGGCCCTCGATTCGCCGGTCGGAATCGGAACCATCGTGCGCGTCGATGGGCGCGGCGAGGTCAACGGCGTACGCCCGATCGTCTACGGTGTGGTGACTGAAGGCTTCAGCTGGACGGACCTCGCGTCGCCGTTGCATGACGTCATGGGGCACGACGCCCAGCCCGGGACGGTCGCGGCTACCGATCGCGCCGAGATCCGACTCTACACGGCAGCGGTGCTGCGTCACATTCCCGAGGAGCCGCTGCAGCCGGTGCCGATGGGAAGCGTCACCCTCGCTGACGAAGCCGACGTCGCGATTGCGCTGCGCATGGACGGGTATCTCAAGGCGGGGTCACGCACGGGAATTCCCGTCGGCGTGTATCGCGCCGGCGGAACCGATGCGCCCATCTATCTCGACGCGGACTTTCTCATCGGGCCGGAAGCGGCGCACCTCAACATCACTGGTGTGTCCGGTCTTGCGACGAAGACCAGTGCGGTCGAATGGCTGTTGCAATCCATCTTCGCGCACTTCCCCGAGCAGAAGGGCAACATCGCCGCCGTCTGCTTCAATGTGAAAGGCCCCGATCTCTGCTTCCTCGATCTGCCCGGCGAGATCGACGACAACGACCGCAAGCTCTACGAGCAATGCGGCGTGACGCCGGAGCCGTTTCAGGATGTCTCGTACTTCGCGCCGTACAAGTCCGACGGCATCTCGCTCAACACGTTGCGCAGCAATGAACAGCTGCTCGCGAATGTCACGCCGCTCACCTGGGGCCTCCGCGAGGTGTTGCAGTATGCGGAAGTCTTGCTCAATAAGGATGACATCGACGCCAAGGCCGACGCGTTGATCGATTTCATCAAGGAGAATGTGCTCGACAAGCGCTTCTCCGACCCGATGCTCGAGCGGCAACACACCGTGGCGTCGTTCGCCGACCTCGATGCCTGGTTCAAGGACGTGCTCCGCGCGCTCGAGAAGAAAGACGACCAGAGCTGGCGCACGCATCATGTGGCGACGATCAGAAAGGTGCGCAACCGCCTCTCGAACATCTCGCTCCGTTGCAAGGGTCTCGTCGCGGATGACGGCGCGACGAGCGACCTGCCGTTCGGGAGCTTTCAGGATCGCACGGTGTATGTGATCGACGTCGCCGGGCTCGAGGAAGATGCCCAGGATCTGATCTTCGCGCGGGTGGTCACGAAGCTGCGCGAGCATCTCGAGAAGCGCGATCTCGGCGTACAGCACGTCGTCGTGTTCGTCGACGAGCTCAACAAGTACGCGCCTGGCGATGGCCCGGAGACCTATGTCCGAAAGATGCTGCTCGATATCGCTGAGCGTGGCCGCTATCTCGGACTCGTGTTGTTCGCGGCCCAGCAGTTCCGCTCACAGGTGCACCGGCGCGTGGTCGGCAATTCCGGCACTGCGTTGTACGGACGGATGGATGGTGACGAGCTCGCGACGCCCGGGTACGCGGTGTTGAGCCCGGCAATCAAGACCAAGCTCGCCACGTTGGAGAAAGGGCAATTGATGGTTCGGCACCCGCATTTCACGCAGCCAATTTTCGTTCGTTTTCCGCGCCCAGCCGTCATGCGTGGGCGCGATGGCGTCACGCAGTACCCACAGGCACAGGTGCCGACACTGCACGCAGCCGTGCTCCGCACGCTTCGGCAGATCGATCCGTCGCTGACACTCGGCTGGCTTCAGGATGTCACGCAGCTCGCGACCGACGACGAAATCCTGCGTGCGCGAAACGACATCGTCCGCACGCGGCCCCCTGACGTGAAGCGAGCATTCTCCGCGCACTTTCGCGCGTCCGTCGCGCCGAGAACCGCGGTTCGCTCCGGCACGCCGGCGCCGTTGCCCGTCGCGCCAGCGGACGACCCGTACGGATTCTAGGGGATGCGCGTCGTCGTTCTCCTCGCAACACTGGCGCATGCGGCGTCCGCGCAGGAATCGGTCATGCTGCGCATCAGTCCGCGTGTTGGCGACACCCTGCACACCGTGCTCGAGCAACAAACCGACGTCTCCGTCACGATGCCGGGCAATACCAGCGCTCCGGCCAAATCGATGTCGTCCACCGTCACGATCCACTCGCAGACTGTGGTGCGACTGGTTCAGAAGGGCAGTGCGACCGTGCTGACGACCGTGGATTCCGCGCGGCTGACGAGCACGGACACACATGCGAGCGAGATGACCGCGAACGCGCAGCGCACGCTCGAAGGGCAGCAGTTGCTGCTCCAGCTGGGCGCCGACGGAACGGTGGAGAGCGCGCGTGACATTCGTGGGGCTCTCGTGAAGCGTGAGGTCGCCGATGCCATGGCATCGATGCCGGCGGTATTTCCCAAGCACGCCGTCTCGGTCGGACAGCAGTGGACGCGAGAGATGCCCCTGCCGTCGGGAGGGCCGTTCGGTGCAAAAGGATCAGGACGCGCACATGCGACCTTTCGCCTCGATTCGCTGCGGAAGAACGGCGCGGTGGCCTACGTCTCGATGCACGGCGAAATCGTGCCCGACAGTGCGAGTCAGGGCGTCGAGATCAGCGGGTCGATTTCCGGCTCCATGCAGCTCGATCGTGTGCGTGGGTGGATGACCGATTCCCGCTTTCTCGTGATCGTGCGGTCACTCGTCGTGCCGCCCACCGTGTCGGGCCTTGCACCCATGCGTTTCATCACGAAGGTCACGCAGCGGTTACGCACGCTGGAGAAGCGATAACGCACTCGACGCCCGGAATACCGTGGACTAGACTTGAAAGGTCTACGTATCCAAATCGAGTAGGCACAACTGGTTAGCCGCAGCCAACCGCTCTCGCACCAGACCGCTCTGCGCCTCGTCCATCTCTCCGACCTGCACCTCGGATTCCGCCAGTATCAGCGGCTCACGTCGCGCGGCATCAATCAGCGTGAGGCCGACGTCGCGCAATCGTTCAAGCACGCGATCGACAAGGTCATCGAGATTGCGCCGGAGCTCGTCCTCATCGCCGGCGACGTCTTTCATCAGGTTCGTCCGCCAAACTCCGCCATCGTCCAGGCGTTCTATCACTTTTCGCGACTGCGAGCCGCACTGCCGGATGCAAAGGTCGTGATGGTGGCGGGCAATCACGACACGCCGCGAACCACGGAATCGAGCGGCATCCTCCGGCTGTTCAAGCAACTCGGAATCGAAGTCGTCGATGGAGAAGCCCAAGTCATCGAGTTTCCTTCGCTCGATCTTTCGATCCTCGCCGTCGCGAAGAACCACCATCCGTTGCCCGAACTCAAGCCGAGCGGCGGGCGCAGGTGGAATGTGTTGTTGCTGCACGGCGAAGTCGAAGGAGAGTACCCGGAGTTTGCGCGGCCCAAGGATATGGAAGGGCGCGAAATCCCCGAAGAACATCTCCACCGCACCGAATGGGACTACATCGCGCTCGGCCACTATCACGTGTACAAGGCTCCCAACCGCCGCGATAACGTCTACTACTCCGGCGCGACGGACTACACGAGCTCCAACGTGTGGGGCGAAAAGGCGGAAGAGCGCGAGCTGGGGATCAAGCGCAAGCGCATCATCGAGCGTGACCTCGCAACGGGTGAACACACTGCGCACGATCTCCCGCCGTCGCGCGAGTTCCTCGATCTCGACCCAATCTCCGCAAAGGGACTCACGACGGAGGAGCTGAACGAAGCAATCGCCGAAGCGGTCGAAGGCGTTCGCGGCGGGATCGACGACAAGGTCGTGCGACTCGCCGTCTATGATGTTCCGCGTCATGTCGCTCGCCAGCTCGATCACCGGTTGCTGCGCGACTATCGCAAGCGCGCGCTCCACTTTCAACTCGACACGCATCGCCCGGACACGATCCGGAATACCGGCAGCGGCGCGCCGGGCCGTCGAGCCTCGCTCGAAGACCTGGTGCGGGACAAGCTGCGCGAGCGCGTGATACCAAACGACGTGGATCGCGAGGCGCTCATCACGCTCGCCATGAAGTACCTGAAGGATGCCGAAGACCGCGAGAATTCGCTGGCCATCCCGCACGCGCTGGAGGGCTGATGCGAATCAACAGCCTCCGGCTCTGCAATTTTCGGCAACACGCCGATACGCTGATTGTGTTCGACACGGGCCTCACCGGCATCATCGGTGCGAACGGATCGGGCAAGACGACGATCCTCGAGGGAATCGCGTGGGCGTTGTACGGGCAGGATGCGGCGCGCGGCAAGAAGGAGACGATCCGTTCCCTGCGCGCGGGCGCCGGCGCGCGCGTCAAAGTCGAGTTGGACTTCGAGCTGGGCGGACATCGCTATCGCGTCGACCGCGGCCTCACGAATGCAGAGCTCTATCTCGACGGATCGGAAGCGCCCGTCGCCAACACGCTGACGGGCGTAACGGAGATGCTGCGCCGGCGGCTCGGCATGAGCCGCGACGAGTTTTTCAATACGTACTTCACGGGGCAGAAGGAGCTCGATGTGATGGCGGCGATGGCGCCGGGCGAGCGCGCGCAGTTCCTGAGCCGCGTCCTAGGGTACGAACGCCTTCGGGTGGCGCAGCGCCTGGTGAAGGATCGCTCGCGCATGATCGGCGCCGAGGCGGCGGGCGCGCGTGCCAACCTGCCCGACAGCACGAGCGTGGAGCGCACGCTTGATGCGGCGACGGCCCGGCTCGACCAGGCGACCAGGCTCGCGTCGGCGAGCGCCGCGCGTTTGGATCGCGCCCTCGCGGCAATGGCGGATATCGGGCCGCGTTGGGTGTCCGCCCAACGGGAACGAGAGCAACTCCAGGAAGCGCTCTCGGAGCTCCGCGTTGTCGAGAGCGAGGTCGCGGCGTACGCGCGCGACACCGAGCGTATCGGCCGCGAACTCACCGAAGTGCTCGCCGCCGAGGAAGAGCTCGAGCGGCTCGCCGAGGAGCTCCAACCCTTGGCGTCGCTCAGTGAAGAGCTGAATGCACTCGACGCCCTTGGCCGCGATGAAGGCCGCCGCAACGCGTTGCTCGACACGGAGCGCAGCCTGGAGGAGGAAGTGCGCCGGTTGCGCGAACGTCGCGCGCGAATCGAAACCGCGCCGACGCTCGAGGAGGTCGCCACGGTTGAACTCGAACAACAGCGCGCAATGCTGGAGTTGGTGGAGGGCGAGCTCGAAGCCAAGCGCACCGAATGGGTTCGCGATCGTCAGGAGGCCGAGACCAAGCGCGCGTCGCTGCGCGAGCAGTACACGGAGGTGAAGGAAGCGCGCGACCGCCTGGTCGCCGCGGGCGAAGATGGCACCTGTCCCATCTGCGAGCGCGCGCTCCACGATCACTATCGGTCGGTCCTCGATCACTTTGATGAGCAGATGGACAACCTCGTCGCCGACGGGAAGTACTACAACTCGCGCATCGAACAACTCGAGAACATGCCGAGCGATGTGCACGAGTTGGATGAGCGTCGTCGTGCGAGTTTCGAGGAGGTCGGCCGGCTCGAGCGGCGGCTCACGAAGGTGCAGCTTGCGGTGCAGGAGCTGACGGGACTCACGCGAGACCTGCACGCCCGCGAGCAACGGCTCGACCAGGTGCGCAAGGAACGCGAGGGAATTCCTGGCGGTTACGATGCCGTGCGTCATGCCGCGGCGCGCCGGGAGATCGACAGGTTGCGCGCACTCGACGCGCGCGCCACGCGACTCGCCACGCAGGTGGAACGGCGCCGGATATTGGAGTCGGAACGGGAGCGTGCGGCCGCCGGCGTGGCGAATGCACAGGCGAAGGTGGCAACGCTCGCTGCCCGTCGCGATGTGCTCGCCTTCTCGGAGCGGAGTTTCACGGAACTGCGCGCGCTCCACGATGCGGCAACGGCCGAGCTCCGCTCTGCGGAGCTCGACGCGGTGGCGGCGTCGGGAGAGGCCGCTGCGGCGCAGGCTGCAGTAACTCGGGCCGAGCAATCGCGCGAGGAGCTTCGGCGGGTTCGCATTCAGCTCGATGCACTCGATCGCGACCGCCGCTTGCACGACGAGCTCGATCGCGCGTCGACCGATATTCGAACGGATCTCAACGGCACGCTCCGGCCGGAAATGAGCGACCTTGCCAGCAGCTTTCTCGCCGATCTCACCGATGGCCGGTATCGGTTGCTCGAGTTGGACGACAGCTATAACCTCACCATCCACGAAGGGTTCGATCCGAAGCCCGTCATCTCGGGTGGCGAGCAGGATGTCGCGAATCTCTGCCTCCGTCTCGCGATCTCGCAGATGATCGCCGAGCGCGCCGGGCAGAGTTTCTCGCTGCTGATTCTGGACGAGGTGTTCGGCTCGCTGGACGAAATGCGGAGGCGCAACGTGGTGGAGCTCCTCCGCGGGCTGCACGACCGGTTCGAACAGGTCATCTTCATCACGCACATCGACGAGTTGCGCGAGGGCCTCGACCACGTGATCGACGTGGCGTATGACGAGACGGCCGGACGGAGTGTCGTCACGCAGTCCGAGCCCGGCGAGATGAGTCAGGAGCCGCTGGTCGGCCACGTCGAAGGGCTGGACTGATGGCCGGCGCGCGTAGTTGGCGTCCGCAGGCACAGATCTCCGGACCGTTCCGCGCGCGTGTAGAAGACATTTCCGCCTTGAACGAGGTGTTCAGCGACGCATTCACCGAGCGCTATCGTCGCGATGGCATGGTGGGCGTCCGCGTGCCGAACCTCAACCCGCAAATCTGGCGGTACGCGATCGAAGACGCGGCTGCGGGTGCGATGATCTGGCGCGACGGCCGTGGTGAGATCGCGGCGTTCAACATGGTGCATCGTTCCGGCGTCGAAGGCTGGATGGGGCCCCTCGCCGTCCGCACGCAGTATCAAGGGAGCGGGGTAGGGAAGGCGGTGGTGGAGCGCGGCATCGACTGGTTGCGTGACAACCACGCGCGTGTGATTGGTCTGGAGACGATGCCGCGTACGATGGACAACATCGGCTTCTACTCGCGGTTGGGCTTCACGCCTGGCCGGCTGACGGTGACGGTGACGCTGGATGCAGTGGCGGGCGATCGCGGTCCCGATCTCCTCGGGCGTCTGAGCTTGCGCGACCGCGACGATGCCCTTCAGGCGATTCGCGCGCTGGTCGAGAATATCGCGCCGGGCTACGACTTCACGCGCGAGATGGAGATTACCGACGCGCTGTCGCTTGGCGACACCGTCATTCTGCGCGAGCGTGGCGAGGTTGTCGGCTTCGCGCTGTGTCACACGGCGCCGCTGGTGGAAGGGCGGACGCGGGAGGAACTCCGCGTCCTCAAGCTTCTCGTTGCCGATAGCGGGGCGCTGGAGACCATGACGCGCGCGCTCTGCGACTATGCTCGGCGGAGTGGTACGCGGCGCGTCGCGTTTCGAGTGCAGGGCGAATACGGCGCCGCGTATCGCCGGCTGATCGCGATGGGTGGGCGAGTGCGGTGGACGGATCTCCGCATGTCGCTCGACGGGCACGAGGAGCCGGCGGACCGCGCGGGCATCCTGCTGTCGAACTGGGAGATCTAGCGCGCGGATCGAGCGGTCGCTGAAGGCCACTCACTATCACGATGAAAAAATCATGAATGCAGAAGTCCATGATAAACATCGGGTTACGGCGGTCGCGGCATTTGGTGATTGGTATCACAATGTGACGCTTTTTTCGGCTAGTGGTCCTTGCAATGATGGGTTACCGTTCTGTTCGCCGGACGTCGCGAACAAGCCCCATCCGCACTCGCCTGGCCCGACGAAGTCGTCGACCGGCCGCATCGAAAGACCAGTTCTACCTGGAGAACCTCCCTTGAAGACCTCAACGCGCCGTGGCTTTACCCTGATCGAACTGCTGATCGTCGTCGTGATCATCGGCATCCTCGCAGCGATCGCGATCCCGAAATTCGCGAACACCAAATCGAAGGCGTACATCGCGGCGATGAAGTCGGATCTTCGCAACCTCGTCACTGCCGAGGAATCCTTCTTCGCGGATTCGACGAAGTACGTCACCTATGACACGACGAAGCTCAAGTTCAAGCCATCCACCGGTGTCGGCGATCCCGTGATCGTCCCGGGCTCGGGATACTGGACGGCCACCATCACGCACACGCAGATCGCGTCCTTTTCCTGCGGCATCGGCGTGAACACGACGAATCCAATCGTCAGCACCGCCGGCGACGGGGAGCCGGCCTGCAAGTAACGGGGTGACGGGCGGGGACGATGCGGCGCGCTGAATTCAGCGCGCCGCATTGTTTTTTCCGGTGACGTCCGTGGCGCGCCGGCAGAAAACGCGATACTCTAACGGCTTCAGCGGTCCATCACTCGCCAGCGCCATGTTCCCGTTCGATTCACTTCACTTTCACTGGAATCGCTGGCGCGCACTTCGTGCCGCGGAAGCAGGGCTGCCTCGCCTCGCGGAACATGAGCGCGCGAAGATCGCGAATTTCAAGGAAAAGTTCAGGCGGTTGCCCGTTGCACCGGTCACGGGAGTACCGCCCAACGCGGCGGACTGGAATAGCGCAATGAACCGCCTGCGCGACTTGGGCGCCTCCGCCGATCCGCGCGCCTTTCAGCGGTGGGACGTGATCGAGGCGCGCATGGCTCATGTGAATTCGCCGGCCACCGCGGACGAACTGGCGGCGCTCAAGGCCAGCGCCGACTGGGCATCCAGATGGCGACCGGCCATTCGCGAAGTGGAGATCGGGCGCCCGCATCGGTATTGGCAGTATCGGGACAGCAGCGAAGTCCTGATCCAGACGGTGTATCACGTGATGCGACTCGAGCTGCTGAGCGGCCGTCGCGTCGAGGACTGGGATGTCGTCGTCGAATTCGGTGGAGGATTCGGCGGCCTGTGTCGCGTCATGCACACCTTGGGGTTCAGCGGCCGTTACTGGATCCTCGACCTGCCACCCTTCACGCTACTGCAACAGTACTATCTCGCCGAGGCCGGCATCATGACGCGCGACTCACACCGCGTCGTGGCGACGAGCGAGCTGAGCGACCTGGAAGCATTCGTTGCGACCATACCGCCGGACGCGGCCGCAGTATTCTGGGCGACATGGTCACTGAGTGAGACGCCCGTCGCATTGCGCGAGCGAATCAAGCCGCTTGTTGCGCGCATCGGCAACTATTGCCTGGCGTATCAGGGCACGTACGGCGACGTAAACAATACGGAATACTTTCAACACCACTGGTTCGGTGCGTCGCCGAACGTGGAGCGCATAGCGCACCGCGCGAACGACTACTATATGGCCAATCGTGCTACACCACGAGCCGGCGCAGGCCATTCCTGGGTTCTCCTCGGCAAGAAGGGAAGAACCTCAGGACCACAAACGGGATTCTGACTACTTCCGTTTCGGTGCCTCGGTAACGTGCTCCTTGATCGAACCGCGCGCGACGATTCGGTAGATCAGCAGCGACACACCCAGGGTCAGCAGCAGGTGGACGTAGCCAGGACCTTCCAGTACAAGTGCCGCGACGGCCCACGCGAACAACATGACGATTGCGGCGACGATTCCCCAGTCCATCGAACACTCCTTTTGATTGACCCGCCCTGCGACGAGTCGTAGATTGCCTCCTCGAACGATCGGCATTCAGTGCAGGGACGGAGAGTAACGTTTTTGAGCCGATAAGTCCTTCGAGTGGGTTCGATAATCTATACTGACGGCATGCCCTCAGTGCGGGGGAAGCCGGAAGGTGTGGTGAGAGCCTCA
>JAZJZK010000023.1:128406-253249 GCA_040389905.1 Gemmatimonadota bacterium | reverse complement strand
TCGTTTGACCGCTTAAGCTACTGCGGTCGTGCGACATCTATCCTGACACCGGGGGGTATGAGTCATCGTATACGAGTGGGTATCGCCTGCGTGGCACTGTTGCTCACAGCCGCAAGCAAGGCGACACAGGCACAAAGCATACCTATGTCCGGTACGCAAGGAAGCGACGCAGTGCTGGCGACTGCGACCCCTGCCGAAAGCGGCCATGCGAGTTTGCTCGGCAAATGTTACACCTGTGAGTACACCGGCGAGCTCACTGGCTGGGTCTGTGTCGAGGTGACGCCCCATCCCGCAGGCCAATGGGGCAACGCCATTTGCTATGACGGCATGGGAGGAAATCCTTGTTTTGAGGCGGAACCATGCGCGCCGCAACTGGCGTTGACTAGCCTCAATCTGAGGCCCGACGGAGCGATTGCCGGGAAACTTGGCGAACTGACGCGTAGGCGCGATGCGGGGAGAGAATATGCGCTCACTTGTGAGGCGAAGGTCATCGGTCGAGAGTATTCCGCGACGGCTGGCAGGGCGGTGAGGGCGCGCACCGCCCTGTTGTCCCTGTAGCCTGAAAAGATCAACACCGTGCAGCCAGTGCCAGCAGCTCTAGAAGCACGAGTGACAGAGCGGTCGAGGTCAAGGCGTTGCGATTGGATGGCTCAGTGGCCACGATTCTAGGCGAGTCAGCGAAGCACGCACGCAGGCGTGCCGCGAAGTGGAGTGCTCACCGGTGTATTTACCCAAGAGAAGTGACCTGACGAACTTGTTGCACTACGTCAAACTTCGAGGAGTATCCGTGAGGCAGTTAGTGCTCGCTTATGCATTTGTGGGATGCTTTGTCGTCCCACGTCTCCTGTGCGGTCAGACTGTATTACCCGTGGACAGCACGTCACTATTGACTGGTACAGTCCTTGGGTCGGGTGGGGTGCTCGCCGGAAGTATTGTCTCGATTGCCGGCACCGTCGCTGGTGCGACCACTGACCCACGCGGGCAGTTCACGTTGGTCGCGCTAAAAGGAAGGCGGTTCCTGCATGTCCGCGCGATCGGCTATGAGCCGTATGACACGCTACTTGTTGTAACGCAGCCCGCCTATTCGCTGAACATCCAGCTGCGCCGGCTGCCGGTGTTCCTTGACTCGGTGAAGATCACGGCAAACGCCACAGGCAAGCCGGCGCGGTACGCAAACACGGGCAAGTTTGACGAGTTCTATGAGCGCAAGGCAACTGCGATTGGCGGAACGTTCTTCACCCGCGAAGAGATTGAACGGGCAGACAGGTCTGACGCCATTGAGTTGCTTCGCACGATTCCTGGTGTGGAGTTCACCATGCGAAGCGGCCAGCCGCCGATCTTCCGCTTCGCGCGATGTCAGGCGACGCCGCACAACGCGTTTGCAGGGAGTGGCAAGGCGGATCTACTCGCGCCGAACGGAAGCGAGTTCAGAGGCACGTTCCAGCTGTTTATCGACGGCATGAAGGTCGGCGATCCACTGGCAACGCTCGCGCAGCTGAAAACAAGCGAGATCGAAGCGATGGAGTTGTATCGCGGCGTGGCGCAGCTTCCAGAGAAGGCTCGCGGTGACGGGTGCGCGGCGATCTTTGTGTGGACGCGGTACAGCAGTGGCTCAGTGCTGGAACGCGAGCGCCCCTGAGGCAACGGATCAAGCGACATCAAGGAGGGCCGTCGCGTTCAAAACCCGCTTCGGTGGCACCCCAAGCAGGTAGGCGAGTCCTCGCCCGCAGGTTACACCACGATGAGCTCCTGCTGGTACACACGCGGGGTGACGACCGCCTTTCCTGCGAGCAGATAAACATTGACCTCGGACCGCACACCGATTTCTCCGGGGATGTAGACGCCGGGCTCGATCGAGAAGCCGACACCTGGAACGAGCAGTCGCTCCTCGCGCGTCTCGAGATTGTCGAGATGCGGCCCTTGTCCGTGCAGCGACCGGGAGTCGATCGAGTGACCCGTGCGGTGCGTGAAGTATTCGCCGAAGCCGCGCTCGGTGATCACGGCACGTGCGACGTCATCGACATCACCACCGCGCAGCGAGGTTCCGGCGGCCACTCCGTCGACCACAAACTTGATGGCCGCGTCTCGCGCATCGCGTACGGCGCGCCATACCTCCTGCGCCCGCGCGGACGGCTGACCGACCGTTGCCATCCACGTCTGGTCCGCATAGATGCCGTTGTCTTCCGTGGCCCACAGGTCGATCAGTAGCACATCACCTAGGACGATCTTCCGCGGGTTGTCCGCCGACGGCTCGTAGTGCGGATTCGCGGCGTTCGCGCCGGCGCTCACGTTCGGACCGTGATCCGTGGTGAGCTTCGCCCGTGCAAAACGCTCCTTGATCCACGCCATCAACTCGTGCTCACAGATCGGCTGGGGCGACCGTGCTCGCTCACCGGCGATGAGGAACGCCGCCTGCGCGATAGTGGCAATGATCTCCGCCGCGCGAACGTGCGACGCGATGTGCGCATCTGTCCACTGCGCGTAGAATCGGGTCACGAGCTCTCCGCTCGACGTGATCGACGACGCGCCCGCACTGCGAATCATGTCGAGGACACCGGCGGGCACGCGATCCAGATACGGCACCGCGTCACCGACGGAGTATTCCATCGCGATCCGTTTGCCGCGCACGAGGTCTGCGAGACTGCCTTCCAGGCTGCGCCACGAACTGTAGCTCGACTTGGTCCACTCTGCAGGCCACGTCATCCAGGGTCCCGGCTCGATCGCGTGGCCGAGCGCGTGCGGAACGCCTTCACTTGGAACCCACACGAAGATGCGCCGGGAAATGAAGCCTTTGAGGCCGAGCATCCCCATGGCGATGGGGTTGACCCCTTGGAAATCGTACAGCAGCCAGCCATCGAGGTCGGCTTCTGTGAGGGCCTGCTGGAGGGCTGGCAGCGAGGTGGGAGTCAGCATGTCATGTCTTGAATGAAATGGTGGTGCGGTAGTGTTGGATGAACAAGAATTGCTTCTCCGGCCGCAGCTGTGACAGGTGCTCAGTGATCAGCCGCAGCTTGCAGATTGTCAGGGGGTGTGGCGTTGTAGAGACGATTCAGCTGATCACCGAGCGAAGGTGCAGGCCCTTGGCTCCGCTCAAGGGCGACAAAACGAACGGAACCGCCACAACTGAAAACAGCGGGTGCCTCTCCCCTTCCAATGCCCCAGCCCATGCGCGAGCCCCAGCCCTCAGCCTGCAGGTGCGCCCAAGCCCGGGCCGTAGCCCCAGCCCGCGCCCAAGCCCGCAGTTGGCCTGAGCCCGAGCCCGGCTATCCCCGCGCCCTGTCCGCTCCCCGCCAATCCGCCCTCCACTCGCAGCTCCCTTCCCCGCGCCCCTCGCACCTCGTGTGCTCCACGGACCCCGTCGTCCCAATGAGGAGCCGCATCAGCTCCCGCAGCGTCGACTCGTAGAATGCGCAGCCTGTGCTCCCGGTCGCGACGCCGAGGGTGACGGAGCGCGGAATTTCGAGCAACACAAACTGGCCGACGCGCCGAAGATTGCCGTTCAGGTATCGCTGCGTGATGCGATGCGCCCGCCGAAACGCCATCGGCTTGGAAATCATCGCCGGCGTGAACTTGAGAATGGCGCGCGACACGGGATTGATCGTCATGTACGCCTCCTGCGCGAGGAAGCGCCCCGCGGCGCGCAGTACGGCCTCCGCGTCCGGCCGCCGGCCGATCAACCGCGCGAGGGCGATCGTGTCGTCCTGCGGCGTGCGCAGGTTGCGACGAACGGCCTCCGTGTATCGCTTGATCTGCGAGTAGACGGTATCACTCAGCCCGAAGCGCTTGTTTCGCAGCTCGTCCACGAACTCCGCCTCGAGCTCTCCCTCCGGAGTATCGACATCTCGAACCGCTTGCAGAAAACTGAGTGGGAGTAAAGCGTCGACAGTGGCGAGCATAGAACTACTTTGGACGGCAGGGCGGCAGGAAGAACGAAGGCAGCCGTGAAGCTAACGGGAACCGAGGGGGCACTCAATGGCTTCGACGCTCATGCTCGAGCGGGCACTGTGGGGACTTGTCCTGGCGTCCGCGATTGCGTACGCCGCCTGGCGAGCCGGATCGCTGTCGTACTCCGGCGGAGTCGCGGCCATCGCCGTCGGTACGAGCGCCAACGGCGCCGGGTGGAAATGGGGCGCGCTGCTCGTGCTGTATTTTGTCGTCACGGTGTCGCTCTCTCATTACCGGCGTGACGAGCGCGAGCGTTTGACGCGTGGCATTGTCGCGAAGGGCGGCACCCGAGACGCGACGCAGGTCATTGCGAACGGCGGCGTCTTCGCGGTGAGTGCACTCTTCGGACAATTTGGACCGACCCTCTTCAGCAGCGCGATGACGTCCGCGGCACTCGGCGCGCTCGCCTCGGCAACCGCGGATACGTGGGCGACGGAAATCGGTACACTCTTCGGGCGCGCTCCGCGCTCCATTGTCACGCTGGGGCAGGTGCCGCGCGGGACCTCCGGCGGAGTCAGCCTGCCCGGATTCGTCGCCTCGGCCGCGGGCGCGGGGTTCATTGCTGCCAGTGCGGCGGCGATGCACCTGTCGGGAACCCCGGGCAGCGTGACGGTGGCCGGCATCGCTGGCGCCCTGTGCGACTCCCTGCTCGGCGCGACCGTCCAGGAGCGACGCTGGTGCGCGACGTGCGAGAAGCCGTCGGAACGGCGTGTTCACGACTGCGGCACACCGACGACTCATGCCGGCGGATGGGCGTGGATGGACAACGATCTCGTGAACCTGCTGGCGTCGGTGGCCGGAGCGGCCGTGGCCGCTGTTCTTTCGACGATTTCGTGACGCACGACGTCATCGTGGTCGGCGGCGGTCCGGCAGGTGCCTCGACCGCCTTTGCGCTGAGCCAAGCGGGCGCACGCGTGCTCGTGCTCGATCGTGCGCAGTTTCCGCGGAGCAAGCCATGCGCGGAATACCTGAGTCCGGAAGCATCGCGTCTGCTGAATGCAATGGGTGCCCTAACACAGGTGGAACGGGCGGGTGCCGCGCACCTGTCGGGAATGATCGTCCGCGCGCCGAACGGACACGCGCTCCGTGGGGATTTCGTCGCGCAACACGGCTACCACGCCTTCCGAAATCGGGGGCTGGCGCTACGACGCGTGGTACTCGACGCGATTCTGCTCGACTGCGCGCGCAACGCCGGCGCCGAGGTGCGCGAGGGAGTGCGTGCCATCGATGTTGAACGTGATTCCGGCGGTCGCATCACTGGAGTTCACGTGCTCCTGCCCGGGGGCGGCAAAGCCGTCCTCATGGCGCCATTGGTCGTCGGTGCGGATGGCCTTCGCTCGATCGTCGGGCGGCGGCTCGACTTGTCACGCACGAGTCGCGTGTGGCCGAGGCGAATCGGACTCGTCGCGCACTTCGAGGCGTTTGCCGGTGTCGGTAACTGGGGGGAGATGCACGTCGAGCGCGACGTTGGGTACGTCGGATTGGCCTCGGTCGAGGGCGGGCTGACCAACGTTGCCATGGTCGTTCCGGCGTCCGCCGGTCGCGAGGTCAGCCGCGACCGGACTGCCTTCTTCGAGCAGTGGCTCTCGAGTCGGCCGCAGCTCGCGCCGCGCGTCGCCGGCGCTCGGCGCGTGACGCCGGTGGTCGCGACTGGCCCATTCGCGTCACATGCGCGGCGGGCGTGGGCTCCCGGTGCGGCCCTCGTGGGGGACGCCGCGGACTTCTTCGATCCGTTCACCGGAGAGGGGATCTACTCGGCGCTTCGCGGAGGGGAGATGCTGGCACCCCACGCCATGCGCGCGCTCGGCGCGATATCCATGGCGGCCTCTGACGACGCCCTGCGCGAATACGACCGTCAGCGCCGGGCGGAGTTTCGCGGAAAGTGGATCGTGGAGAAACTGATCAACGCGGCCGTCAGCTACGCGCCGGCGATCAACTACTTCGCGCGTACGCTCGAGGCGAGGAAGGATATGGCGGATCTCCTCGTTGGTGTCACGGGCAACTTTGTGCCGGCAAGTGAGGTGCTGCGGGCGTCGTATCTGCTGAATTTGTTTCGGAGGTCGGCGAACACGTGAAAGGTTGCCGGCCTGCACCCTCCGCAGTTCCGATGTCACTCAAGCGTGTACGAATTGAGGAGCGAATTTGACGGATGCGACTGAAACTACCGGATTCCTTCATTGATTCGGCAGTTTCCGTCGCATCCGTAAGATCCGCTCCTCAAAAACACGTCCCACTGACACACCGAATTTCACGTGCAGGCCGTTCGCTTCTCCCAGGGCGACAAAACGAGCAGCTTTTCACACCATCCTATTTGCCATTCACCGCATCCGTCGCCGCCGCGCGGAGGATCGCCGCCACGTCGGCCGTGAAGGCGATCGAATCGCCGCCCGCTAATCGCATCCCTGTCGGCAGGTCCGATGGTCTGGTCCCAGTAATCGTACTGTAAATGACCATTGCCGTAAGGTACGTGGCCAGAGTGGACGGCAAGGTGTCGTTCGACGCGAAGAACGGCAGGAACTGATTGCGGTTCCATGCCTGCGTCCACGCCGCACCCACGTGAATATTCAGCGCGCCGATATCCGTGGCGATCCCCTCGTACGACGTTGCCGACGACGGCTTGCGAAGATAGTCAGTTAACCCAGCGTACGGACTGATGATCGCTGTACGCGCTCCCGTCGCGGCGATCGCAGTTGCGAATTCCGCTGCCCATTCCTTCACCAGCAGCCGCACATCACCGCTCGGGATCGCACGGTCCTGCAAGATGACGAAACGCCAGCCTCCTGCGCGAATCGCCTCCAGCGCAGGCCCGGATACGTAGTGATCGGCGAGAGAGTAGCCAGGCTTGGCGATCAGTTGGACGTCGAGCGTATCAGGCAGACCGCGGCCCATTCCGTTCAGGACGACCGCAAGTTGTTGCGTCAGGACGAGGTCATTGCCGATGACCAGCACGCTGAACCTGGATTTCGCGCGAGGAATTGGTTCTGTCGCGTACCCACATGAAACGAAACCCGTCGCGGCGAACAGGAGCGTCACGACGAGGCCGCGCATCTTCAGAGGCGGCCGGTTCATGCGATGGCCCAGGCCGAGGTCTCGCGCAGCAGCTCCGGCGTCACGCCATGTCCGCCTTCGAACTCCTTGTAGGTGACGTCATAGCCTTCCGCGCGCAGTTGCGGGACGATGACTCGGCTCGACACGTCGATCGGCAACACGAAATCGAGTGTGCCGTGCGTGATGAACATGGGAGGTTTTGCGACCGGCGTGACCTTCAGTCTGTAACCCGGCGAATGTGCCACGATCCTCGAGAAGACGTCGCCGTTGGCGCATCCCAGTCCGATCGAGTAGGTCGCGCCATCCGAGAAACCGACAACGGAGATGCGCGCCGGATCGATCGTAAAACGCGAGAAGGCGAGCGCCAGCGATGCATCGATGAAATCCGCGTCTGGACCGAACCCGTCGCCGATTGCATCCCATGTTTGCCCACGTGAGTTTGGTGCCACAAGTACGGCGCCCGTGGCCAGTTTCTCGATGAGATATGGCTCCATCAGGTTGTCCGCGCTTTGTCCCGCACCGTGCAGCAACAGCAGCAGGGGCACGCGTGAACCGGCCTTGTACGTCGGAGGACCGTAGATGAGGCCATCGCGCTCCTTGCCGAGCCCCAGCGGATGGAGGCCGGAAATGGACGAGAGCTCCGGAGACGATGGACGCGAGAGAAGCCGGGCACCGCTTCGGATTTCGCGTGGAGCGGTGGCATCTGCGGCGCACGCCGAGAGGGCGAGCGCGCCACACGCCGACGCGAGCATGCGGATCGCGTCGCGACGGCCCACCTTGTCGGTTCGGTATCGGTCGGTCGGCACGACGCTCCGGTTGGCTCGAGAAAGGAAGGACACCACGCAGTGCAGCACCTCAAACATGCGTGCGCCGTCACAGCGAAACCGTTGCGCCGCGGCGTTCTACCCAATCTCTTTCAAATCTCTCACATCGGCCGAGTGGCTCCCGAAATGGCTATCGATCAGGATTCCTTTCGCAGTGTGCTGGGCCGATTCGCGTCGGGCATCACCGTCGTCACCTCGGTCGACGCGGCTGGGCGCGACGTTGGCATGACCGTGAGCGCCTTCTGTTCGGTGAGCCTTCATCCGCCGCTCGTGCAGGTGTGTGTCGATCACGCGGCGTCCGTGTATGGCGCGCTCCTCGACGCCACGCACATCGGCATCAACGTGCTCGCGGCGGAGCAGGAGGCGCTCTCGCGGCGTTTTGCGCAACTCGAATCCATGCATCGCTTCGAGGGTCTTGGCTATTCCCGCGCCGAAAACGGCGTCGTCCTGCTCGATGACGCGCTGGCGCACCTCGAGTGCCGTGTGGTCGAGCGTCACGAGATTGGTGATCACACGATGTTCGTCGGCGAGGTAGAGCGCGCGACGGCGCGGGACGCGAGGCCCCTGCTCTACTATCGTGGCGGATATGCGCAGCTGGAGCGGTAGGCAGCCGTGTTCACTCCGATGCGTCGCCGCGGGTTCGAGCATCTCGACGATCCCGATACCGATCCGGCGCTCCGCGAGCGTTCGCTGCGTGACGTCCGCCGGTCGAACACGCTTCTTGGCGGCGCGAACGCCGTGCTCTCGGAACTCGTTTGTCTCATGCCCCGTCTCGGGAATACGGCGTCGCTTCTGGACGTTGGGACCGGGCTCGCGGATATCCCCATCCGGGCTCGATTGCTGGCGCGCAGGCACGGGGTTCAGCTCGCGACCTTTGGCGTCGACGAAGCGGCTTCGCTGGCGAAGCTTACCTCCCGGTCGCTCGACGGCTGCGCGTGTGGCGATGCGCGGATGCTGCCCTTCGGTGATTCCAGTGTTGACGTCGTGATCTGCTCACAGGTTCTCCACCACTTCGAGGACGCCGAGCTTGCTGTCGTATTGCGAGAACTCCATCGTGTGGCACGACATGCCGTGGTCGTAAGCGACCTCCGCCGTAGCTGGTTCGCGGCTGGCGGATTCTGGCTCGTTACGTGGCTCCTTGGCTTTCACGCGGTCAGTCGCCATGATGGAATGGTGTCTGTGCTGCGCGGCTTCACGGTGCGTGAACTGCAGGCATCCGTGCTGCATGCGACCGGAGAAGACGCCGCCGTCCGCCGTCACCTCGGATACCGACTCACCGCTACCTGGACCCCATCCCGATGACCGACCTAGCGCCGCTGGACCTGGGCCCAATGCCCGCCAAGGCCGAGATGACGACCGTGGATGAGCAGGAGGTGCGATCGCCATTGCACACGATGTTCGCGCTGGCCAAGGATGTCGAGCGGTGGCCGGCCCTGCTCAAGCATTACAAGTTCGTCCGCTTCGTCGAGCGTCGGCGTGACGGCGGTGGCATTGTGGACATGAGCGCGAACCGGCCCTTCGGCCTCGTGCAGTGGCCCACCTGGTGGCAGTCGAAAATGCAGGTGCTCGGTGCCGGGCCAACGCCAAGCATCCGATTTGCACATATCGACGGCGTGACACGCGGCATGGAGGTCGAATGGAGCTTCCGTGAGACGCCTGCCGGCTGTCACGTGCGCATCGTGCACATGTGGGCCGGCCCGTCGGTACCGGTCGTCGGAACGTCTGCGGCGACGCTCGTGATCGGGCCGGTGTTCGTGCATGGTATCGCGAGTCGCACCCTGTCTGGCCTAGCCGCGCATGCTGAACGCATGGCGATTGGCGCGGGGAATTAACCAAGCGAGGTTGGAGTGTACGAACGGCGACGTGTTGCAGTTACCGGGATTGGGGCCATTACTCCCATCGGGTTGGGGCGCCAGGGGCTCTGGGATGGGTTGCGCCGGGAAAAATCGGCGGTCACGACTCTCACCCGCTTCGACCCATCGATCTGGCGCAGCCACAATGCGGCACAGGTCGACGATTTCAACGTCCTCGATTTCATCGAGGCAAAGAAAGCACGGCGCCTCGATCGTTTCGGCTCGTTTTCCGTCGCGGCCGGTCGCATGGCGCTCGCCGATTCCGGCCTTGATCTCGCGGCGGAGAATCGGGAACGGATCGGAGCCAAGATGGGCAGCGCGCTCGGCGGAATTCGGTTTGCCGAGGACCAACTGCGCATCTTCCTCGATGAAGGAGTACGTGGACTCGACCCCTCGCTTGCACTCAACGTCTTCGCCGGCGCCGCGAGCTGCAATATCGCCATCGAGTTGGGCGCGCAGGGGCCGAACAGCACCAATGCCATGAGCTGCGCGTCGGGCACGATCGCCGTGGGCGAAGCGTTCCGGGCCATTCGAGACGGATACGCCGACATGATGTTCGCCGGCGCGTCGGAGGCGCCACTCGCGCCGCTCTGCTTCGGCGCATTCTCGATCATCCGCGCGATGTCCACGCGGAACGACGACCCCGTCTCGGCGTCGCGACCATTCGATAAGGATCGCGACGGTTTCGTCATGGGCGAAGGGGCTGCGGTGCTGATCCTCGAGGAACTCGACCGTGCAATGGCGCGCGGCGCACACATCTACGCCGAGATCACCGGATTCGGCAGCTCGAATGACGCGCACCACATGACAGCGCCCCGCCCTGACGGCACGCAGGCTGCCCGCTCGATGCGTCTCGCCATGTCTGACGCCGGCATCGTGGGGACGGACGTTGGATACATCAACGCGCACGGCAGTTCGACGCCGCTCAACGACCCCACGGAGACGCTGGCGCTGAAGCAGACGTTCGGCGAGCATGCGCGGAAGCTTCAGGTGAGCAGCACCAAGGGGTATTACGGCCATGCGCTGGGCGCGTCCGGCGCCATGGAACTCGCAATCACCGCGCTGGCGCTCGACAACAAGTGGCTGCCCCCTACACTCAATCATCAGGCGCCCGCCGAGGGATGCGACCTCGACTACATCCCGTTGCACGGCAGGGATGCGGACGTCGAATACGCGCTGAGCAACAGCTTCGGCTTCGGCGGCATCAACGCCGCCGTCGTCCTCAAACGGCACGACGGGGTCTGACGCGATCTTTGGTGGGTCACTATGCTTGGTGATGCGCCCACCTCCACCCGTGCGGCGCGCCACACCCAACACGAGCCCCATCATGCGCGACAGCTGGCGTCACTTCACCGCTGAGTTCATCGGCATCTTTGCCCTCGTCTTCGTCGGCGGCGCGGCGATCATGTCGTCGTCGTTGTGGAACCTCAATCCGCTGCTCATCGCGGCGATCGCCCACGGGCTGATCCTCTCGATCATGGTGACGGCGACGATGCGAATCTCGGGACATCTGAATCCCGCGGTGACCATCGGCTTCCTGGTCACCAACCGCATCGAGCCGATGATGGCGGCGATCTACATCGTCGGGCAGATCCTCGGCGCTGTCTCTGCGGCGTACGCCCTCAAGTTCGTGTTTCCGACGGCGGTCGGCGTTGCTGCACACCTCGGCGGCCAGTCGGTGTCCGGTGATATCTCGATGGTGCAGGCCATCGCGTGCGAAGCGATCGCGACCTTCTTCCTGGTCTTCGTCGTGTTTGGAACCGCGGTCGATCCCGCGGCGCCAAAGGTCGGCGGATTCGCGATCGGCCTTACCGTGACGGCAGACATTCTCGCCATCGGATCCCGCACCGGCGCGTCGATGAACCCGGCGCGCTCATTCGGCCCAGCGGTCGCCTCAGGCTACTTCGAGGGCCACGTCGTGTACTGGGTCGGACCGCTGCTGGGTGGGATCGCCGCGGCGCTGTTGTACGACAAGCTCTTCCTCCCGCGCGGCAAAGACAACGCGGCGCACGGGGCGGTCGACCCCGTCTGAGCTGCCAAAGGGCGATCCTATCGCCGGCACATTGAACGCGGATTGGGCGGATTCTTAACGGCAAAACACTGATTGCTTCGATGAGGCGCAACAGAACCAACTCGTCGTGGCGGCTCTTCAAAGAAGACGCTTTTGATCATTTTTTCGTTTTCCTGGATCCGCTCAATCCGCGTTCAATGTGCCGGCGCGATAATTACTCGGCGCCGCCGCTGGCGACTTGGGTACACCGCCCCACGAGAGCCGCCAGCGCTCGATCGCGTTCGCGAACGCGCCGCTCGGCGTCGGCCTGCAGGGTGAGTAGCGTGTGCATCGCTCGGCGGGCCGCCGCGCAGTCATGCGCGCGCGCCGCAAGTCGCGCCTCGTCGTACAGGTACGTCTGGTAGCCCGGCAGCACATGCGAGTTCTCGATGAACAGCCGCTGTGCGACCAGGTGCCGAGCGGCCTCGATGTCGCCCGCGCGTTCGAGTTGGTGCGCGAGCCAGAGATTGATCCATCCGTGCATGATCGGACTCGAACGGGATTGTGATTCGAGGACACGAAGATCCCTGAGCGCGCTCTCGCTATTCGGGTCGGCGACACGAGCGAGCGCGATCAACCCCAGTGCGCGACAGCTCTCGGCTAACTCCACGCGCGCGCGTCGTTGGTCGATCGGTGCCCGCGCAGCAGACGCATCCCTGCTGCGACTCCGCAGTTCGGCGATATCCCGGCGCGCCGCGTCGTAGTCTTCGTGCCCCAAGTCCCAGTGCAGCATGAAGCAGAGATTGCGCATCGGCCACCGGGTGCCGTTGTCCACCGCCTTGAGTTCCGCAGGTGTCGTGCGCGCGTACGCGCGGCGGAGCGAGTCCGCGACCGCCGCCTCTCCACTCGCGAGGTCCGCGTCGGCAATCAGTCCGTAGAGCGCGTCGAGCCGCTCCTGTTGCGAGGGAGCCTCCTGTGCGATGAGCCGCGTATACGTCGTCGAGACGGTCGGTTTACCCGCAATAAGGGCGACGTCGCGAATGGTGAAGTAGCCGGAGACGCGCTCGTGCACGGTGGCCGCAGCCTCGACCAGCGCTTTCGCGGCGAGCTCCGCGTCAACGATCGGCGCTCGCGGTGTCTGGACGGCCGCAGATACTCGATGCAGCGCCAGCCGATTGTAGCGCGTGAAGCGCTTCCGCTCGTGGTCGAGTGCGGCCGTCGCGTCCGACTCGAGCGCAATGCGCCAATGGACATAGTCAGTCACGTCGGCATCGGGATGCAGGCCGATGAACCGACGCGCGAGCGTCATCCCGAGTTGCGCGTCGCCGCGAAGGAAGGCGAGTTCCATCGCGCTCTCCAGTGGCGCGGCGTAGAGAGAGTCCCTCTCGAGTGCGCGCCGGAAGGCTGACTCGGCGCGATTGATTGCCGAGTCACCAAGGAATGCGCCGGCATGCAGGTAGTGCTCGCCGAGCAGAAACCAGGCGTCCGCACGTTCGGGATTGAGCTCGACGGCGCGTTCGCGCGCTTCGGCCAACTCCGCGGGAGGGGAAGGCGATGGATAGCGCGGACCGACGATCGCGGCGAGATACGCGCGATCGCGATCGGTCAGGAGGTGTGCATTCTTCCACGCGAGCCGCTTTCCCATCGATATCGCATTGTGCGGATCGAAGGGGATGTAGCCCGTCAGTTCAGCAAGCCCGAACGCTGGCAGCACGAACCCCGAATCGAGCAGGAGTGCGCGCTCATATTGATCGCGCGCGTTCTCATAGCCTCCTCGGCGATACGCCGCTCGCCCGGCGAGAAACGCGCGCACCGCCTCGAAGGGAGGTGGTGCCTTCCAACGGCCGCTGACGTGCGTCGCCGCGGGCATGGCATCGAGCAGCAGCCTCGCCGCAATCTGCTCCACCATCGTCGCGATACTGTCTCGCCCGCCCTGCGCGTGTGCTCGGCCGATGATGCGACCGGTTGCCGCCTCCGTCACCAAGGCAGCAATCGTGAGACCGCTGTTCGAACTGGTGACCGATCCGGTCATCAGATAGCGGGCTCCGAGCCGCCGAGCCACGGCCGAATCACTCGGGTGATCGGGAGCCGTTAGCGTCGCGGCGACGGTACGTGGGTCGACGGCGCGCGGTCCTCCCTCGCTCGACAGTAGGGGCACCATCATGTCCACGAGCCCGACCGATAGCACGTTCAGGTCGGTTGCGCCAAACACACGAAATGGGAGAACGACGACGCGATCGCTCGTCTCCGCCGCCACGACCGAATTCTGTTGAGGACGGAAGAAGAAAACACCGCCGATCGCCAAGATCGTGGCCGCCACCACGAGAGAGAGGACCGCTCGGCGCCCACGGAGTTCCGGGAGGGCGAGGCGACTGGTCGTCGTGCGAAGGAGCGAGCGTGGCGATGAGCGGCGGACCTCGGCAGATACTCGTGGCGCGGACGCGTGCGAAGTCGCTGGTGTCTTCGCACGCACGACGGCCGGATCACCGCCACGAATCTGGGCTGCGAGCGCTGAGGTCTCCGGTGAGGGTCGCGCGTCATAATCCGACGCCAGCATGGTGACGAATGCATGGTATGCGTCGAGCGCCGCTCCCGAGTCGCCCAGTGAGCTCAACATGGTCATCAGGCGGCGCATCGCCATTTCATCCGCCGGAGTCAGCGCGACCGCCTGGCGAGCGTGCGATTCCGCCGCCGCGCGATTTTCACGTGCTGCCCAGCGATCCGCCAATGCCCAGTGGGTGTCGGCTGCGTGTCGGCGAAGCGCGGCTCGTCGGTCTTCAAGCCACCGTTCGAACTCCGGTGCCTGATCGACGTAGAAACCGGTGAGCAGATCCCCGCGGTAGAGCGCCACCGCCTCCTCGAGTCGGCCGCCGGCGCGTGCCTCATCGAACGCGATCACATCGCACTGGAGATACTCGCGAGCGACGCCGACCTCGTCAGCGCCACGACTCAGCACGATGCCCTCGCCGAGCTCCGTCCGGAGGACATAGAGCATCGATCGAAGATTCTGACGGGCTTTGTCGACCGTCGCATCCGGCCAGAGCAGCGCAAGCAACGTATCGCGCCTGGCGAAGCCGCCGGGGTGCGCCACTGCGAGGTAGGTGAGCAGTGCCAGTCGCTTGTTGCCCGCCAGAATGACGTCCAGTACGCGTCCGTCGGAGGCACGGAGGTCCGGCGAGCCGAAGACGCGAAGGTGGTAGCGAACGGCTTCTGCGTCTCGGGCGAGCACAGCGGCGGGGTGAAGGGACGTGGTGGAGGTGGTCAAGCTTACGCCTTCGCTCGAGCATCGCGCCAGACGGCACACGGAACGGTGACGCAGGTCACACGCTTGTCGGTTTTGGCGCGGTAGGGGCGTCAACTCACGGCGAACTCACGCTCAGGCGACGGCTGAAACACCGGTGTGGACTACGGTGCGTGCAACCCACACCGCCCCGAGGCTCCAATGCGCTCACCGAATAGGATGCTCGCACTCATTGCTCTTGCTGCCAGTGCGGCGGCGCTCGTTCTGACCGCCGGCTGCGCGCCCCCGGACAGCATCAGTGCCCCTGCGATTCAGCTAGCGCCCACTGCGCCGTCGCTCGACGCCGTTCCACCGCTCGGCCCCATCGTTCTCGATAGTGTGTACCGGAAGGCGACCGAGAAGATCTATCTCACCTTTGGCGCGGATTCGGTCATGAAGGTCATGGCGCAAAAGGATTCGCTCAATGCCATCGCCGTCGCGGCGGAAGCTGCCGGAGACCAAGCTGCCTCCGCCGCAGCCCGATTGGCCCTTCGGACCTTCCAGATCGCCGTCTCGCTTGGCGCGCTCGGCACACCGATCGCGGATGCGACGGTCGTCGCTGTGGATGCCGCGCTCGCCGATGCACAGAATCGGATCACCTATTGGAAGTCGAAGGGCACGAACGTCACGCTTCCCACCTCGCTGGCCGCGACCGCGACGAGTCAGTTGGCACAGGCGAAGCTCGCTGCGAATGCGGCATCGAAGCTCGATCTCGCCACGAAGGCGGGCGCGAACATCATGGTGATTCGCAACCTGTTGCAACCGGTTCCAGGCGCCGCGACACCGCCGCCACCGCCGCCGCCCAGTGGCTTGTGGGCCACGATCGAAGCGCCGCGTGCGTGGGACTATGTGCCGACGCCGGTCGATCAGGCCGCATGTGGTGCGACTGGCAAGACCTATGATGTCGGACCAGGGAAGACGTACGCGACGCCAGCGGGCGTTCCGTGGCAGTCACTGCTGCCCTGCGACAACGTGCGGATTTTCTATCAGGCGACACCGTATCGCGACGTCATCTTCCTCTCGAATCGCGGTGCGGCGCACAAGTACATCCGAATCGTCGGCATGCCGGGTCCCAATGGCGAGTTGCCGATTCTCGATGGCAACGGTGCGACGATCAAAGCGGGGACGCCATTCATCAACCAGGTGTTCGACGGACTCGGGATGATCGTGGTGTCGCCACCGGTCGGGTACACGTACGGTTACAAGCCCGGATATCTGGAGATCGCGAACCTCGAGATTCGCAATAGCAGCAAGATCTACAACCACACGAAGCTCTCCGGCCAGTCCGTCGCGTGGGACGATTTCGCCAGTGGCATCTACATCGAGCGCGCGGAGAATGTGGCGATCCGGAATTGCCACATTCATGATAACGGCATTGGCATTTTTCAGAACTCGAAGTACGACGAGGCGGGGCAGTCGCGCTACCTGCTCGTCGAGGGCAATTCGGTCCATGACAATGGCGTCGTCGGCGACGCGCACGAACACAATGCGTATACGGAGGGGATCGGCACGGTTTACCAGTTCAACCACTTCGGACAGATCGCGAGCGGCAGCTACGGCGACAACATCAAGGATCGCTCGGCGGGGATCACGTTCCGGTACAATTGGATCGCGGGCGGCGTCTATGAGATCGCGCTACAGGACCCGCAATCGAATGCGAACTGGGAGCGGCAGGCGAAGGATGCGTGGGGCAACCTGCTGGTGAATGCGGCGTACATCTATGGCAATGTGCTGGTGATGCGCGACCGGCCCGACTTTCCGATCTCGTGGACCAAGTCGCTGGTGGCATTCGGCGACGGCCCTTACTCGTACGGCAACGTCCGCGGCGGCACGGTCTACTTCTATCAGAATACCGTCATCTCACAGTTCGACTGGACGCCGTGGCAGTACAGTTCCGCCGTGTTGTTCAGCGTGTTGAACTCGGGAACCCACCCGGTGGTGCAGGCGCGGAACAATGCATTCTGGGCGACGTCGCTCACGCCGGGGAAGAAGGCGACGCCGTTCGCGTTGTTCTACAACTACGGGTATGCGGATTTCAGCGCGAACTGGATGTCAGCCGGCTGGTTGCCGATCGAGCCGGGGAATCACAGCGGCAACAGTGTGCTGAATGTCGGGCCGGCGTTCGACGGTACTGGAGTATCCAGCATGTTCTCGAATGCGGCGAACACGCCGGGCTTCGTGAATGCGGGGCAGAATGATTTTCATCTGCTTGGGTCGTCGGTCTTGATCGGCCAGGGTACGGCACTGGACGCGGAAGTGATCAAGACGGGGAACGCGCCGCTCTTCGAGTACATCGGCGCGAACCAGTGGAAGCTGCGCAAGGTGGTGGCGGTGCCGGCGCTTGGGGCGTTCGAGCCCTAGTGGAAAGAGTTGTCGTTTGGCGAACTGGAAGCAAAAGCAACTGATTGAACCGCAGAGGACGCAGAGGAGCAGAGGAACGCAGAGGAAAACCATGCTCATTTGTTCCTCTGCGTTCCTCTGCTCCTCTGCGTCCTCTGCGGTGAAATGACTCGATACTTTGCCCCGCGCTTCGGCCGAATTTGGCGAACCGACTCTTCGATTTCGCTACCCGAGAATCATCTTGCCGAGTGCCACGAGATATCCCACCCATGCCAGTCCAATCGGCAGCAGTGTAAGACCGACGCCGAAGGCCAGTCCCTGGCGAAAGAGCAGAGGCCCTGCCGGCGCGACGTCATTTCCCCACAGTCGTTCCAGCAGGGCCTCGATCGCGAAGCCGAACGAATAGCATACGTTGGCGAGGACGCCGTACAGGACGACGGCTTGCCACGGGACCTGTAGCGGCGGATGCGGCGGCAGGAGCCCGATGACCGAAATCGACGCGAGCGTCACGAGGCCAGTGCCGCCGACGATGAGGTTGTAGACCGGCCGTCGGGACTCCCACCAGGCGAAGATCATCTCGGGCGACCGGCGAAGCGCCGGGACGGGAAAGAGCAACCTGGTGAGTGCGGTCATCGACGGATCTCCGTGCGCCAAAAGGGGACGGATGAGATGATGGCATGGGACTCGATTTCTGTCAAGTCCTTTGCATCACAAAGCCATTCCGTCAGCCCTTCGACTCCCGCAGCTCGCGCTTCGACCCATACGTCGCCTCATAGCGAGCGATCGACTCGAGGACGATCCGGGTGGCTTCATCGCTCTTGCCCCAACCGAGTATTTCCACGCGCTTGCCCTCGAGATCCTTGTACGTGCGGAAGAAGTGCTCGACTTCCTTGAGCATGTGCTGCGAGATGTCGGCGATGTCGAAATACTCCTGCTGAAAGGGATCGTGCAGCGGCACGCCGAGGATCTTGTCGTCCGGCTCGCCGCGATCGAGCATCTTGAGCACGCCGATCGGCCGCACGTCGATCTGGCAGCCAGGGAACGTCTCCTCCTTCACCAGCACGAGCACGTCGAGGGGATCCCCATCTTCGTGCAGGGTGCGGGGGATGAATCCGTAGTCGCCGGGATAATGCACCGCGGAAAAGAGTACGCGGTCGAGCTTGAGCATGCCGCTGGCCTTGTCGAGCTCGTACTTGTTTCTGCTGCCCGAGGGGATTTCCACGACGGCCGTGACGCACTCGGGAACGTGCAGCCCTGCGGGAAGGTCGTGCCAGAGATTCAGCATGTGGCGGCGGTCGGGGGAGAAGCGCGATATATCATGCGAGAAGTCTACCCACTCAAGATGCGACGCGCGATGCGGGCACTGCCCTTCCTGGTCTTCCTGAGTGCCTGTGGCGCCACAGCCCCCGTAACGGACACAACGCACGTCGCGCCGGTCGTCACCACCGCCGACGGCACGTGGAATCTGGATCAGCTCGGCGTGCCACCGCTGATCACATCGGACTACATCGAATCCGCGCGCATCAACCGCGTGAGCTATTTCCGCTCGAGCTACGGCCACGACTACTCCGACGACCTCGAGCACTGTCGAAGCATGAAACACTACTTCGACGCCGCAACCGTTCCGAACTCCGCGACCGTGGCGATCTTCGCGCCGGTGACCGGAACGCTGGTGCGCATCGAGGCGGAGCAGACGTTCGGAACGCAGATCCAGGTGCAGCCGGACGCCTATCCTGCGTTTACAGTGGTCGTGTTTCATGTCGTTCCGGATGGCACGCCCGCGGTTGGTGATCGTGTCCTGACTGGCGCGCGGCTCGGCCACCACGTGGGATCGCAAACGGCGTCGGATGTCGCGATACGCGTTGAAACACCGGGCGGATCGCGTCTCGTCTCGTATTTCGACGCACTCACCGACGCGGTGTGGGCTCGCTACCTCGCTCGCGGTCTTGCGAGCAGGTCGGATCTCATTCACTCACGCGCGGCGCGCGATGGGAATCCGTTGTCGTGCGACGCGTCAGGGACATTTGCGGCGACGGGAGCGTTGGCCCAGTGGGTGACGCTGAAATAGGAGCGACGTCAGGTGCAGACCCCTCGACTCGCTTCGCTCGCTCGGGGTGACAATGGGGTCGCACTTCCGCTCGTGACTGCTTCATGCAGTCCTCTGCGTTCCTCTGCGCCTCTGCGACCTCTGCGGTAAATCACTGTGATGCCTTTGTTGTGTACGGCCCTGACGCGGCCACACTGAAGTTACCTCGGCATCACCGTAACCCGCGCCTCAACGCTGTCCCCTCCGGGCGAGACCGCCCGAAACACATGCGCGCCCTCGGCCAGTGACCACCGCCCACCGGCTATCGGCTTTCCATCGACGAACCACTTCAGGTGCTGCGCGCGAGCACCGGACGCACGCAATGCGATCGTCGCGTATGCCGATTCGTCCTCGAGCGGCATCGCGTAACGATCACCATCTCGCGGCGAGGTGATCATGAACCTCGCACTACTGTCGGTTACAGAACGAGAGAGCACACGCGGAACATTCGCACCCGCCGCAGCCTGACGCGCGGACCATTCCGCGTACACCTCCGGAAGCGATTGTGCCCCTCGGCGTTCCCAGTCATCGGACTGCGCGGGCTCGCTGCCAGGAACGAACCACTCCGTTAACTGCGCACACGTCCCCGTCGCGCGAAGTCCGGACAACCTGCACACCGCAACTGGAATCGCTCCCGCCTCCGATGGAGTCACGAACGCGCCCGGCGCTACGCGCTTGGCCGTTTCCATGACGACTCGGTGGAGAAGAGGCCCTGCACCGGCGACGCCGCTGACGCCTTGCATCGGCCGGCCACTGAAGTTCCCCGCCCACGCCGCCACCGTAAAGCCCCGCGTCGTCGCGACCGCCCAGTTGTCGGTGAAATGGCGACTGGTTCCGGTCTTTACAGCCACCGGAAATGGGAACTCGAATGGTGTGTTCAACCCGAATCCCGGAATCCGCGCCGAACCGTCGCTCAAGATGTCGAGCAGGATGGCACTTGAAACGGGTGAGATCACTCGCCGGCCTTCCCGCAGTCTTGCAGGGCGCGACGGCGCAACGCGCCACGTCCAGGGACGCCACTCACCGTTCATTGCCAGCGCGCGATATGCATTCGCCAACTCGATCAGCGTGACGTCGCCATTTCCGAGTGCAATGCCCAACCCATAGTGTTCGGCGCCCCTGTTCAGCGATTCAAAGCCAGCGAGATGCAGTGTGTGAAGCACGGTGCCCGCACCAACGCGCGATGCCAATTCCACCGCTGGCACGTTGTACGAACTCGCCAGTGCTTCACGCACCCGTACGGGCCCACGAAAGCGGCGATCGTAGTTGCGCGGTGCGTACGTCCCGGCCGCCGTCGCATAGACCTTCGGGACATCCGGGAGCACGGTCGCCGCGGTGAATCCGCGATCGAGTGCCAGCCCGTACAGGAATGGTTTGAGCGCGGAGCCGGGCTGGCGCGGCGACGTCACCATGTCCGTCTGACCGTCCTTCTCCTCCCAGAAGTCAGGTGATCCGACCCACGCGAGCACCTCGCCGGACTCGTTATCGAGGACCACCACGGCAGCGTGCTCCACGCCCCGCGAGTGAAGCATCTCGACAGTGTGTCGCACTTCGGCTTCTGCCGCCTCTTGCAGGCCGAGATCGAGCGACGTCTGGACGGTCGCGGCTCGCGCCGAATCGCCTTGCACGGACGCGAGGACGTGCGTCGTGAAGTGCGGCGCGCGAAAGAGTGCCTGCCCCGTAAGCGAGCGTACCGCTTCGGCATGCGAGCGCGCCACGTCTTCTCGCGTGGCATAGCCAAGCTGTACCATGCGCCGCAGTGCGTACTCGCGGCGCGCCGTCGCCAATCTGGGCGACGCACGAGGGTTGTCGCGCGAAGGCGCGTGCGCGAGCCCCGCCAGCGTCGCCGCCTGTCCGACACTCAACTGTTGCGCGGAGGAACCGAAGTAGAGCGCGCTGGCCGCTCCAACACCGACCGCGGCCTGCCCCAGGTGCACGCGGTTGAGGTACTGTTCGAGAACCTGCTGTTTCGATAAGTGCGCATCCAGCCGCAGTGCCCACATCGCTTGCACGAGCTTACCGTCCCACCGCCGAGGGGTTTGCTGAAGAATGCGCGCCAGCTGCATCGTGATCGTCGAGGCACCTGAAGTCACCGCGTGCGACCCGATGTTGTCGCGCATCGCGCGCACAATTGCCCGCACGTCCACACCGTGGTGGTCCCAGAATCGCCGATCTTCCACCGCAACGAACGCATTGATCAGGTCCGCATCGATGTGATCATACGAGACCCAGAGTTCCTGACTTCCATCGGACGATCGCGTTGAGCGGAGCGGTGTGCCGTGCCGGTCCTCGATGGTGAGCGCCGTCATCATCGGACGGGCGAGCGTCTGGGTCGGTACCGGCAACGCAATCCAGATCGTTGCCGGTATCACGGTGCATGCCGCGAGCATGCCGAGTACACGAACGACTCGCTTCATCGCGGCGCGGGCTTCGCGGTAACGATGAACGTTCCTCCGTCGCTTCGGCCATTCACGGCGGGGTTGTACATCTCTTCCGCGTGCGCGGGCGGCCGGATGAATGTGCCCGGAGTCGTCGCACGAGCGATGTAGGTCGCGGTGTAACTACCAGCCCAGAGTTGGTTGGCGGAATAGACGACGCGGTCGTCGCGGATTTCGCGATGATCGAAGGGTGACCACCATCCCGAATCCCACCGGCCAAACCATCCGGCGTCGGCCTCGGATTCCTCATGCTCCGTGTTCTCGTCACTCGGCTTGATCCCGGGGCCGGGATTCGCGGAGGCCGTCCGAAGGCTGAGATCGACGGCTTCGAGGCCAGCAGGGAGCGCGTCGTCGAGGACGACGAAATAGCGCGTCGACGGCACGGTGATGCGGAGCCGCACGCGTACGAGATCGCCCTCAGCAACGGTGGATACCGGCGCTCCACCGCCAATGCGCTCATACCAGCGCTCGACCTGAATGCCGCGATCCTCCGGTGTGACCGGCGGTGCCACAGGGACTTCGGTAATGGAGAGATAGTAGAAAACAGGCGCCTTGCCCGGACCGGCATCGAGCGCAAGTCGAAGGCTCCGATTCGACGATGGTGTGCCTGAAAGCACACTACTCAGCGCGATACTCGAATCGCGCGCGCCACCCTGCATGAGGACTCGGCTTTCCGACCGCACGCGAACCGAGCGCTCGCCATCAGCGCGCTGCCGCCGGTTCAGCTCTGCCAACGCGCTCGCTGCCGCACCGTAATCCTGCGTGTTCCACATCCAACCCGTGGCCGACGCACGACTCTCCTGCACGAGCGTTTCTGCGAGTGGACCGACGAGAGGATGCTCCGCGTCGACCGCGAGCGTCGCGGTAAGAATTCGTGCGATCGGGCGTGTACGCGACTCGAAGTAGAAGCTGCTTCGCGTCGAGTCGGGAAGAACCGCTCGGCGGCCCTCGACCTTGATGAGCGCCCACGTCGGTTCCATCAACCGCCGTGCCGCGGCGGTCTGGCGGCGGCGCGCCAGTATTTCTGCCAGCCGAGCGCGGTCCTCGATCGTGAGCTGAGCCGCTGTTCGAATCAGTTCGTTCTCGCTGGCGACATCAGGACGACCGTATCGGCTGAGGAAATCGACGGAGGCTACCTGCTCGCGCAGGCGGTATTCGCGCCTCGAGCTCCAGTAGGCAACCGGCGTAAACGAGGCACTCGACTTTCCGTGCAAGTCGGCGGAGAGATACGCCGCGAGCTTATTCAATACGAGCGTGTCGACCTTCACGCCGGCACCGGCATCGCGCGCGTCGAGCAGCACCATGCCCGCATAGGCGCTGAGCCATGGACTTGTCCAATCGCTCGCTGACCAGTAGCCAATGCCGCCGTCGTCGCGCTGGCGATTGGTCAACATCTCCGCAGCACGCGCAATGTCTCGGCGCGGATCGCCCGCCAGCGTCTCTCCACCAGACTCCTTCTGAGCTCGGAAGAGTGCGATGAGCGGAATGGCGCTGCTGATCACCTGTTCGGTGCAGTAGTAGGGATAGATGCGGAGCGACTCGCGCATGCCGCGAATGGCAGCGAGCGGCGAACTCCCGATGCTCACCGAGAGCCTGGAGCGGTTCAGATCGAGTCCCGGCGGAAGAGCAAAATCGACCGTTGCCGAATCGCGCAGCACACCGGCGAGCGTGTGCACGACGGGATGGTGATCGGGCTTCACCGGAATCGATACGCGCACCGCATCCGCATTCCGACCGTCCGACACGTCGAAACGGAATGTTGCGCTATCGGTTCGTGTCGCCACGAAGGGAAAGCGAACTTCCGTGCCGCGCTGCGCCGCGAGGGTCGTGGTCTGCGTGCTGTCGCCACGGAGTGTCGCACCAACCGACGCCGCGCGAACCGTGACGTTCGCCGCCGATCCGTCACGCCGGTTGATCACCGCGCCCGCCGTGAACGCATCGGCAGGCCGCACGAATCTCGGCAGTGCCTGGCGCGCGAGCAGTGGGCGTGTGACCAGCATCGGCGACTCACCCTTCCCATAGCGATCACCCGCCGTTACGGCGACGGCCATCACGCGGAACGTCGTGATGTTATCCGGCAGCTTCGCCGACGCGATGGCATTTCCCTGTGCGTCGGTGATCACAGAACCCATGAAGAACGCAGTGGTTTGGAAGCGCGAGCGGAGGATATCTGCGCCGGCGACACCACCTCCGCCGCCCGGGGCGCGCCAACCCTTCTCGCCCTCCGGCACCTGGGGCGCCACCGATGTCATGTTGCTGGCGAGGCGCATCCCCAGGCCACGCTCGCGGTAGACAAGGTCGAGTGGATCCGGTGTCTTGTACCCGGTGAGCGCGAGCACGCCTTCGTCGACAGCCCACAGCGTGACTTCGCTCTTCGCGCCGCGGCCTTGCTTGTCGCGCACGCGAACGCGCACGCGTGCGGTGTCCGCCGGCCGGTAGTCGGCCTTCTCCGGCGTGACCGTAACTGCGAGCCGCTTCACTTCCGGCGTGACGCGCAGCTCCGTGTATCCCACGCGAATGGTCGGACGCCCGAGGTCGTCGAAGTAACCGGGCTTCGCGCTTCGCCCGCGGGCGACGATCACCGAGACGTATGCATTGGGCGCATACGCCTCGGTGATCGGGAACTTCATGGTCGTCGAGCCAGACGTGATCTTGAGGCGATGCTGTTCGATCAGCCCTTCGCGTTCGACGGTGATCCACGCATCGACGCCGGTGAACGGCGAGGCAAACATGATCGTCGCGGTGTCACCAACCGCGTATCGCGTGCGATCGGGGATCACGTCCATCTTGAATTGCGTCTCGTCGCTCCACGGTACCCAGCCTTCGCCAGATGCCCAACGCTGGAAGCTGGTGGTCGCAACATGGCCGCGACGGTCGGTCGCCGTAAACGTGACGATGTATGAGCCGCCTGCCTTCGGCGTGAAGCCGCAGGGCACCGCTGACGTTGCGGAAGTCATCGCGCATGTGGCGACGGTGTCCGACACCCAGTCGCCAACGAGCTCCGACACACCATCACGCTCGCGTCGAACACGATGCCATTCGCGCAGCACAATCGTTCCGCGAATTCGGACGCCGGCGACCTTTTGCCCATCCGGTCGAACGGCAAGCACCTGTACCGATTGCGCGGTGCCCGCCTTCCAGAACCACGAGTCTCCAGCGGTGCGCGCAGCGACGTAGAACTCCGCCGGATGCACGAGTGTCGACGTGCTCGTGCCCACCACCTGCCGGTTGATGTCCGTGACCGTCGCGTCGATCGTGACACGCGCCGCTCTTCCTTTCGGCGTCGCGGGCAATGTCACTGAATACACACGCGTGCCGCGCGCGTCGAGCGTATCCGTCTTGCTTGCGAAGACGTCCGTCTCCGGCGCGGCTTCGTCCTCCCACCACGCACCGGAATCGCCGATGTACCAGCCTTCGGTGCCCGGAATTTCCAACGACCACGCTGATACGGACGTCTGCCTCGCCTGCCACGAGATCACGGCGCGGCCCATGGGTGCGCCGAAGAGATAGCGCGCGGATGCCGTGGCTGTGAACATGTCGCCGGGGAGTCGCGTCTGTGCCGGTGCTGCCAGGTCGACGAGAAATTCCGGCGGCCGATATTCTGCAACACGATAGCTCGCGCCGGCGATGCGACGCCATTTTCCCTGCCACTTTAGATGGACGTCGAGTTGGTACTCGCCAACGGGCGCTCCGGCCGACAAGTCCAGCGATTGGTCGGCCGTCCCAAACGACGACAGCGTCGTCGCGACAGTACGGAGCGCGGTTCCGTCGCGGTCGTTGAATGTCCAGCGCACCGAATCACGCGTCGTCGCCGCGCGCAGGGCGCCGAGCGGGCCGACGCGTACGATGGCCTTGGCGTATACGCGTTCGCCGGGCTTGTAGATACCGCGTTCGGTGAATGCGGCACCTGCCATTGGAATGCGCTCGTCGCCCCACGCACTCGAAACGTTGAACTGATACGGCGAGAGGTCGCCACCCCATTCCTTGATTGCCGTCACTGCGCGGTCCGTTCCAAGCGTCACGCTGACGTAACCTTCGAATCCTCTCCGGGAGTTTTCGTCGTCATCCTCATTTTTCTTTGGAGGAATTGGCTGTGGAAGGCGCGCGAAGCGCGCGATACCCTGTTCGTCAGTGCGCACGGTGGCGAGCACTCGGCCCTTCGCGTCATGAACCTCGACGTCCGCGCCTGGCTTCGACAGTCCGTCGCTGACGCCGGTGACCCAGACCACGCCCTCGCTCACGCCGATGCGCGCGTGGATTCCGATATCCGTCACCTGGAGGAGCGACGTCGGGCCTCCGGTGCGCACGTCTGTGCCTCCGGCACGCCCGCCGATCTTCACCGCGAAGAGCGTTGGTGTCCCCTTTCGCATGGCGTTCAGCGTCGGCATGCGGACGCCCGTAATCATCGCACGGTCCGCAATCGATTTGACGGGAATGCGTTGCACGGTTGCACCGCGTAATACCTTGGACCACAGCTCTTCGTTGCCCCATGAGCCGATGCCGAGCGCGCTCGCTTCCAGCGAATCGGGAACTGGTGCGATGGTCGCAACGAGGGTGTCGACGTTCACGTGTTCGACGGCCAGTGTTCGAAAGCCGACGCGTTCGACGAGCAGGTGCCCGTAGGCATTGTTGATGACCGGCTCATAACCTGTCGTGCGATAGCCCGCCGCCGGATTGCCGGTCAATGCCTGACCGAACACGTCGCGCAATGCGGTGTCTGCAACGAGCGCATAGCCGGTGTGCAGCTGCAGCTTGGCATCGAGCGTCCACGTCGCCGACTCGGATACCGTATCGTCGACGGAGAACTTCGCCGCGGGAAGGAACTTCAACCGGCGGAGGACTTCAGCGCCTTTGACGGGATTGGTGAACGTGACGGTCAGCGGACCGGTGGGACAGTACTTTGCGTTCGGCTCGCCGCACTGAAGGGACGCGATCTTGAATTCCCCGTACGTCGAGAAATGACTCCGCTGCAGATTGCCGATCGTTTCGTCGGACACTTCTTTCGGCGCGACGAGATCGCCGCCGCACCCGCGTGGAAGGGCAGACTGCGGCACGAGCTGTACCACCCGCCGCAACGAATCCGCTGTGCGATCTCGGCGCCAGCCGCCGGCTTCCTTGATGCCGGGCCGGTCGTCGTCGCGGATGCGCCTCTGACTCGCCGCATTCAGGCGGATGATTTGTGCGCCCGCGCACCCGTTGGTGAACTCGAGAAATGCGCTGGCCGACAGCCTCGCGAGGTCGACGGCAGCGGAGTAGATGAGGTCGAAGCGTTGATTCGGCGTGAGATGGAACGCGTCGTCATCTTGATTCGGGCCCACCGGCGAGCCCATGAGTAGCACGGGTCCTTGTACCCGGAAGCTGAACCGGTGCGGTTCAGCGAGCGCGCTTCCGTCCATGGCGCGGAAGCTGTTGGCGACCGTGACGGTGTAGGTGCGGCCCGCGACCAACATTGCCGACGGCGTGAGACGGATCGTGACCGGATCTCGCCATTCGATCTGGCCTGGAATGGCCGGTTCGACGAGGAGGATCTGAGACGCATCGACGGTGCGGTCCAGCGAGCCAGCGACCGGGCGATCGAACGTGACCGTGATTTTCGACGTGACGGTTGCGTCCGTGGTCGGCGAGACGCGGATCACGCGCAATGGTCCGGCGCGCTGTGCTGCGGCAAATGCCGAGTTCGCGGTCAGGAGAGCCATTGCGAGCCACAACGATCGTGCGTGCATGGTCATCCGGTTTGTGTTTGGACTCGAGCAATCTCAGCGTGGAATAGCCGGAATGTCATCCCGAGCGAAGTCGAGGGATCTGCACCTCATCGCCTGTTGGTACGTGCAGACCCCTCGACTCGCTTCGCTCGCTCGGGGTGACAACCCTTCCCTTTAGCGCGCCAGCAGCCGTGCCGCTTCCCGTGCGAAATACGTGATGATCATATCAGCGCCCGCTCGCCGAATTCCGATCAGGCTCTCCATCATCGCCCGCTCGAGGTCGATCCAGCCGCGCTCCGCCGCCGCGTGTATCATCGCAAACTCACCGCTCACCTGATAGGCCGCGAGCGGATACCCCGTCTCGGCCTTCACGCGCGCGATGACGTCCAGGCAGGGGCCTGCCGGTTTGACCATCACGATATCGGCGCCCTCACCGATGTCCTGAAGCACCTCGCGAATCGCCTCATTCACGTTCGCGACATCCATCTGGTATCCGCGACGATCGCCTGACTGCGGCGCGCTCTCGGCCGCTTCCCTGAACGGTCCGTAGAAGGCGCTCGCGTATTTCGCGGCGTAGCTCAGAATGGCCGTCTGAGAGAATCCGTCGGCATCCAGCGCACGGCGAATCACACCGACGCGGCCATCCATCATGTCGCTCGGCGCGACGACATCGGCTCCCGCGCGCGCATGCGAGAGCGATTCCCTGACGAGCAGCTCGAGCGAGGCGTCGTTATCGACGTCGCCATTCCTGAGAACGCCGCAGTGGCCATGATCGGTGTATTCGCACATGCACACGTCGGTGGTGACGACCAACTGCGGCAGCTCTTTTTTCAGTGCGCGCACCGCATTCTGTACAGGGCCGTCGTCGTTCCACGCGCTACTCCCTTCGGCGTCCTTGCTATCGGGAATGCCGAAGAGCAGCACACCACCGACGCCCAGCGCAGCTGCCGCGCGGGCATCGACGAGCATCTCGTCCACGGAGGTCTGGTACACGCCGGGCATGGAGCTCACTGCGTGTCGAATGCTCTCCCCCGGGCGGACGAACAATGGGAGGATCATCTGCGACGGAACGAGATGCGTTTCTCGCACGAGCGCACGCAAGGCGGCTGTCCGTCGCAGCCGTCGTGGCCGGTAGTCGGGAAACGAGGGCATGCTCGACTATTCCGGCTGCGGCGACGGCAGCTTCGAGGCGCGCCGCAATCCCTCGAGGATTTCGCTGGCGCCGTCGCCGCGGAGCTGGTTGGCCAAACGGATACCACTCAACGCGGGGTCCATGATGTCGATCGCGATCGCGCCGCGGACAATGCGCGTGCCCTGGATGTCGGAAATCAATCCGTGCAACATCGCATCCTCGGCGGTTCCCATTGCAAGCGCGCCGATGGGTACCTGACAACCGCCTTCCAGCGCGGCCAGAAATGCACGTTCCGCCATGACTGCGTGCATTGTTGCTGCATCGTTCATCGATGCGGCGATCCCGCGGACCACGTCGTCGCCGGCACGCGTCTGAATCGCGATGGCGCCCTGCCCCGCCGCGGGAAGCCATGCAGGTGCATCGAGATAACACGTGATGTGCTGATGTGCCCCGAGCCGGTGAAGACCCGCAGCGGCGAGAATGGCGGCGTGCACGCGGCCCTCGTCGACCTTCTTGAGGCGCGTTGGTACGTTGCCGCGCAGCTCGGCCACTTCGAGATCGGGCCGCGTCGCCAGCAACTGCGCCCGGCGGCGCAAGCTCGACGTCCCGACGCGAGATCCGCGAGGAAGGTCATCGAGTGACTCGCCACGAATGCGTTGGTTGATCACGAGGACGTCGCGTGGATCCTCGCGCGGCAGCACCGCGGCGACGACGACACCCTCTGGTGATTCCGTGGGCAGATCCTTCAGCGAATGAACGGCAAAGTCGATCTTCTTTTTGAGGAGCGCGGTCTCGAGCTCCTTGGTGAAGAGACCCTTGGCACCGATCGTCGTGAGGGGCACATCGAGCCGCTTGTCGCCGACGGTCTTGAAGGTGACCAGCTCGCTTGCGACGCCGCGCGACTCGAGCGCAGACTGAACGAGACGAGCTTGGCGGAGCGCGAGCTCGGACGAACGGGTGCCGATTCTAACGAGGGAACTCGGGGGCGAGGTCACCCTGCCAAGTTAGCGCGCCGAGCAGGGCAATTGTTATCCGTTGCGGGTCACTCCCGTGGTGCGACCCCGCCGGCCTCGGATGTGACAGGAACTCAGGACGACAAAACGATGGTACGGGGTCGGAGTCGTTGAAAATGGTACGGTATGGGGTCGGAGTCGTTGAAAAATGGTACACCAGTCATGCAGATCCCTTCAACTCCGCGGCAATCCACGCGTCGATCTGCCTCCGCAACGATGCCAGCGTGATGGTTCCGTGCCTGAGTACCTCACGATGAAACTCGGGCATACGAAACCTCGACCCGAGCCGAGCCTCAGCATCTTGACGCCCTGCCCGAATCGCCCGATAGCCTGCGTAGTACGTCGCCAGCTGCCCCGGCGTCGCCGCGTGGCGGTCAGCGTACGCCTCCGCCATCCGCACTGGCCGCCCGCCAAGCACGACCATGCTGTCCACGAGATCCTTGCGCGTCCATCCCTTCACGTGGTAGCCAATGTCGAGATAGTATCCCATCGTCACATCGAGCAGGTGCACGAGATACCCTGCCCGAAGCAGTGGCGTGGAGTAGAGTCCCATCTCGTCACCCAGAGTCTCCGAGTAGATCCCCCATCCCTCGATGAAACCCCCGATGAACAGCGACCGCATTGCCGGATGCGCCAGTTCCGCGCGGTTCTCCGCGATACGCTGCAGGTGGTGACCCGGATACGCTTCGTGGGCGACGGCGTCGGCGACAGACATCCGCTCCGTACGCGACAGATTCACCATGAACTGCGCCGGCCGGCTTCCGTCGTTCGAGGCTCGCTGGTACTGCGGCGGCAAGCCGGCGTTCTCCTGGAAGGCGGGGTAAGGTGCGACGACGATGGATTCTGGCGCGAAGCCTGCCACGACGCGTCCAATCCGGCTCGCTGCCAGGGCGGTCATCGCCCGATACGCCGGCAGAATCGAGTCGCGCGATGAAAACGTGAAGCGTGGATCGCTCCGAAGCATGGCAATGCCGTCGCCGAGTTCGCGCGCGCCGGTCAACGCCGCCACGAGGGGCGTCAGCTGTGCGGCAATGACGTCGTACTCGCGGCGCGCCTCACGCATCATCGAGTCGACGTCCGCTCGAACGGACGTCTGGGCCCGCAGACTGGCAGCATAACACGCGACGCCATCGCGCTGGCGCGACATCGACCCTTCGGGGCGCGCGCGTGGTAAGTATTGCATCGAGAGGAACGTGCGGTAGTTCCGGGCCGCCGGATAAATGACGTCGGTCAGTTGGGCAATCCATTGACGCCGGAACTCGGGGGAGGAATCTCGCCGCGCTGGTTCGTAGAGTGGTGACTTCTCGACGTCGTTCGTCAGGAGGTCGTCCAGTTGGCGAACGACGGCGGCAATGACGTCCTGCGACGCAGTGTAGCCGGAGTCGAGGCCACGTTGAAGCAGCGCCCGCTCGTCGCGAATGGCCTCTGGAATCCGCGCGAAGCTTCTCAGCGCGCGTGCTCTCGCCGAGTCAGATCCCACCGGCTGGGTGCGTGCCGAGTTCGATGCAGTGATGTGCCAGCCTGAGAATGTGCTCGTTCCTGTCCAGAGGTGATTCCGGCACACGCGCGTAGCCTTTTGGGCGTCGATAACCTCGGAAAGGTTGTCGAACAGAAGCTGGTCCGTGGTATTCGAAAGCTCGGAGCGCCGGACGGCGGCGAGTTGCGCGGCAATCCAGTCCACGCGCGTCGCGCCGGATTGGCGCGTGGCATCCGTGAGGTCCGGCCACGGCCCGCGCGAGACCTGGCTCTGCGAGAGTGCTACAAAGGAATCCGCGGCCGCGCGCACGATGACCGCAGACTGCGCTCCCGCGACTGTGCCCGACAGGGCAAGCGCGCAGGTGAATGAAAGGACCGGAAACAGTCGCGGCATGGATGCGTAGTGATCGAAAATGAAGAGCGAAGTCGCAGCACCATCCAGCGATAGATGTATCTTTTGTTGGTGGCTCGCACCGTCCACTTCACACCGATTCACATGACGCGCCGGTCCGCCTTTTTGTTCGCACTCTGCACAGCGATCGCGTGTGCCCCCAGGACGCCCGACGCGGGAGCGCTCGACGTCATCGCCAAGCGATACGTCGTGCTCGCGCTTCAATTCGGCCGCCACGACGCCAACTACGTCGACGCGTACTACGGTCCTGACTCGCTCAAGACGGCGGCGCAGGCCGAGTCGCTCAGCGTGCCGCGCATCCGCGCCATCGCCGACTCACTCCTCGCGTCGCTCGGCGACAGCACACCGGCGTACGCGGATTCGATGGTGCGCAACCGTCACCGGTATCTACGGAGCCAGTTGTCCTCGCTCTCCGCGCGCGCGCGCATCGTCGGCGGTGAGAAGCTTTTGTTCGACGATGAAGCGCGCGCGCTGTATGGCGCTACACCGCCGCACTATGCGGACGCACACTTCGATTCCCTGCTCGCGAAACTCGAGTTGCTCCTCCCGGGCAAGGGGACACTGGCGCAGCGCTACGACGCGTTTCACACGCGGGTGATGATCCCGAAGGCGCTCGTCGACACGGTCTTCAAGACGGCGATTGCGGCCTGTCGCGAGCGCACGAAGAAGCACATCACGCTGCCCGCGGAAGAGCGCTTCGATCTCGAGTACGTGAAGGGGACATCCTGGAATGCGTACAACTGGTACAAGGGCGGATACAAGAGTCTCATCCAGGTGAATCTCGACTTCCCGATCCCCGTGGAACGCGCCGTGGACCTAGCGTGCCACGAAGGCTATCCGGGCCACCACGTGTACAACGCGCTCATCGAGAAGACCCTCGTCCACGATCGTGGCTGGGTCGAGTATTCCGTGTATCCGCTGTTCAGCCCACAGTCGCTGATCGCGGAAGGCAGCGGCAACGCGGGCATCGACATGGCGTTTCCTGGCGCGGAGCGAACAGCGTTCGAACGCGACGTGCTCTTTCCATTGGCGAAGCTCGACACGTCGCTCGCACAGCGCAACGCCGACGTTCGCGTCATCTTCGAGAAGCTGAACTATGCGCGAAATGAAGTCGCACGCCGCTATCTCAACGGCGAGCTCGATCGCGCGGCCGCAGAGGCGGCAATGCAGCGGTATTGGCTTTCCACGCCCGAGGCAGCAGCGAAGACGCTGCGCTTCATCGACACGTATCGCTCGTATGTGATCAACTACAACTACGGCCGCGACATGGTGACGGACTGGGTCGTCCGCGCCGGTGGCAATACCCATGATGAGCAGTGGCGTGCATTCGGCGCGCTGCTGTCGTCGCCGGGGATTCCCGGCGACCTGACGAAGGCGAAGTGAGCATCCCAATGACCGAACGACGATTCAACGAAGACGAAGTCGAGGCGATGTTCGCACACGCCACTGAGGCTCAGCGAAGCGGCCCGCGAAAGCTGGCGTCGAGCGATGGGATGACACTGGCGGAGTTGCAGGCGATCGGCCGTGAGGTGGGCATCGACCCTTCATTGCTCGCACGCGCGGCCAGTGCGCTCGACAGGCCGGCCCAGGCAACATCGCGCACCTTCCTCGGCCTTCCGGTTGGTGTGGGGCGAACGGTCGAACTCGACCGCAAACTCTCCGACGAAGAGTGGGAGCGTCTTGTCATAGACCTTCGCGAGACGTTCGATGCCAAGGGCCGTCTGACGCACGAAGGATCATTCCGTCAGTGGACCAACGGCAACCTGCAAGTTCTCGTAGAGCCCACCGGGACGGGGCAGCGGGTTCGCTTCCGCACGTTCAAGGCTGACGCGCAAGCCTGGATGATGGGGGGGATCGGGATGATTGGTCTCGCTGCGGCGACCGCAATCGCGGCCGCCCTCGGCGGAAGCGCGGGTACCTCGACCGTGGCACAGCTCGGGGTGATCGGCGCAGGCGTGTTTGCCATCGGGGCACTGCGCCTCCCCGGTTGGGCACGTCTTCGCCGCAGACAGATGGAGGAAATCGGCGAGCGACTCGCCGACCGGCAGCTCCCCGACTGACGTCGCCCTCGTATCGTCACTCGAGCCCCGGCCGCTTCGTGTCGCCGAGCCGCCGCACCAGTTGCTGTAGTTCGAGCTCGCGTTCTTTCGCCTCCACCTGCGCCTTCATCACGTCCAGCTCGCTGGCAACGCCGACGGCTCGGCGCTTTTCAAGCAGCAGCGCCCGCTCACGTGCGAGTTCGACGGCACGCTGCCCAATGACGACATCCTGCCGGAGTTCAGCCCGTTCCAGCCGGCGCGTCAGCTGATCGACGGGCGTGCCCTTCTCGAGAAATTCCTTGCGCAGCGCCAATCGCTCGGCGAGCACGATCATCTCGCGCCGTGCCTGCGCGACGCGCTGCTCGGCTTCCAGATTCGCGAGGTCGTCGCCCACGCCGGCCCTCACGCGGCGAATCACTTGCTGAAGGGCGGATTCCACGCCTTCGAGCTGTTGCTGCGCCGACATCAGCCGCAGCTGAATCCGTTCCGTCACGTAGTCACGGCCCTTCACAAGCGGCGCGTTGAGTTCGTCGCGCGGCGCTGTCGCCGACGCCTTGATTTCTTCCATGTTCAACGCTGCGCGAGCCTGGAGCCCTTCCATCTCTCGCAGTCGGGCCTCCGTGCCCGTTACCGATTCCGTCGACGCGGCACCGACGAGGAGCGCGCGGCGCTGTTCGTCGAATTCCATGCGCACCAGCTTCAGTCGGAGCGACACCAGCGCCGCATCGGCACGCGCTGCCTCGAGCAGGGAATCGCGCTGAGATCCCTCCTTGATCTGTGCGGACGCAAGTCCACCCGTCGTTCCCAGGGCAAGTGATACAACGACGACCGCAGCGAACCGCAGCCGACGAACCGTGCGATCCTGCCGAAACGCGCGGCTGAGTTGTCCATCCAGGAAATCGCGAAATGCCTCGGTGGGGCGGTGCTCTTCGATACGTGCGACGTCGTGGCTCATGATGGGTCTCCGTCAGTGGACGCGTCGTTTTCGATCTCGCGACGCAGGTTCTGTCTGGCTCGGCGTAACCGCCCCTCGACCGCTCGCTCCGATAGTCCGACCGAGCCGGCGATGTCAGCGACGGGTCGCCGATCGAAGTGGAACGCCTCGATGAGTTGCTTCTGGAGAACGGGCAGGCGCGCGATCGCACGCTCGACCAGCGATCTTTTCTCGAACGAGTCTCGCGCGACTTCTGCGTCAGGCGCGAGAATCGCGTCGCCGCTGCCATCGTCGAGGCGGTCCGCAGTCTGGCGTCTGAAATGGCTCGCGAGGATTCGCGACGCGACCGTCGTGAGCCATGCCATGGGCTTGTCGGGTACGCCGTCGTGACGCCACGCGCGAAATGCGCGAAGCCATGTTTCCTGCACGACGTCCTCGGCGAGGTCGCGATCGCCATCGCACCGGCGAGACACGACGCCATAGAAATCGTCGAGGGTCTCCCGATAGATGTGTCGAACGAGCTCTTCCGTCGCCTTTGGGGGCATTCCTCTCCCGTTCTACAGTGTCCGGAAGAAGACGCGCGTGGGTCCGAAAACCCACGCACGCGGCTTCAGGGACGGCCCGTAGCTCGCACGGTCATCTCGGCGCGACTGCCTCCATCGTGCGCAGCACCGGGTAAATCGCCGGTGCCGGCGTGCCGGCGAGGACCGCGTCGAGAATGTTCCAGGCCATGAAGCCGTCGTCGGAGCGCGGATCGAACAGGATGAACGCGAGCCGGGCGAGCGGTTGGTCCATCTGAATGATGAGCGAACCGGCGGGCAACGTCTGCGTCGTCGCCTCCCACGCACCGGTAAGCGTCCGCATTTTGTGCGTGCCCTGATATTCACGTTCCGCCAGCGTATTGGTGGCGATGCGATACTGCTCGCCCTTCACGGTCATTTCGCTGCTGGTGCGCGTGTACTTGATGCCGTGTGCCTCGAGTCGATCGGATACGCTCGCGATGAGTCGTGCAGCCGGCGAGCCAATTGCGCCGCGTCCCCCGAAACCGCCGCCTCCACCGCCCGCTCCACCGCGACCGCCGGCGCCACGCCCGCCGCCGCCAGGTGCCGCCGCCGGTTGCTCTGGCGCGGGAGACGACAGGTTGGGAATGATCCACGCCCGCGGTGCAAGACTCGACTCGGTCGGCTCGGTCGTTCCGTAGAACGGTAGCATCTCGGTTGTCTCGCCGCCCTTGACGCGCGCGCGATACGGCCGGTCGGCGACGTACGGATTGCGTTCTGAGGTGGTCGGCGCAAAGACGATTCGTTTGAGATCGGGAGCCTTGATCAACTGCTGGCGCACGGCCAGCTGCTTGCCGATGACCGACTCGGCTTCCGCCGTCGCAACCGCCTTGCGCACGGTCTCGCCATTCTTCGCGACGAAGCCGAGTGTCTCCTCGAGGAACCAGTAGGTGTTGTCGATGCGGTCCTGAAACGACGCGTACGAATACGTCTCCGTGAGGAGACCCAGCTTGTTGCGCACACCGAAGTACGTCGAGGTGTATCTCGGCTTCGCCAGCTCGGCGTCGGAGCGCCACGCGCGGTCGTCGCCAGTGCCGGAGACGCCGCCGTAGTACCACCAGCTTTCGCCGTGCTTCTCCTTCACGGCCTTCGTGATCGTGGGAAGCAGGACGTCGCGCAGCAGGCTCGACGTCGCCTTGGAATCATTCGGGTTGAGCGAGGTCTCGTACGTCATCTGGAAGCCGCTGTTCGAACTGCCATCCGTCGTGTGGAGGTCGATGGCGACGTGTGGATCGTACTGCGTCATCATCCGTGCGAGCGAGCGGGCTTCGGCCGTTTCCATCTTCGTGCCGTCGCGATTCAGATCGAGTCCCAGCGCATTCTCGCGTGTGCCCATCCCACCGTACGGACCATTCTGGCTGCCACGGTTGGTGACGTTGACGCGCTCGTTTCCGTCGGCGTTGTAGATGGGGTTGATGAGCAGCACCATCTCGTCGAGCCAGTTGTTCCGCTCACCCTTGGCGATCGAACGCAGCAGCCAGAGGAGCGCTTCCTTTCCCTCGACTTCACCTGCGTGGATGTTGCCCTGGATGTAGACGCGGGTCTTTTTGGTGGCGAGCACCTGTTCCGGTGTTGCGCCTGCCGCGCCGATGACCGCGAGCGGAAGGGGCCGCCCTTCGTAGGTGTAGCCGTACGTCGTGAGGTGGATCTTCGGCGAAATGGCCGCCATCTGCTTCATGAACGCCACCACCTCCTCATACCGGCTCGTCTCGGCGAAGCCCGTCAATTCGGGTCGCGTGAGCGGCCATTTCTTCTGGACGGCGGCGGCGGTGGGCGATGTGGACGTCTGGGCGGTCACGCCGCCGCTGACGGCGACAACAAGCAGGGTAGCGAGAAGCGCAAAACGAACTTTCATGGTGATGTATCCTGGAATCCGTGAAGGATGTTACTACTCGTTGTGGTCTTGCACGCTGCGGAGCTCGTACAACGCTGGCGTGGTACTACCATTGGTTGCGCGGAGCATCACCATGATGTTCGTGTGTCCTCTCGTGAACGCGAGAGGAATGCGAAATTCGAGTGTTGCCGGTTCCGCTGAACGAAATGTGTGCGAGGCAACGATCTGGTTTTCGACGATGACATCGAACACCTGCGGCGTCGCTGCGTTGCCGAGGAATTTGCAGGCGATGGTAACCTCGGTGTCATCGAACACGGTGAGCGCGTAACGTATCCATCCGCGGGCCTGGCGAAACGCCACACCATTCGCGATTCCCGAGGTCACATCGTCGCCGGCGTAGGAATGCTCCTGCTCGCTGCGTGCGTCGCCAATGATGATCCGGTCGACGATGCGGCGATCGGGGCGCGCCGCGACAGTTGCACCGAGACAGGCGATCAGGAGGATTCCTCGCGACATTGAGACGATCTGACGGGTGGCGCACATTGCTCAATGATGGAGCGCGGATGCAGCCGGAGCCAGTGCCGCGCACCGCGAAAATCGGATCACGAAAACCTCACCCCGAGCGAGCCAATGGGTCGAGGGTCTGAATATCGATGACAGCATGAACTGACAATGAAGCAGATTTGACGGATTCTACGGGTTTTTCGGATCAATCCTGAGTGCAGTCATGCCGTCGTGTGCGAAATACCATTATTCAGTTTCTTTGATGTTCTTGGAGAGAGTGTCGTACTCCGGCGGCCAGCGTTTGCATCGGACGATCCGTGTCGATCCGTTGAATCCGTCAAATCCGATAATCCCTCCGATCAACGCCGTCCTCGACGCACTTCCCCACCGCTGTTCATCTACACGCCGATCGTCTGTTATTCTTCATCCTCAATGGACCCGCAGAATCGCATACTCGTAGTTGCAGCGACCGCACGCGAGCTCGCGACGCCGAGCGGATGGCGCACACTCCTCTGTGGAGTCGGGCCCGTGGAAGCGGCCGCAGCGACCGCGGCGGAGATCGCACGGGAGCGTCCGTCCCTCATCGTGCACGTGGGCATTGCGGGCGCGCGGCTCCATCGCGCACTGCTCCCGTGCTCGCTCGTGATCGGCTCCGAGTCACGCTACTGCGACCTGCGTGTTCCGGTGGAATGGGCACCAAACACGATCGTTGCTCCCGCGACGCTCGTGTCTGCAGCGCAGCGCGCGCTTCCTGCGGCCTCCCTGTTGCCGATCGGCACGAGTGCCAACGTCGGTGGGACATCTGGCTGCGACGTCGAAGCGATGGAAGGATTCGGTGTCCTTCGTGCCGCACAGATGGCAGGCGTTCCGGCCATCGAAATCCGCGCGATCTCGAACGAAATCGAGGAAGCTGATCGCGCGCGGTGGAGTTTCGAGGCGGCCTTTGCCGCGATCACGAACGCGACGCCGGCACTCGTCGCCCAGCTACTGAAAGGCATTTGATGCGCGAGCTGACCTTCGGCTACTCTCCCTGCCCCAACGACACGTTCGCGTTTCATGCGCTGACGTTCGGCCTCGTCGAGGCGCCGTTTCGCATCAAACCGGTCCTGCTCGACATCGAGGAACTGAATCGCCGAGCACACCATGCCGAGTTCGACCTGACGAAGCTGAGCGTCGGTGCCTTCGCTGCCGTTGGCAACCGCTATCGCCTGCTTCGGAGCGGTGCCGCGCTTGGCGAGGGTGTCGGACCGCTCGTGGTCACTCGAACACCGATGTCGCTCGCGGACGCCGTGCGCGGACGCATCGCCATACCGGGCCGAGAGACCACGGCGTTCAGCCTGCTGCGACTCGCCGCGCCGGGGCTTGGCCATGTCGTGGAGTTGCGCTACGACCGCATCCTGAGCGCGGTCCGCGACGGCGACGTCGATGCCGGGCTCATTATCCACGAGAGTCGTTTCACCTACGCCGAGCACGGTTTGTCGAAGGCCGCGGATCTGGGCGAATGGTGGACCGCCGAAACGGGATTGCCCGTGCCACTCGCCGGCATCTGTGCGCGCGGCGATCTCGATGCCGACACGCTGCTCGCGGCCGAGCGTGCGATTCGTGCGTCGGTTCAGTATGCCTTCGACCATCCGGAGGCGAGCGCTGGCTACGTGCGCGCAAACGCGCAGGAGATGTCCGAAACCGTTCAGGCGCAGCACATCGCGCTCTATGTGAACGCCTTCAGCCTCGACATCGGCGACGAGGGGTTACAGGCGATCGAACGGTTGGCTTCACCAGCATCGCGCGGCTAGACGGCGTTACGGCTTCACGATCTTCGTCGCTGCTTCGTGAAACGTGTAGGGCCCGTCGGGGCATTTGACCGTCGAATTCGTCGCGTGCAGCATGCCGTTGGGATTCTCCTTCCACAGCCACACGTGCAGGTCCCAGTGGTGCAACTCGACGGGCAGCACCGGTGCGTGTCCTTCCATCGGCCCATTCAGCTTGTTTCCGAATATCGACGGCGCCACCTTCGAGACCGCCGTGGGGACGAACCATTCCGCCGCGACCAGGCGCAATCGATTACCGACCGGCTCATAAATTAGAATTTGCGGCTTGAGCGGATCGAGCTTGGGACCGATGAGCGCGGGGTTGAGAAAATGCACGCCCATGCCGCCGGGCTTGTACGCCATCTCGTCGTGTCCGCTGCCGCCCTTCGGGTAATCGACGCAACCCAGCGTCGAGAAGTATCCGTCGTGCACCGCTGCGACGGGATCCTGATACTTGTCGAGTGCGGCGCGCACGCTCGCCAAATACGGATCGCGCGGCACGAAATCCTGCTTCGTCTGCGCCGCTGCTGCGACGGCAGCGAACCCCGAGAGTATTGCCGAGCGAACAAGAGTGCGCATGAGGGCCATTGCGATCGACCATGGGAATTCTATCGGCCATGGGCGCTGCTGTAAACCCAAACCCTCGGGCCATGCGCGTGCCGTCGCGACGATGTGCGACGCAGCGGTTCTGGCGACCCCAACCGTGAAGTTGTACGTTGCCGCCGTCTGGTCACCCCCACACCCGTCGTCTCACTGAACCGCGGATGGCGGAAGTGGAGCCTACCACTCGCTCGACGATCAGCGGCATTCTCGCATTTCTCGCCTTGACGGCGGCACTCGCGGCCGTCTTTGCTACCCTCATTCTGCACTCGGGCCACTTGGCCACTGGGCGTTGGCTCTTTGTGCAAGCCGGAATGTGGTGCCCGGGGATCGCCGCGCTCGTCGTATCCAGACTGCGCCGCCGGCCCCTCTCCGAGATCGGATGGCATTGGCCGTGGCGGTTCCAGATCGCGGCGTGGGCGCTCCCGATCGGGTTCTCCATCGCGGTGTACTCATTGGCCTGGTCAATCGGCGTGATCGGTTTCCCAAACCACCGCACAGTGGCATCCATCGCCACCGATTTCGGGTGGACGGGAGCACCAGTGCCGATCGTGGTTGGTGCCTTCGGGATGCTCACGGTGACGGTCGGATTGGCGCCAGCGTTGGCCTCTGCCCTGGGTGAAGAGATCGGGTGGCGCGGCTACCTGGTACCGGAGCTGGCGCGAATCACGTCCTTTCGCGCCACGGCGCTCATCAGCGGCTGCGTGTGGGCGCTCTGGCACCTACCGATCATCCTGTTTGCGGACTTCCATGGCGAGGGGGCGCGGTGGGTCGACGTGCTCTCGTTCACGACGTTCGTGATGTCGGCGGCGGTACTCTGCGCGTGGATCCGCGTTGCCTCGGGAAGCGTCTGGCCGGCAGCAATGCTGCACGCGACGCAGAATATCGCCGTGCAGGACGTGCTCGATCCGCTGGCCGTGATGTCACCGCACAGCCACTTCTTCGTGGGTGACTTCGGGATTCTTCCTTCCCTCGGTGCGCTGGCTGCCGCGGTGGTCGTGTGGCGGCGGTCCGCGTATGCCAGCGTGCCCTTACGGCTCGCACAACTCGAAGCCCGCGACTTCGAAGTGCTTGTCGAAGGCAAAGGCGCGGCTCACGCGCTCACGGCGCATGAGTTCGAAACTCACCGCATCCACGAGTGAGAAGCTCTGGTCGTTGAATCGCGCGAGCCATCTCGCTTGCGCTTCACGGACGAGCGCGACAGACACGTCCTTCCATTCATGAATGGGATCATCGAGAAGCTGAGACAGAACTGCATTCGCATTCACGGGTCCCTTCAAGTACAACAAATGGGAGTACAGCTCGCTGAGTATTGCCGTCGTGCCAAGATACCTCCCGCCCTCAGCGACATGACGCGTGGCGACTTTGACCGCGCGCGCATGGTATTGGTCGCGTCGCATGCACAGTGCGAGCAGCGCACTCGTATCAACGAGGACGCGCACGCTTGCCTTTCTTCAGCGCTTCGTATCCCCCGCCGTACAGGTAGAAATCGTGGCGCTCCGCGATATCGGAAGGAGCGTCGTCGGTGGCGGTAGCAATGAGATATGCGAGAGACGAGCCCGCTTTGGGCCCCGACAACATCTCCTCTGCAAGACGGCGCAGCCCGCGACGGAAAAGCTCGGTTTTTGCCAACCCTGTCTTTTGCGCCACCGCATCGAGCAGTGCGCTATCGCGCTCGTCCAGGTAGACGACCGCTTGTTCCCGGACGCGCTTCGGTTTGTCGGCCATGCGACTCGAGCCTCATGTACATGTCGATTGTACATGCATACTATGCAAGTAACTTAAAAAAGGAAGATCCGAACTGACGGAGACACGGGCTCGTGTGTTATCGTCGGTTACATGACCTTCTATCGCCCGTTGGCCGCGCTCACCGCTGCATTCGCGCTCGGTTGTTCGCCGCGACACGTTCCGGAGTCGGTTCCTCGGCCGCCCATCATCCCGCACGCGCAGTGGCAGTCCGAGCCGCCGCTCGGCTACGCCGCGGACGCGGCGCGTCGCAACAAGCGCGCGGGCGATTCGCTCGCTTTTCGGGAACTTCTGGTGACCGTCCTGTCGACGAGCGTCGACTCGAGCGGCGCCAAGCCTGTCGACATCGCGCGATTGCGTCTCGCGCTCGGCGACGTGAAAGATGAGCGCGTCGTGCGCGAGGGTGCGGCCTTCAACTGGCAAGGATACCACGTCGCGGTGGTCGCGATCTACGGACCGGGTGAGCTCGGCGCTGGCCTCGTCGCGATGGAGGTGGCCACCGTTGCGTCGCTTCCGCCGCGCGTCGCATCATCCGACAGCGCCGGCGGCGCGGACATGCGGTTGCGCATTGCACATCGCATCACGCACGTCACGCTGCATCACACGGGAGACGCGCAGCCCCTCAAGCCAACCGATGATCCGGCCGCAAAACTCCGCGCGCTCTTCACGTGGGGCGCGCGAGATCGCAATTGGTGGGATCTCCCGTATCACTACCTCCTCGGGCTCGAAGGGCAGATCTACGAGGGACGTGATTGGCACTACATGGGCGAGACGAACACGGCGTATGACCCCGGCGGCCATTTTCTCATCAGTATCATCGGCAACTATGAGCGACAGGAGCCGACCCCCGCGCTATTGGAGTCGATCGCCGACCTGATGGCGTGGGCGCTGAAGGAGTTCGATCTGCCACTCGACAAGATCGGCGGGCATTACAACTATGCCGACACAGGTTGCCCTGGGCAGCATCTCAAAAAATACCTGGAAGACGGGACCTTTCGTCGTATGGTTGCAGCTCGGCTCTCGCGTGGCGCTACAGTGCGCCCATGAGGATCGCGCGGATGTCCTCGCGTGAGAAAGGCCTCGGGTTCGGGTAGGGCGTCGCGGTAACTTCGTCGGCCGCCCGCTCCACATCGCTGCTGCGCAGACCGAGATCGCCGAGCGTCGCAGTCAGACCCAACGTGCGATTGAGCGCAGCGAGACCGGCGGCGACGTCGGCGTTCCCAATCGCGGCGCCGAGGCGCGTCATCGCATCGAGGGCGGCGGGCGCATTGAACGACACCACGTGTGGAAGCACACACGCGTGGGTGCGCGCATGTGGCAGCCTAAAGCTTCCACCGAGGACATGACAAATCCGATGGTGCAGTCCCATCGATGTTGCGTCGAGTAGCTTGCCGGCGAGATGCGCGCCCTCGAACGCCATTTTGCGCGCAAGAGCATCGGCCCCATTCACGATGATGGCAGGAAGGCTACTGCTCAGCAATCGTACGGATTCCGCCGCCTCGTCGCGCGTCGTGTCCGTCGCATTTCCGGCGTACATCGCCTCCACTGCGTGCGCGATCGCGTTCATGCCGCTCGCGGCGCTCACATCAGCCGGTAGCCCGAAAGTGAGCGCGATATCGTAAATGACCACCCGAGGCTTTGCCGCAGGATCGCGCCCCGTGATCTTTCCGTTCGCGCTCGTTTCGCCCCAGATCGACGTCATCTCCGATCCAGAGTACGTCGTCGGTACTGCAACGAGTGGAACGATTCGCGCTCGCGCGATCGCCTTTCCGAGTCCAATGGCAGACCCGCCACCGATGGCGATGCAAACGTCGGCGCGCGCGGTATCGAAACGAGCGAGCGCCGCGGCCACGGTGTCCACCGGTACGTGCTCGCGCGCGTCGCTGAACACATCGCAGAGTGACTCGCCAAGTATCTCTGCCGGCGAGATCATTGCGGCGGATCGCCCTCCGGTCGTCACGACGAACGCGCGCTCGGCGCCGAGGATTGCGAGGACGCGGGGGAGGTGGGTCGCTGCGTCACCGCCGAAGAACAGGTGCGTTGCGCGGCTGGATCGGTCGCTCATGGCGTCGTAATCGACACCGCGTCCATCACGGCCTGCACCTCGGCGATCTCGTCCTCGTTCACGAGATGACCCATGCCCGGGTATAGCGTCCGCTTAACGCGCGCGCCGAGTCGTTTGAACACCGCCTCGCTCTCGATCACGCGCTCCTTCGGGATATGCCCGTCGACATCACTGCAACCGAGGAACACGGGAACGCCGTGCAGCGAGCCGGTGACGTCGTCCCACGTCGTGCCCGGAGGCCCGATCAATCCACCGCTCAACGCCAGGAGGCCACCATATCGCCGAGGATGCCGAAGCGTGAACTCCGACGCGAGACACGCGCCCTGCGAGAATCCAAGGAGCACGATCTTCTCCGACGGAATCCCGCGTTCGAGCAGTCCGACCACGAGCGCGTCGAGCACACCGAGCGCCGAACTGAGACCGGGTTCGTTCTGCTCGCGCGGCGACATGAAGCTGAATGGATACCAGGTGCCGCCGGAGGCGGAGGGAGCGAGGTACGCAAAGCGCGGGCGGCCGAGTGGTGCGACAAGACTCAAGATGCCATTGGGTCCAGCGCCTCGGCCGTGCACCATGACCATGACCGCATCGGCGCTCTCGACAGGCGCGCCAGCGTGCACGACGGGTTGATTCGCGTGAGGATCCATCTCAGTAGATGACCGGAGGAAGCGCTTCCTCGATCTCCGCCCGCTTCGATTCTTCCCACGGTGGCAGCTTGAGCCCCCGCCCAAGTTCTTCGAGCGGCTCGTCCACCGCGAAGCCGGGTGCGAGCGTCGCGACCTCGAACAGCACACCGCCGGGCTCGCGGAAGTAGATCGACTTGAAGTATGAGCGATCCATCACCGGCGTGACGTCGATTCCCCGGGCGACCAGGGCTTCGCGGAGCTTCAACTGTTCAGCCGTGTCGGGTATCGCGACTGCCACGTGATGCACCGTCCCGACGCCGTTCTTTGCACGCGGCCCATCGGCGGTGAGAATGTCCACCGACTTGCCTGGCCCCGTTCCATTCACCGTCAACCGACGTCGCCCGTCCATTTCCTCGGAAAGTTCGAAGCCGAACCACTCGCGCATGAACGCCGCCGTGGGCTTCGGATCGTCCACCGTCATCGTCACGCTGTGAATGCCGCGAATCGCCGACGCCATACCGATGTCGTTGGCGACCCATGGGTCGCGCGTGTCGCCGTGAGTGCCGATCAACTCGATGAGGAGTCCCGAAGGATCCGCCACGACGATCGATTCCTCGCCGAAGCGAGGCGGGGCATCGGTGACCGTGAAGCCGCGAGCCCGGAGCCGCGCCTTCCAGCTATCCAGCGACGCGGCCGGAACGGAGAACGACGTGACGGTCACCTGCCCCGCGCCCTTGATGCCCGCCGGAACGTTCCGTGTGCGATAGGGAAAGGTCGTCCACAGCGAGCCGGGCGTTCCTCGTTCGTCGCCGTAGTAGAAGTGATAGACGCCGCGATTGTCGAAGTTGACGGTCTTCTTGACCAGACGCATGCCGAGCGCGTCGATCGCGAAGTCGAGGTCGGCTTGTGCATCGTCGACCGTTGCCGTGACGTGATGCAGACCGAGGATCGGGAAGCTCATGCGAGGCGGTGATCGGGTGGACGTCGCACCGTTATCCACGTGGATGACAACTCGTTACGAGACTATCCGATCCCAATCAGCCGAGCAAGTACCCGTGGGCGGCCGCACGACGTTGACACGACCGCGGAGTGCACACGAGAATAGTGGCTCCCATCAACGGAGCAGCGCCTGAGACCAATCGACCGACTGTACGCGAGCATCGCGAGGAACCCCGAGGCAATTGCGATTTCGGGAGCAGATCGTGGAGACGTCACCTACGGCGAGCTCGGTGTTGCCGTCGACGCGCTCGCTGCCGCGTTTCAGGCGATCGACCTCGATGCGGAAGGCCGCATCGCGATCTGCGCACCCAATACCGTCGAACACCTGATCGCGCTGCTCGCGACGTACGCCGCTGGGAAGGTGTGGGTGCCCCTCAACCCGCGGAACGGACGCGCTGAACTCGAGGCGATGCTCGCGGCAACACGTCCGTCGATTGTCGTCGCCGACGCGGCGAGCCTTGCGCGCTTCACACCGCGTTCAGCACACGTGATCATCAGCGGAGCGTCGGGCGGCGACGCCCAACCCAGTATCCGTGGTTTGATCGATGCGTGGACAGGGAAGCGTCCAACGCGCATCGAGCGCACCATGGAGGACGCGCAGATCATCAAGTTCAGTGGCGGCAGCACGGGTGTGCCGAAGCCGGTCGTGCAATCGCTCCGATGCCTCAATGCGCAAGCGAATGGCATTCGCGATTTCTTCGAGTTTTGCCCTGATGACGTCAACTTGATTGCGGCACCGCTGACGCATGGCGCGTCGTGCTTCGTACTGCCGATTCTCGAGATGGGTGGCCGTCATGTCCTGCTGGCGGACACCAGGGCGGCGGCGGTCCTCGACGTGATTGCGCGATACGGCGTCACCACGATGTACGCACCGCCCACCCTCCTCTACGCGGTGATTGACTCGCCGGCGGCGACGTCCGCTGTGCTTGATTCGCTGCGCCATGTGATCTACTCTGCGGCGCCAATGCCGCCGCAACGAATTCGCGACTGTCAGCGTGTCCTTGGGCCGGTGATCGAGACGGCGTACGGACAGGTCGAAGCGCCACAGATCATCGCCGGAATGCGAGCGAACGAACTGCTGATCGAGGAGAATCTCGCGTCCGTCGGCCGGCCATCGTCGGTCGCGACGATCGAGATCATGGGCGCTGACGGCTCACTGCGTCCAGCCGGCGAGGTTGGGGAGATCGTCGTCGCAGGACCGCTGCTCATGAGTGGCTACCTCGATCGCCCTGAGGAAACCGCGCGCACGATCATCGACGGATGGCTCCACACGGGAGATCTCGGCATGATCGACGACCGCGGCTACCTCTTTATTCGCGGACGGCTGCGTGAGGTGATCAACAGCGGTGGCTTCAAGGTGTTCCCTGCTGAAGTCGAGGCGTCGCTCGCTCGGCATCCCGCAGTCGTCGAATGCACGGTATTTGGTTTGGAGGACCCAAAGTGGGGCGAGGCCGTGCACGCGGCCGTGGTCCTGCATCACGGAATCGCGGTTGCCGACGATGATCTCATCGCGTGGGTGAAGGCCGAACTCGGGTCGGTGAAGGCGCCAAAGCGCATCTGGCGCGTCGAGCACTTGGAGCGGAACGCCGCCGGCAAGGTGAGTCGCGCCGGGGTCAGGAAGTCGCTGTCGGCTGCACTCATCTGACAAACGCACCCTCGCCAGAGCCAGCCGCGCCGTCGTACTATTGAGTCATGAAACCCAAAGAGCTCACGCTGCGCGGCCTGATTCTCGGTGCGCTGCTCACGACGGTGTTCACGGCCGCGAACGTCTACCTCGGCCTCAAGGTCGGTCTCACCTTCGCGTCGTCGATCCCCGCGGCGGTGATCTCCATGGCGATCTTGAGCGCCGTGAAGAACTCCTCGATCCTCGAGAACAACATCGTGCAGACCGTCGCATCGGCGGCCGGCACACTCTCGGCGATCATCTTCGTGTTGCCCGGGTTGCTGATCGTCGGCTGGTGGACAGGATTTCCGTTCTGGCAATCGTTTCTGATCTGTGTCAGCGGCGGTGTGCTCGGCGTGCTGTTCACGATCCCACTCAGGCGCGCGCTCGTTACGAACTCCGACCTGCCCTATCCGGAAGGCGTCGCCGCCGCCGAGGTGCTCAAGGTCGGCTCCGGCGTGCGCGGTGATGCCGCCGACGACACGGGTGAAGCGAGAGAAGGTCTCGTCGCCGTCATCTACGGCACGCTCGCGTCGGCCGGGTTGGCCATCATCGGTGCGACACGCGTCGCCGCAGTGGAAATCGCCGGCGTCTTCCGGGTTGGCGGAGCGTCCTCCAGCGGGTATCAGATCGCTTGGTCGCTCGCGTTGCTGGGCGCGGGGCATCTCGTTGGCCTCTCAGTCGGCATGGCGATGCTGACCGGACTCATTATCGCGTGGGCGGTCGCGGTCCCGATTCTCACGTCGATGCAGCCAATCGCCGACGGTGTGACACTCACGGCGCACACCATGGGGATCTGGCGCACGCAGGTCCGCTTCATCGGCGCCGGTGCCATTGCCGTCGCCTCGATCTACACCCTCGCCAAGCTCGCCAAGCCAGTCCTCGGTGGACTCGTGAGCACGCTTGCCGCATCTCGCGCGGTGGCGACGAGTGATGATACCGATCGGGATCTCTCCCCCATGTGGATTTACGCGCTCACCGCGGTCTGCCTCATCATCACCGCGTGGCTCGCATTCACCTTCGCGCAATCGACGACGGCGCTGGCCTCCAGCGCACTGACACTGACGCTGATCGCCGTTCCATTCGTGCTCCTGGTCGGCTTTCTCATTGCCGGCATCTGCGGCTACATGGCGGGGCTCATCGGCGCCTCGAACAGCCCGATCTCGGGCGTCGGCATTCTGTCCATCGTCATCTGCGCATCGACGATCATCGTCGCCGTGGCGCCGACGCCGGAGACGCGGCCGGCACTGGTCGCCTTTGCACTCTTCGTCACCGCGATCGTGTTTGCCTGCGCGACGATCTCCAACGACAACCTTCAGGACCTGAAGACCGGCCAGTTGGTCGGCGCCTCGCCGATGCGGCAACAGATCGCGCTCATCGTCGGCGTCGTCGCCGGTGCTGCGGTCATTCCCCCGGTGCTCAACCTGCTCGCCAAGGCCTACGGATTCGCGGGCGCGCCGAATGTCGGCGTCCTCGCGCCGAATCCGCTCCCGGCTCCACAGGCGACGCTCATCTCCGCCCTTGCGCAGGGTGTGATTGGCGGAAGCCTCGAATGGAAGATGATCGGCATCGGCGCGCTCGTCGGCGTCGGCCTCATTCTGCTCGACACCACGCTCGGCGCGTTGAAGAAGCTGCGCATTCCCCCGATGGCGGTGGGCATCGGCATCTATCTGCCAATGTCGGCAACGTTCGCGGTGGTCATCGGCGCGTTGCTCTCGACCTGGTACGACAAACGGGCACGCATGACACCCAATCCCGAGCGCGCCGAGCGACTGGGCACGCTGGTGGCGTCTGGCTTGATCGTCGGCGAGAGTCTGTGGGGTGTGCTCAACGCCGGACTCATTGTCGCATTTGCCAAGGACGCGCCCATCGGACTCGTCGCCGAGGATTTCGTGTTGGCGCGATGGCTCGGTTTGTTTGGTTTTGCGGGAGCGATATTTTGGCTGTACGGTTGGATGCTGCGTCGGTCATCGGTGGCGCGATGAAACGCATCCTCATCACCGTCGCTCTTGTTGTTTGCGTCGTTTCCAGCGCCACGAACTCGGCGGCGGCACAAATGCCGACACCTGCAGCGGTCTCGATCGCGCGAATGGAGTGCGGCACGAACGCCGCGCCGACCGATGTCGGGCTTCGGTTCTCCGACACGTATGCGTACAGCGGGTTGAAAGTTCAGCTGACGTTCAGCTGCTATGTCATCAAGCATGGCGACGACTACATGGTGTGGGATACCGGCAACCCCGCCGGCACGACGGCCACTGCTCCCAAAACCAGCATCGTCGACTTATTGGCGCAGTCGAAGATCACGCCGGCGCAGGTCAAGTTCGTCGGGATCAGCCACTATCACGGCGATCACGTCGGACAGGTGAGCACGCTCCCGCAGTCGACGCTTCTGATTGGAAAGGGAGACTGGGACCTGCTGAACGATCCCAAGTCAGCCGGCGTTGCGAACCCCGCGCCATTCGCTAGCTGGATCAGCGGTGGTGGAAAGGTCGAACCGCTCGCTGGTGACAAGGACGTGTTTGGCGACGGTACGGTCATCATGCTGAACACGCCGGGACATACGCCCGGTCATCACAGCCTGCTCGTCAAGTTGAAGGACAGTGGGAATGTGCTGATCACTGGCGACCTCGCGCACTTTCACGAGAACTACGACGCGGGTGGCGTGCCGACCTTCAACACAGATCGCGCGGCCACGCTCGCATCGCTGGATCGCTTCAAGAAGATCGCCGCGAACATGAAGGCGACGGTGGTCATCCAGCACGATGCGCGCGATGCGTCGAAGCTGGCGGCGTTTCCGGCCTGGACGAAGTAAGCGTGCCGATACCCGGCTCCAGGAACGGACTACACGGATGCGCCGGAAACAATACGAATCAATCAGCAATGGTCCTCAGATTCCCACCGTCAACGCCGCAGTCATCCCACTGCTTACATCGCCAGTGATCGTCGCCAACTCCAACGATGCGCCGTCGCTGAACACATTGTCCGATGCCAGCGTGATTCGCGACTGATTCGTGACGCTCGCCTCATACCCCGACGCTGCGTAGACGAGTGTGTTCGCCGTCAACGGCAGCGCGATCTGCGATGTGGCGATCTTGTTCGACACCGCTGTCGCCTGCGCGAGGCTCCGGTACACTTCGAAGTGGATATGCGGCCAGCGACCGGAGTAGCAGCCGGGATAGATCGACTGGAACGTCACGACGCCATTCGAATCGGCAGCCTGGACGCCACGGAGATAGTTCTGGTTGGTGAAGCCGCTCGAATAGAGCGAGTAATTGCCTGCGCGATCGCAATGCCAGAGATACACGGCATATCCGGCGAGCGGCGCGCACGTCGATGCCGAGACGAGCGTGAGGCGGATGTTCAGTGGAACGCCGGTCGCCGTTCCCGACAGCCCCGCGAAGCTCGTCCGGATGTCGCTCCGCACGATTCCCGTGGAACTCAGTACGTTCGGCCCATTGGAGCCGTCGCCCGGGTACGGGCCCTCGGTTTCTGAAGGTACGCGAGTAGGACACGTCGAGCTGACCGTGGCAGTTGCATCGGTGCCAAGCACCGTCTCGGCGCCTCCGCATCCGATGACCTGTATCGCGCTCAGTGCCGCGCCGAATCGTGCCGCAATCCGAAGCATGCTGCGGCGATCCATGGCCGCGCCGGTTTGGTGCAGGTCACGGTGGAGTCCCCCGTGATCGTCATGGTCGTCATCGTGTGCGTGGCGAGGATCGAGGAGCAGCATGTGTCGTAAAACCGATTCGTTGAAGGTGAAGTGTCACGAATCAGACACACGCTCGGCGTTCTCCCCTGCGCGGGGCCTGCTCTATTGCCGAACGAGGGTCAAGTCGAGGGCAGCAGCAGTCGACGGGCGCAGTTGGAGGACCAACGTTTGCGCATCGCGAGCGCGTGCGACCATCACACCGCTCGATGCCACAACGCCAGAGATCGACATCCCGGCAACCAGCGAATCTCCGTCGATCCGCCCGGCGCCCTCCCACGCCACGCCGGAGAAGGTCAGGCGCGCTGCCAAGACGCCCATCTCGCTGGATTTCGGCGAGACGGACAGTTGAATGAATTCGAGCGACGGCGTCACCGAGCGCCACGTCCCCGCGAACGTTTCGGCGGACGGCACGTCCACCACGCGCTCTGTCGTCGTGACGGAGCATCCGATCATCGCGCACGACACAGCCAACACGGACATTCGACGAATCATCGGCATCCCATGGGTCATCTTGATTCGACTCGACGATGCTGTTCCGCGTCACAGCCTTCAGAACCATCCCGCTATGCGTTGAATTGCCGAAGGTGATGGTCGAGGTGCTTTGCCTGAAGCCTGCTCGTGAAGAGTCCCGTCACCTCGCCAAACGCCGCGTCGACCGGCCATGGTCCATCGAGCGGACGCCTCACGAAGCTGTCGATCAATGCCAGGCAACGTTCGCGCTCCGCGGCGAAATCGTATCGATCCTTCGCCAGTGCGCCGGGATGCGTCGGTGCGCTCTTCGGCCATGGCATGTTGAGCAGGAGGAAGCGCATGATCGGCAGCGGAATCGGCGGCCGTTTCCCCTCGCGCCGCTCACCTTTGCCGAGCGCGAATTCGAGAAACTGGTTCAGGTGCCAGAGCATCTGGTCCGGCGTCATGCTTCCCCACTTACGCGGCGCGTCCGGGCTCAGTGCCTTGAGGCGCTCTTCGAGAGAACTGCGAATGGCGGGATCGTGAAGCATGCGCATAGGATCCTCCGTGCGAGAGTTGACTCTGATTGTGCGTTTGCGTGGTTGCCTCGTCAATGGCGCAGGAGACCTCACGCGCTCGCGGCAGCGCTCAGGCCTGCGGCCGGCTCCACTCCAGCAAATCCCATCGCGTGCCGTAGAGGTCCTCAAAAACTGCAACCGTGCCGTACGACTCAACCTTCGGTGGCCTGACGAACGTCACACCAAGCGAGACCATCCGATCGTAGTCGCGCCAGAAATCATCGGTGGCGAGAAAGAGAAAAACGCGTCCTCCCGCCTGGTTCCCGATGAACGTCTCCTGCTCCGCAGTCGACGCCCTGGCGAGTAACAGGGCCGTTCCACCAGACCCTGGAGGCGCAATCAACACCCAGCGTTTGTCTTGCAACGGTTGATAGGTGTCCTCGATTACCGTGAAGCCGAGCTTCTCGCAATAGAACTGAATCGCTTCGTCGTAATCTCGTACGACCAGCGCGACGTGGACGATCGATTGTTTCATCTGACGAGTCGCTTCGGCGCCCGCTTTCGCCACGCCGCCTCGAGTGCCATGGTAACCGTCTCCACGCTCGCTGCATCGAGCAGAATGTTCGTGCTTCCGGACGCGCCCCATTTCCCCGCCGCCGGCGTGAACGCCTGCGGATGGTCTCGCACCAGGAGGTCCTGGTCGTGCGGAGGCAGCATCACAACGGCACATCGTGCATTGGGATAGCCCAGTGTCGCGATGATCTTGCCGCCGACGCGAAAGTCTGCGTGACCCATGTGCGAGCCCTCGATGACTTCCGGGAAGTTGAGTACCGCGCGGCGGAAATCAGCAGCTGTCATATTGGTTTCTCTGCGTCTCTCGCGCATCGTTCATGTCGCCTCCCGCGTAAGCAATCACGCACGCCTGTTGATTGGCAACCCAGAACAAGGAGTAGGAAATGCGCGCTGTCCTCGGAATCTCGGCCGCCGTCGTCGCAGGCGCCATTGGCTACGCTGCCGGCAATGTCCGCCCCGTCGCGGCGTTCGACGAGCATGCCAACCATGACACGCCTGCTCATGCCGTGTCTTCGGTACATATCCCGTTATCCGATACGATTCCGGCCTCAGGGACCACAGCCGCCGAGCGCATCGCGAAGTCGCCGCGCCACGCGGAGTGGGTTGCGATCAAAGTCGGCGCTACCGACAGCGTGATGGCGTGGGTCGTCTATCCGCAGCGGAGCGACAAGGCGCCGGTGGTGATCGCCATTCATGAAAACACCGGCATCAATACCTGGACGCGTTCCGTGGCAGATCAACTGGCCGCGGATGGCTTCATCGGCATTGCGCCCGACCTCACGACGATGTTCCGCACGGGAGACCTCAAGGCAGATCCCGCGGCTGACGCCGGCCGCGCCGCGATCGGTCGGGTCACACCGGAGATCGCGAATCGCGCGATCGACGCCGTTGCCAACTACGCGATGGCACTGCCGTCCGCACAGCCGAAGTACGGCATCATCGGCTTCTGTTGGGGTGGTGGACGGTCGTTCCTCCACGCGACGCATGCTCCGTCGCTCGGCGCGTCCGTCGTGTATTACGGCTCCCCTCCGACGGCGGAGCAAATAGCGGCAATCAAGGCACCGGTTCTCGGCTTGTACGGCGGCAGTGATGCGCGCATCACGTCCACGGTACCTGCGACCGACTCAACGATGAAGCGGCTCGGCAAGTCGTATGAGTACCAGATATTCGACGGCGCGGGACACGGCTTTCTTCGCGGCCAGGATGGCTCGCCCGCGAACGCGGCCGCGGCCGCTCAGGCATGGCCGAAGACGGTCGGGTTCTTGAGGGCGAAGCTGGGCCGTTGACCGACCGGTGACCGCTCCCTTCCCACCATTCTTGGAGGCCGTTCTCATGGTTGGACTTTCCGCCCTCTGGATCCCGATCATCGTCTCGGCTGTGTTCGTCCTCATCGCATTACTGATCATTCACGGAGCCTTGGGCTGGCACAGGGACGACATGATCGCCGTTCCCTGCGTTCTTACCTGTCGCTATTCCCCCGAGCGTACCAGGCCAGCACTCGCAGCGCGCGGAACGTGATCCATCGATTCGGCGCGCCAACGCGCCCAGCGAACTCCTCGTGGAGCGTGTTGCGATGCTGCACGTCGAGCACCCAACGCCCGTCTTCCTGACGTCGCTCCCGCAGGGTCGCGACGGCCTCGTCGACGCGTGCATCCGGCTCCACGTTCGCGTCACGCAAATAGTCGAGTGCACGCAGCACGTCATAGTGCCAGAGCGGCGGAAAGGCGAGTTCCTTCCACGCCGGTTGGATGAGTGCTCCGGTGGACATCCGCCTGAGCAAGCGACGCTCGAGGAGATACTCGTGCGCCTTGACCCGGGCGCCCGTCACAGCAGACGATGCGCCGAACGCCTGTTCGTACGCGAGCAATCCTTCGAGCACACAAATCGTAGTGTGAAACGACGAGCGCACCGAGCCGCGCTCCGCCTCGCAGTTCCAGCCGCCATCGGTGAGCTGTTCGCCCAGGAGTCGATCCACGAGACGGTCACTGCGCTCGCCGAAGTACGCGCCGAGCGCGACGACACGGCCGTTGATACACGGCTCGACTTCACCTTCGAAGAACGGTGAGTGTCCGAACTCTGGTCCCCACGTGACGTTCCGGCGAACGCGATCGATGACGCCGCGCGCCGTTGCACTCGTTGGGTCGATCCCTACGTCGCGCAAGAACACGAGCGTGTAGAGGTTCGACCACCAGAAGGGCACCGTAACGCCGTCTCCCCATTGGCCATTTCTGCGTTGTTGATCGACGAGCCGCCGGCCCCATCCTTCCAACGCCACACGCGACCGCTCCGCCGCGACCACTCGAGTGGGAGTGTCGGTAAGATCGCGCATGACGTGCCAGCGGATCGACGGATCACTGTCGAGCAGCCAATCGATGACGGATTCGTTCGACGAAGGAGTGTTGGCTCGCAAAACGTTCACGCTCGGTCAGGGGCGGGCGGCGCAGAAGTAGCCGGCTGGTTCCCTACTGCTTACACGTCCCGTTCGGATCTGGCTTCGGCTTGTCGACGACCACGCGATGATCGAGCCCGGCGACGGTTTTCGCCGTCTCGTAGATCAACGTCGCAATCTTCGCCATCCCGTCATAGTTGATGTACTGCGGCTCATCCGTCACCTGATGGTAGTCGGCGTGACCGCCCGTCGTGAAGAAGGTGATCGGGATGCCGTTCCGCGCATACTCGTAGTGATCGCTGCGGCAATAGATGTTCTGCGGATGGCCGTTCGCGTCGAGCGCATAGTCGAAGTTGATGCCAAGCTTCTTCGTCTTGTTCACGGACTCGACGAGGTCACCGAGCTCGGTCGAGAGACGACGGCTACCGATGAGCTGGAGGTAGCCAGGCCCACCCTTGAGCAGGTCGCCGCTGAGCCCCTCACCCGTTACGTCGTTCGCGCCACCCCGGCCGACCATGTCGATGTTCAACTGCGCCACGACCGAATCGCGCGCGACGGTCGGATGATCGTTGAAGAAGCGCGCCCCGAACAACCCGAGTTCCTCAGCCACGTGTGACACGAACAGAATCGACCGTTTCGGCGCAACCTTCTGCCCCGCGAGCGCCTCGGCAATTTCAACGAGCGTCATCGAACCCGAACCGTCGTCATCCGCGCCATTGTAGATGGAATCGACGCGTGACGGATGCAGCTTGCGAAGCGAATCGATGGTGACCCGAATGGCCGCCCATTGCTGTTCTGTAGGCCTCGCGGGCGGGCTGTCCGCACCCTGCGGTGCCGCGTGCATCATCACGGCCTTTACCGAATCGTGATCGACAGGCCGGTTGTTGAAGCCGACGTGATCGTTGTGTGCACCGATCGCGACGAACTCCCCCTTGAGCTTGGGATCAGATCCCGGCAGGATGGCGACGACGTTGCGGCCCGGCGCTGGGTTGCTGACGAATTTGATCTTTCCTCGGAGCGCCAAGCCGGTAAAACCGGCCTGGACGGAATCGGCATTCGCGCCAAGGAGCGCGTTGATGTCGGCTGGCGTGAAGTAGGCCCACGATGGCGTCGGTGCCGCGACGTCTTCCGTCTTCATCGTGACCCCACCGGTGCGCAGCGTGGCCGGGTTCATGCCAACCGGCAGCGCGACGACGATCGCCGAGGCTGGACTGTAGCGACGCGACACGGCGACGCGGTTGATGTTCAGGGCGTTCGGGTTGTTCTTCATCACCTCGGGCAGGCGGAGCACCACGACCTTGCCCGCAACCGCATCCGCCGGCAGGTAGGTACTCGTATCACCGACAACGCCGCCGAAAATGGTGAGTGCACCATCGAACTCCTTCGCGCCGGAGCCCTGATCGCGCGGGGCAAAATCCTTCCACGCTTCGAGCACGCGGTCGCCGATACGAACCGAACCCTCGGCGATTTCGCGACGGACGAGCGGATGCTGGAAATAGGTACCGCTATCCCCCGCCGGCTTGAGGCCGAGTCGCTTGAACTCGGACGCGATGTACGCGGTGCCGATGTCGTTCCATGGCGTACCGGCGGCGCGGCCCATCATGGAATCATCCGCGAACTTGTAGAGACGCGTCATCAGGTCGCCGGCCGTGATGGCGGGAACCGTTTTCGGACCCACGTACTTGAGGGGGAGTGGCCCCTTCGTGCTCTTCCCAGTGGGGGCCTTCAGTTGAACGGAACGCGCAGGCTCTTGCGCGCCGGCGGTGGCAGACAACATTGCCACGGCGAGCAGCAGGATTGCGCTGCGGCCGAGGCGCGATGTGCGATTGGGGTCAGTCATGTTCGGGAAAGAATTGCCGGTGGGGGTCGACAGCGAGAAATGGGTGGCCCGGCGAGCGTCCGCCGGCCGCTGTAATTTGACACCGGTTACCTCTCGAAGGGTGGTGCCGGTCCAGGATTGACGACCAGTTGACGTCTGGCCGCCGATCCAGTAGTCCAATTGACCCCTCGCCTTCGCTCGGGGTGACAGCGGCGTTCAGCCGAGGGTGCTCAGATGATCCGTTCGCGCGTGATGGGATGCCTCGTAGTGCTGTCGCTCGCCGCGACCGCGCATGCACAGGCGACCGACCGCGAACGCGTCGCCTCCGCACTCGCCGACCTCGGCCCCCGGTTCGCGCAGCAGTTCGACTACCGTCCCGGCTGGTTTCGCGACACGGCCATACGGTATTACGACTTCGGCCCCGTCGCGCAGGGTGTGGCCGACGTGTACTGGCCGATCCACGGATTCGCGCCGGGCGGCGATCCGGTGCCGCTCCGCGCCCAGGCACCAGTGTTCTCCACGGTGCCGGAGTTGGATGGGTACACGAGTATGTGGCGGCTGCACTATGTCATCGTCGCCGACCACGTTCATCCAAACGAGCTTCGATCGGTCGATCAGATCACGCGACTCGTTGCACAGAAGCGCGCTGTGCTGCGCGATGCAGGCGCGACGCTCAATCTCCCAATCGTCCCGCGCGGATCGTGGCTCGAGGGCAAGGAAAAGGCTGGCACGCAGCACGGTTGGTTCGATGGCACTGCGGTCGCCTACTTCGACTTCGGCGTCGGCGCGCTCACGCCCGCACCGATCTTCCCTTTTTTCAGGCCTGCAGCTTCAAACGCCGAGCCCGCCAGCGTGGAGGGCCAGCGAAATGTGGTGGACGTCGTGCCAGATGGTGCGACGCCGTCGCTCGACCTGTGGGACGTGCATCGCGTCAGCGTCGATGCGGCCTATGCCGCGAACACCATTCGCAATCTCAGCGCGCTGCGGGCGGCCGAGGCGGAGCACCGCCTCAGCATCGTCAAGGCGGGATCGATCCGCAATTGCCCCGTTGCGTTGGTTGGCGACCGACCGGTCGAGCGTATGGCGAGTCCGTTGACGCGATTCGCAATCGCCTCGCAATCGGCACGCTGACACCAATACGAGTCCAGCGGAGGCGCGCGACTTCCGTTATTCAGCGCCGGGGTAAGGTTCAAGCATACAGAAAACGATTGGAGGCCAGCGTTCGCGGTGAGCGGACGCACTTGACGAGCGTTACCGCTCTGCACTCACACTGTACCGCGGGTGAATGTTGCGTGGTCAAGGGAATGAGTGGCTCACCACGTAACGGCCACGATAGTCCCATCGGCCGACATGGAGGCGATGCCGACGCGGCGACATTAGCGGGACGGTAGGGAACCCACGCACCACGTCGCGGAGGGTGACTAACCCGCCGGCTAACCTGGGCTATGTGCGCCTCCAAGGCCTGTTCACCGGCAAGTGATATGGTGTGCACTTGACCGCGAGATGTTGTTCACTGGACTGCCGCATCGTGTTCACTGGACCGGGAGATGTTGTTCACTGGACCGCGGCATGGTGTTCACTGGACTGCGGCATGGGGTTCACTGGACCGCGAGATGTTGTTCACTGGACCGCGGCATATTGTTCACTGGACTGCGGCAGGTTGTTCACTGGACCGCGGCACTTGGGAGCGCGAAGTCGTACATGCGCGGCCTTCACTTCTATCGGCGCCAGACAACTCGACGATAGACTCGCCCAAGTCGAACTCACCGAGCAGGTGTACCGCGACGGCAAGGGTATAGTGATCGCCGACAACCTCGACTCGGCGCCATGTCGCGCAAGGATACGCTCGAGAACATGCGGTCCCTTGCGAAAGAAAGGGGCGGACTCTGCCTTTCTCCCAAGTACATCGACCACGCCCCTACAATGACAGTGTGCCAGTGGCCACACTTGCCGCGCTCGCGTTCGAGCAGACGCTGCCGTCCGGCTGAAACACCCTGGCTAGCGCATGCGGCTCAGCCTCGACCCGAATGCAATGCATGTTTTCCCGCGACGCCTCGTCTTACGCAGGGGCAGCTCGACGGGAGCTGCACCGCTACCTACCTAACGCGCGTTGCGACAGTCGGGCGATTACGCTCCGGTCGCCTCCACTCATCACTGAATACGCAGCCCCACGCCGAGTGAACTGAGTTGGAAGCTCTCACGACGACCACGTGCGACCGCGCTTCCCCGCGCAGAAAGCTCGAGGGCGACGTGGAACGCCGTGGGAGTCGCCAGCTCGCCCGCGGAGATCTCCGCCCGCGACTACCGCGACGTGGGCATAGTCCGGGAAATGATCCAGGCAGCCTCCGACGGGACTCGGATGGCAGACAACATTCGTGCCCGGCGAGTACCCTTGCCAACCGACGGTCACGCTGGCGGCCGGCGCGAACCCGCGCGATGCATTGACCCGCCACGCAATCGTAGCGTCCGTGGACAAGTGCGGATCGTCGCGGTAGAAGCCGCCGCCGCCGGTGTGCCTCCCATCTCCAAGCGCTACATCGACGGAGAGACGCCCCCCGGAGACGTCCGATATGGCAGGAACAACGACGGTAACGCCACCCAGAACGAGAACAAGCCACGCACCGAATGGAAGCATTGGTCCTCCACTAACGTGAGCGTGCTATTGTATCCGAATCCCGACGTCGAGTGAACCGAGCCGGAAGCTCTCTCGCCCTCGCGCGACCGCACTCCCGCGCACGGAAATCTGGAGCGCCATATGTGACACCGGCGGCGACGCAGCATCCAGTTGCGCCTGCCCTCCGAATGCAAAGCTCCTGTTACCTGCGAACAGCGCCGGCCCCGCCATCAGGCGAAGAGATCCACCGCTCTCGCGAACATCTATGCCACCGACGAGTGCATAGTGTATCCAGTGGGGGAAGTAGTCCAGGCACCCGCCCTCGGGATTGGTGCGGCAGATGGAATCCTGACCGCCGTTATGACCCTGGTCTCCAACCGTTAGGGCAAAGGCCGGCGAAACGAGCGCGGTCGCGCCCGTGTGCCAAGCCACGGTGACGTCCACGGTGTTCACCGCATCCTTAAGGTAGAAATGGCCGTCAGAAGAGTGTTGGCCAGCACCAAACGTTGCGTCAACAGATGCGCGCCCCTTAGCGCCGTCAGGCAATGACATCCCGACGACGTTGGCACCACCCACCACGAGCGCCAACCATGCGGCGAAGGAAAGCATCAAGTCCTTTGCTGGCGTAAGGTCTCGTACAACGCAATGCCGACCGACGTCGACAGGTTGAGCGACCGAACATGCGGCGAGAGAATGGGCATCGCGACGAGACGATCAGCGTAGCGCTCGTACAGACTCTTCGGCAGCCCTCCGGTTTCGCGACCGAACACAAGCACCACGTCCGACCCGCCGAGTGGAACGTCCCACAACACGCGCGTGCCTTTGGTCGAGAAGAACCACGGCTCTCCGAGGCGCGGCATCTCGTTCTCGAACTCGGCCCAACTCTCCCACACGCAAAGGTCCACATGCTCCCAATAGTCGAGTCCCGCGCGTTTGACTTCGCGCTCGTCGAGCGAGAATCCGAGCGGCTTGATGAGATGCAGCGTCGCTCCGGCCGCCAGGCACGATCGGCCGGCGTTACCAGTGTTCCAATGGATCTCAGGATGAACGAGGACGACGTGAATGGACACTGACAGGGGACAAGGGACAAACGACAGGAAGTCGTGCGGAAACGCTCGTTTTGTCGCCCTGAGCGTAGCGAAGGGCCTGCACCTCCGTCTATCCCTGTCCGTCGCGCACCTCATTCTCGCGTAAACGCTCCTCGAGCCGCTTCGTCCGCACGCGTATCGTGATCATATAGGCGGTATACACAACCGCAGCGGCGACATACGTGATCGTCGCGTAAATGCCATTGTCCGGCATCAGCGGGCCTCCTCTTGTGCGTCGATGAGATCTCGAAGCGTGGCTAACCGATACCGCGCGCGGAGCAGTCCGGCGAACAACAGCGAAAAGCTCACGAAGCTCATGAAGAACGTCACCTGCATCTCTCCCGGCATCGACGGCGCGCTCGGCTTCAGCAGAATCGGCATCGGGTGCATCGTGCGAAACAGGTAGACGCTGAGATGAATGAACGGCACCAGCAGGCCTGCCAGCAGCGCGACGACCGCGGAATAGCGCGCGCGCATCCCGCGTTCTTCGATCGCACCGCGAAGGATGAGATAGCCGACGATGAGGAACCACAGAAAGAGCGTGAGCGTCAGCCGCGCATCCCACGCCCACCACGCACCCCAGATCGGCTTGCCCCAGAGCGGCCCGGTAATCAGCACGACGGTCGTGTACGCGAGGCCGACCTCCGCCGCGCTCTCAGCGACGCGATCGAGCTTCTCGTCCTTGAGCCACAAGTAGAGCGCGCTCGTCAACGACATCAGAGCGAACGCGAGATACAACGCAACGAACGCCGAGGCGGCGTGCACATAGAGAATGCGCTGCGCAGGCCCCTGAATGGCTTCTGGTGGCGTGAACATCAGCGCCCGAACATACGTGGCAGCGACGGCGACGAATCCGGCGAGCAGCAGCCAGTCGCGGCCCTCTGGTCGGGTATCGGCGTGTTCGGTCTGAGTAGTCATTCTTCGAGTGTATATGGAAACACGAGCGTGCAGGCGACAACGAACACGATGTCGAAGCCGATGAGAATGCGAAGCCACGGCCATGCCTCGGACGCGGGACGCCCCGCGAGCAATCGCGATGTTGTCCCCGCCGCCGACATGACGATCGGCAGAAAGAAGGGCAGGCTCAACATCGGCAGGAGCAGTTCGGCGAGACGCGTATTGACGGCGAGGCTCGCGAACAGCGTTCCGACCGCAACGAGCCCGATCGCTGCGAGCAACGCCAGCGCGGCCAGTGGCAGTGCGACGCGCCCCATTGGGACATTGTAGAACAGCGCGACGGCCGGCAGCGCGATCAGCTGCACCGCGGAAACGAAGATCAGGTTCGCAAGGGCCTTGCCGAGGTAAATCGCCTCGCGGTCGACTGGTGCGGCCAGCAGTGCGTCCATTGCACGATCGGCCTGTTCGACGCCAAACGATCGTTGAAGACCGAGCAACCCACTGAACGTGAAGATGACCCAGAGTACGCCGGGCGCGAGGTCGATCGCCGAGACCGCGGTGGGATCCCAAGCGAAGTAGAACGTCGTAATGCCAAGCAGCGCAAATACAAGCGACGAAAAGAACGCGGTACGCGTCCTGAACTCGATCTCGAGGTCTTTGCGGGCAATCAACCAGGCTGCAGAGAGCATTCCTGGGATGCGGGGGAAAGGTGCAGACCCCTCGACGTCGCTCGGGGTGACATGGCCCACCTCACGCATCGAGCGTCGCCAGTTCGCGATACGCACTCGCGTACGACGTCGCATCGACGTCCGCTCGGGACTCGTACCGAACGAATCGTCCTCGGCGCATGATTGCCGTGTGCGTCGCGAGCGCGAGGCCCTCGTTCAGGTTGTGCGTGACGACGACAAGCGCCGCGCCCATCTCACGGCGAACCGTGAGCGCTTCGGTCAGCGCCACACTTCCGACCTCGTCGAGACCCGTATATGGCTCGTCGCAGAGCAACAGCTGCGGCGAATGCACCATTGCGCGCGCAATCGAGACGCGTTGCTGAAGCCCTCGGCTGAGGGAGCGCACCGGCGTTTCCGCGCGATCGAGTACGCGCATTGCTTCCAACGCGCTTCGCGCTGCGGCCGGTGGATCGGCGAGTCCATACAGTCGTGCCGTGAACTCGAGGTTCTCTCGTGCCGTGAGTGCGCTATAGAGCATGCTCGCGTGCGATACCAGTCCAACGCGCGAGCGGCCGGACGGCCCATCTCGTAACGCTATTCCAGCGACGTGGCATCTTCCCGCAGTTGGGCGCAGCAGCCCGGCCAAAATGCGAAGCAATGTCGTCTTGCCGGCGCCATTTGGACCGAACAATGAGAGGCACTCACCCGCCGCCAATGAGAAGCTGACATCCTCCACGGCGCGACGCCCGCCGAACGAGCGCGAGAGCGCCACCGCCTCGACGACGGAACCATCTGCTGAGGACTCGAGTGCCGCGCGATCCATCCCGGAAAGATACGCCGCTGGATACTTTCACGAGAGGGAAAAACACCTACAGGAGCGCATGAACCTCGTCACCGCTGAGCAGCTGGAGCCCGATCTCTGGCGCCTGGATCTGAACTTCCAGGATTCGCCGCAGACCGTTGCGGCATTTCTCGTCGTGGGCCTTCACGGACACACTCTTGTGGAGACCGGTCCGAGCTCCACGCTCGACGCACTCGAGCAGGGCGTGCTGGCCGCGGGCGCTCGACTCGATGAGATCACGCAGTTGCTCGTCACCCACATTCACCTCGATCACGCCGGCGCTGCGGGTTCCCTGCTCCGGCGCCTCCCGGACGCTCGGCTCTTCGTTCATCCGCTCGGCGCGCCGCACATGATCGATCCGTCGAAGCTGCTGCGGAGCGCCACGCGGATCTATGCCGAGCGAATGGACGCACTGTGGGGTGCATTCGAGCCATGTCCGGCCGATCGGGTGACGATCCTCAATGACGGCGACGAGGTCACATGCGGAGACCGAACGCTTGTAGCGCTGCACACCCCGGGACACGCGTCGCACCACATTGCGTTTCACGATCCCGATGTCGGATCGGTTTTCACCGGTGACGTCGGAGGCGTTCGACTCGAGGGGGCATCGTACGTTCGCCCGCCGACTCCGCCGCCGGATATCGACGTCGAGGCATGGCACGCGAGCGTGAGCCGCTTGAAGGCACTGAAGCCCCGCGCACTCGACCTCACGCACTTCGGGCGGTTCACCGACGCGGAGCGGCACCTCGACGAGCTGCTCTACCGGCTTGACGATTGGACGGCATGGGTGCGACGCCGCGTGGAACTCGGCGAGACGCCAGAGCGCATGGCGGAGGACTTACACGTGCGCTCCAGCGCGGATATCGCGAGCCAGGTGCTCGATCCGGATCTCGCGCGGGCGTATGAGCTGGCGACGCCATCGCGCATGACGGTTGATGGGTTGGTGCGCTATCTCGACAAGAAGTAGCGCGGAAAACGGTGCAGATTTCAGGGATTCTGGTGCTCAGTAGTCAGCCACAGCTAACAGATTCTCAGGGGGAGAGGCGGAATGAGCGCACTGCACCGAGCACCTGACAATCTGTCGGCTGCGGCTGAGGGCTGAGCACCTATCCCTCTGAACTTCTGATGTCGCCAGACCGAACGCGATGCCGTCGGTAGTTCTGTCCTCTAAATATCCACATCCTTCGTCTCTTTGACGAATATCGTCCCGACCACGAGCGTGAGCGCGGCGATGATCACCGGGTACCACAAACCCGAGTAGATGTCCCCCTTCGCCGCAACAATCGCAAACGCCGTCGTTGGCAAGAATCCGCCAAACCAGCCGTTCCCGATGTGGTACGGAAGCGACATGGACGTGTAACGAATCTTCGTCGGGAACATCTCCACGAGCATTGCCGCGATAGGACCGTAGACCATCGTCACGTACAGCACGAGGATCGTGAGCAGCACGAGGACCATCGGAATGTTCATCGCCGCGGAGTCGGCCTTCACGGGATACTTGGCATCCGCCAATGCTTTCCCGAGCGCGGCATCGAATGCCGTCGCCGATTCCTTCGCGTTTGCCGCCGACGCATCGTACGAGGGAATCTCCACAACTCCCACGCTCACCGTCGCCCCAGCGCCCGTCGCGGCGGTATTCGTGTAGGGAATCCCCCGCTTCACCAGCGCCGCCTTCGCGACGTCACAGGGAAGCGTGAACTTCGACTTGCCGACGGGATCCCACTGCACCGAGCAGTTCAGAGGGTCGGCGTGCACTGCCACAGGTGATGTGCCCTGCGCGGCTTCGAGCGCCGGATTCGCGAAGTGGGTGATGGACTTGAAGATCGGAAAGTACGTCAGCACGGCGAGCAGCAAGCCGCCCATGATGATCGGCTTCCTCCCGATGCGATCGGACAGCGATCCGAACACGAGAAAGAACGGTGTGCCGAGCAACAGTGAACCCGCGATCAGCAGGTTCGCCGTCTGCGGGTCTACTTTCAACGTCTGCGTCAAAAAGAACAGGGTGTAGAATTGGCCCGTGTACCACACCACCGCCTGACCCGCCGTCAATCCGAACAGCGCAATCAGCACCAGCTTGAGGTTGCCCCATTCCGCGAAGGATTCCGTGAGCGGCGCCTTCGACGTCTTGCCTTCGGCCTTCATCTGCTGGAAGAGCGGCGACTCGTTCAGCTTGAGACGAATCCACACTGAGACGCCGAGCAGCAACAGCGAGACGAGAAAGGGAATACGCCATCCCCACGCCTCGAATTTCTCAGTACCGAGCGCCGTGCGGCAGCCGAGAATGACGAGGAGCGACAGGAAGAGTCCAAGCGTTGCCGTTGTCTGAATCCACGACGTGTACGCGCCGCGCTTTCCCTTTGGCGCATGCTCGGCGACATAGGTCGCGGCGCCACCGTACTCGCCGCCCAGGGCCAGCCCCTGGAGCAGGCGCATGAGGATCAACAGCACCGGCGCAGCCACGCCGATCTTCGCGTAACTCGGCAGGAATCCCACGACGGACGTCGAAACGCCCATGATGAGGATGGTGATCAGGAAGGTGTATTTCCGTCCCACCAGGTCGCCGAGTCGGCCGAAGAACACTGCGCCAAACGGTCGCACGGCAAAACCCGCCGCGAAGGCCAGCAGCGCGAAGAGGAACGCGCCCGTCGGGCTCGTGACGCCCGAGAAGAACTGCTTGCTGATGATCGCAGCGAGCGAACCGTACAGGTAGAAATCGTACCATTCGAAGACGGTGCCGAGCGACGACGCGAAAATGACTCGCCGTACTTCGCCGGCAGACAGCACCATCTGATCCTTCATTGCAATTCACTCCGAAATTGGGTGCCGGAAACTGCACGATGACACCGTTGACCGGAAGCGCCACCGTGAGCGAACCGACAGGTGTGAATTCCTTAACTCTGGCCGGTCTAGGGCCACGCAGTTGGAGGATTTGGCGCGACGAGTTGCGGAACGGTGCACGGGCCCTTCGACCCGTTGGGACAGACGGTGGTGATGTTGGTGACCGCCGGCAATCCCAGCGTGGCTTGCGCGTAGGCCTGGCTCTGCGTGATCGGCTGGCCTCTCAGGGTAATCGTTACGTTGATTGAACCCGCAGCACTGGCAACGGCGGCGTCGAACAGGTTGCACCCGACGACCGTCGCCCCCGTGAAATTTGCACCCTGCAGGCACGCATTCGCGAACGTGGTCGGACGACCGAGATATGGTGCGATGTTGCAGCTCGCGAAATTGGCGTTGATCAAGCAGGCCCCCGAGAAGGTCACGCCCTGGAAATCCGCGTTGACCACTCCCGAGAAATCGAGCCCGACGAGGTACGCGTCCGCAAAGATTGCCAGCAGGATCGTCGCGGCCTTCAACGATGCGTTCGCCCCGTACAGATATGCGCCCGTGAGGTCGACATTCGTGAGGTTCGCGTTGTCAAAAACGCAATCCATCAACATGCAGTTGGTGAGTGTGGCCGAGGGCGTCGTGTCGTCTCCCTGGAAGTGGGTCGTATTGAACGAGCTCGCCGTGAGGTCGGCGTTGGCGAGCACGACGTTCTGCATCGTGGCATTGTCGAACGTGCCGTTGTGGATCTTCAGCCCGGTGAGATTCAATCCTGTGAGATTCGCCCAGACGGCCTGCAGTCCCGTCAGCGTCGGCGGAAGGTTGACGATGGTCGCATAGGAGAGATCGAGATACGACCAATCGAGCCCAATGAGCGTTGCAGGAAGCGTCGCTTTCGCGAACTCCGTGAGCACGGAGTCGGTTGTCGAGAATGTCGGTAGCGTGTTGAACGTCGCTTTCGTGAGGTCGCACCCCACGAACTTGGTGCCCGCGAGCGTACATCCGCTGAAGTCGATGCCGGTGAGATCGAGCCCGTTAAACGTCGACCCCGACAGGTCTGCGCCGGTAAACTGCGCACCGGCAATCGTCTTGGCCGTCGTGAAATCGATGTTCTGGAGACTGGCTGCTTTCCCATTGAGCACCTGGAAGAGCGTGCCCGCCAGCGAAGCGCCCGTCACGGTCGCGCCGTCCAGTGTACTCCCGTCGAGATTCTTGCCGCTGATGGTCACGTTGGTGAAGTTCGCGCCGGCGAGATTGCAGCCGGACAACGTGGTACCGGACACCGACACCACGTTTTCGAACACAGCGCCCGCGAGATTCGATCCGCCGAGGTTCGTGTTCGTGAGGTCGGCGTAGGCGAAGTTCGCACCCTTCAGGTCGAGTTTCGAATAATCTTCACCGTTGAGCGCCACCCACGAGTAGTCGGTGGTGCTTGCCGTGACCTTCGCGCGAAGGTCTTTCGCGCTCGCGGCATAGACGACGAGCGTATATCCCTTTGGCTTCTGCTGGCTCGTGTAATCGAACCCGAACCCGCCGTTGGGATAGTATCCCAGCGCGCTGTTGAAGTTTCCGTTGCAATTCAGCAGCGGGGTTGTCGCCTTTGGGAGCAACATGACTGAGATCGGCGCATACCCGTCTGCGAACGAATTCCTCGCCTGAAGCACCCCGAAGTTGCCGCCCTGTGCGGCCTCATAGACGTACAACAGGTCTCCGGGCGTGGTCGCGCCCGGCTGATTCCACGCCAGTTGCACCGCGACGTTCTCGCCACTGTACCCTGCGGATCCGGCGTCGTACGCGATCAACACAGACCCCTCCGGGCCACCGCTTCCGTCGGTGCTGGTGAAGGTCACCACCTTGTCGGTGCGTACTTGCCACTTTCCGTAAAACCTGAACTCGTTGAGCATCAGACGCTCCCCCCCGACGGAGGAGGCGGAGGCGCCGGCGGCATCCATTGACTCACCGATGGTTGCGGCAAGCCGTGCGCATCGAGGATCGTCTCGTAGTTCATCGTCCACATGTTTCGGAGGATGTCCACGACAAGGTTCGCCGCGGCAACATTGGGCGTGGAGGCGAGGAACTTCCCGTTCGGCTGATAGATGTCCACGGCGTAGTCGCTCGGCTGCGAACCGTCGCCGGTATAGTAGAGGACGTAGATGTAGCCGAAGGATTCCACCGAGAGGTCGAGATAGGTGGCGTTCGGCGTCGAGCGGAGCAACATCGTGGGCACCAAGCCCGGCGTTGGATTCAACGGACTCGGAATGCCGGCGAAGTACGGCACCGGCTTGCCGCGCGTGTCAAACGCCTGGATGCGCTGGTTGAGCGACTCGAGGATCAGCACACGTCCGTCGAGTGCGACCGCGATACCGGCCGGACCGGAAATGAGGCCATCACGAAACCCCTGACCCGAGGCGAGCGTCGCCAGCGGCGCTGACGCGTCGGGACCGGGCACACTGGCGAGCGTCAGGATGAAGATCTTGTGGGTATCCAGGCTGATACCGAAGATGATGCCCTGCGGATGAACGACGTAACGCAGCAGTGGGGAGGGAAAGCGTCCGTAACTCGAATTGGAGTTTGTGCCGAAGGTCGGCGGCGTGTTGGGCGTCAGTACAATGCTGCGCGCGTGCACGCCGCCGGCGGGATTGCTCGTCGCGTTGAACTTTCCCGGGCTGCTGTCGAGGAAGAACGACGTGCCCGTCGAACCTTGGGCCGCCGCCATGTTATACGCCATGCCCGCCGTACCCGAGAACGCAACCGGCGGCACGCTCGTCCCTGTCTCCGGATTCGCGAGCAGCGAGAGATTCTCCACCATGAAGAGCGCATCGTTGGAGATCTGCGAGCCCACGAAGTCCTGCGGGAGACCCAGCCCACTCGCCTGGTACGAAAGGCCGATCATCTCGGCCTGCTGATTCATCGTGATCCCGCAGTAGTTCATGACGGCCTGGCCCTGTTTCAAAAAGGGCGGCGGCGTGGTCTTGATGGTCGCCGTTGGTGGCGCGTCCAGCGCCGCTTGCCATGTCAGCACATTGTCGACCAGTGCGAGCTTCTGCACATGGTAGTACACGGAGCTCTTGGTGAGCGTGACCTCGTTTGTCGTAATCGTGAGGGCAATCGCAACGTCTCCATTCGTCCCTCCCACAACCGACACCCATTCACTCACGCCCTGTCCCGACTGCCAGTCGTTCGCCGCATAGAAGAACGCCTGCACGCACGCCATTCCTCCGGCGGGAACGGCGGTGAACGTCACGGTGATCGGGTCGCTCTGTGTCGTGATTGGAAGATTGAAGTTCTTGGTCGGCAAGGTCGTGCCCACATCGTACGACACGGTGACGGTGAAATGATCGTGGTAGTCGGGGAACTTGTTGAAACGCGGGTCTGGGTTGAGCGTAACGACGATATCCACCGATGAGACGAAATCCGTCTCGTAGACGAAGGGTGAGTCCAACACGTCGATGATCGTCATCGCGAGCTCCGCCGCCGTGGCGGCGCCATTGACGATCGCTAGCGCAACGTCGATGAACGGCGTCGCCTTTTCGGCCGTGCCCTTGACGATCTGTTCCGCGACCCACTTCCCGAGCGAGGTGGTCGCCGAGAGGAGTTCCGGCGCAAACTTTTCCGTTAGCCCCGTTGCCGCGCCGCTCGGATCCTGTGACAGCGCGATGTACGCCGCGGTCGGACCGGAAACCAGAAACGCACCGGCCGCACACACGGCGTACAGGACTTCCTTGTCGGCCATCAGGCCCACGACGAACTTCGAGTTCGTGATCGCCGCACCAGCGACCATCATGAACGGCGGCATGACCAACTCGCACAACGCCGTCAACACGATGCCGACAGGACACACCCCGGCATCGTAGTTGCCGCAGCCGAGTCCTCCCCACAGCAGCCTGACCGTGCTGACTTCCTCCCAGATCGGAATGCTCAGCGTCGTGGGCGTCGCCGGCACGGGAATCCCGAAGACCGTCGTCACCGGCGAAACGACGCTGAGGAATTTCTTTGTCGGATCAGACTGGAAAGTGTCGACGAGCCACGATGGCAATCCGTCGACCCAGCTCGTGGGTGGTGCGAGAACCTTGCCTCCAACGCCGAGGTACTGCACGTACACCGAGAGATGCCGCAGGTAGGTGTTCGTGCAATCGACGGTAATGGTCCCGAAGTCGCCGTAGTTGCTGAATGGAAGCGCACACACCTCGACCGGCGCGGCTCCGCCCGTGATGGTGAAGAAACCGCACGTTGCCGACGTGCCCAACCCGTCAGCGGTGATTTCGTAGGTCAGCCCCGTCTTGCCCGAGTTGAGCGTCATGGTGACACTCGTCGTGGGCAGCGTGGCCGGCGGCGTGCCAACCGGGGCCAGGGTGACGGAAACCGTGGTCAATCCCGTCGTGGGATCGGGCGTCGTTCCAAGCACGAGTTGGCCAGACATCGTGAATGCCGTCGTACCGGTCGCGGCGACCTGGAGATACAGGGTGCCGCCCTGGAGCGCGGCGAGCATCGCGGCGCTGAATGGCTTCATCGGCGCGACGTCGTTCTGCGACCACACGCCATACGCATACCAGCTGTCGCCGGCAGGGGGCGGTGTCACGGTGGGAGTGCCGATGCTCAGGCCGTTCGTCTGCGACACGTTGCGCGCGACCCACGTCGTCCCACCGGGCGCCACGTCCAACGCCACTTCAATTACATCGGAGTGGGCCGGCGAGGACGGCGACGACTGCATCGTACCTCCGTACGGCGCACTCGTGGAACTGTATTGGTAGTTCCACTGCTGTCCGAGGAGTTGTGTATCCGCTTGCGACGTCCGAATTGCCATCGTCAGCGAGCCCGCAACGACTTGCTGCACATCGGTGCTCGGCAACGTTGACGTCACCTGTGTGCCATCGGCCGCAGTGTAGGTACTCGTCACCAGATAGCCATCACCATCCATGAAGATCTCGTCCATGAGATCATTGGCGTACTGCACCGCGGGCACGATGTGCTGGGTGATGATGTAGGCGGGAATCGCGCTGCTGTTGTCGGTGTTGAGGTTGATCAGCGTCGGATGATGAAACAGCAGCCCGACCGCCGCGTCGGTGGCGTCTTGAAGGGTGTTGATGTGCGCCGGAAACTCCGGGTCGGCGTCGCTTCCCACGGTAGCGGCGAAGCTCTCCGGCGTCACGCCGAAGCGAGCGAGCGCGTGATGCACCCCGCCCACACCTCCGACCACGCCGGGGGCGCGGTTGGCCTTGATCCAGGTGGCCGCATGCGCGAGGCCGATCGCGGGCAGATACACGCCCAGATGGATTGGTGCATCGACCTCTTGGTCCCCGATGACCTTGCGCTTCGTGATGTACGTGAGCACCAGCTGGTCGCGCGAGATGTCCGGGACATCGACGAAATGCGTGAGATTCTTGTCCGGGATCAGCTTCAGGAACGCATACTCCTCCCGGGCGGCCGCGCGGCTCGCGTCGGTGTGTTCACTGACCGCGTAGTCCTTCAGCGACTGATGGAAGGTGAGCGGGCTATCGCAGGTGATGTGTGCGAGGTCGAAGTGCAGGGTACGCGATTCGGTGATTGCCATGCCGTGGTGTTCTCGCACCGGACTCTTGGCCGGCGTCTGCCGGCGAGTCAAAACGGGAGGGGCATCTCGTGCGCTTGAGGAGGCGGCGCCGCCTGAGCTCAAAGCGTTCAACACGCCGATTCAGCGCTTAGGGTGCGCGGCTGGCGTAAACGGGGGCTAGCCAACATGAGCCCGCTTTGTGCAAAGCGCCAGTCCGGCTCCAGATCCCGCGTGTTCTGTCGCCTGAACGACGTGACGGGCCAGCGCCTGTTGTTACGGTCTTTGTCCAATGGGTTGATTCCCGGCCCGCACCGCGTCAGAATGCTCGCTTACTGCCTTCCCACGAGCCGCTCATCATGTCCGACGATATTGACGTCCTGCTGCAGGAGCACCGCAAGTTCGAGCCGAGCGCGGAGTTCCGTTCCGCGGCGAATGACTCGACGCCCGAGATCTACGAGCGCGCGGCTGCCGATCCGGAGGCGTATTGGGCGGAGCAGGCGAAGTCGCTGGAGTGGATCTCGCCGTGGACCCAGGTGCTGGACTGGAAGCCCCCCCACGCCGAGTGGTTCGTCAACGGCAAGCTGAACGTGTCGGTCAATTGCGTGGACCGCCACATCAAGGGCGCACGCCGCAACAAGGCGGCGTTCGTCTTCGAGGGCGAGCCCGGCGACCGCCGCACGCTGACATACTGGGACATGTACGTCGCGGTCAATCAATTCGCGAACGTCCTCAAGTCACTCGGCGTGAAGAGGGGTGACCGCGTGGCGATCTATCTGCCGCTGATCCCCGAGGCCGCGATCGCGATGCTCGGATGTGCACGCATCGGCGCAATTCACTCGGTGATCTTCGGTGGGTTCTCCCCCGAATCCGTGCGCGACCGCATCAACGACTCCCAGTGCAAGGTGCTCATCACCGCAGACGGCGGATATCGTCGCGGCTCGATCGTTCCGCTCAAGCGCAATGCGGACAAGGCGATGGAGGAGACACCGTCGATCGAGCATTGCATCGTCGTGCAACGGCGGGCCGGTGCGGTCAGTGGCGAGGCGGGCGCGGAAATGACCGACGGCCGCGACAAGTGGTGGCATCGCCTCATGCGCAATGCTCCGATGTGGTGCGAGCCCGAAGTAATGGACGCGGAAGATCCTCTTTTCATCCTGTATACCTCCGGCACGACGGGCAAGCCGAAGGGCATCGTGCACACCACGGGCGGCTACCTCGTCGGCGCGGCGTCGTCCACCAAGCTCGTATTCGACCTCAAGGAGGACGACGTCTTCTGGTGCACCGCCGATGTCGGCTGGGTGACGGGACACTCGTATCTCGTCTACGGACCGCTCGCGAACGGCGCGACGTGCATGATGTACGAGGGCGCACCCGACTGGCCGGAAAAGGATCGCTTCTGGGAGATCTGCGAGCGGCACGGCGTCACGATTCTGTATACCGCGCCCACGGCCATTCGCGCCTTCATGAAATGGGGCGACCAATGGCCCGCGAAGCATGACCTGTCGCGGCTGCGGCTCCTCGGCTCCGTCGGTGAGCCGATCAATCCCGAAGCGTGGATGTGGTATCGCGAGCACATCGGAGGAAACCGCTGTCCGATCGTTGACACGTGGTGGCAGACGGAAACGGGCGCCATCGCCATTTCTCCGTTGCCGGGCATCACGGCGACGACCCCGGGAAGCGCAACCACGCCGATGCCGGGCTTCACGGTGGCACTGCTCGATGCGAAGGCGAACGAGATCACGGTCGGCGGCGGTCTGCTGGCGATCATGAGACCATGGCCGTCGATGCTCCGCACCATCTGGGGTGACGACAACCGCTACGTCGAGACGTATTTCTCGAAGTGGCCGGGACGACCGGACATCTACTTCCCCGGCGACGGCGCCAAGCGCGACGACGACGGGAACTACTGGATCCTCGGCCGCGTCGACGATGTGCTGAACGTCGCCGGACATCGCATCGGCACCATGGAAGTGGAGAGCGCACTCGTGGAGCATCCGGCCGTCGCCGAAGCTGCCGTGGTGGGCAAGGCGCACGAGCTGAAGGGTCAGGCGCTTGCGGCGTTCGTCACACTGCGCGAAGGCTTCACACAGACCCCCGCCCTTCGTGACGAGCTCCGCGAGTTCGTGGCACTGAAGATCGGCGCGATCGCTCGGCCGGACGACATCCTGTTCAGCGCCGATTTGCCGAAGACGCGTTCGGGGAAAATCATGCGCCGCCTGCTGCGCGACATCGCCGAAGGGCGCGCGCTGGGCGATACGACCACGCTTGCCGATCCGAATGTGGTAAATTCGCTGAAGGAGATGTACGAAGCACAAGAAAGCTGACTCGCACCCAACCGGACGACTATGAGCCGCACGCTACTCTCGACGATTGGCCTGATCTCGCTGATCGGCGCCGCCGCATGCAACCGCGCCGCTGTCATTCCGAATGACGGCGCAATTCGCGCGAAGGCCTTCCTGCTCGACACCCTTGGCCGCGAGATCGGCTCCGTCAAGCTGACGGAGAAGCCTGGCGCGAGTGGCGTGGATCTCGAGATCGAGGTGAGCCGCGGCGCAACGCCGGGTCAGCATGGCATCCACTTTCACGCCATCGGCTCGTGCGTGCCCGCGCAGATGTTCGCCGCCGCCGGAGGACACTTCAATCCTGCTGGAAAGAAGCACGGTCTGCTGGTTCCCGATGGACCGCATGCGGGCGATCTCGAAGCGATCACGGTGGACTACATGGGCAAGTCGCACTTCGAGGTTCGGACCTCGCGCGTCACGTTGTCGCCGGGTCCCAACTCGCTGCTCGATGCGGACGGAAGCGCGATCGTGCTCCATGCGTTGCCGGACGACCAGCGAACAGACCCGAGTGGCGCGACCGGCAACCGCATTGCCTGCGGCGTCATCGTCAAGATTTAGCTACAGGGCGACGTGCGCGGTTCCGCTTGTTTTGTCGCCCTGAGCGAAGCGAAGGGCCTGCACCTGTTGTTACGCTTTCCTCTGCGAACCGCTGCGCCTCTGCGCCCGCTGCGGTAATAGCGTGAACCGTGTTTCGCTTGCGCTGCTGCCTGCTTCGCGAGAATGATCAGCCAGCGACGCTTAATCCCAATGCGGTCGCATTTGCTCGAATGCGGTCGTCGAAGGACAACATGACAACCGGTCCGAACGCCTCCTGAAACATCAGGGCCGTCGCGAGATGAATGGCGTCGAGCGACCGGACCGGTTCGACGGGAAACGCGCCCCGCGCGTCCTCGATCACGCGTCCCGCCAGGTCGAGTAGGTCCCAGGTAGACTCGGCGACATCGAGTAACCGGAGCGCCGCAAGTTCGTCCGTTTCCGAGATTCGATTGGCAGCTTTCGCTCTCGCGAGACCGCGAGCGCACTCGAGCCCCGTGAGTGTTGACGCGACAACACGCTCCGCACGCCGCAAGATGTCGAGCGTCTGCTCCTGCGATGGCTCGCCGAGGAGCCAGGCGAGCACTGCGCCCGACTCTGCGTAGACGATCAACCGTCGCCGCGCTCCTCATCCAGAAGCTCGCGCGCGAGCCCAGCCTCTGAACGCAGCGGCGACGCCGCATACCAGACACGCTGCCGCTCCGCAACTTTCAGGTGCCCGTCAGCAACCATGCGTGCGAGCGCGCGCGCCTGTGGCGTACCCGCAGCGGACTGAGCCGCGTCGGGACGCCGGAGTTCAGCGACGACCCTGCCGCGATCGGTGACGAGCAGGGTTTCTCCGCCCTGAACGTCACGGATGGCTTGGCTCAGCTGAGCCTTGAGTTCCCTGATGCCGATAGTGCGCATCCCCGAATGTAGGCTCCCGCGACTACATTTTCAAGGCACGTACGCGATACAATCGATTTCGACTCGAAGACCGACGCCTGGAAGCCCCGCGGCCTGAATGGTCGTCCGCGCCGGCCGATGCTCGCCGAAAACACGCTCGTAAACGCCATTCATTTCCTGAAATTCTCCCATGTCGAGAAGGAAGACGCCGCAGCGGAGCACGTATTGGAGATCGCTCCCCGCCGCCTGGAGAATCGTGCGGACGTTGGCCAGGCATTGCGCCGTCTGCGCTGCCGCACCCGCTCCGGCAAGCTGTCCTGTGGCAGGGTCCGTCGCGCCCTGACCGGAGACAAAGATGAGGCGCTCGAATCCCATGCCGGGCGAGTAGGGACCAACGGGCTTCGGAAGGTCGGCCGCGTGGATGGGGTGGTGGGTCATGGGGTTGGTAATCCGAGGTGGGGGTTACGCCGCGGCGCCGGCAATGCGTTCCGCGTGCAGATCGGCGATGCCGGCCACGCGGACCGACTCATCGAATGAATTCTCGCTGCGCGCAATGACGAGCGTTGCCGCACCGTTTCCAATCAGGTTCGTAATCGCGCGCGCCTCGCTCATGAAGCGATCGACACCCAGCAGGATGGCCACACCTTCGATCGGCACGACCTGCATCGCCGAGAGCGTGCTCGCAAGGACGATGAAGCCGGAGCCCGTAACGCCGGCGGCGCCTTTCGACGTGAGCATCAACACGCCGAGGACGCTCAGTTGTTGTGCAATCGTCAGGTTGACCTTGAACGCCTGCGCGATGAAGATCGTCGCCATCGATAGATAGATCGACGTCCCGTCGAGGTTGAACGAGTAGCCGGCGGGTATGACGAGCCCGACGACCGACCGCGAACACCCGTACTTCTCCATCTTCGCGAGCATGCGCGGGAGTGCCGCCTCGCTCGACGACGTGCCGAGTACGATGAGGATTTCTTCGCGAATGAACGTGAGGTACTGCCAGAGCGAGAAACCGTACGCACGCAGGATCAGGTTCAGCACGATGAAGATGAACAGGAACATCGTGAGATAGACATCGAGCATGAGGCGACCGAGCGGCACCAATGCCTTCACGCCGAACGCACCGACCGTGTACGCCATGGCACCGAATGCACCGATGGGTGCCACCTTCATCACGATCGCGACGATGCGGAAAAACACGCGTGACAGCCGATCCAGGAAGTCGGTGACTGGAAGTCCCGCGTCTCCCGTAAAGGCGAGTGCAATGCCGAACAGCACGGCGAAGAACACAACCTGAAGGACATCGCCATTCGCAAACGCACCCACGACGCTCGTCGGCACGATGTGCGTCACAAAGTCCACGAAGGTGAGCGCCTTGCCGGCCTCGGCGTACTTGGAGATGTCGCCCTTTCCGAGCGCGCTGACGTCGAGCCCCGCACCTGGCTTCGTGATGTTGACGACGAACATGCCGATCGCGAGCGCGAAGGTCGTCACGACTTCGAAGTACAGCAGCGCCTTGCCTCCCACTCGGCCGACCTTCTTGAGGTCGCTCATGCTGGCAATGCCGAGAACGATCGTGAGGAAAATGACTGGTGTGATGATCATTTTCACGAGGTTCACGAACGTGTCGCCAACGGGCTTCATGGCCTTGCCGGCGTCGGGCGCGAAAAAGCCGAGCAGCGCACCGAGCGTGATGGCGAGGAGGACCTGAAATGTGAGGTTTCTGGCTAGGCGGCGCATGTGGTGGGAAAGAGGTCGAGAATTCTACGTCGCGGTAGCAATCATCCGCCATCGGACGGTGTAGTTCCTGTCCCTGTCCGCTGTCCCTGTCCTCGGCCACCCGGCCTTTGGTACATTCCCTGCTCTATTCGCTCGAGCACCCAACCTGCGGACGACCGGAACCATGTGGAATCGCCTCAAGCGCCTGTTCCCCGAGAACATTTTCGCTCGAAAGATCGACCCGTCCGCGGAGCGCCGGTTGCGCCTCGCGCAGGCACGCGCCGAGGAGTCGATCATCCGCACGCACGTCGACAATGCGCTGATGTTCGTGGACACGCTGGCGGAAGACCTCAGCTTCGATCGCGCGATCGACACGTATGTGCGGCAGATGTCGATCCCCGAACCGCTCGCGAGCACGGTGGCGACGAGGACACTCGTCGTGCTCGGTCAGGATCTGGTGCCGTACCGCAAGCGTTCGCGTGATGACCTGCCGCCAACGACGGACGATTCGCGGCCGCCGCTACGGATTGGGGAGTCAGCCGAGGCGAAGCGGGGAGTGAAAAGAGCGTGACAGACGTACGGACGTACCGAGTACAACCACATACGTACTGAGAACCCTGACCCGGTACTCGGACTGGCATAATGGCCGAAGAGAGCCATCAGAAAGGGTTGTTACGAAGAACGCCGTCCTCAACTTCGGACGGCGTTTGGCGTTGGGTCAGTGACATCGACAGTGTCGATGGCTCTCTTTGGCCTCGATGCAAGTCAGCGTACCGGGTCCGGGTACCTCGTACGTCAGTGGTTGTACGAAGTACGATCGTACGGCAGTTCAGTCTTCGTTTCGGACTGCCCGCAGACTGACTTCGGACGTATTCCGAATCCCCGCCCCGAACCCCGAGCCCCGCAGCGCGTCGGCCGCATCCTCCGCCAACTCCAGCGACCAAGCCGTCACCTCGCGCAGGTCCATCCACGAGATGACGAACAGCGCCGTCGCCAGAATCGCCGAGATGACGCACCACTGGCAAATCGCGTCGATCACGAAGAGCTCGAGGTACGTCAACCAGAGCGAGAACAGCAGCCCGATACCAGTGACTCCCACGAGTAGCTGCGAGACCTCGCGCCGCTCAGCGAGCTTCGGCGACAATCCAGCCAGCGAGATCCCGAGCACGCCGAGGTAGTAGGCGACGCCCCACGCGCCCACGGGGACGCCGAGGAACGTCGCCCACTTGGACGTTTGCACTTTCTCGCACGACCCCACAGCGCAGGCGAGTGTGCCGATGTACCCCAATTTGTACATCGTCAGGTAGAGCGCGACGAATACCCCGGCCAGCGCGACGAGTGCGGCCAGACTGCGTTTGTTCACGTCCCCTTTTTCGCGTTGTCCAGCTTGGGCGCGGTCTTCGCCGCCTTGGCGACGCTGTCGGCTTCCTTCGCCTTCCGCGTGCTGTCTGCGGCAAGGGCCATTTCTGCGTACGCCTTGAACGTGTCGAAGGAGGCAGCGCCGGGACGCAGTTCGTCGCCGAACAGGAACGTCGGGGTCTGGTTGACGTTACGCCGAAGTCCCTCGGCCTGATTCGCCTGGACCTGTGGGAGGTGCGTTTCGGCGTCCATGCAGGTGTTGTACTTCGCCATGTCCAGTCCGATCCCCTTGGCAAGGTCGCCCAGCGGACCGCGCGGGCGGCCGGTCGTCTCGCCGTTCCACTTGTCCTGGTTGGCGAAGATCGCGTCATGCATTTCCCAGAACTTGCCCTGGTCGTTGGCGCACGCCGCGGCGAGGTGTGCGTGCCAGGTGTTCTTGTGCATCTCGAGTGGGAAGTCCATGAAGCGGATGCGGACCTTGCCGGTGTTCACGAGCCGCGCACGCACGTCGGGTTCCGTGAGCGTGGCGAATTGGCCGCAGCTTGGACATTCGAAGTCAGCGAACTCGACGATCTCGAGAGGCGCCGTGGGGCTGCCCATGAGGTAGCCCTCCGCCTTCAGGGTGGGGAGGCTGGGGTCGACCTTTCGGATCGCCGCCGGTTTCTGGGTCGTCTGCCAAGCCAGCACGGCAATGCCGAGCACCGCGATACCCGCGAGCCCCAGCCAGAATCCGCGGCCCGGACCGCCCCGCTTCGCATTCTGCACGACGCCGGGGCGTCTCGCTCGGTGGCTGGTGCCCTGCTCTGATTTCTTTGCCATATGTGCCTCAGCGTGAAACTGCCGTGATGACGAGTAAGTTTGGAAAGGTAGGGAGGAACGGGGCCTTCAGGCAACGCGCCGGAGTGCGAAAGTAGCCGCGGCGCGAGGCGTGCATTGCGAACTGCTCTTGACCCGTGGGCAATGCCGGAGCTACCTCCAGTGCTTGTGCACGGTTGCCTCGCAACTACACCGAACGGCAGGAGGAGGGTCCTATCGACGCTGATCTGTTGCGGATTCCCGTGGGCCCGGGGTCGATTCACGTCGAGCGCTACGGTCACGGCGGTACGCCGGTGGTGCTGCTGCATGGCTTTGGCACCTCGAGCTTCATCTGGCGAAGCATCGGCCCGGAGATCGCCCTCGCGAACCGGACCGCCTTCGCCATCGACCTCTTCGGATATGGGGAATCGGATCGGCCGTTCGACGCCGATTTCGGAATCGCCGGCCAGACGGAGCTCGTCGATCGCGCGCTCACGGCGCTCAGGCTACCCAAGGCGGCCGTCATCGGTCTGGACCTCGGCGCTGCCGTGGCGCTGCGATTGGCCGCGACACGCCCTGAACGCGTCGAGCGGCTGCTTCTGCTGAACCCGATCGCGATGGACGAGATTCCGGCGGAGGATATCAAGACGCTTCAGCGCAACACGGCACGCTTCGCGTTCCGGGTGAGTCGAGGAATCCTGGGTGCGGCGCCGATTCTGGGCGAGTTGCTGCGGAAGAGCGTCTCGAATGAGACCCATATGCCGGATAAGCTCATTGCTCGGTATCTGGCCCCGTACGTTGGTGAGGAAGGGCTCAGCCATCTTCTGTTGCTCGCCAGGTCGATTGATGACGAAGACATGGAGGACGTCGAGCTCCGGACGTTGAATCAGCCGACGCTCATCGTGTGGGGCGATCAGGATCCGTGGATCGGGCCGAAATTCGCCGATCGCCTGAGCGAATCGATTCCGGGGAGCCGGGTAGTACATTTGCCGGGGGTTGGCCGTCTGGTGCCCGAAGAGGCGCCTGAAACGCTCGCGTCGCTGCTGCTCGAGTTCATCGGCGCTACAGCACTTCAGAGCTGACGTGCGTTGTTGGTCTGGGAAGACGGCTCGTCCCCTGTTATATTGTTCATACCATCACCTTTTATCCGAATTCATGGCCAAGCCGCAGAGAAATACAGGGTCACGTCGCTATGCCGGTCCAGTGGAGCCTTCGCCCTTCGAGCAAGCCCGCGATGAGCTGTTTCAGCACATCATGCGTTGCGGTGTCGTCGGCGCGGACGCCGAACACGTCGAGGAGTGGTTCGCCGAGACGATCAAGTACATGACTGAGCGTTTTCCCGAGCTCAGCGAGCAGCAGATCACCGAGCTCAAGACACTCGGAATGCGCTTCGCCCAGCCGCCCAAGGCGCGAACGGAGTCAGACGCCGCCTCGGCAGCGTAGCTCGCTTCAAATCGGTTGTAGACTTTGGAGAGCGTAACGTAAAGTTGCGCTCTTCCTGTTTTGCGGGTGGCACCCCTACCTCCGCCCCTTCGCTGACATCTGCGAGACACTGTTCACCGCAGAGGACGCAGAGGAGCAGAGGTACGCAGAGGAAAACCATTAGACCTCCGCTCGTTTTGTCGCCCGTGAGCGCAGCGAAGGGCCCGCACTTGCTGTTACGCTTTCCTCTGCGTTCCTCTGCTCCTCTGCGCCCTCTGCGGTTCAAATCGAAGCCGGCGTGCATGAGGAATGAGTCTACCTCGCCCTCACCCCTCCCCATCTCAAAGCAGCACCAATTCGCAGTCCCCCGCCGAGTCCAATCTGAAATGCCGGCGAAATTCCTGACGCCGAACGAGGCCCTTCGAGATCAACGACTGCCAGCAAGTAGGGCTTCGGTCCACCGTCAATGCCGTCCGGCACCCGAATGCTCAAACCGGCACCGGCGGAGAGTCCCCAGCGCGATTGCCGAAATGGGTCCAGCAGGAAACGGCCAGTGACGTCAAGTCGGCCCCGATCGGCACGGCCACCGTTCGCCATCACCGCTACGCTCCCGAGAATGCCAACTCTCGCGTAGTAGCCAGCCGGAATTTGCACCCCTCCACCCAACTGGAGGGATGTTCGACTTCCGGTTCGTACCAGGTCCGCTCGTGCCTCCGGCTTGACCCCTTCGTCGAGCGGCGCGGTGACATTCTGCGCACCAACAGACTGCGCGAGGAACGTCAGGAGAACCACGGCCAGCCCGCTCCTCATCGCGCCCTCTGTCGCCAGAGCGCCAGCGTGTAGTCCCCGATCGCGTACAGCGACGCGATCGCCACCGCCGCGAGCAGGTAGGGAGCGGCTTCAGGAAGCGTGAGCACGGACACGAGGAAAAAGAGCTGGAGGACGGTTACGAGCTTGCCCGCCATACGCGCCTTGAACTCGACCGGCCGTAACCACGGAATCGCTCGGGCCACGAGAAAACCGATGGCCGTCGCCAGGTCGCGCATGAGCAGTACGTAGTACGCACCGGCCGTCAGCATGCCGCCAAACAGGAGCGTGCCGACCACGGTGAGCACGAAGACACGGTCCGCGATCGGGTCGAGGAGTGCGCCCCAGCGCGACGTCGCGTGCACCCGCCGGGCGAGCCAGCCGTCGAGGAAATCCGTGATCGCCGCCACCCCGATGATGCCGACGCGGCCGTCGGTCCCGCTCCAGGCAACAAAGCCACCGGCGAGCACGAGACGCGAACAGGAAAGGAGGTTGGGAAGGTTGCCCAGCGTTCGTCGGTGAGTGGTCATCGACTCGAATGATAATCGGCCCGCTCGATCCGCCGTCAGGCGCGCGCCTTGCCGTGCATCTCCGCGCCTCATAAGCTTCGACATTCCTCGTCCCTTGCGGAGCCGCATGCCCGATACGATCGAGCTGCTCAAGAATGTTGCCATCTTCAAGGATCTCGAGGAGTCAGAACTCGCGGAAATCGCCGAGGTCTGCAAGGAGGAAAAGTACGTCAGCGGCGAGTACATCTTCCGCGAAGGCGAGAGCGGAAACCGCCTGTACCTCATCTGCGACGGCGAGGTTCGCATCAGCCGCGACGTACCCGGCAGCGGCGAGGAGGCGCTCGCCATTCTCAAACTCGGCGCGCTGTTCGGCGAAATGGCCGTGTTCGACCGCAGCGACCGCTCGACACACGCCATCTCCAACGGGGGCACCACCGTGCTCACCATCACGCGACCCGACTTCGAGATGCTCCTCGACTTCAATCGCGAGATGGCGTACAAGGTCCTCTGGTCGGTGACCAGGCTCTTGTCGGCGCGGCTCCGAAGTACGAACGACTCGCTGCGGTCGTTCCTCGCGATGTCGATGTTTTGATGAAGCCCGCAGCTCGATTGAGCGTGCTCCTGGCGCTCGCCTCGGGCTGCGCGACGCGCACAATTTCGACGTCCACCGAGGTCGGCGTCTCCGCCAATGGCGTGGCCGTCATTCCGGCGAGCAGCGGGTGGCTCGGCGATCCCCGCATCGGCCTCAATCGCGATTCCGCCATTGCCGCCGCGCTCCGCGATATCTCGCCCGCACGCATCCGCGCCACCGATTCTGCGCTCGTCTCGTTCGGGACGCGAAACACCTTCTCCGATACGCTCTCGAGCTCCCGAGGCATTGGCGCCGCCCGCCGATGGCTCTTCGCGCAGCTTCAGCAATCCAGTCGGGAGTGCGGTGGATGCCTCCGCGTCGAGTACGACGCCGCCGTCCTTCCGGTCGCCCGTCACCCGCAGCGGCTTGCCGTCAACATCGTCAATGTCCTCGGTATTCTTCCGGGGCGCGACACGAATCGCGTCATCGTGCTCGGCGGCCATTACGACTCCTGCGTCTGTAGCGCCGCAACCGCCGGAAACGTCGATTCGACCTCCAACGCACCGGGCGCAGACGACGACGGATCTGGAACCTCCGCGGTCGTCGAGCTCGCGCGCGTCATTTCCGCGCGCTATCCGAAGGGGCTTGACGCCACGGTCATTTTCGTCCTCCACGCCGCCGAAGAGCAAGGTCTGCTCGGAGCAACGCACCTTGCGCAGCGTTTGAAGGCCGAGGGCAAACACGTGATCGCAGGGATGACGGACGACATCATCGGCAATGTCATCGCCGAAGACGGCACGGTGGACTCGACCAGCGTGCGCATCTACGCTGCCGATCCGGACAGCTCGGGAAGCCGCGAGCTCGGCCGCTACGTGTGGGGACTTGGCGTGCTCTACCAGCCTGCGTTCGAGGTCGTGCCGGTCTTTCGGCTCGATCGGATTGGCCGCGGTGGCGATCACAGTCCCTACGTCACGGCGGGCTGGCCCGGTCTTCGCTTTACGGAACGGCTCGAGAACTACAAGCGCCAACATCTTCCGACCGACGACTTCTCGCACGTGAACTTCGGCTATGTCGCCCAGGTGGCCCGGCTCAACGCCGCCACGCTCATATCCCTTGCCTCCGCACCGGCCTCGCCCGACTCGGTGATCGCGCGGCGAGAAAACGCCGCGTCTGGTGGTCAGGCGTGGTCAGTTCGGTGGACGCCAGTCGCCGGCGCCGTTCGGTATGAGATACTGCTTCGAAAGACGACGTCGCCATCGTGGGACCGGGCGGTCATCGTTCCGACGGGGCTGACGGCGCAGCTCGACTTTCAGCTCGACGATGGCTGGGCTGCCGTCCGCGCCGTGGGAGCGAACGGACACAAGTCGATCGCGCGCACGGCTGGGAATGCAGCCCGGCCAGCGGCCGGTGCTGCGGCTGCTCCCGCGCGTCCCTGACACGGTGAACGACGCGGAAACGCTCACGCACGTCTGCGCCGACCTTGTTGGGGTGGCGTCCGGCGCACTGCGCGATGCGCCGCTCCTCAGCGGACTGCTGATCGCGGCTGCGGGTGCGGCGGGCCTCAATGCCCCCGGTGCGCCAATTGTACGGGCCGCGCCCAATGGAGAAGTCTCGGCGGTGCTTCTCCTCGATCCCGGCCACGCGAGCGTCCACTCCCTACCCGACCGCGGCATCGCGCTCATCGACGTCATCGCGAGAGATACCGCCGGTGCGGCCAAGGCGCTGGACGTCTTCGTGCGACGCCTGTCACCGGCCTCGGTGAAAAGCGACACGCGAGTCAGGGCATGACATGAGGGCGTTCTTCCCCCTGCTCCAGATGCTCCTGGTGACAATCATCGTCATCTGGGATGTCGTGCTGACGGGCCGCATCGCGCAGGTGAAGACCTTGCCGCGACCCTTCGTGTTCATCACGGCGCTCGCTGGCTTCTTTCTCCTGCCAGCGCTGCTGATCCACCTCGCCACGTCGAACGCGATTACCGGACGCACCGTTACGGCGGTCGAATGGCTGTGGCCCGTCACGGTCGTGCTGTTCGCGGTGCAGGCGCTGTACGCGGCCGTCCGGCGACTCGTGAATCCATTTCTCGGATTCTTCATCTCGGTCTACGACGTCCTGATCGCACTCGATGTCGTGCTGCGCTTCATCGCCTCGCGCGGCACGCCGCTGCCGGGACCAGCCCTCGTGTTTCTTGCGGCGACCGGTGGCGCGTTTGCGTGGCTCACGCAGTCACGGTGGATCATCGCGTCGCCATTTTTCTTCTTTGTGCCGATGACAGCGCCCGCGTTCCCGGCACTCAGGCCGTCGGCCGCGACCTTCCGGCTCTTCCTCGCACTCGTCGCGTTTCTCTGGATTGCGCTGTTCGTTTCGCAGCTGCTGCCGGCAGACCAGGCCGTGAACTCGTACCGCATCCACGATCCGCGCACGGAAGTGCTCCAGGAGCGACCCAAGGGTGATTTCAACATTGGATTGAAGCTGTTCCCCGATCTCGATGGTGGGCCGCCCCCACTCGCGATCACGAATGACGTCGCGCTCGCGGATACACTCGGCGTCTCGGTCATTGCGGTCACGCTGATTCCCGAGCGCATGAATCAGGCGGCACTCGATTCCATTTCGCATGTCCTCGACGACGTACGGGGCGACAGCACGACGCTCATCGTGACGCTGGGATACGAGCGAAGCCTGCTGCCACTCGCCGGCGATCGGTTCAGCGAGACGCGACGCATCGCCGCGATCGAGCCCATCGTGAGGATCCTGCGGCCCGACATCCTCGTGCCGGCCAAGGACCCGTACGACGCAGGAACCCGCGCCGCTGGCGCGCGGAGCCCAGAGTTCTGGCAGGGCTATTTCACCAAGGCGGCCGCGGTCGCGAAGCGCGCGAGGCCACGCGTGAAGATTGGCGTCGCGGCGTCGACATACGATCGCCGCGACAGCACGCTGTACGCCTGGGCAGCGCGGCGCGGCTCACCGATCGACGTACCGGGATTCACGCTGTATCCGTCGTCCACCGGTGTGCGAACACTCGACGCCGCACGCGGGGCAGCGGATCGCTGGATGCGCGAGGCGGGATCGACGAAGGATCATTGGGTGTTCGAGTCCGGAGGATTCCCCGAGGCGCATGGCGAAGCCAGCCAGGAGCGCGCCGTGTGGTCTGCACTGGCGTGGGCAACGAGCCGTCCGCTGATCAAGGGGCTCGTGGTCGCGGAGTCTGGCGACTACGGCACGATCAGTGGTGTCCGCGCGGCGGATGGCCATTTGCGGAAGGTGGCGTTCGCCATCATGCGCGCGCTCAGGGGCCTGCGTGAAACCGCGGCGCCCAATTCGACACCGGCGGCATTGAAGACGCAGCAGCGAGTCGCGCCGTAGCACCTATTTTGGCAAAGAGCCATTTAACAGCGTTGCCACCGACAAGGCGTGCACCGGCACATTGAACGCGGATTGAGCGGATGGAAGCGGATAAGAGCCGATTGAACAACTTGTTCTTGAAGTTGTTTATCAGATTTGATCCGCCCCACAATTCGCTCAATCCGCGTTCAATTTTCCGGCGGGAAGAGCGAATGGAGGGGTCTGCACGTGTTGTCACCCCGAGCGAAGTCGAGGGGTCTGCACCCGCGCGGTTTACACCGCTCTACCAGTCCCCCTGACAATCCCCTCCACTCGACGCGACTCATCGAAGTACGCGCGCGCAATTGCCTGCATCTCCGCCGCGGTCACGCCACGCACGCGCTGCTCGAATTCGGCCAGTTCGTGCAATCCGCCGAACATGAACGCGTCGACCATGTCGCCGAGCACCGCGCCGCCACCCTGCTGGCGGATGGCGTGCGTGCCGATCGCGTACGTCTGTGCCTGCTCGAGCTCCTTCGCGGTAACCGGCTCGCTTCGCAGCTTCGCAAACTCGTTCAGCAATCCGCGTCGCGCTTGATCCTCCTTCTCCGGCCCCGTGGCGATGTACGCGGCGAACGCACCGGCGAGCGAGCGTTCACTACTGAACGCCTGCACCGTGTATCCGAGCGACTGCTTGTCACGTAGCTCGTCAAAGAACCGGCCGCCGAGTCCACTCGCCACACCGGCGATCATCGCCGAGGCGAACCGCGCGTTGTCTTGGCGATCGGGTGCCGGGAACAACAATGCCAGCGCCGTTTGTGCTTTCTCGCGTTGCTCCACGCGCTGCACGATCCCGTCAGGCCAATGCGGCCGCTCGATGCTCGACGGCTCGCCGCCAACGAGCGCATCGAAGGGCCCTGCCATCATCGCCGCCAGTTCGTCGAGGTCGGCGTCGCCGACGATCGCCAGAACGACGGGACCATTGATGAAGCGTGCCCGGTGCCAGTCGCGCGCGCGTGCTGCCGTGAGACGCGGCAGCGACTGTTCGTCGCCGCTGACCGGCACGCCGTACGGATGGCCGGCAAAGGCCGCGAGTGTCGCCATGCGCATCGGATAGCGATACATGTCGTCGCGGAGGGCGCTCAAGTCCGATAGCGCAATCGAGCGTTCCGTCTCGAGCGCATCTTCGGCAATCGAAGGCGATTGGGCCACGTCTGCGAGCAGCGCCACCGCGTCGGCGCCGTACCTCGCGGGCACGCTGATCGACCACCCAAAACTTTCGCTCGTCGCGCCTCCACCCACACTGCCGCCGAGCAATTCTCCTTCCTCCGCGATTTGTGTCGCGCTGCGGAGCGCCGTGCCCTTGAGTGCGGATCGCACCATGATACTCGTGAGTCCCGCTTCCTCCGGCGGCTCGTCTCGCGCACCACCAAAGGCATAGGCACCCGCGTGGAGAAGGGCGCCAGCCTTGCGGCGCACGAGCAGCGGCGTGCCGGACTCCGTGCGATACACGCGCACGCCGGCTTCCTCGCGCTCGATGCGGAGTCGCGTGTGCACCGCGGGCGCACTCGGTGTCGGTTCGGGTGGCGTGAGTACTTCGGCGGCAGGCGCGCCGTCGAGCGTGAGGCGCATCTCCGCAGCCGAACCCGCGATCTCCGGTGCACCCTCCGGACGATAGACGGCGATACCAACTTGATCGGGGTCGAGGAAACGGCGCGCCAATTCCGTCAACTCTTCTGCCGTCACGGCCATCGCGCGCGCCAGGTACTCGTCACCGCCCTTCCAATCGCCCAGCGCTTCCCATTCGGCGAGATAGTTGGCCTGGCCCTCCATATCCTCGAGCCGGCGCACCCAGCGCGACTCGTAGAGCCGCTTTGCGCGAACGACCTCGCTCGCGGACACGCCATGCTCGCGCAGGGCCTTCAGCTGAGACCAGATCGCCTGCGTCGCTTCCGCTGCTCGCTCCGGTGGTGACTCTGCGTGGACGACGAATACACCAAGCGACGTCGGCGTGTAGTTGTACACGGCGACGGAGGTTGCCAGCTTGCGCTCCCGCACCGCGCGATACAGTCGCGATGCACGACCTCCGCCGAGCACCATCGACAGCATGTCGAGTGCGGGGCTCGCTGGATCGAGTGTACCCGGAGTACGCCAGCCAAAGGCGATCTGCGTTTGGCCGATGTCTCCAACCCACTCGCGAAAGCGAAATCCCGGCAAACCCTCCTCGTCGGGGCCTGGCGACATGGTGGGCGTTCCGGCCGGCAGTTCTCCATACCGAGCGATCACTTCGCGCAGCACGTGATCGGGTTCGACGTCGCCGACGATCGAGAGGACCGTATTCCCCGGATGATAGAAGTTGCGATAGAACGTCATCATCGCGTCGCGATCGAGCAGGCGGAGGCCGGGTTCGCGCCCGATGCGCCAACGGCGGATGCGATGCGTGTCGTGCAGAAGCTCATAGAGCGTTTCCGTCACGACGGCGCCGGGATTGTCCGCCTTTCGCTTCGCCTCCTGGATGATCACCTCGAGTTCCCGCGCCAGCTCATCCGAATCGATGATCGACCGCGCGTAGGCATCGAACTGCACGTCGAGGCCCGTTTCGAAACCGGAGGACGGGAGCACGGTGTAGTACACCGTGTGGTCGTAGATCGTCGCCGCGTTGAGATAGCCGCCAACGGACTTCGTCTCGCGCGCAATGTCACCGACCCCACGCGTGGGCGTGCCCTTGAAGAACATGTGCTCGAGGACGTGCGCGATGCCGACGACGTCGTCGGTTTCGTCGAAGTAACCGGCTTTCACATAGGTGACGATCGCGACCACCGGTGCGGACGTGTCCTGGCGGATAACGACGGTGAGACCGTTGCTGAGGACGGTCTTCCGGATGGTGGATGCGTCGAATGATTCTGGCATTTAGTCTTGGTCTCGGCCGCGTCGCGATTAGCGCGGCGACCAGCAAATTGAGAGATTCTTAGGAGCGGATATTACGGATTTATACGGAAGCTGCCTGATACTTCACGCTCGTTTTGTCTCCTGAGCGCAGCGAGGGGCCCGCACCTTCTTCGAGCGCACCAGCATGTGCAGAATGAAGTCTCCGGCTGTTTTCCGTTGCATCCGTTCAATCCGCTCCTCAATCCGTAGGACTCTTCATGCCACTGCTAACCGTCTCCGGCGCAACACAACCAGACCGGCGATGAAGCAGGCCACTCCGTAACCCGCGAACCACGCAACCAGCTTCCAATTGACCGCATCTCCCTTGGCGACCGCGACGTACACCTCCGCTGTCCGATGCAACGGCGGCAACAAGTACAATAACTTCGCCAGAAATGACGTCGACTCGGCGAAGCGTTCCCACAGGTAGCTCGCGATCATCGTGATCGCGACGAGCGCAATCCAGTCGCCCCGCGGCACCGACGCCGAAAATGCGAAGAGGATGCCAGCGTAGAGGACGTACATGAGGGCCAACGCGGCGATCAGCGTTGCACTGACGATGGGTGTGATGAGCCATCCGAACACCAGTGACAACAGCGCGACGATGACCACGTAGCCGGCAAGGTGCACGACGAAGGCCTGTCCGTAATAGCGCATCGGCGACACGGGCTTCGCGAACAGGAAGCGATAGAAGCCCATTTTTCTGTCGGTCCCAACGATCCCGTTCATCGCGAGCAGGGCACCGAGATACACGACGGTGGCGAGTAATGAGCGCAACACCATCACCGCGACACTCTGCATCTCGTTCGCACGCGCCTTGTCGATCCCACCGAGCTTCTCCAGCATAGCCGGTGACATTCGCGCGAGATTCTGGTTCACGGACATCAGCGCCGGCGCGAGCGTCAGGTACGCGAACAGCACAAGGATGAGAATCGTCGGGAGCCCACGATCCATCGTGTAATCGCGGAGTTGCCACAATCCGTACCGGGCGAGGCGCGCGCGTCTCATTCCTGCCTCCCTTTACCGCTTACCGCTTCGCGGAACTGTTGCTCGAGAGCGGAGTGAACGGGGTAGAGGGCGTTGATCAACACGCCGCGCCCGATCAGCGACGCGACGCCGGCATTGATGTCATACAGCGAAAGACCGGACAACTCGAATTCTCCGTTGCCGACGTCCTTTGCGCTCGTGAACTGTGCGAGCACATGTTCCCGCCCACTCGCCACCATCAGGCGATAGGGCGCCCCCTCCGTGACGTTTCGTTCGGAAGCGCGAACATCCACCACACGCTGAAGTTCGCCGCGATCGATGATCCCGACGCGATCGGCGACGCGCGCCAGTTCGTCGAGATTGTGGGAGGCGATGAGGATGGTTCGATCGGGGCGCCGCATCGCGTCCACGATGTCGCGGAAACGTTGGGTCCACACCGGATCGAGGCCGTGCGTCGGCTCGTCGAGGACGATGACGCGCTCCTCGCAGAGCATCGACTGTGCGAGGCCCAGTCGCTGGAGGTTGCCTTTCGACAGCTGCCGGACACGCTTGCCGCGATGCTCGTCCAAACCCAGGCGATCGATCACGTCCGCAATGCGCTGAGCGACAGACTCCTCAGGAACGCCCGCGAGCAATGCGTAGCGTTCGAGGGCCGCCTCCACGCGCCACGCGGGTGGGATATTCACCAACTCCGACAAATACCCGATGCCATTGGCTTCGATGAATCGCCGCGGCTCGAGACCGTCGATGGTCAGCATGCCCGACGTCGGCGCAAGGTAGCCAAGCAAGAGCGAGATGAGCGTGCTCTTGCCGGCACCATTCGGACCGGCGAGCCCGAAGACTTCGCCGGCGCGCAGGTCGATGGTAAAGTTCGTCAGCGCGCGAACTTCCTTGCCGTTCCAGCTGCGATAGTGCTTGCTGACCTGCGCGAACGAGATCACTCGGTCACGGTCTCGGCGCCGTCATCGGCACGATTGGGTTCGCGGAAGGCGGCGTGCCTGGCGCCGGTGAGCAGGCCGACCACGCACCACTTCCCGCGCGCTGAATCCATCGCGCGCCTTCATCAAGACGTCCGAGTCGCACGAGCGAGCATCCGAGAAAGCCTTGTGACATCCGATCAGTGCTATCTGCCTTGATCGCGCGAATGTAGAACGTCCGCGCTGCGTCGAAACTCTGCGTCGCGAAGAGGACGCTCGCCAGCTCACGTAGGGCCGCGCCGTTCTCGGGACCGAGTTGTACGCCCTTGACCGCTTCGGCGTTCGCATTCCCCAGGTTGCCGCGCTCGCGCTCGAGACGCGCGAGATAGACGTGCGGCATCGGATCGTTGGGGACGTCGAGCGACGCCTTGTGGAAGGCTGCTTCCGCGGCTTCGCGGCGGCCCTCCTTGAACGCAATGATTCCCTGATCGAGCGCGGGATTGCTCGCACTCCTTCCGGCGAGCGCATACCACGCGACGCCGCCCACCGCCAGGAGTACCACGAGTCCGATCAGGGGCATGACCCAGCCCGGGCGCGAACTCGGCAGGGCAACGAGATGGTCGCCGCGTGGTTCTGCGTCTACCGCGGTTACTGCCGGAGTGACCGCGGATAGCGGTGGGCGGCTAACAACCGGCGCTGCGTCGCCCATCAGTCCGGCTTCGAGCTTGAGGAACGCGTCACGCGTGGCGTTGATGTCGCCTTCGGTAGGGGCATAGTCCACACGCCCTGCCCGGTCGCGCGCTGCATGAAACTCGGCGAGTGCGTTCGCCTGTTCGAGATTCAGGAAATGGCGTTGCCGCAACTCGCGAATGAGTGCCTGCCCCGTCAGTGCCGAACCGCCGATCAGTGAGCGAAGTCCTGTTTCGACGGCGGACCATGCTTCGATGATATCGGCGGCGAGATCCTCCTTGTCTCGCGACGTGCTCAGGCGCGCCACGATCGGACGCGCCGAGTGCACCGCGTCGAGCGCGGTGCGTTGTGAGCCGCCCGTCATTGGACGATACGCAGCAACCCTGCGTCCGCGCTCCCGCGAACGAACAGCTCGACGTCATGGCTCGGTACGCGGACTCCTGTCTCCCGGAAGGTCCGCTTGGCCATGCGGGTCATGAATGCTTCGAGGGAAGCGTCGCGCCCCCCTTCGGTATCGACGTGTTGCAACGAGCGCACGATGTCCTCCCACGTACCGGTGAGTTGCTGACCATCTCGCGTCAGAACCTCGTGCGCCTCGACGTCGCGCGAACCGGGTTCCTCCGCCTTCGTGCCGGCGAGGGAGGAAAGAAGCGTGCCGAACAACTCCAGCTGGCCTCGTGCGACTTCAACTTCACCGCTTTCGGCCGCCAACGCGCCGTCGACTTCGATGAACAGCTCGTCGATATCGTCCAACTCACCGCCGAGCTCGGCAAGCCGATCTTCCCAGGGCTTCAGGTCGGGATCGTGTTCGCTGAGCTTGTAGGCCGCGCGCTTGAGTTCGATGAGGCGCCAGATACCCAGTTCGTCCCAGTGATCTTCGGTCGTCGTGCGCTCGAAGTGATAGAGCGCGGCCTCGTAGTCGCCGCGATCATATAGGATGTTGGCGAGGTAGATGCGGGCTTCTGCGTGCTCGTTGTCCGCCTGGAGCGACTTCCGGAGCGACGCAATCGCCGCATCGTCATCGCCGAGGCGATGCTGCGCATACCCGACGCAGGCCAGTGCTTCGGCGCTCTCCGGCGCCTGCTGCGCTGCCACCTCGAAGAACTCGAGCGACGCGCTGAACAGTTCGCGCCGATCGCGCGACGAGGCTTCGCGAAAGAGCGCCCGCCCGCTCTGCAGCATGAGGTCGAGGTCATCGGCATAACCGAGCTCGAGTGTGCGGCGAAAGCATTTGAGGGCGGCCTCTTCGAGGCCGAACTTGAGCAGCGTCTCCCCGATACCGGCGAGGGCATCCTCGTGCTCGGGCTCGAGGACGAGGGCTTCCTCGAAGCTGCGGCGCGCCCAGGCAAATTCCTCGCGAGCCAGCCGGGCATACCCAACACCGATGTGCAGCTCCACCGAGTTGGGGTAGAGCGCAAGCCCCTCGCGCAGGACGGCTAAGGCGTCGTCGTACTGGCCTTCGTTGTAGAGCTGGTGAGCGCGTTCGTCATACTCTTCGGAGCTCAAGAACGGATTGGCCATGGATGCGAAGCCTCGCTCGTGAGGGTTGCCGTATTGTACCATTTAGAGCGTCGCAAGTTCAATACTGAAATACACAAACTCAGTGTGAAGTTCTTGTGAAGTGCGTGGGACTGAGCGCAGGCGAGACGTGAGCGCTCCAAATCAGATGTGACAGGTGCCCAGCGATCAGCCGCAGCTTACAGAGCAACAGGGGTGTGGCGTTTTGGGAGCGATGCGCCAAATCGGCACACCCCCTGAGAACCTGTTGGCTGCGGCTGATCACTGGGCACCTGTCATAGCTGCTGCGTGGCGCTTCGGAGTCAGATCCTCGGCCGCGAAAGCGCTACCGCAATCCGTCCCGCCAGATACGCGTTCTCTTCAAGCAATCCAAGATTCGCCGACAACGATCTCCCCGCCGTGGCCTCGAGCACCGCGCCGAGCAAGAATGGCGTGGTCTGAGCCCCGCGGATACCTCGTCGGCGAGCCTCCTCGAGCGCACCCGCAACGGCGTCGTCCACGAGCCCCTGCTCCAACGCCACGTCGGCTGGTGGTGCCTGAACCACCAGGGTCGCCTGACGTCTGCCAAGCGACACGGAGGCCCGGTGAATCGAAGCGATTTCCTCCGCGGAGTCGGCGCGCGCCGTCAGTTTGAGCCCGGTCGTCCGCGTGAAAAAGCCCGGTAGCTCGTCGGTCCGGTATCCGACGACGGTCACCCCGAGCGTTTCGAGCCGCTCCAACGTCGCGGGGAGGTCGAGAATCGATTTCGCACCCGCGCAGACGACGACCATCGGCGTCCTGGCGAGTTCCACAAGATCTCCCGATTCGTCGAATGGGGCGTCTCGGTGCACGCCGCCGATCCCCCCAGTTGCGAACACCGACGCTCCAGCGGCGCCAGCGATGCACAACGATGCCGCCACCGTCGTGGCACCGTCCGCTTTCTGGGCAATGGCGACGGCTAGATCGCGCGCGGCGACCTTCCTGACACCGTCTCGCGCCAGAAAGCGCTCGAGCTCATCGGGTTCGAGGCCGAGTGTCGCAACGCCGCCAACCACGGCGGTGATGGCGGGCAGCGCCCCGCCTCGTTCGACCGCCCCCACCATTCGTTCGGCGGCGTCCCTGTTCGCTGGAATCGGAAGCCCTTGGGCCAGAACCGAGCTTTCCAGCGCCACGACCGGGCGCCCCGCAACCAGGGCGCTCGCGACCGGCGACAGCACTCGCACCGCGGGACTCAGGGTGACGCCTTCGGAGCAGCCCGTCGCGGCCACGCACTCACGATCGCCTTCCCCATGTGCGCCATCATGACGTGCGCTTCGTTGTCGATCATGTAGCGCTCATCCTTGTTCTCCTTCGTGAGAACGCAATACGCGACGCGCGACTGGAGGGGGAAGAGCCCGCACTCCGTCCGCACCTGATTCGTCTCGCCGGTCTTGTGCGGCACGTCGAGCCCGGAGACGAAGCGCTGGAGTTTCTCGGAGTTCTCATTGTGCGCGAGAATATCGAGCATCGCGCTGTCGGCCTTCGGGCTCACGGCCTTTCCATCGGACATCAGCGCGAACAGCCGCGCCATCTCGTTCGGTGTCGTGACGCCGAGTCCGTACTTGACGGAGCTGTCCATGGCGACGCTCGAGTTTCGGAGAAAGCTCTTCGAGTGCACTTTCGTGTGCATGAGACCGAGCTTCTCCATCTTGTCCCAGACGCGACGGATGATGATGCGATCGAGGAGCAGGTTCGTGGCCGTGTTGTCGCTGATCGTCGTCATCAGCCACGCCGCATCGTGGACGGTGACGGTCGCATTGTCGTGCATGAACTGGAGCGACCCCGAGCCGCCGACCTTGTCGAGCTTGAGGATCGTGAGTGGGTCGTCGAGGCTAAGCCTTCCCTGATCCACGAGGTCGTAGATGGTGACAAGGATCGACACCTTGATCAGGCTCGCGGTGGGAAACGTCTCGTCGCCGCGCCGCTCCAGGCGTTCGCCCGTGTCGAGATTGTGTACGGTGTACCCTACGACGCCGCGGTGACCATTCGCGAGCGAGTCGAGCGTACGGCGGAGCGCCGTCGTGTCGGCGCGCTGCATCTGCGCGGGCGAAAGCGCGGCCGGCGTTCCCTGCCCGCCTGCGCACGCGGCCGGCGCCGTGAGCGCGAACAGCAGCGCGAGTCGTCCGCACGCGCGCATCATCTCGATTCGTGCGGCTCGGCGTCGGGCAGGTCTTCGGCGCGGAGAGACTCGATCAGGTCGCGCTCCTTCGACGTGGGGTCGTAGACGGCGACGACGCGAATGACCTCACCCACGTAGGCGTCGAAGGTCTTGACCTTGCCCTGCGCAACGTGAATCTGGTGGCCGTCCTCGAAGCGCAGCGTGACGGAGGGGTGATCGATGTTGACGTATGCTTTTCTGAGCTTGGACGGAATGGGTGGCATGTCAAGAATCTAGTGGAACGTTCTGAAATGCCGATAGTTCGTTGCGGCGCAAGTGTTGTCACCCCGAGCGAGCGAAGCGAGTCGAGGGGTTGCACCTGTTGTTACGCATCCTTGCGGTTCCCTCGCGACGTGTACAATGTTGTGCACACAATGACCCGAACGTCGCGCGTTCTGTTGCTCGCTGGGCATCTTATGATGCCGCTAACCGTAAGCGCGCAGGCGATACGCGGGACCGTGGTCGACGGCGCGAATGTGCCCGTTAGCGGTGTCGTGGCACAGTTGCTCGACAGCACATCACGTGTCGTCGCGCGACAGCTCAGTGACCAGCAGGGCGGCTTCCGGCTCTCTGCGCCGAACAGTGGCACGTATCGCGTGCGGACACTGCGTATCGGGTTTTCTCCAACGCTCTCGGAGGCGCGCGTGCTGCGGCGCGGCGACGACGTACCGCTGCGGATTCTCCTTCCGGGGATCAGGGTCGCGCTCGATACGGTACACATCACCGCTCGGAGTTCGTGCCGGAGTACCCGGGATTCCGCTGCGGCAACCTTCGCCGTATGGCAACAAGTGCGCACGGCGCTGACCGCGACGGATATCACGGCGAGCAATCGAGAGATTCTCACGACCGCCGTGGTCTACGAGCGCACACTCGATCCGCTTGCGAAGAACATCCTCCAGCATGCATCGGTCATTCGCTCCGGCTCCGCGGCGCAGCCGTGGAGCTCGATGACACCGGATGCCCTCGGGCGCGACGGGTACGTCAGCAGCGATTCGGCGGGTTCGATCACCTATTATGCCCCCGGCATCGACGTGCTGCTCTCGGATCGCTTTCTCGAAGATCATTGTCTCGAAGTCGCGACGGAGCGAGCGAGGATCGGAATCCGCTTCGAGCCGGTTCGCGAACGGAAAGAGATACCGGAAATCCGCGGTACGGTGTGGCTCGATCGCGCGACGCTCGAACTTCGGAACATGGAGTACCGGTATGCGAACATCCCCTCCGAGCAGGATCTCGCCGGCGGCACGATGGAGTTCGCGCATCTCAATGACGGTGCGTGGGCCATTTCTCGCTGGAACATCCGCATGCCGGCGCTCGAACAGCGAGTGACGGGAGAACTTCGCGTCGCGGGTATCAGCATCGGGGGACGAACGATTCGCGTTCGGGAGATTGTGGAGCGCGGCGGTGAGCTTGCACTGGCGCGGCGCGGCAACGACACGCTGTGGTCTCGGCCGTCTCTCGTGTTTCGCGGTGTCGTGCGCGATTCGTTGTCGGGTCGCGCGCTGGCAGGCGCGTACCTGACGCTCGACGGAACCGCACTCGCAAGCGTGGCGGATAGCGTTGGCCGGTTTTCGATAGCAGGCCTCATCGCCGGCGAGTACGTGGTCGCGGTGCATTCGGCGTCGCTCGACTCTGTGGGCGCGGCGCACCGTGTGCGGTTGGGCGTCATCGATTCGAGCACGGCGACGATCGACGTCCCCTCCGCGGACCAATTCGTAAACAAGGTTTGTGGCCCCACGCGAATGACCGGCGCGCGCGCGGGCATCGTCGTGGGCGGCGTGAAGGCGCGCGTCGACTCGCTCTCGGTGAGCAATCTGCCGGTGATCGCGGAGTGGACCGATTCGATTGCGGGTGCGAACCGGGCATCGACGCGGACGGATGCGGATGGCGCGTTCCGACTGTGCGGTCTTCCGCTGGATGCGGTGGTGTCGCTTGCCGCGGAGTCGCGCGGCGAGGCGATGGAGCCGATTGCGGTCCGGTTGCCGGCAGACCGTTTGCTGGCCAGCGTCGAACTCGCAATCGACATCCCTCGGGGGGCCACGCTCACCGGATTCGTAGGCGCTGACTCAGCGACTGGTAAGCGTCCGATCCTGAACGCCGAGGTTGCGTTGACGGACGTCGGAAAGAGCGCCACCACCAACGATCAGGGTACCTTCGCACTTGCCGGGATTGCGCCTGGCACGCATCGCTTGGTGGTACGTAAGCTCGGATATGCGCCCGTCGAGGCCGATGTGTCGTTCGAATCGAACGCCCGCGTCGTGCGCAATGTGGACATGACGCGCGTCACCACGCTCGATTCGGTGCGAGTGGTGGCGCAGTCGCGATACATGAGTTCATTCGAGGATCACCGGCAGATGGGCCTCGGCCACTTCTTCACTCGAGAGGATCTCGCGAAGAAAGAAGGACAGTCGATGTCATCAATCATGCGGCAGGTACTTGGCGTCCTCGTGCTCGGCAGGGGCGCGAAGCAGTACGTCTCGACAAAGCGGCTTGGGCCGTCTCTGAACCCGACGAAGGCGAACTGTTACTCGCGGGTCTATCTGGACAATCAACTGGTCTACGCCGGCGGCCGACTCTGGCAAGAAGACCCTTTCGACATCAACTCGGTGAGTCCGGACAAATTGGAGGGAGTGGAGATCTACACGGGTCCGTCTCAGATACCGGCCAAGTATGCCGGCCCGAACACCGCCTGTGGTGTGGTCGTTCTGTGGACACGCCGTACGTATTAATCGAGTCGTTAGCAAATCTTAATGGAATCGCGGTCAACCTTGCCTAGCAGGTTGTTGGAGAGCGCGTATCGTTGGCGATAAGCGCGCGCGGGGCTCCGCGAAGCGTGCCAACGATAGGAGTGAGAATGACGCGAGCTTTTGTCATCACACTTGTTTGCCTTCCAATGGCCGTTTCCGCACAAACGGTGCACGGCACCGTCGTCGACCACGCCAACGCGCCGGTGAGCGGAGTCGTCACCCAGCTGCTCGACAGTACCGCGCGCGTCGTCGCGCGGCAGCTCAGCACCCCGAGCGGCACCTTCCGCCTCACAGCGCCGCGCGCCGGCACGTATCGCATTCAGACATTGCGTATCGGCTTCTTGCCGACACTATCGAACCCGCGGGTCTTCGCGCCAGGAGAGGAAACGACGGAGCGGATCGTGCTCGCCGGCGTCCACGTCTCGTTCGACACCATTCGCGTCGTGGGACAGAGTTCGTGTCGCGTCGCGAAGGACACTGCCGCCGCAACCTTTGCCATCTGGCAACAGGTGCGCACTGCGCTGACCGCGACAGACATCACGACGAACGATCGCTCCGTCTACACCACGGCGGTCGTCTACGACCGCACGCTCGATCCCAGCGGCAAGAAGGTGCTGACGCACGGGTCGACCATCCGTTCTGGATTCGCGTCGCAACCGTGGAGCGCGATGACGCCCGAAGGGCTCGGCCGCGAGGGGTATGTCACCACCGATTCGACTGGTGCGACAACCTACTTTGCGCCGAGCATCGAGGCCCTGCTCTCGGATCGCTTCCTCGAGGATCATTGTCTTCTCGTGACCACGGCAGGCACGCGCATCGGCGTGCGCTTCGAACCAACGCGAGAACGACAGGACATTCCGGAGATCCGTGGTACTGTCTGGCTCGATCGCGCGTCACTCGAACTCCGCGGCATGGAGTATCGCTATGCGAACATTCCGGCCGAGCAGGAATTGGCTGGTGGACACCTCGAGTTCTCGCGTCTCAGGGATGGTGCATGGGTGATCTCGCAGTGGCACATCGACATGCCTGCGCTCGAACTGCGACGATTCAGCATCAACCTCGGCGGCCAGTTGAACCGACGATCGCAGGAGATCCGCGTTCGGGAAATCGCGGAACGTGGTGGCGAATTGTCGTTAGCGCGCCGACGGACGGATACACTCTGGTCACGGCCACCTCTGGTGTTCTCCGGCGTGGTTCGCGATACGACGTCAGGCGCGGGCGTTGGCGGTGCGTTCGTAGCCGTGCAGGGAACGCTCGTGTCTGGTGTTGCCGATAGCGAAGGGCGCTACTCGCTGCATGGCCTGCTGCCGGGCGAGTACGGAATGGAGGTGCGCACGGCGTCCCTCGATTCCGTGGGCGCGGCGCACCGGCTCAACCGTGCGCTTGCCGACACCGCGCTCGCACCAATTCTGGTTCCTACAGCGAGCATGTACTCGGCACGGGTGTGCGGGCCGAACCGGATGACTGGAACGCGAGCGGGGATCATCGTCGGCGGCGTGAAGGCAGTCGCTGATTCGATCGGCGTGAGCAATCTGCCGGTGGTGGCGCAGTGGGAGGGAACGGCCACTGGTAGCTCGCGAGTGGTGACACGAACTGATTCGACGGGAGCGTTTCGGCTGTGTGGCATTCCTCTGGATGGTCAGGTGAATCTCAGCGCCGAGTCTCGTGGCGAGAGCACCGAACCGATTGCGGTTCGCATCCCACAGGACCGGTTGCTCGCGAGCGTTCAGCTTACCGTGGATGCGCCGCACGGGGCGACGCTGACGGGCATCGTCCGCGCCGATTCGACGGCGACGCGCCTGATCGCTGGCGCCGAGGTCACGCTGATGGACATTGGCAAGAGTGTGACGACGGATGCCACTGGCGCATTTCGGATGACCGGTATTCCGCCGGGAGAGCATCTGCTCAGCGTGCGGCGAATGGGTTACACGCCGGCCGACGCGGTGATCAGCTTCGAGGCGAATGCGCGGTTGACGCGGAATATTGAACTGATTCGCGTCGCGATGCTGGACTCCATTCGGGTAGTCGCGCAGTCGCGCTATATGCGAACGTTCGAGGAGCATCGCGCCACCGGCCTCGGACATTTCCTGACGCGCGAGGAGCTCGCGAAAAAAGAAGGTCAGTCGATGGGATCGATGATGAGCGAGATCCTCGGCGTCGCGGTCATACGGGGCAAAGGGAACCACGCTTGGATCGCGACGCAGCGGCGCCCGCCCTCACTTCGTGGAACCGGACTGACCGCGGGCGACGGAGCTGACACGGTCGCCGGCTCGAAGCCCGCGTGCCACTCGCAGGTCTATCTCGACCACATGCGAGTCTTCAGTGGGCGCCCAGGCGAGCCGCTGTTCGACATCAACACCATTAGCCTGGATCGAATCGAGGCGATCGAGGTGTACATGAGTCCCGCCCAGATTCCCAACATGTACACGGGGCTCAACACGGCGTGTGGCGTCGTGGTCATCTGGACGAGGAGATTCGCGCCATGAAAAGATGTCACCCCTCGACTTCGCTCGGGACGACAGCACGGATCATGGCGGCAACGCTCGTCCTTCCGTTCGCTGTGCAGGCGCAGGCTGTCCGCGGCACCGTCGTCGACCGCGCGAATGCTCCCGTCAGCGGTGTCGTCACGCAGCTACTCGATAGCACCTCACGCGTCGTGGCTCGGCAGCTGAGCAATTCCAGCGGCGCATTCAGACTCACCGCCCCGCGCGCAGGAAGCTATCGCATTCAGACACTGCGCATTGGCTTTGCACCCACGCTATCCACCACCCGCGTGCTCGCGCCGGGTGCTGAACTCACCGAGCGTATCGTGCTCGCCGGCGTCCAGGTCTCGTTCGACACCATCCGCGTCGTCTCGCAGAGCGCCTGCCGCATCGCGCGAGACAGTGCCGCGACGACCTTCGCGATCTGGCAGCAGGTGCGCACCGCGTTGACGGCCGCCGAAATCACCACCGCGAATCGCGACATCAACACTACGGCGGTCGTGTACGAACGCTCACTCGATCCACGCGGCAAGTCCGTGCTGAAGCAGGGGTCGGTGATCCGCACGGGATTCGTGCCGCAGCCCTGGAGTTCGATGTCGCCGGACAGCCTGGGTCGCGGTGGATATGTGGCCACTGACTCGACGGGTGCGACAACCTATTACGCACCGGGAATTGACGTCCTCCTTTCCAGCCGGTTCCTCGAAGACCACTGCTTCCGCGTGACCAACGATGGAACGCGCATCGGCATGACCTTCGAGCCGACACGCGACCGAAAGGACATCCCGGAGATTCGCGGCACGGTGTGGATCGACCGCGCGTCGCTCGAACTGCGCAACATGGAGTACCGGTACGAGAATATTCCGCCGGAACAGGAACTGGCGGGCGGCACGATGGAGTTTGCTCGGCTCAAGGACGGCGCGTGGGTGATCTCGCGATGGAACATCCTGATGCCGGCACTCGAACTGCGTACCGTCGAGGTTCGCATCGGCCGCGTGAATGAGCGACGACAGGAGATCCACGTCCGCGAAATTGTCGAGCGTGGTGGCAATCTCGCCCTTGCGCGTCGCGGAACCGACACGCTCTGGTCGCGGCCATCGCTCGCGTTCTCGGGGCTCGTGCGCGACTCCGCGTCGCGTCGTCCCGTTCCAGGGGCGTACGTCGCGCTTCAGGGAACAGCGCTCGCGGGGATTGCGGACAGCGCGGGGCGCTTCTCGATTGGCGGCCTCATTCCGGGAGAATACACCGTTGAGGTCAACACCGCCTCACTCGACTCGGTCGGTGCCTCACACGCGGAGCGCATTCGGTTGATCGACTCGACGTCCAAGCTGATCGAGGTGGAGTCCGCGTCGATCTACGCCAGCCGCGTGTGCGGACCGACGCGCCTGACGGGCGCGCGTGCCGGAATCATCGTTGGCGGCGTCAAAGCGGTGGTCGATTCCATCGCGGTCAGCAATCTGCCGGTCGTCGCCGAATGGGAGGGCGCGGCGACCGGAGGCTCTCGCGTGGTGACGCGCACCGACTCGACCGGCGCATTTCGCCTCTGCGGCATTCCGCTGAATGATCAGGTGAGCCTGAGCGCAGAGTCGCGCGGGGAAAGCACGGAACCGATCGCCGTGCGCATTCCGCAGGACCGGCTGTTGGCGAGCGTGCAACTCACCGTCGATGCGCCGCGCGGCGCGACGCTCGCGGGATTCGTCCGCGCGGATTCATCGGCAACGCGACCGGTCGCCGACGCCGAGGTTACGCTGACGGATATCGGCAAAACGGTGACGACGGATGCGAAGGGGGCTTATCGAATGATCGGGATTCCGCCAGGCGAACACACGCTCAGCGTGCGTAGGATCGGCTATATGCCCGCCGACGCAAGGGTGACGTTCGTAGCCAACGCGCGCCTCACGCGCAACATCGAGTTGACGAGAGTCGCGCTGCTCGATTCTATGCGTGTTGTCGCGCAGTCGCGGGCGATGCGGACGTTCGAAGAGCACCGGCGAACGGGACTCGGCACGTTCCTGACACGTGAGGATCTTGCGAAAAAGGAAGGACAGACGATGGCGGCGGTGATGACGCAAATTCCCGGCGTCGCACTCAGGAGAGAAGGCTCACACGCGTTCATCGCGCCGAATCGCAAAGGGCCGGCGCTGGATGAAAACCGTGGCGTCTGCTATTCAGCGGTGTATGTCGACAATGTGCTCGTGTATTCGCCGGGGCGTCTGTACGAAACAAAGGAGGATCGCTTCGATATCAATACCATCAGTCCGGACAAGATCGAAGCAATCGAGATGTATATGAGCCCTGCCTCGACGCCGAACATGTATGCCGGGTTGAATCGATCATGCGGCGTCGTGGTGATCTGGACACGGCGCTTTACACCGGATGAGAAGCCGTAGGGAGCGTGTCACCCCGAGCGAGCTTTGGATGACAGACCGTTGGATCTTGCGGACGATGCGCATTTGCACGACGTTCTGTATACAATGCTGAACCTGCATCGCCGCGGCCTCGTTCTCGCACTGCTCCTGCCGTTCTCGCTACGAGCGCAAACCATTCGCGGCACCGTCACCGACCGTGCAAGCACGCCTGTCAGCGGCGCCGTCGCCCAGTTACTCGATAGCACATCACGGGTCGTCGCTCGGCAGCTCACCAACGACCAAGGCTCCTTTCGACTGGTCGCGCCGAGCGTAGGGACGTACCGCATTCAGGCGCTTCGCATTGGCTACCAGCCAACGCTTTCCGATGCCCGCGTCCTGCGAGCCGGCGACGACGTGACGGAACGCATCGTCCTGAACGGAATACAAGTCTCGTTCGATACCATTCGCGTCGTCGGGCAAAGTTCCTGCCGAGTGGCGAAGGATACGGCGGCAGCGACGTTCGCGATCTGGCAGCAAGTGCGCACCGCACTCACCGCCGCCGACATTACCACGGGCGATCAGGCCATCGCGACCACCGCGGTGGTTTACGAGCGCAAGCTCGACGTCAATGCTCGGAACGTGCTCGCGCATGCGTCGGTGCTGCGATCCGGAACGGCGGCACAACCGTGGCTGTCGCTCACTCCCGACAGCCTGTCACAGGTGGGCTACGTCGCCACCGATACATCGGGCGCCACGACGTACTACGCACCCGGGCTCGACGTCCTCCTCTCGAGCCGCTTCCTCGAAGATCACTGCCTCCGCACGTTCGCGGCCGGCACGCTCATCGGAATGGAGTTCGAGCCGACGCGCGACCGAAAAGACATTCCGGAGATACGGGGAACGGTGTGGCTCGACCGCGCGACGTTGGCGCTGAGCAACATGGAATACAAGTACGCGAATATCCCCGAGCTCCAAGCGCGCGCCGGCGGCACGATGGAGTTCGCGCGCTTGCGCGGCGGAGCATGGGCGATATCGCGCTGGAACATCGTCATGCCCGAGCTCGAACTGCGCACGCTGGGGATCGCGATCGGACGCGTTGACAACCGGCACCGGGAGGCGTTCGTCAAGGATATCGTCGAGCGCGGTGGAGAACTCGTACTCGCGCGGCGTGCCAACGACACGCTCTACTCTCGGCCGTCGATGTCGTTCAGGGGACAAGTGCGCGATTCTGCATCGCGCGCGCCCGCGCCGGGCGCATACGTCGCCGTCGAGGGAACGACATTGGCCGGCATCGCGGACAGCGTCGGACGATTCTCCATTGCCGGACTGATTCCGGGCGAGTACATCGTCGACGTTCACACGCCGTCGCTCGATTCCGTCGGCGCATCGCACCGAGTTCGCGTCAGTCTCGCCGACTCGGCCACGCGCGTGATCGACGTGCCCACCGCGGAGATGTTCACCAGCCGAGTGTGCGGGACGACGCGAAAGAGCGGTGCACTTGCTGGTATTGTCGTGGGAGGCGTCAAGCCGCGCGTCGACTCGCTGCCGGTAGCGGCCTTGCCCGTCGTCGCCGAGTGGCTCGGCGCAGACTCGACGGTCCAGCGAACGGCCACTCGAACGGATTCCGTTGGTGCGTTTCGGCTGTGCGGCGTGCCGCTCGATGTCGTGGTCTCGCTGACAGCGGAGTCACGAGGCGAAGCGTCCGAACCGATTGCGGTTCGGCTGCCCTCGGACCGGTTGTTGGCCAGCGTCGAATTGATGATCGATGTGCCTCGCGGTGCGACACTCGCGGGCCTCGTGCGCGGCGATTCACTCTCTGGTTTGCGGCCGGTTGCCAACGCCGAGGTGATGTTGCTCGACGTGGCCAAGACCGTCACGACCAACGAGCAAGGACAGTTTCAGCTCGTGGGTATTCCGCCCGGAGAGCATCGTCTCGTGGTGCGCCGCATCGGCTACACGCCAGTCGACGTTCCGCTCTCGTTCGCCGCGAATGAGCGCATCACGCGCAACATCGATCTGAGTCGCGTGACCACATTGGACTCGGTGCGCATCGTCGAACAGGCGCGTGCGCTGAGAACCTTCGAGGATCATCGAAAACTCGGCCTCGGACATTTCTTCGACCGTGATGAGCTGGCGAAGAAGGAAGGACGAACGATGGCCGCGTTGATGAGTGATATTCTCGGCGTCAAGGTGGTTCGGCCTCCTGTTGGCAGCGCGGCCTACGTCTCGACGACACGTCGCCCTCCGTCGCTCGGTCAGGGGAAGTCATGCTATTCCCGTGTGTATCTCGACAACGTGATGATCTATGGCAATCGAGATGGAGAACCGCTGTTCGACATCAACTCGATCAGCCCTGATCAGATCGAGGCGATCGAGGTGTACTCGAGCCCCTCGCAGATTCCGAACATGTACGCTGGCTTGAACACCGACTGCGGCGTGCTCGTGATCTGGAGACGGCGGAGTTTTCTCTAAAGTCCGACGTGCAGATCCCTCGACGCACTTCGTTCGCTCGGGATGACAACCGCGTGTTTTGTCGCCCTGAGCGAAGCGAAGGGCCTGCACGTGCTGTTCTGTACTACGTAACGACGAGGCGCGCAGCCTCGAACTGTTTCCACGAATCATCGGCGAGAATCTCGTCGATCGCGCCAACGACTGATTCGACCTCGTCATCGCTTGTGTAGAAGTGCGGCGCCACGCGAATGCCGGCGCCCGGCCGGTAGTCCACGATGACATCGCGCGCGAGCAACGCCTGCGCAACCTCGCGCGCGTGCGGCACATCGAAGGCGACGGTGCCGCCTCGCCGATCCGCCTCCCGAGGCGCGCTAACGGAAAAGCCGCGCGCATCCGCCAACTCGATCAGTCGCGACGTCTGGCGAACGCTCTTTTCGCGGATCGCATCCATCCCCGCTTCGCGCAGAATCTTTGGACCACTGACTGCGGCGAACAGCGCAGGAATCGACGGCGTGCCCGTAAGCCACCGCCAGGCGCCGTCGGCGTAGCTCATGTCGGGCTCGAATGCAAAAGGATGTTCGTGCGCCTGCCAGCCCGTGAGCGCCGGTGCGACAGAGGCGCTGACCTCTGGCTTCACCCAGAGGAAGCAACCGCCAGGCCCGCCACACAACCATTTGAGGACCCCACCGGTGAGAAAATCCGCATCGATGGCACGAACGTCGACGGGCACGATTCCGACCGAGTGATACGCGTCGAGGGACACAAGCGCGCCCATCCGGTGTGCATGCGCCGCGATCTTCGCCACATCCATGATGTACGCCGACCGGAAGAGCACATGCGAGATGGCAACGAGCCGAGTGCGTTCGTCGATCGCGGCAAGTAACCGTTCCTCGTCGATGCCGATGCCGTCGTCACTCGGCACGACGACAATGCGCGCACCGAGGCGCGTCGCGAGTTCGTCGTACACATAGCGAACCGACGGGAAGTCGAGTTCGGTCATGACGATGGTGTCGCGCCCACCTTTCGAATAGTCGAGCGCCGAAAACACCTGTGCTTGCGCGATGGAGACGTTGGGAACCATTGCCACCTCGCCCGCCGCGGCGCCGATCAACGGCGCGATTTCGTCGCCCACCTTCACCGGCATGTCCCACCAACCCTGCGCCCAGGCGCGAACGCCGCGCGTCGCCCACTGGTCGGCATACTCGGCAAGGCGGTCCTGGACTCCGCGCGGCATTGCTCCGAGGGAGTTGGACACCATGTAGTTGGTGGTGCCCAGGATAGGGAATTGCTCCCGGAATCTCAGAAGTGGGTCTGTTTTGTTCGACATCGAGTCCGGTGCGCTCCGGTCTGGTCAACGGTGCAATTCAAGCATCTCAAGTTTTACCGCAGAGGGCGCAGAGGAGCAGAGGTACGCAAAGGAAAGCATGCACGTGCAGGCCCTTCGTTTCACTCAGGGCGACAAAACGAGCGGAAATTTGTCACCCGAGTGAGCGAAGCGAGTCGAGCGGTCCGCACTTGTCGCAGCTCCGTATTCCTCTGCGTTCCTCTGCTCCTCTGCGTCCTCTGCGGTTGAAAATGACGCCGACACTTTACTCCACGTCAGGGCCTGCACGCCGCCGCATCTGCACGAAATACAACACCGAGCTGACGGCAATCACCGCGCCGAGCACTCCCCACTCCGCGAGTGTGACACTCGTAAAGAGAAAGAGAATAGCCACAGCCGCGAGGATCGGCACCGCCGCACCACCCGGAACGCGAAAGGACGCCGCCCCCTCCGCCACCGGAATCGATCGCAGCTTGAACGCTGCCGCCGCGCAGCCGAGGTAGATGAGCGCCACGGCCACGTTGGCCATGATCGCAAGACGGTCGAAGCCACTCGTGATCGCGAGCACCCAGGCAAGCGCAAGTTGCACGATGATGGCGATCCACGGCGTGCGGTATCGCGGGTGCACGTCGGCAATTCGCCGCGGAAGGTAGCCATCGCGAGCAAACGCAAACAGGGCGCGCGGAGCGGAGAGCGTCATGCCGCTGAGGAAGCCAAACGCGGAGATGATGAAGCCCACGGAGAGGAGCGTGGCGCCCCAGGGACCGAACACGATTCCCGCCGTCGTCGCGAGGGGCGCGGAATCACCCACCAGGTTGGGGCCCAGGACACCCTGCGCAACGATCTGCAGTCCGATGTAGACGACGGTGATCACACCCATCGCGAGCAGAACCGCGCGCGGCACGGTGCGGCCTGGATCGCGCACTTCGCCGCTTGGAACGAGTGCGGACTCGATGCCCGCAAATGCGAAAATCAGGAACACCGAGGCACGGGAGAGCGCGGATACCGATGGGAATCCATCCGTCCAGCGCAGATTCTCCCCTCGGATGGCGAAGAGGCCTGCGCCAAGCAACAGCAGAAGGGGCGCGAGTTTCGCCGCCGCGGTGAGGGTATTGAGCCGCGTGCCTTGCGTCACGCCCAGGATGTTGATCACCCCGACGATGCCGAACAGCGCGGCAAGAAACAGCATTCGGCCGGCGGTCGTCCCGATGGCGGGAACGATGCGTGCGGCAGTATCCGCCAGCAGTCCGGCGACTGCCGGCATCGACGTACAGAACACGACCCACAGCAGCACCCCGACGAGAAACCCGACGTAGTTGCCGAACGTTTCTTCGACGTATGCGTATGGTCCTCCAGTGAGCGAGATACGACTGCCCGCCTCGGCAATACACAGCACGATGAGACCCATGACGATCGCGCACACGATGTAGGCCAGCGGCGCCGCGGCACCCAGCCGGCCAGCGACATCCGGACTCGCCGGGAGCCTGAAAATGCCACCGCCAATGGTGATATTGACGATGCCTGCGGCAAGGCCCCAGACGCCGATGACTCGGAGGAGTTTTCCGTCCGGAGCGGCAGCTGAATCAGTCGCAGTCATTGGTTTCGGGATGGAGGAGGCGCAACGGCCCGAAGTTCGCACCAGAGAAGGCTGCAAGACTAGACCTCGCGCCGCGATGGCGCCACCATTCACCGTGAGTGCGCACCGCCTGTGCGCGCCCTGCCCTCGTACTCGGATTACCATGACCGCACGCAATCATCCGCTTCGCCCGTTCGTCATCGTCCTCGGCCTGGCCACGCTGTTGGTCGCCCCCCTGCGCGCGCAGGAGCAAGCAACCTCGCCGGCGTCCGCGCCGACGACGGAAGTCACCGAGCCAGCCAAGACTCCTGTCGCGCAGCCCGCTTCCGAACCCTCCGCTCCGACCATGGACGCTGCCGCAGTTGGCGTCCGCCGCACTGCGGAACCCGCGCTTCCTGCGGCGCCCGTACCCGGCAAAGGCGGTACGTTCACGACCGGCCAGAAGCACATGATCATCGGTGGCGCGGCAATTATCACCGGTATCGTGGTCGGCGGAAATCCCGGCTACGCGATCTCGGTCGTTGGCGGGGTGGTGTTCCTCTACGGGCTGTACGAATACCTGCAGTAAAAGGTCGCGGTGGAAAACTGAGTGGCGGGGAGGTGCAGACCCCTCGACTCGCGTTGCTCGCTCGGGGTGACAATTGACGCTCGTTTTGTCGCCCTGAGCCTGTACCTGTGGTTCACGCTCGTTTTGTCGCCCCGAGCGAGGCGAAGGGTCTGCACCAGCAGTCTGCGCCAGCGAGGGGACGCGCGGTGGCGTTCACGCGGTACTTTGGTGCCATGACAAAACGCATCGCTCTCGTCCTTGGCGGCGGGGGAATGAAGGGATTCGCGCACATTGGCGTGCTTCGCGCGCTGGAGGAGTGCGGCATCGTACCGGACGTCTATGCCGGAACGAGCATCGGGGCACTCATGTGCGCCGCCTACCTGGGCGGAACAGAGACCGGCGTCCTTGCCACACGCGCGATCGCGTTGCGGCGGCGAGATGTCTTTCGCGTCAATCACTTCGGAATGCTGCTCGATCGCATGGGATCACCGTCGATCTACCTCGAGGAACCACTCCGCGAGCTGGTCGACAGCGCCATGCCGGACGGCTTCTTTTCAGAGCTGCCGAAGCGATTGTTGGTCAATACGGTCGACGTCGATCGGGGCGCGCGTGTTGTGTGGGGATTGTCTGGACTGCGGGACGTTCGCGTTCGCGATGCCGTGTATGCGTCCTGTGCGCTGCCCGGCTTTTTTCCCCCGGGACACGTCGGCGATCGCACCTGCATTGACGGCGGCGTGGTGGACAATCTTCCCGTGTCCATCGCCTCATACTTCGCGGACATCATCATTGCGGTCGACGTGGGGAGCTCCGATGCATCGCAGTCGGCGCGCGCCGACACACAGGGCTTCGCGACGCTCTACATGCGGGCCGCCACGATGATGATGCACGCGCTTCAGCAGTTCCCGCTCGAGCGCTGGCATGGCCCGCCGATGGTGCTCGTCCGGCCGAAGGTCGACGACGCGAATTGGCTCAGCTTTTCGAATACCGAACAAAACATCGAGGAAGGCTACAAGGCCGCGAAGCGCGCGCTCGAGCGCTTCGACTCGTACTGGGACAATCCGAACTGCGTCTTTCCGCGGCGGCGCGTGCAGGTCGACGTCGATCGCGTCCTGTGCACTGGGTGTGGCACCTGCGTGTCGTTGGCCCCGTCCGTGATGGGGATGGACACGACCGGCAAGGCCTTCGCTCGAACCCACATCGTCGAGTGGTCGCCCGCTGATGGCGGCTTCGTGCACGAGTGTCCAACGAACGCGATCACCGCACTCAACATCGACCGCCGTGCAGCGAGCGCCAACGTCGAGAGCCAGCGCGATCCCACGCCGAGTGGGGCGCTGTGAACTCCATGCCGGCTCCTCCGACCGACACGACCGACGTCGCCGCACTGACCGAATGGCTGATGGCCACGAAGTCGACGAGCGGGTCGGAAGGACCGCTCGTACTTGCGTTCCATGACGCGCTTTTCGCGCGCGGCTGGTCGGCGACGCTCATTCCGGTTACGGAAGGTCGCTTCGACCTGCTGGTGACCACCGGCGCTGGACCTTTCGTCACGCTCAGCACGCACCTCGACACCGTCCCGCCATACATCCCACCGACTCGCGACGGCGATCGCATTCTCGGCCGAGGCGCCTGCGACGCAAAGGGGATCGCCGCGTCGATGGTGTGCGCGGCTGAGCGTATACGACGCGACGGCGGCTCGATCGCGCTCCTCTTCGTGGTTGGCGAGGAAACAACCCACGACGGCGCCCATGCGGCGGATGCGTGGCTCACGGCCACGGGTTTCCAGAGCGTTGCGCTCGTGAATGGCGAGCCCACCGAGAGCACCCTCGCGTTGGGCACGAAAGGGGCCATGCGAGTGCGTGTCCGGACCGAAGGAGAGGCGGCGCATTCCGCGTATCCTCATCTCGGACGTTCAGCCACGCGATCGCTCGTGCACCTGCTCACCGAGCTCGACGCGCTCGTCTTGCCAACCGACGATCTACTCGGCGCGACGACGATCAATATCGGGATGCTCTCCGGCGGTGTGGCGGACAACGTCGTGGCGCCGAGCGCCGAAGCGCGTCTGATGGCACGGCTCGTCACCGATGGAGACGACGTCTGGGAGACAATTCAGCGGTGGGCAGCAGGGCGCGCGATCGTCGAGCGGGGAATCGAGGTACCGCCCGTTCGGCTTGGAACGCTGCCCGGCTTTGCGACATCAGTCGTCGCGTTCGCAACGGACATCCCGGCCATGCCCTCCTGGGGAACGCCATACCTCTTCGGCCCGGGGTCCATCCACGTCGCGCACCGGGACGACGAGTTCGTGTCGATTGCGGAGTTGGAGGCGGCTGTGGACGTCTACGAAAGAATCGCCAGAAGCTTGTCCGCGGTGGTGTAGGACCGGCTTCGTTGTGGCCGCACCAGAGGCATGGGCCCTTCCGCTCGTTTTGTCGCCCTTGAGCGGAGCGAAGGGCCTGCACCCGCTGAGTCTCGATGGCTTGGGGTGACATTTGACTGGCACCCTTTAGATTCCCCTCCAGCCTGCCGTCCGAGCATCCGCTTCCGGCAGTGGCTCCGTTCTCCACAGTCGTTCGCGGCAGAGGGCCTCGGGCGGCACCGCGAGACCCCGCATGACATCACTCAATTCGTTCGGCAGTCGCGCGACGCTCGACGTCGCGGGCACATCGTACACGATCTACCGCCTCGACGCGCTCAGCGCGGCCTCCGGCGGCAACAGCGATCGTCTCCCCTTCAGCCTCAAGATTCTCCTCGAGAATCTCCTCCGCAACGAGGACGGCGCCTTCGTCAAGAAGGCCGACATCGAGACCATGGCCGCGTGGGACGTCTGCGCCAAGGTCGAGAAGGAGATCGCCTTCCGCACTGCGCGTGTGCTACTGCAAGACTTCACCGGCGTGCCGGCGGTCGTCGACCTCGCCGCCATGCGCGATGCCCTCGCGAAGCTCGGCGGCGATCCGCAGCGCATCAACCCGCTCCAGCCCGTCGATCTGGTCATCGACCACAGCGTTCAGGTGGATGAATATGGCTCCGACGCCGCGTTCCTCATCAACACCGACCTCGAGTTCGAGCGCAACGTCGAACGGTACGTCTTCCTCCGCTGGGGCCAGGACGCGTTCAAGAATTTTCGCGTCGTTCCTCCCGGCACGGGTATTTGCCACCAGGTGAATCTCGAGTATCTCGGCAAGACGGTCTTCGTGAATGCCGAAACCGGCGAGGCGTATTGCGACTCGCTCGTCGGCACGGACTCACACACTACCATGATCAACGGGCTCGGTGTCCTCGGCTGGGGTGTTGGCGGCATCGAAGCCGAAGCGGCCATGCTCGGCCAGCCGGTCTCCATGCTCATTCCGGAAGTCGTTGGCTTCAAGCTGCACGGGAAGCTGCCGGCGGGCGCGACGGCCACCGATCTCGTGCTGACGGTGACCGAAATGCTGCGCAAGAAGAAGGTCGTCGGAAAGTTCGTGGAGTTTTATGGAAGCGGCTTGAGCTCGCTCAGTCTCGCCGACCGCGCGACGATCGCCAACATGGCGCCGGAGTACGGCGCGACGATGGGCTTCTTTCCCGTCGACGACGAAACACTCAAGTATCTCCGCCTGAGCAGCCGCAGCGAGTCACACGTCGCGCTCGTGGAGGCGTACACGAAGGCGCAGGGGCTCTTCCGCACCGACGACACGCCCGATCCCGTCTTCACGGATTCGCTCGAGCTCGATCTTGGCACCGTTGAACCGAGTCTCGCTGGTCCGAAGCGCCCGCAGGACCGCGTGCCGCTGACGAAAGCGAAGGCGATGTACCTCGAGGCGTTGCACGCGGATCTCGAGAAGTCGGGAACGCTCGCCGGTGTTGCAGCGCACAAGTCCGCGACCGCAGTGTCCGCGTCTCCGGAGCTGTCGCAAGCGCTCATGGTGGCCGACGACGAAGGCGCCGACCAGCCGCAGCACGAGCACGGCGGTATCAAGTGCGAGTACGCCGGCCAGCACTTCACGCTGCGCCACGGTGCCGTCGTCATCGCCGCGATTACCAGCTGTACGAACACCTCAAACCCGGGCGTGATGCTGGCGGCCGGTCTGTTGGCGCGTAACGCGGTGAACAAGGGACTGAGCGTCAAGCCGTGGGTCAAGACATCGCTCGCGCCGGGCTCGAAGGTGGTCACCGATTACTTTAACGCCGCGGGCGTCACGGAGTCGCTCGACACGCTCGGGTTCAACCTCGTCGGCTACGGCTGCACGACGTGCATCGGCAACTCGGGACCCGTACCTGATCCCATCGCCGCGGCGATCGAGGAAGGAAAACTGTTCGTCGCCAGCGTGTTGTCGGGCAACCGCAATTTCGAGGGCCGAGTCAATCCGTTAACGCGCTACAACTATCTCGCCTCGCCACCGCTCGTCGTCGCCTACGCACTCGCTGGCCGCATGGACCTCGACCTCACGCGTGAGCCGCTCGGCATTGGCGCGGATGGGCCCGTGTTCCTGCGCGACATCTGGCCGAGCGCGCAGGACGTTCAGGATGAAATCCTTCGCAGCGTGAAGCAGGAGTTCTTCCGGACGCAGTATTCCGACGTCTTCAAGGGCGACAAGCACTGGCAGGGTCTCGACGTGCCTGCCGGTGAGACGTATGCGTGGCAAAGCGATTCGACGTACGTGAAGAACCCGCCCTACTTCGATGGCATGACGATGCAGGCGCCGGGCATCCAGCCCATCACAGGCGCGAAGGCACTCGCAGTGCTGGGCGACTCCATTACCACCGACCACATCTCTCCGGCCGGCAACATTCCGGCCGCCAGCCCCGCAGGGAAGTGGCTCATCGAGCACGGTGTCGCGCGCAAGGATTTCAATTCGTATGGCGCGCGGCGCGGCAATCACGAAGTCATGATGCGGGGGACGTTTGCGAACATTCGCCTGCGCAACGAGATGGCGCCCGGCACCGAAGGTGGTTGGACCACCACGGAGGCCGGCGGCTCGCCCAAGTTCATCTACGATGCGGCGATGGAGTATGCGAGCAGCGGGACACCGCTCGTCATTGTCGCGGGCAAGGAGTACGGCACCGGTTCATCGCGCGATTGGGCAGCGAAGGGGACGATTCTCCTCGGCGTGAAGGCCGTGATCGCCGAGAGCTTCGAGCGAATCCACCGGTCGAACCTGGTCGGTATGGGCGTGCTGCCACTCGAATTCACGAACGGCGATACGCGCCAGTCTGTTGGCCTGACCGGCTTCGAGACGTACGATCTCGAGGGGCTCGACGCGAATCTCGCTCCGCGCCGCAATCTCACGGTGCGCGCGACCTCGGCCGACGGGACGTCGAAGACATTCAGCGTGTTGTGCCGGATCGATACGCCAGAGGAGCTGAACTACTACAAGCACGGCGGAATCCTTCCCTACGTGCTGCGCTCTCTGGCGAAAAAATAGTCATGCATCAGGTTTGTCACCCCGAGCGAGCAGAGCGAGTCGAGGGGTCTGCACCTCGTACACAGGCGGCAGGTGCAGATCCCTCGACTTCGCTCGGGATGACATCCACGGGTGACGCGCCTCTACAATAGCACCACCGGATGAGACTATTTCGAATAAACCGCGTTCGTCTCGCCGATTGACAGCGTGTTCCCCTGAACAACGCCGGCGATCACCGTGCCGTCGGCTGACTTGAACGTGAGCGATGACCCGTTTGCGGTCCACGTGCCCACGTCCACCTGTGTGAAATTCCGCACCGTGGCTCCCTCCGTGTCGCGGAGGTACACGTTGTCGGTAAACGAGCCGTTCACGCCGAGAAACAGCGTATCTGCGATAAGGTCGCGCTGGGTCAGGCCGATGACCTCGACCGTGACGGGCAGCGCGGAGCCATTCACGGTGCGCAGCACGTAGTTCCCGGCCTGGGCGGTCAGGTCGACCGTCGGCCCGTTGTCGCAGCCCACTATTATCGCGAGCGCCGCCACGGCGACCACTGATTTTCGAATCATCTCACCCATTCGTCGCCTGGTTCCTCGGTTCCTATTTCGTGTAGATCGACGTCAACCCCTGCCCCGCAACGATCAGCTGCGTACCTGTGAACGTCGCGCTGAAGTTACCCGACGCGCCAACGAACGTAGCCGTGCCGCCGCGCAGGCTCCAGGTGCCGTCGGCCGACGTCACAGGATGATCCACGACCCCATCGAGCATACGATCATAGTACGACCGGTCCTTGTAGCTTCCCTTCACGTCGAGGAACAAGGAGTCAGCGGTGACATCCGCCCAGTTGGCGCCCGTGTTTAGAATCCTGAACGGAAGCGGATTCCCGTTGATCGTGCGCAATACCCACGTGCCTGCCTCAGCGCTCAGGTCGCTCGACGCTTCGGTTGGACCTGAACAGCCCAGGACGGTGAGGACCACGGCAAGCACTACGGCAATCCGACGCATGGCACAGAGGGAGGAGGTGATCGCACACTGTCGGACGTGACAGATGCTGGAACTATCGCAGGAGTTTCGACTCAGGCCCTGGTGTGAGCGTTCCGTCGTCGAGCATGGTATTGTGGTGCCGCGCCGATGTCGCTGCTTCGATCTGCTCCAGAAGATCACGCTCGATTGCACGCACGTCGAGGGGCTGTAGCATGTGGAGCAGCTCCGGATCTTCGCTCACCCTGTATCCGAGCCGAGTGTACAGGCCGGCGACGAGCTGGAGCGTTTTTGTCACTTCCTGCTCCACGCGCAGGCTCACTTGAAGACCCAGTTCCTCCCGCAACTCGGCGATCGACGATTCGCGTTTCTGCGACATGAGCACGAAGATCGAGAGAAAGATCGCCTCGAGCGACACGATCGTTGTCATGAAACCGAAAGGGAATGGATCGACCGGCCGCATGCCGAGCTTGCCGGTGTTCCAGAGCAGCCAGAAGGCGAAGCCGACACCGTGCAGAACCAGGAACACCGTGGAGCTCGCGACCTCGTTGAGCCAGTCGACGAAGCGCTCGAGTCGCGTGCGGTGTGCGGAATGCTGCGCCTTGATCGCGCCGAAGGCGAGGTTGGCGACATACCGTCGCTTGCGCCGTTCCGCCATCGACTCCGGAGAGTCATCAACTGGGTCGCCGGGTACCGGCTCGGTCGTACTCATCGATGGTGGGGAAGCGAGAAGCGTGCCTTTTGAGACCCTCTCAGATATTACTTCGACACACGAACACACGAACGCCCGTAGCGGTGTTCTGCTACGGGCGCGCGTGTAGGGGGAAAAACTGCAAGGGGACTGTCTCCGGTCACCTATGGCTTCTGTACATCGATCGTATGTCCAATAATGCCACCCAGAATGCCACCGGCTGCGGCGCCAATGAGGCCGCCTTTGATCTTGTCGCGACTCGTGGTCGCGCCGATGATCGCGCCCGCCGCTGCGCCAATGGCCGCGTCGCGCTTGGTGTTGCGAATGGGCTCGCGCTCCGGAGCGGGATACGTGCGCCCAGCGGACGACCGCGCCGTCGAACGGGTTGTGGTGCGACGAGCCGGAGCGCGGTACACGGGCTGCGCGACTCGTGGAGCGGCGGCGTACTGCGGGGCGTACCCGACCGCGCCCGGCACCTGCTCGCCCGGCGACACGAACTGCTGGGCCTGATACGGCTGCACCTGTGCCGCGAGCGCCAGATCCGTCTTGAGCGCATCGTCAGGACGAACGTCACTGCCGCGTCCGCAGGCGCCAGCGAGGGCCAAGCCGGTTAGCAAGAGTGTAGGTCCCAGTGTGCGCATCGATTCCTCCAAAGGTTGCCGTGCGATTCCGTTCCCCAACAAGGCATGGAGTGAGCCGCGAGTTAACCGCTCATATCGGTGCTTAATGTCAGGAACTCGCGTCCGCATTGCACAGTGGGCGTCCCCTTTTTGATACAGCCGCCAGTTCATTAGCTGCGAAGTCGAACGTTGCGCTTGAACCCTGGTGGCCGCATACTGCCGCGCAACGCACTACCGGGTGGGCCTTATCCGCGGACGCGCTCTTCTTACCGAACTGTACGATGCTGCCGTCGCGGGCGCCGCGCCCGGGCCGGTTACTGCCGCCGCTCTTCAGGATTTTCCCGCGCGAAGCGGTCAACGCATCTGGCTGTACGCCATTGGGAAGGCGGCGCACCCAATGGCCGCCGCAGCGGCGGGCGTCATTCAGCGTTCACTCCTGCGCATTTCCGGTGGCGTCATTGTCTCCCACGAGCCGACGACCTCCCCGTATTCGACGGTGCTGTCCATCGAGGGGGATCACCCGCTCCCCGGCAGGCACTCCTTCACCGCCGCCGCGCGCATCGGCGACGCGACTGCCGGAATGCGCAGTGACGACGTCGCGATCGTCCTCATCAGCGGCGGTACCTCCAGCATGATTGCCGCACCGCTTCGAGGCATGGCAGAGTCGGATCTCGGGCAGCTGTTCGAGCAATTGCACGCGTCCGGTCTCGACATTCAAAGCATGAACGCCGTGCGCAAGCGCTTCACACGCTGGGGAGCGGGACGCCTTGCCCTCGCACTCGCTCCGGCACGGACCTACGCCTACATCATGAGCGACGTGCTCGGCGACGATCCGGCCGACATCGGCTCCGGACCCTGTTCGCCGGATTCGCGCACCGTGAAGGAAGTCATTGAGATCCTCGCCGGTGCGAAGCTCATGCCGCGCATCGCTCCGGCAATGCGCGACTACCTGACGAGCGTGACCCGCGGAGTCGTGCCCGAAACGCCGAAGCGCACCCATCCGGCGTTCGCACATGTGAAGACAAAGATCATCGGGAGCAACCGCCTCGCACTCGACGCCGTTCGCAGTCGCGCGGCCTCGCTCGGCCTCGACTGCGAGAGCGTGGCGACACCGATCACCGGGGAAGCCGGGCGATGCGGCACGCAGGTGGCAGACCTGCTGCTTCAGCGAGCGCAACAAGGACGGGCGGGCTGCGTGCTTTGGGGTGGAGAAACAACGGTTCAGCTTCCCTCGGCGATATCGGGCACTCTGGCCGGCACCGAGCCTCCGCCGTCCGGTGGCCGCTGCCAGGAGCTGGCGCTCGCCGCAGCACACCGTCTCGGTGAGGCTGGTGGTGAAATCGCCGCCCGCATCACCATTCTCGCCGCCGGCACGGACGGTCGCGACGGTCCGACCGAAGCTGCCGGGGCCTTTGCGGACGCCTCGCTCTGGGCCCGCATCCGCGACTCGGGTTTCGATCCTGCGCTTGCGCTGGCCCGCCACGAATCGCACTCGGCGCTCGGCGCGGCGGGTGCGCTCATCCCGCGACGCAACACGGGGACGAACGTGATGGATGTGGTAATCGGGATCGTGGAGTAGGCGACAGGAGACAGGAGACGGGAGACAGGGGACAGGAACGACTGGAACATGCTTGTTTTGTCGCCCTGAGCGAAGCGAAGGGCCTGCACCATGTTGTTCTGCTCCGCGGTCCCTGTCCCCTACCCCCTTCTACTAGATTTGAAGGCATGTCCAGCCCCTTCACCGTCGGCATTATTCAGGACTCTGCCTCGCCAGACGCGAAGGCAACGCTCGACGCTGCAGTCGCTCGCATTCGCGAGGCGGCAGCGAGAGGCGCACAGATCATTTGCCTCAAGGAACTGTTCAATGCGCCCTATTTCTGCAAGTCGCAGAAGTGTGAGCGCTTTGATCTTGCCGAGTCGATTCCAGGCCCGGTGACCGACGTCATGCAGGCGCTCGCGAAAGAACTCGACGTTGTTCTCATCGTTCCGGTTTTCGAGAAACAGGCGCGGGGAGTCTATCGCAATTCCGCCGCGATCATCGATGCCGACGGCTCGCTGCTCGGCGTGTATCGCAAGATGCACATTCCGGATGATCCGCTCTTCAACGAGAAGTACTATTTCGCGCCCGGTGACACCGCGCACGACGATCGCATCGATGCCATCGGCGACGTCGCAAAACAGGCGAGCGGCTTTCGCGTGTGGCGAACCAAGTATGCGAACATTGGCGTGTTGATCTGCTGGGACCAGTGGTATCCCGAGGCCGCGCGCATCACGAGTCTTCTCGGCGCGGACATTCTCTTCTACCCCACGGCCATTGGCTGGCATCCGGCGGAAAAGTCGGAGTTCGGTGCCGCTCAGGTGGACGCGTGGCGCACCATCCAGCGATCGCACGCGATCGCGAACGGTGTCTTCGTTGCGTCGCCAAATCGCGTCGGCTACGAAGACGACGAGCCGGGCACGCGCGGTATCGAATTCTTCGGGAATTCGTTCATTGCCGATCCCTTTGGACGCATCCTCACCGAAGCCGGAACGGACGACGCGATTCTGATCGCGACGTGCGACCCAAAGCTGATCGAGGAGACACGCCGCAACTGGCCCTTCCTGCGCGACCGGCGCATCGATGCCTACGCGCCCATTCTCTCCCGGTATCTTGGAGCCTGACTCGAACATGCCGGTCACCTGGCCCGCGGAGTTCGCGCCTCACGACGCCACATGGATCGCCTGGCCCCATCACGAGCCGGACTGGCCTGGCAAGCTCGGCGCGATCCCGTGGGTGTATGGCGAAATCGCACGCGTCCTCGCCGACTATGAGCGCGTCGAAATCCTCTGCCACGATGACGCCACCCGCACGGCGGCGCGCGACGTGCTGTCCGCCCATGACGTCACCAGCAACGTGCGGTTGCATGTCGTTCCAAACGACCGCGTGTGGCTGCGCGACTCGGCGCCGACGTTCGTGTACGACGCGCGCGGCGACCTGCGGCTGGTGAACTGGGGCTTCAACGCGTGGGCGAAGTATCCGAACTACGCGCACGACACAGAGATCGGCCGAGCCATCGAGCGCATCACGAGCGTGCCCCGCGTCGAGCCACGCCGTTCCGATGGATCTCGGCTCATTCTCGAGGGCGGTGGCATCGAGACCGATGGTGAGGGCGCGATGCTCGTGACGGAAGAGTGGCTCTTGTCGGACATCCAGGTACGCAACCCGGGGCTCGACCGCACCGGGTATGAAGCTGCGTTCCGAGAGCATCTTGGCATCCGGCACACGATCTGGCTGGGCGAAGGCTGCGTTGGCGATGATACGCACGGCCATGTCGACGATATCGCGCGCTTCGTCGCGCCCGGCGTCATCGTGCTGGCGTACGAAGAAGATCCTGCCGACGATGAGAATCACCGCCGGTCATGCGACAACATGCGCCGGCTCGAACTCGCCGGTGCCGCGGTCGGCGCGCTCAAGGTCGTGAAGCTTCCGTATCCGCGCCCGGTGATGATGAGCGGGGAGCGCCTTCCCGCCAGCTACGCCAATTTCTACATCGCGAACGGTGTGGTCATCGTGCCGACATTCAACGACCACAACGATCGCGTCGCGCTCAACACCCTCGCGAAGCTCTTCCCCGATCGTGCGATCGTCGGCATCCACGCCGTCGACCTCGTGTGGGGATTGGGCACACTGCACTGCCTCACACAGCAGCAGCCGAGATCGAGAACGGCGCGCGGGGTGGATCGGTTGATCAGCGCCCTCGAGGGATAGTCGCCGAGTATTCGCAAGCAACGGAGGAACGGCAACAGATCATGAAGCCGTTTGAAAAGGACACTGCTGGACAGCATGTCGCAGAGGAGTAGGCCCGGGTATCTTCCGGCGACCCCAACAGAGTGCATGCATGCGCATTGAAACACTCGCGGTTCGCGCGGGACACGCGGTCGATCCGTCGACTGGCGCCGTCACACCGCCCATTCATCTCTCGACGACATTCGAGCGCGAAACCGACGGTACCTATCGCGGCGGGCACATCTACGCGCGGACGTCCAACCCCAATCGCTCGCTCCTCGAACAGGCCCTGACGTCACTCGAAAAGGGCGCTGCCGCCATCGCATTCTCGTCGGGCTCGGCGGCGACCATGGCGGTGTTTCAGGCGCTCGCCCCGGGGGGTCACGTCATCGCTCCGGATGATGCGTACTACGGAACGCTGCGCCAGCTTCACGAGATCTTTGGGACTTGGGGCCTCGAGATTTCCGTCGTCGACATGACCGACCTCGGCGCCATTGCGCGTGCGCTGCGCCCGACCACGAAGATCGTGTGGGCCGAAACGCCCTCCAACCCGCTCGTCCGTGTTGTCGATATCGCGAAGATCGCAGACCTCGCGCATTCGGTGGGCGCTCGCTGCGTGGTCGATAACACCTGGGCGACGCCGGTCTTGCAGCTTCCCCTGCACCTCGGCGCGGACGTCGTCATGCACTCCACCACGAAGTACCTCGGTGGGCACAGCGATCTGATGGGCGGCGCACTCGTCGTCCGTACCGATGACGAATTCGCCGCTCGGCTCCGGTTGATGCAACAGATCGGCGGCGCAATTCCATCGCCCTTCGACTGTTGGCTCCTGCTGCGTGGCATTCGCACGCTTCCGTGGCGGATGGCCGCGCATTGCTCGAACGCCATGTTCGTTGCCCGCGTTCTGGAAACACATACGGCGATCAAGGCCGTGCACTACCCCGGTCTCGCGTCGCACGCGGGCCACAATATCGCATCGCACCAGATGTCGGACTTCGGCGGCATGATGAGTATTCAGTTGCGCGGAGGCGAGGACGCCGCGCTGGAACTCACGCGGCGCCTCACGCTCTTCACCCGTGCGACCAGCCTCGGAGGCACGGAATCGCTCATCGAGCATCGCGCGTCCGTCGAAGGCCCCACGACGAAGGCGCCGGTCGACTTGCTCCGCCTATCGATTGGCCTCGAACATCCCGACGACCTCATCGAGGATTTGGCGCAGGCGCTCGATTCATTGTGAGGAAAGCGTGGTAACACAGCCGGTGCGCAAAGCCGTCCTGCTCCTCTCCGGCGGTCTCGATTCGACGACGATGCTCGCGCTTGCCATCGAGCAGGGCTTCGACGTCCATGCGATGACATTCCGCTACGGCCAGCGACATGCGTCCGAGATCGAGGCGGCGCGGCGCGTGGCCCGGCATTACAACGTCGCAGATCACGTCATCGTCGACATCGATCTCAGGACCTTCGGTGGTTCTGCACTCACCGCCGACATCGACGTACCCAAGGACCGCGACGATGACGCGATGGCGCATGGCATTCCCATCACCTATGTACCGGCCCGCAATACGATCTTCCTGTCCTTCTGCCTCGCGTGGGCGGAAGTCCTCGGCGCGACGGATATCTTCATCGGTGTGAACGCCCTCGACTACTCCGGCTATCCAGATTGTCGGCCGGAGTACGTGCAGGCATTCGAGGCGATGGCGAATCTCGCCACACGCAGTGGCGTGGAAGGGACCTCACGCATTCGCATTCAGGCTCCGCTCCTGAATCTGAGCAAGCGCGAGATCGTTCAACTTGGTTCGTCGCTGAACGTCGATTACTCGATCACGCTGAGTTGTTACGATCCGTCAGCGGACGGTGTGGCATGCGGTCATTGCGACGCGTGTCATCTTCGCCTCAAGGGCTTCACGGAAGCCGGCGCGAGTGATCCTGCGCCGTACGTCGACGCTCAGACGAATACATGACCTACGTCGTCAAGGAAGTCTTCTACACCTTGCAAGGCGAGGGACAGAACGCCGGACGGCCCGCGGTATTCTGCCGCTTCAGCGGTTGCAACTTGTGGACGGGGCGCGAGCAGGACCGGCACAAGGCGGTTTGCCAGTTTTGCGACACGGACTTCGTGGGCATTGGACCGGACGGCGGAAAGTTCGCAACGGCCGATGCACTCGCGAATTCGGTGCTCTCCCGCTGGCCGAAGGTCGTGAACGGCCGCGCGAGTGGGGGGCGCCCGCTCGTGGTGTGCACCGGCGGTGAGCCGCTGCTGCAGCTCGATGAGTCCGCTGTGTCGGCGTTGCAGGCGCTCGGCTTCGAGGTGGCGGTAGAGACCAACGGAACGCAGCCGGCACCATCAGGCATCGATCACGTGTGCGTGAGCCCCAAGGCCGACGCTCCCTTGGTGCTGACGCGAGGCCACGAACTCAAGCTCGTCTATCCGCAGTCGCAACCGACGGCGCACCCAGAGTGCTTCGCGGACATGCACTTCGACGCATTCTTCCTTCAGCCGATGGACGGCCCGACCGCGGAGATCACGCGGCAGAACACAGAAGCGGCGCTCGCGTACTGCCTGGCACACCCGCAATGGCGATTGAGCATCCAAACGCACAAGCTCTTGGGCATCCGGTAGAAGCTTCTGCGATCGTCACCCCGAGCGAGCGAAGCGAATCGAGGGGGATGACAGCTGAGCCTGAAGCGACAACTCTGCAGGTAAGTGCTTCAGATTACCTTGGCTTCAAATGTTTACGAAGCGTCGACACAGTTTTCGGCTCGAGCCCGAAAGGTTGACCCCGCCTTCCTCGCCGCCTAGGATCCAACCATGGCGACCGCAGCAATCCGTCGCCCAACCACAACCCTGGCATGATGCTTTTGTCTGCCGGGGCTCTTTTTTCTTTGCCGTCATGCCCCCTTTCCGCACCGCATCCACGCGACATCCCGTTGCGCGCGCCCTCGTCGGCTGCGCGCTGGTTGTCACGTGCGGACGCGGAGCTGGTGCGCAGACGACGACGCACACGCGAGAACTCCCGAAGCCCTTCGCCGCCATGAGCTTGTCGGCGCTCACGATGCGTGATTCTCTCGTTGCGGTCGCGAGAGCGCAGGTCGGCAAGAAGTACGTACTCGGTGGCCAGTCCCCCGAGCGCGGATTCGATTGTAGCGGACTGGTGCGCTACGTGATGGCGGCCCTCGAAGTGAGTCTTCCGCGGACGGCCAAGCAACAAGCAGCGGCGGGCAAAGCAGTGGCTCGGGACACGACGCACCTGCGACCTGGCGACCTGCTGACCTTTGGAAAGAGCAACCTCGGGGCGAGCCACGTCGGCATCTACGTCGGCGGCGGACGCTACGTCCACGCCAGCAGCCGCGCGGGCAAAGTCATTGAGAGCGATATCAATCGCTCCGCCTCTCCATTGATCCGCGCGTGGCAGGGCGTGCGCCGTCTCGTCACCACCGGCGACTCCGCGAAAATTGGGGACGGCTGACCGCCGACAACCTCAGACGCGCAGCGGGGTATCTTCCCATCCGGCGCAGGACGTGCTTCGTCCGAGCCCGAGTTTGATTCCGACGATCGCAATGGGAATGCATCGAACGCCAGACAAATCAGCGACGACCGTCGCCATCGGCAGCATCGCCGAGCTGAATGCGTTTACGTCACGCCGCGGCTTTCTTCGGCTGTTGGGGGTGGGCGGCACGCTGGTCGTGCTGCCGGGTCTCTTCACGGCGTGTCAGGATGCATCGAACACCGGTGGTATTACCGCACCGGGCTCCGGCAGCACGCTGACGATCGATTTTTCGACCGGCGACACGGCCGTGCTCCAATTCGCGCTTGCGCTCGAACAGCTCGAATCGGACTTCTACACGCAGGTTGTCGCCAACTTCGATAGCTCGACGTTGACCGATGCCGACAAGGCGGTGCTCTCGGATATTCGGAATCATGAGGAACTCCATCGGAAGTTTCTCGAAGCCGCATTGGGAACGAATGGGAAGTTTTCACTGACGCAGATCTATCCCGGCGTCAGCCTCACCGAGCGCGTTTCAGTGCTCACGCTGGCAAAGACGTTCGAGGAACTCGGCGTCGCGGCATACAATGGCGCGGCACAATACCTCAGTGACGCTGGAAACCTGTTGATCGCGGCGAAGATCGTTTCGGTAGAGGCTCGTCATGCGTCGGCGATTCGCGACCTGCTGACGCCCCGTTCCGGCGACTTTGCGCCGAACAGCTTCGACGACGCGCTCAGCCCGGCGAAGGCAGTCGTGGCCGCGCAGGAATTCATCGTGGACAAACTGGCCTTTACGAACGTGCCCACCACCTTCGTCCAGGGGCCGAATGGCAATGGTTGAGTCAGGCCTTCGCGCCGCGAGTGTACGCGCGCCGACCGACGTCATCGAGGCGCTGCAACTGCTGTTGTTGGTCGAGTACCTCGAAGCCGATTTCCATACCCGCGGTTTGGCCGCGGCGGGCCTCATTCCCACGGCGGATCGCGCGGTGTTTTCGACGATCGCCGCTCACCAGACCGCGCACGTCACTGCGCTGTCGGCGCTGATTCAGAGTCGGTCCGCGACGCCCCGGAGCAAGCCCGCGTTCGATTTTACGGCGCACGGCAACGTTTCAGGCTTCGCATTTCTCCCCACGCAGTACGAAACGTTCCGGCAGCTGGCCCACGCCTTCGAGGATCTCGGCGTGCGCGCGTATAAGGGACAGTTGACTCGGCTGATCGACGACAAGCCTGCACTCCTGTCCGTTCTCGCGATGCACTCAGTCGAGGCGCGGCACGCGTCCGAGATTCGCCGGTTGCGCGGCAGAAAGGGGTGGATCACCGGTTCGAGCAGCGACGATCTCCCGGTGTTCCTTTTTCCGATTTACCTCGGTGAGGACAACACAACACAGGGCTCGGTGAATGTGTCTCAGTTTTCAGGTAGCGCCGGTGGTGCGTCCGCCGCCTCCGAGGCGTTCGACGAGCCGCTGACGTTCGCGCAGGTGAACACGATCCTGACCCCGTTCCTGGCCTAGAATTGAAGCCCGCGTGGCGCTTCGCGCGTGGCTGGACTGCCCGCTCGTTTACGCTCGCTGGACGGATGAAAGCCGAGCGGTAGCCGCCAAGCGAGGCGCGTGCGACCGCGCTGTCCGCGTGTTAGCGACCCATCTCCAACCTGCCTTGTGCCCCCGTGCGATAGCAGGCGCTCGCGTTTGGCGCCGGCGTCGTGCCTGTAATCTGCCCTCGCGAACCAGCTTGGAGCGCGGCGATGCCCGGCGGCGGCAGGATGCGACCGAGGGCATCACGCCCCGTCGAGGCCTGCGTCGACTGCTGTTGTTGCTGCGCGCATGGCCGGAGCACGCGCTCGTACCCGTTGCCGAAATTCACCGCCACCGAGCCGTCCGAGAGCACGACATATGGCACACCGGTGACGACGTACCCTCCGCCAGGCACATAGTAGACGGGCGGGTACTGCGGCGCCGGTTGCGGTGCCGGCGGAGTGGGAGACGCCGCGTATCCAACGCGAGGCTTGCTCGAACTCTGCGCACCGGCGCTCACCGCCGCCACGAGCGATGCCAACACCAATGTCCTGACCATCATCTGGTAGCCTCTCTGCTGTCTGTCTGCTGTCTGCTGTCTGCTGTCTGCTGTCTGCTGTCTGCTGTCTGCTGTCT
>JAZJZK010000023.1:0-128306 GCA_040389905.1 Gemmatimonadota bacterium | reverse complement strand
TGTCTGCTGTCTGCTGTCTGCTGTCTGCTGTCTGCTGTCTGCTGTCTGCTGTCTGCTGTCTGACTCGTTTTGCAGCCCACGCGCAGGCCCCCGCCCCACCCCCGAGCCTGCAGGTAGGCCCAATCCCGGGCCCTAGCCCCAGCCCGCGCCCAAGCCGGCGGTCAAAAGCCCCACCCCGCGCCCAAGCCGGCGGTCAAAAGCCCCACCCCGAGCCCATGCCCTCATTGCCTGACAATCTGTCCGCGTATCTCGCCTCCAGGAAACGCTGCCGTATGGAGGTTCACGTACATCAGCCCGGCGTCCATGAGAGTGACGAGCGAGTCACCCGAGAGTGTCAGAGTGTTGTAAGAGACCGGTTTCGAGAGGTCCACGCTGCCCGTTGCAACCATTCCCGTCTGGGCGACGATCGTGAACGGGACGATTACCGGCCCGATCTGCCCGCCCCCGCCGACGTGAATGTGGCCCACACTGAGCGGCGTTGCGAAGCCGCTCGTGGACACACTGTACACGAGCGTCGACCCCGTCACCGTGAGTGTCGCGGAACCAGAGGCCGTGGTCCCAGACGCTGGCACCTCCCGCGCGCCACTCAACGCCGCGATGTACGTCGCAGACCGCGATGACGTCGAATCGGCGGCGCGACACCCGACTCCACTCGCCAACATCACGAACACCGTCGACCTCCAGATCCACCGCGTTCGGCGCGCCGTCGTCACGTACCGGGACGTGCGCTGCCGCCGTCGACGACGAAGCGCCACGTGCCGTCGCGCTGCTTCTTCCACACGGTGAGATACTTCGAATAGCGAACCACTTTCGCCCCGTCCTCGCGCTCGCCGGTAAAGATGGCGTTACCGACGGTAAACCCGATGTCGCTCGTCTTGGTCAACTCTCCCTCGACGGGATGCCAGGCCAGTGAGGTTCCCTTGGACGATGGACCAAAGGAATCGGTAATCGCATCCGGTCCGGTGATGAATTCTCCGGGCGCGGAAAACATCTGCGCGTCCGACGACGCGTAACGGCCGAACGCCTCGCCCGTTCCGAGCTTGCCTGCATCACGGGAAAAATCGATGTCGGCGCTGCGGAGCGCATCGACGGGCGCGCGCTTGATCGACATGGGGGCGTCGGCCACGACCGCACTCGTGAGCACTGGCGGAAGCGCCAGCGCCGGTGGTTCCGAACCATACGTCTCGGCGTAGGCGGCGATTCGCCAACCCAGTGGCTCCTTTCTCCAGTACGCGATATAGCGGTCGACTCGGATCGTTGGTGCGCCCGATTGTGGCGCGCTGTAAATCGCATAACCGTAGGAATAGCCCGACGTTCGGTCGGTACTCGCCTCGGCACGCACCGGTTGCCAGCGAACCGCGGTATTCGCGGCAAACGACTCGGCGGCGATGACCGCGCGCGCTGCGGAGCGACCACGGAGAATCGGTAGCCCACCACGCAGAAAGATGACGTCGTTGCTGAACAGGCTCGACACACCATCCGCCAGTCCAAGCCGAGAGACCGAATCACCGCGGCTCAAATCGGAGCGGAGCAACTCGTCATGCGCCGCCTCCGCCTCCGACGACGGCGCGAGCAGTGCCGCGCCCGCGAACGACGGCCCCGGTGTTCCGGACCGGCACGCCAGGCATCCCCAAGCCAACACGACCAACATCGAACGAGCCCGCACTCGCACACTCCTGCTTCCTCGTGGTCCGTTTACTACCCCGGGCACCGTATTCTGACCATAACCCGGCGTGCGCCCGTTTCGCCACTCAAGTTTGGCTGACAGCCCGCTCGCTTGACGGGAACAGCTCTGTTCGCCCCGTTTTTCTGTCCAGCGAGGTGCACCGCAGCGAGCGGGCCGTCAAGCGAGCGACGCGAGCGGGCTTCCCCCCAAGGAACGACGGCGCGCGCCGGGGTATACCTTTCTACCCTGAGGCGCCGAGTGGCGCACACCCCTCATCGGTCGTCCTTGCCTGAGACCGTACTCCTAACCTGATTACTCGACGCGGCTGAAGCCCCGCCGCGCACTTCCCGCTGTTGTGACGACACCACGAAAACGCTCCACCAGACGCAGGGGCCGCGGCACCGCCGCACCCCAGCTGACGTCCACATCCACAAGCCGCACCGCATACGCCGAAACGCGGCGCTGGCTCATCGAGCAGCACGGCCCAGTCTGCGCCTACTGCGGCCGGCGAGTTCCCGCCACCGCAATCACGCTCGACCACGTTGCCCCGCGGAGGGGACAGAGCGCCTTTGACCGGCGCGACAACCTCGTGCTCGCGTGTAGCGACTGCAACGGCGCCAAAGCCGACATGCCGATCTTGGCGTTCCTGCTTCGGAAGCGGGAGCGAGCCGCCATGCTGCGCCGCTACGGATCGCACCTGAGTCCGATGCTCGTCGACCTCGTCAAGGCACTCGCACCCGATGGAGCCGTCGTTCCCCGCGTCAAGGAAAACTTCGACGACCTCGTGTTTGACGAGGAGTCCCCCTATCACGACTCGCCCTACCGGGACTGACCTAGCTGCTGCGCTCGAAGTAGTAGGCTTCCACGAACCACCGTCGGACCCGGCGCATGTCCCCTGCCACCTTCTTCACCTCGGGCGGCGTATCCGAGCCGTTGAAGCGCTCAGCCAGGAGCGCCTTGAGCCGGACCATCGCACCGATCGCCGGGGATTGCGCTGCTCGCGCTTCGCGCGCAAAGGTTCGCACGACCTCTCGCACGTTCCGGTCTTCGGGCGCTTCCTCGGGCTCAGGCGGTTCTTCGATTCGCTTCCGCAAGACGCGCGGACCATCCTCGGGGTAGCGGGGAGGATTCGCGCGACGTGCTCGATCGCAGAGGCCCTCGAGCTCGGCGGCGGCGTAGCTCTCCCAGTTGTCAGGAAAGGGCGCCAGCCGTCGCTTTCCGGCGAGACTCGAGAAGGCGAGCCACCCGCGCTCCAGTCCTGGCGACACGCCGCGTGGCGCTTCCGAGGCACGATGGACCTCGAAGACCTCCCACTCCATACCGGAGGAGTCCAAAAACGTCCGTACAGCCACGTTGCGTAGCCGGAAAGGGTGGGTGTCGCATTACGCGGCCGCTTGCCGGCGAGTGCGAACCGAGCAAGGACCGTTCCGAGCACGAAACTACCCCGTCGCAGACCACGTCGCCATCCGCGCGACGGCGTCGTGAAGGGTCGTCGCCTGACGCTGCAGGCGATCCAGCCGGGACACCACGACAGGGGAAAGATTCTGGTCCTCACGCGAGTCCGGCATTTCCGGCAGGGCGCGAGGCTGCCTGCCCTCGTCCACTGCCGTCGCCAGATCCTCGAGGATGGTCACGATATGCTCCCGGTACCGCACCAATGCAGCGCCGCGGGTGCCGTCGTCGGCGTGCCGCGCCAATGCGAGCGCCGCAACCGATGCGGTGAACCGCCTGGTGTACGCGAGGAGCGTCAGCGCCGGCGCCAACGGCTTCTCGTCGCCGTGCGACTCGGTCAGTGCGCGTTGAAGTGATTCTTCCGCATTGATCGTGGCGAGGCCCACCGCGCGCCGAGCACTGCGCATCACGTCGCCCGACGTGTGTGTTCGATCGTCGTATCCATCGATCACCGAGGCGAGATAGCCGGCACCGGCGCGCAGGGCAGTCGACGCATACGACGGAAAGCGCGTTCGCTCTGGACTCGGCCACAGGAGGCGCGCGCCTAACAGCGCCAGCGCGCCGCCGAGGAGCGTGTTCTCGACGCGTGTGCCCGCGAGACTCCAATCCCCCGCGCTGGCTTCCGCGAGGAGAACGAAGGTCGGAGTAAGAAAGACCGAAAACGCCGCGTAGTTGACGGGAAGCAAGGCCACGCAACACGCGACGAACACCGTCGCGACGACGAGAATCGACCTCGCGTCGTGGAAGTAGGCCCCGAGGGCCAACGCGACGAGCGCGCCGAGCACCGTGCCCAGCACGCGCTGCACGGCGCGTGTGAGGGTGACGCCGGTATACGGCTGGAGGATCACGATTACCGTGATCGTCACCCAGTAGCCGCGCTTGATCTCCAGCGCCTCGGTCAGCGCGACCGCGACCGTGGTGACGAGCGCGACGCGCAGCGCAAAACGGACGATCAACGAACCAGGTGAGAGCATCGCCTGAAACGAGTCCCACAACGGATGCTCCTCACGAACATCGTCGGATGCCGGCGCGCGGACGAGTGCCGCCGTCGCCGCCGATGCGGCGGACGACTCGCCCCCATTGAGTGCGTCGAGCGACACGGCGGCGGCACTCGCGAACTGTGCTGCGCGATCGAAGATGATTGCCGCGTGTTCGTATTGCGGATCGATCGTTCCGGCCGGCGCGTTCCGAATGATGATACGCAGCGCCTCGCCGCTCCACGGAACCGCGACCTTCGCAACGGAGTCCTCCGACAACACCCCCACCGCAATGGCTCTTGCCGTGACACCCAGTGCTTCAAGGAGCGCCGCACACCGCTCGTGCAGCGCCTCATTCCTCGCGGCTCCGCGCAGCGTTGAAAGCGTGTCGCCGAGCGCAACGACGTGACCGAGGAGTTGGTCCGCGGACTCGCCAAGCACGAGCAGTCGCTCGCCGCGATCCACCGCTCCCGGGCGGCCTCGGCGGAGTTGGACGAGGACGGCCCTCGCATTTTCGAGCGCGGAGCGCACGTGGGTGGCCGCTGCCGGCGAGAGCGGAACGGGCCATTCTGATGTGTGCTCGAGTCGCGCTGACATCGCCAGCAGCGCGATATGATCGGCAAGCGCGTCATAACACGCGGAAATCGCAAGACGCGCTGGTCGGTAGGGGCGGAGTGGCCATAGTACGAGGGCGATCCCCATCGACCAGACACCGCCGACAACGAGGAACGCGGCGCGGAGCACCGCGCTGGAGTGGCTGTCGGGCGGGATGGCGAGCGCGATGACGTAGACGGTGAGTCCGGCGCTGCCGATGCTGATGCCGGGATTCCCCCAAACGCGCAGCACGCTCGCGAGAAACGCAACGAGGAACGTGGCCACCAGCGCCGGAATGGGATGCCCGGAGACAACCGTGCCAATGACCGCTCCCAACGCGCCGGCGACCAGCAGCGCCGTCATCGTTTTGGCTCTCGTGCTGTACGACCCACCCTTGTCGGAGAGCGCGCCGTTGAATCCGCCCATGCTCATCCAGCTGCCGGCTTCGGGGTGCCCGAAGACGTGACCGATGGCCAGCGGAACGACGGTGGCGAACGACGCGCGGATGCCGGCCGCGTACGCCGGCCGATTGGTCGCGAGTTCCGTCGCCGAACGGAAGGCATGCACGGTCCGCCGGAATGGTGGCATGCCTTCCAAATTAGCCGTTAGTCGATCGGCTTGAGTCGGCTGACGATCTGATCACGCTGCCCTTCGAGAAACGGGGGGAGAACGACCTTCTCTCCCAGCTGCTCTTCGCTCTCGTCCACCGAGAACCCCGGCCCCTCCGACGCAATCTCGAACAGCACCCCACTCGGCTCCCGGAAATAGAGACTGCGGAACCAGAAGCGGTCGACCGGTCCGCTGTTGCGAATCCCGAGCACGTTCAGTCGTTCGGCCCATGCATCGTAATCTGCGTCCGGAGTGCGGAAAGCCACGTGGTGCACTCCGCCGGCGCCCTGCCGCGACGGCTGCAGGTGCGGCTGAACAGCAATGTGCAGCTCCGCCGCAGGCCCGCCTGCGCCCATTTCGTATACGTGAACGGTGTCGCCCGGATGGTCTTGTGCAGCGTATTCGCGGATGGGGCGCATATTCAGGCCCTTCTGGAGCACCGCGTCGGTGCCGCGCAAATCGGCCACGGTAAGCATGATGGGGCCAAGCCCGCGGATTTGATGCTCCGGCAACACGGGGCTCCGCTCCCATGGATACGCGTCTCCTACTGCTCCATCGTCGACGAGAGACAGTCGCTGGCCTTCGAAGTCTTCGAAATCGAGCGTCAACCGCCCGTCTCGCTCCGTAACCTCGCCGACCGAGACCTTCGCTTCGCCCAGGTGGGACTTCCACCACGCCAGCGTATCGCCACCGGCCACGCGGAGATGCGTGCGCGCGATCGAGTTGCGTCCTCGCGTCTCGAGTGCGGCCGGCCAGTCGAAGAAGGTCAGGTCAGTACCTGGCGTGCCCTTCGCATCGGCATAGAACAGGTGGTACGCGCTGGTGTCGTCCTGATTCACGCTCCGCTTCACGAGCCGCATGCCGAGCGTCTGCGTGTAGAAGTGATGATTATCGCGAATGCGTGCCGATATGGCGGTGAGGTGATGTATGCCTGTGAGCTGCATCGGAGATAGGGGACGGGGACAGGTGTTCGGGTGCTAGGTGCTAGCTCCCATCGATTACGCTTTGACCAACTGCACTTCAATCTGAATCTTGACGTCGTTGCTGACGAGCACGCCGCCCGCTTCGAGCGCCTGATTCCACACGAGTCCGAACTCGCGACGATCGATCTTGCCGGCGGCCGTGAATCCGATGCGCTCATTGCCCCAGGGGTCCGTGCCTGATCCCTCATACGTCACATCGAGCGTGACGGGGCGTGTAACGCCGTGGATCGTGAGGTCGCCGGTCATGCGGAATTCCGACTTGATGCCTTCGAGTCTCGTGCTCTGGAACGTGATCGTTGGAAACTGCGCGACATCGAGGAAATCCGCAGAGCGCAGATGCTGATCGCGCTGCTCCACGCGCGTGTCGATGCTGTTGGCGTCGATGGTGACGTTGACAGAGGACAGTGCTGGCGATTCGCCAGCGATCACCGTGCCCTCGACCCGAGCGAACCGGCCCTTCACGGTGGTAAACATCATGTGTCTCGCCGAGAATTCGACGACGGAATGCGTCGCGTCGAGCTTCCAGGAAGTGGTGACGGGGACTACGGCTGCTGCGGTCATGGCTGAGCTCCTTGATATTTATTGGTAAAATTCTTAGCACTGAGATATTAGACGCGACCTGCTGAGCTATCCGAACAACTTGCTATTGGTTCGCGGGATCCCCTGCGGCAATCCCGAGCTTCTTCAACAACTCCGTCGCCTGCGCTTGTTCCGCCGCGCTGAGTCCGCCGACCGCCTTCGCAATCGCCTTTGCGTGCGCCGGAAAGATCCGGCCAATCAGTTCACTCCCCGCTGGCGTGAGCACTGCATACCGGGCCCGACGGTCCGATGGGCATTCTTCCCTCTTCACCAACCCCTTCTCCGCGAGCCGATCCACGAGATACGTAATACCGCCGCTGGTGACGAGAACCTTTCGTTGAATTTCGCCCAGGAGGAGCGGACCCTTGGCGTGCAGCACCTCGAGAATGGCAAACTCCATCTGCGAGATGTCGTGCTGTGCGATGTCCTCGGTTGCGTGCCGCGTTATGGCAGCATGCGCCCTGGACAGCACAACCCAGAGCTTCAGCGCCCTTGCCTCGGCAGGATCGCTCGTCGCGACAGGGCTCGTCTGATCGGTGTTCGTATTCATCTTAGAACTAAGATACTCAGTTGTGGATGATATGCAAGCCCCTGATTCATAGTTGCAGTGCTCGCCCCAAATACCGAGAATGCGAGATGCGCAATTCACTGCTCGTGCTGCACCGCTGGGTCGCCCTCGTCACGTCCATCGTGATCTTGATCGTCGCGCTGACGGGTAGCAGCCTCGTCTTCGAAGGAGCGATCGACCGCGGGCTCAATCCGCACCTCTGGCGCGTCACGCCCGCGGCGGCACCGCTATCGCTTGACACGCTGGCCCGGCGCGCGCAGGCGGCCGTGCCGGGAGCGGCGATCACCGGATTCGTCGTCGCTCAAGCGGACGACCGCGCGTACTTCGTGCAGGCGCCACCCATCCAGATCTTCATCGATCCCTACACCGCTGTCGTCCTCGGCACGCGCGCACAGGCCGACTTCAACAAGTCGCTGCCGCGCCGGCTGCACGTGTTGCATACGACACTGATGGCCGGAGATGCGGGGGGCACGATCGTCATGATCGTGACGCTCGCCGCCCTGCTGCTGACGATCTCCGGAGTTGTGCTCTGGTGGACGGACAAGCTCTGGCGAATCCGCTGGAGTGCCTCGTGGAAACGAATCGTCTTCGATCTGCATCACGCGCTGGGAATCGCGGCGTCACTCGTATTGTTCACCATTACGGCGAGCGGGGCGGTCATTCACTCTCGCGCGGCTGGAGACGCCATCGCGAGGCTCGACGCGCGGCCGAGGGCCGCCGTACCAAAACAGCCGGCGACCGACAGTGGCGCGCGACAGCTATCATTCGATTCGCTCGCACAGGTTGCACGCGGTGCTATTCCCGGCGCGAGCCTGTCGCTCCTTTCCGCTCCCGAGAAAACGACGCTCCCCGTTGTGGTGGCGCTGAAGTTTCCGGAGGACCGGACGCCTGGCGGCCGCAGTCGCGTATACGTCGACCGATTCCGCGGGACGGTGCTGCTCGCCGAGAGCAGTCGGGAGGCGGAGCGGGGTACCGCGATCAATAACGTGATGCGATCGGTCCACACCGGCGATCTCCTTGGCAAGCCGACGGAAGCGGTGTGGCTCATTGCTGCCCTCGTTCTCGCAAGCCAGTCGATCAGCGGATTCCTGATGTGGTGGAACGGGCGCGGTGCGCGAGCGGCGCTGGCGCGAAAGTCGCCTTCCTAGATTCGAAAACACAAACGCCCCGCCAAAATGGCGGAGCGTTGTGAGACACACTGCAAATTCGAGTAGCCCCTCCTGGGATCGAACCAGGACTCTTCTGCTCCAGAGGCAGACGTGTTGCCAGTTACACCAAGGGGCTGCAAAAACCGCCAACCAGAGCGCAGAATTGGCGGAACCCTTGTAAAGTAGCCGGAGGAGGATGCCGCTTCAACCCCTCGGACGCCTGCCGGAGCCGCTATCCACACCCCGTTTTTCTACATGATTCGTCGCGCCTATCGCGCTGCGCGCATCGGAACAATTCTCCTCATGCCTCTACTGCTGGGGTGCAAGGAAAGTGTCTCAGCGCTCGGCGTTGGCGCGCACGCTCGAACGAGCGCGGACCAGTTGTTCACGGCGCTTGCCGATCGGCACGCCGACGTGCTGCGCAATGCGAAATACGAGTACGCGCGTGTGCAGCTCGCGCACGGTGCGCTGTCCCCATCGCAGGTGTTCGAGGATACTGCGGCCTGGACCAACATGTCCGGACCGGTTCGCATGCTCGAAACCTTCGGGACCTTCAGTGGCGGACGGTACATGATGTCCTCACAGCGAGGAAGCCAGGCGCCACTCAAGCCCGCAGATGGCCGGCACATTACCACACTGGGCAAGCTCGCCGACGGCGCCTACCAGTGGGATACCGCGGTTGATTTCGCGCTCGGGAGCGTTCGGCCAGGCGAGTTCGCCTCGCTGATCTCTCGGTTGCTCACGGCTGGAGAGGGATTGAACGAGCGCGACGCGCGCGCCAATCTCGCCGCGTCGTCGCCGCGAACGGCCGCCGTGCTCGAGCCGCTCTTCACGCTCGACTCGTTGCACCCAACCGTGCTACCCGACGGCAGTACCTCGGTGTCGCTGCGATTCACCGTACATTCCGGAAAGCTGCGAGCGCGCCTGCCGTGGTTCTCCGAGTACATCCGAAAATACGTCGAGTCGGCGCGAATCCGGCTCCTCGTCTCGGATCGCGCCGGTGTCGCCTTCGTCGACATCGCCGGGAAAGATCGCGTCTTCACGATCAACCTGCGGAGCCAGGGCGGACACCTGGTTCCACTGGCTGGCCCCGCGCGACCCATACCGGACACGCTGCAACTGCTCGCCGACTTTGCGGTCAAGGCGAAGATGTTCACGGTCGGCTTTCACGAGCTTCCACTGGAGTTTGTCAACTCAGCCCGCGGTGATTCCTTGCGAGACTGGACGTTCTCGGCGAGGAAAGAACCGAAATGGAACCTGCCCTTCATCACGGCGCGGCTGATCCGTTCGCCTCTCCGGCGCCCCTTCGCGGGCGACGGCGCGCTCTTTCGCATGGGTCTTCGCGCCGGTGATGGCGATCAGCCTACCGTGCTCATCCGGCAGACGCGATTGGCCGTTCAGGAGAGTGCGATCCTGCGATTCATCAACTCCCTCGCCGGCACGGCCGTGGATGACTTCGGCGCGCGAGTGGAGCATGAAGAGAACCTGTGGCTCCGCGAGCTGTTCGGCGCCATGCGCGAAGACGCTCGGGCGATGTTGCCATAGGCCAAAAACGCCGCGATCCCTGATGGGATCACGGCGTTCGTCCACGCATCGGCCTTTAGGCCTGCCTGAGACTTGCCACGCGCACCGACATTGGAACTCTCCGTCCTACCGACCGGCGGCGGGCAAAAACACTGAGTCGGCAAACCAGATGCCAACTGCACAGAACAATCAATGGAGCTGAGGGGGCTCGAACCCCTGACCTCGCCGATGCGAACGGCGCGCTCTCCCAGCTGAGCTACAGCCCCGCAATGTCGCGGGTTCACGGCAGTTTCCCACCGCGAACTTGGGATACCAGACAGAAACAGCCCCGCAACCGTGCGGGGCCGCCGTCACTGGATCAAACATAGCCAGGCGTCCCCCACTGTCAACAGGACGACTGTTTCGGCTCGCGGTAACACGCACGCTAATTTGCGCAATGCTTCCCACTCCCGCCCAGGTACTGGCCGCCGCGCACCGACTTCGCGGCGTTGCCGAGCGCACGGCGCTCCTTCGTGCGCCCGGACTCGGAACAGAGGTCTACCTCAAGTGCGAAAACCTCCAGCGCACCGGCTCCTTCAAACTGCGAGGCGCATACAACGCATTGTCGTCGCTGTCAGAATCCGAGCGCGCCAGGGGAATCGTCGCTTCGTCGGCGGGCAACCATGGGCTTGGCGTCGCGTGGGCGGCGCAACGACTCGGCATCAGGGCGCGGATCTTTGTTCCTGCTTCGGCGCCTGGGGTCAAGCGCGACGGCATTCGGGCGCTCGGCGCCCAGGTGGATGAGTCACAGCCGCACTACGATGCCGCCCACGGGGCTGCGATCGAGTACAGCGATGCGCATGAAATGCCCTTCGTGAACCCCTGCTCCGGCGCGGCGCTCATCGCAGGACAGGGTACGGTCGGGGTCGAAATCCTCGAGGATTTGCCATCGGTCGGAACGATTGTGGTGCCGGTGGGCGGAGGCGGCCTTGTGGGAGGAATCGCCGCGATCGTCCGGGCCGTAGCGCCCCACGTTCGCATCGTGGGTGCACAGACCGACGTCACGAACGCGATGGCCGCCTCACTTGCCGCCGGCCGGCAAACGGATGTCGAGATTCTTCCGACGCTTGCAGATGGGTTGGCGGGCCAAGTGGACGATGAGGGCGTCGAGATCGGCCGCTTCGCGATCGACGAGATGATCGTGGTGAGCGAGGAGGAAGTGGCGTCCGCCATCGGTTGGCTTGCGCATGAGCACGACATGCGCGCCGAGGGCTCCGGCGCGTGCGCGGTGGCCGCGATGCGGTGCGCGGCTTGTCCAGAGTTTGTCGGCCCCATCGCCGTCATCGTTTCGGGCGGCAACATTGATCAAGCCGTCTGGCGTAAAATCATCGAGGCATAAAAAACTGTCCGCCATCCGCAGCGAGCGCGGACGGCGGACAGACTCCTGCTGAAAACGGCGCGCTACGACCGCTCGACGCTCTGCTCTGGCGCAGTGACGGACCGGGACTCACCGCCCAACGAATTGCCACTGGGCCGTGCCGGCTGTGAAGCCGCCGTTCGCTGCTGAGCCTGGTTGCCGTTGAGCCCGACTTCGCGGTCGGACGGCATGCTCCCGCCATTGGTCGAGGCCTCGGCCGAACCCTGTAAGCGAGCGGCGCGGTTTGCACCCCGCGCTTCTCCACCACGTCGACCAATCGCCGCCATATGCTCGCGGTTCTTGCTCACTGTGACACCGCCCTTCCGCCCTGCAGCGCGAGCTTCTCCCGAGTCGAACTCGTGCGCGGTACCCTTCTGGTGCGCTGCGCGGCCACCCTTGCTCGCGATTTCGCGCTGCTTGCTCCTGTCCATGGATGCGAAGCCACGGTTGCTGCGCCCACGTTGGGCCGATCCCTCCGCTCCGGACGCGCTTTCTGCGTCCGAGGCGTTCTCGCCGTTCGAAGCGCGCGCCGAGCGTCCGCTCTCGTTGGCCACTTCGCGCTGACGCTCCCGGTCTGCGCCGAAGCCGCGCTCCTCATCGTTCGGTCTGATCGCCATGTACAACTCCTCCTGAAAGTATGGCCCACCTCGTCGCGGCCCATCAGCGCCGCGTCACGGTACTTCTGCTGCAAACAACGGACCCATCCGTAGAAGACGGATTCGCCCGCCCAAGCGGACAGAGAAGCAAGCCCCGGGCCGCCGCGTCTGCCACGACGGGTATATTTCGCGGCCATGTCGCTCTCTATCCGTCTACTCGGTACCTCGGCATCCCGTCCAACCGTCGAGCGAAACGTCGCGTCCGCTTCCGTCGTCCGGGAGGGCGAAACGATCCTGTTCGACTGCGGGGAAGGAACCCAGCGCCAGATGATGCGGTACGGCGTCTCCTTTGCCCTGGCGGACTTGTTTTTTACCCATTTTCATGCAGATCACGTCATTGGGGTGATCGGCCTGATGCGAACGATGTCGCTCCAGGGTCGCACCGACGTGCTGCGCCTGTGGGGTCCGCGTGGCGCGGTCCGCACGCTCAAACGCGCCGAAGAGTTCGGGATGGACCGGTTGTCCTTTCCGATCGAGGTCGTGGAGTTGGAGCCCGGAGAGCGCGTGGCGCGAAAGGACTACGCCATCGTGGCCTATGCTGCCGATCACCGTGGATCGCGGTCGCTGGGATACGCGCTCGTGGAGGATGACCGAAAGGGACGCTTCAATCCTGAGCGCGCGCGGGAGCTTGGCATTCCGGAGGGACCGCTCTGGGGAGAGATCCACCGCGGACGCCCAGTGACGCTCAGTGACGGAAGGATCATCGAACCGAACGAGCTCGTGGGTGCCCCGCGTTCAGGGCGCAAGATCGTCCTCTCGGGGGACACACGCCCATGCGACGCCACGATCGAGGCCGCCCGAGGCGCGGACGTCCTGGTCCACGAGGCAACGTTCGGAGACGAGGAAGCGGTGCGCGCCGTGGAAACCGGGCATTCCACCGCTCGAGAGGCGGCGATGGTGGCGCGGGACGCCGGGGTCGGCACGCTCGTGTTGACGCACTTCTCCGCGCGCTATTCCCACGACGCGAGTGATCTCGGGAAGGAAGCGCGTCAGTGCTTCGAACGGACGGTCGTTGGCAAGGACGGGCTGGAGCTGGATGTCCCGTTTCGGGACGTCGAGCAGGGCTAGCCTACGAGGGCAGCTCGCCCGGCCGGCTCACCGCCATCGACCGCCCGAACAGTCGCGCGATCGTCGCATCGTTCAATTGCTCGAGCACCATATCCGGATCGAGACGAGAGGTGACGCTCTTCGACTCCGGGCCATTGGTGATGACCCAGTTGTAGCGATCGAGGCGCGACGTGCGGCCATCGGGGTGGCGAAACAAGATCATCGCGTTGCTCGAACCGGGCGATTGAATCTTGACGCCCCAGATGATCCCGTCGGGTGCGGTATAGGTCTTCATCATTCTCGTTCAGGGAAGGTCAACCGACGAGCGTGGGCGACAGCGGCTGGCGGCCGGCAAAGCCGGAATCGAGATCATGCCAGAACTGCACCGACGGCTCGCCCAGCTGCCAGCACAGCAGCATGGGACGTCCGTCGAGCTCACTCGGAAAATCGATCAATCCAATGCGCCGGTCCTTGAGCTGGATGCCCAGCCGCTCGAGTTCCGTCTGATAGCCATCGATCTCGCGTGCCATCACCTTGATCTTCCGCTCCAACGCGACTGTTCGCGGGTTGGAAAGCTCCGGGTGCGAAACGGAGGAGAGGAGATCAAGCTCGACGACCGCTTCTTGCCAGCGCCGGTGCTCGCGAACGATGTCCTCGACGATACGGCGCACCAGTGGCAGGGTGCGGTTCGCCTGATCGATGGTGAAGAGCTGCATTCTGGAAATCTAATGCGAAGGGCAGGTGCCGAGCGAGGCCATTCGCCGTCCGCGAGTCGCCATCGTACGCCGCGGCCTCATTGAATGCCTTGGTGAGCGCCGTGCGCGAGTCCCCGTCGAAGCCCGGTTGATCGAGCCAGAAGATCCGACGCGCCGGCGCGGAAATGGCGCCGACGGCCCATTCACGCGAGGTCGTATCGCGCAGTGACAGCCGGGCATCCCCACTTTCGTCGTAGCGGACCACGACGCTGTACCCGCGGTGTTGCCAGACGTCTCGTGACCCATCCGCCGAGGCCACCGGAAGCGTCGCGGCGACCGCAGGCCACCACGCCGGGTCGGTCAACAGGATTGGCGTAAGCGGCAACATATGGCCGGCGTCACCGGTACCGGAGCCGGGTAAGGCATAGCTAACCGCCGGCGCACCACGCACGGTCGTGATCGAAAAGCTGGTGGGGTCGAGCCGATAGTGCGACAGCAGCGCCGACGCGCGCACCCCACGTTCATCGTGGCTGGCACGAATCGAGTCCAGCGCCGACTTGAGTGCCTCGTCTCGTTGGCGTTCGATGGCTCGCGCCTCCGGCCCGGCGATCGACGCGAGCACGGCGGGCGAGCCGTGCCTCAGGTCGAGCACGCCGCGCCGGCTCATGTGCCAGAGGGGCTCCCCGATGCGCTCGACATCCGTGTGAAGGGAATACGAGACGAAAACGCCATGCGTGGCCTCCACCTCGAGCGTCGCCGTCGCACGGAGATCGGGCTCGTCATCCGGCTCCTCGTCCGGCCCGATGCGATGGTCGTCGGGATGCGCGCGCGCGTATGCGCGCGCGAGCGCTGGCACCACGCTGTCCGTGAACACACGGATCGAGTCACCGGTCCGGAGGTCGCGACGAAAGACACTCTGCCCGACGAGATCGGCGCCATGGAAGGAGTGGTCGTCGTCGACGACGTAGATCTCGAAATAGCGTCCGTCCACTTCGGAGAGCTCGATGGGCGCGGCGCGACTGCGCAACCCCTTCGCGTCGCTCGTGACCCAGAACGCCGAGTCGCCGGCGGCGACGACGAATTCAGCGGGCGGTGCGACCGCCTCGGGCGGAGCCGCTCGGCAAGCCGAAAGCAGCAGGGGAGTCGCGAGGACGAGACGTGTGAGGCGCATCGGAATTCCAATATAGCGATTGCCGACTTGGGGACGGCGCGAAAGCTGCCATTGTAAATTCTGTTTCCCACACCCTCTCCCAGGCCTGTCCGTTCGTGCGCCACTCTGTGTTGCTTCTCGTTGTTCTCTCGGCATGTAGTACATCCGAGCAGTCCCCGCCGCCCGCGTTGGCGGCCGCTACCGTCCGGACGCCGGCACCCGCACAGCTCCCGCCCGCGTCCACCTCTACCAAAATCGACGTCGACAAGAGTTTTCCCGTCGTTCGCGCGCTGTACGTCAATCGATCGCACGCGCAGAGTGCGAAGTCCATGCGCCGTCTCATCGAGATCGTCGATCAGACCGAGATCAATGCGCTCGTCATCGACCTCAAGGATGAATTCGGGTTGAACTACGTGCCCGAAAATAAGGAGTGGCAGAAGAACGCTGGAAATGCCGGCGTGATCAGGGATCTCAAGGGGATGCTGGACACGCTCAAGGCGCACAACATCCTGCCAATCGCGCGATTGGTCGTCTTTAAGGACTCTGTTGCGGCGCGCATGAATCCCCAGCACACCATCCGGCGCGAAGACGGCAGTGTGTGGCGCGATAAGAAGGGACTCGCGTGGGTAAATCCGTACGACCGGAAGATCTGGGAGTACAACATCGGATTGGCCGAGGAGCTCGCGAAGATGGGCTTCGGCGAGATCCAGTTCGACTACATCCGCTTTCCCGAGCCGTACAAGTCGCTGCCGAATCAGGTGTTCCCGGACAGCAAGGGCGAGAAGAAGCCGGACGCACTCGCGGCATTTCTGAAGGAAGCGAACGCGCGCATCGACAAGCACGGCGCTCGGACGACGGCCGACATCTTTGGCTTAGTCACGACGGTGAACGGACCGCTCGAGATCGGGCAGTGGTGGGAAAAGGTGTCACCGGTGTTGGACGTCGTTCTCCCGATGGTGTATCCCTCGCACTACCCGCGCGGTGATCTGGGCCTCGCCGTCCCGAATGCGCAGCCGTATGAGGTGCTCAAGATCTCATTGACGTCCGCTAGGAAGCGGGACGCGAAGCTCGGCATCACAACACCAGAGCATGTTCGGCCTTGGCTGCAAGCCTTCACGCTCGGAAAGCCGGCTTACGGCCCGGCCGAAATCGAAGCACAGAAGAAGGGTGCGTACGAGGCCGGCTACGACGGCTGGGTGCTATGGAGTCCGGGCTCGAGGTACGAGCCGTTTCTTCCGGCGCTCGAGAAAGAGCTGGTGTCCAGGAAGAAGTGAACTCGCGGAGTGGGTTGACGTTAACGAGAGCTCTCGTGTCGCAGGCCCACATGAGCGCCTCTGAGGAGCAGTGAAAGAAGCGTGACGGTCGTAAAGGTCTGAACGCACGCGGAAACATGAATAGAACGGCAGTTGGCCCGCACTCACTCGGGCCTACTCTCCTGAATAGCGCGTCGCCCGGCGAAACACGCTGGGTAATCCTTTCGGGCTGTATGGTAATATTGCCATACAGCCCCTCACGAGACCCCTCACGCAAGAAAACGATCACCCGTGCCTTGATTGGGTGACGCATGAGCCAGCGTCGTGAGACATTTTTTGATGATGTCGCTACCTACACGTCGCCCGCCGCAGGCCGCCCACCCCTACATCGACCCGATACCGGAGCTCAAACGGGACGTCGCGCGAGCCATCGTGCGCACGATCGACGGATGGACCCAGTGTAATGCGGCGGCGCTGCTGCACATCGATCAACCACGAATCTCGGACCTTCGGAACGACAGGCTGGAGCGCTTCTCTCTGGATCAATTGATTCGCTTACTTGCCCACGCCGACGGAGTAGTGGAACTGCGCTTCACATCGCCGAACAGGTGCCGGTGGATATTCAAGCCTGCCGAGCCTACGTCGGCTTGACCAGCCGCACGCGCACCCGATTGTCCACCGACGCCTCGAGGACGTAGAGACCACCGTCCGGCGTAACCATCACGCCGCTCGGCGACCATGGCATCGTCGAGGTGGTGACGGTGGTGATTCTTCCAGCACTGGTGACTTTCAGCACTTCACCCGTGCCGTATCGCGCCACGTAGACATTCCCTCGTCCATCCGGATAGAGTCCCATCACACTGTGGCGCTTGTCGACGAGCGCGCGCGTCACCGAGCGATCACGCAGATCGTGCACGAGTTCGCGAATCTGCCCAGCCCTGTCGATTCGAACGAGACGACCATCGTCGATCAGATAGACATTTCCGTCGGGAGTCGCCGCGAGCCAGCGGACATCGGTGAACGGACCTTTACTGAGCACCGTCTCGGCACCAGCGGATGTTCGTTTTCGAATGACGGCCGCGCGTTCGAGCCCATCGGCGAAATACATGGTGCCTTCGGCATCGCGCACGAAGCTGTAGTGCGCGCGAAAACCCTCGGTCGCAGGGATGACGTCCGTGATCCGGCCATCGGGCGCGCGCTTCCACACGCGATAACCCCACTTCTTCGTCGCGTCGCCCTCGTACCAGAGGTGCTCGCCGAAGAGATTGTCGCTCGCATCGAGATAGAGCTCGTGGCTGTGCACGTTGTGTACGACGATCGACTTCTCGCCTGACGGCGCGAGCCGCCAGACGTGCGTGAGATCACTGTAGTACACATTCCCGTGCGAGTCGCGAACGATCGATACCGGCGGATGCGCTCGCGCCGCGCGTGGAGCGAGCAGCGCGAGCACAACCACGACGGCTCGTAGGAACCTCATCTCACGAGTTCACGAACGCCGTCGATGAGACGACCCACTTCCTTCTCGGTCGTGTAGCACGCGGCGCCGGCGCGCACGAAGCCATCTTCACCACGGTCGAGCACGTCCGCGACGGTCTTCGCGTAAAAATCGCCATTGGACGCATAGACGCCTCGGCTCACGAGATGGCGCGCGACCGCTTCCGTAGTATGACCGGCCAGGGTGAACGACACGGTCGGAGAACGCGCGGTTCCAGGCGGCGGCCCATATAGCGTCACACCGTCAATGGCCGAGAGCCCATTCCACAACTGGGCGAGCAAGGCATCGCCGCGAGCGTGGAGTTCCGCAAACGCCAACGCGAGGCGGGCGCGTACCGAACCCTCGGCCCCCGCAATGCTGGCGATGTACCGCACGGCGGCCGCCGCGGCGACGATGCCCTCGTGATTCTGCGTCCCCGTTTCCAGTCGCTCGGGCGCCCATTCCGGTGCCGGAATCAACTTGGGGATATCGAGCGCCTGCACGACGTCGTGCTTCCCGAACAGGATTCCCGCATGCGGTCCGTAGAACTTGTACGACGAACACGCGAGGAAGTCGCAGCCGATCGACTGCACGTCCACCAGGTTGTGCGGCGCGAAGTGGACGGCGTCGACATACGACAGCGCTCCCGCTGAGCGAGCCATCGCGCAGACATCGGTCACATTCGTCATGGTGCCGAGTGCGTTCGACGCCGCACCGACGGCGACGAGGCGTGTCCGCGGTCCGATCGCGCGCGCGAGCGCATCGGGATCGAGGCGGAACGTCTGTGGGTCGAGACGAACGGTTCGCACCACGAAGCCGTGATCCTGGGCGATCGCGCGCCACGGAGCGACGTTCGCATGATGATCGAGCTCGGTGACGACGATCTCATCGCCGCTCTTCCAGCCTCGCGCGAGCCCGCGCGCGACGTGAAAGGTGAGCGTGGTCATGTTGTTGCCGAACGCGACATCCGCCGGCGTCGCATTGAAGAACTCGGCGAACACGGCGCGCGCGTCATCGAGCATCGCGTCCGTTTCCGCGCTAGTGGGATACGCCCAGTGCGTGTTGGCGTTGTGGTGAAAGAGGTAGTCCGTCATCGCCTCGGCGACGGCGCGCGGCACTTGCGTGCCGCCGGGTCCGTCGAAGTACGCAACGGGGTAGCCGTTTTCGATGCGCTCGAGTGCCGGGAAATCCGCTCGAATGGACTCAACAGACCGAATCATTCGATCACCTGCCCCGCCCACTCCTCGAGGACCTTGACGGCTTCGACGTGGTCGGCTTCCTCGCCCAGGGCGTTGTGCGCGATCCGCATGAGGTCTGCGGTGAGTTGAATGAGGGGCACCGGAACCTTGAGGTCGCGCGCCATGACGGCTGCGATATCGATGTCCTTGTCGAGCAACGCGAGACGAAAGGTCCGAGGGAATGCGCGTCCGAGCACGCGCTCTGGAAACAGGTTCATCGACGCATTGGATCGGCCACTCGACGCATTGATGACGTCCAGCGCGACATCCGGCTTCACTCCGGCCTTGGCGAGCATCACCAGGACTTCGCCCGCACTCCACACGTGAATCGCAAGCAACGCCTGGTTGCCCGCCTTGATCGCGTCACCGGCACCAACACCGCCGCAGTGGACGATCTTCTTGCCAAATGTCTCGAGCGTCGGTCGCACGCGCTGGAGCACGGTGGCGTCTCCGCCGACCATCACGGTGAGCGTCCCAGATTCTGCACCCTTCACGCCGCCACTGACTGGGGCATCGAGGAAATCGACGCGCTGCTCCGCCAGCTTCGCGGCAATGCGGCGCGATGTCGCCGCGTCGCCGGACGTGCAGTCCACGAGCACAGAACCCGGCGCGATGGCACCCGCCGCGTCAGCGAGCAGGGACTCGACGTCGGCGGAAACGGGAAGGCAGGTGATGACGATCTCAGCGCCAGCTACGGCGTCGGCAGGTGTGGCCGCGTGCCGAGCGCCAAACTCGTTCGCGAAGGACGCTGCCTTGTGGGCGGTTCGGTTCCAGACAGTAAGCGAGACGCCCGGCGCACGAGCGAGGCACGCGGCCATCGGGCGACCGATCGCGCCGAGGCCGAGGAAAGCGACATTTGACATGTTGGCGGGCGAGAGTGGTGTGACGATATTCCGACTATGATAACCCATCTTCGCATCGACGGCATGAGTTGCCAACACTGCGTGAACGCGGTGTTCACGTCACTGACACCAGTGCCCGGGATTACTTCCGCCCAGGTATCCATTGGTGCTGCGGTCATCGAGCACGACGGGCGCGCGACGATCGACGCCATGCGCGACGCGATCGAGGAAGCCGGATATTCGGTCTCCGAGGCGACGGAGGAGCGGCGAGGTCTGCCAGTCCTGTAGGTGCAAGGATTCATCGGCGTTGCTCGTGGGCCCTGGACTTTTGCAACTGACAATGAAGCAGATTTGCCGGATTCTGGGATTTGACGGATACTGCACGTTCGATCTTCTCGAGGCTGTATCCGCATTCATCCGCCAAATCCGCACAATCTTGCTTCATTGTTCGTTGCTGTTTTCCGCCCTGTCCCGCTTGTTTTGTCGCCCTGAGTGAAACGAAGGGCCGGCACCTGCAGTTCCGGGGTTGTCCCGATCGTGACCCGCGTCCTACTTTGACGGGCTAGTCGTTAATTGCCGACGCCGAGGACGCCATGACGCCATCCCAGCGCAAACCCGAGGAGCGTCCGATCGGCGCGCTGCTCGCCCCGGATATCCTCGCACTCCTCGATGAGTCGCCGTCGCTAATCGCGGCGGAGACGGAAGAGGTGCACCCGGCAGACCTCGCGGACGTCGCCGAGGCGATGCCGTTCGAGCGCATTCCGGTGTTCCTGGCAGCGCTGCCCACGGATCGCGCGGCGTCGGTGCTCGAGTATCTCGACGAAGAACTGCGCGCGGAGGTGCTCGAGGCGATGTCGCCGGAGCAAGCCGCGGCACTCGTCAGCGCCATGACGCCGGACGAGCGCGCGGACGTGCTCGAAGAGCTCGACGAGGAGCGCGCCGACGAGATCGTCGAGGAGATGCCCGAAGAGGCGCGTCTCGAAACAGAACGCCTGCGTTCCTTCGACCCGGACACCGCCGGCGGACTAATGACGACGGAGTTCGTCTCCGAGTCTGCTGATACCACGGTAGAGGAGGCGCTCCGCAAGGTTCGCATCATCGCGCGGAGCGGCAAGCGGGAGGCGATTTACGCCATTTACACGACCGACAGCCACGGACGCCTGGCCGGCGTGCTGTCGCTGCGTGAGTTGCTTGCCGCTCCGGAAGGGGCAAAGCTCACAGACGTGGCCTGGACAGAGGTCCAGAGCGTGTCGCCGAACGCAGATCGCGAGGAAGTCGCGCGGCTGATCTCGAACTACGATCTCGTCGTGATGCCGGTCGTGAGCGAATCCGGACACGTGATGGGCGTGATCACGGTCGATGACGTCATCGACGCGATCCAGGAAGAGCAGACGGAAGACGTGCAGAAGTTCGGCGGTATGGAGGCCCTGGACGAGCCGTACATGCAGATCGGTTTTCTGAACATGCTGAAAAAGCGAGCTGGTTGGTTGAGCATCCTGCTCGTCAGCGAGATGTTCACCACGTCAGCCATGCAGTATTTCGACGGGGAGCTCAAGAAGGTTGCGGCGCTCATCCTGTTTGTGCCGCTCGTCATGAGCTCCGGAGGAAACTCCGGCTCGCAAGCCACGTCGCTCATCACTCGTGCAATGGCGCTTCGAGAGATCAGTATCCGCGATTGGTGGCGAGTCGCCCTCCGGGAACTCCCTACCGGACTGGCCCTCGGGGCGATTCTCGGAATCATCGGCGTCATACGCATCACGCTCTGGCAGAAGCTCGGTATCTTCGACTATGACCCGCATTGGCAACTGATTGCAGCGACGATCGGGTTCTCGCTGGTCGGAATCGTGACCTTCGGCTCGCTGGCTGGCTCGATGTTGCCTTTTGCATTGCGCCGCATCGGATTTGATCCGGCGAGTGCATCGGCGCCGCTGGTTGCGACGCTTGTCGACGTGTCAGGGTTGATCATCTACTTCTCGGTCGCTCTGTTGGTGCTTCGCGGCACATTGCTATGAGGCCCCCAACCTCGACGTCACGCGCCACGCTCCTGGTGCTCGTCAGCGCATGCTGTTTCGGATCCATCGCGATCCTGATCACACTGGCCATGCGCACCGGTGCAGCGCTCATCGATGTCCTGGTCTGGCGCTACGCGATCGCCGCGGTGCTCCTGGTGATCGTCAGCGGCGGGCTATCGACCGTCCGCGCCGCAGGCGGCGCCGCGCTTCCCCTCCTCGTATTCGCCGGGGGCGGACAGGCTGCGATCGCCTTCGTGAGTCTTTCCGCGCTGAAGTACATACCGGCCGCGTCACTCACCTTCCTGTTCTATACCTATCCAGCGTGGGTCGCCCTGATATCGGCCATCCGCGGAACGGAGCGGCTGACCGCGACGAGGCTTGGTGCGCTGGCGCTCTCGCTCGCTGGAATTGCCCTGATGGTCGGAATGCCGGGGTCTGGAGGCTTGAATACGGTCGGCGTGTCGCTTGCACTGGCGTCGGCGCTCCTGTACGCGATGTACATCCCGATGATTGACCATTTCGGGAGAGGTTTGTCGCCTGCGGTCACGGCCGTTTTTGCGGCAGGTGGCGCTGCGGTTGTCCTGTTGATTGCGGCCCTGATGCAAGGCGGACCGAGCACTCACTTCACGCCCTCGGCGTGGATGGCAATCGCCGCGCTGGCCGTCGTTTGTACCGTGATCGCCTTCATCATCTTCCTCAAGGGCCTGTCGATCATCGGGCCCGTGCGCACCGCAATCATCAGCACAATCGAACCACTCTGGACCGCACTGCTTGGCGGTGTCGTGCTGGGGCAGCTACTGGGACCACGCACTTACGCCGGCGGACTGCTCATCGCCCTTGCGGTGATTCTTCTGCAACTCCCGCAACGAGCGCCGGCAGCGCAAAAATGACGTGAACCGCTGGGTTCGCTGATACCGCTACGCTTCTTGCGGGGTAGGCTCGGTACGCGGTGGCGACTCGAAGCGCCGCGTTTACCAGCAAGGAGCTCGATTCATGCGATCATTCATTCGTCTACTTCCCGCGGTGGCTGTGCTTGTGTCTGCCAGCGCGTGCGCCTCGCTCAACAAGAAGGAATCCGGCGCCATCATCGGGGCAACGGCAGGTGGCGCGATCGGCGCTGCGGTCGGGAATGCCAATGGGTCAACGGCAAAGGGCGCGATCATCGGTGCCGCCGTGGGCGGTGCCGCCGGCGCCATCATCGGCCACCAGATGGACCAGCAGGCCAAGGAGATCAAGCAGAACATCCCAGGCGCCACGGTTGAACGTGTGGGTGAGGGACTTCAGGTGACCTTCGAGTCTGGCCTGCTCTTCGACTACGACTCCGACGTGCTTCGTGCAGAGGCGAAGAGCAATCTCGCGACCTTTGCGAAGAGTCTCGACAAGTATCCGGGCACCGACATCCTGATCGTCGGGCACACGGACAGCCAGGGCACAGACGAATACAATGCGGCATTGTCGTCGCGGCGCGCGACCTCGGCGCAGGCCTATCTCTCGTCGCAGGGCGTGGCGTCGGGCCGGCTCCGCTCGGTGGGTCGTGGGGAAAGTGAACCGGTTGCTCCGAACGACACTGAAGCGGGCAAGCAGAAGAATCGCCGAGTCGAGATCGCGATTTACGCGAATCAGACGCTCAAGACGCAGGCGCTGCGCGGCGGGCTATAGCGGAAGTGCTGCTTGTTGTGTCGCCCTGAGTGAAACGAAGGGCGACACAACAAGCATCCACGGCGACGAAACGAGCGTGACCGCTACGACGACCCTTCAACTACTCCGCGGTCCTGCTTCTCGCGGTACACCACGATCCCCGCGCCGATCACGGCGATGGCGGCAAAGGAAAACCACTGGATCGCGTAGCCTCGATGTGGCCCTTCATCCATCGCGGGGAGATCGCGCCGTGCCGGGTGCGCGAGGTCCGCAGTGTCCCCGGTCGCGACGAGGTAGTACGGTGCCACCGGATACGGCACTTTCGATGCGATTTCCCGCTGACTGACTCGTCGCACAATACGCGGATCGCTGGCGGTCGTGACGACCGTATCGTCTGCGAACAACTCGACATAGCCGGTCAGGTGAGCGGAATCGCCCTCCATCCAACGCTTGCGATCGACGGTCGCAGCGTCCGGCGAATAGACCCAGCCACGGTTGACCAGGATCGCCGTATCGCTACCGGCCACGCGCACCGGCGTGAGCAATTCGACGCCAGGTGAGCCGCGGCGGGTTCGCGGACTGGCCACGATTTCGTTCGTGTAATCGAACCGTCCGTTTACGACAGCGGCCCTGTAGTGTGCCTCGCCTGTGTCGCGCGGCAAGGACACAAAGCGCGTGAGAACAGCCTGCTTCTGGTGCGCGACGAGCGCATTGTGACGCTGCCGCTCCAGGTGCCGCATGCTCTGCCAGACGCCGAGCCGCAGGAAGAGAGCGGCTGAGACTGCTGCAAAGAAACAGAAAACCCAGATGCGGCGCGGCATGTGCAGATACTAAAGCCTGTAACGCCTGCGTCACAGGCGCGCACAACCGTTGTCACAGGATTGCCGCCATTCGGCGAGCGGGGTGTATCGGTATGGGAGTCGCGGTTCGTCAGGCCAGCGAGGAGATGGCGAGTACGTCGATCGTCGAGTCGTACGACGCAATTGGCGTTGGAATACAACGAACCCACGCCGTCCAGTTCTATGACGACGACGAGTTCCTCGTCAACGCCGTCGGAGATTTTCTGGCGAGTGGACTGGCGCAGGGACAGCCTGTCATCGCGGTCGCGACGCTCGAGCACCTCGCCGGCTTCCGCGAGCATCTCGAGACACGTGGATTCGATGTCGACCGAGCGATCTTCCGCGGCCAGCTCGGCCTGCAGGATGCCGCTGAGATGCTCGCAGCCTTCATGGATGGGGCGCATCCAAATCCGGAACGCTGCCGTGTAACCGTCGGCGCGATCCTCCGGCAGTTCAGCAGCAACTTGAGCACCAGCGCCGTGCGCGTCTACGGCGAGATGGTCGACGTGCTGTGCCGAGCAGGCAATGTCCAGGGCGCGCTCGAGTTGGAGGAGATCTGGAACGAACTCGCGCAGACGTACCGCTTCTCACTGCTGTGTGGATACTCGATGCGCACGTTCGCCGAGGGGACGCAAACCGCCTCGGTCCAATCGATCTGCGGCACGCATGCCCACGTTATCCCGACCGAGCGTTACGTCGGCGCGAGCACTTCGGAGCGGCTGCGGGAAATTGCCATCCTGCAGCAGCGCGCGCAGGCGCTGGAGACGGAACTCGAGCGGCGCAACGTGCTGGAACGCTCACTGCGCGTTGCGCTCGAACGCGCGGAGTCGGCAAATCGCGCGAAGAACCAGTTTCTCGCGGTGATGAGCCACGAGCTTCGCACGCCGCTCAACGCAATCGGAGGGCACGTGCAGTTGATCGACATGGAACTGCTGGGCCCCGTAAGCGAGAAGCAGCATGAGGCGCTGGCGCGAGTCCAGAAGAGCCAGCGGCATCTTTTGGGTCTCATCAATGAAGTGTTGAACCTCGCGCGCCTCGAGTCATCACAGGTGCGGTACGAGGTCGAGACCCTTTCGGTCGATACTCTCGTCGCGGAAGTGACAGCGTTGCTCGAACCGCTCTTCTCGGCCGGCGGGCTCACGTGCGACGTCGAATGCGCTCCGGCGAATACGCCGATACTCTCCCACGCGGATCGGGAGAAGGTGCATCAGATCCTTCTCAACGTGTTGGGCAACGCCAACAAGTTCACGCCCCCCGGCGGCCGCATTCGTGTTCGCGTCACGCGCGGCACGACGCTGGACCGCCCGATTTCCATCGCCATTTCGGACAGCGGCATTGGCATCCCTGAGGACAAGCTCGGAATGATTTTCGAGCCGTTCGTTCAGATCAACGGGCACGCGCCCCGCGAAGGCGTTGGCCTCGGTCTGTCGATCAGCCGCATCCTCGCGCGCGGAATGGGAGGCGACCTCGTCGCCGATAGTGTGCTCGGCGTTGGCTCGACGTTCACGCTGACACTGCAGCCCGCGTAGACGATCACATCGTCGACTCTGGAGCCACGACGACGTCGAACGCGGTCGTGTGCACTTTGTCGTGCAGGCGCACCTGGAGCCAGATGCGGTAGCGGCCCGGCGAAGGAAACGCGTACGGAAAGCTGATATCGCGCATCGGCGTCGGGAGCATCGCCATGTCGTGCGCAGGCGACGCCATGTCCAGGCGCAAGCGGCCATCTCGCGACGTATCGCCGCGATCGCGAAGATCGAGCGCGAGTTGCGATGCGGTCGACGCGGTGCCACTTGGGTGGAGATGCACGAAGACCTTGCCATCGTCGCGCATCACGACGGCGTGACCGGACATGCCCATGTACGGTTCGATCATCGCCGGTGCACCGTGCTTGTCGGACATTCCGAAGCGCAACACGCCCGTGCGGTTGGCGACGACGCTGTCGGGACCTGCCCATCGCACATAGAGACCCTCCTCGTGGCCACGAACGATCGTGACGAATCGCGTGACCGCCGTGCCGCTATCGGAGAACCACGCGTCATCCACGCCGAGGCGTTTCTCGCCGGCGGAATCGAGCGCGGCGGGCAATGTGATCGAATCGACGAGCGTTCGCTGAAAGCCCGTCTCGTGCACCACATCCGTGAACACGCGGTATTTGCCCGCGCGGAGCGCCGGCAAGGGCGTCGTGAACGTCATCCGCCCCGGCATCGCCGGATGGAGGTGCGCAAAAACGAAGGTCGAGTCGGCGTTGGCGATGAACATGTGCGCGATCTTGCCATGGTCGGGCATGATTGGGCGCCCGAATGCGCGTCGCGCGTTCTCCTCTGCGAGCTCCATCGTCAACGTCGGCACGCCATTAACGACAGCGACGCTGGTCTTCGTCTTCAGCGGACGATACAACGTGCGGCGGTATTGGTCCGCTTCCGATTTCCACCAACTCGCGCCGCCGAAGACAACCAGCGCTAACACGGGAATCGCAATGATCGTTGCTCGGCGCGCACGCTTCCGTAGTTCCGGCGCGACCGGTTCGCCCGGTGGAACGAGACTCTCGCCCGCGGCGGCGTTGACAGCGGTAATCGCCCCGGCCAGGAGGAGCGTCCCGAGAATCGCGAGCAACACCGTGAGGAATGGGCCGAGTTGACGCTGCGCCGTTGCCAGCGCTGTGACAGGCACGCGGAGCGTACCTGCACCCGCCTTGCCGGTGATGGTGACGTCGATCGCGTAGTTGCCCGACGCCATCAACCAGACTTCACCCGCATACGCGCCGGGTGATCCCTTCACGGCTTTGGCGTCGTCGCCAGGAGGAGCGCCCCTGCTGCCCGCCCGCCAGAACACGGGGCGAATGACCACGCGCGAAACGCTCGTGTCATTCACGTTGACAAACACCTGGGCAATGCCAGGGACGACATCGGGTGGCCGGACAGTAATATCGACCGTATATGGTCCTGCCTTTCCGGACAAATAGACATTCGGGCTTCCAATGTGCGCCGCCAGCAAAACCGCAAGCGAGAGCGCCGCGGCGCAACGCACAACAAGCGTGAGTGTTCGCATTACCGCCGTACCCGCGTCATCCACCGACCACGCAATAGCCCGACGAGGCTGGCAATCACTGCGGCGACGATGGAGTAGGCAAACTGCACGATCAGCGGCGGGGCATCATCGGCCTGCGCGTAGAACTGGAATGAGAAGTGTTCCGACGCGATGTCCTGCCAGTACACGAAGTTGTCGGTGTGGAAGAACCAGTTGCGGCCGTTCGCCATCAGGAAGCTGGAGAATGGCCACTGCACGAGCATGAGCGTGAGCATGAACGCGATCCCGAGTGCCGCACTCGCACGAAGCACCGGCCACTCGCGAACGCGACGCCACGTCAGGTCGATGGCGAGTGCAGGGAATACGAGGAGGATCGGAAAGTCGAGCGGGACGAAGTGCGTGATATCGCGATAGATGGGACCGAGCTTGGGCGTGGCGGGAAAGAGCATGAGGATCCAGCTGGTGAGCGCGAGTACGGTCATGTAGATCAGCGCCGCGGTCGCTGCGGGCCAACGACTGCGGCCACTCACCGTCGTCCCCACGAGCACGATCGGGACGCTGATGCCCCAGGCGATGTAGAAGGTGCCCAGATGCATGTAGCCGCGGTCCGACCACTCGAGCAACAGCGTCCCGAGTATCGTGATGAACAAGCCGGAGGACCATGCGAACATCAGCGCGGCGCGCGAGCGGATGCGTTCCTCGTCTCCATTCTGTAGGGCGAGCGTTCGCAACATGGCGCCAAGTACGATGGCCATCATTCCGATGCCCAGCAGAATGTGCGGTGGGCTTACGATGCGGACGTCGAGTCCGTAGGCGCCGTGCCACCAGTCATCGAAGGGAGCGGAGGTGAGCATCGCGCCACAGCCCAGAACGCACACCCATGCGCCGTATGGAGCGCGGAATCCCCAGAAGCGTACACTGCTCTGTTTCGCATCGTCCGATCCCCGGAAGGTCGTATTCAGCGCGATCGCACCCGAGGACAGTCCGGCGAGCAACCCACCCCCCTGGATGAGGAGGTGCGCGGGCGTCCAAAACGTGTCGCGGCCGATCGACATGTGCCACGAGATGTCCCAGATCAAGCCGACGACGAGCATCGTGGCTGCGAGTACGACGGCATACGTGTGCCAGACGAACGATTCGACGTGTGCGCGAGGCCCGACGGTGGCGGTGTACGGGCCGTGAAGGAGATCGACGGTGGTGGCCATATCAGTCAGTGTGGGCTGTCAGAACAGCGATATCTGCTCTCCAAGTGAGTCGGGATCGACCTGCGGCATGCCGAGCATGCGTTGTAGTTCTCGGACAGTCTGTGGTGAGTGGCCGGCGAAGTGATTGTTGACGTAACCGTAGACCTTCACGCGAATATTCGCGAGCGTCTCCAGCACCCCGGTCCAATGTTCGAGTTCCATGGAGCGATCGATCTGGATCCGGGAATAGTCCACGATGTCGCGATTCGCACCCATCCACCGGAAGTAGCTGAAGCCCGCCGTCGGTCGCGTCGCGAGCGCCATCATCTGCTTGCGCGGAATCCACCGCGCATCGGTGATCGCCAACGCGACGGCATGCTCCGCGAGCAAGGCCACGATGCCTTCGTTGATCCAGCCACGATGGCGAAACTCGATCGCGAACTTGATGTCGCGCGGCAGCGCCGGGAGCAGGTTCGCGATGGCGGGCAACTCATTCGGTCCGAAATCGGGCGCGAGCTGGATGAGGACGGGGCCGAGCTTCTCGCCAAGCTCTCGTGCACGATCGTAGAACATGTCGGCAACATCCGCGCAGTCCCGGAATCTCCGCTCGTGCGTGATCTCCTGCGGCATCTTCAACGCGAAGGTGAAACCGTACGGCGTGCGCGCATACCATGCGCGTATCGTCTTTACCGGCGGAATTGCATAGAACGTCGAATCCACCTCGACCGTGTCGAACGCGCGGGCGAAGACGGTGAGATAGTCCGCGGGTCGCGTGCCCACTGGATAAAAGGGGCCGACCCACGCGTCGTAGTTCCAGCCCTGCGTCCCGAGACGGACGAGCGCGCTCATGCTGTTGAATCGGCGCGAGCGGACCGCGCCTGTCAAGCTCGGGTGTGAGTGGCGGTCCTGATTTTGCCATCGTTAGCGACAAACTCACACCCCATCAGCAGGAGACGGCCATGAATGATTCGACGGACGGACGTATCGAGAGGGCCAAGGACGCCGCGCTCGGCAAACACGACAGTCATCCCAGTCATGTGGATGAGGCCGGAGAAGGCGTTGGCGGAATTGGCGGCGTACTCACCGGCGCAGCGATTGGCTCGGCGATCGGGCCGGTCGGCACGTTGATCGGTGGCGTCGCCGGTGCACTCGGCGGATGGTGGGCCGGGCGCGCGGTGACCGAGGCGGCGACCAAGCTCACGGATAGCGATGACGAATTCTATCGGACCGATTACGAGCGCTCATCGAAGCTCGCTGACCGTCGCTATGAAGACGTGCGTCCTGCGTACCACCTCGGGCACGTGGCCGCGCACAATCCTGACTACGCCAACAGAGATTGGAGTGAGGTATCAGGTGATCTCCAGCGCGGTTGGTCAGTCGATCAGTCGAAGAAGTATGGCGACTGGAATTCCGTGAGCGGCTACGCCGGCGCGGGCTTCAATCGCGGTCGCGCAATTCTCAAGAACGCGGCGCCGTGGGCGGCTGACACGACACGCGATGCGGGGAACAAGATCGCGGACGTTGCGGACGACATGAAGGATCGCGTCGATGGCAATCCGGCGTCGAAGCCGGGACCCGATGCCACGGACTCCGCTCGCCGCCTCGACTCTCGTTAAGGGCAATGACGTGAACCATCACCCCCGGGCGTGGTCGCTCGGGGGTGATGCTCGTTTCAGTCCAGTGTGTCGACGAACACCTGACCAGCCAGGCCGACGCCGATCGCTCGCGTAGAGCCACCACCCGCGTCGTCGACCCAGACGGTAATGGGTCCGTCGAATGGTGCCTTGTCGAGGATGCGCACCTGTGCGCCCGGTCGAATGCCCAGTTCCGCGAGGTAGCGGAGGCGTTCGGCGTCCTCATCCTGCACGCGCCGCACGCGCACGTGGTCGCCCTGCGCCATCTCGGCAAGACTGCGGAGCGCGCTTTCCTCGACGCGACCATCACGCGTTGGAATGGGAGCGCCGTGCGGATCGCGCGTCGGCTCACCGAGTGCGGCGGCCATTCGATCGATGAGCTCTTCGGACGCGGCGTGCTCGAGCTGCTCCGCTTCCTCGTGCACTCTGTCCCATGGGTAGCCAAGCACCTCGGTGAGATAGCACTCGAGGATGCGGTGCCGGCGCAGGGTGCGCAACGCTGCACGACGGCCGTCGGTCGTGAGCCGCACGCCCCTGTACGGCTCGTGCGTGATCAACCCCTGGTCGGCGAGGCGACGCATCATGCCGCTCACCGACGCCGGCGAGATGGCGAGGCGCAGCGCGATGTCATTCGTCGCGGCCGGCTCACCGACCCGTTCGAGATCGTAGATCGCCTTGAGGTAGTCTTCGACGGGACCCGTCAGCGACGGCACTGCGTGCGCGGCGCTCATACCGAACGGAGCTTCCTCAACGAACCGCGCACCATGAGCACCGGCACCGTGGTCCGGTGACGGACCTCATTCGCGACGCTGCCCCGGATGAGGTCCTGCACACCTTTGTGGCCGTGTGTGCTCATTGCCACGAGGTCGCACCCCTCCCGTTCCGCGGCGGCGGCAATCTCGCTGCCTGGGTCTCCGCCAGCGAGCACGCTCTCGACCGCGAGGCCGGCCTCACCCAGTGCGCCCGCGCGCGCTTCGATGTAGTCGCGGTCGCGCTTCATTTCGTCGCTCTCGCGGAGCGCCAGTTGCTGCTGATTGCGCGCTGCCCATCCGTCCGCGACATGGATCAGCACCACGGACGCCTTGCACAACAGTGCGAGATCGCGGACGTGGGTGAGGATGGCGTCGTCGTAGTCCGAGTGTTCGAGTGGAACGAGAATTCGCGTGTACATGGTGGGTTGCGAGGTGCGTTGACGAACGGAGCCTGCGACGAGCCGTGCGATGCGCTGCTACGCGAGCCAGCCTGCGAACGTCTGGAAGAGCAGCCAGCCGTTGAGCGACGCGATCACCGCGGCAACAAGATACGCCAGGACCTTGAGCCACACCGGGTTCACGAACTCGCCCATCTTCAGCTTGTCCGACGTGAACATTACCAGCGGGAATACCGCGAACGAAAGCTGAAGGCTGAGAATGACCTGGCTCAGGACGAGCAATTTTGCCGTGCCAGATTCGCCTCCAATGATTGCCACAATGACCGCCGGCACGATGGCGATCAAGCGCGTGATCAGGCGACGCAGCCACGGACGGATTCGGATGTCGAGGAAACCCTCCATGACGATCTGGCCGGCGAGGGTGCCGGTGAGCGTGGAGTTCTGCCCGGACGCGAGCAACGCCAGGGCGAAGACCGTGCTCGCGCCCGCGCCCAGCAGTGGCGTCAGCAGCTTGAATGCATCCTGAATTTCTGCGACCGAGGAGTTTCCCGTGGTGTGGAAGCTCGCGGCCGCAACGATGAGGATGGCCGCGTTAATGAAGAGTGCGATCGACAGCGCAATCGTCGAGTCGATGAACGCGTAGTGGACCGCTTCCCTGCGGCCGGCGGCATTCTCTTCGTACTTCCGCGTCTGCACGATCGACGAGTGGAGATACAGGTTGTGCGGCATCACCGTCGCGCCGAGGATGCCGATGGCGATGTAGAGCTTTTCGCGATCGGTGATGATCGACGTCGTTGGGATGAAGCCCTTCATGACGCCCACGATGTCCGGCCGCGCGAGCAACAACTCGAAGGCGAAGCACGCACCGACGGTTGCCACGAGCGTGATGACGAGGGCCTCGAGCACCCGCACGCCCTTGTTCTGGAGGTACAGGAGCAGCAAAACGTCGAGCGCGGTAATCGCGACGCCGACGGGCAGCTTGATGCCAAACAGAAGATTGAGTGCGATCGCGGAGCCAATCACTTCGGCGAGGTCACACGCCGCAATGGCGATTTCGCAGAGGAACCAGAGTGCCCAGACGACGGGCTTGCTGTACTCGTCTCGGCAGGCCTGTGCGAGATCGCGCCCCGTGACAATTCCGAGCTTCGAGGCGAGGCCTTGCAGCAGAACCGCCATCAGGTTCGAGATGAGGATGACGCTGAGGAGCGCGTATCCAAACCGAGAGCCGCCTGCGAGGTCGGTTGCCCAGTTGCCCGGGTCCATGTAGCCGACAGCCACAAGATATCCCGGGCCGGCGAAGGCGAGCATCTTCCGCCACTTCGTGCGTCCGGCGGTGGGTACGCTTCGGTAGACCTCAGCCAGGCTTGGGGCGACGCGTGCCCTGCGCCAACCATCGTCACGATGGGGAGTTACCTCTTCGATCGCCGTCATAGGGACATGCACGTTCAGGGTAGTCACGCTCCGACTCGCTTCAGTCGTGCGTCAGGCTCATGAATTATTTAGGTTCAACTAACTCTAATATGAGCCGGAAGGAATGCAAGGCTGAGTTTCGTCTAGACTAGCGGTCGCCTAAACTGGAACTGCTGGAGCGCATCGCTGCGGATGTCATCCCGCGCGAAGAGTGACAACCGTCAGCGTCCCGCCAGTTTTTCCAAAAGAGGGATGGCCGCGAGCAGCGTTCGGCGATCGTCTGCCTTGAGGCTGGCGATGTCCGCCGACAGCGCCGCGACCCTGCGACGCCGGCCGGCATTCAGGAGCGTTCTCCCTGCCTCCGTCGCCTCGATCCGGACGCTTCGCCGATCATTGGTATCGATCACCCGGGTCACCAGCCCATCCTGTTCCAGCGTCGCGACCAGCCGCGACATGGTGGGCACTCGCACCTGTTCAGCGGCTGCCAAGACGCCCATGGCGATGGGGCCGCCGAAGACAACGACTGACAGTGCGGAGAGGCGCGGTGCGCTGATGCCAGACGCGTCGTCCTCCCGGCGCAACCGGCGCAGCAGGTGAATGGCCGCGGAGTGCAACCGGTCGGCGATCGCGTCGGACGATCCGGCGCGCGGTGCACCGGTGGGCGCTTGACGTGGGCTCATGGCGCTCTAAGTTAGTTAGCGTAGCTAAATAATTCAACGGCTCAGGAGGATTGTATGTCGAGCACCTCGATCGCAGGACTTCGGCAGGTTGCGCTCACCGTCTCCAACGTCGACCGCGCCGTCGCCTTCTATCGTGACGCGGTGGGCTTGACCTTCTTGTTTGCCGCGCCGCCGTCGCTCGCGTTCTTCGACATCGGTGGAGTGCGCCTGATGCTCGCACCACCGGAAGGAGAGTTCACGGCCGGCGTGAGCTCCGTCCTGTATTTCAAGGTGGCCGATATCGAAGGCGCACATGCCGAGATGACGGCACGAGGCGTCGTGTTCACGGACGAACCCCACTTCATCGCGCCGATGCCCGATCACGATCTCTGGCTGTGCGCGTTCCGCGATCCGGACGGAAATGCGATGGCGCTGATGTGCGAGAAACCTCGATAGCGTTGTCACTTCGCTCGGGATGACACCCAAGCCGATTCGCATCTTTCAGGACAATCGCTAATCGATCATCTCTCCGGCATACTCGAGGAACTGCCGGAGCACGCGCTCAGTGAGGCCCCAAACGGTATGCTCGCCGTGGCGGAACGTGCTCTCGGTTCGTTGACCATCGCGCACGGTGACGAGCCCCATTCCCCACGAGGCAGGTTCGCGGAGCGCGGAGAGCGGTACCCAGAAGGCACTCGCCACTTCGAGTGATGGAACGATCTGGACACGCGCGCGCACGATGGCCACGTACGGCCGAATCACAATGGGTGGAAGCATCGGGGAGCGCGGGGCCAGATCGTCGAGATGACCGAGCAACCGGCCATCGCGCGACACGTCGATGCCCGTCTCCTCCCACGTTTCGCGTGTGGCGGTCGCTGCGAGGTCGATGTCCGTGGGCTCCATGCGCCCACCTGGACACGCAATATGTCCGCTCCACGGATCACCCTCCGCGTCGGCGCGCTTGATCATCAGCAGTTCGGGCTCGCCGTCAGCGCGAGCGCGCAGCACGAGGAGAATTGCCGCGAGCCGCGCCGGACCGACCGGCTCGATCTCCACCCCCGGCCGCTCGGCGAGCGAGCGTCGAAAGCGCGCGACGACCGGGTGCGACGCGAGGCGGTCGAGCTCCGCGTCGTTCATCACTGCAGACGACCGCCCGACATCGTCAATCGATCTCGCCGCCGGATTCCGCCCAACCGCGAAAACCTCCAGCCAGCGAGCAGACATTGGTATAGCCCATCTCCTGCATCGTATCCGCCGCGAGCGCCGACCGATTCCCGCTCGCGCAGTAGATGACGACTTCCGCGTCCCTCGGCACCACGCCTTCGATCTTCGTTTCCAGATTGCCTTTCGAGATGTGGAGCGCGCCCGGAATCTTGCCGAGGTTGACCTCCTGGAGGTCGCGCACGTCGAGGAAGATTGCGCCTCCGCGACTATGCCGGCTCAGCGCTTCAGCCGCGTCGATCTGCGTGATGCGCGCTTTCGATTCGTTGATCAGGTCGGTGCCACTCTTCATCGGGGCTCCCAAGGGTTGTGCGTGAACGGCATTGCAGCTGGTCGGCTAGCCAAAGTTTACATGCAGTGTGTGCGCATCGGCATCGAGCTCGGCGATGGCGCCGAGTGGGAGAGTCCATTGGTCGTCGATATGTCCGACTGGCGCACCGGCGAACGCGGGCACACCAGCGCAATCCGCCGCTTCGCGCAACACGTCGTCGAGCGCGCAGCTGGAAGGATCGTCGGCCGCTGTGCCGTCGGTGAAATGTCCGAACACGATGCCCGCGAGCGAGGCGAGGGTGCCGCTCAACAACAGCTGTCGCAACATGCGGTCGATGCGGTAGGTCGCCTCGCCGATATCCTCGAGCACGAGAATGGCGCCCGCGTAGTCCGGCGTGAATGCAGTTCCCGCAAGCGCCGCGAGCATTGCGAGGTTGCCGCCGACGAGGCGGCCTGATGCCCGGCCACCGCGCAGCGTGCGCGCATTGTCCGCGTGGCCGCATGGATCATGATGCGCGATGACGGCGCGCGTCAGCGATGAGAGAGAGAACGGCGTCGCACGTGCGCGCGCGGTTGGCCCGTGGAAGGTGACGATGCCCGCCGAGCGGCCGAGTGCGGCGTGCAGGGCGGTAATGTCTGAGTAGCCGATGATGGCCTTGGGGCGCCGCCGCAGGGCTTCCCCATCGAGTCGATCAAGCAGGCGTATCGCGCCATAGCCGCCGCGGAGACACCAAATTCCATCAATCGTGTCGTCGCGTAGCGCTGCATTCAAATCGTGAAGGCGCTCGTCATCGGAACCGGCGAGATATCCGTGTCGCGCGAGCGCATGGGCGCCAACGCAGGGCTCCCAGCCGAACGCACGAGCTTGCGTGACAGCGATGTCCACCTCGCCTGGGTTGCGAAGCGGTCCGGAGGGCGCGACGAGCGCGACACGGGCACCGGGAGCAAGAGCGGGTGGCAATCGCATTTTGGGCAACGTAGAGCGCGCTTCTCCATCGTGCAACCGGCCATCGCGCGACCTCATCGGTGTCTCGCGAAAGGCACCCGATATGCAACGAACAGCGGTGTGAAGCTGGTGCAGCGGACGGGCCGCGCATCCAGCGCTTCGCGGAAGTCCACGGTTTCAGGAGGACACCCATGACCAATCGATCAAACCGAAAGCGCTCCGACCGGAACAGCGACCAGTCGTCGAGCGAATCCAATCGTGATCTTCGTGGATCGTCGCAGGGCGACGGGCAGTCGAGCTCCGATTCCGATTCCCTGAGTTCGTCTCGCGGAATGAGCGGCTCATCGAGAAGTGATCAGTCGTCGTCGCGCACTGGGTCGCCGTCGAGTGACATGCGGGACGAGAACCAGTCGGGTGGTCCGATCAACACCAGTCGGCGATAAGACAGGAGTCAGGGGACAGGGGACAGGATTTCTGTCCCCTGTCATCTTTCCAGCATGACCACCTTCGTAGCGGCCATGCTGGCCCTGCCCTTTGTCGCTCTACCAATTGCCACCATCCTTCGGGCGCGACGATCGCGGTCGCTGGCAGATGAGTCACCAGTCCCGCGGAGCGATGCGCCGCTGGTCTCGTTGGTGATCCCTGCGCGCAACGAGGCACGTTCGATCGGCCGCTGCGTGCGCTCGGCGCTCGCGGCAGACTATCCGCGGCTCGAAGTCGTTGCGGTGGATGATCACTCGACCGATTCGACCGGCGACATTCTTCGATCGATTGCGGCGGGCGATTCACGTCTTCGCCTCGTCGTACCGCCGCCCCTGCCACCTGGATGGTTCGGCAAGCAGTGGGCATGCGCAACTGGCGCCGATGCGTGCACGGGGGAAATCATTGGCTTCCTCGACGCGGATACGACGCAGGCGCCCGATCTCGTTCCCCGCGTCGTGAACGCCATGCTCGACGCCAACGCCGACATGGTGACGATTGGCGGCCGGCAGGAACTCGGGAGCTTCTGGGAACGACTGGTGCAGCCCCAGGTGTTCGCCGTCATGCTCACCCGCTACGGCGGCACCGAAATCGTGAACAACTCGCGCCGTGCCAGTGACAAGATCGCGAACGGGCAGTGCATTTTCGTCTCCCGGCTGACCTACGCGGAGCTCGATGGGCACGTCGCCGTTCGTGACAAGGCCGCTGAGGATCTCGCGCTCGCGCAACTGTGGTTCACGCGCGGCAAGCGCGTTGTTCTCCTTTTGGGCCTCGAGCAGCTCTCCACGCGGATGTACACGTCGCTGCGCGAGATCATCGACGGTTGGGGAAAGAATGTCTACGCGGCGGGGCGTTCGACGATTCCGTTCGGTGTCGCGGGGCGCGTCGTGTTTCCATTGGTACTGTTGATGCCGGGCCTGTGCGGCATCGTGCCGCCCGTGCTGCTCATCCTGGCACTCGCGGGATGGCTTGGCCACGGAGTTCTCGTGTGGTCCGCGATCGTATCAGCGTCGAACCTCGCCTTCTGGCTCGCAGTATATCTGTGGCTTGGCGAATCACCGCTCTACGCGTTGTTGAGCCCACTTGGTTCCGCGATGCTCGTTTACATCTTCGGGCGATCCGTCGCGCGGGGCCGGCGCGTGGAGTGGAAAGGGCGCGAGTATCTCGTGGAGTGAGCTCACACGGTCACCCCGAGCGAGCCCATTCGACTGCGCTCAGGGCAGGCTCCGCGAGTCGAGAGGGCCTGCAGCTCGTACACGGCGGCAGGTGCCGATCCCTCGACTTCGCTCGGGATGACAATCCGCTTGTTTTGTCGCCCTGAGCGAAGCGAAGGGCCTGCACCATCCTTTTGAACGGCGTAGGTGCAGATCCCTCGACTTCGCCGGGATGATATTCGGCGCTTGTGTCCGATAACAAACGAAATGCGCGTTTCACCGCATCTGCGCATTTAAGATTGCGCGTGCAATAGTATGATGACGCGGTTCGCGAGGCGGCCGGATAGGCTGCTCGCGTGCAGACACTCCGACATGCCGCAGAGCGGCTCGCAGCAGCAAATACCGTCGATGGACGAGTCGCCCTCGCGGCGGCGCTCGGCTTCGATGACACGCCCGTTCCGGTCGATGCCGAGTCGGCGCGCCGATTGGGGATTTCCGACGAGGCGGCCGATGCCTTTGTCATTCGAGGACACGCCGCCCTGCGAGCGCTGCTCTTCTCCGCACGAGGCGGTGAAGGCTTGCGCGAGACGTTTACGCGGCTCGCTGCATCACTCGCCGGCAATACTGCGCACGTCCTGTGGGTCCTCATTGGCTCATCCGATGATGATGTCGGCGTGGCGTGCTGGACACCCTCGAAGCGCGGCGCTCGTGTGGTCGCACTCGTCGCGCACCGAGAGCACATCGTCGCCAGTGACGCAGAGGCGCTCTGTGCGCTCGCGGCCGGACGCACCGGAAATGACCTCCTGGTCTACGCACACTGGTGCGACGTGCTCGGCCGAGAAACGTTGTCGAGACAGTTCTATCGCATCCTTGAACAACGGGTCCGCGCGCTCGGCGATTCATTGGCGGGTGTGGGAACCGCCGACCGGGCGGAGCTCGCCCTCTTATGTGTCTCTCGCCTGCTCTTCCTCTCCTTCCTCGAGACGAAGGGCTGGCTCGACGGCGATCGCGCCTTCCTCTCGCGCACATTCGACGAGTGCATGGCATCGGGCGGTGGCTTTCATCGTCGCGTACTTCTGCCCTTGTTCTTCGGCACGCTGAATACACCGCTCCGGCGTCGTGCCCCTCGCGCGAGAGCGTTCGGCGCGATTCCGTTCCTCAACGGCGGATTGTTCTCGAAGAGCGCGCTCGAGCGGCGGCATTCGACGATGCACTTTTCCGATGAGGCGATCGGCGCGTTATTCAGCGACCTCCTCGGCAAGTACAGGTTCACGGGACGGGAAGGTCAGGCGCTCTGGTCCGAGGCCGCGATCGATCCCGAGATGCTGGGGCGCGCGTTCGAATCGTTAATGGCCTCGCGCGAACGTCGGGTCAGTGGTGCGTTCTATACGCCGCAGGACATGGTATCGCATGTTGCGGATCGTGCGCTCATGGTCGCGCTGAGCACCGATCGCATACCGGAAACTGAGATCGCGCGCGCACTGGCTGGGGAGCGCCTGCGGCCGTCGCTCGCCGATCGCCTCCGCGTGAAGCTTCGCACGTTCACGGTACTCGACCCCGCGTGCGGATCGGGCGCCTTTCTCGTTTACGTCCTCGAACGACTGGGCGACCTGCACCGCGCTGCCGGTGACGCACGCACCATGGCCGCGATTCGCCGAGATGTGCTGGCTCGTGCGATTCACGGCGTGGACATCAATCCGACGGCGGTGTGGCTCTGTGAATTGCGACTGTGGCTTTCCGTCGTGATCGAGAGCGATGAAACGCGGATGTCCGCGGTGCCTCCGCTGCCGAACCTCGATTGCAGTGTTCGCGTAGGAGACACGCTGTCGGGAGATGCCTTTGCAGCCCCCCCGACGGTAGCTGGACCACCGGCTGCACTCATGCGGTTGCGTGAACGCTACGTGCGAGCCGCCGGTCCGAGCAAAGCACCGTTGCGCAAGGCGCTCGCACGCGAGGAGCGCCGGCGTGCACTCGCGGCGATTGCACGCGAGCTCGACACGCTTTCCCGGATCCGGCGCGAACGGCTCGAGGTGCAACGCGGCACCAACATGTTTGGCGAACGCACGCGCCCCTCTGCCGAAGCACGAACGGAGATGCGCGTCACGCGCCAACGCGCCGCGGCACTCCGGCGCGAGCGCCGGCGCATCGAGGACGGCGGTGCACTTCCCTTTTCCTTTCCGTCGCATTTCGGTGCGGCACACGCCCGCGGCGGATTCGGTCTCATCATCGGAAACCCTCCGTGGGTGCGCCTGCACAACATCCCCGCCGCAACACGTTTGGCCCTGCGTGAGCGGTATGACGTTTTCCGCGATGCCGCGTGGGAATGCGGCGCGCGCCAGAGCCATACGGCGCGCGGCTTTGCGGCGCAGGTCGACCTGGCGGCGTTGTTCGTCGAGCGCAGCGTGGCTCTTGCCGCCGATACCGGGTGCATTGCGCTCCTGCTGCCGACGAAATTGTGGCGATCGCTCGCCGGAGGGGGCGTCCGCCGATTGCTCGCGGCGCGAACATCGCTCCGTGTCATTGAAGACTGGTCCGAGGCACCTGCGGCGTTCGACGCAGCGGTATACCCCTCGGTCATCATCGCGTCGCGCTCCGCGCACGACGCCGATGAGGTAGCGGTCAGCGTTCGTCGCCCCGCGATGAGCGTCGACTGGAATGACGCGCCATCGTCCCTGCGCCTCGAGGAGCGGGACGCCGGCAGTCCGTGGCTGCTCCTGCCTCTCGACGTTCGGACGGCGTTCGACCGGATCTCGACTCGTGGGCGTCCACTCGGCGAGAGCACGTTCGGGCGTGCGATGCTCGGCGTGAAATGTGGCTGCAACGAGGCGTTCATGGTGGAGGCAGGTGATCACGTCGCGGATTCGGTCGCCGTCGCGTATCGTGGGAGAAAGGGAATGGTGGAGCGCGAGCTCATTCGGCCACTCCTCCGCGGCGACGGTGTGTCCGCGTGGAACATCCCGGATTCTCGCAGCGCCATCGTATGGACGCACGCGCCAGGGGGCTTGCCACTTCCCGCGCTTCCTGCCGGTGCGTCGCGGTGGCTCGCTCCATGGCGGCGACAACTCACGAATCGCACCGACCTTCGCGGTAGCCGAAACTGGTGGGCATTGTTCCGCACCGAGAGTGCAGATTCGTCGAGAACGCGCGTGGTCTGGAGTGACTTTGGACGCGTCCCGCGCGCCGCGATCCTTCCCGCCGGTGACCGGACCGTTCCGCTGAACAGCTGCTATGTCGTGAGCTGCGATGATCCTGTCGACGCAATGGCACTTGCCGCGCTGCTCAATACTCCGCTCGCGGCGGCATGGCTCAATGCGATCGCGGAGCCGGCGCGGGGCGGTTGGCACCGGTACCTCGCGTGGACCGTCTCACTGCTTCCGCTGCCCGCGGATTGGGAACGTGCGCGAGACATTCTGGCGCCTCTCGCGCAGCGCGCCATGGCCGGCAACACCCCGACGAGCGCAGAGCTCCTGACCGCGGCGTGTCGCGCCTATGGTGTGCGCCGAGACGACGTTGCACCGCTCGTTGTCTGGTGTCACGCGCTCCTGGCGAGCTGACACGCGCGCGCGCTGCGATCGCCGCCGCGAGTCTCGACGCGCTCCCCGCGGCAACGGTCGGCACGATCACGCTGCGTGATGATCAACGTCTGCTTCAGTCGCGCGCACAGCGCATTCTCCGTCGCTTGGGAGGATGCCTCATCGCCGACGATGTCGGGCGCGGAAAGACGTACGTCGCACTTGCGATCTCCAGGCGCTGGCTGGCGCCACTGATCGTCGTCCCTGCAGCACTGACAGACCTCTGGCGAGATGCGGCGCGGCGAACGGCGTCGACGGTGCGCGTGATCTCGCATGAATCATTGAGTCGTGGCTCGATGCCGTCGGCACCCTTCGATGGCATCATCGTGGACGAGTCGCATCATTTTCGCAATCGCGCAACGCGCCGGTATGAGCTGCTCGCTCGACTCGCGGCCCGCGCACCTGTTGTCTTGTTGTCGGCAACGCCACTGCAGAATCGCATCGATGACCTGGCCAGCCAGCTCGCCCTTTTTCTCGGTGAGCGCGCCTTCGCACTCGACTTCGCATCGCTCTCGCGCGCTGTCGTTCGCGGCGACGACTCCGTTCATGCGTTCCTCCCAGGCGTGGCGCCGCCCGAATGGATCGATGTACAGGTCGATGACTCGCGGACGCTCCGTGCGGTGCTCGACCTTCCACCTCCGCCGCGACCCCTTGATGGTGGCGATGCCGGCGCGTTGCGTGTGATTGCGCTCGTTCGCGCGTGGGCGTCGAGCAGAGCCGCACTCGTCTCGACGTTGGCGACGCGGCAGCGGCGCTCCGCCGCCATCGAGCAGGGACTCGCCGAGGGGCGCGTACCCACGAAGCGCGAGATGCAGGCGTGGCAGGGATCGGAACAGGACGTCCAGCTCGGATTTGCGTCACTCCTGATGCAGGGTTCGCTCGAGGAACGTGCGCTCGACGCGCTCTCGGAGGCGCTCGAAGGCGACCGTCAGGCGATGCACGCGTTGCGGACGGTGATCGCGTCCACTCCCGATCCTGACCCTGCGCGCGTTGCTGCGCTGCGCCAACTGCGTGCCCGTCATCCGCACGAGCGGATCCTCGCGTTCAGCGAGTACGCGAGCACTATCGTGGCATTCTTTCGATCGATGCGATGCGACGTGGGGATTGGCGCGATGACCTCTCACCAAGCGCGCATCGCTAGCGGCGTGATCAGTCGAGGGGAAATGCTGGATCGGTTCGCGCCTCTCGCGCGGCATGCACGCGCGTCGCCGTCGCACGAGCAGGTCACGTTGCTCCTTGCCACCGACCTTCTCTCCGAAGGCGTGAATCTTCAGGACGCGAGCATCGTCGTCCACCTCGATCTTCCGTGGAACCCGGCTCGCCTCGCGCAGCGGGTGGGTCGCGTCCGCCGCCCGGGCGGGGCGACCACGATACGATCCTACCTGATCGCACCGCCGGCGCGCGCAGCGGAATTGCTCGACGCGGATGGGCGCATGCGGCGCAAGCTCGCGGCCGCATCGCAGATTATCGGACCCGGCTTCAGCGTCCTGCCTCCCCTGGCACCCCGAACATCCGACGCCGCGCGAAACAACGAGGGTGCTTCGGCAAACGCCGCGGATGAGGGCGCGCTGGCAACTCGGCTGGCAAAGTGGAGCGGCGCCGGAAGGTACAGCGAAGGGTGCAGGCCGGGGGCGGCGGTGGCGAATGTCCGCGGTTGGATCGCGGCACTCGACGATGGGCGTCTTGTGTGCAACGTCAATGGGAGGGTCACCGATGATGTCGCGTCGCTCAACATCGCGGCAAGCGCCGCGGAAGGACCTGAACGGTCGATGACGTCCGATGATGCCGATGCGGCTCTCGGTCAACTTGCCGTCTGGCTCGACATGGACTCGCTCTCGGCATTGTACGGGACCGGAAGCGCCGGGCTTCAGATCCTTGCCGATGTCGACAAATGGTTGGCGAGTGCTCTCTTGTCACTTCCTCGGCACCAGCGGGCGATTGGTGCCCCGCTCGCCGCGGCGATTCGAGAGTCATTGCAACAGCCGCTGCCGATTCATGCGGAGCGCGAACTTCGGGCATACGTCGCGCGATCGAAACTCGATGCGACGAATCGTCTTCATTACATGCAAGGAGCGTTGGACATTGTGCGTGGCGCGCAACACTTCGTCACTGATCGAGCGGGGGCCCGCGGCGAAACCCCAGACGCAGCTTGTTCGCGCGCCTGCCCTCGCGGTGCCCAGGGAACGAAAGGCTCAGGACATCAGAACATTCGAGGCTTGGTCCTGTTCGGACCGGGGTAGAGCCCGGTCTCCTGCCATTTTGGAAACCACGGGCGTGATGACAGGAGAGGCCCGCAGTGCTAATGCTTCCGTAGCTCGACGTCGCCATACACCGTCGCGAGCCGCAGCTTCGCCCCGCCCTTCCCGACGATCGCACGCAGCCGCCGCGGTTCGATGCGGCCGGTGATCGTCACAGGCCAGTCACTCCTGAACATTCCTGTCGTTGTCGATAGATCGATGTTCGCGTTGATGTCCTCGAGAAAGTCGACGATGACCGATCCGATCGTCGTCGTGATCGCGAGGTCCTCGTTCCCACTGAAGCGGGTCATGCTCGCATGTACGCTGCCATTGACGGAATTCGCACGAACCAACCCGCCGGTGCTGACGGCGGTGACGTTGCCGTTGTTCGCTCCCGCACTGACGTCGCTCGTCACGCCTTCGACGGCGACGTCGCCGTTGACCGTCCACACGCCGACCTTCACTCCCTTCGGCACTCGGATGTCGAAGTGCAGCTGCACATCACTACGATCCGCGCTCGCCCCCGCGCCCCGCGCACCACGCACGGTGTAGCTGTTGTCCGTACAGGTAGTGTTCTCCGTCCAGAGGGCACAGACGAGCACACTCCCGTCGGGAGATCGCCGCGTGACGACGCGAACCGCCTGCGGATCGCCGCGCCGCCACGTCTTCACCGCGACGATTTCAACATTGTCCGTGTTCGACGCCGTGACGCGAATCGCGCCTTTCAGACTGCGCACGCGCAGCCATTGTCCGGGCGGTACGCGCTCCTTCAAGGAATATGCGTCGCGCTGACTCTGGAGGTCCTGCGCGGATAATGGCGACGCGGTAAGTACGGCGCTGAGTAGGAAACCGGTTGGCCAACGCATTGTCGCCTCGAGGGAAGGGTATCCATCAGACAACGGCGAGATGGGCAGGGTTTGGATTGCCTGAAGCCGTTTGGAAAGGCATTGTTCGGAGGTGATGAAACCGATTCTACGGATTGATCGGATTGTCTCGGATCACTTTCAGCACTCGCGAAAGAGAGGTCGCCGCTGGAAGCCTCATTGTCTTGTGATGAATTAATCCGTCCAATCCGTGAAATCCGTCAAACTCTGTTTCATTCCCCCCCGAACGACGCTTTCCCGTAACGATAGACGCCGTATGGAGATCGCCCGATTTCAACTCGGGATTATGGTCGGCGAAGCTCGAACCGAAGCAGCCGGTGGTGCCATAGCACGGGCGGCGCGGCTGGTCGCTGCAGTCGCACTCGTCGCGCAAGCGGCGGGTACGCAGGTGCCCGCCGCCGTCGTGGTACGCGTGCGCGTCGTGGACGCCGCGCGGCTCCCGGTGTCCGGCGCCGACGTCGCCGTCGTTCGCGGGCTCAACGAACGACTCATCGGCGGGACGACGGATCGCGATGGCGTCAGTGTCGTGCGTGTCACCACCGATGCCGCTGCGTTGCAGGTCGAGGTACGGAAGCTCGGATACGCGCGTGCGAGTTCGTTCGTCGACGCCACCAAGGGCGACACCGTGCGCGTTGCCGTCACCCTCAACCGCGTAGCGCAGCAACTCACGGCGGTGACCGTCACTGCCGAGCAGAGCGTGAAGCGCAATCGGACGTTCGTGGATGCCGATGCCATCTCGGCGAGCGATCGCAACCTGATGGACGCACTCGACGTCATCAGCAAGCTGCGACCGAACATGACGCTGGAACCGCCGGACATCGTGGCGCACAACTGCCTCTCTGCGAAGAACATCTGGGTCAACGGCAAGCGCATCATTTATCCGCCCACGAACGACATGGCGGAAGCGCGAGCACGAACTGCCGGCAAGGGCTCGATGCTGCATTCGCTTCCGCTGGCCACCGTCTCGGTGCTGGTTACCATCAAGCCGGAGCACATCGAGTCGATCGAATACCACGATTGCATGGACAGGTCCATCGATACCGTCGGCACCGAGAGTGCGATCTTCGTTGCGCTCAAGGATGGAATCGGCTTCGAGCCAGGCATCGGCAGCCACGTGATCGACAACTCGACGCAGCGTGAGTTGCTCCAGCGCATTTCGCTCCCTCGGCCAGCAGTCGTCGAGAGCTTCCGGCTTCGGTTACTAGGCATCTTCGACGTCGACACGGGGCTTCCAGTCGAGGGTGTGGATGTACTCGACGTGACGACCGGTGTTCGCGCACGAAGCACCGAGACGGGCACGGTCGCGCTGGCGTTCATGCAGCCCGGTCAGGGGCGCGTGACCCTGAGCAAGCCGAGCTACCGCACAGATTCTCTTTCCGTGACGATCTCTCCGGGCGATACGACTCCGATTACGGTGCTCCTCAAGCGACTGCCGTGAAGAACGGTAAATGCCTGGTTGTGCAGCGCCGAAGCATCCACTCTGCGAACGACGTCGTATCAAGGTGATCCTTCACGAGGAGACGATATGCGTTTGCTTCGCCCGACCCCTCCAGTCCTGGCGTTGATACTTCTGACAGGATGCGCCGACAAGTCAGCGCCACCGAAGTCCGACAGTGCCGGCGCGCCGTCAGTTGCCACCACATCGGCCCTCGCTCCGGGCGAGGCGCGACTTCCTGTCGATGGCGGAGAGATCTGGTACCGGACGTCGGGAGGCGGCACCGGCACACCCGTCATCCTTCTGCACGGTGGCCCTGGATTCAGCAGCTACTACCTGAAACCACTCGAGGCACTCGGCGACGACCGGAAAGTCATTCGGTACGACCAGCTGGGTGGTGGAAAATCGGCTGGGCTTTCCGACACCACGAAGATGACCATTCCCCACTTCGTGGAGGAATTGGAGGCGCTGCGCGCGAAGCTCGGTTACGACAAGGTGCACCTGGTTGGACACTCGTGGGGCACGATCCTTGGACTCGAGTACTATCGCGCGCACCCGGAACACGTCGCCAGTCTTACCCTTGCAAGCGCGGCACTCGACATCCCGCAGTGGGAGCGACACGCGCGTGCCCTGCTCGCAACGCTCCCCGATTCCACACAGAAGGTCGTGAAGACGCGAGAGGCCGAGAAGAAGTTCGACGCGCCGGACTATCAGGCGGCGATTCAGGAGTTCTACGGGAAGTATGTCTGGCTTCGTCCCGTGGAGGCGGACCTCGACAGCACCATGAAGCAGATGAATGCCGCCATCTACGGTTTCATGCAGGGCCCCAGTGAATTCACGATCACGGGCACGCTGAAGCAGTACGACGCGCGCCCGTTCCTGAAGAGCGTGAAGGTGCCGACGTTGTTCACCGTCGGCGATGTCGATGAAGCAGACCCGGTGACGATCAAGAAGCATGCAGCGCTGGTACCGGGGGCGAAGGTCGTCGTCATTCCGGGCGCGGCGCACATGACGACGTGGGACAATCCGGACGCGATGATCGCCGCCGTCCGCTCGCACCTGCGGGCCGTGGACTCGACCACACTTCGGTGAGCTGGCAACAACTACTAGAAAGCTAGTTGACAGGCGCACCGAAGGACGTCACTGTCTACTAGACTTCTAGTAGGACGGGACGATGGACGTTGTCTTCACGGAACGTGAGTTGGACATCATGGTGGTGCTCTGGCAGAACGGATCGGGCACCGTGGCCGAAGTGCGCGATGCGCTCGCCGAGGACTTCGCGTACACCACGGTCCTGACCGTTCTCCGGACACTCGAGGAGAAGGGGTTCGTCGCACACATCGCAGAGGGCAAGGCGCATCGGTATGTGCCCCTCGTTGCCCAGGACGCGGCGGGCCGGAGCGCCTTGTCTCGTGTGCTCGACAAGATGTTCGGCGGCTCACCGGAACTGTTACTCACACAGTTCATGAGTGATCGCGACCTCGATGCCAAGGATCTCGAGCGGTTGCGGAGCGTGCTCGACGAACGACTCGCGGCGAAACAGGAGAAGGGGTCATGACGATCGCATGGGTCGCCTATGCCAGCGTCAGCGGTGTCTGCATCGGTGGCATCGCGCTGGCGATCGAACGGGTCCTTTCGATCTGGTCGGTCCAGCGGCGCTTCGTGTGGATCGTCGCGCTCCTCACCGCAGCGGTGTTGCCTCTCTCACGGCTTGACCACGCGACCGCTGCGCGCGGCTCCACATCAGTCCCATGCCCACGCAACCGAAGGACGAGGAGCGCACGGCTGAACACACCCAGCAGGACGATCGACGCCGTCAGCCAGGGATCTGGTGGATGGTTCGCCGGCTTCGCCTCGCCCTGGAAGTCGACTGCGACGCACGGGTGATCCGGCAGGTCGGACATCCTCGTGAATATGGATTGCTTCTCGTGGCCGTCGGCGAGCGCCACAGTCGTCGGCTTCCCCTCGCCATTTCCCTCGCGGAACAACAACCCTTTCTCGAACGGAGGATTTACGCAGTGACTGCGATTCAACCACGGCACCCGGTGTTCGCTTCATCGCTCCTCGTCGGTCTCGCGCTGGCCGGTAGCGTTGCCGTTGCCCAGACGCCGGTCCCCGCCGCCGCCGGCGGGACGGCGCTGGCAAGTGCCGGCATGAGCGTCATGTCCGCCCGCGTTGCGGCGAATCAGGAACTCGTGCGCTCGCTCGTCGAGAAGCACTATCCAGGCGTCCTCGTGGCGGGATCCGACATCGAGCGCGTGGTCTTCATTCTCGACGCCAATGATGGGTATGTGGCCAGCGCTGCCTTGAAATCGACCGGTAGCGTCGCGCCAGCGGCCGAGGCCGCGGGCGTCACCGTGGGTGTGGGCGCGCGCGCCGAGCCCTCGGCCGCTGGCGCGCTCGATCTCACCGGCGTGGGACTCGGGACGATCGACCGAAGCCAGATTCGTGGAACGGCGTCGGGCAGCGCAAAGGCAGGCGTTTTCGCGCCTGGTGCGTTCCGCTATTACATCGTCAGGCTCAAGTGACGGCTCGGTCGCTGGCGCTCGCTTGACGGCAAATATCAGAATGCGTCTAGCGAGCGCAGCGAGCGGGCCGTCCAGCGAATGGAACCGCGGGGATCGAGGTGTACGGTGAGAACAGCGTCTCCACCTTGATTGACGAGCGAGATGTCACGTTCGTGCCTGTGAATAGCGCTCCGCGCCACGGCGATGCCAGCAACCGTGGCACGCGCCACGCGGCCGTTCAGAAGGGTCAGCGTGAACCGGCCCGCAGGATCTATCGCCGTGATATGCGCCACTTCACTCGGCACCACCCGGGCGGACGCCGACATGACAGCCAGTACGTCGCTCGCGGTCGCGAAGCGTGCAGCACTCGTGGTACCGGTCGAGAAGACAACGAGCATCGCGAGGAAAGGCAGGACCACGCTCTCGCTCCACGTGTGCGACGTTGGGGGCGCGACGAGACGCCGGACGCGCGTGACAAGAGCACCGTCGGTCGCAGCGAGCGCCACCGCGTTTCCCTGACGTGTCGACTCGAGATTCACCAGCGCACGTGCGAGCGCCAGTCGTCTGCTCTCCCGTGACGTGGCGAGGACATCGGCCGCTTCCTCACGCGCTCGGGTCGCATGGTTGGCGAGGTACCAGACCGCGGGATGGAACCAGAAGACGGTCTGCACCAGGCGCAGGAGCGCGTTCGTCCTCGTATCACCGCGCTCCACGTGTGCGAGTTCATGCTGCATGAGCGCGTCGTGTTCTTCGCTCGGCGGCCAATGCATCGGCAGGACGAGGAGTGGGGTCGTTGCGCCTGTGACGAAGGGAACCAGAGTTTCCGCGGATACAAGCACGGATGGAACACGCGTAAGCCTCGCCTGCGCGGCATGATGCGCGACGCGAGCGAGCAACTCGTCTGACGCCTGCGTGCCCGCCGCGCGCACCCGGGCAAGATGGAACGCACCGACGGCCAGGCGCGCCGCACCGGTTGCCACGCCCAGCAGCCAGACGACGACGAGCGCCGGCACGATCTCGAACGATCGATCGAACGCGCGCAACGTAGCGTCGACGAGCCCGTGTGACTCCGCCACAAGCGCGCCGTCTCCGCCAAGACGTGCATTGGCCAGGAGCGCGAGATGCGCGACGGCCACATTTGCGAGCAGCGACAGGCACAGAATGAGCAGTCCGCCAATCGCGGTTTGGTGACGCACTGCTGGCGACCGCTCCGTACGCAACCACCAGGCGAACGCGAGGGAAAGTGCGACTCCCTGCCAGAGCACATGGAGCGCCGACCAGACGAACAGGCCAGACAGGTAGGCCAGCATCGCTACTTGCGGTCAGGGTCTCGTTCCATCTCGCGAATAAGCCGCTTGAGTTCTTTCAATTCTTCGCGCGTGGCAGATCCCTCCCCGAGCGCGCGCACCGCCAGCGCACCCGCGGATCCGTCGAACACATGGCGCACGAACCGGCTCACGAGGCCGTCGAGTGTGCCGTTCTGTTCGATGACCGCTTCATACACATGTTGGCGCTGTGCGTCGTCCCGGCGCACATACCCCTTTGCGAACATCATCTGCATCAGCTTCAGCGTCGATGTGTACGTCGTGTCGTTATCGAGTCGTTCGTGCACATCGCGGACGGACGACGGTCCTCGCGCCCACAAGATGCGGAGGATGTCCAGCTCGGCGCCGGTTGGAAGCGTGGGTGCGGAGGCCATGTCTTGACGATGTACGATACACATCGTACTGTCAATGTACGACGTTCATCGTACTTTGTCGAGACCCTTCGCTCCCCAACGAACCATGGGACGTTTCGCGCTCGTTCTCCTTGCCGCGCTTTGCCTTTGCGGATCATCGTCCTCCGCCCAGCAGATGGACAGTCTCCGCGCGCTTCGTGCGCTCCGCGACGCACGCAGCGTGTGCGAAGCCGACCACGGTGCGCTGTGGTCCCGTTCCGTCTGCGGACCGATCGCGTTAGTGGACCGCCAGACTCGATTGGTCATCGCGAACGACACCGTGCCGGCGCGTAGCTACTTGCCGTATGGCGATGCCTTCGTCACCTCGGCGCCTTCTGGCGTGGGATTCGCCAACACTTCATTCGCGTGGGCTGGTCGACAGTGGGCGATGATCATGCTTCCCCTTCCCTCCGACCGCTTCGACCGCATCGCACTCGTGATGCACGAGGTCTTTCACCGGGAACAAGCTGCCCTCGCACTACTCGGTGGGGATCCACCGAACGGCCACCTCGATCAGTATGATGGTCGTCGGTTGCTCCGCCTGGAGCTCAACGCGCTCGCGGCGGCGCTCGAGTCACTGGGTCGCGACGACACGATGGCTCGCGGCCATACGGAGAACGCGCTGCTGTTCCGCGCACGGCGACGCGCCATCTACCCGCAGGCGGACTCAGTCGAACCAGCACTCGAAATGCAGGAAGGGCTCGCCGAGTATACCGGAGTGCGGCTCGCCCTTACGGCGACGGGTGAAACGTCCTCGCGCGTGGCTCGCCGCCTTCGTGAGTTCCAGTCGACTCCGACCTACGTGCGCTCGTTCGCCTATGCGACTGGACCGGCACTCGGCCTCCTGCTCGATCATTTCTCACCAGACTGGCGCTCGGAGATTGGCCGCACCAAGGACCTCGCACGCCTGTTGAGCCGCGCGATCCAGCCCCGCGCAGACGCGGATCTGGCACGACAAACCGAACGCATTGCTGTGCGTTATGGAGGCGCCATCATCGATCGCGACGAACTGGCTCGCGATTCTCAGCGGAAGGCTAGGCTGGCAGCCTACGCGGCGCGACTGGTCGACGGCCCGACGCTGACGCTCACTCAGTCATCCCTCAATCGAAACTTCGATCCACTGAGCCTGTTCCCGTTCGATGACGACCACACGATCTATCCGACGGGAACGTTCAGTTCCGGTTGGGGAACGCTCGAGGTGACGGAGGGCGGAGCCTTTGTCGCGAACGACTATCGTGTCGTGCGTGTCGGGGCGCACACAGGTACGTTCGCTGCGGCCAATCACGTGATACGCGGTGCGGGTTGGGTACTGACATTGAACGCCGGCTGGTCCATCGTCGCCGACGCCGCGCGCCTTGGGAGCTTCCTCGTAACGCAGCACTGATACACGTTTGGTCGTTGCGCGTCGCGCGACTTTCTGGAACCTGCCGGGTATGTGCTGCACATGAATGCCGAAGTGCCGATCGAGGACACGCTTGCCGCCCTCGTGCGTCGTGGAGACGAGCGTGCCTTCGAGCAGCTATTTCACCGCGAATATGCATCACTGTGCGCGTTCGCGGAGCAGATCGTGGGCTCGCCACAAGTCGCAGAGGACATCGTACAATCGGTGTTTCTCAAACTATGGAGTGGCCGGCAGCAGCTCCCTGTCGTCGCGAGCCTGCGCGCGTATCTCTTCGCGTCAACGCGGAACGCAGCACTCGATCACCTGAAACGGGTGGCCGTCGAGAAGAAATGGGCGGCGCGGCCGGAATGGCTCGACAGCCGCATCGACAATTCCACTCCTGACGCGGACGCCGAGCTCGAGGCTGCCGAACGGGCCAGCACACTGGCCGATGCGGTGCGGCGCCTCCCCGAGCGTGCAAAGCTCGTCGTGACGTTGCGATGGGGACACGGGCTGTCCCACCGCGAGATCGCCGCAGCGCTCGGGATTTCTCCGAAGGGAGTAGAGATTCAGATCACGCGAGCGCTGCGCGCATTGCGAAAGTTTATGGTTGGTGAACGCCACTAGACGACGGGGACAGGGGACGGGTGACGTGGGGTATTCGCCACCCTCGTCGTCGTTAGGACATGCGACACACGCGTTGTCTTCCCGTTCTGGTATTCCTTGCTGGTTGCGCTTCGGCAACGGGCCCTTCCCTCCCGTCGTTACCTCCGGCGCGTTCGCTGGCCGAGTTCGAATCGCATCTCGAGGAGCTGCGCGGTGCGCTCAGCATTCCGGGCTACTCCGCGGCGCTCGTCAAGGGAACGACTATTGTTTGGGCGAAGGGGTTCGGTCTCGCTGACGTCGAGCGAGGGGTCGCAGCGACGCCGGAAACCGAATACCACCTCGCCTCGCTCACCAAGACCTTCGCGTCGACGGTCATTCTGCAGTTGGTGGATGCAGGCAAGGTGAGCCTCGACGATCCGGTGTCGAACTACAATATCGTGATCGCGAGTTCTGGCGTCGTACGCGTTCGCCACCTGATGTCGCATACGTCTGAAGGAGTGCCGGGCTCCCGCTACAGCTACAACGGGGCGCGCTTTGGCCTGCTCGACTCGGTCATCGCACGCGCGAGTGGCCAGCCGTTCGCCGAGCGCGTGTCGGAGCGAATCCTGCGTCCGCTCCAGCTGCAACGAACCGCCCCAAATCCGCTCGATGGGCGCGGCTTCAGCGCCATGGGCCTCGACCGCGATCTCTTCCTGTCGCGGCTCGCCAAGCCCTACGCCCTCGAAGGTGGGACCAACGCGTTGTCGGCATACCCCTCGTACTTCGGAACCGCGGCGGGCCTGGTCTCAACCGTGCTCGACGTCGCCGCGTACTCGATTGCCATGGATACGAACGCCTTCCTGCTGCCCGCAACAAAGGCATTGGCGTACGCGCCAACGATATCGACGAGTGGCGAGACCCTTCCCTATGGCCTCGGCTGGTTCTCGACCATTGTGTCGGGAGAACGGATCATCTGGCACTACGGGTACTGGACGGGCAACTCGTCGCTCATCATCAAGGTGCCTTCGCGCAACATTGCCTTCATCATCCTGGCGAATAGCGACATGCTCAGCCGCCCGACACGCTTGGGAGACGGAGACCTCAAGTCGAGCAGCATCGCCCGCGAATTCATCGCGGCGTTTGTCGATGGAAGCGTCCCGCTGCCTGCCGCACGATGAGTGACGAGCTGCCGGACGCGTTGCTCGATCGATACTTCGCTGGCGAATGCACACCGGCCGAGGAGGCGGCACTGCGACAGCGCGTCGGCAAACACGACCCTCGTCGTGCCGTCCGTGACGCGCTCCATGCTCGCGGGAACGAGGATCGGTTCAATTCGCTGCGCGCGTGGCAAATCGTGCGCGGAAAGCTCGATGCGTCGCCTCGGACACAGAGCCGATGGGCGACGCGACGCGTGCTCATGCGCATCGCCGCGTCGATACTCGTCATCGTCGGCGGCGCGTTCCTCGTGCCGAGGTTACTCTCGCGACGCGCCGTCGACGGACAAACCTTGGTGGCCATGACCCGCGTCGGCGAAGTGCGTCATCTTGTGCTCTCCGACAGCACGCGTGTCACTCTCGCTCCATTGAGCGAGCTGCGCTATCCCGCGCGATTCGGTGCCGCTGCTCGAAGGGTAAGTCTTTCCGGCCAGGCGTCATTCACGGTCGCACACGATGCATCGCGACCATTCTCTGTGCGGACGACGCGAGTGACCGCACGCGTGCTCGGCACCGAATTCGATGTTCGCGAGAATGTCGCCGACCACACGGTGGACGTCGTGGTTGCAACGGGTCGCGTGTGGCTTCGAACCCCAACGGACTCCGGTAGCCCTGTCCTCGGTGCGCGACAACTTGGGCATGTGGATCCATCGAGTGGTCGCATCATCGTCCGCACGGATGTGTCGCCCGAACAGTTCATGGGCTGGACAGGCGGGCGCGTCCACTTCGAACGGACGACCTTGCGCGACGTTGTCGTGGAACTGAAGCGCTGGTACGATGTTGACTTCATTGTGACGGATGGTGTGCTCGCCGCTCGAACGCTGACGGCCGATGTTCGTGTTGGTGATCGCGCGCCGCTCGACGTGTTGCTCGGCGCGATCAGCCTTGCGGTGGACGCGCGGTATGAGAGGGTCGGACGGTCCGTGACCATGCGAGCGCGATGAGCCGGCGCATTGCCATCCTGATCGCCCTCCTCGCGCAGTCGGCGACGGCGCAGGACGCGTTCGTACCGCTCAGGGCGGGACGCACCGGCGTCACCGCTCTCGATCGCGTGACCATCGTGCATGTACATGCGGAGTCGCTTGGCGACGCGCTTCGCCGTCTCACCCGCGGAGCCGGAATCGATCTTTATGCACCAGGGACACTCCCCGCGCTCGAACGGCACGTGACGCTCGACGCGGACACACTCACGCTCGGCGCGTCGCTGCTTGCCCTCGTTCGCGGGACGGATGTCGAGCTTCTTCTATCGGTTACCGGAACGACGCTCGTAGCGCGGCCCTTCCAACGGCGTGAGGACTTGCAGACGACTCGCCGCGAGGTGAGTGGGCGGGTTCGCGACACCGCTAACACGCCAATCGCCGGTGCGCGCGTCGATGGGTTCGACGTGAACAACCTTCTCATCGTGTCCACGACCTCCGGCTCCGATGGCGCATTTCATCTTGGCTCGCGCGAGCGCACGATCGTATTCGTGCAAGCGCGACTGCTCGGGTTCGCGCCGGCGCGTGCCACCGTTGACGGTGATGCGACGGTTGAGCTGCATCTCGTACGCGCGCCGGTTCCGCTGTCGGCCGTCGTCGTAACACCGGGCTTCTACGGGATGATGGAGCAGAACGTCAGCGCGGCCCAGACGCTCTCGCGCGAACAGATTCGCGCCGCGCCACAGATCGGCGACGACCTATTCCGATCCGTGAATCGCCTACCCGGTGTTTCCGCGAGCGACTTCTCCTCGGCCTTCCGCGTTCGGGGCGGTGCGAATCGCGAGGTGTACTCCACACTCGACGGGGTCGAGCTGCTGGAGCCGTTTCATCTCAAGGATTTTGATGGCGCGCTCTCGATCATCGACGTCGCGGCGATTGCGGGCCTCGACCTGACCACGGGTGGTTTCGGCGCGCAGTACGGGGATCATCTGACCGGCGTGATGGGCATGCGCGTCGTGGATGCGCCACCTGGCGAGCCCGCGCGCACCGAACTCGCCCTGACTCTCATGACCGCGCGCGGCACATCGCACGGATCGTTCGGAAACGGCAACGGCAGTTGGCTCATCTCAGCGCGCCGAGGCTTTCTCGAATATGCCCTCCGTGCCGCGGGTGAGCAGGACAACATCAATCCGCGCTACTATGATATGCTCGGCAAGGCGACGTATCGACTCGGCAATCGTGGGTCGATCGCCGTCCATGTGCTCCATGCGGGCGACAAGCTGACGTATCAGGACGACGACGATACACCGCGCATCGTGAGCGACTATGGGAGCAGCTACGCCTGGCTGACATCGCAGTTTTCTGTAAGCCCGACGGTGACGACAGAGACGATATTGTCGCTGGGCAATCTGACATGGGACCGCGCGGGCACTCGCGTCTCGACGTATGACGGCGCTCAGGATCTCGCCATTCGCGACGTGCGGGATCTGACGATCGGCTCGGTACGCCACGATTGGAGCTGGAGCATGTCACCTGACGTTCTCTTCTCGTTGGGGGGCTCTCTGCGGTCGGGCAACGCGACGTACGACTATCAGAAGACCGAGCGCGCGCTCGTCGCAGTCGGTGGCCAGGCACAGCCGCTCAGCAAGGACCTGTACGTGCACACGACACCGAGCGGCATGAACAGTGGCGGTTTCATCGCGGCGAAGTTCCAACCACGCGAGCGATTGACGATGGAGCTTGGCGGTCGTGCGGACTATCAGAGCTACACGCGAGAACACCAACTCTCGCCGCGCGTTGCCGCGGCGTTCGCCGCGACACCCGGTACGACGATTCGCGCAGCGTGGGGACGCTATGCACAGCCCGAAGGGCTGCATGAGCTACAAACGCAGGATGGTGTCACCGCTTTCGATCCAGCGGAGCTCGCCGAGCATCGAGTCGCCGGAATTGAGCAGCACCTGTCCGGTGGCATTTCTGCGCGCATCGAGGCGTACGAACGTCGCGTCCTTCGCGTCCGTCCGCGCTACATCAGCGTGGACAATAGTGTCGACGTCTTTCCAGAGATCGAGCCTGACCGCCTTCGTATCGCTCCCTCCAGTTCAATCGCCCGCGGTGTCGAGGTACTCGTCTCGAGATCGCCCGCGCATCGCGCCACGTGGAGCGGGAGCTACGCATATGCCATCGCGAATGACGTGATCGATGGCGTCACGGTTCCCCGCACCCTCGACCAGAGACACACGGTGACGCTGGATGCCAGTTGGCGTCCGGCACCCGGGTGGCAGCTGAGCGGCGCGTGGCTCTTCCACTCTGGATGGCCGACCACTGGTTTCGAGTTCGCCGTCGATACCCTATCGAACAGGCGTACACTCGCGCATCGCGTGTACGGTGCGCGCAACGCCGATCGTCTGCGGAGCTATCATCGTCTCGACCTGCGAATCCTGCGCGACATCAGCGTCGGTGCGACGCGAGTGTCACTCTTCGGCGATCTGTTCAACGTCTACGACAGGGCGAATGCGCGCGCGTACGATCCGTCGACCAGCGTCATTCATGGCAACATCGTCTACACGAAGCGCGTCGACTCGTTGATGCCGCGTCTGCCGAGTTTCGGGGTGAGTTGGGAATTCTAGCGTTACTATCCGTCGTGAATGTCAGCGCCGGCACATCGAACGCGGATTGAGCGGATTGAACTGAAAAAAGTGATTTGTTCAGTGAGGATGACCGAGGCGACTCGCAGCGGTTTGTTTTTGAGAAAGAGCACTTGGTTCATGCTTTATCGTTGTTCTTCTTTTCCATTCGCTCAATCCGCGTTCAATGTTTCGATGGGAATGTACGCTTTCGAACGCGGCGTTTTTATTTTAGCCAGCTCTGCCGTGTGGTTGATGATAAGGAAACCCTATTTCCTGACCTCTCCCGGTGGCATTTCATGGGAGAATGCGCCTCTCCATATTGGCGACCTGACCACATGGAGAAGTCGCATGCGACACGTCCTCGTTTCGAGCATCGCCCTCGCACTGCTCGCCACCGCCGGGCATGGGCAAACGCCGGCGGGGGGCAAGCAGATCGTGTTCCTCGCTGGTCCGCGCGACCACGGAGCGCCCGGACGACACGAGTACGAGAAGGACCTTCGGGTCCTCGCCTACGGATTCGACCACGCGTCGAATCTTCCTGGGGTCACGACCAAGGTGATCGTCGGAAAGGCGCCGAGGAATCTCGCCGAGTTGGAGAATGCGTCCGTTCTCGTGATCGAGAGCAGCTCCGATCGCGCCGCCAATGAGATTCATCCGCTCTTTCCACCTGATCCGACGACGAACCACACCGGTTACGACGCAGAGACGAAGTCATACCTCGCCGGGCTCGATTCACTGATCAAGCGCAAGCATATCGGCATCGTGATCATTCATTACGCCAGTTGGGTCGAGAACTGGGCGGCGCGCGCCTACTACATCGACTGGACCGGTGGCCTTTGGGTGCAGATGATGTCGAAGAACCCGAACGACCAGTGGGCGATCGCACTGCGCAACGAGTCGCATCCCATCCTCCGCGGTGTGAAGCCCTGGTCGTATCGCGACGAGATTTTTTCCCGCTATTTCCTGCCGGACGATCCCAAACGCACCGATCTCCTCGTTGGTACGCCGGCACGTGCTACGATCGGGCCCCAGGTGGTATCGTGGGCGTATCAGCGTGCGGACGGCGGGAGGGGATTCGTGATGGGTGGCGTCGACTATCACGACAACATGAAGCTCGAGGACTATCGCCGTTTTCTGTTGAATGGGATCGCCTGGGCGGCTGGTATCGACGTTCCCGCTGGCGGCATCGTCTCCTCGCTACCAGCCGAGACGCCGTGATTCGCCGCACCTTCGCACTGCTCCTGCTCGCACCACTCGCGTGCCAGAATGCGGTGCAGACCCCCGCGTCGAACGACGTCTCGCTCGTGAGCACCACGCGCGACCCTCGGCGTACGTGGCTGGACTACGGAGGGAGCCAGGACCAGTCGAAGTACGTCGCATTCAAACAGCTCACGAAGGCGAATGTCTCGAAACTGAGAGTCGCATGGATCTACTCGACAGCCGATAGCAGCCAATACCAGTTCAATCCGATCATCGTCGATAGCGTCATGTACGTGGTCGCGAAGAACAACTCGCTCGTGGCGCTGAATGCGGCGACTGGGAAGGAGATCTGGATTCACGCCAATCTTCGCGGCATGACTCGGCGCGGGATGAACTACTGGGAAAGCGTCGACCGTCGCGACCGTCGCTTGCTGTTCACCCTCAACTCGACGCTTCAGGCCATCGACGCGACGACGGGCAAGTCGATCCTGACGTTCGGGCGCAACGGCACGGTCGACCTGCGGGACAGCCTCGGTCGTGACCCCAATACGATTAGCCGAGTGCAGTCGGGGACGCCGGGACGGATCTTCGAGGACCTCATCCTGCTCGGCTCGAGCACCGGCGAGGACTACTTCTCCACGCCGGGCCACATCCGCGCCTACAACGTGATTACGGGCGAGGTGGCCTGGACGTTCCACACGATCCCGCAACCCGGTGAATTCGGCTATGACACCTGGCCGAAGGACGCATGGAAGTACGCGGGCGGCGTCAATACCTGGGGCGAGATTACGCTCGATGCGAAACGAGGCATCGCGTACTTCCCCGTTGGCTCACCCACGTATGACTACTACGGTGCCGACAGAACGGGTGCGAATCTCTTTGGAAGTAGCTTGCTCGCGCTCGATGCGCGAACGGGAAAACGATTGTGGCACTTCCAGTTTGTCCATCACGACCTCTGGGACTACGATCCTACGGCGGCACCACAGCTCATCACCGTGACGAAAGACGGCAGATCGATCGACGCCGTGGCGCAGGCGACAAAGCAGGGGTTTCTCTTCGTGTTCGATCGCGTCACAGGCACGCCCGTGTGGCCCATCGCGGAACGCGCCGTGCCGCCGAGCGATGTGCCCGGCGAACATGCGTGGCCGACGCAGCCGTTTCCCTCCGTGCTTCCGCCGTTCGCACGGCAGACGTTCACGTCGAACATGCTCACGCCGATTTTCTTGAGCGAGGCAGAGCGCGTGACGTGGACCAAACGGATCGATGCCGCGCGGAAGGGGCTATTCAATCCTCCGTCGCTGACGCAGGAGACCGTTTCAGTACCGGGCGCGGTTGGTGGATCGAACTGGGGGAACACCGCCGCGGATCCGGAGCGAGGAATCGTCTACGTGCTCAATCAGGACTTCCCGTCGTTTTATCGGCTGGAGAAGCGTGCTGCTGCGCGTGATCGCGACGACACTGCATCCGGCAATGGGACGCGTGGTGCGAAGACGTTTGCCACGAATTGCGAGAACTGCCACGGTGCGCGTGGCGTGGGCGATTCCGGGCCTGCACTCTCGGGAAGCTCCGCCTCGCGCCTGAGCATGGCTGATTTTCGCTTCATCGTCAGCGCGGGTGGCGCGCAGATGCCTGCCTTCGCGCACCTCGATGACGAGACGATCAGGGACATCTACACCTACCTTGGCGGGAATGCGTCAGGTCCCGCGTTTCAGATTCCGGTTGGAGGATCGATGCCGCCGAGTGGGCCGGTTGTGGCGACGGGTGGCGCACCACGTCCTCCCGCGAGCGGTGGTGGTCGCGGACAAGGCGCCGCACGGCCGGGCTATCCAGCAGGCGTCGAAGCGCCGGCGAGTCGGTACAGCACGGACTACGGACTTGGTCATCCATACATCATGGCGCCGCCCTGGTCCACGCTGATCGCGTATGATCTCAATCGCAGCACAATCAAGTGGAAAGTGCCGATCGGACAGGATCTCCGAGCGACGGAAGCGGGCGCAAAGAACACCGGCGTGCCGCGCGGCACGCAACGCAACGGCATGGTCGTCACGTCGACAGGACTCGTCTTCTCGACGGCGAAAGACGGTCACGTCTACGCCTTCGACGCGGATAACGGGAAAGTACTCTGGACCGGCCAATTGCCGATGGGAACGGAAGGACTTCCGGCGATGTACGAGATCAACGGCAAGGTGCATCTCGTCGTGAACGCGACGACCCCATTGACGTGGGGACGCCGATCGCGAGAGAGCGGCATTGGCGCGGACGGTCCGCGAGGCGGTGGTGGCTACGTGGTGTTCACACTTCCGTGAACAGGTCACTCTCGCGCCGCGATTTTCTCGGCGTCGTCGCCGGCGGGCTGGCGTGCGCGCGCGCCGGAGTCGCGTCGCCGCCAGCGCGCAAGTTGCTCGTTGGTCACACCGGCATCACGTGGGGCTACGCGCCCGCCAACGCCGAGCGCGCGATCGCGGATGTTGGCTCGCTCGGCTATCACGCGTTCGAATCGTTCGGGAGCGTGCTGGAATACTGGGATCAGCGCGGAGGGCTCAAGCGCCTGCTGGAGCAGGCGAATCTTCCACTGCGATCGGCCTATTGTCCGTTCGAGTTGACTGACAGCGCGAAGCGCGCCGCGACACTCGCTGCGGCCACGCGGTGGGGCAAGTTGATCCGCGCCGCTGGTGGTTCCGTTGCCGTTATTGGCCCGAACAACGTCACGCGCTCGACGTTCGACATGCGCGCGAATCAAACGCAAATCGTTGCAACACTGAATGACATCGGTCGAGCGCTCGCCGATACCGGCGTGATCGGGGCGCTCCATCCGCATTCCGGCAGTTGCATCGAGACACGCGATGACGTGTACGCCGTCATGGAGGCGGTGGATACCTCCATCGTGAAGCTCGCCCCGGATGTCGGCGAACTGATGGCCGGCGGTGCCGACCCACTGCCGATCATTCGCGACTTTCTTCCCCTCATTCGGCACGCGCACCTCAAGGACTACAACGGTGGTGCGACGAACGACGGCTACTGTCCACTCGGCCACGGGCGCGTCGATATCGCTGGCGTCGTGAATCTTCTCGAAACGGCGCCGAATGACTTGATGTTGATGGTCGAGCTCAATCCCTCGTCCGGCTCGCAAGCCACGGCTCCGCTCGAAACCGCACGCCTCAGCAAAACTCACCTCGAGACCCTCGGGTATCGCTTCCGATGAATGCTCGCCTCGTCGTTGCCACCACTCTCGCCTTCTCATCCACTCCAGTGCTCGCCCAACAGCTTCCGCTCGGCGTCTTCGAATCCCAGGTGGACGTGGGCAAGACGAGCCGCCCCGGTACGGCGACGTATGACGTCGCAACGCAGCGCTACACGATCGAAGGGGCGGGTCAGAACATGTGGGCTGATCACGATGACTTCCATTTCGTGTATCGGAAGATGACAGGCAACTTCATTCTCACGATGCGGACGCAGTTCGCAACCGCCGGTGGGAACGAGCACCGGAAAGTGGGCTGGAGCATTCGCCCCACGTTGGAAACCAACTCGACCCACGTGACCGCGGCGATGCACGGCAATGGCATGGCGTCACTGCAGACGCGACGCACCGTCGGTGGGCCGTCGGAGCAGCGCGTCACCGACAGCCTCCCCGATCGCATGGGCCAGCACATCGTTCAGCTCGAGCGGCGCGACGGCAAGTACATCATGTCGGTGTCGCGGTACGGCGATACACTGGTGAGCAATGAGCTGAATGACGTCACGCTGCCCGACGAAGTGTACGTCGGGATGTACATCTGCTCGCACGATGACGCAGTCACGGAGCGCGCGACATTCGACAACGTGCGCATCACAATTCCGGCGAGGAAGGATTTTGTTCCGTACCGCGAGTACATCGGCAGCCATCTGGAGACGATGGACGTCGCGACGGGCGACCGGATGATCCTGCACGAGATTCCGGGATCGCTTCAGGCGCCCAACTGGACGCTCGACGGCAAGGAGTTGTTGTACAGCCAGGACGGCCTGATCTATCGCTTCAATCTCGCGACGCGTACGCCGTCGGTGCTGAACACCGCGTTCGCGAACCGCAACAACAACGATCACGTCCTATCGTTCGACGGCAAGATGCTCGGCATCAGTCATGGCGCGGCAGATGACAGCGGACGGTCGAACATCTACACCGTCCCACTCGAGGGCGGCACACCGAAGCGCGTCACGAAGCGAGGGCCGTCGTACCTCCACGGATGGTCGCCCGATGCGAAATGGATGGTATTCGCCGGCTTGCGTGACGGAGAGTTCGACATCTATCGCGTCTCGAGCGCGGGCGGCGACGATGAGAAGCTCACCAATACGAAGGGTGTTGACGATGGTCCGGAATACTCACCCGATGGGCAGTACATCTACTTCAATTCGGCACGAACCGGGCGCATGCAGATCTGGCGCATGAAGCCGGACGGCAGCCAGCAGGAGCAGATCACGCACGACGACTACAACAACTGGTTCCCGCACTTCTCTCCTGACGGAAAGTGGATCGTTTATATCGCGTTCCCGAAGGACATACCGGCCGGCGATCACCCGTTTTACAAGCACGTGTACATCAAGCTGATTCCCGCTGAGGGCGGCAAAGCCAAGGTGTTGGCCTATCTCTACGGCGGTCAGGGGACGATCAACGTGCCGTCGTGGTCGCCGGACGGGAAGCGGATTGCGTTCGTCGGCAATACATCCCTATTGAAGTAGACGATCGGGCTTGTTCCGTCGCATCTGGTCAATCCGTTCCTCACACTTGTTTACTGATTGAGGAACGGATTCACCGGATCAGGACGGAAACTGCCGGATTCTCTATTTGAGTGTGAAGGTGAATGGCTGCTGCACCATCGTGCGCACCTTTCGGCCGCCGACTTCTCCCGGCGCGAAGCGATATTGAAGTAGCACATTGCGTACGGCTTCCGAGAACAGCGGATGCGAGCTCTCCTGAATCGTCACGCCACCCAGTTCTGCGCGTCCCAGCGTGTCGATCACGAAGCGGACGACGACCTGGCCGGACACCCCACTCTGACGGAGCGCGCCGGGATAGCGCGGCACGGGTGGATTGCCGAGCACGCGCGGAATGCGCTCGACGTAGTTGACGTCGATGGCCTCGCCACCGGTTCCAATTGACGCGCCTCCCGCGTCGTGGCTGCTCGAACTACCAACTCCCTGGCCCGTGAATTCGCCGTTGGGAATTGGTGGCGCGAGCGGCATATCCACGGGAGGAAGCGTGTGTTCCGTGAGGTTGATCGATATCACGGGCAACGCGGGAGCGGGAGCCGGGTTGAACACGGTTGTGGTGGAGTGCACGCTCGGCGCTGGATTGCTCGTCACCGGGCGCGATACCGGTACGTAGATGATCGTGTCGCGCGGCGTGAGATCCTCGATGTAGGCGTCGCCTTGGCTCGGCAGCGTCAGCGCGACCGCACCGGCAATGAGCGCGCCGTGCAAGAGTGCGCTGACGGTGGTACTACCGGTCCGGCGCGTGCGCACAGCGCGTGATTCCAACAGTGTCGTGAACATGACTTCCTCCGCGTTCGGTGTCGTGAGCGTGCTTCCTCAACGACAATACGCCGCGGACCTAAGGCGCTCGTGATGCGGCGATTAACCTTGGCTCTTCGTCCCGTGATGTCTTTGTGATCGCCGGATTACGAAACGATGAACGGGAGCGCCGGTTGCCGCCGGCACTCCCGTTCACATTCGCGAGACTCGAGGTCAGGTATTGCGATCGAGATCCGACTCGGCTTCGCCGATCTTGCGCTGGGCCTTGCCCTCCATCTCCTTCGCCTTGCCCTTGAGCTCTTCGCTGTGGTTGTCGGTCATGTCGCCGACGTTCTTGCGAACCTTGCCCTCAACTTCCTTCGCAGCGCCCTTTACCTGGTTTTCGAACCCATCCGTGCCGAGATCCTTGGCCATGCGTCTATCCTCCATGCGAGGTTCAGTCGTCTTTCGCTTGGTAGGAGACAAGGCAATCGATGTGCCGTTCTGTCGCCGCGGTCGAGACCGTTGTAACCGGCGTCTGCTGTCGTCACGGACGAAACCTCGGGTCGCATTTACCGCAGAGGTCGCAGACGAGCAGAGGCACGCGGAGGACTGCGAAAGGAACTTCGGAAGGTGCAGGCCCTTCGCTTCGCAACGCGAGTCGAGGGGTCTGCACCTGCTGGTACGCTTTTCCTCTGCGTTTCTCTGCTCCCTCTGCGGTGAAATCAGTTGCGGTTCAGCTCTTTCCAAGTGTCGCGCGCGCGGAGCTTCCTAACGCAACCTCCCAACCGACAACGACACGATGAACGTCCTCGGCATACCGGGCTCGTAGTACGCTGGCGCTGTGCCGACGAGATCCGGATTGAGGAACGCCGACCCCGCATACTTCGTGTCCGCCACGTTGTGGACGGTGAGGAAACCACGGACGCCGAACCCGTTCGACGACACGATCGGATCGCGCAGTTCCGCCGTGAGATTCACGATCGAGAATGCCGGAACCTTTACTCTGTTCGCATCATCGACGAAGTACGAGCCAGAGCTTTCGAGCGCGACCTTGAGCCGGGTGGCGCGGTATCGGGGCAACTCCGCACCCAACTCGATGTTGCTCGTGTAGCCGGGGACGCCCACGACCTTGTTGCCGCTGTAGTCGGCACGCTTGCCGGCCTTCGTCGGATCTGTCGGAAACTGGACCGCCGAATCGATGACGTACGACGAGTACTTGTTGTTCGAAAGGGTCAACGCATAGTTGGCAAAAACGCCAAATGTGTTCTGCATGCTCACCCCGAGCTCAGCACCCTGGCGGCGTGCTTTGGCTGCCGTCTGGTAGTAGCGCCCGCCGTTGTACGGCACGATCTCGTTTTGCACCTCGGTGTCGTAGACGGCAACGTCGGCGTTCATCGTGGCCGCGCCCATCGACCGGCCGAGTGTTTTGTACCCCACCTCGTAGGTCACCGAGTTGATCGCGTCGAGCAGCGGGTTGAGCAGCGGCGTCGGCGTCGGAGTACCGGGCGTCGGATCTGTTTCGTTGCCGGCCGGTGCCTCGACGCCGCCACCGACATTCGCGTAGATGCTGCTCGACGTTCCCACGCGGAGGTTCACGCCAAGTTTCGGGGACACGCGGCTGAAATTCCGTGCATCGGAGCGAACGACAGCAGTGGGCAGGAAGCTCTTGTAGTAGTATGAAACGCGATCGTGACGCGCGCCGAGCAGCAGTGAGAACCGGTCGTTGACGGCGACTTCGTCCTGCACGAAGAAGCCCAGGTTCATCGCGCCTTCGCCCTTGTTGTCGCTGAGCGTGGTGCCGCGGTCATTCGTCGCCGACAACGTATAGAAGAGAATGGCGCCGTCCTGGTACGCCTGATCCACGCCCGCGGTCACGTGATTACGCACGTCACCGGACATGAAGGATTTGTGCCCGATCGCGTTTCCGCCGAAGTGGATGCGCGTGAAGTCGCGGTACGTGCCGCGCTCGGAGCGCTGGAGATACTTCGGATTCACGTAGATCGCCGAGGAAATCGACATCGTCGTGTCCAGGGCGTGGTCGACGGACACGCCGAGACGGCCGAGCTTGTTGTAGCGCCGTTCGTCGCGCGATACGTACGTCGCATTCGCCTGCATCGGATCCGCATCGAACTGCGCCTGCGTCAACGGGCCGGGAATGCGCATCAGGTTGTTCGCGGCCGAGAGAAAGATGCCGAGCTTGGTGTGGTCGCTGATCATGCCCGAGACGCCGGCATTGAGCATGGTTCGACGCGCGTCCGAGTGCTTGCGGTAGCCGTCGAAGGTCGAGTTGGTAAACGCCAGCCATGCGGTGCCGTTGCCGAGCGGCGCCGATGCACGGACCGCGTAGCGCGCGAGGCCGTATCCACCAAAGATCGGCTGCGCGTCGATGATGGACGTCGTCGACGTCGGCATGGTGAGGACGTTGACGACACCACCTGCCGCGTTGCCCCATACGGAAGAGGCATTGCTGCGCACGACTTCGACCGACTGCGCTGCGGCAAGGTCGATCTGGTCGAACGCGGTGCGTCCATCCGGCTCGGTCTCGGGGAATCCATCGAGGAGGACGCGGACGCCGCGGGATGTTCCGGCGTTGGAGCGATCACCGGCGCCACGTGCGCCGAAGCCACGGATGATCAGCCGGACGTCGCTCGTGCCGTAACGTGATTGCGCGATGACACCCGGAACCTTGGATAGTGCGTCTTCGAGGCCGTAGCCGTTGACGCTGCGGAGTTCGGCGGCGGTGATTTTGGTAATCGCGAGCGGCGTGGTGAGGATCGACGCCGGAGCGCGCGTGCTGGTGACCGTGACGGTGGGGAGGGCGGCGGTATCACGCGCGGTCGTGACCTGCGCGGACGCGGATTGCGTGGTGAGCGCAACAGCGGCCGCCCAGGTGATGGGGCGGGTTTTTCTCATTGGGAGAAACCAGGGTAGGAGGTCTGGTATTCATGTTCTGTTAATGTATGGCACCTCTGAACACGGGACAGGGCACAGCCGCCCGGAGGGCGAAACAGCAAGTGGGTGACTACGTACTATTAAGCACGTACTATCAACTACGTACTATTAGTTACGTATTATTTGATACGTACTGCGTATCTCAGACTACGTATCTCAGAGTACGTACGTGCTGTTGGTGAAGCAGATGGCCACGCACCACCCTATTGACTCCGATATATCGCACGATATATCTTCCGCCTAACGATATATCGCTCGACCGAGCGGAGGACTCACATGCGTGACTGGTTCTGCGGTTGGGACGCGCGCCCCGGCGCCCCGCACATGCACCGCGAAAAGTGGGGATGGGACGCGAGCTTCATGAACGGCTTCTTCGGCTCCGAAGGGCGCCCTCGGGGACGCTGGCGCGGCGGACGAATGTTCGAGCAGGGAGACCTCCGCTACGTGGTCCTGCGACTCCTCGAGGAGAAGCCCCGCCACGGCTACGAGATCATCAAGGCCCTCGAGGAACGGTTCGGCGGCGCCTACGCGCCCAGCCCGGGCACCGTCTACCCGACTCTTCAACTCCTCGAAGACCTCGGATACGCCAAGGTTGTCCCAGGCCCCGAAGGGAAGAAGGTCTACGAGATCACGGACGAAGGACGGGCTCATCTTGCCGAGAACCGCGAGACGGTCGACAACATCTTCGACCGGATCGCGACGCTCGTTGGCCACTTCCTCGACGAGCCCATGGCGGAAGTCCACGGCGCATTTCGGCGGGTCGGCAAGGCGACCTACAGCCGAGCTACCGACGCCGTCCACGACGCGGAGTTCCTGAAGCGGATCGTTGAGGTCCTGGACCGGGCGGCAAAGGAAATCGAGGCGATCGCGAAGACGGCCGCGAAGTAGCCGGTGGGCGCTCGGACGGCGTAAACGCTGCCGTAGCGTCGTCCTGCGGATATGTTCATATCAGGCCGGAGGCGCATGCGTCTCCGGCTTCCGCTGTTCCCACGAGGGGGCGGCGACGCAGGAATGCCAACGGAACCATGTCGTCCCAGACTTCTGCCTATACATCAGTCCACGAGGTGCCGGACCGTGAAGCCCCTACGGGAAAGCGCCTCGCACTGCTCTCTCTCACCGCACTCGGCGTTGTCTATGGCGACATCGGCACGAGCCCTCTGTACGCGCTTCGCGAATGCTTCAAGAGTGAATATGGGATCACACCAACTCCCCAGAACATTCTGGGTGTGTTGTCCCTCATCCTCTGGTCATTAGTACTCGTCGTCAGCATCAAGTACATCGTCTTCATTCTGCGCGCCGACAATCGTGGCGAGGGCGGGATTCTCGCCCTGCTCGCCCTGCTGTTGCAGCAGAAACGCCGGGAGGATGACAAGCAGCGCCGTCTCGCCCTCGTCGCGCTGGGCCTTTTCGGCGCGGCGCTCTTGTACGGTGACGGCGTCATCACGCCGGCGATCTCGGTCCTCGGTGCCGTCGAAGGGCTCGAAGTCAACACCCCGGCGCTCGCGCCGTTCGTCATGTGGATCAGCCTGGCGATCATTTTCTTGTTGTTCATGGTGCAACGATTCGGGACGGCGCGAGTCGGCACGGCATTTGGTCCGATCATGCTCGTCTGGTTCGTGACGATTTCGGTACTCGGTGTCCGCAGTGTAGCGGCAACGCACGAGGTGCTCGCCGCAGCCAATCCGTGGCATGCGGTCGTGTTCTTCCGTGAGCACGGTCTCGCGGGCTTCCTTACCCTTGGCGCTGTCGTGCTGTGCGTCACAGGGGGCGAAGCGTTGTACGCGGATATGGGTCACTTCGGGAAGCGGCCCATTCGCCTCGCGTGGTTCATGGCGGTCTTTCCGGCGTTGCTCCTCAACTATTTCGGCCAGGGTGCCCTGCTGCTTCGCGATCCAACCGCGGCCAGCAACCCGTTTTACCTACTGGCGCCATCGGCGTTCCAATGGCCGCTTCTTATCATCGCGACGCTTGCGGCGGTCGTCGCGTCGCAAGCACTGATCTCCGGTGCATTCTCGCTCACACAGCAGAGTGTGCAGCTCGGGTATTCGCCGCGCATGCAGATCATTCACACCTCGGAGCACGAAGCGGGACAGATCTACATTCCGGAGGTCAACAAGGCGCTCATGGTGGGCTGCCTCCTTCTTGTGCTCGGATTCAGGAACTCGAGCAATTTGAGCGCCGCCTACGGCATCGCGGTCACGGGAACGATGGCCATTACGACGATCCTGTTCGCGGTGATCGCGAGAACACGGTGGCAGTGGTCCCTCCCACACGTCTTGGGACTGACAGTCGCTTTTCTTGCGATCGACCTCTCCTTTCTCGTCGCGAACATCGTGAAGATCGAACACGGCGGCTGGGTCCCCATCGCGATGGCGATGGTCGTCTATACCTTGATGAGCACGTGGAAGCGCGGGCGGTTGCAACTGAGCGAGATTCAGGAGCGTAACGCGCTGCCGCTGGACACCTTCCTCACGAGCATCAAGTCGAAGCCTCCGATGCGCGTACGCGGAACCGCCGTGTTCATGACATCCTCTCCGGACGGTGTGCCCGTCGTCTTGCTACATCACTTGAAACACAACAAGATGTTGCACGAGACCGTCGTCCTGTTGAGCGTCCAGACGCGCGGCATACCGGAGGTGAGCGCCGATCGGCGCTTGACGCTCGAGAAAATGGGTGAGGGCTTCTATCGGATCGTTGCGAGCTTCGGCTTCATGGAGTCGCCGAACATTCCTGAGGTCCTCGCGATGGCCGCGGCGCAAGGCGTTCCGATCCCGAAGATGGACACATCCTATTTCCTCGGCCGCGAACGACTCGTCCTCACCGGCACGGCGAAGATGTCGCGTTGGCGAAAGGGCCTCTTTGCGCTGCTCTCACGAAACGCGCGTTCGGCAACGGAGTTCTTCCAGATTCCGCCGAATCGAGTCGTGGAGTTGGGAGCGCAGATCGAATTCTGAAGCATGGCTAGCCAATGTTGTTCAGTTAAGGCTGTCATCCCGAGCGAAGTCGAGGGGGGCTGCACTTGCCGCCTGGATACGAGGTGCAGACCCTTCGACTCGCTTCGCTCGCTCAGGGTGACAATCACAGTCATGCCCACGCCTAACCGCGCAGCCTTCGGCCAAAGCCATCAGATCTCGACCTGCGCCCCGAGCTCGACAACGCGATTGGGCGGCAGGCCGAAATATGCCGTCGCCGGGCGCGCGTTACGCACCATCAATCCAAACAACCGCTCGCGCCATCGCGCCATACCAGGCTTTTCCGCCGAGATGATCGTCTCGCGGCCGAGGAAATACGTCGTCTCGTCCCGGCGAAATGGGAGGCCCTGCGACGCGGCCATCGTCATGACGGCTGGAACGTCTGGCTCCTCCATGAAGCCATATCGAGCGACGACTCGCCAGAAACCGTCAGCAATCACGGTCACGGTCACGCGCTGATCATCCGACACAAAGGGAATGTCATCGGTCAGCACCGTGAGGAAGACCACGCGCTCGTGTATCACTCGGTTGTGCTTGAGATTGTGCAACAGGGTGCGAGGCACGCCTTCCGGCACGCCGTTCATGTATACCGCCGTACCAGGCACACGGGCGGCCGACCCCTCCCGAATCGACGTGATGAGGCGCTCGATACCAACGGCTGCTTCGGCGCGCGTTTCCTCGGAAACACGGAGCAATGCGCGCCCGCGTTGCCAGGTGGCCAGCAGCGTGAAGACGACCGCGCCGATCGCAAGTGGAATCCATCCTCCTTCCGGAATCTTCAGCATGTTGGCGCCGAGGAAGGCGAGATCGATGAAGAGAAAGGCACCGGCGACTACCGCAACACGCACTGCACTCCACTTCCACCGATTGCGAGCGACCGCTACGAAGAGCAGCGTCGTAATCGTCATGGTGCCTGACACCGCGAGGCCGAACGCGGCAGCCAATCGCGTGGACGAGCGGAAGATCAGCACGAGCGCCACGCACGCAAACATCAACACCCAGTTGAGCGCCGGCAGGTAGATCTGTCCGATCTCACTTGACGATGTATGCACGATATCGAGCCGCGGACTCAGTCCGAGCTTTACCGCCTGACCGGTCAATGAGAATACGGCGGTGATCAATCCTTGCGACGCAATCACGGTCGCGGCTGTGGCGAGGACGATCAACGGATAGAGTGACCAACTCGGCGCGGAACGGAAGAATGGGTTCTCCGCAGCGGCGGCATTCGTGAGCAGGATCGCCCCTTGCCCGAGGTAACTCAGCACCAAACTGGGAAATGCCAGTGCGAACCAGGCCACGCGAATCGGTCGGCGTCCGAAGTGTCCCATGTCGGCGTAAAGGGCTTCGCCGCCAGTGAGACAGAGGACGACCGCACCAAGCACCGGGAAGCCTCGCCATCCGTGTACCACGAAGTACCGCGCGCCGTGAACGGGATTGAGGGCCCACAGCACGGCTGGCTCTCGGACGATTCCCCAAATGCCGATTGCCGCAATGACGACGAACCACAGCGCAAGCACGGGCCCGAACACTCGGCCGATTCGCGCCGATCCGAATGGCTGGACGGAAAACAGCGCTACGAGTACGACGACGGTCACCGGAACCACGTAGGGCCTGAGCGCCGTCGTCGCGACCGCGAGACCTTCAACCGCACTGAGTACCGAAATCGCCGGCGTAATGACACCGTCGCCATAGAGCAGTGCGGCTCCAGCAATGCCCAGTACGAGAATCGTGGACACAATCCGCGAACGGCGTGCTGCATCGGCTCCAGCGGATGTAGCGCCGGTGAGTGCCAGCAGCGCGAAGATTCCACCTTCTCCGCGATTATCCGCACGCATCATCAGGACGAGGTACTTGCCGCTGACGACGATAATGAGGGACCAGACAAAGAGCGAAAGAATTCCGAGCACGTTCTCGTGCGTTACGATCACGGGATTTGAGCCGACGAACGTATCGTGCAACGCGTACAGCGGGCTTGTTCCCAGATCACCGAAGACGACACCGAGCGCCGCTATCGACGCCGCGGCGAGTTGTCGGCGCCCGCGTTCAGGCTGAGCGTTCACACGTGTACGTGGGCAGGCTCTGGTTTCATTTCGTCGCTATGTCCTCGCCTTGACACCCGCTCGCCTGGTGAGTGTGAACGCCCCACCACCGCCGAGAAACGTTTCCGACATCCACACCCCTTCTGCACGTTCACCGTTGAACGTTCCGTTCAGACGCAACATGAGTCGCGGCGACTCTGGATTGAGGATGAGGAACACGGAATCTTGCCTCTCTGCTGGTGTCGGCGCGAGACCAATCGAAAAGGAGCGAGCGGCAACACCGGGAATCGCGCCGGCATCCGTTGCTGGAAAGCCGAGCGACACCAAATCGATGTCGTAGGTACCCACGTGCGTCGGCGCTCGCAGCTCACCGAACGCGAGACGGGGGTCACGGTTTTCGAGGAGCACGATGGTGCCCGCGACGGTCCGCGGAAGACTGCTCGCGTCCGTCGCGAGCGTGAGCGGGCGGTCAAGACGAAGCGTGACGTCCCACGTCCCCGCGAGATGAACACCAACGTCGTCGAGGTTTGGCGGGCGGCGCGTGTTGTCCGAGCGACATGCGCTCGTCATCAGCAATGCCAGAATGATCGCAACCGCGGACCACCGGCGGTCTAGGACTACGATGGATTTCACGTTCGTACGCTCTCACTGGGAAGTTCAATGTGTAGCACCCCGTCGGCACGACCGACGGATCCGGCGTGCGCCTGGATGACGCGAACCGCCGCGGCCCATCGCACCGTAATGGGGGCTGTCCCCGCATTTCTCACCGAGAACCGTATGCATGCTCCTTCGCGTTCGACCTCGATGCGCAACGATTTGTCGCGAGGGGAACTCGCCACCGTGTCGCGGAGGACAGTGACGAGCGCATCCTGAAGAAGCGCCCGATCGCCGAAGATTCCCGGAAGCGCTGGTGCAAGGTCGAACTCGATGGTCACGCCCGCGCTCTCCGCGGCGGCAAGCAACATCGGGCGAAGGGCATCGAGGATGTCCGAGGGCTTCATGCGATCTTCACGCAGCGGTCGCTCGCCGAGATCGAGCGCGGCGATCTGTCGTAAGGCGAGCATGTCGGCATCAGCCGCTTCCGCTGCCGTACGCGCTGCACCGAGCATCTCTTCCTGGTTCTCGTTCAGGTCACCGAAGTGATTCTCAAGGAGGATGTGCAGCGGGAGCCGTACCTCCTCCAGACGTTGCGTCGAGGCATCGGCGATGGACGCGAGAAGCCGCGCATAGTCAAGCGCGCGTTGCTCGAAGCGCTGCTCCCGGTCTGCACTCTTTCCCTCGGCAATCTCGATCGCGTTCGACAACCGATCGACGACGCTTTCGATTTCGTCGATCTCGTCCGGCGGTGCGGCGGCTTTGCCTGGCGCAATGGCGCTGGCGACGCCGCGCAGTGACGGCTTCTGCGTTCCGTGGGCCGACGAGCCGCCGACGATGCGCTCGAGACGTCGAGCCACGTAGCGCGCATTCGACCATGTCATGATGAGGGAGGCGGTCGCCGCCAATGCCCCACCGACGATGACCAATTCGGGCGCCGTCCGTGAGAACTGGCCCCAGTAGATCAGTCCCGCCAACAACAGAACGGCAAGAATGGACGGCGCCACCGTGAGATACAGTCGATGACTGATCTTCACGACCGGTCTCCCGTGGACTTGGCGGGATCGAATGACACGACGAGGACATCGAGGCCCTCCGTGTTGTTCACGAGTTGGTCAACGACCGAGCCCTTCGTGAAGTGATGCAGACGGGAGCGTTTGCTCTGCCCCACGATCACCAGTGTGACTCCCTTCTTCGTCGCAAACTTGCAGAGGGCACCTGCGACGTCGTCGCCCTCGAGCTTCACGATCTCCGCGCCCATGCTTTGCGCAAGTTGAATATTTGCCACGAGCGTGCGCTGGACCGTGCTGTCAATGCGGTCGGCCCGTTCGTTACTTGTCTGGACGTATACACAGTACCAATCGGAATTGAGACGTCCGGCGATACGGCTCGCCTTTCGGAGCAGTGCCGCCGTATAGGGCGGGTTGCTCGACATCGCCACGAGGACGCGTTCCACCGTCCTCGGCGCGGCTGCCGGAAAGGAGCCGGTTTCTCGCCGCACGATCTCTTCGCGCGACCGATCGACGGCCCCAGCGACTTCACGGAGCGCGAGCTCGCGCAATGTCGTGAGATTCTCGTCGGTGAAGAAGTTCCGCAGCGCCGCCTCGACCTTCCCCGGATCGTAGATCTTTCCTTCGCGAAGGCGCTGGCGGAGGTCCTCGGCGGAGATATCCAGATTCACCACCTGGTCGGCGGATGCAACGACCCAGTCAGGAACGGTCTCGCGGACGGTGACGCCCAGAGTCGAGGCAACGACATCGTTCAGTGATTCGATGTGCTGCACGTTGACGGCGGAGATCACATTGATGCCTTCGTCGAGCAGCTGCGTCACGTCCTCCCACCGCTTGCGATGCCGCGCGCCGGGCACGTTGCTGTGCGCGAGTTCATCCACGACGGCCACCTGCGGTCGCCGAGCGATCACCGCGTCGACATCCATCTCCTCGAGCGTCACGCCACGGTACTCGATTCTCTGGCGCGGCACGATCTCCACGTCACGCAGTTGCGCTTCCGTGTCCACACGCTTGTGCGTCTCCACGAAGGCGATGACGACGTCGACGCCGCGACGGCGAAGATCGTGCGCTTCGTTGATCATACGATACGTCTTGCCGGTGCCGGCCGCGGAACCGATGTACAGCTTCAGCTTCCCGCGTTCCTGGCGCTTGACCAGCGCCAGGAAATCGGGATCTGTTCTCGGTTCGCGCCGACGCTCAGTCACGGCACGCTTCCGAGATGGGGTTGGCCTGTTTTGTCGCCCCGAGCAACGCGAAGGGCCCGCACCTCAAGGCGCGCAACAGCACGTGCGGGCCCTTCGCTGCGTTCAGGGCGACAAAACGAACAATGGCCAATTCGCAGGCGTTGCATCTAGAATGTCAGCCCGAGCGACGTCACGACAAACGCGTCGCTCTTCGAGGGTCCACCGGTGTGCTGCGGGAACACGGCGTTTTCGCCCTGAAATCCGCGAAGCTCCGTGCGCCACAACACTCTCGACTGCGGTGTGACGTCAATGCCGATCGACGCGCCGTTCGCGCGAAACCCGGCGGCAAGGCCCGTTGCGAGAATCACCTGATCCTTATCATCGTACCGCTCGACTCGGCACACGATCGCCGTCATGGGAGTCGCCTGAACGCGTCCTGTCAGCATGCCTCCATACCAGCTCGAGCTGCCCGATCCACTGGCGTGCCCCTGCACGCCGTAGTCGAATTGTGCGAGCACCGTGAACTGGCTCGTCAGGCTGCTCTTCAGGCCGACGCCGTTGAAGAAACGAATCTGACTGTGTTTTGCCGAGTCCGCGGCCTCGTTGCCGACGTAATTGTAGTAGCTCAACGTGGTGCTCGAGCTGGGGACGTAGTCAATGCGCATGCCGGCCGACTTCGCCGCGTTCGTCTCGGAGATGTTCTGCCAGCCGTTGACGACGACGAACGTTGCGGAGACGGTCGGTGCCGCTTGCCATGACAACTTGGCACCCGTCTCGTAGTAGGGTGAGTAATCGGCCACGAGCGAGCGTGTGTACATCGGGTTGTCGCGCGAGATGAAGCTCTCCATTCCGATGTGCGACAAGAAGATGCCACCATCGACCCACGCATTCTCGCCGATCTTCGTGCCGACAATGGCTTCCTGGATGAGGCGCGCGAGGTCTGGACCGCTGACGCCGCCGTTACGCGGCTCTCCGGCATAGTTGGACTGCACCGACGTGCCGGTCTGGATCGCAAAGCGGCCACGCGCGCGAGGCGCGTCGAGCTTTGCCTCCACGTATGCGAGGTTCACGTTGAACTCGTTGTGCCTCGCCGGCTGTGTAGTGAAGGAACGATCGAAGTTCGCCGGCCGATTGAAGTCGAAGGCATAGTAGCCATCGACGAATCCGCCGAACGTGATCTTTGGCGTCGTGTCCGGTACGGCCGAAGTGCCTTGCGCACTCAGGACGGTGGGAGAAATCAGCATGGCCGCGAAGGCCAGTGTGTTGCGGAACATCTGGTTGCCTCTATTTGGTCGGCGCAGCGGGCCGAGCGAATGCGCTGTCGAGCGCAATATTGAGAAGTAGGACGTTGACGCGCGGTTCACCGAAGAAGCCGAATTGACGGCCTTCCGTATGGGCGTCCACGAGTGACTGAATGGCGGCAGGCGCCGCGCCGCGAGCGGTCGCAATCCGCGCGACCTGAAGACGCGCGTTTGCGGGCGAAATGTGTGGGTCGAGCCCTGACGCAGAGGCCGTGACCATGTCGCCCGGCACCTGACCCTTGACTGCGCCGTCGCCAGTGACGGCAGCGTCCACAGCCTGCGCGACGAGTGTGTCCGCGAGCTTCAGGTCGGTCGGCCCTTTGTTGGTTCCCGATGATGCGGTACCGTCGTAGCCGGCGCCCGCGTTGGATGGACGCGAGTGGAAGTAGTACGGCTGCGTGAACGTCTGGCCGATCAATTCACTGCCGACCACCTTGCCGTTCACTTCGACGAGCGAGCCGTTCGCCTGGCGGCGAAAGAGCGTCTGCGCGAGACCGGTGACGATGCCTGGATATATGAGCCCGGTGATGACGCAGAGCACGACCGTCATCACGATTGCGGGGCGAATCAGTTTGCGAATCATTTGTCGTCCTATGTGAGCGTTTTCTGCTCGTTTTGTCGCCCTGAGCGAGCGGAGGGTCCGCACCTGCTGTTAGACCAGATGTGCGAAGACGAGGAGCACGTCGATCAGCTTGATGCCGATGAACGGGACGATCAGGCCGCCGAACCCGTAGATCACGAGATTGCGGCGCAGGATCGTCGCCGCAGGCGCGGGGCGGTACCGCACACCGCGCAGCGCGAGCGGAATCAGCGCGATGATGATGAGCGCATTGAAGATCACGCTCGCCAGGATCGCCGATTGCGAGGAGTGCAGGCGCATGATGTTGAGCGCCTGGAGCGGCGGATACGTCACCACGAACATCGCAGGAATGATCGCGAAATACTTCGCGACGTCGTTCGCGATCGAGAACGTTGTGAGCGAGCCGCGCGTCATGAGCAGCTGCTTCCCGATCTCCACGACCTCGATAAGCTTCGTCGGATTGGAGTCGAGGTCGATCATGTTGCCGGCTTCCTTCGCGGCCTGCGTGCCGGTGTTCATCGCGACGCCAACGTCGGCCTGCGCAAGCGCTGGTGCGTCGTTCGTTCCGTCCCCTGTCATGGCAACGAGCTTGCCGCCCGCTTGCTCCCGCTTGATGAGGGACATCTTGTCTTCGGGCGTGGCCTCGGCGAGGAAGTCATCAACACCCGCTTCCTGTGCGATCGCTGCGGCGGTCAACGGGTTGTCGCCGGTGATCATCACGGTGCGAATGCCCATGGCCCGGAGCCGATCAAAGCGCTCGCGCATGCCACCCTTGACGATGTCCTTCAGATAGATGACGCCGAGCACACGCGCCGCGGCATCGCCGCGCCGCTCGGCGACAACGAGTGGCGTGCCTCCCTGTTTCGCCACGCGACTCACGATGGATTCGAGATCCGACGGAATCGTTCCACCCTGCTCGTTCACCCACCGCGCGACGGCATCGCCGGCGCCCTTGCGTACCAGTGTCGTGCCGGCATTGACACCACTCATACGGGTCGTTGCACTGAATGGCACGAACTCCATGCCGTGCGCTTCGCGGGCTCGGAGGCGGAACTTCTCCTTCGCGAGCACGACGATGCTGCGTCCTTCCGGCGTCTCGTCTGGCAGCGACGAGAGCTGCGCGCGATCAGCGAGATCATCGAGCTCCACGCCGGTAACGGGAATGAACTCCGAGGCTTGGCGGTTGCCCAGTGTGATGGTACCGGTCTTATCGAGCAGCAGCGTATTCACATCGCCCGCCGCTTCTACCGCGCGGCCACTCATGGCAATCACGTTCTGTTGGATCATCCGATCCATGCCCGCGATGCCGATGGCCGACAACAGACCACCAATCGTGGTGGGAATGAGGCAGACCAGCAGTGCGATCAGAATGGGAATCGCCACCGGTGCACCACTGTAGATGGCGAACGGCTGGAGCGTAACGACTGCCAGCAGGAAGATGATCGTGAGGCCCGACAGCAGAATCGTGAGGGCAATTTCGTTCGGCGTCTTCTGCCGCGACGCGCCTTCGACAAGCGCGATCATGCGGTCGAGGAACGTCTCGCCAGGGTTAGCGCTGATGCGAATGACGAGGTAGTCGGACAGCACCTTCGTACCGCCGGTGACGGCGGAACGGTCGCCACCGCTCTCGCGCACGACGGGTGCTGACTCACCGGTAATTGCAGACTCATCCACCGACGCAACGCCTTCGACGACTTCGCCATCGCTCGGGATTACGTCCCCCGGAAGGCACAGCACGAGGTCACCACGGCGCAGATCAGGCGCGGCGACCACCGTGGTAGGCGCCTGTGCACCCGTTGTCACCCCGGGCACCCCACCTGTCACCCCGACGCCCCCACCTGTCATCCCGAGCGAAGTCGAGGGATCTGCACTTCTTGCGGTTAGACGCTTCGCTGTCGTCTCCGTGCGCGACTTCCGCAGGGTGTCTGCCTGCGCCTTGCCGCGACCCTCCGCCATCGCTTCCGCGAAGTTGGCGAAGAGCACGGTGAACCACAGCCAGAGTGCGATCTGGATGGTAAACCCGATGTCGGGCCGTCCGCCGGCGATGTCACGAACGAGCACCAGCGTGGTGAGCACGCTACCAATGAGCACCACGAACATCACTGGGTTCCGCACCATGTGGCGCGGCGCCAGCTTCGTGAAGGCATCTCCGATCGCCCGCCGAACGATCGGCGGATCGAAGAGCGGCCGTTTCTGAGTAGTCATGTTAGAACAAGCTCCCCGCACCCATCAACAGGTGCTCGACGATCGGCCCGAGGGCGAGCGCCGGAAAGAACGTGAGGGCGCCAACGATGAGGATGACGCCGATAAGCAGGAGCACGAAGAGCGGCCCGGTCACCGGGAAGGTGCCGGCCGTTTCCGGCGCAACCTTCTTGTCGGCCATGAAGCCAGCGAGTGCCAGGACGGGAACGATCAGCGCGAAGCGGCCAAACAGCATGGCCACGCCAAGCATTGTGTTGTAGTAGTAGGTCGAACCAGTGAGTCCCGCGAACGCACTGCCGTTGTTGGCGAACGCCGAGCTGAACGCGTAAAGAATTTCCGAGAAGCCGTGCGGCCCAGCGTTGTTCAGGCCCTTCAAGCCTGCCGGCAGCACAACGGATGCACCCGTCATCACCAGTATGACAACGGACGAGAGCAGGGCGAAGAGCATCGCCATCTGGACTTCGCGCGCCTGGATCTTCTTGCCGAGGTACTCCGGTGTGCGCCCCACCATGAGACCCGCGATGAAGACGCTGAGGATCACCATGACGAGCATTCCGTACAGGCCGGCGCCGACGCCGCCGAACACCACTTCACCGAGCTGCATGTTCACGATTGGAACGAGGCCGCCAAGTGGCGTGAACGAGTCGTGCATCGAGTTGACGGCGCCACACGACGCGTCTGTCGTCACGGTGGCGTAGAGCGCAGAGTTGGCGATGCCGAACCGCACTTCCTTGCCTTCCATGTTGCCGCCCGACTGCGAAGCGCTGGCAACGACGTCCACACCACGAGCCGCGTGAATCGGGTTGCCGCGCGCCTCAGACCAGTACGCGACGCTGACGCCACCGAAGAACAACACGAACATGGCCGTCCACACGGCCCAGCCATGCTTCAGGTTGCCCACCATTTTTCCGAACATCCACACGAGTCCGCTCGGAATTGCGAATATGAGGAACACCGAGAGGAAGTTCGTCCACGGCGTTGGGTTCTCGAACGGGTGTGCGGCGTTGGCATTGAAGAAGCCGCCACCGTTGGTGCCGAGCTGCTTGATCACCTCTTGACTGGCCACTGGGCCCATCGCGAGGATCTGCTTGGCACCTTCGAGCGTCGTCAACTCGACATACGACGAGAAGTTCTGGATGACGCCCTGCTGCACGAGCACGAGCGAAAGGACAAGTGACGCGGGAAGCAAGACGTACAGCGTGCCGCGGACGAGATCTGCCCAGAAATTGCCGATCTTCCCGGCGGACCGACGCGCGAGGCCGCGCACAAAGGCCACGGCGATCGCCATGCCGACTGCGGCAGAGACGAAGTTATGAAACGCGAGCTGGGTCATCTGCGAGAAGTACGACATCGTCGACTCGCCGGAATACGACTGCCAGTTGGTGTTCGTGGTGAACGACGCGGCCGTCTCGAACGACTGCCGGTCGGTTACCGCAGGAAGCCCCTGTGGATTGAGGGGCAGCAGATGCTGGAGCCGAAGCACCGCATACGTGAGCAGCATCGTGAACAGCGAGAAGAGCAGCATGGCGCCCGCATAGCGCGTCCAGCGCTGGTCCTCTTCTGGGTCGACGCCGCTCACGGCATAGATGGCGCGCTCGAGGGGTGCGAGCCACCGCATCCGACCTTCGTATACCGATACCAAATACAAGCCGATCGGCTTCGCGACGGCGAAAATGGCGGCGCTGAAAAACAGGATCTGCAGCCAGCCGTTGATGGTCATGTCAGAACTTCTCCGGGCGCAGGAGGGTGTAGACGAGGTACGCGAGCACCGCTGCGGTGAGGATCAGCGCGATGACGGTTTCGATGCTCATGGGCGGGCCTCGGGCGATTTGTCGCTGACGGGCTCCGGCCGCGCGAGTCGCTCGCAGAACGTGACGTACGCGAGCATGAGGGCGAAGAAGCCGATCGTGCCGAGCACGTAAAGGAGGTCGATCATTGGATTACCTGTCCGGGTGGACGGCGAGACGAATAGCGCCGCCAAGAGCACTACCACGACGTCAGTGCCGCGGTGCGATTTTGGCGGCGCCGTCAGGATATGGCCGACGCCATAAGGGCCGCATTCCAGATGCGGCCCTCCGACATAAGAGTTTTACAAGGATCGCGGGACCGTAGCCGAGCTCGCTACAGACTCGGTACCGTCGCGGATGGGAGCTCCACAACAAAGCGGCTTCCCCCGCTTTCTCGGCGCTCATACCTCAGAGTGCCGCCTTGTGCTTCGACAAGCTGGCGCGCAATCGAGAGGCCGAGACCTGTACCGCGCACCGAATCGGGCACCGTCGCACTCCGGTAGAAGGGCTGGAAGATGCGCTCCTCGTCACCCGATGGTACGCCTGGTCCGCTGTCCTCGATTGAAAACGAGAGTCGGTCGCCCTTCTGCTCCACCGCGAGTATGACCGCGGCATTCGGCGCCCCATACTTGATCGCATTCTCCAGGAGATTCGTCAGCGCCCGCACCGTGTGCGTAAAGTCGAATTCGCCAACGAGAATCGCGTCGTCATGTGCGATGCGTACCGTGATACGCTGGGCGCCGTGCGCCGATTCCACCCGCTCGAGGGCGACGCCGACAACATCATCGACCGCGTTCAGCTCGATGTCCATCTTGAGGACGCCCGCATTGATCTGCGACAGCTCCAACAACTCGTTGACCATGATGGCCAGGCGATCGGCTTCCTCCTCGATCACCTGCGCACGCATGGGATCACCCCCGCGCCACACCTCGTTCGCGATACCTTTGATGGCGGTCAACGGTGTGCGCAGGTCATGCGACACCGCCGCCAACAGTGCATCCTTGAAGCGGTCGGCGCGCCGCAGACCGTCAGCTTCCTGCTCGGCGGTCGCGAGACGCACCCGCTCGACGCCAAGCGCCGCATAGTACGAGAGCGCCCGCAGGACGCGCCGTTGATCGTCGGACACGCCGAATGGTTGCGATGACGACAATCGCAACGCGCCGACAACTCGCCCTTGCACGCTGAGAGGAATGCCGAGCGCGAGGAGGTCCGCGAGAACGGGGGCGCGCGAGGTCTCGTCGCTTGCCGTAGTCAACACATCGCTCAGAATCGACAGCGTTCCGTCAGCGCGCTGTGCCGCCGGCTCGCTGTGCTCAACCGTGTATGTGAGCAGCTCTGCATGTTCGTCGCCCCACTCCGCATTCGGCGATCGGCCCGCAAGCCGCAGTCCCGCGGCGTGATCCCAGGAAAAGATCTCGCATCGCTCAGCCAGCATCGCTTCCCGAATCACGGTTGCAATGGCATCGAGCGCGTCCTCCGCTCGCGGCGCCGTGAGCGTGCGAGCGCCGAGGATTGCGAGGCGGTCGATTTCAGCGGCGCGCTGCTCGGCGCGCGAGGTGGCTCTCCGCTGACGCTCCAGAAGTTCGGCGGCGACGACGCCGGTGATGAGAAACGCGAGCAATACCAGCCAATCGAGGGGATCGGTTATGACGAATGTGTTGTACGGCCTGAGGAAGAACCAGTTGAACGCCATGAACGCCACTGCGGCGAGCGACACGCCGAGTGCGCGTCCCTCCGCCGCACTCCCCGCAAGCACCACCAGGAGAAATGCGAGCGCGACGTGCGACTTGTCCAACCGGGCCCTACCGGCCAGTAACGCAACGGCGGTGACGGCGAGCACACTGAACCAGAGGAGCCAGCGTCGGGTCACAGAGGGGCTCATGGGAGCGCTCGTCTTGGCACGGAATCACGCACCGGCAACGAAACGATAGCCGACGGCCGATTCGGTCCTGATGAGGCGCGGCCTCACCGGGTCCGCTTCGAGTTTACGGCGGAGCTGTCCGATGTATACGCGCAGATACTGTTGCGGGTCTCCGCTGCTGTTCGACCACACCGCCGCGAAGAGCTGCGCATGGGTGAGTGTCTTCCCAGCATTCGCGACGAGTGCGCGAAGCAGTGCCCATTCAGTGGGTGTCAGGTGCACGTCGCGTCCGTCCCGCAGCACGGTACGTCCAACCAGGTCGATGCGCACACCGTGCGCTTCCACGATTCCCGGCTTCGCCGAGCCAGTCGATCGGTCGGCGGCGCGCCGCAACTGTGCGCGGATGCGCGCGGTCAATTCCACGGTGCTGAACGGCTTCGTGACATAGTCGTCAGCGCCGGCGTCGAGGAGCCTCTCCTTTTCCGCATCCGAATGACGCGCGGACAGGACGATGATCGGCACCGACGAAAATCCCCGCAGTTCCTGACAGACGGCGAGACCATCCCGATCCGGAAGGCCGAGATCCAGGATCACCAGTGTTGGTTGCTCGGCGGCCGCAAGGTCGATCCCATCGGCCGCGGTGCCCGCCTCCATCACCCGCAAGTGCCCGCCCGCAAGTGCATTTCGTATGACGCGCCGAATCTCGGGCGCGTCGTCGATGATGAGAACCGACTCCTGGGCTGGCGGCACGCGGGGGGCCAACATCGCAAAGGGGGAAAGCGAACAGCTGACGTTCCAATCCTGTCCCCCTGCCGCCGCCGGCGCCAGTCCTCGCGCATTGGACGCCGACGGCGCGGGCTATCCGCGCTCCGCTACCCGCCGTACGTCATCCGCCACCACGGACGACGCATTGCGGATAGCGGATGGCGGATAGCCTAGACGGTCGTGTTGACGATTCGAATACGTGGTGCAACCGTCGGCCGGGCCTCAACGCGAATGCGCGGCATCGCCCTCTCGAGCGTCCGCTCGATCTGCGGACGGACGCTCTCGACGCGCACGCGCGGTTGCGTACGCTCGAGTCGTGCATCGATCGTCGGCCGAATTGCGTTGATCCGGACGCGTGCCTCATCGAGCCTGACACGCGCTTCCTCGAGGCGTTCCCGCACCTCCGGCGAGAATTCATAATCGTACCGGACACTCGGCGCCCTGGGCGTCGGGGCCATGCGCGGCATCGACGGCATCGACGGCATTGGCGCCATCATCGGCAATGCGGGCATCGGCGCAAATCCGTCGCCAACGATGGTGTAGCCGAAACCCGAGCTCTTCGGGAGATCACCCGCGCGTGCAACCTTCATGGTGACGTCGCGTGTGCGGCCATTCGAGTAGACCGACAGCGTCACGTTGTCACCCGGCTTGAGGGCCCCGATTTCCCGTTGCAAGCGCGTTACCTTGCTGCTCGACAGGAACCGGTCGCCTGCATCATCGCGGCTGACGCGGAGGTTGACGCCGTTGATCGCGGCGATGCGATTGCCCTCTTCGATCCCAGCGCGAGACGCAGGAGACGAGTCCGTCACGCTCATGACCAGCACGCCGAGCGTGTCGCGCCGGCTGCCCGTGCTGCCGAGCTGCACGCCGAGTACCGGGCGGTTTTCCGCATCTTCGCGAGCCGATGACGCCGTGGACCAGACGCGATCGCGATCCGCGCTGCCGAACAAGACGGCCGCGTCTGCGGTCTTGACCTTGATGTTCTGCATCTTGCCATCGCGATACACGCGAAGGTCGACGTCGTCACCCGCCTTGACCTTGGCGAGCTCGCGTGTGAGCCGGCGCGTGAGTGCGCTGGACATCTCGTTGTCTTCGATGTCCGCGGCGTTTGCACGCAGGTTTACGCCGTTGATCGCGGCAATCCGGTTGCCTTCCTCGAGACCCGCCTTCTCGGCGGGGCTGCCCTTGGTGATGGCAGTGACCAGGATGCCGAGTGTATCGCGCAACGTTCCGCTGGTCGACGTCGATACGCCGAGCGCAGCGCGGTGATCGTCACCGGCGTCGAAGCGATAAAAACTCGGGGAAGTGACAATTGTGCTGGCACGCGACGACTGGGCCGTGGCTGTGCTCGCGGTAGCGCCCGCGACGGCGGCTAGTGCTAGGAGATTGGTGAAGCGCATGTGTGGGATCCTCTGGTCCGGTGTAACGAGTATCCCTGAGACACAGCCTCCCTTTCGGATGGTTGCCTCTTCAAAAGCGGAGGTACGGATCCCTCGAATCCGCTCGGATGACAGCATTGAGGGATGTCAGCCCGAGCGAGCGCAGCGAGTCGAGGGATCTGCACTTAGGAGCTGTGATATATTTGGCACATGGCTACTGCGACGCGCCCCCAGGCACCCGACCTCGATGCCTTCGAGCACCATTGGCAGGACGAGGCGGATGCGGCGTATCTGTACAGGCTGCTGGCCGACGCCGAGCCCGACGTCGCCAAGAAAGACATCTACCGGCGGCTCGCTGACGTCGAAGATCGCCATCTCGAGATCTGGGCCGGCCTGCTCACTCAACACGGCCGGCAGGTGGGGAAACACCGACCCGCCGGCCGCACGCGCCTGCTCGCGATGCTCGGCCGATGGTTCGGGCCCGGGTTCCTCTTGCCGATGCTGCTTGCTGAGGAGGGACGCGAGGTCAAGGCGTACCTCGACATGCATCGGACGACGGGCCAGGGAATCGCCGGCCGCAGCGAGGCGTTGCTCCTGGCGCGGGAATCGGCTGAGCATGCGACGACACTCAACCATGTCGCTGGCCGCACGGGCGAGCCGTGGCACCGCACGGGCGCTGGCGGCTTTCTCCGGAATGTCGTCTACGGCTTCAACGACGGGCTGACGGCCAACTTTGGATTGGTCGCCGGCGTGATCGGCGCGTCGACAGTGGCGGGTTATCACGCCGTCATCGTGGCCGGCGTGGCTGGGCTGATCGCCGACGCATTATCGATGGGGTCCAGTGGCTATCTGGCGGCGCAAAGCGAGCGTGAGGTCTACGCGTACGAGATCGCAATGGAGCGCGACGAGATCGCACTGATGCCGGAGATCGAGCGCGACGAGCTCGCACTCATCTATGAGGCGAAGGGCATCGACCGCGACCACGCCTTCGCACTCGCGACCCAGGTGATGGCCGATCCGGAGAAGATGCTCGCGGAGCAGGTGCAGGAGGAACTCGGTATCAGCGAGTCGGCGACTTCACCGATGCGTGAGGCGTGGATTACGGGCACGGCCACGGCCGTCGGCGCACTCATTCCGGTGCTTCCATTCTTTCTCTTCGCGGGACGCACGGCGGCGATCGTCTCGTTCGTGTTCTCGATGATCTCACACTGGATGGTCGGCGCCGCGCGATCGGTGTTCACCGGGCGGTCGGTCTTCCGGTCCGGTATGGACATGTTCGTCGTCGGGCTCGGAGTGGCGGTTGTGGGGTATTTCGTCGGCGACTGGGTCGGCGGTCTGCTGTAACGCGCTCGGCTGTCCGCTCTGAGCTATTAACGTCTAACTCCTTTCGAGCACATGATGCGTCCAATCGTCCTCGCCATGCTCGCAGCGTCGGTCTCTTTTCATGAGGCCGCAGCCCAGCAATCTGGTCCGCCGACGGCACCTCCGCCGCGAACGCAGTCGGACTACTACGTGCCGTTGTTCGGAGTCACCGGCGCGATTTCGATCCCGGTGGGCCGGCTCTCGGACGATCATGCCGCAGGCTATGGCGCCGGTGGACTGGTCGAATATGCGGTGAGCGGACAGCCGTATTCACTTCGCGGTGAAGTGACCCTTCAGCATTTTCCGCTGAAGTCCGGCCGCACCGGCGATGCGTCGAACCTTCTCAGCGTCGGCTCGACCATCATCTACCGGCTCGACCAGACGACGACGCAGGGGTTCGTCAGCGGTGGTATCGCCATCTACAACGCGACGCACGAGGGCACGCGGCCCGGATTCAACCTGGGTGGAGGAGTCGAGATTCCGCTGACCGGCTTCTCGGCGATCGCTGAGGTTCGGCTGCACGTCATGCTCGCGGACGCCAAGCCGATCATGGCGATCCCTCTGACTGTCGGCGTGCGCTTCTAGTAGCGTCCGACTGTCGCACATCGACGTCGACGTCATCCGGAGCGAAGTCGAGGGATCTGCACTTGTGAGGTAGGTGCAGATTCTTCGCTTCGCTCAGGACAAGGGTGCAGACCCAATCGACTCGCGGAGCCTGCTGAGCGTAGTCGAATGGGCTCGCTCGGGGTGACAGCTCACTAGCGCTTCTCAGCCGGAATCGACAGCCAGTTCCGGCTTGACATGTGACTATTTAGTCACCTATTATGTCGCATGGCTGATGACGACCGCGTGTTCAAGGCACTCGCGGACCCAACGCGACGACTGCTCCTCGACCGGCTCTTTGCGCGCGACGGCCGCACGCTCACCGAACTGGAATCGGAGTTGGAGATGACGCGCTTCGGCGTCATGAAACACCTTCGCGTTCTCGAGGACGCGGGGCTCGTGGTGACGCGCCGGTCGGGGCGGGAGAAGCTGCACTATCTCAATCCCGTTCCCATCCGGCTCGTCCACGACCGATGGATCGACAAATTCACCGAGCGCCGAGTGTCGGCACTCATCGACCTCAAGCACGAATTGGAGGAGGGCTCCGCATGACGAGCACGGTACCGGACATCGGCACGGCGACGCAGGTCTACCGCATCTTCATCAAGGCGACCCCGCAGGCGATCTGGGACGCGATCACGAAACCGGAATGGACCCAGCGCTTCGGATATGGGCTGCTGGATGAGTACGAGTTGCACCCCGGCGGCGCATACCGCGGCAAGGCGAACGCCGGAATGCTCGCGATGGGCACCCCTGACGTCGCCGTCGACGGTGAAGTCATCGAGGCAGACCCGCCGCGCAAGCTCGTGGTGACATGGCGAATGGCGATGGACCCGAGCATGGCGGCCGAAGGGTTCACGCGCCTGACCTACGAAATAGAGGAAGGGCGTGGCGGCGTCAGCCGTCTCAGCGTCATCCACGATCTCACCGGAACGCCAGGCCACGCAGCCATGGTCGCCGGCGATCGGCAGGGGCCGGGAGCGGGCGGCGGTTGGACATGGATCCTCAGCGATCTCAAGTCGCTGCTCGAGAGCGGGGCACCGATGGCGGCTAATCTTCCCTGGCAGTAGCCGAGCCCGAGCCCGAGCTCTCTTCTGGCGGATAAGTAAGGATGGGGGCGGGGGTTCGGGCCCGGGCCAACCGCGGGCCGGGGCGTGGGCTCGGGCCAGGGCTGGGGCTTGGGCCTACCGGCAGGCTGGTCGCTCGTGGCAGGGGCTGGGGGCTGGGCGCTGCGCAGTCCGGGTGAGCGGGCGCCGCCCGAGCGCACGCCCCCGCCCAAGCCCCGGCCTGCTGGCAGGCCCCAGCCCAAGCCGTAGCCCAAGCCCGCGGCCAAGCCCGCAGTTGGCTCGGGCTCCAGCTCAAGCTTGCAGTTGGCCCGGACCCAGGCCCGGCCGTTTAGACGACGATATTCAGCATTCGTCCGGGCACGAACACGATCTTCTTCGGCTCGGAGACGACGAACTTCGCGACGCCAACGTCCTTCATCGCAACCGCAAATGCTTCCGCCTGCGTGATATCCTTCGGCACCATGATCGCCGCGCGCCGCTTGCCGTTGACCTGCACCGGCATCTCGAACTGATCCTCCACCACCAGTGATGGGTCGAACACCGGCCATCCGGCGTCGAACACCGACGTCGTACCGCCCAGGACCGACCACAGTTCCTCGGCGATGTGCGGCGCAAAGGGGCTGACCAGCTGCACTAGCGGACGCACTTCGTCGACGTGCGGCGTCCGCTCGCCGGAGCGCATCGTGTTCATGTACTCCATCATCGCCGCGATCGCTGTGTTATAGCCCAGACGCGGAACGTCGTCGCCCACCTTCTTGATCGTCTGGTGCAGCTTGCGCGCGACACCCGGGTCGACGGCGCCGTCGCTCCGTGCGTCATGCGCTGACCGCCACAGGCGATCGAGGAAGCGGCGGACGCCGGAAATACCCTTGTCCCGGAAGTCGCCACCTTCCTCGTACGGTCCGAGGAACATCAGGTACGTGCGGAATGAATCCGCGCCCCATTCGTTGATGTATTCGTCCGGATTGACGACGTTGCCCTTGCTCTTGGACATCTTCGCGCCTTCGCGCACGATGAGCCCGTGCGCGCGGAACTTGACGTATGGCTCCTCGAATTCGAGAAATCCGGCGTCCTTGAGCACCATCGTCGTGAATCGCGAATACAGCAGGTGCAGCACCGCGTGCTCGTTTCCGCCGATGTAGCTCGTGACCGGCAGCCACTTCTTCGTGAGCTCGGAATCGAACGGAACGTCGTCGCGATCCGAGCTCGGATAACGAAGGAAGTACCACGCGCTGTCGAGGAAGGTGTCACTCACATCGGTTTCACGACGCGCTTCGCCCCCACAGGTCGGGCACTTGGTGATGTACCATTCCTCGTGGCGCGCGAGCGGGCTGATGCCGGAGTCGTCCGGCTTGAAATCCTCGATCTGCGGCAACAGAACCGGGAGCTGCTCCTCCGGCACCGGAACGGTGCCGCAGGAATCGCAATACAACATTGGAATGGGCGGACCCCAATACCGCTGCCGAGAAATGCACCAGTCATGCAGGCGATAGTTCACCACTGGAGTCGCCGAGTGGCGCGCGGCGAGTTCGGTGACGATGGCCGCCTTTCCATCCGCAACGCTCAGTCCATTGAAGCGCCCGGAATTCACCAAGTGGCAGCCGACTGTTTCAGTGAACGCTTCGTCGCCCAGCGGCGAGTGATCGGTGTGTGCGGGACCAGCCACGACGCGCACGATCGGCAAGTCGTACTGGCGTGCGAATTCGAAGTCGCGCTCATCGTGGCCGGGAACGGCCATGATCGCACCGGTGCCGTACTCCATCAACACATAGTCCGCGATCCAGATCGGGATCGGGTGACCCGTGCCCGGATTGGTCGCGTACGCTCCAGTGAAGACGCCCGTCTTTTCCTTGCTCGTCTTGCGGCTGACCAGATCCTGCTTCGACGCCAACGCGACGTATGCCGCCACGCTATCGCGCTCGTCGTCGCTGGTAATGGTGTCGACGAGCGGATGCTCTGGAGACAAGACGAGATACGTGGCCCCGAAGATCGTGTCCGGACGCGTCGTGAAGACCCTGATCTCCGTCGGCAAAACGGAAAACTCCTGTGACACGCCGGCGCTGGCGGTGGCGCTCCCAGCAAACTCCAGGACGTCCTGCACGGCAAAGGTGATCTCGGCGCCTTCTGACTTGCCGATCCAGTTGCGCTGCGCCGTCTTGGTGCTCTCCGACCAATCCAGCCCATCGAGGTTGTTCAGCAGCCGTTCGGCGTAGTCCGTGATGCGAAAAAACCACTGCTCGAGCAGGCGCTGCTCGACCGCGGTACCGCAGCGCTCGCAGAGCCCGCCTTGCACCTGCTCATTGGCCAGCACCGTCTTGTCGAAGGGGCACCAGTTGACGGCTGCCTTCTTCTTGTACGCCAGACCCTGCTTGTAGAGCTGGAGGAATACCCACTGCGTCCATTTGTAGTAAGATGGATCGGTCGTGGAGAGCTCGTGTCGCCAATCGATCATCAATCCGGCGCGCAACAACTGGCGGCGGAAATTGTCGATGTTCTTCGGGATCAACTCGGCAGGGTGGACGCCGACCTTGATCGCGTAGTTCTCGGAGTGGATGCCGAAGGCGTCGTAGCCGAAGGGCTCGAAAACCGTGTGCCCCTGTAACCGCTGGAATCGTCCATGGATGTCGCAGCCGGTGAACGCGAAGAGATTGCCGACGTGCAGTCCCTCCGCGCTCGGGTAGGGAAACATCATCAGCGCATAGTACGGCTGCGCCGCTTTCGCGAGATCCGGTGAATTGGTCCCTTGCGAGTCCCAGCGCGCCTGCCACTTTCGCTCGATGGCCGCAGGATCGTAGCTGACCGGAGTGTCTCCGGGATTTTGCGATGGTGCAAAGTCTGTCATGACTAAAATCTAGTAAGTCTTCCTCAATGTCGCTTTTGTCACTCTCCCAGCCGATCCAGGGTCGCGCAGCACCTTCGCTTCACCGCCGCTTCATCGTCGGCGCGGGGATGGGGGGCGCGGTCGTCCTGATTGCGCTCGGGTTTTTCCTCAATGGGCTCCTCGAGCGCGACATCGAGCGGCAGGGGGACGCGCGCATCAGGGACGCCGCCGGACGCGCGCAGATCGTGGTGATGGAGGCACTTGCGGAGCGTGGCCGCGAAGCCCGCGTGCTCGCGATCAGTCCGGAAGTCGTTTCCGCCTCGCGGGAGGGTACTGCCCGAGCCCAATCCCTGGGTCTCGTCGGCACGGATATCCCGTCGCTCGAGCGCCGCTTCAATCTGGACCGGTCGCTCAACGTCGCCCCGGGTACACGGGCGTACCTCCGCAATTTGCTCTCGCCCCTCGAAGTCGCCGAAATGCTCCTGACCGAGGCCAACGGCTATAACGCGGTGACGACGCAAACCAGTTCGGACTTTGTGCAGAGCGACGAAGGTTGGTGGCAGAGTGCCTGGCGCGACGGCACATCCGCCGCGGATGCCGCCTACGATTCATCGGCGCATCAGACAACCGTGTCGCTCGCGACCGTCGTTCGCGACGGCGCCGCGAAGGCCGGCGTCCTCAAGCTCGCGTTCAGCGTCGCGCCGCTCGTGCGCTCCCTGGCATCCGCAGGCGCCGGCGTCCGCATCGACGTGCTGGACTCGAATTCACGCGTGCTCCTCAGCGCGGACTCGGCGTCTGCCGGACGCATGCTGCGCGGGATGCCGACGGGCCAGGACGATGTGTCCGCTGCGGCGGACGTGCTTGCCGATAGTACGCCGGAGCGCGCCGTCGCCGTCCGTGTCAACGCCGGCCGATGGCGCGTCGTCGCGCACCAGCCCACTTCGGCGATCGCGGCGCAGTTTCGCTCCACGCGCACGGCACTGGCTATAGGAACGGGTGTGCTGCTCGTGGTCCTGATCGGTCTCCTCGTGGCGATGAACCGCTTCCTGAATCGAAGGATCTCCTCGCCCGCAACGGAACTTGCCGAAGCAGCAGAGGCCGTCGCGGCGGGTGATTTCTCGATCGAACTTCGGCGTTCCACCTCCGACGATGAGATCGGGCGCCTGAGCCGAGCTATCGGCGCGATGATTCTCGAGCTGCGGCGCCTCGCGCAGACGATCGCGAGCTCGGCACGCGAGACCACGGCGATGACCGTGGAAATCACCGCGGGCACCGAGGAGATGGCTGCTGCCGCCGGGCAGATCGCGCACACCGCGAGCGACCTCTCGGCCCAGGCGACATCCATGGCCGAGACGATCGCGCAGTTGGCGCAGTCGTCGGTGTCGTTGCGGGAGCAGGCGGCGGCACTCGATGAAGGGGCAAAAATCGGCGTCGCGCGTAACAGTGTCCTTCGCTCTCTCGCGCTCGAGAACCGTGCGGGGTTGGACTCGAGCGCCGAGTCACTCGGCACACTGTCCGACGATGTACACGCCAGTGCGCAATCGATTGCCGCCCTCGGCGTGGCAAGCGAGGAGATTCGCGAATTCGTGACGCTGGTGCGCAAGCTCGCGCGTCAGTCGAAGCTGCTCGCCCTGAACGCGGCGATGGAGGCCGCACGGGCGGGCGAGCACGGCAAGGGTTTCGCTGTGGTCGCGAGCGAAGTTCGCCGCCTGGCGACGATGTCATCCGATGCCGCGGAGCGTACCGAGGCCATCGTGAAGGGCGTGCTCGGAGGCATCGAGCGGTCCCGCGAATCCACCGAACGCGCGGTCTCCACGGCAGACGGCGTACGCAACGCGACGTCCAAGGCGTCCGCGTCGTTCACGGAAATCGAGCGCGCCGTCGTCGAGGCCGAAGCCTGGACGGCCACGATCGAGCGCGCCGCGCATGCGACGACCGCGCTGGTTGGCGAAGTGAACATGCGGCTCGATTCTCTCGCCGGCGGAACGGAAACCTTCGCGGCGGCGATGCAGGAGGTTGCCGCGTCGAGCGAGCAGCAAAGCGCGAGCACGGAGGAAATCGCCGGCGCGGCGAATGCTCTGGCCGCGGCGTCGGACCGCTTGACGAAAGTGGTGGGCGGACTGCGAAGCTAGCCGTCGCAGAACTGCAAGACTGCAACAGCAGCAGCCATTTGACGCAGAGCTCGCAGAGAACGCAAAGGACTTCGGAACCGCAACGGCAATGAACCACAGAGGACACAGAGGACACAGAGAACTGCAAGAGTCGGCCTTTGCGAACTTTGCGACCTCTGCGGTCAAAGCTTTTGCTTTGTTGCTTTTCCTCCGTGTCCTCTGTGTCCTCTGTGGTTAGGCTTTGCTCTTTAGCTTTTATCGGACCTTCGGACGCTCCTCGCGCTTGAAGAGATACACCGCATCGAGCTTCCTCGGCCCCTTGGCGTCGCACACCGCGTAGTCGCTCCCCTGATACGCGCACGAGCCCGCGAACTCACCCTTCTTGTTGATTGCGTAGAAGTTGAGGTCGAAGTACGGACGCCCGCGATCGTCGAGCAAGCGCTTTTCCGTCATGGCGATCACGCGCTCCATCACCTTGATCAACGCAGCCTCCGGCGTCATGCCCATGCGCATGAACTCGACGGCGAGGAACGCTCCACACACCTTGATGTTCGCTTCGCCGCGACCGGTTGACCCCGCGGCACCGACCTCGTTGTCACAGTACTGCCCTGCCCCGATGATCGGACTGTCGCCCACTCGGCCGGGCACTTTCCATGACATGCCGCTCGTCGTGGTCACGGAACCGATGTCGCCGTTCGCGGTGACCGCGTTCATGTTGCAGGTGCCGTACGTGTGTGCCACGCCCCGATCATCGTAGAAGACATGGAGATCGGTCTCGTCTCCATCCTGCCGAAAGGCCGGTAGCCGTCGCGAGGTACGCGGAGGTTGCGTCGGCTTCGCGATCTTCGTGTCGCCATTGTAGTCGAGCCACGCGTCGTCCTTGTTCAGATTCGCGCGCCACCGCAGGTACGCCTGCCTGCTCTTCTCGGTGAGGAGGTTCTGCGGCGTGAAGCCCATCTCGATGGCGAAGCGCCGAGCGCCGGGGCCGGCAAGCATGATGTGGTCGGTGTAGTCCATCACCGCCTTCGCCACGAGCGACGGTGTCGCGATGTCTTCGAGCGACGATACGGAACCTGCCCGTTTCGTCGGACCGTGCATCACGCTCGCATCGAGTTGGACAACGCCGTCGGCATTGGGGAGGCCGCCGAGTCCGACGGACTGGTCCTCCGGGTCGAGCTCCTGGATGTTCACGCCGGCAATCGCCGCGTCGAGTGGATCTGCACCGGCGACGAGCTTGTCGTAGCAGACCTTGAGTCCGCGGAGCCCGTTGGTGCTTCCGACGGCCGCCGGCAGCACGGCGACCGCGCGCGGCGCGGCGCTGCTCTCCGCCACGCGTATGTCGGGCGACGCATCAGCCCGTGTTGGCAGGACGAGTCCTGCGGCGGTGACAGCGCTGGCACCGATGAAATCGCGACGGGAAATCGACACGCGGGCTCCTCTGGATTCTGGCGGGGGACGGTCTCTCGTACTACGGCTTGCTCGTGCGCAACGCTACGACCACAATCCTAGCCGCGCGACGAGGGAATTTGCTTCGCTGTTTTGATAAAGTGATCTGATCTATCACGCAGTCGCCGCGAGCGCCACCGGAGCGACCGCCTTAATTTCCGCCCATGTCCACCCCAGATCGTGACGAGCTTCGCTCGCTCAGATTCCTCGACGGCCTCACCGATACCGCCGTCCATCAACTCTCCAAGATCGTCAAGGCGCAGGAATTCGCGTGTGACGCCCTCCTCTTCGAGGAAGGTGACACCCGGAACCTGATGGCGCTCATCGCCTCCGGAGCGGTTGCCATCGAGAAGGGCAAAAATACGCGCCCGATGCGACTCGCAACCCTCGGAGCAGGCGAGGCGGTCGGCGAAGGGCTGCTGCTCGACGACTCGGTGCACGGCACCAGTGCGCGAGTGATCGTGAAGACCAAAGCCTTCATCCTCACAAAAGACCAGATCCAGACGCTGGCCCGGGAGACCCCGACGCTCTACGCCGCACTCGTGGGTCGCGCCGCTCGCGCCATCAAGCAGCGTCTCTCCGCGGTCGATGCTACCCTCGTTGGACGCGGGCGCACCCTCGGCTTCGGCGGCACGACCAGGCGGGTCGAGCACGATCTCCTTGGCGAGCGCGAGGTTCCCGGCGATGCGCTCTACGGAATCCAGACACTGCGCGCGCTCGAGAACTTTGCGATCACCGGTATTCCGCTCCGCGAATTCCCCGCGCTCATCGAAGCGCTCGCGGCGGTGAAGGCAGCAGCGGCGCAGGCGAATGCCGACCTCGGGCTGCTCTCCGCTGAAACGGCCGACCTGATCATCCGCGCCGCCGGAGAGATTCGTGCGGGGCGGCACCACGAGCATTTTCTCGTGGACATGATTCAGGGCGGCGCCGGCACATCGACGAACATGAACGCGAACGAGGTAATCGCCAACCGGGCCCTCGAGCTCTCCGGGCATACGCGCGGCGACTACCAGTTCGTACACCCGAACAATCACGTCAATCTCAGCCAGTCCACCAACGACGTCTATCCGACAGCGGTCAAGATCGCGTTGCACACGGCGATCGAGGGACTACGCGATGAAATGCGCAAGCTGGTGGACGCCTTTCTCGATAAGGGCACCGAGTTCGCGCCATTTCTCAAGATGGGCCGGACGCAGTTGCAGGACGCCGTGCCGATGACACTCGGCCAGGAGTTCAACGCGTTCGGGCACACCATTCAGGAAGATGTGGATCGCCTTGGCGAGGCGCAGGCATTGATCCGCGAGATCAACATGGGCGCCACGGCGATCGGAACGGGCATCAACGCGCCAACCGGTTACGCGGAGACGGTGCGCGCGCATCTCTCTCGCATTACGGGGTTGCCGCTCATCACCGCCCCCGATCTCGTGGAGGCGACCGCCGACACTGGCGCGTTCGTGCAGTTGAGCGGCGTTTTGAAGCGCTGCGCCGTCAAGCTGTCGAAGATCTGCAATGATCTGCGATTGCTGAGTTCCGGCCCGCGTGCCGGCTTTGGGGAAATCAGTTTGCCGGCGATGCAACCCGGATCGTCGATCATGCCGGGCAAGGTGAATCCGGTTATCCCCGAGGTCGTGAATCAAGTGTGCTTCGACGTCATCGGCGGCGACATGACCGTCACCATGGCAGCAGAAGCCGGGCAGCTCCAGCTCAATGTCTTCGAGCCGGTCATCGCGTTCCGCCTGCTCGGCGGGCTGAGCGCCATGACGAACGCGTGTATCGTGCTGCGCGAACGCTGCATCACCGGGATCAAAGCGAATCCGGATCGGATGCGGCAGTTCGTCGAGCACTCGATCGGCATCGTGACAGCGCTCGTCCCTGTAATCGGCTATGAGGCCAGTACGGAGATCGCGCGCGAGGCGTTGGCGAGTGGACGGGGGGTCTATGAGCTCGTCATGGAAAAGGGGCTGATGACGCGGGCAGAGCTCGATCAGGCGCTCAACCCTGAGGCGATGACGGGCCCGTCGGCACCCCGTGGGACGAGTGCGTTTCCGGTTATGAGTTAGTCGAGCAGCAGCGAAACGCATTTACCACAGAGGACACAGAGGACACGGAGAACGGCGTGAAGTGCAGGCCCTTCCTGGCGTTTACCCTCGGGGAGCGCGAGCGACGAAGGGCTCAAGGGCGACAAAACGAGCGTGAGAGAAAAGGGGTTGCGTAAAGTCAGCAGTCCTCTGCGACCTCTGTGTCCTCTGTGGTTCATTTGTTTCGCAGTTCAGCCGTTGCGACCTCTGCGTTTAACGCTGTTGCAGTTGCATCCCACTGCAATCGGTCGGGACTCCCCTGTAGCTTCACGATCCAATGGCCCCTCGCCGTCGCAAGCGCATCGATCCGAACCTGTTTGAACTGCCGGTCGACCGAATCAAGGCCGGCCTTTTTTCGGACGCCTATTTCAACAGGTCACGTGACGCCATCAGGGCGAGCGGCCTAAGCCCTCGCGTCACATGGCAGCTTTCGGCCAAGCACGACGGCTGGATCGGCGGGATCGATGAAGCCATCGCGATCGCGAAGCTGTGCAGCGACGACTTCTCCGCGCTCGACGTAATGGCGCTATACGAGGGTGATCGCGTGGACGCGTGGGACACCGTCATGACGATCGAGGGCGACTACGCCTCCTTCGCGCATCTCGAAACTCTGATCGTAGGGACGCTCGCAAGGCGAACTCGCGTCTGCACCAACATCCGCAACCTCGTCGACGCCGCTCGGCCGAAGCCGGTCTACTTCTTCGGAGCGCGCAGCGATCACGCGTTGCTGCAGCCCGGCGATGGATATAGCGCATTCGTCGGCGGTGCCTCGAGCGTCTCGACCGATGCGCAGAGCGCGTTCACCGGGAAAAAGGGCGTCGGCACCATCCCCCACGCCCTCATCGCGTCGTTCGGTGGCGACACCGTCGCCGCCGCGCTGTCCGTCGCCGCCATCCTTCCGGCCGACGTTCCGCTGATCGTGTTGGTGGACTACAGCAATGACTGCGTCGCGACGAGTCTCGCCGTGGCTCGTGCGCTCGAGGGGCGACTGTGGGGCGTTCGGCTCGACACGTCGGAAACGATGGTCGACAAGTCCGTGGTCTCGCAGATGGGATCGTTCAATCCGGCGGGCGTGAATCCCGCCCTGGTCTGGAACGTCCGTAACGCACTCGACGCCGAGGGCTTTGGGGAGGTGAAGATCGTGGTGTCCGGAGGCTTCGACGTCGACCGGATCCAACAGTTCGAGGACGACGGCGTTCCCGCGGACGCCTACGGCGTCGGTGCCAGCGTCCACGACGGGCGCTGGGATTTCACGGCTGATGTGGTCCGCCTGAATGGCGAGCCCCAGGCGAAGGCCGGGCGGGAATACCGGCCAAATAGTAGATTGGAGAAAGTGAAATAGCGCTGTCCGCCGTCCGCTTTCCGCGGGCTTGCGGAAGGCGGATGGCGGAAAGCAGACTCCCCACTCTTTCGGCGAACATCAATGGCAGGCCTCAAGCTCGACAGCGCTGGCGTGCAGAAGATGAAGACCCTCGACGAGGCGCTCGTCATGGTCCAGCGGCTCCATGGCATCGTGGAGCTGTATGCGCTCTCGCTCAAGCAGAACAAACCGACCTCGTTATTCGGCATGCAGGTCAAGCGGGCGCTCTACCCGATCGTCGGGTTTCTCAAACCGCAGTTCGGCATGATCTCTGACCAGGTTGCCGCGCTCAATCTCGTGGCAACACGAGGGGGGAGTGAGGTGGCGAAGATCCGGTATCTGCGCGAGGGAGTGGCGTCAACCAGACAGGCGCTCGAGATCGCGATTGTGCGCGTGAAGGACAATCACGCCGTCCACGAAGAGCCGGTGCCTGGCGCGCGCAAGCCCGGCGAGTGATGCCGAGTTCAAGTCGCTAGTGGACCGTCACTGAAGTTCAGAGAGCAGCCGGGAGCACCGGCACATTGAACGCGGATTGAGCGGATTGACCAGCGAAAAAGGGATTGGTTCGGCTAGGCACGACAGCGGCAGCTCGCCGTGAAGCCTCCAAGCACGTGCTTCTCGTGTTTTCACGCTTGATCATTCTTCCAACCTACCTGCTATCGGATCTGCGGTAACACTCCACTAGCCGGGCGCGCGACCGAGATACCGCTCGCGCCAGAGGAGAAACGGGCGCTCGACGGCGAGAAAGGTGACGACGGCAAGGGCGCAACTCGATAGCACCACGACGACGAAGCCGCCGAGAAACACGGCAGTGCCGTGGCCGGACGGCCCGCTGGCCGCGGTGGTGATAGGTTCGCCTGCGAGACGAACGACGTACAGGTGATTCAGGTACATCCCATAGGAAAGCCGCGACAGGGGATAGAACACGCGCGCTGACAGCATCGTCGAAACCCATGAGCCGTCCCACAGAACGAAGAGGACGGCACTCGCGTACACCAGCGTGACCGTCGTGAACGCGAACACCGTCGGGTCCGCCCAGCGAAGGATGGTCGCCGCCACGATCGCGATACCGACCATTGCTGCCCCAGCCCACGAGAATCCGCGTCGCGTCGCGAATCGAGTTGGCATGACCAGCGCGAGGATCGCGATCAGCACTCCGGCGAACAATCCCTCGCTGCGCAGATGGAAGGGCGTGTACATGTATCCGCCGATCATGTCCGGCGTCATGCCTTTCGACGACAACGTCGCATTGGTGATCGCCCGCGCGGCCACGACACACGCGACGAGCGCGAGCATCACGAACGGCCAGCGTGTCATGGTGACGCGTTTGCGCAGAACAAGAATCAGCAATGGGACGAGCAGGTAGAACTGCTCTTCGGTCGCGAGCGACCATCCGACCTCGAGCACACCGCGCTCGGCGAAATAGTTGCTGGTGAACGTGATATCCGGCCAGGCACTCCACACCGGCGCTCCGATTGGTCCCGAACCGGTTCCGACCTTGACGCACAGCGCGATGCCGACAAACAGGAAGTAGAGCGGCCAGATGCGAAAGCCGCGTCGCAGCAGGAATCTGCCGACGCGCACATCCCCGGTGCGTCGAAGTTCCTTCCAGAGCTGGCCGCCGATGAGAAAGCCGGACAGGACGAAGAACAAGTCCACACCTGACCAACCGTAGCCGAAAAACGGATTGGCGAGCGGAGCGACCGGCGGTCCGTGCGCCTCCCGCCACGTGGTCGCGTAGTGCGCTCCAACCACCAGCACCACGGCCAGCGTGCGCAAAGCATCCAACCCTGGAACTTGTGCCGTCGGCCTCGTGGTCAGATCGCGCAGTCCCGCTGCCAGCGAGGCGCGGATGTGGCCGGGTAGGAATGTCACGTCATTGGACGCCTGACGGTGTTCGGGGCAACGCGTGTTCGGCGCACGACGGAATGAGGCACAGGCCTGTGGGGGAAAGTCCTACAACCGCTGGAGAGGCGCGCATTTACGTTGCTTTCGCCTTCCGTGCCCGGTACTTTTCCCGCACTGAAGCACTCTTCAGAGCGCGACGACACGGTGCATCGCGCGCCATCTCACGACACTGTCGGAACAAGGACATCGCATGCCCTTTCCCACCCGACCGCGCCGGCTGCTCGCCGCTGCGCTGCCGGCCCTCATCGCGGTTGCACTCGCTGCCTGCTCGAGCGAACAGTACCCGAACTCCGTCTTCACACGCACGACGGAGAACAACCGCGACGTCGGCTACCTCTTCGAAGTCCTGTTCTGGCTCGGAGGGGCCGTCTTCGTCTTCGTCGAAGGCATTCTCATCTACACGATCGTTCGCTATCGGCGACGGAGCGAGAATGACCGTCCCGAACACGTCCACGGCAACACCACACTCGAAATACTCTGGACGGCAATTCCGGCGCTGATCCTCGCGTTCATCGCCGTGCCGACCGTTCACACGATCTTCAAGTCACAGGCAACCGCGAGTGCCGACGCACTGCGTGTCGAGGTGATCGGTCACCAGTGGTGGTGGGAATTCCGCTACCCGGAATACAAGATCACCACGGCCAACGAGTTGTATCTGCCGGTCGGTCGCAAGGTGAGCTTCACGCTCACATCGGTCGACGTCATCCACTCGTTCTCCATTCCGCACTTGGCAGGAAAGCGCGACCTGATGGCGAACCGGACCAACTATCTCTGGTTCACGCCGGACTCCATCGGCGAATCGGCAATGAACGGCTTCTGCGCCGAGTACTGCGGCTCGTCGCACGCGAACATGCACTTCAAGGTGTTCACCGTGTCGAAGGACAACTTCGAGCAGTGGGCCAAGCATCAGGCGTCGCCGGCAGCGTTCGGCGCCGTAGCTCCTCCCGCCGCGGCGGCGCCAGCGCCAGTGGGCGCGGCGGCCGCACCGGCTGCACCACCGGCAGCTGCGCCGGTCCAGCTCGCGGGCTTCACCTTCCCGCATGACAAGATTCCGAATCACGTCATGCCGCAGACGCCGTTGCCGGAAGGCCTCGACTTCGACGACAATCTCAAGGGTGATGCGCAGCGCGGACTCGAGTTTGTCTCGAAGATGGGCGGCGGGTGCGCCGGTTGTCACACGATCAGCGGCAACCCGGTCATGATGGCGACGATGGGACCGAACCTCACGCACATCGGCTCCCGCTCGACCATTGCTGGCGGCATCTATCCGAACGACACGAAGCATCTCTCGCGATGGATCAAGAATGCGCGGCACATGAAGCCGGGTGTGAACATGATCACGCTCGGCGCTGGCCAGTATGATCCTATCACGAAGCAGAACATCCCGAAGACAGGCCTCAACGACCAGCAGATCGCTGATATCGTGGCCTACCTTCAGGCGCTCAAGTAACCGCCGACACCGGAGAATCGGATATAATGGCAACCACGGCTACCGCACCGGCCCTCGCGCCGACGACGGAGAGCTACGTCGGTGAGAGCGGCGTCTGGAGCTGGCTCACGACGGTCGATCACAAGCGGATCGGCGCGCTCTATCTGTACACGGCACTGTTCTTCTTCATCGTTGGCGGACTCGAAGCAGCGCTGATGCGCTGGCAGTTGATGGGTCCGAACAAGCACGTCGTATCAGCGGAGATGTTCAACCAGCTGTTCACGATGCACGGCACGACGATGATCTTCCTCGCGGTCATGCCCCTCTCGGCCGCATTCTTCAACTATCTCATCCCGCTCCAGATCGGCGCGCGTGACGTCGCCTTCCCGCGACTCAACGCGTTCAGCTACTGGGTCTACCTGTTCGGCGCGATCTTCATGAATGCGTCGTGGTTCGTGGGCGCCGCGCCGAATGGCGGCTGGTTCGGTTATGCCCCGCTGACGACGATGGCATACTCGTCGGGCCTCAACATCGACTTCTGGGTCATCGGTCTCCAGATCCTCGGTGTCAGTTCGCTCGCGGCGGCGTTCAACTTCATCACGACGATCATCAACATGCGCGCACCAGGCATGAACCTGATGCGCATGCCGATGTTCACGTGGAATGCGTTCGTCGTGCAGTTCCTGCTCGTGCTGGCCTTCCCGGTCATCACGATCGCGCTCGTGTTCCTCCAGTTCGACCGCTTCTTCGGTACGAACTTCTACACCGTCGCCGCCGGCGCTGACCCGCTACTCTGGCAGCATCTCTTCTGGGTGTTCGGACACCCCGAGGTGTACATCCTCATTCTGCCGGCGTTCGGCCTGACGTCCGAGATCATTCCCGCCTTCTCGCGGAAGCCCATCTTCGGATACCCGGTCATGGTGTACGCCACCATGCTCATCGCCTTCCTCGGCTTCGGCGTGTGGGCGCACCACATGTTCGCGGTCGGCATGGGTCCCATCGGCGACACGGTGTTCGGCGTCACGACGCTGCTGATCGCCATCCCGACGGGTGTGAAGATCTTCAACTGGATCTTTACGATGTGGGGCGGATCGATCCAGTTCTCCACGGCGATGAAGTTCGCCATCGGACTCGTTGGATTGTTCACGATCGGCGGTATCTCTGGCGTCATGCACGCGTCGCCGCCGGCCGATCTTCAGCAGACGGACACGTACTTCATCGTCGCGCACTTCCACTACGTGCTGTTCGGTGGGTCGATGATGGGCATCTTCGGCGGTATCTACTTCTACTATCCGAAGATCACCGGCCGCCTGATGAGCGAGTCGCTCGGCACCTGGAATTTCTGGACGACGTTCATCGGCATGAACCTGACCTTCTTCCCGATGCACTTCTCGGGACTGCTGGGCATGCCGCGCCGCATCTACACCTACGACGCGAACCAGGGCTGGGACACGTTCAACATGATGAGCACCGTGGGCACCGCGATCCTGATGGTCGGTGTGCTGCTCTTCGTGATCAACTTCTTCCGCAGCTTCAAGGCGGGCGCTCGCGCCGGCAACGATCCGTGGGGCGCCGGCACGCTCGAGTGGTCGATTCCGTCTCCGCCACCGGAGTACAACTTCGCGCGCATTCCGCGTGTGACGTCGCGCTATCCGATGTGGGACATGAAGAGCCCGGCGCTCACGGCAGAAGTGCCGCACACGGCGAATGGCGACAAGCGTCTGGATGTCGACGTCGCCTCGGTGCACGCCGGCGCGGGACACCCGAACCCGCTCGGCAACGTGCCGAAGCAGGCGGCGGAATCCGGCATGCACATCGAGCAGGCGACGGGACTCACGGCGAAGGATCTGCACATCCCGATGCCGAATCCCACGATCAAGCCACTCATCGCCGCGGCGGCGATGATCATCATGTTCACCGGCCTGCTGTTCATCCATGAGAACAACATGCCGCTCGCGCTCACCATCATCATCGGCGGCGCGGGTTTGTTGGTGGTTTCACTCTACGCGTGGCTGCTGACGCCGCTCGAGGACGCACACTAAATGTCACAGGCCGCCGCCATCCACAGCGCGCACGACGACTCGCATGGTGGGCATCCGCCCACCTCGACGGGTCTCGACAACAAGAAGATCGCCATCTGGGCCTTCATCGGCTCCGAGTGCATGCTCTTCGCGTCGCTCATTTCCACGTACCTGATCTACAAGGGCCGGAGCATCGTCGGCCCGTATCCGCACGAAGCGTGTCTGCCGCCCCATTGCAGCACGCCGCTCAAGGCGATCCTCAACATTCCCGTCACGTCCGCGTCGACGTTCGTGCTGCTCATGTCGTCGCTCGCCATGGTGCTCGCGCTCGCCGCAGTGGAAATGAAGGACAATCCAGCACCAACGACCTTCGGCGACAAGCTGCTGCGGTCGTCGAAGCTCTGGTTGTGGATGACTGCCATTCTGGGCACGACATTCCTCGGTTTCCAGGCGTTCGAGTTCACGTCGTTCGTGCACGAAGGCTTGACCATCCGCACGAACCTGTTCGGCTCGTCGTTCTTCACGCTCACCGGATTCCACGGCGCGCACGTCACCGCTGGTGTGATCTGGCTGCTGACTCTGCTCGCTATCGATTATCGCCGAGGGCTGCGACCCAAGGATGCGCTCAACGTCGATCTTGCCGCGCTGTACTGGCACTTCGTTGACGTCGTCTGGATCGTGATCTTCACGCTCGTCTACCTGATCAAGTAGGGCTACCCCATGTCACATGATTCGCACGATTCGGAGGTCGCCCACGTCGATCACGCCGCGATGGGGATCGAGCACGAACATCCGACCTGGTCGACGTACTGGAAGGTCGCGGTGGTGCTCACCCTCATCACCGTCGTGGAGGTGTGGATCTATTACGTCCCCGCCATTCGCGACTCGCGCGCCTTCGTCCCGATGCTCCTGACGATGTCGGCGGTGAAGTTCGTCACGGTGGTGCTCTTCTACATGCACCTCAGGTACGATCACAAGCTGTTCCGTGCGCTGTTCACAGGGCCGCTCATCATTGCAGGATTCACGATGATCGGCCTGATGTTTCTGTTCGGTAAGCTCTCGCTCGTGAAATAATGCACCCTCCGGTGGCGCTGCTGCTGCATCCGGTAGCGCGCATCGGATGGTCGGAATTCACCGTGCATCCGAGCACGGTGATCGGGCTGGTGGCTCTGGGCGCGCTGTATCACTGGCGCGCCCTTGGCGCGCCCGGGGCCGAGGTGCGGGCCCTTCGCTCCGCGCAGGGCGACAAAACAAGCCCGACATTCAGGCAGCGACTCTGTTTCTTCAGCGCCCTCGCGCTGATCTTCTTCTCGCTGAACGGGTGGCTGCACGACCTCAGCGATACGTACCTGTTCAGCGCACACATGGTGCAGCACCTGGTGCTGACGCTCGTCGTGCCGCCGATGTTGATCATGGCAACGCCGGGCTGGATGCTGCGGCCGACGCTCGATTGGAAAGTCGTCGGACCGGCGGCGCGCTGGTTGACGAAGCCCACGCGCTGCTTCCTCATTTTCAGCTTCGTGCTCGCGATCTGGCACCTGCCGCCGATGTACGAGTTCGCCATGCAGCATCACAACGTGCACATCACGCAGCACCTGTGCTTCATGGTCGCGGCGACGCTCATGTGGTGGCCCGTCCTGAGCCCTCTGCCGGAACTTCCGCGGCTCTCGTACCCGTTGCAGATGCTCTATCTGTTCCTGCTCACGCTCCCGATGTCGCTCATCGCGATCTGCATTGGGTACTCCGATCACATCCTCTATCCGGCGTACTCCAGCGCCCCGCGCATCTGGAGCATTTCGCCAATGCAGGATCAGCTACTCGGCGCGCTCATCATGTGGGTGCCCGGCGGACTGTTCTTCTTCGCGATCATCAGCGTGGTGTTCTTCCGGTGGCAGGCGCAGGGTGGGGAAGATCACCAGGCAGGAGCGCAAGTCGATTGGGTAGTGGCTCGGCGCTGATGCCCTCTCGAACTACGGACTGACGTACAGGTACTCTGTACCACGTACCCTGACTTGCATACTGGCCAAGAAGAGCCATGGAAAGCACCATCACGAATAACGCCGTCCTCAAACCTCGGGACGGCGTTTGGCGTTGGGTCGATGTCATCTTCTGTGTCGATGGCTCCTCTTGGGTTGGATGCCAGTCCGGGTACACGGTTCCGGGTACTTCGTACGTCAGTGGTTGTACTCGGTACCGAGTACGTCAGTTGCTCAGGGAAAGAACCGCTTCGTCCACACCGCGACTGCCCCACACGGTTGACCCGTAGTTTGATACTCGACGGGCACCGTGCTGGCACGCGCATAGACTTCCACCGCCGCAATTTCGTCTGGCCGCAGGAAGCTCAATTCTGCGTGGTCCGTCACGCGAACGCGATCGATAAAGAGATTTACGGTGCAGCTTCCGCCCAGGAGTTTGTACTGTGGAGATGCGCTTTTGCGTGTGTACTGGACCCTGATGCCAAGGAATTCCTGAAAGACGCTCGACAGGGTCCCGTGCGCTCGGATGGTCGTTGAATCCTGAAAGCGCCCCAACCCGAGTTGACGGCGCTCCTCGAATGACGAGACGATCCGCGCGCGCGGTGACAGCGCCGTCACGTTCACGCCCTCGAGCGTCGTGACTCGCTGCAACCGCGCGTTAACGACGACGGTATCGGCTTCCATTACGTCCACCAGCGTGACAACCGGCAACATACCAAGGGCGAGCACCTCAACCTGCTGCGTGCCAGTCGGGACATTGCGAATTGTGAACTCGCCCTGCTGACCGCTGCGCACTTCCGGCATCTCACCCGTCACGACGCGCGCATCGCGCAATGGAGCGCCCGCCTGATTGGTGACTCTGCCGACGATCATCCCACGCGCTCCGGCGACTGACGCGTTCTTGCCCAGCAGGAGATCCACGCGATGGACGCGCAGTCGGCCGGGCCGAAGCGTCAGCAGTCCGCTCGTCTGACTCTCAGCACGAGCGTCCAGTTGCAACGACGCGTCCGTTGGAACTCCACAGAACGTGAAACCGCCCGCAGAGTCCGACGCCACATCGAATCGCCACCGTCGCTGCCGGATATCTGCGATGCTGCTGGCCGACAGGTTGAGCCACGACAGCGCGACTTGTGCGGAGGGCACCGGACTCCGACTCGAGGCATCGCGAATCGTCCCGTACACCAGGCCGCTGTCGCTCGGCGCCATGCCCGCGCACGCCGCCTTCCACATGGTCGCAAAGGAGGGGACCGACAGCAGCACCTCACTCATCGCGTCGGCAGTTAGTTCCACACGCCTGGTGATGCCGGACAGTCCGATCGAATCGAGTGCGTCATGCTGGAGTGTAAGTACGTATCCGCCGGGCGTCATGCCATCGAACGCGAAGTGTCCCTGCGCGTCGGATGTCGCGGTCCGAGTGTCGCCTCGGATCGTCACGAACGCACCGGCTAACGCTTGTCCGCGCAGGCTGTCGTAGGCTACGCCGCGCAATGCGGTTGGCGCCCGTGCGGGTTGCGCGAGCGCTCGACTTCCGCCGAGGTAGAGGCCCGCGACACCAATCAGGATCGCTCGTTTCGCCACTGAACTGGGCTGCATGAGAGTTCTGGGAGTCTAGGGGCCGCAAACCGACCGCTCACCGCTCCGCCCAGCATACAGGCGCCAACCAATGTATGCAAGCATGGATACACCAAACGCCTGCTATGGGCAACCCTGACAGCGATCCCACAGCAGGAACGGCACCTGCCGAGAAGCGGATTCTACGGATGCGACCGATCAAAAGCCGGGTCGACTACGCGACTCGGCTGTAAACGCGAGTCTGGTAAGAATCCGTCGCATCCGTCAAATCCGCTCCCCTCTCAGGTCACACCGTTCGAGAGACTTCGTCCGTGACGATCACTCCCGCCCACCGAGCGCATATGAAAGCTCCTGCTGGAGTTCGGGATGCGTGCGCCACATGTACGTCCCCATCACGAGAGCCGCGATGAGATTCCCCGTCGCGACCTGCGCCCAGCCGAGCGCGCCAAGAAATGGTGACTCGGAGAGCGCTGAGCTCAGACCGTAGAAGCCGATCTCGAACGCGACGAACAGCATCATGGCTCCGGCGAGCACGGTCGGCTGCGATTGCGCCCAATGGACGATCACCGAGACCAGCAGTCCTGCGGCGATGAACGCGACGTAGTGGAAGATCGTGTACGCGACGACGAACGTCATCGGTCCTTCCGAACCAGCTGGGCCAAGCACTCTCAACAGTCCGCGGCCGAGTGCGGTTGGCGTCGCGAACGCCTGTGCATACACGAGGTCGACGCCGAGGAACCAGACCGCGACGGCGGTTGCGCCGAGAATGCCGGCGACGATGCCATCGCGCACGATTTGATGCCGCACATGAACCTCCCTTGTTGCATGGTGTCTGACGGTCCTGCTATCTGACACGCGCGGACTCAGCCGCGCGACACACCCGGAAGTTCCGGACACAAACCACAACGCCGTACCGCGGAATCTGTGCCGATCGGCCTCCCGCCGAAAGCCCAGACTCGACAAATCACGCGGTGCGCGTTCTGTTTACCTGTATGCCCGCCACGCTGCCATCGATCCCGCGCATGACCGACAAGTTTGCCGGCAACACCGACGTGCCGAAAGGCGCTCCGCGCGAACGGCTGCTCTCGCTCGATGTTTTTCGAGGCATGACGGTGGCCGGCATGTTGCTCGTGAACAATCCGGGCACGTGGGCGCATATCTATCCACCGCTCGAGCACGCGCCGTGGAACGGCTGGACGCCAACGGATCTCATCTTTCCGTTTTTCCTGTTCATCGCCGGCATCACCACGCATCTATCCCTCTCGGTACGGCGATCGCGGGGCGACGACGAACGCGCCATTCGCGCACAGATCATCCGGCGCGGTGCGTTGATCTTCCTCTTCGGGTTCCTGGTCAACGGCTTCCCGTACTTCGCGTGGGGCGACATCACCGGCGTCGCCGATCCGACGTTCTTTCAGCGCATCATCGAACGCCTGCTCACGTGGCGAATCACCGGGGTACTGCAGCGCATCGGGATCGCGTATATGTGCGCCGCACTCCTCACGCAGAAGACAACGCTTCGCCAGCAGATCTATATCATCACCGGCCTCCTCTTCGGATACTGGTTCGTGATGACGGTTTTGCCCGTGCCAGGCGAGGGGACGATCGGCGCATTGCTTCTCGATTTTCCTGAGCGCACGATGGCGGCGTGGACGGATCGGACGGTTTTCGATTGGACGCGCTTCGGGCTCGGAAACCACTTGTGGGTGGGCGGCAAAACGTGGGACCCCGAAGGCTTTCTCTCCACCGTGCCGGCTATCGCGACGGCGATGCTCGGCAACCTCGCAGGCCGGTGGATCGGTGATCGCCGTCCATTGAGCGAGCGCCTCGCCGGCCTCGCTTCAGCCGGTGCGATCGCGATGATGCTGGCGACGATGTGGCACTGGGTATTCCCCATCAACAAGAGCCTCTGGACCAGCTCGTACGTGCTCTTCACCGCCGGGCTGGCCTGCGTTGCGCTCGCCACGATCATGTGGCTCGTCGATTTCCAGAAAGTGCGCGGCGGATGGACGAAGTTCTTCGTCGTCTATGGCCAGAATCCGATGATCGCGTTCTGCGGCTCTGGCGTCATGGCGCGATGCATCTACTCGATCTTCAAGGTGACGAAGGACGGCAAACGCATCTCGCTCGAGGCGGGCATTTATCAGACGCTGTTCACGCCGTGGCTCTCGCCGATCAATGCGTCGCTTGCCTTCGCGATCTGCTTCGTGCTGTTTTGGTATGGGATCCTGTATTATCTGTACAAGCGGAACATCATCCTGAAAGTGTGACTCGGCGGGTGCGCGCCGAGAAGAATCACGGAGGAGTTTCGTACGCCTGAATCATTCGCCATCGACGCCGACCGAGGCGTCGTTGTCTGCCGCGCGTGGGGCGTGTTCACGGGAACGGAGTTGCTGGAGCATTATCAGCGACTGCGTCGCGATCCGGCCTTCGATCCGGATCTGTGTCAAATCGGCGACTTGCGTGGCGTCGAGCGCTTTGACGTCGAGAACCGCGAGATCGAGATCACGGCAGAACTTCCGGTCTTCGCCTCCGCGTCGCGACGAGCACTGGTCGTGTCCCAGCCTGTGCAGTTCGGACTCGCGAGAATGTTCGCCTCCTATGCAGAGCTCGCCGGCCAACAGGTAAGGGTCTTTCGCGACTATGCGGAGGCAGAGGCGTGGGTCTCTCGATCAGGAGCTAGGGACTAGAGTCCGCGTCCCTGCCCCCCGTTCTCTGTCAGCTAGATTGCTCCAGTCCGCTGTTCTCCTTTCCGCTCGACACTTGGAACGCGAGTTGCCTGTTCAGCCCGTGATGCCTTGTCCCCCAATCCGGCCGCGTGCGCTGAGCGCAGCGGCCATCGTCGCTGCACTCGCGTTTCTGCTCGCGCATCCAACCGACCTCGCCGCCCACGCGGCGCCCATGTCGCCAGCGCCGCAGACTGCAGCGAAAAAGGCGACGCCGAAGCGTCAGACGCCCGTTCGGCGCGTGGCTGCGCGGCGTCCCAGCGCTCCTGCACAGCCGTCCTGGACGTCGCCACACGGAACGCCGCAACTCGTCGCAGACATGACCGACATGCTCAACCGTCGCGTGAAGGGTGGACAGTTTGGCGTCATGGTCGTTTCGCTGACGCGCGGCGACACCCTCTTCTCGCAGTATGCTGGCGAGATGATGCAGCCCGCATCCACGATGAAGCTGTACACGACCGCCGTGGCCCTCGAGCGCTTCGGTCCCGATCACACCTTTTCGACTGACGTGCTGCGTGACGGCGCCGTCGCTGCGAACGGTACCGTTTCTGGAAATCTGTACCTTCGCGCCGACGGGGATCCATCGATGTCGGCGCGCTTCTACAAGGACCCCAATCTTCCGATGGCGTCGCTCGCACAATCGGTGGCAGCATCCGGTGTGAAGACGGTAACGGGCGACCTGGTCTACGATGCCACTGCGTTCGACGATCAACTCGTCCCCGATGGATGGAAGGCGAAGAATCTCGGCGCGTCGTATTCGGCCCGCGTATCGGCACTTTCCCTCAATGAGAATCTCGTCTGGGTCGTCGTGAACCCAGCGGGCAAGGTGGCCCAGGTTACGCTCGAACCGGCGACGACGACAATTCCCGTTCGCAGTACCGTCCGGCTTGTCGCAGGCCGGCGCGGACGAATCACCGCACGCAAGGCCATCGACGGAGGCATCGACGTTTCTGGAACGATCGGCTCTGGAAGCGGACCCCTTCGCTATTCGCTCGTCGTTGACGACCCTGCCCTCTTCACGGCTGGCGCGCTGCGCGCTGCACTGCAGAATGTGGGCGTCACCGTCGCCGGTACGATCCGGCCGGCACCGACGCCGGCCACTGCGGTGAAGCTGGCGGGGCTCGTCTCGCCACCGCTGTCGCAGATCGTGTCGGAGATGAATCGGGAGAGCATCAACATCGTCGCTGAGCTGTTGTACAGGGATGCGGCGCGCGCCGTCGCGCCAGGGGGGATGAGTTCCGCACAGGCCGGCCTCGGCAATCTCCGTGAATTCATGACGCGGAAGGTGGGCGCAAACGCCGAAGAGGTACGTGTGTCCGACGGGTCCGGACTCTCGACGTTCGACTATCTCACGCCTCGTTCGATGATTCAGCTGCTGAGCTATGCGCACAAGGGACCGTGGTCGTCGGCATTTCACGGCTCGTTGCCAGTGGCCGGCGAATCAGAGCTCCTGCGCCGGCGAATGCGAGGCACGCCCGCAGAAGGAAATCTGCACGCCAAGACAGGCACCACGGATGTCGTTGTCGGACTCGGCGGCTACGTCACGGCGAAGAACGGTGAAATCGTCGCCTTCTCGTTCATCTACAACGGACGGGACAAGTGGAATGCGAAGTCGGCGATGGACGCCATCGGCGCGACACTAGCCAACTTTGTCCGCGAATAGGCTTCCTTTCACTAACGTACAGGTACCTGGTACAACGTACCGGGACTCGCTCTCCCGGCTCAGAAGTATCCCTGGCTGTCCCAGTCGCGCCGAGAACGAACAGCGTCAAACGCCGTGACTGGTTTTGGGCACGGCGTTCATGCGTAGATCGGGTCTACGGCTCCTCTTGGGTCGTATGCCAGTCCGGATACCGGATTCCGGGTACCTCGTACGTCAGTTCGAAGTCTCGACGATCTTGATACCCCGCGCACGCAACTCGGCGATGTACTCGACCGCCGGCATGCACTCGTCGGGCGTCCACACACCGGGCGGCTGAACCTTTCCGGTCGCCTGCATCTGTCCGGTGATCGACAGCGAATAACCCGTCGTCCGCATCATCGCGGAGATGCCGTGTTCTTCATCGTACATGTCGATAAGATCGAACTGGCGTGACGCAGGCTTGCCGTCCTTCATCCCTTTCACCGTCACGCGAAGGGCGAGGAGATCCTTGCCCTTTGGCTTCGTGAGCAGCGGCCCGACGATGCTGACAAAGAGGTCGCGCGGCACGACCTGCGTTCCCTTGACATCCACTGGCTCCAGACTCAAGAGTCCCAGTGAACGAATTGCCTCCATCATCTCGGCGTGGCCGGGATAGCGGAGCGTCTTGTATTCCATGGTTGGAATCTGGCCCTCATAGCGGAAGGCCATCGTGGACAGGCCGCCCGCCGTGTGAAACGCCTCGAGTGAACCGGCCGGCGAGGGAAAATCGACAGGCTCACGTTCGGAGAGCGCGGCAACGTGAACGCGCTTGCCGTCGCGCACAACCCACGACTCGGTGGTGTAGTAGTCGAGCACGCCCTCGAGGGAGTACACGATCTGATAGTTGAGCGGCGGTTCTGGTTCCTGCGGCAGACCGCCAACGTAGATTCGGACCGATGACACGTCGTCCAGCTGCTCGATGCCGTACTGCGCCAGGATGTTGACCATGCCCGGGGCGACGCCACAATCGGGGACAATTGTAATTCCCTTCTCCGCCGCGCGATCGGCAAGCGCCTTCTGCTGAAAGACGATCTCCGTGTTGCCACCGAGATCGCAGAAGTGCACACCAGCCTCGACGGCACACTCCGCGAGCTGAAGATTGAAGTAGTATGGAATCGCACTCATGACCGCGTCGCAGTCGCGCATGAGCGCGAGGACCGCACCCCGGTCACGCACATCGAGCGTGGTGGGAATCAAACGTGGGCCGGAGTGTGGCTTGAGGAATTCCGGCAGGTGGTCGAAGCGCAGGTCGGCCAGCCGAACCTGGCTGACGGCAGGATTACGCAGCAGGTCATATGCACAGGCGGAGCCTTGTAGCCCGGCGCCGAGAACGAGCATTCGCATCTTTGGATTCTCCAGGACGTACAATCAGAACTCAGCCCTGAAATCTAGTCGTCGCCATTGTCGCACGGACAACCGCATGAGCGCGCACGATCCTCGCATGCAATCGACCACATGATCTCGAACACTACGACCACCAACTCATCGGATGAGTGGCGCCGACACCTCATCGAAGACGACCCCGGCATCGCACGACTCCTACAGCGCACGAAGCGCATTGCCGTGCTCGGCATCAAAACGGCCGAGTCGCGCCAAGCCGCGTACTACGTGCCGCAGTATGCGCAGCGATCGGGATACGAGATCGTACCCGTTCCTGTTTACTATCCCGAGGTGACCGAGATTCTGGGCGCGCCCGTCTTCCGAAAGGTCGCCGACATCCCGGAACGGGTGGACATGGTCAACGTCTTCCGCCGCCCCCACGATATCGACGCGCACGTCGAGGACATTCTCGCGGCGCAACCGGCATCCGTGTGGTTCCAGCTGGGGATTCGCAACGACGCAGCGGCGGAGCGATTCGCGAAAGCCGGAATCGATGTCGTACAGGATCGGTGCCTGCTGGTGGAGTTGGGGGCGATCGGCCGCTGATCGTAGCCGCAAAAGGTGGACGTCCGGCGGACCCTCCGCTCTGCGCGCGCCGATTCGTGGATACGCAGGTACGAACAACGGCTGTCCTTCCCGCACTGCCGTGCGCGTTCTTAAGTAGTTGCTAAGCTCAGTATTGGTGTGTTATGCTTGCGCTCGCCGACAACAACGCCGAGCCGCCAGTGACCGCGATACCAACTTTCGTCATCGAGTATTTTCTTCTCGGCAAGACGCACCGCGACGCCATCGAGCGATATACTCAGGACGGCGGTATCGTCACGGATGTTTGGCTCGCCTTCGCGAAGGATGCGGCCAAGCCACAGCGCGTACTTGTCGCACCGTCGCCGGGCCCGAGCGCCGTCGTGCTCGGATATGTCCTGCACCGCTCGATCACGAGCTATCGCGCCGGTAATCCAGACCTTGGGCCTCGAGAGTCGCCTGCGGTTTCACCGCTGGAGAATTTTGTCGCGGTAACACTCTATTTCGACGAGTTGCTTCGTGTGGTCCTTCCACTCACAAGCTGGTGGCACCGAAAGCAGCTGGGCGCACTGCGCAGGAAGGCTTTTCGGCACGGACAAATGCTTGAGGACATGCTCGAGCAGGCCATTCTTAGCAAGCTCGGGAAACGGGGATCTGCGCCGCAGCCACACGGGACACTGGCGCCGTCTGATGAGTTTCTCGTCGATCGTCGAGTCAGTGAAGCCGCGCCGCTCGCAGCACTCATCGGAGTATTTCGGGCGGCCGCAGACGTGCCGGGCTTTCTCGATGCCGTGCGCTCACTCGACCCGAAGTCGTCCGAATTCCAGACGCGTTTCGCTACCTGGATCGATAATCATGCGGAGGACATTGCGCGGTCGGCCCGCATGGAGCTCTCGCGAAGCTACGAACCCTTCCCCGAACTCCACGATATCGAGCAAGGCTTCAAGCAGGAGCGAGCTCCAGAGCCGTCCACGGTACCTGAGCCGCCGGAGATGATCCAGCGGGTCTTTCTCGATCGTGAAGCGAGCCTCGCGGACGCGGACGCCAACTGCACTGTGAAGGCGGATGCGGCGACGCGTGTATTCGACGTATCGTGCCGCGGCATCACGTGGGCCGTGATCGACTCCGGTATCGCCACAAGTCATCCGGCATTCCTCGACCACGGTGCGCGCGATCGGCGTGGGAACCTGATCGAGCCGACGCCGACGAGGGTGACGGCGACGCTGGACTTCACCCGCATTGACCGGATTCGCAACTTCGACCTCACGGCCTTCTCTGACGAATCTGCGGAACGGAACGAGGTAATCCAGGGCGTCGTGAGGGAATTGCAAGAGATCCCTGGTAGACCGTCGTTCGACCCTCATTTCTCCCTCCTGGCGGAGACGAACCTCAAGGCGATCGCGCGTCAGCTGGAACAACGGATTCCTCCTGACTGGAACTTGATCGAGCCACTCATCCGGCTCGGTAATCAGGACGACGGGGCGGGTTTGTCCTCGGACCACGGAACGCATGTAGCCGGCATTCTCGGGGCGGACTGGCGCATCCCGGATCAGGAGAAACCCTATCTTCAGGGTGTTTGCCCAGACATTCGACTGTACGATCTCCGCGTCATCCACTCGGCCGACCGGAAAAGCACGGAGTTCGCTATGCTCGCCGCGCTCGAGTACGTGCAATTCACGAATTCTCGCGCTGGTGCGAATGGGCCGGTCATTCACGGCGTCAACATCAGCATGTCCATTCCGCACGAGGTGCGGAACTATGGCTGTGGCGCGACTCCGGTTTGCACGGCATGCGACCGCCTGTCGAATTCCGGCGTCGTTGTGGTCGCGGCGGCGGGGAATCGCGGCTGGAACGAGATGGAGATCGGCTTTGGAAACTTCGTCTTCTGCTCAATTACGGATCCGGGCAACGCGCGCGACGTCATCACAGTAGGCGCCACTCATCGCCTCAAACCGCACATGTTCGGAGTGAGCTACTTCTCGAGCCGCGGCCCTACGGGAGACGGGCGGGCCAAGCCCGACCTCGTTGCACCGGGCGAACAGATTCGAGGCCCCATTCGCAACTCTGCGGATGACGAGCTCGACGGAACCAGCATGGCGGCCCCCTTCGTGAGCGGAGCAGCGGCAATGCTGCTCGCCCGCCACCGTGAGCTGATCGGCAACTCCGCGCGCATCAAGCAGATCCTCTGCGACAGCGCGACGGATCTCGGCCGGGAAAAATACTTTCAGGGCCATGGCCTCGTCGATGTACTGCGCGCCATGCAATCAATCTGAACCCCGGGAGATCAACACGTGTTGTTTACGCTCGAAGTTCTGCCGGCGGAAGAAGGTGATTGTCTGTTGCTGCACTGGGGAACGCCCGCCGCGCCGCGACTCGCAGTCATAGACGGCGGCCCTCGACGGATCTATGAGCAGCATCTCCGAGCTCGCCTCGACGAGATTGCGGATGCGCGCGGCGGAGGTCGGTTGCAGCTCGATCTGGTGATGGTCAGCCATGTCGACACTGATCACATTGTGGGTATCAAGAAGCTCGTTCGTGAAGTCCGGCAGCAGATCGACGCCCACACGCCGGCCGATGAGCAGCGTTATCATGTCCGTCGCCTTTGGCACAACACCTTCAATGACATTCTCGGCGACGGAATCGACCAGTACTTTCGCACGTTCACTGCGTCGTATCAGGCGAGCGTGAACGGTAAGCCGGATGCGGCCGTCGTTGATACGCTCGCGAAGCAGTTACGTGAGGACGGGGCGACGGAAGACGAGGCGGCAGATGAAGCGTGGGATGTTGGGCTGTTGCTCGCTGGCCACGCAGACGGCCGGGATCTTCGCGACGACCACGAAGTCCTTTACAACGCCAATGTCAGCAGCGCACCCAACACCCCAATTGTCGACGCGCATGGCCGTCCAACGCTGATCACACGGCTACCGCATCCGAAGGCAGTGACAGTGGATGGCCTCAAGATCACCATCCTCGGCCCAGCAAAGGAGGAGATTGAGGCCCTACAGGCTGAGTTCGATGAATACATCGAGAACAAAGGGCTCACCGCCGAGGCGGTGCTGGCCGCGTACGCTGACGACAGCGTCACGAATCTTTCAAGTATCGTGTGTATGGTTGAGTTTGACGGCAAGCGAGTCCTGCTCACGGGCGATGCGCGGGGAGACAAGGTTCTCGAGGGGCTTCAAGCCGCCGGTTTCGTCGCGAATGGCGACGCGCTTGCAGTCGATATTCTGAAGGTGCCGCATCACGGCAGTGACCGGAACCTTGCGCCGGAATTCTTCAAACAGGTGATTGCCGACACATACGTACTTTCCGGAGACGGAAAGCACGGGAACCCCGAACGCGATACCGTCAACTGGATTGTTGCCTCGCGGGCCAAGGACGACATGTACACGATCGTTATCACCTACCCGGTCGATGCGACGGACACAAAGCGCGAGGCCGACCGTGCGCTGAAAAATGCGCGCCGAAAGCCGGCGAACAGGATACAGTGGGAACCCAAGACCGACGCGCTCGACTCCCTTCTATCCACGTTCCGCCATCAGGGGTACGCATTCGAACTCGTCGCTGGCGCACCGTGCAGCATCCAACTCGGTAGCGACTCGAGTGCGTGAGGTCGCTCACTGACAGCGCGTCCTCAGCGCACTACCAACACTCCGTGCACGAGGTCGAGCTGCCACCAGCTTGCACGGAGCTCGCTCAACGCCTCAACGAGCGTCAACACTCGCTGGTCACCTACCAGCACGCGAATCTCACGCGGCGTACGCAGCAGCTGGTACCGGCGCCCTGACGCGGACAGCGCGGAGCGCGAGTTGGCATGCAGCACCATCTCGCCATCGCGCACCTGGAGCGAGGGCGCGAGCGCCTCGAACACGTCGATCCCGATCGGACGGCCTTCGGCACCAATGCTATCCAGGCCGATGGCGCGCGGCACAACTTCGTGCCACCGGAGCTCGCTGGCGCCACCGACCATCCCGGGAAGCCGCGGCACGCCGTTGCGGTAGGGAATGGCGATCTGAAACAACGCGTCGCGCGACGACGCGAGGCGTACGATGAACGTGGAGTCCTTCTTGAAGTCCAGCGCCATGTCACGCCACGACTGAATCGCGCGCAACGGTTCGATCAATTCGTGCGCGATTGACGGATCGAGCCCGAATTTACGCGCTTCCTCGATCAGCACGATTCCTGGTTTGATTGCGCCCTTCATCGCGATGAAGCGTCCCAGCGCAGCACGCGCGACCGGGTCGCGCGGCGCGCGCTCCGACTGGAGATAGTACATCGACTCCGCTTCCGCCCAACGCCCCTCGTCGAGCAGGGCATCGGCTGCCGTCGTCGACAAGGGGCTCGCACTTCCCTGCGCGCCCGCGACGTCGAGCGCACACGTCAGCAGGAGGATCCAACCAAGCATCGATGTCTTCACTGTCGAACGATCCGTGCGAGTAGCCGATTATCGGGATCGAAAACAACGGACGCTGGCTTCGACGTGTATCGTCCGGGGAGTACGATCGACGACCGGGCTTCCGCGGGAATCTTTACAGAGAGCCGAGTCGTCGTGCCCGCTGCGTCCGTAATCGCAACCGGCATCCACAGTTCGTAGGCGCCCTGTGCGCTCTCCTGTACGACGCGGACGGTGACCGTGTTGCGAGGGCCATCGAACTCCCACGCCAGCGTCGGCGTGGCGAACCCTGGGCGGCGGAGCCACTGCTCGAAGAACTGCGTGAGCGAACGCCCCGATGTCTTCTCGAATTCTCGGCGCAGGTCGTCGCTCAGCGCCGTGCCGTGACGATACGTGGCGTAGTAGGAGCGGAGCGCGCCGAAGAACGCGCTGTCGCCGAGTTGCTCGTGGAGCATGTAGAGAACGTATCCGCCTTTCTGGTAGCTGTTCGTGTTGAGCAGTGCCATGTAATCGGTCTGCGCAGTGTCGATGACGGGCCGCGTCGCCACCTCGCGAGCCGCAAGAACCTGATCGCGGATACCCGCCATCTCCGTGCGATATGCGGCATCTCCCCGCGCCTGCTTCGTCCACAGCGCTGCGAAATAGGTGGCAAATCCCTCCGAGAGCCAGAGGTGCGACCATTCACGTTCCGTGACGGCGTCGCCGAACCACTGATGCGCCGTTTCATGCGCGAGCAATCCATCCTTGATCGTTGGAGCGCTGAACAACTTGCCGTCGTAGAAAATTGCACTCGCGTTTTCCATTCCGCCAAAGCGCGTCGATGACTCGAGGTGCGCAAGCTTCTCGTAGGGAAATGGGCCCACGAGCCTTTCGAAGAGCGACACGATGGGACCCACACTCGTGAACACGCCGGGAAGCCACGCGGCATTCTCGGGCATCACATATACCATCTGGCGAACGCACTGCCCTTCATCGCCAAGGTGACAAGCCGGTTCGTTGATGTCGAAGCGCACGAGCGGTGCAGCGGCAATGACCATCACGTCCGTGGGAATCGGTCGTGACTCGCGCCACCGCGTTTCGCGACGCGGGATGCCATCGACGCTGACCCGGTTCTCCGATACGAGTGAACCATTCGCCACGACGGTCAATTCCGGCGCCGCCGTGACCTTCCACGTCACTGACGCCTTGTCGCTGGGGTGATCCACCGTCGGCAACCAATGGCGCGCGCGGTTGGGCCAGGTGTCACCGAACCACGTCCACCTTCCCTTTGCGTCCTTCCGAACGACAAGCCCGTCCGATACCGGGCCATCATATGCGACATGCACCTCGAGACTGTCCCCGGTACCATCCAGCGGGATGTCGATCCGGCCATTTACGTGTGCCGACTTCACGCCCCGCCCGTTCACGTCCACCTGGCGCACGGTAAGCGCGTCGACGAGATCGAGCGACAATCGAGACACCCCAGCCGAGCGACGCACCGCGATGATGGCATCACCGCGCACAAGCGATCCGGAGTCCGGCAGTACGAGCCCGAACTCGTAGTTCACGACGTTGATGCCGGGTTGATACGTTGGCGCGGCGCCTTGCGCGAACGCGATGTGCGCGGTGAGCATTAACAGCAATAACAGCAGGTGCGGGCCCTTCGCTGCGCTCAGGGCGACAAAACGAGCGGGAGCATGCCAGCGCATCAATGCGTCACGCGGTAGATGGAGCCCGACGCGTCGTCAGAAATCAGGACGCCGCCGTCGCGTGCGACAACGATGTCAACGGGTCTTCCCCACCGGCGCGTGCTTCCCTGCGGCTGCCATCCAGTGATGAAGTCCTCGATGGCGGTGGGCTTTCCATTGGCGATCCTTACCCGAACGACCTTCGCGCCCGTCGGTGTATCGCGGTTCCACGACCCGTGAAACGCGATCAGGAGATCGCCACGATAGTCCGCGGGAAACGCTGTGGCCTTCGACAGAAACGACATGCCCAGCGGTGCGGAATGCGCCTGCATCTTAAGCGCGGGCGGCGTGGTCTTGGCGCACCGCGCGGCGTCGTTGTATTCGGGGTTCGGAATTCGATCTCCGTAACAGTACGGCCAGCCGTAATCCGCTCCATCCGCAAGGATGTTGAGCTCTTCCGGCGGCAGGTCCTCGTGACTCGGTGCCAGATTGTCGCGCTCGTTCTGTGAAGCCCAGATCGCTCCCGTTCCTGGATTCACCGCCAGACCGACGGCGTTACGGAGCCCTGACGAGTAGATCCGCCGGTTCGAGCCATCTTCGTTGAACTTGAGCACTGTCGCACGATCGTCGTTCTGTTCCACGCAAATGTTGCACGTCGATCCGATGGCGACGTACATCGCGCTGTCTGCACCGAAGACAATGGTGCGTGTCCAGTGGCCACCACCTGACGAGTAGTGATTGACATACGTGTGCGCACCCGTGGCGATACCGTTCGCGCCGAGTGTGACTTTGACGACGCCGTCGGTGTTGGCGACATAGAGCGCGCCTTTGTGAAACGCGAGGCCATGCGGCTGATTGAGTCCGGTGACGACAACGGACGTCGTATCCGCCTTGCCATCGCGATTGGCATCCGGCAGGCGGATGACGGTCCCCTTGCCGGGCTGCGTCGCGTAGACGGCGCCATCAGGCCCGATGGCCATGAATCGCACGCCGGCCACGTCGGTCGCAAAGTAGGTGACCTTGAACCCGGCGGGCACCTGAAGCTTTCCGTCGAGCGCCGCAACCCGTGGCCCAGTAGTATCAGCGGATCGTGCCTGAACGTCGCGCGTATCGCTGCATCCCGCCTGGGCGAGCACGAGCACGCCCAAGAGTATTCCGGATCGCATCGCTGACTTCCTCCCGCTCGTCGTGTGGTCCTTCCCCTACGCTGAAGCTATCACGGCTTGGAGTCGTTCAGAAGTCGGCACCACGACCAGCGTGCGTCCGTCGCGAAGGTGCGATTTTTCTGGCGCGTTTCGCACTGGATGTCATCCCGAGCAGACCCCTCGACTCGCTTCGCTCGCTCGGGGTGACAACCCGAGCACTGGCCGTTTCAGGACGGGAACCGGCTCAGCGCCCGAAGAGGCGACCCAACCCCCCGCGCTCCGGCGTCTTTCCCGGCAAGGAATTCGCCAATGCCGTAGCGAACTCGGGAGCCGTGCTGTACCGGTCATCGGGATTTCGCTGCATTCCCTTGGCGAGCACCTTCTCCGTCCCTTCCGACAGATCCAACTCGGGGCGCGCTTGCCGCAGCGGCATGGGCTCGTTGCGCAGGCGCGCGATCATCATCTCCTGCTGCGTGCGGCCGGTAAAGGGCAACTTCCCCGTCAGCATTTCATACGTCATGAGCGCGAGGGAATACACGTCGGTTCGTGGGTCGAGCGGCTTGCCGCGCAGCTGCTCCGGGCTCATGAACTCCGGTGTGCCGAGGATGATGCCAGTCGCGGTCAACTTCTGTAGCTCCGCGTCTGCGCGGCGTTCTTTCGCCAATCCGAAGTCCATCACCACAGCCCGTTCCGTACCGTCGTCGGACTTGCAGATCATGATGTTCTCGGGCTTGAGATCGCGGTGCACGATCTTGAGCTCATGCGCGACGTGAAGCCCAGCGGCCATGTCGGACACGAACTTGGAAACCTCTTCGAGGGGCAACGTGCCGCGCCGGTTGTTCCGGTCGGAGAGAATCTCCCCCTCGACGAAGGGCATCACGACATAGACGAGTCCTTCCTGTGTTTCCCCCATCCGAATGATGTGGCAGACGTTCGGATGCGCGAGGCGCATGCCGAGGCTCGCTTCGCGCTTGAGCCGCTGCATGGCGTTCTGGTCGAGTGACAGCGCCGACGACAACACCTTGATCGCATACCGGTCGCTCGTCGCCGTATCCGTGGCGAGATACACGAAGGACATGCCGCCTTCGCCGACCTTCTTCACGATACGATAGCGACCGTCGAGGACTTCATTCACCAGACTGGTCGCCGACGCTGCCTTCGGCGGTTCGCCACGGCCGATCGCGGTACCGCGCGCCGGCGTGCCGCCAACCGGCATCGGGATCAACTTCGACCCGTCCTTCGTGCAGAAGCGTGCTTCATCGGCGTACTGCGTGCCGCATGCGGGACAGCGATTCATGGGTTCGTGCCTGAAAGGAGTGAAGCAATTCCGTCCCACTCGATGTTGCCGCCACTCAGCACGGCGACTGTTTTCCCAGTGGGACGTACGAGCCCCTGCATCAACGCTGCGACCGTGATCGCGCCGCTCGGCTCCGCCACCAGCTTCATGCGATCCAGGAGAAAACGGACCCCATCGCGCAGTGCTGCATCGTCTACCTGCACGACATCGTCGATATACGCCTGATGATGCGCGAATGTTATGCCGCCGATTTCGACGGCCAGCAAGCCGTCCGCCAATCCATCCGTCGGCGGAATGCGAACGGGCTTGCCCGCTTCACGCGCCTTCGAGAGCTTCGGAGCGTTCGCCGGTTCGATGCCGATCACCTTCGCATTGGGCGCGCGAAGCTTGATAGCGGTGGAGACGCCCGCGCTGAACCCGCCGCCGCCCACTGGGACGAGCACTGTTTCGACGTCGGGAAGATCGGCGGCGATCTCCAGGCCGACCGTTCCTTGGCCGGCGATGATCCACGGGTGGTCGTATGGCGGAACCATCGTGAATCCTTCGGCGTGCATCAGTTCCACGGCGCGATCGTACCGGTGCTGCGTCGTCGTACCCGCGAGTTCCACTCGGGCACCGAGTCGGCGCGCTCCGTCGCTTTTCGCCGCCGTCACCGTCGTTGGCATGACCACGACCGCCTTGCAGCCGAACAGCTTGGCGGCGAGCGCAACCGCTTGCGCGTGATTTCCCGACGACGGCGCGATCACGCCGCGCGCGCGTTCTTCGGGTGAGAGTTGCGCAAGAAAGTTGTAGGCGCCACGAAACTTGAACGCGCCGCCCCGTTGGAGCATCTCCGGCTTGATCCAGATCGGCGCGCCGAGCTCCTCGGACAGTGTATCGGTGGCTAACAGCGGTGTGCGAACGGCCACCGAAGCAATGCGCGCTGCAGCGGCAATGAGGTCGTCGAGCGTGATGAGGTCGGTCAAGCGTGCTCCATTCAGGCGAAAATGCGATTGCGGCCGCCGCTCTTTGCCTTGTAGAGCGACCGATCAGCTTCCTGCAACAACGACTCGGGCGACATGGCGTCGGCGCCGCGTGCGAACGCGATGCCGATGGAAATCGTGATGCGCAGTGAGGCGCCACCAAACCCGAAGTCGTCCACCTTTCGGCGAAGGCGTTCGGCGAAGGTGAGGGCACCCTGCCACCCAGTGTCGGGCAGTAGAATCACGAATTCATCACCGCCGAGTCGCGCGACGGCATCTGTATCTCGCGCCGTGGTTTTCATCAGCCCCGCGAGCTCCTGGAGCACGAGGTCGCCGACGGGGTGCCCGCGCGTGTCGTTGATCTGCTTGAAGTGGTCCATGTCCAGCGCGAGCACGGCGACCGTCGAATCGCGGCGTTTCGCCGAGCGCCATTCCGTACGCAAGCGCGTCTCGAGCGCGCGACGGTTGAGGCACCCTGTCAGCGGGTCAGTACCGATCTGTTCGGCGAGCCTCGCACGCATGGCCTCGAAGCTCCGGGCCAGGAGCGTGAGGTCGTCGGGCCGCTTGTCGGCGCCGAAGGTGAACGTCGGCGCGATCTCCCCATCCTCGACGAGCTTGCAGAACACGCGCAGGCGATTCATGCGTTCACGGAAGCTGCCGTACGCCGTGATGAGCACGGCGCAGACGACGCCGAACACGCCCAGGCTGAAGAACACGGTGGCGAGACCGGGAATCGGGTCGATCCCCGGCGCCGCCACGACGCGCGCCGCCACGTAGTAGCCGATGCTGGCAAGTATCGCCGCGTACGTGCCGAGTGCCCGGCCAAAATAGAACACCGCGAGCTGCACGATGAGTGTCGCGCCAATGAGGATGCGGCCCACTTCTGTGGGAGAGCCGGTCAGCGAGACAATGGCGGTCAGGGCCGTGATGTCCGCCGTCACCATCAGCGCCGGCAGCCGGAACTCGTTCACGAAGGTCGCGCGTCGAATGAACTCGCCGGTCAGTGCGACGACCACCACGTACGCCAACGCGGCGATGCCGACGGGTAGCAGCATGTCCATCTTGTCCCCTTCGCTGAAGCTGAAGAGGACGGCGAGGAGAATGGTGGCGAGGAGCGCGAGATAGCGCACGTAGCGCTGCCAGAGGAGCGCATCACGCGTGAGCAACTCGCGCTCGTGCATGAACGTCTCGCTGAGTGCCGCCGCGTTGGACGGCATCTCGAGCGTGATGCGGCTCGGGGTGTTGATGTTCTCGCTCAGCGTGGCGCTCTGGTCTGCAGTCCGGCTCACGGTCTCGGGGCGGTGGGGCTCTGGGGTCCGCAAAGGTAGCTCGCGAGGGTACGGATGCGCCATGCGGAAATCGCGCGGCGTTTGCGAGTGGGCGGTCGTTTGACGGATACCACATCTTGTCGCTCGACCGCCACAACCCTATGTCGCAACCGGTCGACTACTATGGCATAAGTACTTGTGCTTGCATGACTTCACGTGTTTCGCCGCTTGGCACGTTGTTGGCATTGCGCCGGCGCTTTCCGGCCTGCGCACCATCCACCCCTGCTTCCCTGCGCACTCCCCGTCTCGCGGTGACAGCCGCGACGTTGCTCGGTGCCACTCGTTGTCGGCAGAGTCGGACCTCTCTGGGGCTTGTGACCGACTATCCCGTCGATATTCAGAGCGATGGCGAGAGTGCCACGCCGGAACCTGCGACGATGGTGCTGCTCGCCTCGGGGTTTGTCGCCATTGGTATCGCCGCCCGTCGGCGGCGGCGTGCGTAACGCCCTCGCAGAGCACTAAAACCAGAAACCTGCTTCTCGACCGGTGAGAAGCAGGTTTCTCGATTTTGGCAGCGAACCAGCGCCTTTATTCTTCTGCGCCGCCTTCCGCTGAATCACCCGCATCGGCTTCGCCGTCGGTGTCCGCGCCTTCCTCGCCGTCGTCCTCTGGCACCACCCGCGCAACTGCCATCACGAGATCCTTGTCGTCCAGATTGACAAGCTTGACGCCCTGGGTGTTGCGGCCAGCCACGCGAATGCCCTTCACCGGCATCCGGATGAGGATGCCCTGCTTGGTCATCAGCATCAGCTCATCTTCCGGCAGCACTTCCATGATGGACACGGCGTCGCCCGTCTTGTCCGTGCGGTGAATCGTGATGATGCCCTTGCCACCGCGCTTCTGCACGCGGTAGTCGTCGATCGGCGAACACTTGCCGATGCCCTTTTCGGCCACGACCAGCAGCGTGGCCTCGCGCTTGATGACGACCATGCCGATGACCACGTCGCGCGGTCCGAGCTCGATGCCCTTCACACCCGTCGTGTCGCGGCCCATCTCGCGAACGTCGGATTCGTGGAAGCGGATGGACAACCCATGTCGCGTGGCGAGCACGATGTCGTTCGTGCCGCTCGTGATCTGGACATCCATCAACTCATCGCCTTCCTCGATCTTGATGGCCTTGATGCCATTCGAGCGGGGGTTGGCGTAGGCGGAGAGGGCGGTCTTCTTGACGGTGCCCTTCACCGTGGCGAACAGCAGGAACTGATCGTCGCGGAATTCGCGAACGGGCACGATGGACTGGACCTTCGTGTCCGGCGTGACGTTGATCAGGTTGACGACCGGCTTGCCCTTGGCTGCGCGACCCGCTTGCGGGATTTCGTGCACCTTGAGCCAGAAGCAGCGCCCGTCGTCCGTGAACACGAGCAGGTACTCGTGGGTGCTGGCGATGAAGAGATGCTCGATGAAATCCTCATCCTTCACCGTCTGGCCGCTGAGCCCTCGTCCTCCACGCCGCTGCTTCTTGTATGACGACACCGAGGTACGCTTGATGTAACCGGTGTGCGAGATGGTGACGACCATCTCTTCATCGGCGATCAGGTCCTCGATGGTGAACTCGCCTTCGTCGCTCGTGATTTCGCTGCGGCGCTCGTCGCCGTACTTGGCGGCGATGTGAAGCAGTTCCGTCTTGAGCAATGCCATGCGCTTTTCCTTCGACGCGAGCAACGCGCGCATCTCGGCGATGAACGCACGGACTTCCTTGAGCTCTTCCTCGAGCTTCTCGATCTCGAGGCCGGTGAGCTTGGCGAGCCGCATGTTGAGGATGGCTTCCGTCTGCCGGTCGCTCAGCTTGAAGCGCGCCTGCAACTGTTCGTTCGCGGTCGGCGTGTCCGCCGCCCCACGAATGATCTTGATGACCTCGTCGATGTTGTCGACGGCGATCTTGAGCCCTTCGAGGATGTGCTCACGCTCGAGCGCCTTGTCGAGCTCGAACTGCGCGCGCCGCACGATGACTTCGTGCCGGTGCGTGATGTAGTGCTCGAGCACTTCCTTGAGCGGCATGATCTTGGGCACCAGCCGCCGCGTGAACGGATCGGGCACCAGTGCCAGCATGATGACGCCAAACGTCGTCTGCAGCTGCGTGTGCTTGTAGAGCTGGTTGAGCACGACGCGCGGAATGGCATCGCGCTTGAGCTCGATCACCATGCGCAGGCCGTCGCGATCGCTCTCGTTCCGAAGATCCGAGATGCCTTCGAGCTTTTTGTCGCGCACCAGATCGGCGATGCTCTCGAGCAGCTTCGCGCTGTTGACCTGATACGGAATCTCGGTGACGACGATCTGCGACTTGTTCGAGCTCTCCTTCTCTTCGATGACTGCCCGCGCGCGGATGACGATGCGACCGCGGCCCGTCTCCTGATAATCCTTGATCCCCTCTCGGCCGTAGATATAGCCGGCCGTGGGGAAATCAGGGCCCTTGATGAACTTCCTGACCTCCGACACATCCATGTCCGGATTGTCGATCAGGTGGATGAGACAATTGATCGTCTCGCGCAGGTTGTGCGGCGGAATGTTCGTCGCCATACCGACGGCGATGCCCGACGACCCATTGACGACGAGATTCGGAATGCCCGCCGGCATGACGCTCGGCTCCATAAGCCGGTCGTCGAAGTTGGGGATGTAGTCGACGGTGTTCTTGTCGATGTCCGAGAGCAGTTCCATCGCGATAGGCGCGAGCTTCGCTTCGGTGTATCGGTATGCGGCCGCAGGATCGCCTTCGATGGAGCCGAAGTTTCCCTGGCCATCGACGAGCGGATAGCGGAGGGAGAAGTCCTGCACCATGCGCACGAGCGCGTCATACACACTCTGGTCGCCATGCGGGTGATACTTGCCGAGCACGTCGCCGACGACGGTCGCGCACTTCTTGAACGGGCGGCCTGGAACGAGTCCGGCCTGCTCCATGGCATACAGCACACGACGATGCACAGGCTTCAGTCCGTCGCGCACATCGGGCAGCGCGCGAGAGACGATGACGCTCATCGAGTAGTTGATGAACGATTCCTTTATCTCATCGTCGATGAGCCGAGGGAGAATGCGCTCTCGGTTATTTGGTGCGGTCATGAAACGACGTTTGGGTGCGCGTTCAGGGCGGGAAATACAGACTGTGGAAGGTAGCCTGTTTGCACGGGTAAATCAAGGCTGCATATGGATTGTAAGCTGTTGATTTACAATGGTTTATGAATTCACCTTGTCGTTACTAAACCGCGCTGGCTTGTGGGTCGGCTTTCGCTTTTTGTTCGCTAGCCGATTGTGCGTGTGAAAGTGTCTTCGTCATCCACCTGTCGCGTCGCCAGAATGGCCCAACAGACGAAGGGAGGAACGGATTCTACGGATTGAGCGGATTTTCCGGGACGCTTCGAGTGCGCGAGGTGCGTCCCGTCGACATCAAAGAACTCGGCGTGCTTGATCCGGGGCTCGAAGCGGTGCAGTGATACTTGCTCCGCTGCCCAACGCGCACCAAAGCTGTTTCTCAACCAGTGCGCGGAATCAGGTCTCCATGATCGCCAACACGCGCAACGGGCTTCCGCTTCCGTTCACAATTTTGAGCGGCGCGGCGATGACGATTGCTCCGGTCGCCGGGAGTTGATCGAGATTGCGCAGGCTCGCGAGTCCGAACTTCCCTGCTCCGTGCATGGTAGTGTGATTCGGAAACGGCGGATCGAACATCCCCGCTTGCCCCGCATCGGTGCCGACAGTCTCGACGCCGACGCCGGTCACGTCGCGATCGTGCGCGAGCAGCGCGGACGTGGTCGCATGGAAGCCCGGACTGTGCGGACCATCCGCTTTGACATTGAGGAACGACTCGGCATCGGTGCGCGCGCTCCACCCCGTGCGCAAGAGCACCCATGCGCCGCGCGTGATTTTCCCGTGCTCCTCTTCCCACGCGACGACGTGCTCCGGCATCAGGAGAAAATCCTCATTGGCCGCGACCTCGCTCGTCACGTCGATCACGCATGCAGGGCCGACAAACCGCTGTGCGGGAATCGTGTCCGTGGCGTTGTTCGGAAGGTCCTTGCCGGTGATCCAGTGCACTGGTGCGTCGAAGTGCGTGCCGGTGTGTTCACCCATGTGGATGACGTTCCAGTACCACGCCGGACCCTTGTCGTCGAAGTGCGAGATCACGTCCATGGTCACACCCGGTGACGCGCCGAATTGTGGCGGAAGACCAATCACCGGTGTGCTGGGGCCGAGTGGCTGCGTGAGGTCGACGATCCTGATCGTCCCTGCTTCGAGTCCGCCGACGAGTTGCGCGAGGAGCGACATGGTCAATCCGTGTGTGAATGTTCGCGGAGATAGCGTTGGAACTGGTATCTGTTTTCGAGGAGCGACAGATCGGTGACGAAGGCCGCCGGCCCCACAGCCTCGACCTTTGCGACGAGCGTCGTCACCTCACCCGCCGACAGCGCGTCGGAGAAGGCAGTGGTGAATTCATCAAGGGTGCGAACCGTCGCCGTGCGGGGAACGCCGGCTGCCCGCGCAATGCCGGCGATATCGCTTCCCGTTGACGTCGCCGTGGGAAAGCCGCCCACGGAAAGCAGGCTCTCGTTGTCGAAGACCACATGCACCAGGTTCTTCGGGCGATAGCGAGCAAGCGTGGTCAGTCCGCCCAGGTTCATGAGAATGGAACCGTCGCCGTCGAATACGACGACGGTGAGCTCGGGACGGCTGAGCGCGATGCCGAGTCCCACCGATGACGCGAGGCCCATCGCGTGCTGGAGATAGAAGAAGTTCGGCTTGTGCCCGATCGACTGGAGTTCCGCGGCGACCGCGCCCATGATCGTGACGACAACGCATTTTTCAAGCTGCGGGTAGATCGCGCTCAAGGCATCGAGTCGGCGCATCAGTCCTCCCACATCAGGTCACGACAGAGCAGCAGCGCGACGGGGCGACTCGCCGAGTACGCCAGGGTCTGCGCCTGTCCGATGCGCCGCGCAACGTGATCCTTGCTATCGAGGCGTAGACGCGGAATGCGCAGTGCGTCGAGGACATGCTCGGTGACGCCGCCCCCTTCGGTCTGCCACGGATCGCGTTCCCCGAACTCGCCGCGGTGGCTGATCAACATGAGCAGCGGGATGCGATACAGTTGCGCGCACGAGACGATGCCGTTGACGGAGGCGAGGAAGCCGTGGTTCTGCATGAGCATGGCGGATTTCACGCCGGCGAGGTGCGCGCCGGCAGAAATGCCGACACCCTCCTCCTCCTTCGCGAGGCGAACTAGCGTCATCTCCGCATCGTCCTCGGCCATGCGGATCAGATGCACGAGCCAAGTCTCAGGGAGGGCCGAGACGATGCGGACGCCTGCGTCCTTGAGGCAGGAGTAGATGAGTTGGGAGCTCGCGGTCGATACGGGCACGGAGGGAATATGGCACAAACTCTCGTGGAGCGCGCCAGTCGTCAGATGAGTCAGGTGCTCAGTAATCAGCCGCAGCTAACAGATTGTCAAATTGCCATTTCTGGCGCGCATCGGCATGAATGTCATCCCGAGCGAAGTCGAGGGATCTGCACATTCAGTCTGGGGTTGGAGGTGCAGACCCGCTCGACTCGCTTCGCTCGCGAGACTGTGTAAGAACGCTCGTTGCATGGCGGTGCG
>JAZJZK010000022.1:0-93773 GCA_040389905.1 Gemmatimonadota bacterium | reverse complement strand
GCCTGCGGCCGATTTCTTATCCAAATTCACCCACTCGATCGGGAGAAGACCCTCAAAAGCAAATTGACGCACCTCTGCGTTCAAAGTTTTTTTCCCGCGATTTGCGTCAATGCTGTCCTCTGTGTTCCTCTGTGTCCTCTGTGGTCAATGCCTTTGACGTTCAAGGCGTCGGCCTCAAAACCACCCTCGCAGCGAAGACATCGCTCGTCCAGTCCACCACGAACTCCGCGCTCTCGGTCGCCGTCGACAGGCGAACGCGAATGCGTTGGTCGAACGGCGTACCGCAGATGACGAAGCGCCCGTCGGGCCCGGCCTCCCCGACGTTCACCTGACGAAACAGTTCGACGCGTGCCGTCTGGTAGCGCTGCCATACGTCGATTCGTGCCTTGGCTGCTGGGTTCCCGACGGCATCCGTGGCGGTACCGATCACCACGCCCATTCCCGGCACATAGGTCGCCGCGCCGCACAGTTGTCGTAGCACCTCGGTGCGCGGGAACATGGCGAGCCGGACATGCTTTTCCATGCTGCCGTCCAGAGCGACCCAATTGGTTGTCGTCAAGCTGAGCCCCGCGGCGGCAAGCACACTGTCTGAGCCGAGGACGGCATACAGTCCGGGCGACATGTAGGGAAAGGCGAACCGGCCCGCAGAATCCGTCGTCACAGTATCGCGTGATTTGGCGATCCACACGCGCGCGCCGACAACCGGCTCGCCTGCGGCATCCGTGAGGAGCCCGACGATGCGGGGGTACTCGCCGTGCCAGCTCGTGCCGTCCGGCCAGGATGCGGACGCGACGTCGCCTCCCGCTTCGTGCAGCGCCGTCACACGCCTATTGCGCCTGAGCTCTCGCGGAGGCGGCCGACGTCGGATCCCGTCGTCGCGCGATTCGTCCACGGCGATGATCGCTGTATGAATGCTCCAATGCTGAACCAGGGACGTTCCGTTTGGCATCTGTGCAAACGTGACCTCCCCTCCGCTTTCACGCGCCGCCGGTTCGAGTCCCGTATACGTGAACTCGATGGAGCGAAGCGCGGGAGACTCCGGGTCGAGCCAAAGGGCACCTCGCACATCGACCAGCGTGTCGCGAAACCCTTCGCGAGTCGGTTCGAACGCGATACCCAGCTGGCCGGCGTGATCACGATCAGCGGGTATGGCCGCAAGGCAATGCGTGTTCGCAAATGTTGGGTCGAGAAGGGTCTCGTTGTCCGGTGCATAGAAGATTCGGTCGCTGCCCTCCTCGAGCATGTATCCGAGAACGGAAAACGCGGTGGCCGACCGTCCCGCGACGTACGAGCGGTCGACGAGCATTTCCTTCGCGTTCGCCGTCTGGTGTACCACACGGCGGCTCAACGGGTCGATCGTTCTTTCGTGTGAGAGCAACCGCACCAGCGGCGGATGCAACTCCCGCGAGACGACGCTCGCAAGCAGCGCTGCCCTCGCTTGATCCCACAGGTCGAAGCCTTCGTCGGCGCGCTTGTCGCCGGGGCAGATGCGACGACCTAGTGTCGTGACGCCCGACAACATCGCTGGGAGCGGCTCGAGGCGAAGGGCCACGATCGAATCCGCCGGCGAAAGCGCACGAACGAACGGGCGATACCCAATCCGCACCGCGTGCAACTGCGCCGCGCCCGTCGGCCGGCGGAGCGCGAAGCCGCCATCGTTGGATATCGTTCGCGTGAGCATACCGCCGGACGAATCCGCAAACCAGACGACGGTGCCAGCGATGGGCGCATTCGTGAGCGCGTCGGCGACGGTCCGGTGGACTCGCTGCGCGGCGGTGGTAGTCGCGGTCAGGGCGACGAACACGACTGACCAGCGCGCGCACACTATCGAGCGCCAGCGAATCTCGCCAATATGACGCACTCCTTCAGGCAGAAAACGCATGCACAAACGAGAGTTTCTTCGCGCCATGGGCGGCGCCTCGATTGGTTTATTGCTGGGCGAGCGCCTGTGGGCGGAATACGCGACGGTTCCACCTGCGGCGCTCGCGGAAGACGAAACGTTCTGGGCCGCGCTCCGTGAGAAATACCGGCTGACGCCAGCCTATATCAACCTGGAGAACGGCTACTATAGCATGCAATCCCAGCCGGTGCTCGACGCATTTCTCGGGCGCGTTCGCGAGATCAACTACGAGGCGTCGCACTACATGCGCACGCGGCAGTTCGACGACAAGCTCGCCGCGCGAACACGGCTCGCCGCGATGGCCGGCTGTAGCGTCGACGAACTGATCATCACCAGGAATACCACGGAATCACTGGACACGGTGATCGCCGGCTTCGACTGGAAGGCGGGCGACGAAGCAGTGATGGCCGCGCAGGACTACGGCGCAATGCTGGACATGTTTCGCCTCCAGGCTCGACGGTACGGTGTGGTCAATCGCGTGCTCTCGCTGCCGATGGATCCGTCGTCGGATGACGAGATCGTTCGGCTGTACGAAAGCGCCATCACGCCGAAAACGCGGCTGCTGATGGTCTGTCACATGGTGAACATTACCGGCCACGTCCTTCCGGTTCGCAAGATCGTGGACATGGCGCACGGACGCGGCGTCCAGGTGATGGTGGACGGCGCACACACCTTCGCACAGATGGACTTCCGCATACCGGAACTCGGCGCCGACTACTTTGGGGCCAGTTTGCACAAGTGGCTTGGAGCTCCGCTTGGCACAGGTATTCTCTACGTGCGTGCGGACCGCATTGCATCGTTATGGCCAATTTACGCCGATAGCTCCGTTCCGGATACCGATATTCGAAAGCTCAACCACACGGGAACGCACCCGGTTCACACGGACTTGGCGATCGAGAGCGCCATCCAGTTCCATGAGAGTATCGGGACGAAGCGCAAGGAAGCGCGGCTCAAGTATCTGCAGCAGTACTGGACGAGCCGCGTACGCGGAGTGCGGAACCTCGTGATGAATTCGCCGAGCGACCCGGGGCGGTCGTGCGCCATTGCGAATGTCGGCGTGAGTACGATGCCCCCGGCCGATCTCGCCAGGCGCCTGCTCGAGAAGTACAAGGTGTGGACGGTTGCGATCGACTCCGCAGGGGTTCGGGGAGTGCGCGTCACGCCGCAATTGTTCACGACCCCCAAGGAGCTCGATGTCTTCGTGGCGGCGCTGAAGGAGATCGCAGCGGGGTAGCGCGACGGTTCGGAGTCGTTGAAAGCTGTAACCGGCGACAACTTCCTCGCCGTCACGGTGAGCTACTGGTTGCCGGCGCGCTGATCGCGTTTCGTGAGAATGCTCGTCTTGTGCCTGATGCGATCGAAGTAATTCACGAGGTCGATATCCAGCGGCGCGGCGCCAACGGGCGTCCACCGGAGCACTTGTCGAACGATTTCCGGATGCTCCTTCTGGGGCATCCACCGTTCGACGAAGCGCGCGTCTACATCGATGATCCAGTATTCCTCGACGTGGTTCTCGAGATAGAAGTCGCGTTTCTTGATGCGGTCCGTGCGTATTGAACTCGGCGAGAGGATTTCGACGGCGAGCAAGAGCGACCTGACGTCGGACCACAGGAGGACGTCGCCGGTTATCTCAGTTTCTCGCGGCAAGACGAAGACGTCGGGCTGCGTGATGGTTCCTTCGCGCAACTCGAGATCGGAGGGAGACGTGAGCGCAATGCCGACTGGTTCGCGCTCGAGGTATTCGTCGAGTAAGCGCCAGAGTTCCGCACACGCGATCTGATGCGTCGACGCGGGCGCGGGGGTCACGAACAGTTCGCCATCAATGAGCTCGTATCGCGGCCACGCGCGCTCTTCGCTCGTGAGGGCGCGCACGTCGGCAGTCGTCCAGTGACGACGGATCGCAGGCATAGCCATAGTCTGCTCGGCGGAGGAAGTCTTTTGCAAGTGGGCACGCGGGAAGGATGACATGATGGCGCGAGGAGAGCGTCACCGAATTCCCGCAATCGTAGTCGTTTTGTCGCCCTGAACGAAGCGAGGGCCTGCACCAAACGCTGGTACGGGCCCCTCCATTCGCCAATGCGTTGCCAATGCGCGTTGAAGTGGACGCTTAAGGCACCGTCCCCGTGATCACCAGCGTCGGAATCCCGTTGACACGCGCCTCGAGTTTCCCGACGGTGCCTGAGCCGCCGGCCAACGTCCATGACGTACTGGCGTTTCCCCCCGCGCCGGTCTGGACACTTGTGACGGTACTACTCCCTCCTCCGCTCGTAACGACGAAGCTGAGGTTCACGCCGACTAACGGCACGCCGAGAGCGGTGCGCACCTGCACGGTAACGGTCTGCGGAGCGCCAGCGGCCGCCGAGATGGTTACCGGGGTAATCGCGACCGTCATTGCCGCATCGAACTCCGGCGCCTCCGGCCAGCGAACCGCGGTCGCGACTGAGCGCAGGGTAAATGTCCCATCACCGACACCGCCCGATGAATTGCCCCAGCAGTACATCTGCGTACTGTTCGCCGCGCACGAGATATTCTTTGCGAACGACAGCAGCGATGTCGCCGTCAGGCCCGATGCGACGAGCACGGGAGAAGTGCGCGGTCCCGTCGTCGTCCCATCGCCAACCTGGCCAGAGCTGTTGATGCCCCAGCAGTACACGCTGCTGCTGGTGCGGGCACAATTGTGCAGTTCACCTGCGCGTACCTCGAGCGCTCCAGAAACCGCGACTTCGAACGGTGTGGTCTGGTTGATCGTGGTGCCATTTCCAACGACGCCATTCCCGTTGTACCCCCAGCACGCCACGGTGTTGGTCGTTGAGTGCCCGCAGGTGTGATCGAAGCCCGCCGTCAGGCTCGTGAAGCGAAGGGCAGTGGACGTCGCGACCGGAGTCGTTGAACTGCTCGTGGTGCCGGTGCCAAGTTGACCCCCACCGCCCTCGCCCCAGCAAAACGCCTGACCCGACACGTCGAGCCCGCAGAGCGAGCGCAATCCCGCAGCGAGACTGACGAAGGTACGGCCACCCGTGTTCACGAGGGTCGGCACCGTGCGAATCGTATACAACTCGTTGTCGCCGCGCAGGCTCGATCCACCCCAGCCCCAGCAGTATGTCGCGCCTCCGGTGGTGATGCCGCAGGTGTACACCGGACCCGTCGTCAGGTGGGCGAACGCCAATCCGCCCGAGACAAGCACCGGCACATTGCTGTTGGCGAGCGAATTGTTTCCGAGCTGCCCCATTTCGTTGCTTCCCCAACAGTACGCCTGTCCGGCTGCCGTCAGTCCGCAGTTGTGCGCGCCCCAACCGCCCTTCGCCAATGACGCGAAGGTGATGCCTCCGCTGACAAGTGTCGGGGCCGTCCGGCTCGTGAAAGAGCCATCACCGACCGCCCCGAGGGTGTTTCCGCCCCAGCAATACGCGGCACCGGCCGATAGGCGGCACATCGCATTGGTCGGGTTGCTGGCGCCATTGTTGGACCATGCAAACCGCCGCGTCGTGAAGGTCACTGGCGCAAGGCCGGGTACACTCGCTTGCAGTGTGTATGCTGTTCCAATGGCCGTCGGTGGACTCCATGACCCCAGAGTCGCGATCCCGCCTGTGGCTGTGTTCACAGCGGTCGTGCCAATCGTGCCATTACCTGCCGTGACCGTCCATGTGACCGTCGTGCCGACCATCGGAGCGTTGCTCCCGTCGAGTACCGTGACCGACAGCGGTAGTGTGAACGTGGCGAAGTCCGCATTGTACTGATTGTTTCCACCCGTAATCGTGATCGAGCCGGCGCCCGCCACGACCGTCCCGGTAAAGACGAGGCTGGGAACTCCGGTCACTCGCGCCTCCAGCGTGCCGACCGTACCGATGGCGCCGGCGAGCGTCCACGTCGTACTCGCGTATCCGTTGGCATCGGTGGTAACCGTGCCTCCGGGCACTGATCCGCCGCCAGACGTCACAACGAATGTGACGCCGACGCCGGCCTTGAGTGCTCCGAGGTTGCCCTTCAGCTGGACCGTGACGGTCTGCGCGACCGCCGCGGCGCCGGTGATCGTACTCGGTGTGATGGGTGATGTGGTCGCCACGTCGGACGCCGGCGCTTCGGGCCATTGGATGGCCGTCGGGACGGTGCGATTCGAACCGGTGCCGTCGCCGATACCACCCGGTCCGCCGCCCCAGCAGTACATCTGCGACGATGCGGTGGCGCATGACGCGCCCTTGGAGAAGGACAGCAATGACGACGCGGCGACACCCGTCATTGCGACGACAGGCGACAACTTGTTGGTGAAGGTCCCGTCGCCTATCTGACCCGAGCCGTTGTTTCCCCAGCAGTAGACCTTCGTGCTTGTTCTGGCGCAGTAGAACGTCTCGCCGCCGCGCACTTCGAGTGCCCCGGTAATTCCGGCCACCTCGAGCGGCGTCGTCTGATTCGTGGTTGTGCCGTTGCCGGTCGTCCCGGAACCATTCGCGCCCCAGCACGCCACAGTGTTCGTGGTCGTCAAGCCGCACACCTGATCGTGGCCAGCCGACAGGCTCGTGAAGCGGAGACTCGTGGATGTGGCGACTGGCGTCGTGGAATACGTGAAGTTGCCCGTGCCAAGCTGGCCAGCGTAATTCTCACCCCAGCAGTACGCCTGGCCGGAGGCATCGAGCGCGCAGATCACGCGTAAACCGACTGCAATGCTGACGAAGGTCTTTCCCCCGGTCGCCACCGCGGTCGGCACCAAGCGGTTGGTGTAGATCTCACCGTCGCCGCGGAAGCTCCAGTTCCCCCAGCCCCAGCAATACATCGCGCCGCCACTCAGGCCGCACGTGGAAGCGCCTCCCGTCGCCAAATGGGAAAAGGTGAGGCCGCCAGACACCAGTACCGGCACGTTGCTGTTGGTCTGGGAGTTGTTACCCAACTGGCCCACTTCATTGGTGCCCCAGCAGTACGCCTGTCCTCCCGCTGTCAGTCCGCAGTTGTGCAGACCGAAGCCGCCCTTGGCGAGCGACGTGAAGGTCAACCCGCCGGACACCGCCGTCGGTACTGTCCGATTGGTGTTGGTTCCATCACCAACCTGGCCCTGGGCGTTGCCTCCCCAGCAGAGCGCCGCACCGGACGAATTCAGGCGGCAGAAGCTCGACGTGGGATTGCTTGCGCCATTGTTACCCCACGAAAAGCGTCGCGTCGTGAACGTCACAGGAGGAAGACCCGTGGCGCTCGCCTGAAGTGTGTACGCCGTGCCGATCGCGGTCGGCGTCGTCCAGCTCGGCAACGTGGCCACGCCGCTCGCGTTCGTGTTCGTCGCAAAATTGGAAACCGTTCCAGCCAGGGGAAGCCAGTTGACGGTCGTACCAGCACTCGGTGCACTGCTCGCATCGAGAACCGTGACGGTCGGCGAGGTGCCGACTCCGAAGAAGTCCGGGAGCCACTGGCCGTTTCCGCCCGTGATCGAAATAGAGCCCGCCGAAGCGACCACGGTGCCAGTGATAATGACCGTCGGGATTCCCGTCACGCGAATTTCGAGCGTCCCCACGGTTCCAACGGCGCCAGCGAGCTTCCATGCGGTGCTGGTTATTCCTGACGGAGACGTAATCGCGGTTCCAGCGGTGACCTCCCCTCCTCCCGATGTGACCACGAAGTTGACCGTCACATTGGGCATCAGCGTGCCGGCCGCGTTCTTCACCTGGACAAGGACCGTTTGCAGCTCTCCCGCCGCTGCGGTGATGGTAAATGGCGTGGTCGGTATCGTCGTTGCGGCGGCAGAGGTAGGTGCGTCCGGCCAAATGACCGCCGTTGGCGCTGTGCGTGAGGATCCCGTTCCATCGCCGACGCCGAAGGGACTGCTTCCCCAGCAGTACAACTGCGTGCTCGTGGACACGCAGGAAAGACCGCGCGAGAACGTCGCGAGTGAGACGGGCGTGATGCCCAATGCGACCTGCACGGGTGTCGAGCGAGGACTCGTCGTCGTTCCGTCCCCAACATTCCCGCCGCCGTTGTAGCCCCAGCAGTAGACACTCGTGCTCGTCCGCGCACAGACGTGCGACTCGCCGGAGCGGACCTCTTGCACACCGGTCAGCCCGCTGACGACCGTCGGCGAGAACTGGTTGACGAGGTTGCCGTTACCGATCTGTCCGTTGTAGTTGCCGCCCCAACACGCAACGGTATTGCTCAATGTCAAACCGCACGTGTGATCGAACCCTGCGGTGAGACTCTTGAACCGAAGCGCCGTGTTCGTCGCAACGGGCACCGTAGAACTCGTCGTGTTGCCGTTCCCGAGGTGTCCGGTGAAGTTCTCGCCCCAGCAGAACGCCTGACCGGAGACGTCCAGCGCGCAGATTGCGCGCGTGCCAATACTGATGTTGACGAAGATACGGCCGCCGGTATTCACGAGCGTTGGCACGAGCCGTATGGTGTACAGCTCGCCGTCGCCGCGGTGGCTGTATCCTCCCCAACCCCAGCAGTACATCGCGCCAGTGAAGGTGACGCCGCACGTAGAGAGTTGACCAGTCGCCAGGGACACAAACGTCAAACCTCCAGCGACGGCCACCGGAACGGGGCTGTTGGTTTGTGAGTTGTTGCCAAGTTGGCCGGCGTCGTTGGCACCCCAGCAGTACGCCTGGCCTGCGGACGTCAGCCCGCAGTTGTGGAAGTTGAACGGTCCCCTCGCGAGCGAATCGAGCGTCAAGCCGCCAGATACCGCCACTGGTGCATTGCGACCGGTGACCGAGCCATCACCCACGGCGCCCGTCGTGTTTCCACCCCAGCAGTAGGCGGCCTTTGCAACCGTAAGCCGGCACTGTGTGGAGTTGGGGTTGTTTGGCGAGTTGTTGTTGAACGCGAGACGCCGCGCGGTAAAGGTGACCGCAGGCAGTCCGGGCGCCGTCGCGGTCATCGCATACGCAGTCCCGGTCGCCAATGGGACGGACCAGATGCCGTTGGCAGTCGCCACACCTGAGGCATTCGTTGCGACGACAATCGACGAGCCGCCGGAGATCGTCCCGTTTCCAGCAGCGACCGCAAACGTAACGCCGACATTGGCGAGCGGTACGTTGCTCGCATCGAGCACCGTGACACTGGCGGCCTGCGCGTTCGTGCTGAAGTCCGGCATGTACTGATTGTTGCCTGCCGTGATGGTAATCGTATTTGGCGCGGCAGAAACGGTTGCGACAAAGGATGCCTGTGGCACACCGGTAGTGGTCACATCCAGCCGCGCCGTACCCGTGGTCGACGGTAGTGTCCAACTCCCAACCGTCGCCACACCGCTCGCGTTCGTTACAACGGTTCCGCCCGTGACGGTACCGCTGCCGGCCGGCGCATTGAATGTCACGCTCGCTCCCGCGACCGCATTTCCGAGCCGGTCCTTGACCGTCACCGACGGCAGCGGGGACACGGCGGCGCCAACAATGCCCGTGTACGCGGATTGTCCCACGTAAATCGCCGCAGCCGTGCCGGCGGCCGGCCCATCCGGCCAACCAACCACGGCGACCGGTGACAGGCGATCGATTCCCGTTCCGTCACCCACGACCCCAGTCGATCCGACGACGTTCGGGCCCCAGCAGTAGAGTTGCCCATTCGCCACCTTCGCGCAGGCGTTCCGGAAGGTCTCCTGCCGTACCGATGTGACCGTGATGCCAGGAACGAGCGTCGGGCGGTCGACGACCGCTGACGTGCCTGTGCCGTTGTTCAGTCCCCAGCACCAAAGCTCTCCATTGGCGCGCCGCGCGCAGGCCCTGAAGTTCTGCACGTGAATGCTGGCGAACGTGGTGCCGCCCAGTGTCTGCGTCGGCACCGTGCGAGAACCGACTCCGCCCGTGCCGATGCCGAGCGCGCCGCCTTGATCCGAGCCAAGACAGAAGGCGAGTCCGGTGATGTCGAGCGAGCACATGCTGTTGTTACCCGTGCTGACGTCGCTCCACGGCCCGCCCGACCACGTCGAGAACGTCACGCGCTGGTCGGATGTGCCGTCGCCATTTGCGAGGGCACGGCCGCGGCACTTGATGGCACCCGCTCCAGTCAACCCGCACACGGCATCGTCCATGACAGCGATCTTCGTGAACGTGTTGCCCTCGGTATTCACGAGCGTAGGCACATTGAACCGGCGACCGCGTTGCGCTTCACCGATACCCCAGCCGGCCGTCCCCGACCAGCCCCAGCAGTACAGCAATGACGATGTCGTAAGCCCGCACGTAGTCATTCCCTGCGTGTAGAGCTTCGAGAACGCCAGCCCTCCCAACACTGCCGTCGGCACGTTGCGATCAACGAACGAACCATCGCCAAGCTGGCCAAGCCCGTTGTAGCCCCAGCAATACGCGGTGGTACCCACGAGCGCGCACTTGTGGCTGCCAACACCTTCAGCAAGCGACGTGAACACCAAACCTCCGCTCACCGGGACAAACGTCGATCTGTTTGTGTTCGTCCCATCGCCGACGGTCCCATTCGCGTTCAACCCAGCGCACATCGCCGCGCCGGCGTTGGTGAGTTCGCACGACGCCAACCCGAAGCTGGCAGACGTCGTGGCCGTGAAGTGTGTAAACACGAGCGGCGTGGCAATACCCGCGACGGTCGCGGTCAGTGTGCTCGTTCCGGACGTCGTCGGAATCCACTCATTCGCGGGCAATGTGGCGAGTCCGGCCGCGTCTGTAAGGATGGTTGCCTCCGATGACGCGCCGAGGCTTCCACTGTTTGCGCCGAGGGCAAATGTCACCGTGACGTTGGCAATGGGGTTGCTCGAACCGTCCGTGACCTTGACCACCATTGGAATGATGTGGTTGTTGGCCTGCGTATTGGTCGAGTTCCAGGCGCTGTCGCCGGAAATTTTCACTGCAAGCGCGGGTGCGTTTGTCGCATACGCGATGAACGTCTGCCGGAGCGGCGGAGCAGGGCTGCCATTGACGATGATGCCGGACACCGTGGCCTGCATCTTCTGCATTCCGAGCGTCGGACCGAGCGTCCATCCGCCGCTGGTCGCCGTGCCGTCCGCGCCCGTCTGCGACGTTGGGTTGGTGACACTTCCTCCACCCGACAGAACCGTCCACGTCACCGTGACGTTGGGGAGCAAGTTTCCGAGACCGTCTCCCACGAGCACAATGGGAGCCACGGGAAGCGCCGTGGATGCCGCCGCACTCTGCGATTGCCCACTGTCACCTGGCCCCATCGCCGATGGGGCACCCGCGGTCGCACCGGCGCGGGCAACCAAGTCTGGTGAGCTCTGGGCTGTGGTGCTCGTGCTCCCAAAGCCGAGTTGCCCACTGGCATTGGCACCCCAGCAGAATATTTGACCACCACCAGGCTGCACACCACACGCGTAATTCGGGCTTGAAGTGCCACCATGGAAGAGCTGCTGCATGCTTGGCCCAATGAGCGTTGGGCTCGGCCGGTTGACGCTCGTTCCATCACCGAGCGCGCCGCCGTTGAAGCCCCAGCACCACACCGTGTACTCCTCGCCAAGCGAGCCGCGCTCTCCGCACGCGCGGCCGTTGCCCGACGTGATGTTGCTGAAGACGAGTCCACCCTGCACGGCAACTGGCGTCGCACTGTTCACGAACGTCCCGTTCCCGAGTTGGCCGCTGCCGTTTCCGCCCCAGCAGTACGCCGCACCCGCAGACGTCAGTCCGCACGTCCCGCTCGGCGACGCCGAGATAATCGGGTATTTGAGGCCGCCGGTGATCAGCGCCGGGGTTGGGCGTGGCGTCGTCGAGATCGTGCCGTCGCCAAGCTGTCCATTGTTGTTGACGCCCCAGCAGTACACGTCGCCCGCCGCCGTCGCGGCGCAGGTATGATTGTTACCAGTGGCCACCTGCGTAAACACGATGCCCGCCGGTGTATTCGCCTTCGTTGGGACCAGCCGCTGGGCACCCAGGCTTCCGTCGCCGAGTTGGCCCAGCGTGCTCACACCCCAGCAATAGACCTCGCCGGCGAGCGTGACACCGCACGTGTGCTGCGATCCGGTTGCGAGGCTCCGGAAGGTCAGGCTACCGCTCACCAGCGTCGGGACATTGCGATCCGTCCGGGTGCCGTCGCCGAGCTGGCCCGCCGTGTTCCAGCCCCAGCAATAGGCCGCGCCAGAGCTATTGAGACCGCAGAAGTGATCGCCCCACGCCGTCTTGGTGGCGACCTTCATCCCGGTTGCGCCAACAGAAACCGCGCCAGGACTCGCGCTGGACGTGTTGGCGCCGTTGCCCAGCTGGCCGCGAGTGCCGACTCCCCAGCAGCGCGAGCTCCAACCGTCGTAGATGCACGTGGTTTGCGCACTCGCCGCCGCCAGGATGTTTGCCGTCGCCGTTGCTGACAAACCACCCGCGATGGACGCGGTCATGATGGCGGTCGCGCCGGTCGCTGGAGCAACCCAATTCGAGGCAGAGGCGAGTCCGTTGGCGTCCGTGTTGACGATCAGCGGCGCGCCTCCATTGAACGTGCCGGCGCTCGCGGTGAACGTCACCGCGACATTCGGGACGGGATTCTGCGATGCATCCTTCACGAGCACTTGCGGCAGCACCGGTACGGAGTTGCTCGCGTACGACCACTGCTGATCGCCCTGCGCCATGGCAATCGACGCCGGTGGTCCCGAGACGTTGCCAATCGTGATCGTGGCGGTCGCGCTCTTTCCGCCGGCGCCGGCGGTAATGGTCGCCGAGCCGGTGTTGTTGCCCACCACGCGTCCGGTGGAATCGACGCTCGCGAAGGTTGGCTGCAGCGAACTCCACGTCACTGGATAACACCCGGCGAGGGAGTTATTCGAAGCGTCCGTCAGCAGCGCCGTGAGCTGGAGCGTGCCGCCGATGCTGACCGTGCCCGTGCCCTGACTCATGGCCAGCGCATTCAGGGCAGCGGCGGTGAAGTACGTGGTATTCACGCGGGCGGCCGCAGAAAGCGACACGCTGTATCGCGCGATTTGTTGTGCGTCGATGATGTTGATATTGCCGTCAGCCGTTACGTCTCCGTTCGCGTTCAGCGCCGTGCTGTTCGCCACCGAGAGTCCCACACTGAACCGGGCGATCTGCTGTGCGTCGATGATGTTGACGTTAGCGTCGCCGTTGGAGTCGCCGTAGAGACCGCTGGTCGCCACGCAGACGTCGAGATCCTGGAGCCGGAAGAGTGACAGGATACTGGTGCCAACGTCATTGCCCGCGACGGTTGGATTCATGGTGACGCGCGCTCCGCCGGGCGTCGCGGACGCGGTGAAGTACACCGTCGCCATTGTGAATGTCGACGTCGTGCCGCTGGCATCGAACATCGACAGCGCGAGGGAGCCGGTGGACGCCCCCGACGTATTCGATGTAAGAGAGCCGAAGCCTCCCGTCTTCACCGAGTCGAACGTGAGACGACTCGTCGCCCAGTTCAGGGAGAGAGTCAGTGCGCTGACGTTGGTACCCGCACCGTTCGACAAGTCGACCACGACGGGAACGGCGATCTTCCCGTTTGGCGCCACCTGTGCCCGTAGTGTCGATCCCTCTCGGAGCAAGACAACTTGTGCCTTGGCGGCGGAGGGTGTGAGAAAGAGCGCGCAAAACGCCAGCGCTGCAAGTCGCCGCATCGGACTCACCATGTGAAGGCAAACGAATTTGTACGGGGAACAAACGAATGGGTGGGCGCCACGATCATACGCTATACCGGCCGTGTCCGCCATCTTCTGGTGGACATGACCCCGTCCCGTCCTTGTAGACGGACTCGGTGACTGGAATTCGCGGAGACGGGCGCACCTGGATGCGCGCCCCTCCGGACAACGCTACGGGATGGGTTTGGGGCCGGGGTTCTTCAACATCCGCATCGCTTCATCGATCGCCACCTTGAGCTCGCGATCGACTCCCTTGGCCTCGTCGGCCGGCGAGTTCTTGATCCACACGTCCGGCGGCACACCGTAGTTTTCGAGATCGAACCCATAGTTGTTCGGCTTCGTCGGATCCCAGCTGACCACGAGCGAGCCTGGCGTACGAATCGCGCCGCCATTGATCAGCGGGTAGCTCCCGGTGGCGATCACCTGGGCGGACGTCGGGTTTCCAACGATGCGCCCGAGCCCCAACTGCCTGAATCCTGCCGGCGTGACTTCGGCATCGGAGACGGAGCGGTAGTTGATCATCATCACCTTCGGCCCGACAATCGCCTGGCGAGGGCGGCGCCCCCACACGCGCGAGCCATTCCGGCTGTTCCAGAACTGATACGGCTGCCGCTCGAGAATATCGAGGAGCTCCTGGTCGATGTTGCCACCGCCATTGTTCCGGATGTCGACGATGATCCCCTTCTTCTGCCAGAAGCGGTCGATCTCGTTCTTGAAGCGATCGAGCGATGGCTGATCCATGGCCCGGATGTGCACGTACGCGATCTGCCCATCCGTCGCCTTGTCCACCGAATCGCGATTGTTCGCGACCCACTCCTCGTATTTGATGTTCGTGAGATTCGCCGCGGTCGCGATGCGGAACGTTTTCGCGTTCGCACCATCCGCCGATCGCGAGACTTTGACGGGGACGTAGTCGTTTTCCGTGCTGCTGAGAATTTTCCAGTAGTCGTCCCCAGCCTTGATGTCCTGTCCGTCGACGGCTAGCACGTAGTCGCCCTTCTTGATGTCGATCCAGTCCTTGTCCGCCGGCCCGTCGCGATACACGTGCGACACGCGATACTGCGCGCCGCTCGGCTCGAGTTCGAATCCGAGATACTTCGTTGTATACGTTCGGTCGAGCGAGGTGGATGGCGGGCCGGTCACTCCTGTGTGTGACGAACTCAGTTCGCCGATCGCCGCGTTGGCGATGTCGTAGACATCCTCATTCGTTCCGGCGTACTTGAGGAGGGGCTCGTACTTCGCCTTGATCGCCGTCCAATCCTTCCCATGCATCTTCGGGTCGTAGTAGCGGTATTTCATCACGCGATACGATTCGTCGAAGATCTGCTGCCACTCCTTGCGCCGATCGACCTTCACGTTGAAGGCGAATGACACGGCGTCGCCCGCACCACCGGCGCGGCCACCACCCGCGCCACCGCTCGCAGCGGCGGCACCACCGCCACCAGCGCCAATCGCCAGCCGCTCGATCGGGAAGCCAACCTCGGCGGGCGCTCCACCGCCGCGGCCGCCGCCGCCTCCAGCATTCGCCGTTTGTCCGCGGAAGTAGATGAAACGGCGGTCTGCGGTCGGCTGCATGCCTGCGAAGGTGCCGGCGGCCACACGACGGCGATCACGTCCATCGATCCCGACCGAGTAGAGTCCATTCTGCGAGTTGTCTGCTCCGCCCGGCGCTGCGCCCCTGCCACCGCCACGGCCTCCACCTCCGCCTCCGATCGAGAAGAACACCGTCCGCCCGTCGCGCGAAAGGAAAAAGCTTCCCACGCTCGTTCCACCGCTCGTCAGTGCTACGGCGCGACGTTCAATTCCCTCGGCGTCCACGCGAATGCTGGCGCCGTCCACGGAAGGCGCCGCATCCTCGGCGGGAGCCCCGCCAGCGCGGCCGCCGCGCCCTCCAGCAACCGTGGTGCGACGAATGCGTTCACGCACCAGTGGATCGTTGGGATCTTCGGCGATCTTCGTGAGTGCGACGGCATACAGTTGCGTGGACGTGCCATCCCGATTGGACGTGAAGACGACGGTCTTTCCGTCAGGCGTGAGGGCGGCGGCGCGTTCCGTCCACGGACTCTGTGTCACGTTGATCGCCTTCTTCGCGCGGATGTCATACAGGTACACGTCTGCGTTCTGTTCGTCGTCGCTCCTGCTATACAGAAGCCAGTTGCCATCGGCGGAGTATTGATCAACGACGAATCCGCCGGCCTCATTGTGTGCGAGTTCGCGCGGCGCACCCGATGCGACATCCACTTCGAAGATTCTGTTATCGGCGGTGTACGCGAGTTTCTGCGAATTCGGCGCCCACGTGATGCCGCCCTTCTCGGACGGATACTTCGACAACTTCTTGCGCGTCGCGCTCGCAATGTCGTAGACCCACACCTCCTGATCGCCCGATTCATCCGAGATGTACGCGATCTTCCTCCCGTCGGGAGAATACTCCTCGGCCTGATCTCGCCACGCCGAGTTCGTGACCTGCGTTTTCTCGCCAACGCCCGATTCCGTCGGCACAATCATGATCTCGCCATGATAGTCGACGGCCATGTAATCGCCTGTGGGGGAAATGCTGAATCCTTCGGCGCGGTTCTGCACCGCGAGGATGGAGATATCGTTGTCCTTCGGGTCGAACGACATGGCGATCGTCAGCTTTTTCGGCTTTCCGCTCGGCACGTCGATCGTGTAGAGATCGAAGTCGTTCTGATAGACGATGTGCTTTCCATCAGGGGAGATGGACGGGAAGAACACGCCACCTTCACGGTGATTCGTCACCTGCTGCGGCGCGCCACCCTTGGCCGGCATGCGCCAGAGGTTGTACGGTCCGTCGCGTTCCGTGGCGAAATAGATCATTCCATCGGCGCCCCACATGGGGAAGACGTTGTTCGACATCGTCTTGAACTGCTTGATGTCGGTGTTCGTCACCTCGGTGATCTCGCCACTCTTCACGTTCATCACGGCGATCGTCGCAGCGGCATTGCCGCGATACTCCTTGCGCCACGCCGACGGCAGGTTGCGATTGAAGGCGATGTTCGCGCCATCCTGGCTGATCATGCCCGCGCGCGCGATCCCCATGCCGAGTGGCTTCGCGATCCCCCCATCAACTGCCTGTACGTAGAGCGGGGAGCCCCACGCGCCGGCGCCGCGGGCACTGGCCATGACGATGCCTTTGCCGTCCGGCGTCCAATAGAGGGCGTCGTCATTGCCGCCGAACCACGTCAGTTGCCTCGGCTCCCCTCCGCTCGACGACACGACGTAGACATCGTTATTGCCGTTGCGCGCGCTCGTGAAGGCGATCCACTTGCCGTCAGGCGAAAAGCGCGGTGAAAAATCGCGCGCGAGATGCGATGTGATCCGTCGGGGATTGCTGCCGTCGGCGTCGACGACCCAGATGTCGTCCTGATACGTGAAGGCCACGCGGCCATCGTTTGCCACGCCAGGCAGTCGGGCGAACTTGATGGGCTCCGGCGTTTGGGCGATGACGGGGCGGCCGGCTGCAAGGGCGAGAACGGCGGCTGCGCAACTGAGGCGGAGGGAGCGCGACATATAGGGCTCTGCGTCCGGGGAAGGATTCTGCTCGCCCTGATTTACGAATCGCCGGGCTCGCTGGCAAGGCGACGCGTCCTCATATTGCGCGACCCTTTCGGGAGGACGAGCTGGAATCAGACGCAGGACTCTTCGGCTGGTGGCGCGTTGCCGACAAACGATCGAGACGTGCGCTCATCGCTGCCGCGTTGGGCTGGGCGCTGGACGCTTTCGACGTGATGTTGTTCTCGCTCACGCTCGCCACCGTGATCAAGGAACTCGGCCTCACCAAGACACAGGCTGGCGCGCTCGGTTCGATCACCCTGCTCGGCGGCGCGGCGGGCGGGCTCGCGTTCGGGTACATCGCCGACCGATTCGGACGAACGCGCGCCCTGATGGCGAGCGTGTTGATCTACTCGGTCTTCACCGCCGCGTGCGGATTGTCACAGACACTGTGGCAGTTTGCCATCTTCCGCGCGCTGCTCGGACTCGGGATGGGGGGCGAGTGGGCGAGTGGCGCAGCGCTCGTCTCTGAGACGTGGCCCGCGAAGCATCGGGGTCGTGCGCTCGGATTCATGCAGAGCTCCTGGGCGATCGGCTTCGCCGCGGCCGCCATGGTGGTCGGTTTCGTGCTTCCGCGCTGGGGGTGGCGCACCGTGTTCTTCATCGGGATTCTGCCCGCCTTCTTCATCCTCTGGGTGCGGCGGAACGTCGAAGAGCCGGAAGTGTGGCTCGAGCACCGGCGGGCGAAGTTGGCCGGCGGCACGACTGCGGCAGCGGCCGGTGCGAGCCGCTACTCGGACATGTTCAAGGGGAAGATGCTGCGACTCACCGCGGCAGTCACCTTCATGAATGCCTGCTGCCTCTTCGGCTGGTGGGGGCTGAATGGGTGGATTCCCGCCTATCTCTCGCTTGCACCGTCGCAGGGCGGCGTGGGGTTGAGCACCGAGATGATGTCGTGGCTCGTCGTCGCCATGCAGGTTGGCATGTGGCTCGGCTACGTGTCGTTTGGCTACATCACCGATGCAATCGGCAGGAAGCGCGTGTACGTCGCGTATCTGATCATGGCGAGCATTCTGTTGCCGCTGTATGGCGTGATGAAGAATCCATGGATTCTTGTCATCCTCGGGCCATTCGTCGCGTTCTTCGGCACGGGCTTCTTTAGCGGATTTGGTGCGGTGACCGCCGAGATCTACCCAACGGCGATTCGAGCGTCCGCGCAGGGGTTCACGTACAATCTCGGCCGAGTGGCGAGCGCGATGGCGCCGTTCACGGTGGGGAAACTTGCCACGTCACACGGCTTCGGAGTCGCGTTCCTGCTGGCGGGCGCCGCGTATCTGCTTGGCGCGGTCGGATGGCTCGGAATACCCGAGACGAAGGGGCGAGAGCTGACGTGAAGAACGGTCAGGTCTTGAAGCCGAGCGTGTCTGCGACTGCCCGTTGCCGAAGGTCGAGCGTCATGAATGTCAGCTGTTCAGGATCAGGCGACAGATAGAGGGCGGTAGCGACGTGAAGGCAATCCGCACCGCGCAAATATCCGGCTGAGAGGACCCGATCGATCTCCGAGGAAAGCGGGCGCGTCATCTGGGTCCATTTAATTGTCTCGAGCGTCGCCGCTGGAAGGGGAACGTGTTCGCGTGCGCAGGCCGCGCGTACTTCCGCGTCGAGCAACGGGTTGGAGCTTAACTCCGCAAATTCGCGCAGTTGCTGGATCACGTCTTTAGCGGTGAGCTCCCGCAGGGCAACGGCAACGATGCACGACGAGTCGACATACGCGCGAGCGGTCAATCTTGGTCCCGCTCGTCTAGAAATCGTTGGAGACCGCCTGGCCGCGAAGGGCCTGGTTCGTATACGAGGTCTTTCGGACTGCGTTTCGCAGTAGAAAGGATTCCGCGCGCTGTCATCTCAGCCCAGCGAGCCTCGATTTCAGTCGGCAGGGGCTTATACGCGCGGATCTCGACTGCCGGTTCGCCGTGTACCGTGACGACGACCGATGGTCCACCCTCGCGGACCTGACGCACGATCTTCGAGAAGTTCGCCTTCGCATCGTATAGTGAGTATTCATCGCTCATGATAAATGATACAGAGTCTGGTCAGACTAGTCAAACAGATCGTGTTGTAATCAATCGCTTGAGGAGCGGATTTCACGGATGCGACGGAAACTGCACTGGTCAAGCGTGAAGATCCGGCCGTCTCCGTGATGATCCGGCCAACCCGCACCTTTCTCTTCAACGCCGTCGCGCCGTCATTGTCTGCGCGATACGTTTTCGGCGACCCCATAGGAGCCTCCATGTTCGTTCGTTCGACCCTTTCTCTGGCCTTACTGTCGCTCGCCGGTTCGACCATCTCCGCACAGGCGACCAAACTTCCCGAACGCGCCGTCCGCCGCGACATCCCCATGACGAACGCGATTCGCAAGGCGTTCGCCGGGGGTACGCGCGACTCGACCGGACGTCCCGGACGCAACTACGCGCAACTGCGCACCGACTACACCATCAACGCGCGCATCGACCCCTCGACGTCACGCATCACCGGGCGTGAGACGATCGTCGTCCAGAACAACACGAGCGATTCGTTGAGCAGCATCGTGATGCGGCTCGATCAGAATCTCTTCCTGTTCCAGAGCCCGCATGCGGCGCCGTGGGTGCCCGCGGAACCGACCGACGGATTCGCCATCACTCGCGTGACGGTGAACGGGCAGCCGGTGAATCTCAATCCGCCCGCAGGCGGCCGCGGCGGTGGCCGTGGTGGTGGTGCTCCAGCCGCGCCGACGGAGAACCGCATGACCGGACTCAACTCAACGCGCGCCACGATCGCTCTCCTCAGCGCCATCCCCGCCAAGGGGCGAGCGTCGCTCGAGATCGAGTGGAGCCACAAGGTCCCGGGCGGGCCGGGACAGAACCATCGCATGACACAGCGCTGGGCTGATACGCTCTACCAGCCCACGCAGTGGTATCCCCGCGTCGCCGTCTATGACGACCTCCGCGGCTGGGACCCGGAACTGTACGTCGGTCCGTCCGAGTTCTACAACAACTTCGGCAGGTTCGACGTGAGCATCGACGCACCGGCCGGCTGGATCGTCAGCGGTACGGGCGTGCTTCAGAATCCACAAGAGGTATTGACCGCTACGGCGCGTGAGCGACTCTCACACGTGCTCGAGTCGGATGAAGTGCGCACGATTGTGGGGAGCGATGAGGTCGGAGCTGGGAAGGCGACCGCAGCGGGCGACCGCCTCGTGTGGCACTTCGTCGCAGATACCGTCAACGACTTCGCGTGGGCCACGGCGAAGAAGTTCAACTGGACCGCAACGCGCGCGAACATTCCTGAGAAGGGCGCTGTGCCGGTCTATATGTACTTCCTGCCGGGCAACGCGCCGTCGTTCACCAACGCCGGTCCTCTCGCGAAGCACGCGTTGGAGTTCTACTCCAAGCTCTGGTTCCCGTATCAGTTCCCGCAGCTGACGCTTCAGGACGGACCAAGCGCTGGAATGGAGTACCCCATGGTCATCAACTCCAACCAGGGCGCGGCCGATCATGAGACCGGCCACCAGTGGTGGCCCATGGCCGTCAGCAACAACGAGACGTGGTATGGATGGATGGACGAAGGGTTCAACCAGTACATGAACATCTTGTCCGCCGCGGACCGCAACAAGACACAGCCCGTACTCGACCGTCTGGGCCAATCCTATGGCTCCGTGAGCGGCGATGAGGCCGAGCCGCCGATGATGTGGAATGCGAATTATGATGGCCCGTCGCGCTACGGATTCACCACGTACTCCAAGACGCCCCTTATGCTCTCGATGCTGGGCGGCATCGTGGGCGATTCCGCGGTGCAACGCGCGCACAGCGACTGGGGCAAGACGTGGCTCTTCAAGCATCCGTCCCCGTGGGACTACATGTTCTTCATGAACAACGCGCTCAAGAAAGATCTGGGTTGGTTCTGGTACTACTGGCTCTTCACCACGGAAAGCGTGGACGGTTCGATCCAGAGCGTTGCGACGGCTGGCGGCAAGACCACTGTCACGGTTCGGCAAGACGGGCAGATGCCCTCGCCTGTCGTGTTGAAAGTCCAGTTCGCGGCGAAAGGTCCGGCGATCAAGAAGATGCCAAACGCAACGATGGTCGACAGTGTGACGGCGCTGGTGACCTGGCCGGTGGATGTCTGGTTCGCGGGCAGCCGCACCTTCAAGGCCGATCTTAACTTCGGCGCGCGCAAGATCGAGCGCGTGGTACTCGATCCCGGCTGTCGCTTCCCGGATCGAGAGCCTGCGGACAACGCGTGGCCGAAAGCGGAGGTTGTCGCGCAGCCAGCGCAAGGTGCCCGTGGCGTCGCGAGCGCCTGCGTGCGCTAGGCTCGGCGATCTGATGCACCGGAAGAGGCCGTCCGCCGCTAGGCGGGCGGCTTTTTTTTGCACTCGAGCCTGGGCGTCCTTGCCCCCCAGCAACCAATAGACTAGCATATAGACTAACTGATAGACTAAGCGCGAAACACTGCGCTCTTTTGATACGAGGCCGCATGAAAGAGATGATGAACGTGCACGCCGCCAAGACTAACTTCTCGAAGTTGTTGGTTCGCGTCGCAAACGGGGAGGAAATCGTGATCGCGAAAGACGGAGTACCCGTAGCCAAGCTCGTACCGTACGGCGTGGAATCGACATCTCGCCCACTCGGCCTCTACGCGGGCAAAATCTGGTTGTCCGACGACGCACTCGAGTCGCCGCCGTGGCTGCTCGACGCGTTCGAGGGTATCGGCGGCGAACTCCCGCCACTGTCCAGCGCGCCGGTCGCGCAACCACGGCGCGTTGCGGAGAACGTGCAGAAGGGCGCCAAGCCGGGGCGTTCCCGGAAGCCGTGAGACTCCTGCTCGATACCCACGCGTTCGTTTGGTCGCTCGCCCAACCCGAGAAGCTCTCCCTCCGCGCGCGCTCGGTGGTCGCCGATGCATCGGAAGTGTACGTCAGCCTCACGAGCGCGTGGGAGCTCTCGATCTTGAATGGGCTCGGCCGCGTGCATCTTGGTGCGCCGATCGAAACATTATTCACCGAGGGCCTCGCCGCGCTCCGGTTCCGGCTTCTCCCAATTCACCTGAAGCACGTCGCCGCAGTGGCCGCGCTTCCGCCCTATCACCGCGATCCCTTTGACCGGTTGCTCATCGCAACGGCCGCAGCTGAGCGGCTCTCGCTCGTGTCATGCGATGGCGAATTCGAGCGCTACGGCGTTCCCGTGGTATGGTAAAGGTGAATGTCATCCCGAGCGAGCGAAGCGAGTCGAGGGATCTGCACCTGCTGTCCCCCAACGGGAACCGTCTACGGAGGCTGTGATGAAGGGAGGTAAAGCAGGCCGCGGACGTAAGTCCTCCAACGCACAGTTCGGGAAGAAGAAGGCCGCCGCGAAAAAGAAAGGCGCTCCGCGCGATGGGGCGGGAGCGCCTAAGGCATATGCTAAGAGGACGACGAAGCTTGGTGCCGTGCGCCTGCCGGATGACGATTAGCCACCGGCGGGCGACAGGCGCGTTCTACAGGCGCGGCTTGGTCTTGCGTGGGGCATTACCGCAACTTGCCGGCCAAGTACCTGCTGACTTATCGCGCTTGATGAACTCCGGGTCTTCAGACGCCTGATAAATCATCATCGCGGCGAGCGTCGCATTGTGCTTCAGGTCGTCCATCACGACTTTGTCGTACGTATCACGGTTCGTGTGCCAGGTATACGTGCCGTAGTTCCAGCCTACCGCGCCCATGCCGAACGACGGCGCGCCCTTGCACGTGAAGACTGCGCCATCCGTGCCGCCTGGGTTGCCGGGCGCCCGGTCATCGAACGACCACGACACCACGTTCGAGCTCATGCTATCCGTAAAGAAGCTCGGCAGCGCACTGTACCACTGCTTGAGATGGCGCCCAATGTCGGGGAGCCCGGACGAACCCAATGACTGTACGCGCCCCGTTCCATTGTCCTGATTGAAGAGCGCTTGCAGGCCCTTCATCACTTCCGGGTGATCTTCTGTGAACGCCGTGGAGCCGTTGAGGCCTTGCTCCTCGCTTGCCCAGTGACCGACCATGATCGTGCGCTTCGGATTCGGGTAGGCGAGCTTCAGAATGCGCATTGCTTCCATCGCCATCATCGTGCCCGTTCCGTTGTCCGTCGCGCCCGAAGAGCCATCCCACGAGTCGAAGTGCGCGGAGAGCATCACGTACTCATCGGGCTTCTCCGTTCCTTTGATGATCCCGATGGTGTTGAACGCCGGCTTTTCGCCAAGCAGCGATGCGTCCAGATCCAGCCGCACCACCGGCTTCTGGTTGTTCTCCGCCAAGCGGTAGACGAGACCATAGTCCTCGCACTCGAGTGTCACCGCGGGAGCCTTGGTGTTGTACGTCTCGAAGATTTCGATCGTGCCCCATCCGCCGGCGCCCTGCGCTCCACCCGCGCCACCACGACCGCCGCCACCCTGTGCTAGGCTCGCGGCCGGGCCACCACCGCGCGCGCTGGCCGATCCAGGTGGATTGCCGCCACCGCCACCACGTCCGCCGCGACCACCACCACCGCCACCTGGTGCCGCAAACGGATTGTTGAAGCCGCTGAGCTTGTTGCGCGAAGTGATCGTCCCAACGACACCCGCCTTCTCGAGGCGTGTGCCGAGCGTCCCCGTTCCGAGCGCAAGGTTATAACCCGTGCCGCGATAGAGCTTCGTGCTGTCGCCGGTCGTCACGGCCCAATCAGCCTGCATCCGGCCGATGGCGCTATCCATCCGCGCAATCGAGGCCGCTGTCCCAAATCGATTCCAGTCCTCCGACGGTCGGCACGTCGGCCACGCCGGCGAGAGCATCACGATCTTGCCCTTTGCTTTCGGCAGCCATTTCACGAATTCTGTGCTATCCGCAAACTTCGGGAGGGTAATGACTTCTGCCTTCACGGGCTTGCCGTTGGTTCCCGGGCTCCACGCCAGCATCGTCCCCGCGAGGGAGCGGACGCGCGGCTGCTCGAGATCGATGTGCGAGTACCCGCGGCGCCAGCCGCGCCATGTTCCGTACTGTTCGCGCTTCCCCTCGATGCCCCACGCCTTGTACTGGCCGATGACCCAGTCACTCGCCCGAGTGAGCCCAGGGCTACCAGTCAGGCGCGGACCAATGGAATCGAACAGCACTTGAGACAGCTGTTGCACGTGCGAGCTGTCCATGCCAAGGCGCCAGATGCGTTCCATGGTGGGATTGCTCTTGGGGAACGTCGTCGTCTGCGCGTGCGACGGCGCGGCGGCCGCCACCGCAATGAGACCGATGGCGGTGAGTCTGCGAGATGATGTCATGGGCACAATGGGAAAATCGGAAGTCGCCGCGATTGGCGGCATGCAGTCAGTGGTAGAAAAGCTACGCGTCGGCTGCCGTGGAGCCAGTGACCGCGACATATTCCGTCATCCTCACATCGGACAGTCATGTCAGCCACTCCTCTGCGGTGCATCGTGGGCTTCCTCTGCGCGATACCGGTCGTCGCCAGCGCGCAGTCCGAGGTCACGCTCCTCGGATACCGCACCACCGCTCCCTCAAGCTGGGTGACCCGCGCCCCGGCCTCCTCGATGCGGCTGGCGGAATTCGTTGCGCCCGGTGCCGAGGTGATCGTGTATTTCTTCGGGAAGGGGCAGGGCGGGACAGTCGCGGCGAACACGGAGCGGTGGAAGAGCCAGTTCTCGAATCCGGATGGTGCCGCGGTCTACGAAAAAGTGACGCGCGATTCTTCTGGCGCATTTCCGGTCACCTACGCCGAATATCGCGGAACGTATGCGCGCGGCGTCGGGGCGGGGGACGTCGCCAATGCGAAGCCGGGCCAGACCCTTGTTGCAGCGATTGCCGAGACTCCGAACGGAATGCTGTTCATTCATCTGTTCGGTGCGTCCGGGACGGTTGCCGCGCAGCGGGATGCGCTCGTGACGTTCGTGAAGGGCCTGCATTGAGTGGCGCACTTCTGACCTGACTTTGTCGCCCGTGAGCGGAGCGAAGGGCCAGCACAGAGCGTCTACTGGCTTCTCTTCCGAGACCCGCCAACAGCTCGCAACTCCGACACCGCCGCGCCATCCTTTCTCGGATCCGACGCCCCGAAGTTCACCTTCGTCGAAAAGTCTCGCATCACCGCTTGGCCCGCGCCCATGCGCGTTGACGAGTAGTCCCCCCGCATGACGAGCACATGTCCGCGCACCTGTAACTCCTTGCGCGTGGCCTCGGAAATCCGCGATTCAAGATTCACATCACATCCCGCGAACGTCTCCTTCGAGAAGCGGGCGGCGTCGAGCGCGCCCTGGATGTTCATTCCGTAATCCGCGATGTTCGACACGAACTGCGCGTGCGCCTGCGCCTGGTTCCATCCGCCCATGATGCCGAACGCCACGCGCACGTCACCCTTTTCCATGAACGCCGGGATGATCGTGTGGAGTGGCCGCTTTCTGCCGGCTAAGACGTTCGGCGACGACTTGTCGAGTGTGAAGCCGCCACCGCGATTGTGGAAGACAAAGCCCGCGCCGGCGACGCCGAGTCCTGAGCCGAAACCCACCGTGGAGTAGTTGCTCTGGATGAGCGACACCATGTTGCCCTCGCCATCCACCACGCTCAGGTACGTCGTCCCATTGTCCGTGCCCTGCGGCACGCCGGCGGGAACCGTGCAATTCGCGCGCATCGAGTCGATCAGCGATGCCCGTTGTTTCGCGAACGCCTTTGCGCGGAGTCCTTCAGTCGGAATCCTGGCAAAGCGAGGGTCAGCATCGTACCGCTGCATGTCCGAGTAGGCGAGCTTCTTCGCTTCGATCATGAGGTGCAGAGAGCGCACGCTGTTATGCTGGCCGGCGGCGAACGAGAAGTTCTCGAGGATGTTGAGCATCTCGAGCGCCGCGATCCCCTGGCCATTCGGTGGAAGCTCGTGCACCGTCCAGCCGCGGTACGTCGTCGAGATCGGCTCGACCCACTCGCTCGAATACTCCGCGAGGTCCGCCGCGGTCATGGTTCCGCCGTGACTCTTCGACGAAGCGACCATGCGCTTCGCGATGTCTCCCTTGTAGAATGCATCGCGGCCCTGTGTTGCCAACTGCCGGTACGACCACGCGAGCTCCGGATTGCGGAACACGCTTCCCGCGGCCGGCGCGCGGCCGCCCACGAGGAAGGTCTTTGCCGTTGGCCCATCCGGAATGAGTGAATCTCGACTGTCGCGCCAATACACGCTTACGACTTCACCCACAGGAAAGCCTGTCTCGGCGTATCCGATTGCCGGCGCCAGCACCTGCGCCATGCTTCTCCGCCCGAAGCGTGTGAGCAATTTGCTCCATCCGTCGACGGCACCGGGAACCGTGACACTGTTGATCCCCCGCGTCGGCATCGTCTTGATGCCCTTGGCCAGCAGGTAGTCCGCCGACAGACCAGCGGGCGCCCAGCCCGACGCATTGAGCCCGTAGAGCTTTCCCGTCTTTGCTTCATACACGATCGCGAACAGGTCGCCGCCGATGCCGTCGTTCATCGGCGCGATGAGCCCCATCATCGCATTCGCCGCGACCGCGGCGTCGACGGCGTTGCCACCCTGTTCGAGAATGCGCGCACCCACCTGCGACGCGAGCACGCTCTCGCTGGCGACAATCCCGGTTTGCGACGCCACCATGGAGCGGGATTGCGAGCGGTCCTGCGCGTGGCCTCGCGTGGCGATGAGCAGGAGGGCGAAAGTTGCCGTGAGATAGGTTCGGGAGATGCTCATCTGAGCGGCCTTTATAGTAGGAATGTCACCCCGAGCGAGCGAAGCGAGTCGAGGGGTCTGCACCACAAGCCCAGACGGAAGGTGCAGATCCCTCGACTTCGCTCGGGATGACAGCGAGTAGCTATTTCCCGTTCGACGTCATTGCCGGAGCCGCCTGCTTCTCCCACACGAAGCGGTGGAGGAAGTCGCTACTGCGCCCGAAGATATCGATCCACCGGCTATGAATCAGTGATTCATGCACATCGTCCGGCGTAACGGTCAACTCGTAGTAGATGTTGCGCGCGCGCAGGAGGCTCACCAGTCCGACCATCTGCGCGAAATCCACATTGCGGTCGTCGTCGCCTTGCTGGAGAAACACCGGTGACTTCCATGTATCGATGTGGCCAACGGCCGATGAGCGGAAGGCGAGGCTCGTCGTGTCCGCGGCACTTCCGTAGATGTGCACGCCGGCGAGATCGACGCCCGCCACGAAGACATCGGAATTGCGCGCCAGCGCCTCGGCTGTCAGCAATCCACCATATGACAACCCCCAGATTCCCACTCGTGACGCGTCGACGTCCGGGCGGCTCTGCAGGTACTTCGCGCCGGCGAGGACATCCTGGTACTCCGAGTTGCCCTGGCCCTGCGTGTTGGGCGCGCGGCGGAAGGAATTCCCGTAGCCCACTCCCGCCCGATAGTTGACCGACAGCACGATGTAGCCCTGCGTCTGCAGCCACTGGTTGTACGCATACGACCAGTGATAGAACTGCATGTAGTGATACGCCGGCAGCATCTGGCGCGCCGGGCCGCCGTGCACGAAGACGATCGCCGGTCGCTTTTCACCCGGCTTGAGGTCCTTTGGCAGGAACAGCTGGTTGTGCACCTCCATCCCATCAGGCGCCTTCGTGAGGATGATCTCTGGCTTCACGTGTGCCAGCTGCGGGAAATCCTTGGGAAGGGTAGGGTACACCACCTTGGTGGGGCCCCCGGACGTCGGAACGATGCCGATCGACGCCGGCTGCGCCGCATCGAAGAACAGCACCGCGAGGCTCTTGCCCGACGCCAACGGCGTGGGCGACACCGCAACGCCATCGTCGGTCGAGATCTTCGTCGGCGTTCCACCAGCGGTCGGGACCGCCCAGATGTGCCGCTTCTCGATGTCCGTCGCATTCGTCGCGTAGTACATCGTCTTGCCGTCGCGCGAGAATGCCGTCGTCACGAACGTGCGGTCGGCGACGCCATCATTGATGAGGCCATCGGTCGACGTGAGCAGCATCGGCTTCGGATCGGAATTCTCGATGCGCACCGAGTAATAGCGATCCCACTCGTCGCGCGGCTGGGGAGCGGAGAACACCACGTGATCGCCCGCCCAGGCGATGCTGTTGATGGCCGCGAAGTTGCGGTCCTGCGGCTGGTTCTTCCAAAACGTATGCGCCTTGCCGGTCGCAACGTCAGCGACCATGAACTCGATCGTGTGACCACCCGCGAACGCCGCTCGGCAGAGGCCATCATATACAACGGTGGCTGTATCCGGCTGCCCGCCACGCCCACCACCACCACCTCCTCGTCCGCCGCCACCACCCTGCACTCGGCAGCCGCTGGGCGTTGTCGCCGATGCTGCACCCGCTGCGGCTGCCGCACCTGCGCCGCCTCGGCCGCCACGCCCACCCCCTGGCGCCGCGCCCGCGACCGGCGCTGGAGCCTGTCCAAACGCGGCGCCCGTCGCGTCCTGCTGGCCGAATGGCGTACCTGGGCGACGAATGAATGCAATCCGCTTTCCATCCGCCGACCACGCCGGGCTGCCATCGATGTCAACGCTCGGCGAAATGAAATCCACCGTGCGCGACTTCATGTCGTAGAGGCCGATGAACGCGTGATTGTCGCGCGTGCTCACGAAGGCGAGCTTCGAACCATCGGGCGACCACGCGGGACTGCCCTGACGCCCCCACTCCTTGATGAAGGGAACGCCGGCCGTATCGATTGCCGCCGTGGAGCCCTTGGCCGTCCGTGCGCGGAAGATCTGACCGTCCCTGACAAACACCGCGTACTTCCCGTCCGGCGACAGCTCCGGGGCGCCGCCGCCGCGACCGCCAAGCTGTGTTCCTGTGATCGACGTGAGCCGCCATGCGCCGCTACCATCGGTCTTCGCGGCCCAGACCGCGCGCTCACCACCATCCGGATCGTGCGACGGATTGGCGACCCACCCCTCCCGGTTCGGCGACGTGCCCCGCACGAAGATCGCAATCGACCCGTCGTCGGACAGGCGCACGGAGCCGAGATCCACTCCGTCGTCCTTCATGAAATTGGTGATGCGCGTGGCCTTGAACGCCGGCGCGGATGCCACGTAGATGTTGCGCATGCCGCGCTCGTACGTGACCCAGGCGATCTTGTCGGTCTTCCTCGATGCACTTACCTCGAGTGGCGACGCTGGCGAAAGGAATTGGTCGATGGTGTATTTCGGTTTCTGGGCCTCGATCGGCGCGGATACGGCGATCAGGGTCGAGAGGACAATAGCGACGCGAGTCGTCTTCATTTGAGATCCTCAATTGCTGCGGTGATACAACGTCAAGAATGCGCTTGAAACCGCGTTATTCGGAGGTGGAACAAGATTCGACGGATTACAGGGATTCTACGGATAGCGATATGAGTTCAAATCGTGTCGCCCAAAATCATTTGCCAGTCTGAGCGAGCCCATTCGACTGCGCTCAGGGCAGGCTCCGCGAGTCGAAGGGTCTGCACCTGAAAGGTTCATGTAATTGTTGCGTGATTCGGCGTTGCAAACGCAATCCGTGCAAATCCGAACAATCAATACAATCGGATGTTCTCCCACGAACAACGCAGTCTTCAACGCAGTCATCAGTCCCAATCTACGGGCGCAGCCCGCCCGCTTGAATCTTCTTCGCCACTGCCTCTACCTCGCCCAGCACACGGAGCAGGTTTCCACTCCAGATCTTGGCGATCTGCTCTTCTGTATATCCGCGCCGCACGAGTTCGGTCGTCACGTTGATCGACTCGAGCGCGCAGTTGTATCCGTCCAATCCCCCGCCTCCGTCGAAATCCGAGCTGATACCGACGTGGTCGATTCCCATCAACTTCACGCCATAATCGATGTGATCGACGAAGTCCTTGACCGTTGCTTGCGCTGCCGTGGGATACTTCTCGTTGATCGCGCGCTGCTTGTCGAGGTACTGTTGCCGGCGCCCCGGCGGTAGCGCAGCCACGAGCGAGTCGAGCGCCGCCGCGGTGCCGCCTGCGCGTCCGCCACCAGCAGCGGGAGCACCACACGCCATTCCCGGTGCGCCAGCGACAGGTCCACCACGCCCACCGCCGCCTCCGCCCGCACCTCGGCCGCCGGCACCTCCACCACGACCGGTCGGCACGGTGAGGCCGAATTCGGTGTTCAGTGCCGCAATCGCCTGGGTGCGCGCGGTTGTCGAGGCAGGGTCACACTTCACATAGCTGCGAAAGGCGACCATCTGGACCACACCGCCATTCTTCGCCATCGCCTTCAGCTGCTCGTCGTCGAGGTTGCGCGAGACGTTGCAGAGTGCGCGCACTCCGGAGTGCGACGCCATGATCGGGGCCTTCGACATCGCGATGGCCTGCATCATCGACTCCTTCGACGGATGCGACACGTCGATCATGATGCCAAGCCGATTCATTTCGGCGATCACCTGCTTGCCGAGTGGCGACAATCCGTGCCACATCCAATCGTTGGTGGCTTCACCGGTGTTCGAATCGGACAGCTGGCTGTGGCCATTGTGGGCGAGTGACATGTACCGCGCGCCGCGATCGTAGAACTCCTTCACTCGCGTGATGTCGTTGGCAATTCCATAGCCGTTCTCGACGCCCATGAACGCGACCTTCTTGCCGCTGGCGTAGATTCGCCGCGCGTCGTCAGCAGTGTACGCGATCGCGATCCGAGAGGGAGCAATCTTCTCGGCAAGCGTATGCACGGCGTTGAACTTCGCCGTGTCCGTGGCGTACGCGCGCGCAAAGCCCGCCGAGTCGAGCGCGCCCTGACCGACGTAGATGGAGACGAACACCGCGTCGAGGCCGCCCGCCTCCATTTTGGTCAAGTCGACCTGGGAACTCAGTCGCTGGCCGTAGTTCAGTTCACCGACGCGAAACGCACCAGCATCGATATCGACGTGGGTGTCGGCCGTCATCACACGGTCGTGGATGCCGCGTGCCTTCGCGAGAACCGCGTCCTCGGACGACGCGGAGGCCGGCATCTGCGTGGTGCTTCCGGCGCAACCGATGATTGCCAGCGAGACAGCTCCGATCATTCCAGAATTCATCCGACGCATGAATCTCCTTGATACCTTGTTGCGTTCCAGAACTGTCGTCTGGAAGCACCTTATGGATGTCATCCCGAGCGCCGCTCGGGGTGACAATCGCGAGTCTTTCACTACGCTGACAGCTTACCACCAAATCCCCTCGGCCGGAACGACATGGACAGTCGATATCCCATCCCTGCAGCGCGGCATCGGGTGGAACAGACCATCGAACGCAGCCGTTTCTGCTGCACCATCGAACGATGCACTACGGCTGCCGAGGCTCAGGCGTTCGTGCGGGAAATCGGGCGCGAGTTTGCGGACGCGACGCACAACTGCTAGGCCTTCGCGGCAGGTCCGCCAGGCAATACCAATCAGGTCGGGATGAGCGACGATGGCGAGCCGCACGGCACCGCCGGCAGGCCGATGCTGACGGTTCTGTTGCACAGCGGTGTTGGGGAGGTCGTCGCGGTCGTCACGCGCTACTACGGCGGTACCAAGCTCGGAACGGGTGGACTCGTCAAGGCCTATGGCGGCATGGTGAAGCTCGCGTTCGAATCGCTTCCGCTCCGAGAGAAGGTCGACGTCGTCGAGGTACGCGTGACGATCGACTATGCCAGCGTCACTGTCGCGCAACAACAGTTCGACGCAATACGCGCAGAGATCATGGACGAGAAATATGAAGCGAATGTGCAGTATCGCCTTCTCGTTCCGCGAACGGAAATCACTGCGCTCATTTCCGCGTTGGCTGATGCGACGCGAGGCGCCGCTGTCGTCGAAGTGACACAGTAAACCGTTAGAGAACTGTGAGTTTTCGTAGTCGAAATGACACAGTCTCTTAGTTGAAAAAAAGTCGAAACTCCATAGGGGAAGTCTCGTACTGGATACCGGAACGAATACGCGCAATCGCGTACGCCGATCCGGTTTCTCCACTTCCTCTTGGAACCCCACCTGTGAGACGCCACCTGTTCGCCATCGCCTTCCTGTTCGCCGCCACGCAACTCGCGTCCGCGCAGGGAAGACCTGTCACTCCGCCGCCGTCCGGACCGGGCGAGCTTCGCGGAACTGTGCTCGACGCCAAGGACAGCATGCCGCTCGCGCGTGCGTCCGCAACCATTCGTAGCAAGCGAGATTCGTCGCTCGTCGCCGGAGCAATCGCCACCCCCGCTGGTACCTTCCGCGCGCCTGGCCTACGCCCCGGCCGCTATTCACTGCGCGTGGCAGCGCTCGGCTACACGCCCGTCGTTCGAGATTTCGCCATCACCGATAGCGCGCCGATCGCCAACGTTGGCGTTCTGCGGCTGTCTCGCTTCGCGGTGACGCTCGGCAGCGTGAACGTCGTCGAAGAGGCAGCGGCGGCCACGATCGAACCCGATCGCAACACGTATCGCGCGAAGGACGTGGCGCCTGGCGCATCGAATGCCAGTGACGTCCTCGAGAACGTTCCGTCCGTCGCCGTTGACGCTGATGGAAAGGTCAGCCTGCGCGGCAACGAGAATGTCGCCATCCAGATCAACGGCCGCCCGTCACCGATTCGGGGCACGCAGCTCGCTGCATACCTCAAGTCGCTGCCCGCGAATGTGCTCGATCGTGTGGAAGTCGTGCCGAATCCGTCTGCCAAGTACGATCCAGAAGGCATGGCGGGCATCATCAATATCGTGATGAAGCAGAACGTCGACCTCGGCTTCAGCGGTGGCGTGAATGCGAACGCTGCGAACAAGCAGCGGTACGGGACGTCGGGTAACGTCGGCTACCAGGCGGGCAACCTGTCCACGTTCACGACCTACGGATTCAACGCCGAAGATCGGAACGTCATCGGCATCAACGACCGGCAGAAGCTCGGCGCGGCGCTGGTGCCGCTTTCGTTCACCGACCAGGACATCTCCACGTTGAATGGGAACGCCGGCCACAACGCGAGTCTCAACGTCGACTACAAGCTGAATCCTCGCGACGTGGTGTCGAACGTCTTCTCGTTCAATCGCCGCCGGTCGTCCGACGCGACGCTCATGGCGTACTCCGAATTGAATAGCGCGCGGACGTTGCTCGACCGATACGATCGCCTCCGCAATACGGGCGCAACGGGCTGGATGGTGGACTACAGCCTCGCGTTCAAGCGCACCTTCGAGCCGCGTAAGCACGAGGTGAACGCCGAGGTTCGCTTCAATCGTGGCGACGACGATGACGAGACGATGTTGTGGCGCCAGGCGCCGCTCTCGTCGTCGTTGTCCTCACCGAAGCTCGAAGGTGAGCGGGATATCACGGAGGCGGTGTCGAAGTCCTTCAATGCGCAGCTGGACTACACGCGCACGCTCGCTGCGCGCACCAAGTTGGAGACAGGCTTCAAGAGCACGACGCGCTGGCTCGACCGCGACTACAACGTCCTGAAGGATCCGCTCGGTACCAACGTCTGGGTTCGGAGCGACCTGAGCAACGGGCTCGAGTTCGACGAAGAAGTCAACGCGGTGTACGGCGTGCTGAGTCAGGGCGCGGGCAAGTTCGAGCTTCAGGGGGGCCTGCGCGGCGAGCTGGCGAGCCGCGATTTCAAGCTCGCTGGAAGCGCCAGCAACTATCCCTATCAGTACGCCAGCGTCTTCCCGAGCGGCATCGTGATGTACAATGTGAATGATGGCCTTCAGCTCAAGTCGAGCTACTCGCGCCGTATTCGCCGGCCAGGGACGCAGGAGTTGAATCCGTTCCCCACGTTCTTCGACGTCCAGAACGTGTTCCTCGGCAACCCGAAGTTGGATCCGGAATACACCGACGCGCTCGAGCTCGGTCTCGTGAAGAATGGCCAGTACGGAACGTTCCAGCTGTCGCCCTTCTTCCGGCATACGACCAACATCATCCGCGTCATCATCGATACGGACGACATGATCGACGGCCGGAACGTGACATCCATCAGCTTCCAGAATCTTGCGACGAGCAATTCGTGGGGTGCGGACGTGAATGGCCAGTTCCGCTACTCACCGAAGCTGAGTGTCCTGTCGGGGTTCAACATCTTCAAGATGGTAACCGACGGCGGCTCGCTCTCCAGTGTCGGCTCGAACGCGATCGCGTGGATGGGCCGCATGAGCGTGACGTCCAACCTCACGCCGACGCTGATGGTGCAGGGCAACTACCAGTACCGCGCACCGATGAAGATCGAGCGTGGAGAGTTCGCAGCGGTCACGAATGTGAACTTCACCGTCCGCAAGAAGGTCGACGGCGACAATCTTGCAGTTCTCGTGAGAGTCCTGGATCCGTTCAGCACGAACCGGTTCAGGATCAGCACGGGTGACGACAACGTCTACCAGATCACCGAGCGGACGGCGGGAGTTCGCGGCGTGTTCCTCGGGGTTCAGTACAACTTTGGACAGGTTCCGCGCGTGAGACAGGTCGAGCAGCAGCAGCAGTCGGGGCCCGGCTTCCCGTAGAGGCTCGTCGACGGCTGGTACACAAACAGGCCCCTCGTGAGCGAGGGGCCTGTTTGTTTCGGGCCGGGGCTCGAGCCGGGCCAACCGCGGGCTTGGCCGCGGGCCCGGGCTAGGGCTTGGGCAGGGGCTTACCTGCAGGCCGGGGCTCAAGCCCGGGCAAGAGCAAGGGCGAAGTCATCTCTGAGGAGTCAACCAGCGGCCCCTGCCCAGGCCCGATCCCAAGCCTCCAGCCTGAAGGTAAGCCCGAGCCCAAGCCCTGGCCCCCGCCCGCGCCCAGGCCCGCGGTTGACCCGAGGTCGGGCCCTCGCCCCCATTCCTCGTTATCAGCTGACTCGCGGCCGCTCGAGATCCGACGCACATTGGGCGGTAGCGTCGCAGTACCAATCCACGAAATGAGAGACCAGCGCGTACTATCGTTCAGGCGTCGCAGTTAGTCGAGCGGACGCCCCGCTACAGGAGTATCCACCACCATGGGAGAAAGGATGTCGCGCATGACAGGATCGATGCGCCGGCTCGTCTGGTCCGCGCTGGTCACCGCCGCAATCACTGGCGCTGGACCAGCCGCATCAGCACAGACGGCTCAGAGGCAGGACGAGGAGTACACACGGCTGATCAAGCAGCATCTCACCGATCCCCGCATCTCGACGTACCTCGTCGACTACTTGCCGTACTCGGATAAGGTGCCAACGCCGCTCAAGTTCCCGGGCATCAACCACATCATCGGTATGCCTGGGTATCTCACCAAGGTTGCCGACATCAACCGTTACTTCAAGGCCGTCGCCGACGCGGCGCCCACGCGCTCGAAGCTCTTCAACATCGGCAAGTCGGAAGAGGGGCGTGACATGATCATGCTCATCGTCGGTGACGAGGAAGCGATCGCGAACCTCGAGAAGTACCGCGGCTATCTGGCGGAGCTTGCCGATCCTCGCAAGACGACCGAAGCGCGTGCGCGGCAGATCATTTCGTCGCTCGGCAAGCCCGTGTACTACCTCGCGAGTGGCATGCACTCCACGGAAACGGGCGGCCCGGAAATGCTCATGGAGCTTGCCTATCGCCTCGTCGTGGATGAATCCCCGATGATCCAGGGCATTCGCAAGAACGTCCTCACCTTCATCACGCCGGTCATCGAAACCGACGGTCGTGACAAGATCGTCGATGGCGCGTGCTTCCGTCAGCGGACCGGACTTCAGCTTCCCACGCCGTACTGGGGCAAGTACGTCGCGCACGACAACAATCGCGACGGCATGGGACAGTTCCTCAAGCTGACGCAGAATATCCGCAAGGCGGCCAACGATTGGCACCCGACGATCCTGCACGATCTGCATGAAGCGCAGACGCTCCTGTATGCGTCCACGGGAACGGGACCATACAACGAGGAGCTCGACCCCATCACGATCAACGAGTGGTGGTGGATGGCCGAGAACGACGTCATGGAAATGACGAAGCAGGGGGTTCCGGGCGTGTGGACCTACGGGTTCTACGACGGGTGGGTTCCCAACTACATGTTCTTCCTCGTGCATTCGCACAACGCGATTGGACGGTTCTACGAGGTACAGAGCTTCGGCAGCGGCTGTGATGGCGTGGTCGCGGCTGGGCGTGGTGGTGGCGGTGCGCCGCCGGCAGCAGCACCAGCAGGTGGAGCAACGCCTCCCGCCGATAGCGCGGCAGGCGGTCGCGGCGGTCGTGGCGGCGGTGGTGGTGGACGCGGCGGTCGCGGTGGTGGTGGCGGTGCCAACGCAGCAACCGGCGACGACAGCCAGCTCACGCGAATCCTCGGTGGCACGAACTACAACCAGAGCCGTGAGTGGTTCCGCCCGAATCCCACGCCGAACGATATCCGGTGGGGCTCGCGCGCGAACACGAACATCCAGGAATCCGCCGTTCTCTTTGCCCTCTGGAACACCGGCAAAGAGCGGGATCGTTTCCTCGAGAACTACTGGATCAAGAACAAGAACGCGATCAAGAAGGGCGTAGTCGGACCGACCAAGGGCTGGGTCATTCCCGCGGAACAGCGCGCCAAGGCGAACGCTGCGGAGGCGGTCAACGAACTCATTGACCAAGGCCTCGAATTCCACGTCGCGAACGCCGATATGAAGATCGGCGACGTCGAGGTGAAGAAGGGTGATTGGATCGTTCGGGGAGACCAGCCGCTTCGCACGATCGCCGACATGTACTTCTCGATCCAGAACTATCCGACCACCAACCCGTCGCCGTACGATGACACGGGGTGGACGTACCAGATGATGCGCAACATCATCTTGCATACGATCAAGGATCCGGCGCTGCTTACGGCGTCGATGTCGCCGGTGAGCGGACACGTGATGTCCTCCGGAGGGATCGCGGGCACCGGCAACACCGTGATTGTCGAGCACACCGGCGACAACAACATGGTCGCGCTTCGCTATCGCCTTGCCAGCACGAAGATGAGCGCAGCGGAAGCGGCGTTCGAAGCCGCCGGTCACAAGTTTGGCGCGGGCTCGTTCATCATCGCGCGCGCTAACAGGGGCCAGCTGGAGCCGGTGCTCAAGGAGCTCGGGCTTTCCGGGTGGGCAGTGGACGCGGCGCCGACGGTCAAGTCGCACGACCTCGATATCCCGCGCATCGGCTACATCCACAGCTGGAGCAACACGCAGGACGAGGGGTGGGTCCGTGCGGCGCTCGACTACTACAAGATTCCGTACAACTACTTCGGTGAGAACGCGGTCCGCACCATGGGCTCGCTGAAGACCAAGTTCGACGTCATCCTCTGGCCGCATGGTGGGGCCGTCGGTCAGCCGGCGCCCACGTCCGGCGCGCCGATTCCGTACAAGAGCACGAAGGACTATCCGGCTCTTGGCTTTCCGGACTCCACTGCGGATACGCGTGGCGGGCTTGGAGAGGACGGGCTCAAGATGCTCTATGAGTTCGTGCAGGCGGGTGGTACGCTCGTGACCGAGGGCGGCACATCCGCCATTTTCCCGACGTATAACCTGACACCCGGTCTTCGTACCACGGCGGCTCCAGGCCTCGTCAACCGCGGAACGATTCTCCGCGGCGTCATCAATGACGCGAGCAGCCCGATTGCGTACGGGTATTCCGTCAATCAGCTCCCTGTGTACTTCAGCGGGGGAACGTTGCTCGATGCGGGAGTACCGCAGGCTCCAGCCAACGCCGCCCCCGTGAGCAAGCTGGACACGACCAGGCCGGGCAGCGCTGCGGCCGGTGGTGGATTCGGTGGCGGCGGCGGTCGCGGTGGCGGCGGCGGTGGTGGCGCCGCGAGCGTGTACCAGAATACACAGCCGATGGCCACATGGGTCGAGCACTCGGTGTGGGACCCCAACCAGCAGTGGCCGGTCGCCGCAGCCGAAGCGTCCACGGCTGACCTGTTCGGTGGTCGTGGCGGCGGTGGTGGCTTTGGCGGTGGTGCGGCTGGCCCACAGTCTCGTACTCTCGGCGACATGAAGCCGCGCGTCGTGATGTCGTGGCCGGCGAGCCCGCGCGACATGCTGCTGTCGGGCGTGCTCGAGGGGGGCCAAAATTTGTCGAACCGCCCCAACGTCATTGATTCACCGATCGGAAAGGGTCACGTGGTGATGTTCACGATCCGTCCCTTCTGGCGGTGGCAGACGCAGGGCACCTTCATCATGGGCTTCAACACCATCATGAACTGGAACGACCTGAGCGCGAACGGAAAGTGATATCGATGTCATCCCGAGCTCGCTCGGGGTGACAAAAGGGTTCGCTCCGCAAGGAACTGATACGCAATGGGAGCCCATAACGGGCTCCCATTGTCGTTTCGCCATTAACTTTCGTCATGCGCATTCTGAAGAAAACCGGCGACGTTCCTAAACGGTCGCTCTGGCAACGAATAAAAGACGTCGCGCTCACCGACGTCGCCGTGCTGGCGCGCGGCGGCGTGTCGGCAGGGTCGCTGGAAAAACTGGAGGAGCTACTCCTTGAGGCGGATTTCGGGGTTCCCACCACGCTCAAGCTCGTGGCCGAAGTGGAGCGTCGTGCTCAGCGTGGACTGTTGAAGTCGCAGGGGGAGTTTCTCGCTGTCCTCGAGGAAGGCGTGGTTGCGGCACTCTGCGCCGGCAACAGTGCCACCGACCTTCAGCGCGCGACGGAAGGTCCAACGGTCATTCTCATCGTCGGCGTGAACGGAGCGGGGAAGACCACCTTCATCGGCAAGCTCTCGGCGCGGTTCAAGGCTGAGGGAAAAAAGGTCATCGTCGCGGCGGGCGACACCTTCAGGGCGGGGGCGATCGACCAGCTTCGTGTCTGGGCAGAGCGCACTGGCGCAGATTTCATTTCCGCCCTGCCTGGCGCCGATCCGGCCGCCGTCGCCTTCGATGCAATCGACGCCGCGATCGCGCGTGGTGCCGACGTCCTCATCATCGACACCGCGGGTCGTCTCCACACGAGTGAAGGGCTCATGACTGAGCTCAAGAAAGTCGCTCGCGTCATTACCAAGCGGTTGCCTTCGGCGCCGCACGAAACGCTGCTCGTGCTCGACGCCACTATCGGGCAGAACGCCGTGCAGCAGGCGAAGACGTTTTCTTCCGCCGTCCCGGTGTCCGGGTTGGTGCTGACGAAGCTCGATGGTACTGCGCGCGGAGGCGTCGTCATCGCGGTCCACGAGGCGATTGACGTCCCCGTCAAGTTCCTCGGCACCGGCGAATCGAGCGGCGATCTCGCACCGTTCGACGCGACCGTATTCGCGCGGGAGCTACTCGGCGGAGAGTGAGTCGCGAACCCGTGCGGCAACCGCGACTTCGGCTCGACACGCCGGTCACCTACCTCAAGGGTGTCGGGCCGGGGCGCGCCGAGGCGCTCCGGCGGTTGGGCGTTCAGACGGCAGGCGACCTCCTGTATCACATTCCCCATCGCTATGAGGACGCGAGCACCGTCTCGCCGATTTCCCGGCTCGAAACAGGAATGCAGGGCACCATCATCGGCCGAGTGGTCTCCAAGGGCGTTCTGCCGACGCGGAAGGGGTTGAGGATCTTTCAGGCGGTTCTCAAGGACGACACGGGCATGATCGAAGTCGCGTGGCCGGGCCAGTCCTTTCTGGATCGGACGATCGACAAGGGCGATGTGCTGCTGGTCTCGGGCTCCGTTCGCTTTTTCCATGGTCGTCAGCTCGTTCCGCGCGAGTTCATCAACCTTGGCGCCGATGAAGAGGGCACGGCCCAAGGCCGCGTGCTCTCCGTGTATTCAGCGACCGAGGGGCTGTCGTTCAAGATCATACGCAACATCATCGATGCGCATCTCGAGCAACTGCTGCCTTTGGTGACGGAGTATCTGCCGCGCGAAGTACTTTCGGCCGCGGCGGTACCCTCAATCGGCGACGCGCTTCGCATGGTGCATCGGCCCGCGTCACTGGCGGAAGCGCATGAAGGGCGGGCACGGCTCGCGTTCGAGGAACTGCTGTTCGTCCACCTGCTGCATCAGCGCGCCAAGGCGCTATCGCGTGTCGTTCGGCGTGGCATCCAGTTCGCCAACCGCCGAGAATTGACGACGCGACTCCGCGAGGCGCTCCCGTTTCAGCTCACCGCAGCACAGGGGCGCGTCCTTCGCGAGATCTTCGCCGACATGTGCAGCGATCGCCGGATGCAGCGCCTCTTGCAGGGCGATGTCGGCAGCGGCAAGACGGTCGTCGCGCTCTTCGCCGCGATGCTGGCCATCGAGAATGGCTATCAGGCCGCGATCATGGCGCCCACGGAACTCCTCGCCGAGCAGCACTTTCGGTCGATGTCCACGATGTTGGCGCCCCTCGGTATTGAGCCGATTCTCATGACCGGCAGTCTCAAGGCGAAAGCACGTCGTGAGGTGGCGTCACGCTTGGCGGAGGCGACGCCGTCGCTGGTCGTGGGGACGCACGCACTGGTGCAACAGGCGACGGAGTTCTCGAACCTTGGCCTCGCGGTCGTGGATGAGCAGCATCGCTTCGGCGTGGAACAGCGGAAGGCGCTTGGCGCCAAAGGTGAGGCGCCGGATGTCCTCTTGATGACCGCAACGCCAATCCCGCGATCGCTCGCGTTGACTCTGTACGGAGATCTCGATCTTTCCGTGCTCGACGAGCGGCCGCCAGGGCGACAGCCCATCACCACCGCGCTGCGGCCAGAGTCTGCGCGCGAGCGCGTCATGGATTTTGTGAATCGAGAGCTTGGGCTTGGACGCCAGGCGTATGTCGTCTATCCCGTGATCGATGAATCGGAGAAGACGGATCTCAAGGCGGCGACGACGATGTTCGAGTTACTGTCGACGGGGCCCTTCAAGGACAAGCGCGTTGCGTTGCTACATGGCCGCCTGCCCGCCGATGAGAAGGACGACGTCATGCGCCGTTTTCGCGATGGCGTGATCGACGTGCTCGTCGCCACGACGGTTATCGAAGTAGGAATCGATGTACCAAATGCCACCGTGATGCTGATCGAGCACCCGGAGCGATTCGGACTCTCGCAGCTGCATCAGTTGCGTGGCCGTGTCGGCCGTGGCGCGGAATCCTCGTACTGCATTCTTCTGGGTGGCGTCAGTCCAGAAACCAAGCAACGGCTGGACGTGTTCGTCGGCAGCGAGGATGGTTTCGAGATCGCGCGCGCGGATCTGCAACTGCGCGGCATGGGTGATCTCTTCGGCGAGCGGCAGAGCGGTATTCCCACCTTTCGCGTGGCTGACCCGCTGCGCGACGAGCGTCTCAACGAGCTCGCACGCGAAGCCGCCGATCGGCTGCTTGCCGTGGATCCGGAACTCACCACGCCTCAGCACGCGGCGCTCAAGCGAGTGATGGGCGAACGGTACGCGCGATCTCTCGAGTTGTTTAGAGTGGGATAGGTGCGGGCGAACGGCCTGCACCCACGCCGTTACGGTTTGGTCGGCTGCGCCAACCGTCGCTTGATCCGCTCGAGTTCGGCGTTCGCCTTGGCAAGCTCGTCCTTCAATCGTGCGATTTCGTCGTCCTTCGCTTTGTCGCCCGGGGGTGCGGGATCGACGCGGACCGGGCCAGCCGGTTGCGGTGCGACGCGGGCGTCGAGCGCGGCCGCCAGTCGCTTGAGGGTTACCGCCTCGGAGCGGTGCGCGGCGGTCGAGGACATCAAGTAGCCGTCCAACAGGACGATTGCTTCGCGCGGCGACGCGGACTGATTCGCAGGATCGACCTTGTACAACGCGCGCCAGTACATCGCCTCTACGGCATCGGCACTCGCAGGAAAGCGCGTCGTGTAGTCTGCCAGCAGTCGGTCCGCTGCAGCGTGGCGACCAGCGATCGCCTCGTCGGATGCCTGCGTCAACATCGTGACGAACTCGGCCTGCGGTGACGGGGCAGATTCCGTGAAGTGCGTTTGCGCCCCGCGGCACGCCGACAACGACGAGCAGAGCAGGGCAAGCGAGAGCAGCCGCAGCGTGTCTCGGTTCATTTCGGAATGTCCGCGGGCGCAATGAGCCGGAAGCCACCAGTTCTGCGCCGGTTGACGACCGCGCGCGGCAACTTCAGCAGGAAGGTCGTGCCTGCTCCAACTTCGCTCGTCACAGTGATCTTTCCCTGGTGCGCTTCCACGATCTCCTTGGCGATGGCGAGTCCGAGGCCGGTGCCCTTGGCGGACGCCGATTTCTGGTTGTTGGCTTGGTAGAACTTTTCGAACACGTGCGGCAACTGGTCAGCGGCAATGCCCGCGCCGCTGTCCTTGACCTCTATGCACACTCCGTTCTCAAGCGGTCCGGCCGTCAGCTCCACGGTGCCTCCGGACGGCGTGAACTTGAAGGCGTTGGACAGCAGGTTACCCGTCACCTCGTTGATGCGTTCCGGGTCCCAGACGACTTCTTCCGGAAGAGCGTCCATGCGGGAGACACGAAAGTCTACGCCACGCTGAACGGCGAGGACATGGAACGTCCGCTCGAGATCGTCCAGCATGGAATACAGCCGGATGGGGCGCGGTTCGATGCGGCCGCCACCGGCCTCGAACCGGCTGACGTCGAGCAGCTGGGAGGCGAGTCGTGCGAGCGTGCGCGCCTGGTTCTCGATGGTCTTGGTGACGGGCAACTGTTTCTCGGTAAGCTGACCGTACACGCCCTCCTGCATCAGCTGGAGGTACCCGAGAATGACGTTGATCGGCGTCTTGAGTTCGTGTGACGCGATGGAGACGAATTCCGCCCGGAGCTTATCGAGGTCACGCAACTGGCGTGTCATTTCCCGAAAGCTGACCGCGAGACGCCCGAATTCGTCCTTCCGCTCGACGTCGAACTTGAGTTCATGGCTGAGTTCGCCGCCGGCGACGGCCTCCATCCCTCGTTCGAGGGCGTGGACCGGCGCGCTAATGGAGCGCGTCAGCCAGAGCGCGATGATCGTGGCAAGCAACAGCGCGATTGACAACGCGGCGACCGAAATATCCTCGACGTCGCCAAGTGCTTCTTCAGCGGCCGTGACCCGGTCCGTCGTACGGTCTCGGAGCTGCGCTTCGGCCTGCACGATGGCGTGATCGGCATCGCGAAGGCTCGGAGCGATGGTACTCGTGGAAAGGGAGTCAGCGGCGTTCAGCGCATCAGCGCGGATCAGCGAGTACTCGCTGTCGACGGCCGGCGCTACCACCGCGAGATCGCCGGTGATCCGGTCGCTCGTCGGCTTGAGCTTGTAGCGCCTGAGGGAATCGGCAAGCGCCGACGCCCGACGAAGGGCGCCGTCGAGCTGCGCAAGCACGGTGTCGGACTTCACCACGCTGAGTGCCACTTCGCGAGCGCGAACATCCGCCAGCGCATCGCGCAGGCGCCCCAATACGAGGGATGCCTGGAACTCCCCCTCGCGCAAATCGCGCACATCACTGTGCAGGCGCACGATGGAGTTTCGCGCCACGAGGAGTGGCACGATGAGGACTCCGGCGATGATTACGAGGCTGAGGGCGAGCCTCGCGCGCAATGTCATGTGGTTCGCGAGCAGGTGGATTGGCGACAACTCGTAGCAAAAGCCTAGCCGGACGGGCCTTTGCTGCGCTGCAGCCGACGTGTAGCATTGGATGTTCAGCCATGGAGGCGCCTCGCTCACTGCTCGTGGCGCGGGCTGCCTCCTCGGATTCTAGGCGCAACGCCGTTCCCGCGCCACTGACACGCCCCCGACCACATGTCCTCCGCTCCGTTTCTCCGTATCTCCGAGCTTGCTGCGCACGCTGGAACCACCGTGACCGTTCGTGCCTGGGTCACGCACGTCCGTTCCTCAGGGAAGATCGCGTTTGCCGTCCTCCGCGACGGAACAGGGGTCTGCCAGACCGTGTTCGTGAAGAACCAGCTACCCATCGAGGTCTGGGAGCGCTTCGCACAGCTGACGACGGAGACATCGGTCGCGATCACCGGTGAGGCTCGCGCGGAGCCCCGTGCGCCCGGTGGCTTCGAGATTGGCGTGACGGACCTCGAGATCATTGGCGTGAGCCCGGTGGATTACCCGATTCAACCGAAGGAGCACGGCATCGACTTCCTCCTCGACAATCGTCACTTCTGGCTGCGCTCACCGCGTCAGCGGGCGATTGCCGTGATTCGTAACGAAATCGAGCAAGCAATTCATGACTTCTTTTACGAGCGCGGATTCCTGAGGGTCGATACGCCGATCCTGACGGCGGCCATCGGCGAGCGTTCCGGCCTGTTCGCGACCGAGTACTTCGACGAAGGCAATGCCTACCTGGCACAAACCGGCCAGCTCTATGGCGAGGCCGCGGCGGCGGCATTCGGAAAGATCTACACCTTCGGCCCGACATTTCGCGCGGAGAAATCCAAGACGCGGCGGCACCTCACCGAATTCTGGATGATCGAGCCGGAAGTCGCATGGAACGACTCGGCGGCGAACATGCGGCTCCAGGAGGATTTCGTTTCGTACCTGGTCCAACGCGTCCTCGAACGCCGGCAGGTCGAACTCAAGGAATTGGAGCGCGACGTTACAAAGCTCGAGACCGTAATGGCGCCCTTCGTTCGCCTGGATTACACCGATGCCGTAGCGCTCATCCAGTCAAAGGGCAGCACGACACAATGGGGCGAGGACCTCGGCGCAGAGGACGAGGCGCTGATCGTCGCGGAGTATGATCGCCCGGTGTTCGTGATGAATTACCCGAAGGAGGCCAAGGCCTTCTACATGAAGGAAAACCCGGACGACCCGCGCACTGTCCTCTGCAATGACTGCCTGGCGCCAGAAGGGTACGGAGAGATCATCGGCGGGTCACAGCGCGAGGATGACTACGACAAGCTCGTGGCGCGGATCCAGCACGAAGGGCTACCGATGGAAGCGTACAACTGGTATCTGGACCTTCGGCGCTACGGGACGTTCACGCATGCCGGATTCGGGCTCGGATTGGAGCGGACGGTCGCGTGGATCTGTGGACTGCAGCATATCCGGGAAGTGATCGCATTTCCGAGGATGATGCATCGGCTGCGGCCGTAGACTTGCCTCGACCGGCGTCAGCTCAATCACCGCTCACATTCGCAACGGATTTAGGAACGGATTGAACGGATGCACCGGAAACAGCCAGATCACTCAATTTGAATGTGTTGGCTGTTTTTGATCCGGTAGTTTCCGGTGTATTCGTTCAATCCGCTCCTAAAGCGGCGACTTTTTTACCTCGTCCCAGAGCGTGTCGAGGACGTCGAGGCCGGCCGTCTTCACATCAATTCCCCTTGATTTGGCGAGCGCTTCGATCCCCTGAAATCGCGTAGCAAACTTCACATTCGCCTTATCCAGCGCCAGTGACGGGTGCACACCGAGCTTCCGGCACAGGTTGACCACGGAAAAGAGGAGATCGCCGAGTTCGTCCTCGAGCAGCGGGTCCGGCACCCCATTGCCAGAGGCTTTCGCCCCACGGTCCACCTCGGCACGGACTTCAGCGAGCTCTTCCTCCACTTTCGCGGCGGGCCCTACCGCATCAGGCCAGTCGAAGCCGACGCCCGCCGCCCGATCCTGAAGACGGAACGCACGATGCAAGGCAGGGAGTTCCGCAGGCAGGCCGTCGACGATGCTGTCCCGTTTCTTCGCCTTCATGCCTTCCCAGCTCTGGCGCTCGCCACCCTCGTACAGGTGCGGGTGACGTGACTTCATCTTGGCGAGGAACCCCTCTGCGACGTCCGCGAAATCAAACGCACCACGCTCCTCCGCGACGACGCTGTGGAACAGCACCTGAAGGAGCAGGTCCCCCAACTCTTCGCGGAGCAAGCGGTCGTCACCCGAGCGGATGGCATCGTCGACCTCATACGCCTCCTCAATCAGATACGGGCGCAGCGACTCGTGCGTCTGCGCCGCATCCCACTCGCAGCGCAGGCGAAGATCCTTCATTAGTGCCAGCGTATCCGCCAGTCCCGGCTTCGGTTGCATCGCTCTCGGTAGCCTCGTATGCTGTTGCGTGTGCACATGATAGCGAGTTGCGCCGCCAAGGAACATTGCGCGTGAGGCGCCGGAACGCTGCGGCGTCGGCCGCCGCCCAGTCGATGAATTCGCGATGCGCGCGGACAACGTGAGAACGGGAATTCGTCAGGCGGATGCGGCGTCTGCGATTCGGTTGACGCTGCGCGACTTGGCGACGGTTGTGCACGGAGACATTGTCGCAGCGAGCGACATCGACGCGGACGTCGACCTCGGCCCGCGTCGCGTTGCCATTCACTCGAGTCTCGTGGAGCGAGGCACCATCTTCTTCGCGCTGCATGGCAAGCGCGACGGCCATCAATGGGTTTTAGATGCGCTCGATCGCGGAGCAAGTTGCGCGATCGTCGAGCAAACGTGGTCGGGCAATGCGGATGGACGCGCTCTCGTGCGCGTCGACAACTCGTTGACCGCCCTGCAAGACCTCGCCCGCTGGTACCGGCTGCAACTCCGCTGCGAGGTCATCGCCGTGGCCGGCTCCGTCGGCAAGACGAGTACGAAGGACGCACTCGTGTCGTTCCTCGGTGAATCGGGCTTTTGCTACGGCAGCCCGGGTAGCTTCAACAGTCAGATTGGTGTTCCCCTGTCGCTGCTCTCGTGTCCTCCCGAGGCGGATTATGCCGTCATCGAGATTGCCGCGACGGAAATGGGGGAAATGGCGCGGCATGCGGATATGGTGCGCCCGACGAGCCTCGTCGTGACGAACGTCGGAAGCCGATTTCAGCACCGCTTCGGCAGCATGGAGCGGTACGCCGCGGAACTCTCCGAACTCGCGCGTCACCTACCGCCGAACGGGAAAGTGGTCTGCGGTGACCCCGCCACGAACCTCGCGCGTTTCCTGCCGACGGGGACGTCTCTGGAGCAACCACGCACCGCCCGGTGGCCCGTCGAGCGAATCGAGCGGATTGGCTCCGACATCATGAGTGTGCTCGTTCGCTCCCCTGACGCGACCACATCCCGGATCGAAGTGGCCACCTCCTCATCGTGGTTGGCCGACGATGTCGCCCTTGCCGCGGCGGCCGCGACGATTCTCGCGCACGCTCCCCGCTCACAATCCTACAGCCCGACGTCGCTCGACCTGCAGACGTGGAAATCGCCGAAGGGCGTGCACTTCCTGCGTTGCGCGGTCGTGGACGATGCGATGGCGTGGCGCGTCGCGATCGCGGATGCGGTGGCAACGGCCGGAGGGAATGGCCGAATCTACCTCGTGCTCAACGAGGCGGTACACGCGTTGTCGGAGAATACGCTCCTCACGCTGCGAGACCTTGTCGCGCAGCAGACGGCGTCGATCTACATGACGGCAGGACGGGCGGCCGACATCATGGCCGACTCGAAGTCCGCGGCCGAGCTTCACGTCTTCCACGACGCGGGTGCGCTTGGGGCCGCGCTCATCGGAGAGGTGCGCGCTGGAGATGTCGTCGCGCTCTTTACGGGGCGAGGCCAGATGATCGATGGCATCGCGAAGGAACTGTTCGAAGCGATGGCGCCGACGAGGCTCTACATCGACGTCGGCGCTATCGAGATCAACCTCGCGATGGTGCGACACCGCTGTCCGGGCGCGCAGATCATGGCCGTGGTAAAGGCGAGCGCGTACGGCGCAGACGCAACCGAGCTCGCGCGCCATCTCGCCGCCGCTGGTGTCGACCAGTTCGCCGTGTCGCATACAGATGAGGGCGTCGCCCTTCGACGGTCGGGCGTTTCTCGTCCGATCCTCGTGTTGTTGGCCACGCCGGACGAACTCGACAAGGCGCGTATCGCACACCTGACGCCCTGTGTGCACAGCGAGGAATTACTACGCGCGGTTCTCGCGTCTCCAGACCGAGTTGCGAATGTGCATCTCGAGGTCGACACGGGAATGCATCGTACGGGACTCGCACCCGACATCACGCCGTCCGCGCTTCTTGCGCTCCAACGCGCCAATGTTCCGGTTGCCGGAATCATGACGCACCTCGCAAGTGCGGATGAGCAATCGATGGACGACTTCACGCGAGGCCAACTCGCACTGTTCGACCAGACGATCAGCGCCGCCGAGGCAGCCGGCGCAACGATCCCGCCTCGCCACGCGCTGGCAAGTGCGGGCATCATTCGGTTTCCCGGGCACGCCATGGAAATGGTGCGCGTCGGCCTGGCGCTGCTCGGCATCGCTCCCTCGCTAGATTGTCGCGCGGTCCCATTGGTTCCGTCGCTGACACTCGTGAGCCGGCTCATCGACCGGCGCGTCCTACGGCCAGGAGACCGCGTGGGCTACGGAGGAACCTTCCAGGCGGATCGGGAGCTCACGGTGGGCGTCGTGCAGCTCGGGTATTACGACGGTGTTTTTCGTTCCTTCGCCGCACATGGCTCGGTCGTCATCAATGGGCGACGATGTGCCGTGGTCGGCAGAATCTCGATGGATTCGATGGTCATCGACCTCAGCGAGTGTCCTGAGGCCGAGGTGGGATATGATGTCCTCGTCTTCGGCGCGCGCGGCCGGTCGTCGCAGTCCATCGAACACGTGGCAGAGGCGATGCAGACCATTCCGTACGAAGTCATCTCCCGGCTCGGTCCCCGGGTTCAACGCATTTTCGTGAGACATTGAACTGTGTCATCGACTGAGGAGCTTGGCCTTTCCGCGGTAGCGTTCGAGATCATCGAGCACGATCTGATCATGCCATTTGCCATCGCCGGTGGCGGCATGGCCACGGCGCTCGCCGTCATCACCACTGCGACATTGAGTGATGGCACCGTCGGCATCGGCGAAAGCGCACCCTTTCCCGCCGTCTCAGGTGAAACCGTCGATTCGACGATCGAAATACTCCGCGAATTCGAGCGCACGACGGCGACGCTCACGCCCGCGGAGCGCTTGAATTACGTCGAAAGCACTCGCGTGCTGGGCGCATTTCCGCATGCGCCGGCGGCGCAGTGCGGATTGGAGCTGGCCGTCCTCGATGCCCGGTTGCGCTCACAGGGCATGTCCGTGCTCGACTGGATGCCACCGCAGTGCCGCACGATAACGAGTGACATCACCCTGCCCGTCGGGCCGGTCGATCAGGCGCTCGGCTTCGTGGCGGACGTCGTCTCGAAGGGTTTCACGACATTGAAAGTGAAGATCGGCGGCCGAGCACTTCGCGAGGACGTCGACCTTCTGGTCAGCATTCACGGCGCGTTTCCCTCACTCGAGATCGTGTTGGACGCTAATTGCGCGTACGATTTGGCGACGGCGCGCGAGTTGTTGGCGTCGCTGGCATCCGCTGGCATTGCGATTCCCCTGCTCGAGCAGCCGCTGTCGCGTGAGTCGCTGAGAGACCTGGCCACGCTTCAGGAGTCCACTGACGTGCTGATCTGCCTCGACGAATCCCTGAAGTCGGTGGAGGACCTCGACGCGATCTGTCAGTTTCCGTCACTGCGGTCCGTGAACTTCAAGACCATGAAGATGGGTCTGGGGCCCACAGTGGTGGCAATCGAGCGAGCGGCTGATCGTGGTATGGTCTGCATGATCGGTGGCATGGTAGAGACACGGCTGAGCATGACGGTCTCGGCAGCTCTTGCCATGCGTTATCCCGAGACGATTCGGTATGTAGATCTCGACACGCCGTTCTTCATGCGCCCGGGGCCGATTGCCGGTGGAATGGTCTATGAAGGGCCGACGATATCGATCCCTGACGGACTCCTCGGCCACGGCTGCGCGCTCGTGCACTGAGGCAACCATTTTGCCCATCGTCGGCGTCGAAGAACGCCCACCACCTCGGTTGCACCGACCTGGCGGTGCTCCTATCTTCTTTAGTCTCCACATGATAGCTACTCGCGCCGTCAGATGACACGCGCCTGGGTCGAGGTTGACTTGGGCGCTTTGTGCCGCAACGGCGCCGCCATCGGTGCCCTGGCGGGCGCGCCGATCTTGCCGATGGTCATGGCGGACGGCTACGGCCTCGGAGGGCTTCGCGCCGCCTTGGCACTCGATGCGCTCGATCCGTGGGGATTTGGCGTCGCGACGGTGGCCGAGGGCGAGGATCTACGCCGCGGTGGCATCGGCCGGCCGATTGTCGTGTTCACCCCGATTCTCCGCAACGAAATCGACGCGCTGCGGCGCGCCGACCTGACGCCAGCCCTTGGCGATCCTGCCGTCATCGAATCGTGGGCGAGGACGGGGCGACCCTGGCAACTCCAGATCGACACCGGAATGTCTCGGGCGGGCATGCTCTGGACGCAAGTTCTGGAAAATAGATTGCTGTTCGAGCGTTCGGCGCCGGCAGGCGTGTTCACCCATTTCCACTCCGCTGAACTCACCGACGACAGCCGAGCGGTGCAGGAGCGACGGTTCGCGGAGGCGCTGGCCCAACTCCCCGAGCGTCCGCCAGTCGTCCACGTCGAAAACAGCGCGGCAATTGAGATGCGTGCACCGTCGCCATGGACCCTGTGCCGCCCCGGCATCTTTCTCTATGGCGTATCGTCCATCGAGGGAGGCGCGCTTGTCCCCGAGCCAGTCGCCAGCATGCGAGCGCGAATCGTCGAGATGCGCACCGTAAACGACGGGGAATCGGTGGGCTACGATGCGACGTGGCGTGCCGCGGGCGCTCGGAGGATCGCCACGGTGCCGGTGGGGTATGCCGACGGATATCGCCGATCGCTCAGCAACGGGGGCGAGGTGCTGTTACGGGGACAGCGCATTCCCGTGGCGGGCCGAGTGACCATGGACATGACGATGCTGGACGTGACTGATGTGGAAGCCGAATTAGGCGATCTTGTCACGCTGCTCGGCCGCGACGGGGGCGACGTCATCACCGTGAGCGAACTCGCCCAGCGAAGCGACGTGTCCGCCTACGAAGTCCTCACAGGGCTTCGCCTTCGTTTGCCCCGCCGGTACGTCGGCCAGGAAGCCCCGGAGTTACCGGCATGAGGAATCGCGCAGTCATCCTGGTGCTGGATGGCGTCGGGATCGGGGCAGCGGACGACGCGGCGGCCTATGGCGATGTCGGCAGTGATACCCTCGGGAATATCGCCCGTGTGCGGGGCGGGTTGCTTCTGCCGAATCTTCAGGCGATCGGCCTCGGGAACATCGCGCCACTTGAAGGGGTGGAACCGGCGGTAGCTCCGGCGGGCGCGTGGGGAATGATGAATCCGGCGTCGGCGGGAAAGGACAGCACAACCGGCCACTGGGAGATTGCAGGACTCCATCTCGCGAAACCCTTTCCGACGTACCCCAATGGGTTCCCCTCTGAGGTACTCGAGGCCTTCGAGAGAGAAACGGGGCGGGGCGTCCTCGGGAACGTGGCCGCCAGTGGGACGGAGATCATCGAGCGATTTGGCGCCGAGCATGCGCGGACCGGAAAATGGATCGTGTATACGTCGGCGGACTCGGTCTTTCAGGTGGCCGCGAACGAGGCGGTGATTCCGCTGGCCGAGTTGTATCGCGCCTGCGAGATCGCGCGCGCGCAGTTGGTTGCACCGCACGATGTCTCTCGAGTGATTGCGAGGCCATTCGTCGGCGAGGAGGGTACGTACGTCCGAACCAAGAACAGGCGCGATCTCTCCATTGCTCCACCCGGAGAGACGCTGCTTGACGCGCTGGCTGGAGCAGGGGTCCACCGGGCAGGGGTTGGCAAAGTGGACGACTTGTTTGCGGGACGTTCCTTGACCGCGCGCCACACGGCGGACAACGCCGAGGGCATTCGGGCGATCCTGGAGTGGCTCGCGGGCACGCAGGGTGGGTTGCTGTTCGCCAACCTTGTAGATTTCGACACGCTATACGGTCACCGCGGCGACGTGGCCGGTTTTGAGGGCGCGCTGCGCCAGTTCGATGACGCTTTACCGGCCATTCGCGCCGCTCTTCGAGAGGACGATCTGCTGTTCATTACCGCGGACCACGGCAACGACCCGACAACGGGCTCGAGCGATCACGCGCGCGAGCGCGTGCCCTTGCTCGTCTGCGGGGCAGCGGTTCGGCCGCTCGCGCTGGGCGTCCGCCCAACGTTCTCCGACCTGGGGGCAACGGTCGGCGAGTGGCTTCACGTCGGTTTTCGCGGGCGCGGAACCTCTTTTCTGCCTGAACTGGAGCGCGGAGCATGAGTGCGCGCGCCGTGAGAATTGCCAGGTCCACGCCGCTGGACCTTGCCAATCTTCGAGAGCACGCGGTGGCGGCCATGCGTCACGCCTACGCGCCGTATTCGAACTTTCGTGTCGGCGCGGCGGTGCTGGGTTTGGATGGCTCGATTTCGATTGGCTGTAATGTCGAGAACGCGTCGTATCCTGCCGGGATCTGTGCGGAGCGAGCCGCAGTGTCGGCGGCGATCGTGCGCGGCACGCGGGAATTCACGGCGATCGCGATCGCCACCGAAGCGGAATCGCCGACTCCGCCATGCGGGATCTGTCGGCAGGTACTGGTCGAGTTCGCGCCGCAACTCGTCGTTCTCAGCATTACGACGAAGGGCGCGGAGCAGCAGTGGTCCATCTCGGACCTTCTTCCCCAGGCTTTTACCCCCACGTCACTTGGGCGCCGCTGATGCGCCTCGACGTTTACGGATGGAGTGTACGTAGTGTCTGACCGGATTCTCCGGATCGCCTTCGCGGCGTTCCTGTTCATAGGATTGCTCGGCGGGTGTAGCGAGAACGTCGCCGTGAGTGCTGGGTGTCCGTCGCTCTGCTCCGATGAGAGCGGAACGTTGCGCGACACGACGCTCCTCGGCGCCGTCGTCCTCGATTCGTCGCTGTTCGGCTACCCTCGTCTGGGCGAGAGCCGCGACCTGTCGATGCTCGACAAAGGCGATACGGCCGATGTGCGCGTGGTCACGCGGTTCGATACGTTGCCGGCGATCTACCCATTCCCGGTCACGTTGGCGGACAGCCTCATCCGCATGGTCGATAGTACGACGATGCTTTTCGTCGTCGACACGCTGGCGTCCGCGCCCACCTTTCCCCTGACGATCGACGCATTCGACGTGGACACGACGGCGAACGACACACTGCCGTCGACGCTGATTCCGCTGTTCCGCGCTGACCGCTTGATCGGTTCGCAGACGTTCCAGAAGGGCGATTTCAAGGATACCGTCCGCCTGACGCTGAACAACGACAAGGTGTTCGCGAAGATCAAGGACACCTTGAACCTTCGGATCGGGCTGCGGGTGTCGAGCTCCACCGGATCGGCGCGGCTCAAGATGATCGCGTCCTCGTTCTCGCCACGCCTTCGCTTCAGGGTGTCGGCCGATACGAGCGTCAAACCCGACACCGTGTTCCTGACGTCGCTCACGCCTACGGACAACGAGTACATCCAGGCGACGCTCGCCGTGTACCCCGTTGTCGTGAAGGGCGCGCTGCCGCCACCGCCGCCAGGGACCTTCGTGATCGGCGGTATCGCCGGTGCGCGCGCGTATCTGAAATTCGATTTGCCGTCGACGCTCAGCGATTCGGTGCAGGTGATCCGCGCCTCGCTGCTGCTGAATCAGGTGCCAGGCCGCTCCACTGGGCGCACCAATGACACGCTGACGATCTTCACGCACCCTATTCTGGCGTCGCCGTCCGTCACTGACGTGACGACCGCGCTCTCCTTCATGGGCAGCCCGACGGCATACGGCGTCGATTCGGTGCGCTTCGTCCCGACAGGCAGTGGGACCAAGAGCATCGAGCTGGTGAATCTCGTGCGCTTCTGGAAAGCCGTGGGTGAGAAGAACACCTCTCGATCGATCGTCCTTCGACCCGCGGAAGAGGGTGCGGTGGCGGGCGAGTTGAGCTTCACGTCCATCGAGGGATTGGCGGCACTCCGCCCGCGCCTTCGCCTCACCTACGTGCCGCGTCGCGGCTTTGGAATTCCGTGATGATGCGCACTACGACAACCCGCTATCTGCTGGCCGCGTTGGTCTCTGCCACGCCGCTCTGCGCACAGGGTACCATCTCGCAGCTCGGTTTCGGATATCCGAGCGGACAACTCAGCACGCGTTCGCTCGGCACCGGCGGTGCGATGGGGGACATCGACCCGCTCTCCGCGACCAACCCCGCGGTGATTTCGTACTTCGGTGGCTCGGCGCTGTATTTCCAGGCGGAGCCCGAGTATCGCACGCTGCACATCGGCGCCGTGTCGGAGAAGAGTTCCGTTGCGCGATATCCGCTCGTGGTCGCGGCGTTTCCAGTGACGCCGACGGTGATGCTCGGCCTCAGCCTCTCGAATCTTCTCGAGCGGAGCTTCGAGACGACGACGCGGAGCAACGCATCCATCGGTGATACGTCGCTCGCCACCACGAACCGCTTCAAGAGTGATGGCGCCATTGGCGATGTGCGGGTCGCGCTCGCCTGGAACCCGCGCAGCTGGCTCAAGGTTGGCGCGGCTGCGCACGCCGTCACGGGTGACAACCGCGTCTCGACGAGCCAGGTGTTCGACGACAGCTCGCGCTTCGCGGCGCTCGTCGACACCGCAACGGTCGGCTACACTGGGAAGGCATTCTCCACCGGCGTGGAAGTCTCCGGAAAGGCCTTTTCCATCACCGGATCGTACCGGCGTGGTGGCCCGCTCTCCATCAAGCGCGGAGATACCACGATTTCGAATGCGCACGTGCCTGACCGGCTCGCCTTCAGCGCGGCGTACACCGGCATCAAGGGCACGACGATCGCCGCTCGGCGCGCGAAGGACACCTGGTCGCGCATGAACCTGCTCGGCTCGTCCAATGTGCACATCACCGATGGCTGGGACACGAGCTTCGGCGCCGATATTCTCGGGCCGCACCTCGGTCAGAACCCGGTGCAATTGCGCGCCGGCATGCGGAGCCGAACGCTCCCATTCGGCCTGGCGTCGACAAGCGTGAGTGAGGACAGCTACTCCTTCGGCGCGGGCACGCTCATGGCGCGTGGCCGTGCCGCGTTCGACATTGCCGGCATCCGCGCCACGCGAAAGGCCGGCGCAAACCTGTCGGAAACTGCGTTTACGCTCAGCATCGGCGTCACCGTTCGCCCCTGAACCGACATGACTGGACTCGTTCCACCACCGGCTGATGCGCCGATCATTCTCGTGGCGGACGACGTTCCCGCGAACGTGGAGCTTCTCTTCGATCAACTCCACGTTCTCGGCTTTCGCGCGATCGCGGCCTCTGACGGCCCCTCGGCGCTCCAGACCTGCTTCGAGAAGCTTCCGGATCTTTGCATCCTCGATGTGTCGATGCCCGCCGGCGACCTCGGCGTGGACGATCGGTCCACCGGATTCGAGGTCTGTCGTCGCATCAAGCGTGACTCGAGGACGGCGCGTATTCCGGTCATCTTCGTTACGGCGCTGAACGACACGACCGACCGGGTGAAGGCGATCGAAGCGGGTGGCGATGATTTCCTGACGAAGCCGCACAATCGCTTGGTGCTCGGCGCGCGCGTCCGCTCGCTGCTCAAGCTCAAGGCGGCGACGGATGCGCTCGAGGAAAGTCTGCGGAAGCAGAAGGAGCTCGAGAAGGTTCGCGACGACCTGATGAAGATGATTGTCCACGACCTGAAGTCGCCGCTCACGTCCATCATCGGCGCGATGGAAATGCTCATCGATGGGGACTTCGGGACGCTCACCGCCGAACAGCGGTCAGCGTTGGGCGATGCCGAAGCGCGCGCGGAGGATCTGCTCGGCCTGATCGAGGATCTGCTCGAAGTCGCGCGCCTCGAGGAGACTCGGCTCGCGCTCGATCTGACCCTGACGCCCCCTGCGACGATTCTCGCTGAGGTCCGCCGCGACTGGGACATTCGCGCGCAGCAGGAGCACGCGACGGTCCTGCTAGACGTCGCCGACGATGCACCCGTGATCGAGGCAGACCAGGCCTTGCTCAAGCGCGTCTTCGGCAACCTCGTGCAGAATTCGCTCACGCACTCGGCGCGTGCCGTGACGCTGACGCTGGGCGCGCGCAAGGAAAATGGCGGCACCCTGTTCACGGTGGCGGACAACGGCGTGGGCATTCCGGCCGAGTATCACGAGCTCATCTTCCGGAAGTTCGAGCAGGTGAAGACGCCGCACATCCCGCGCGTGCGGAGCTCCGGCCTCGGCCTGGCCTTCTGCAAGCTCGTCGTCGAAGCGCATGGTGGTCGCATCTGGGTAAAGAGCGGTGGCGATATGGTCGGGAGTGCGTTTCACTTCTGGCTTCCGGAGCACCCGCCATCCGCGTCCGTCCCAATCGGCGGGTAGATTACGAGCATGTCGAAACCGACCGTGTACATCGAGACGTACGGCTGCCAGATGAACGTGAGCGACTCCGAGCTCATGCTCGGGCGGCTCGCGAGCGCCGGCTACGAAAGCGTCGATAAGCCGGACGGTGCCGACGTCATCCTGCTCAACACCTGCGCCATTCGCGATCACGCCGAGCAGCGAGTGATCGGCCGGCTTGGTGAACTGAAACGCCACATGACGAAGGACTCGATCATGGGCGTGACCGGCTGCATGGCCCAGCGACTCGGGCCACAGCTGCTCGAAAAGGCGAAGCACGTATCGCTGGTGGTTGGGCCAGATGGCTATCGCGCCCTGCCGCAGCTGGTCGATGGTGCCCGTCGCGGCGACATTGCCATCAACACCACGTTCGATCTCGAAGAGCACTACGAGGATTTTACGCCGCGCCGCTTCGACAAGGTGAAGGCGTGGATCCCGGTGCAACGCGGATGCGATTATCGCTGTACGTATTGCATCGTGCCGACGACGCGCGGCTCCGAACGCAGCAGGCGTCTCGAGGACGTCGTGCGTGAGACGCACGGTGTCGTCGCTGACGGAATGAGCGAAGTCGTGCTGCTCGGACAGACGGTGAACTCGTACAACGATGGCGTGCACGACTTTGCCGACTTGCTTCGCGCTGTCGGCACGGTGCCGGGCATTCGCCGGGTGCGGTACACGAGTCCGCACCCGAATGACTTCAGTGAGCGCGTCATTGCGGCAATGGCCGAAGTGCCCACGGTCTGCGAGCACGTTCACTTGCCGATGCAGAGTGGGTCATCGCGCACGCTCAAGCGAATGTTGCGTCGCTACACGCGCGAGGGATACCTCGAGTGTGTCGAGCGGATTCGCAAAGCCATTCCTGGCGTAACGCTCACGACCGATATCATCGTTGGATTTCCGGGAGAGACCGACGAGGAGTTCGACGAGACATTGAGCGCGGTACGTACGGTTGGATTCTCCGACGCGTTCACCTTCATTTTCTCGCCGCGCGACGGCACGCCTGCGACGCGGCTTCCGTCCGAGCTCTCGGTACCCGCCGACGTCGCTGGAGAGCGTTTGCAGCGGCTCGTCGAGACGGTTCGATCGGCGACGCGCCAGCGCAACCTTGGATTGCTCGGAACTCGGCACGAGGTGCTCGTGGAACGCGAGGCCAAGCGTGGGGAAGCCATGCTGATGTCTCGCACGCGCGATTTCAAAACGGTACTCGTACCGGGAGATTCGACCATGCTGGGGAAGTACTTCACGGTCGAGCTGACCGGGACGACCGGATCGACGTTCACCGGTAGCATCGTCCGCGAGCGCCAGCCACTCCCAATGGCGGGTTAGCAGGAAAACGCCACGCTCGGCACGAATTCGGTGACGCGCCGACGCAAGGAAGTCGCTTCTTTGCGCAGTGCCGCTCGTCGCCTGGACTACCCTGACCTATGCCGCGGCGCTCATCGTCGCGTTGAGCGTCGGTTCGAGCGCGCAGCTCGCGTTGTGTGCGGCCACGCTTGTCGCCACACTCGCATTGTTCGCCACCGGTCGGCGCGCGTCGGCGTCCGTTGGTGCGATCGCCGCGGCGGCGACGCTTATCGCCGTCGCCGTTACGTCGCATGATGCCACGTGTGGTGCGCGGTTGGCGCGGCGTCACGAATGGATCGCGAGTTTCGACACGGACGCGTCGCGCGGCGCGGCAAAGGCCCACGTAGCTGCCGACGGGTGTTCGGCCCGAGCGATGGTGATTGTGGCAGACGGACATGCGAGCGCGGGCGAGCGCGGCGTCGTTCGAGGTCGCGCGACCACGGACGAACGAGGACTGTTCATCGAGGACGCCACGATCACCGCCGTGACGCGCGGGGAACTTCTTTCCATGCTTCGAGCGGCCACCGCGCGACGTATCGATCGGATTTTTCGCAGCGATGCCGCCATGGCGCGCGCGCTGGTCATCGGTGACATGAGCGGTATTCCTCCCGAACAGCGTGACCGGTTCGCTCGCTCCGGGCTCGTGCACATGATCAGCGTCTCAGGACTGCACGTCGGAATTATCGCGCTGGCACTGGAACTCCTCGCGTCCATTCTCCGTTTGCCGCGAACGCCGGCACGACTTGCCACGCTCATCATTCTCGCGGGATATGTCATGGCAATCGGTGCGCCGCCTCCGGCCGTACGCGCCGCCGTGATGCTTGGCGCGTTGCTCATGACGCGCGTCCTTCAGCGTCCGACGTCGCCGTGGGCGATACTCGCACTGGGTGCGGCCGCACCACTCATCGATCCGCGCACCGCCCTCGACCTCGGCTGGCAACTCAGCGTTGCCGGGACGGCGGCACTCATTGCCGGAGGCGCGTTGTCGAAGCGCACGATCCCGAAGCGATGGAAGGGTGCGCGTCGCAGCCTCGCAGCGTCTGCGCTGATCAGCATCGTCGCCACACTCGTAACCGCGCCACTGGTGGCGTGGACCTTTGGTCGTGTCTCCCTATTGGGGCCTCTGAGTAACCTGCTGGCCGATCCGATCATGGGGCTACTCCAACCCGTGTTGTTCCTCGCCGTGATCGTCCCAATCGCGCCCGTCGAAAACTTCTCCGCCGACGCCGCACACGCATTGCTCCTTGCGTTCGACGGGATCGCGCGCGCCGCGGACGTAGTTCCCGGCGCCGCTCCTCTCGTCCTTCCAACGGCCGCTGGGGCGGTCGCCGCTGGCGTTACATCGATTGCCATCGTCGTCGCGTGCGTTACGAAAAACAGTGGTCGCGCGCTCGTTGTCGCGTTGGGTGCGATGAGCGCGCTGATCATCGAGCCGCTCGTGCCGCACCATGGTGTGCCGGAGCTCCACATGATCGACGTGGGGCAGGGAGACGCCATTGCGTTGCGGACGTCGCGCGGGCGATGGATCGTCATCGATGCCGGCAGGAGCTGGATTGGCGGTGACGCCGGCAAGAGCACCGTCGTGCCGTACCTCGCCCACCGGGGTGGAGACGTTGCGTTGTTCGTGCTTTCGCACCCACACTCCGATCATGTGGGGGGCGCGGCGTCGCTGTTTACGATGCTGCGGCCGGCGCGCTTTCTCGATCCGGGGTACGTCGGTACGAGCGCCCCGTACGTTGCTGCGCTTGCCGCTGCGCGCGAGAGACGGATGCCGTGGCAACGCGTGCGTCCTGGCGATTCACTGGTCGTCGACGATATCGTCCTGACTGCTCTTGCTCCCGATTCCGCGTGGACGGCGGCTCTCACCGACGCGAATCTCGCGAGCAGCGTGCTCGTCGCACGCATCGGTGGCGCACACGTGCTGTTTACGGGCGACGCGGAAGCTGCCGAAGAAGACTGGCTTCTGGCTCATTCGCGCGAGGCACTCACGGCGGACGTGTTGAAAGTGGGCCATCATGGCAGCTCGACGAGTACAACGCCGGCATTTCTCGACGCAGTACGACCGCGAATCGCCCTTGTGAGCGTCGGCGCGCACAATGCATATGGTCATCCCTCAGCACAAATCATGGAGGCGTTGCGCGAGGCCGGCGCCGAGATATTACGTACCGACCAGCTCGGAACTGTTGTGCTCCGTTTCCGACCCGACGCGATAGGCGTGTCGGCGAACGGACAGCAGTGGAATGTTCAGCGACAAGTCACCAGATGAATACTCGAATCTTCGCGTCGTTTCAGACTTGGCTATTCGGTGACCGCTTCGCACTTTCAGCGGAGTTGTTGTCGCAGTTCCCCGAGCTCGCGCAGGCGCGCTGGCGCAGGGGAGGGGCGATGCTCCGCATCGGCGGATGGTGCCTGGGTGCGGCGTCGGTCTCGGGCATCACGCTGTGGCGAACGGTGTGCGTCGCCACACATGCGGTGCACGATCCGGAACTGCTCTTGCACGAACTCGCACATGTCCGTCAGTTTCAGGCAGATTCCCTGTTTCCGCTGCGCTACCTGTGGCGAAGCATTCGACACGGTTACGCCGACAATCCGTATGAAGCCGAGGCGCGCACTTTCGCGGCGCGTAGGCTGAGCGCTCACTCCACCGCGTAGAGGCAGCCTGTGGTTCAACACACAGCGACGTCGGTCGTCACGATCGAGCGGTTCATCATCGAGCAGGAGCGGATGCACCCGGAGGCGACGGGCGAGCTCTCCGGCATCCTGTACGACATGGCGTTGGCGGCGAAGATGATCGCGAACAAGGTGCGCCGAGCCGGGCTCGCCGACATTCTCGGTTCCACGGACAACTCGAACGTGCAGGGCGAAATCCAGCAGAAGCTCGACGTCTTTGCCAATGACACCATCATCAAGGCGATGGATCATGGTGGGCGCCTCTGCGCCATGGCGTCCGAGGAGGAACCTGACATCATCCAGATCCCGGAGGGGTTTCGCACAGGTAAGTATTGCCTGCTGTTCGATCCGCTCGACGGTTCATCGAATATCGACGTCAATGTGCCGGTCGGGACCATCTTCAGCGTGGTGCAGAAGATCACGCGCGGACGGCAGGGCGAGATGGAGGACATGCTCCAGCCCGGCCGGCGCCAGGTGGCGTCGGGCTATGTGATCTATGGGTCGAGCACGATGCTCGTCTACACCACGGGGCAGGGTGTGCATGGCTTTACGCTCGACCCCTCGATCGGCGAATTCCTGCTCTCGCACCCGAATATCCGAATACCCGATGAGGGCCGCTATCTGTCCGTGAATGACTCGTACGAAGGCTCGTGGGACGAAGCGACGAAACAGTTGATGCGGAAGTATCGCGGGCTGGAGGGCGATCGGAAGCCGCTCAGTGTCCGTTACGTCGGCTCACTGGTTGCCGATTTCCATCGGAACCTCCTCGGCGGCGGCGTATTCTGCTATCCGTCGAACAACAAGGCGACGGTGGGCAAGCTGCGTTTGCTGTATGAAGCGAACCCGTTGGCCTTCATCTGCGAGCAGGCGGGCGGCGGCGCGACGGACGGCGTGCGCCGCATTCTCGACATCAACCCTTCCGAGTTGCATCAGCGCACGCCGCTCTTCATCGGCAGCAAGCGCGACACCGACCTCGCCACGCTGACGTACGCGCATCACTCGGAGCTCGTCGGAGCGTAGCTGCTGCGGCGCATGGCCTTGCATGTCATCCCGAGCGAAGTCGAGGGATCTGCACCTGCCGCCTGTGTACGAGGTGCAGACCCCTCGATTCGCTTCGCTCACTCGGGGTGACAATCGTGGAATGGCACACGTGCCGGGCCTTCGGTCACAGACGTGCAGGTCCTGTCCCCTGACGCCTGTCCCCTGAATAACTTCAGGCTATGCCCGACGAAATCCTTTCGCCATCCGGTCTGCCCATCGAGCCGGTCTACCGTCCGCGCGATGTTGACTACGACGCGGATCTTGGTGAGCCAGGCGCGTTTCCATTCACGCGCGGCGTGCAACCGACGATGTACCGTACGCGCCTGTGGACGATGCGCCAATACGCGGGGTTCGGTACGGCACAGCAGACCAATGCGCGCTTTCGGCTGTTACTCGAGAAGGGGCAGACCGGCCTTTCCGTCGCATTCGATCTCCCCACGCAGATGGGCATCGATTCCGATTCGCCGCGAGCACTCGGCGAGGTGGGGCGCGTTGGCGTCGCGATCGATACCGTCGAGGACATGCACGCGCTCCTGGACGCGATTCCCCTCGACACCGTGTCAACGAGCATGACGATCAATGCGACAGCCGCGACGCTGCTCGCCATGTACATCGTCGTGGCGGAAGAGCGCGGAATCCCACGCGCCGCGCTGAGTGGTACCATCCAGAACGACATCCTCAAGGAGTACATCGCGCGCGGGACGTACATCTATCCGCCGGTTCCGTCGCTCGCCCTGATCTCCGAGGTCTTCCGCTTCTGCGCAACCGAGGTCCCAAGCTGGAATCCGATTTCCATTTCGGGTTATCACATCCGCGAAGCGGGAGCGACCGCAGTCCAGGAGCTGGCGTTCACGTTCGCGGACGCGATGGCATACGTGCAGGGCGCCGTTGACGCCGGACTTCCCGTCGACGGATTTGCGCCGCGTCTCTCGTTTTTCTTCGCGGCACACAACGACCTCTTCGAGGAAGTGGCGAAGTTCCGCGCGGCGCGACGCATGTACGCGCGCCTCATGCGCGAGCGCTTCGGCGCCAACGATGCAAGCTGTCGCCTGCGGTTTCATACGCAAACCGGTGGCGTGACGCTCCAGGCACAGCAGCCGCTCAACAATGTCGTGCGGGTGACCGTGCAGGCGCTGTCGGCAGTATTGGGCGGAACGCAGTCGCTACATACCAATGGCTACGATGAAGCGCTCTCCCTACCAACCGCCGAAGCGGCCACGCTCGCGCTCCGCACGCAGCAAATCATCGGATACGAGAGTGGCGTTGCGGCAACCGCCGATCCGCTGGCGGGCTCCTACTATGTCGAGCACCTGACCGACACGCTCGAACGCGATGCACTCGCGCTACTGACGCGTGTCGACGAACTCGGCGGCGCGGCCAAGGCGATCGAGGCCGGTTTCTTCCAGGAGGAGATCGCGCGCTCCGCGTACGAGTTTCAACTCCGAATGGAGCGAGGCGCCGCAGTCGTCGTCGGCGTCAACAAGTTCGCCGATGGTGCCGAACCGCCGATTATTCCGTCGCCTGACTATTCCGCCTTGGAGCAGGAGCAGGTCGAGCGTGTGCGCGGCGTGCGCAGCACGCGCGACGTTGCAGACGTGCAACAAAAGATTGCCGCATTGGGAATTGCGGCACGGGCGTACACGGGTGGGGCATCGGCGTCGGGAACACATCTCATGCCGCTCATCATCGATGCCGTCAGATCTCGCGCGAGCGTTGGCGAGATCAGTGACGCGCTCAGTGCTGTCTGGGGCGCATATCGCCCGGGCATTTGAGCACATCCGCACGTCGCGCGGGACTTCTAACCTTCGCCGGGAGACTCATGCGTTATCTGGCCACAACTGCGATGCTGGTTGCCCTCTCCGCACCTGTACTCGCGCAGCAGGGCGCCCCGGTCGAACTCGGAATGGACGCGACGCTGTCCACATCACTCGATTCGCCGCACCGGACCGGATTCGCGTTGCCCGCGTCCAGGATCCGCATCGGGTTCGAAAATTCACCTTCGGTGTCAATCGAACCAGCGGGCTCACTCGAGCTCTCCAAAGTGGGGTCGAGCAGTGCGACGATCCTCATTCTCGACGTCGGGGCGCTATTCCATTTCAGTGCCGACCGGACAGCGTCGCGAACGTATGTCCGGCCCTTTGTCGGATTTGGCACGTCGAGTGTGTCGAGTTCGTCCACCAGCAACTCGACGACGAATCTCCGTGTAGGAGCGGGACTGGGCGCGAAGATTCCGATGTCCAATCGTCTCGCCAGCAGATTCGAAGCGACGGTCACGTCCACCGCGAGTTCCGGATCGGGCGCGCATAGCGAGTTGTCCCTCTCTGCCGGGTTGTCGTTCTTCACGCATTGACACCAGTGCGTGGACTTCGCTCGAGCTGACGGCCACGGCCGCAACGCCCGCGGTCCATCACATTTGTGACCTTGTTCCCGACTGACGCGCTGGCTAATCTTCTGAGTCGCGCTGGAATAGCCTAAGTCTCATATCGATGCCAACTTACGAGTTTCGTTGCCCCGAGGGGCACGAGTTCGAGAAGTTCTACAGATCTATTGGTACGGCTGAGTCTGCCGCCGCCTGTCCCACCTGTGGGAAGGCGGCGGAACGGATGATGTCAGCAACTGGATTTGCCTTCAAGGGATCGGGCTTCTACCTGACGGACTACGGCAAGAACGCACACCGCGGCGAGGCGCCCCCGTCGGCGTCCGGCGGCGAGACGGCCAGCAAGGACGCCGCTCCCAAGGACGGAGGCTCGAAAGACAGCGGCGCCAAGGAGGGCGGCGAGTCGTCGAAGAGTGCACCCGCGTCTGATGGCGGCGGTGCTGCGGCCAGCAAGAGCGAGGCTTCCGCCGGCAGCGAGAAAAAGGCCGAACCCAAGGCGGAAGCCAAGCCGGCGGCTCCGCCTTCGAAGCCGAGCGCCGGCGAGTGAGCGCGGGCACGGATGTGCTCCGGAATGAATTGTCACGCGCCGCAGTTTCGCTCGGGGCTCAGCCGGAGTTTGTACCGCTGCTCGAGCGGCCGCGCGACCCAGCGTTTGGCGACTGGGCGACCAACGTTGCGATGGTGCTCGCCAAGTCACTCGGCAAGAAGCCGCGCGATTTCGCGCAAGAGTTGATCAGCGCGATCGACTTTCGCGCCGCCGGCCTCGCCTCCGCAGAAATTGCCGGACCGGGATTCATCAATTTCCGCCTCGACGCCGGTACGATTGCCAATGGGATCACGGCGCTGTTGGCATCAGGCGCCCAGTACGGCCGGTCGAATGATGGGGCGGGGAAACCGGTCAACATCGAATTTGTCAGTGCGAATCCCACAGGACCGCTCCATGTCGGCCACGGCCGCCAGGCAGCACTTGGGGACGCAATCGCTTCGCTGCTCGAGTGGACGGGGTGGCGCGTTTCCAGGGAGTTCTACTACAACGACGCCGGCACGCAGATCGAGAACCTCGCCCTGAGCGCGCAGGCGCGGGTCCGTGAGCTTGGTGGAGTGCCATTCGCGATCCCGGAGGGCGGATACCACGGTGCCTACATCGCGGAAATCGCCGAGCGATACGTTGCGCTGAATCCGGCCGACGCGAACGGTGACGACCTCGATGCGCTGCGTCGCTTTGCCGTAGAGGAGCTTCGCAAGGAACAGGATGTCGATCTTCAGGCCTTTGGCGTGGCCTTCGACACGTACTATCTCGAGTCATCCCTTTACGAAGACGGCCGAGTCGACGCGACCATCGCGGCGCTTGTCGCGAGTGGCCATACCTATGAAAAGGACGGCGCGCTCTGGCTTCGCACGACGGATTTTGGCGACGATCAGGACCGGGTGATGCGGAAAAGCGCCGCGAAGGGAGGGACGTACACCTACTTCCTGCCCGACGTCGCGTATCACGTCACCAAGTGGGAGCGTGGTTTTACCCGGGCGATCAACGTGCAGGGCTCGGATCACCATAGTACCGTGACGCGCGTTCGCGCCGGTCTCCAGGCGCTCGGCGTCGGGATTCCTGCGGACTATCCGGAGTACGTGCTGCATCAGCTCGTGACGGTGCTGCGCTCCGGTGAGGAGGTAAAGATCTCGAAACGCGCTGGCAGTTATGTAACCGTGCGCGACCTGATCGATGACGTCGGGCGCGACGCCGTGCGCTACTTCTTCCTGATGCGGAAGGGTGACTCGCAGCTGTCGTTCGACGTCGACCTGGCGCGGACGCAGAGCGAGGAGAATCCCGTTTATTACATCCAGATGGCCCACGCGCGATTGGCTGGTATCTTTCGCGTGGGAGGCATCGATTCGCAGTCCATTTCCGCCGACGGTGTGGACTTCGAGCAGCTGAGCCTCGTGGAGGAAACGCAGTTGATGAAGGCGCTGCTCGATTTTCCCGCGACGGTGACGAATGCCGCCGACGCGCTCGAGCCGCATCGCATTGCCACGTATCTGCACGATCTCGCGGGACAGATTCACCTGTGGTACCACAAGGCGCATGTCCTGAACGAACCCGAGCAACTGATGCGCGCGCGCCTGATGTTGGCGCGTGCTGCGCAGATCGTCGTGCGGAATGGCCTGACCTTGCTCGGCGTGAGCACGCCAGAGCGGATGTAATTGCGGTACGTCCTGTCCCCTGACCCCCGTCCCCTGTCTCCTGAAAAATGACTGTCCTCGTCGTCGGCTCGGTTGCGCTCGATTCAGTAGAAACGCCCTTTGGAAAGGCCGACAACGTCATCGGCGGGTCGGGGACGTTTTTCTCGGCATCGGCAAGCTTGTTGTCTCCCGTGCAACTCGTCGGTGTCGTCGGGGATGACTATCCGCTGGACCAGCTCGAGCCGCTGAAGGCGCGCGGTGTCGACATGGCGGGGCTGGAGCAGGTGAGCGGCGAGTCGTTCCGTTGGCGCGGTCGGTATCGCCACGACCTGAATTCCGCCGAAACGCTCGAGACGCGCCTTGGCGTGTTCTCGCATTTCAGCCCCAAGATTCCGCCCCAGTTCAAGAACGCGCCGTTCGTTTTCCTCGCGAACATCGATCCGCGGTTGCAACTCGACGTGCTGAAGCAGGTCGAGCGCCCGAAGCTGGTCGCCTGTGATACGATGAATTTCTGGATCGAGAGCCGGCGCGCGGACATCGTCGAATTGATCAAGCACGTCGATCTCATCACGCTGAATGATGCCGAGGCCCGACAACTGACGGACTGCTTCAATCTCGTGAAGGCGGCGCAATGGATCATGGAGCGCGGCCCCAAGATCGTCATCATCAAGAAGGGCGAGCACGGCGCGTTCATGTTCAAGGAGCGCAGCGTTTTCTTCGCGCCAGCGTATCCGCTGGAGGCAGTGTTCGATCCGACGGGTGCCGGTGACTCGTTCGCCGGTGGTTTCATGGGCTACCTGGCGCAGACGGGTGACCTGAGCGACGCCAACCTGCGGCGCGCGGTCGTCGTCGGATCAGCAATGGGATCGTTTGCCGTCGAGAAGTTCTCGGTGCAGCGCCTCCTGGAGATCAGCCGGGCGGATATTGTCGCGCGAGTTGCGGAATTCCGTCAACTCGTCGCCTTCGAGCATGAGGAGGAGCCGGCGTCGTGAGCGACGAGCGGGGGCTGGACTACGCGTCGTCCGGTGTGGACATCGACCGGTCCGACGCCGTCAAGCGTCGCATCCGTGATGTGGTGGAATCCACCTTCACGGCAGGCGCGCGAGGCGCGTTCGGTGGCTTCGGCGGCATGTTTCGCATCCCTGCCGAGGCGCGGCGACCCGTGCTGGTCGCGAGCGCGGATGGCGTCGGGACGAAACTTCGTGTCGCGATTGAGGCGGGACGCCACGACACGGTCGGGCATGATCTCGTCAATCATTGTGTCAACGACATTCTCGTACAGGGTGCGGTGCCGCTGTTCTTCCTCGACTACTTCGCGGCGGGGCGCCTGGTGCCTGACGTGGTCGAGTCCGTGGTCACGGGCATTGCGGCGGGATGCCGCGAGAATGGCTGCTCGCTGGTCGGCGGTGAAACGGCGGAAATGCCGGGGATCTATACGCCGCCCGACTACGATCTGGCGGGCTTCATCGTCGGTTGTGTCGAGGAAGACGGTATTCTCGGCGCCGACCGCGTCGAGGAGGGCGACGTATTGATCGGACTCGCGAGCAATGGTCTGCACACCAATGGCTACTCCCTCGCGCGCATGATCGTGCGGGAGCGCATGCAACTCGAAGCGGGAGATCCTTTTCCGGACGAGAATGCATCCGTCGCGGATGTGCTTCTGCGGGTCCACCGTTCCTACCTGGCGGCACTGCGACCGGTATTGGCGCGAATCCACGGCATGGCGCACATTACGGGTGGTGGCCTGCCGGGGAACGTGAGCCGAACACTCCCGGATACTCTTGACGCGCACATCCAGGCAGGAAGCTGGGACATTCCGAATCTCTTTCAACAGCTCGAGCGGGGTGGAGATGTCACGAGGCCGGAGATGTATCGAACGTTCAACATGGGTGTAGGTATGGTCGTCATCGCCGACGACGCGAGCGCCCCGTCAATCGAAGCGAGCGCGGCGTCGGGTCACATTGCATCCTTCCGGATCGGGCGCGTGGTGCGCGGGACCGGGCAGGTGCGCATTTCAGAGGAGCACGCATGAAGAAACAGGTTCTCGTCGCAATGGGATTTTCGGTGTTCGCGCTCGCAAACGCCGGCGCGCAAGGCCTCACGTCGCCCGCGTGTCCGAGTGGAACACAGAGCGAGCGCGTTGCGCAGGATGCCTGCCAGCAGGCCTATGACATCTACCAATTCCTTGCACCGCAACTCGGCGTCATCCTTGCCGGTGGCAATGCCACACTGGGTCAGGGCTCCACTCTCGGAGGGCTGGGCCACTTCTCCATTGGCCTGCGCGCAAATGCGGCGCAGGGCGCCTATCCCGAAGTTGACAAGTACACGCAGAGCACCGCGGGAGCGCAGCGCGGCAACCTGCAAACGAAGGATCAACTCCTGCCACTGCCCACGGCAGATGCCGCGATCGGGATCCTCGGCGGAGTTCCGCTCGGTGTCACTAATGTGTTCGCCGTCGATCTGCTGGTGAGCGCTGCGTATGTGCCGACGTTCACGTCGAACACCGTCACGCTCACGCCAAGCCAGAACCTGCAGATCGGGTATGGTGCGAAAGTCGGCATCCTTCAAGAATCGATCGTCGTGCCTGGCGTCGCCGTCACGTACTTGAAGCGCGATCTGCCGACGACATCCATCACCGCGACCTCGGGCAGCAACGCGTTCACGATCAGCAACCTCGACGTGAAGACGACCGCCTGGCGTGTCGTGGCGAGCAAGAGCCTGCTGCTGTTCGGTGTCGTTGTCGGCGGTGGCCAGGACACATACGATCAGTCGGCGAACATCTCGGCCACGGTGAATAACATCGTCGGCATTCCCGGCGTGACGTCGGGCACCTCCACCATTCCGGGCACGTCGCAGTCGCGCACGCGCACCAACTACTTCGCGGATGTCTCGCTCAATCTTCCGCTGTTCAAGCTCGTTGGCGAAGTCGGTCAGTCCAGCGGTGGCGATGCGATCAATACGTACAACAGCTTCGTCGGCGGCCGCGCCGATCGTACGCTCTCGTATTTCTCACTCGGCCTGCGCCTCGGATTGTGATCGCATGAGCGGGGGAGCGCGCGTCGCATCGCCGGATGGCGAGTTCATGCGTCGCGCGCTCGCGCTCGCGGAACGCGGATGGGGACAAACGGCGCCGAACCCAATGGTCGGCGCCGTTGTCGTACGCGACGGCGAAGTCGTCGGCGAGGGTTGGCATGCACGCTATGGCGAGGCGCACGCGGAGGTCGAGGCGCTTCGTGCTGCCGGTGAGCGAGCGCGGGGCGCCACGATGTACGTTACGCTCGAGCCCTGTAATCATCATGGACAGACAGGACCGTGCACTGAAGCGATCCTCGCGGCGGGTATCGCGCGAGTGGTTGCGGCAACGGCTGACCCGAGTACCGTCGCGGGTGGTGGTGCGAATCGATTGCGCGAGTGCGGGGTCGAGGTGGAACTCGGGTGTGAGGCCGAAGCGGCGCGCGAGCTGAATGCGGCGTTCTTCCATGCGCTTTCGTCCGACAGGGCGTTCGTGCAACTCAAGGTGGCACTTTCGCTCGACGGGGCGCTCGCGGACTCGACGGGGAAGCCCGGGTGGCTGACTGGCCCGGAGGCGCGGAAAGCCGTGCACCGGTTGCGCGCCGGATCAGATGCTGTGGCGGTCGGTATCGGTACCGCACTCGCGGACGATCCGCTCCTCACGGTTCGCGATCAGGAGCCGCCACCGCGGAGTGCGCCCGCGCGAGTCGTCTTCGATACCTCGGCGCGCCTTCCGCTGACCTCGCGGCTCGTGAAGAGCGCGCGCGACGTGCGTACGATCGTCGTGTGTTGGGCGCCGGATCCGGCACATGCGGCGGCGCTGGAGCACGCCGGCGTCACCGTGGTTCATGCCGCAACCACTCGCGACGCGCTCGTGGCGCTTCGCTCACTGGAGATCAACGCCCTGCTCGTCGAGGGAGGGGCCGCGTTGGCAGGAACGCTCCTTCAGGACTCGCTGGTCGACCGCCTGATTATCTTCAGGGCACCACTGATTCTCGGGGCGGGAGCGCTGAACGCGTTCGCGAGTGCGCCACAGGCGTCGATCGCCGGCGCGCCGCGGTGGCGACTGGTGCGCGCGCAACGCCTCGGCGATGATGAAATGTCTGTCTATGCGCTGCCCGGCTGACGGGAGCGGGAGCTATTTGAATTGTTCACCGGATTGGTAGACGACGTTGGCGTCGTCGAGCGGGTCGTACAATCGGAAGCGGGGCGCGAACTCCGCATTCGCTCCGCCTACGATTCCCTCGTCGACGGCGAGAGTGTCGCGCTGAACGGTGCGTGCCTGACGGTTCGTGCGTCGGGAGCGGGTTGGTTCGACGTTGCCGCCGTTGTCACCACGCTCGGTCGTACCACGATCGGGGAGTGGGCCGAAGGACGACGCGTCAACCTCGAGCGCGCGATGCGCCTCGGCGATCGTCTTGGGGGGCATCTGGTGCAGGGTCATGTCGATGACGTCGCCGTGGTTGTCCGGGTGGAGCGTCTCGCGGATGCCCTGCTCGTCGATGTGAAGTTGCCCAACGAGCTCGTGCCTCTCATGGTGCTGCATGGCTCGGTGACGATCGACGGCGTGAGCCTCACCGTGAACGCGCTGCCCGCCCCAGGGATTCTTCAACTATCGCTGATCGAGTTCACCGCGTCGCATACGACGCTCGGCACGCTCGCGGTCGGCGACCGGGTGCATGTTGAAGCGGACATGCTCGGCAAATACGTGCGGCAACTCGTCGCACCATATCTCGTGAATCCATAGAATCATGCCATTCAACACAGTCGAGCAGGCCATCGCGGACATCGCGAAGGGGAAGCTCATCATCGTCGCCGACGACGAAGATCGGGAAAACGAGGGCGATCTGATTTGCGCCGCAGGTCTCGTGACCGCCGAATCGATCAACTTCATGATCAAACGTGCCGGTGGCCTCATCTGCGTCGCTCTAACGGGCGAACGCGTGGACCAGCTCGACCTCACACCAATGGCGGAGAGCAATCTCGACGAGTACCGCACCGCGTACACCGTCAGCGTGGATGCCTCGCCACGCTTCGGCGTCAGCACAGGCATCAGCGCGCAGGACCGCGCGACGACCGTTCGTACGCTGGTCGATGGCGCCACGGTTGCGGGCGATCTTCGTCGTGGAGGACATGTGTTCCCGTTGCGCGCGCGCGAGGGCGGCGTGTTGCAGCGCGTTGGGCACACCGAAGCCGCGGTCGATCTCGCGCGGCTCGCCGGTGTGTACCCGGCAGGCGTGATTTGCGAGATTCTCAACGAGGACGGATCCACGGCAAAACGCCCGCAACTCGAGGCGTTCGCGGCGGAACATGGGCTCACGTTCATTACCGTTGCGCAACTGGTGGCGCACCGGTTGAAGAACGAGCGCCTCGTCCATCGCGTCGCCGAAGCACGGCTGCCGACGAATTTCGGCACCTGGCGCGTCGTCGGTTACAAGAACGACGTCGACGACCGCGAGCATGTCGCGATCACGTATGGGGATCTCGGCGACGGAGAGCGGACGCTCGTGCGAATGCACTCGAAGTGCCTGACGGGCGACGTGTTTCATTCGATGCGCTGCGATTGTGGTTGGCAGCTCGAGACGGCAATGCGAATGATCCAGGCAGAAGGGCGCGGTGTGATCGTCTATCTCGACCAGGAAGGCCGAGGCATCGGCTTGCTCAACAAGTTGAAGGCGTACGAGCTCCAGGATGCCGGTGCGGACACCGTGGAGGCGAACGAGCGGCTCGGCTTCGCTCCCGACCTCCGAAACTACGGTATCGGTGCGCAGATTTTGCTCGACCTCGGGTTGCGGTCGATTCGGCCGATCACGAATAACCCGCGTAAAATGGTTGGCCTGGAAGGCTACGGCCTGCGCGTCGATGAACGCGTGGCCATCGTGCAGCCGGAAAATGAAGAGAATGCGGGTTACATGGGCACCAAGCGCGACAAGATGGGCCACCTGCTCGCCTCATAGAGACTCATGGCAGAATTCAACGGCGTTCCGAATGGCGAGGGTCGGCGATACGCGGTGCTCGCGTCGCGCTTCAACAACCAGATCACGACGAAACTGGCTGACGGTGCGATGGAAGCGCTCGTTCGCCACGGTGCCGCACCCGAGGACGTAGATCTCATCTGGGTGCCCGGCGCGTGGGAACTTCCCTTCGCGGCGCGTCGCCTCGCGGCAACGGAGCGGTATAATGCAATCGTGGTGGTCGGCGCGGTCATTCGCGGCGACACGCCGCATTTCGATTTCGTCGCCGGCGAGGCGTCGCGCGGACTTGCCGATGCAAGCACGGAGTACGAAATCCCGATTGGCTTCGGGTTGTTGACGACGGACGACATGGCGCAGGCCGAGGCGCGTGCTGGTGGTGAGCACGGGAACAAAGGGTGGGACGCCGCGATCGCGGCGCTCGAAATGTCGGATCTCTTCGAAAGGCTCGATGGCACGGACGAGGGTTGAAACGCGCGCGCGCGCGCGTGCGCTGCAGGCGTTATATGCGTGGGACATGCGTGGCGGCTTGGTCGCGCTCGATCGCATCGCGGGTCAGGTCTGGGACGACATGTCCATCACCCCAGAGGAGCGACAGGTGGCCGGACCGATCGTCCGCATCGTCGCGAGCAAGGGGCGTGAGCTGGATGCCCAGCTCGCGGAGGTCACGACCAATTGGCGCCTGGAACGCATCGGTGCGATCGAGCGCTGTGTGCTTCGCCTCGCCGCGGCCGAACTGACGATCGGCGTGACCCCTCCGAAGGTGATCATCCAGGAGTCGGTCACGCTTGCCGAACGATATGGCAGCGCTGCGAGCGCGAAATTCGTGAACGGGGTCCTGGATGCGCTCGCGCGGCGAATGGGGCGTATGTAGTGCGCCTGCTCCTGGTCAACTGGCAGGATCGGGACAACCCGCAGGCCGGCGGTGCCGAGATCCATCTGCACGAGATCTTTGGCCGGTTGGCGCACAGCGGCCACGAGATCACGCTGCTGTGTGGTGGCTGGCCAGGTTGCGAGCCGCGCGCGACGCTCGACGGCATCGACGTCACGCGCGTTGGCACTCGGCACACGTTTCCCTTTCTCGCGCGCAGGTTCTTCCAACGGGAACTCGCGTCGCAGGCATTCGACGTGCTGGTCGAGGACGTGAACAAGGTGCCGCTGTACACGCCACGATGGGGTGGACCGCCCGTGATGGCGCTGGTTCCGCATTTGTTCGGTGGCACTGCGTTTCAGGAACTGGCCGCGCCGCTCGCCGCCGCTGTCTGGCTCGCCGAACGTCCGCTCGGACGCGCGTACCGCGGCATTCCGTTCGAAGCGATCAGCATGAGCACCGCTGACGATCTCGCGGAGCGCGGTATTCCTCGACAGAGCGTCGAAGTGATTTACCCAGGGGTCGACACGGTTGGCTACACGCCGCTACCGGGGACGCGAGCTGCGTCGCCCGTCTTCTCCTATCTCGGTCGCTTGAAGAAGTACAAGGGCGTCCACCTCGTCATTCGCGCCTTTGCCGAGTTGAATCACCAATCGGCGAGACTCGACATCGCCGGCGCCGGCGACTACCTGCCGGGCCTGCAACGTCTCGCCGATTCGCTTGACCTCGGCGAGCGCGTGCGGTTTCTTGGGCGTATCGACGAGAGTGAAAAGCTCGCATTGCTTCGCAGGTCATGGGCCCTCGTGTTCGCCTCGCCAAAAGAGGGGTGGGGCATCACGAATCTCGAAGCGGCGGCATGTGGCACGCCGGTGGTCGCTTCCAACTCACCAGGTATCAGGGAGTCGGTTCGTGATGGTGAAAGCGGGTTCCTCGTACCGCATGGCGAAGTGAAGGCAATGGCGGCGGCAATGATGCAGCTCTGCCGCGACCCCGGGCTCGTCGAACGCCTTGGGCTTCAGGCGCGCGCGTTCTCGGAGACGTTCACCTGGGAGCGCGCGGCGAACGAAACGGAGCAGCATCTCAGGCGGATCGCGACGGCCTCCGCCGCGAGTCGGTCGTGACCGCGCAACTCCGCGTCGGTGAGTTGTTCGTCCAGCTTCGCGAACTGCTGGAACTCGAACTCGTTCCCGGGCCGGACGGGCTCGGCCGCATCGTGTCCTCCGCGGAAGTCTCGAGCCCAGGTCTCGCGCTCGCCGGCTTCGTCGCGCGCTTTCCTCCGGAGCGAATGCAGGTTTTCGGGGAGACGGAGGTGACCTACCTCCGTTCGCTCGACGCGGAAACACGGCGCGAGAACTTGCGGAAGTTCTTCACGTTCAGCTTTCCATGCCTCTTCGTGACGAAGGGATTGGAACTGCCGACTGAAGTGATTGAGGAAGCGACGAGCGCCGGAGTTACCATCCTTCGTTCGGCGCTCAAGACGAACGAGTTCTACGTCAGGGCGAAGCCGTGGCTCGAGGATGCCTTCGCACCGCAGACGACCATGCACGGGTCGCTCGCGGACATCTATGGCGTCGGCGTGCTGTTCATGGGGCAGAGCGGCATTGGCAAGTCGGAGTGCGTGCTCGATCTCGTGGAGCGCGGCCATCGGTTGGTTGCCGATGACATGGTGATTATCAAGCGGCGCGCGGGTGATATCCTCATTGGACGCGGCAATGAACTCCAGAAGCATTACATGGAGATTCGTGGCATCGGGCTCGTCGACATTCCGGCGATCTTCGGCATTCGGGCCGTGCGGCAGCAAAAGCGCATCGAAGTCGTCGTTCAGCTTCAGGAGTGGCAGCATGGCGTCGAGGTCGAGCGTACCGGGCTCGATGGCGAGACGATGGACATCCTTGGCGTCCAGGTCCCGCGCATCACGATTCTTCTCAATCCGGGCAAGAACATCACTGTCGTCGCTGAAGTCATCGCGATGCACCACCTCCTCAAGTGGAGCGGCATCGACCCCGCCGAGCGATTCAACGAGGCCTTGATCAAGCAGATGCGCGATAAGGCAGAGATCAACCGCTATCTCCGTGAAGACCATGAGTGAACCGGCTCCACGTGCGCTCGTGGCGGGGCACGCGGATTTCGCCGCCGGCCTCGTGTCGGCCGTCGAGCAGATCACCGGTCACGGGAATCTCCTCATGCCCATCCAGGTGCGTGGCCTCTGCGGAGACGATATCCAGAAGCTGCTGCGCGATTCGCTGGTCGAAAGCGGTGCGCGCGTGATCTTCACCGACCTGCAGGCAGGTAGCTGCACGATGGCGTCGAGGCGAGTGATTCGAGAGCTCGGCGAGGGTGTGCTGGTCGCGGGTGCCAACTTGCCGATGTTGCTCGACTTTGTCCTGTCGACCAACCCGGACGCCGGACTCGCGGCGGTCGCGGCGGCGGAACGGGGCCGCGCCGCCGTCAGCGTGCACGGAGCGCCGGCATGACGCTCGTGCTGAACCGAATCGACGACAGGCTGATTCATGGCCAGGTGGTCGTCGGCTGGGGGCAGCCGCTCGACGTGGAGTTCATCGTGCTCGTCGACGACGAGGTCGCTGCGAGTGACTGGGAACAGGATCTCTACCGCATGGGTGTACCGCCGGAAATGGAGGTGCGTTTTCATTCCGCCGCTGATGCCGCTCCGCGTCTCGATGCATATCGCACCGAGGCGAGGCCAGGCATCCTGCTCACCGGTGCCATTTCCACGATGAAGCACCTCGTGGTGAATGGCGGCGTCCGTGAAGTGAATGTGGGCGGAATTCACCATCGGGCCGGCAGGACACAACATCTCCGCTATGTCTTTCTCACGCCCGACGAACAGGACGCGCTTCGGGAGCTCGCCGAGTTGGGTGCTGTCGTAACCGCGCAGGATGTGCCCGCTGCACGCGCCGTTTCCCTGACCGAGCTACTCGCCGCGAGGGAGGGCGCATGATCGACCTCCTCCCGCTCGCCATGCTCGGCGCGATTCTCGGGCTCGACGTCGTCTGCTTTCCGCAGGCCATGATTTCGCGGCCGCTCATCGCCGCGACGCTGGGAGGTGCCGTCGCCGGGGAGCCGAGCATGGGCATCCTCGTCGGCGTGACGCTTGAATTGATCGCGCTTGCCACCCTTCCATTCGGCGCATCGCGATATCCGGAATGGGGCTCTGCAGCGGTTGTCGGGGGAGGAATCGCGGGAGCGCTGCACCACGATAGCGCAGGCGGACTGACCATCGGTGTGCTGGCCGCCCTCGCGACGGCCTGGATTGGCGGGATGACGCTCGTGCAGCTCCGGCTCTGGAACGCCTGGCTCGCGCGGCGGAAGCGTCCCGCGCTGGATGCCGGGTCGCGTGGCGCGGTGATCGGGCTTCAACTCGCGGGGCTGAGCAGCGACATGATTCGGGCGGGCTTGTTGACGGCCGGTTCGTACGCGGCGCTTTTCCCTGTGGCACGAGCCATTCAGGGCGTGTGGTCGATCAGCGAGCCGACGTCGCGCGCATTCGTGGTTGGCCTCGCGTGCGCCGTCGCCGGTGCCGCTGCGTGGACGATCTTCCACTCGGCACGCGGGGCGCGCTGGTATTTCGCCGGTGGGCTTGTCGTGGGCTTCGCCATCCTGATGGGCCGATGACCGCCGCAACCGCTCCCGACATGCGCCCCGCGCCGAAGCTCTCGACGCTCACCTGGGTGAATATTTTCACGCGGCTGCTCGCCATTCAGGGGTCGTGGAACTACGAGACGCTCCTGGGCAACGGCATTGGGTTCTGCGTCGAGCCGGCGTTACGCGGCCTTCCCGGTGGCGTGCATGGGCCGGCGTTCAAGGCGGCGGTGACGCGACAGAGCGCCTATTTCAATGCGCATCCGTATCTCGCGGCGGTCGCGGTTGGCGCGCTGGCACGCGCCGAGCTCTCCGAAGTTCCTCCGGATCGCATCGAGAGATTTCGGACCGCACTGTGCGGACCACTTGGCAGCGTCGGCGATCGACTCGTCTGGGCGGGCTGGCTGCCGTTCTGTTCGCTGCTCGCACTGCTGCTGTTCGGCCTCGGCGTGCGGCCGTCGTACCTGATTATCACATTCCTGCTGCTCTACAACGCTGGACACCTCGCGCTTCGGGCGTGGGGGTTGCACGTTGGGTGGTCGCGCGGGCTCGGCGTCGCATCCGCGCTGGCGAATCCGGTCCTTCGCCACGGACCGACGCATGTCGCACGAGCCGCCGCGGCGGTCGCTGGTGTAGCGCTTCCGCTCACAGCGGCCGGGTTACTCGGTCATCGCGTGACCTTCGTTGGCTCTGTGCTGGCAATGGCTGCGTGCGTCGCTGTCGTTCTCGTCCGGCTCCACGGGCGTGTGGAAGGCTACAAGCTTGCCCTCGTGCTCATCGCACTTTTCGCCCTCGTCTCGGTGGCTCGCTGATGGCCGAACGCTCCGTCCAGATTCTCAACAAGAACGGCCTGCATGCGCGGCCGGCGGCAGAAATCGTCAAACTCGCCGCGAAGTATCAGAGTGAGATCACACTCATTCGCGACGATACGGAGGTGAACGGCAAGAGTATCATGGGCGTCATGATGCTCGCCGCCGAGTGCGGTGCGACACTGATGCTGCGCGCCGAGGGGGCCGACGAGGACGCGGCGCTCGAAGCATTGGCTGCGTTGATCAGGAACAAGTTCGGAGAGCGGTAGTGGAGCGACAGATACAGGGAATTCCCGCCTCGCCGGGCATCGTCGTTGGCTTCGCCCACCTGCTCAGGTGGGAGGTGCCCGACGTGCCGCAGCGCATCATCCCGGACGAAAATGTCCAGGACGAACTCGCGCGGCTGAACGAAGCCGTCCGGCGCGCCAAGGAGCGCTTACGCCATCTGCGAACGCGCGTGGAGTCGACGGCAGGGCCGGAGGAAGCAGCGATCTTCGACGTACAGTTGTCCATCCTCGACGACCGCGAGCTGACCCGCGGGGTCCAGGACCTGGTCCGTCAGAATATTGCCGCGGAAAAGGCCTTCGATCTCGTCATGCTCGAATGGCGGACGCGTTTCGCCAGGCACTCGTCGCCCATGCTGCGCGAGCGCGTCGGCGACCTGACGGACATCCACATTCGAGTCCTCTCGCTCCTGCTCGGCCTACCCGATCACGATCCTGTCGACTTGCCTCCGGGAGCGAACGCGATTCTCGTGACGCATGACCTGACGCCGAGCTTGACGGTGCAGCTCGAGCGGCATTCCATCGTGGCCATCGCGACGGACGCCGGCACACGCACGTCGCACGTGGCGATCCTCGCGCGCTCCCTCGGCCTTCCGGCAGTCGTGGGCCTTCGTACGGCGACAGCGCAGCTCGTCGGTGGTGAACGGGTCGTCCTCGACGGCAGCACGGGAATGCTTGCGATCAACCCCACCGACGAGGAGATCGACCGGTATCACGAGCGGCAGCGCGAGGAAGAGATTGCCGAGGCCGCGCTCGCCGATCTCGCGGCGCTCGAAGCGATTACCCTCGACGGTGTGCGCGTGACGCTCCGCGCCAACGTGGACATCCCTGAAGAGGCGGAGGCAGCCGCGCGGAGCGGGGCAGAAGGTGTGGGCCTCATGCGCACGGAGTTTCTTGTCGTCGGCCGGGCGAACATGCCGGACGAGGACGAACAGTACAGAGCATATCGTCGTGTGCTCGAAGCGTTTCCGGGCAAGCCCGTCGTCATTCGCACCTTCGACATCGGCGGCGACAAGCTCCCGATGGGGGGATTCCCCACGGAGCCGAATCCGTTTCTGGGGTGGCGCGCCATCCGCATGTGCCTCGACCAGCCGGAGATGTTCAAGACGCAGCTCCGCGCACTGCTTCGCGCAGCGACGCATGGCGATCTTCGCATCATGCTGCCGTTGATCGTTACGCTCGATGAAGTATTGGCCGCGCGGAAGCTGCTCGAAGAGGCCGCGGCGGAGTTGAAAGAGAAAGGGGTCGATCACCGGATCGACGTGCCGCTGGGCGTCATGATCGAGACGCCGGCGGCCGCAGTCGCGAGCGACACCTTCACGCACGACGTGGACTTCTTCAGCATTGGAACCAACGACCTGGTGCAGTACACGCTGGCGGTGGATCGCGGCGCCGCCAACCTCGCGTCGCGTTTCACCCCGCTCCACCCCGCGGTGCTCCGTTTGATCAAGCGCACAGTGGAGGTGGCGGAGCTGGGCGACATCGAGGTGGCGGTGTGTGGTGAGATGGCGTCGCAACCGCTCATGGCCTTCGCGTTGCTCGGCCTCGGGGTGCGGCAAATGAGCGTCGCGCCGCGATCCGTTCCGCTCGTGAAACGCATCGTGCGCAGCGTGACGGCCGCACATGCGAAGCTTGCAGCGTCCGCGGCACTTCGCGCACTGACGGCCGAGCAGGCGCGCCATGAATTGGCGCGGCGGCTTGGGGACTCCATTGGCGATGCGCCATATCTCTACGATGGGTTGCCGGGCTCGGGCTGACTCGCTTTCTTTCGTCAACGTCGTCTTTGACGGTAGTGGGCCCGGCAGCATGGTGTCGGGCCTTCTTTCTTCCTCTCCAACCGAATAGTGGGGAACATCGCCGTGCATGATCGCAGTCTCTTTACGTCCGAATCAGTAACCGAAGGGCATCCCGACAAGGTCGCGGATGCCATCTCAGACGCCGTCCTGGATTGCCTGCTCGAAAAGGATCCGGTCGCGCGCGTTGCCTGTGAAACGCTCGTGACAACGGGCCTCGCCGTCATCGCAGGTGAGATCACGACGAGCGCATACGTTCACCTCCCAGACGTCGTTCGTGATACCATCCGGCGCATTGGGTACACCGACGCCGGCTTCGGCTTCGATGCCAACACCTGCGCGGTCATGAGCACGATCGACGCGCAATCGCGCGACATCGGACAAGGCGTGGACACGGGTGGCGCCGGCGACCAGGGCATGATGTTCGGCTATGCGAGCGATGAAACGGAGGAGCTCATGCCGATGCCCATCATGCTCGCGCACAAGCTGACGCGCGCGCTCGCGGAACGCCGGAAGAGCGGTGACCTCAAGTGGCTGCGCCCCGACGGCAAGTCACAGGTCACGGTCGTGTACGAGGATGGCCAGCCGGTCGCGGTGGACACCGTGGTGATCAGCACCCAGCACGCGGACGGCATCAACAACACGAAGCTCCGCAAGGCCATTATCAGCGACGTCATCGAAGCGTCGATTCCGAAGGAGCTCCGCCAGAAGAAGATCAAATATCACATCAACCCAACGGGCCGTTTCGTCATCGGCGGACCGCAGGGCGATTGCGGGCTGACTGGCCGCAAGATCATCGTTGATACGTATGGCGGAATGGGGCGCCATGGCGGCGGCGCATTCAGCGGCAAGGATCCCTCGAAGGTGGACCGTTCGGCGTGCTACGCCGCGCGGTGGGTCGCCAAGAATATCGTGGCGGCTGGCCTTGCCCGGCGCTGTGAAGTGCAGGTCGCCTACGCCATTGGTGTTGCTGAACCCGTGTCCGTGCGCGTCGATACGTTTGGCACGGCGACCGTTCCCGAGGCGCGCATTCTGGACGCGGTCAACGCCAACTTCGATCTCACGCCGAAAGGCATCACGACGTCGCTCGATCTGCGCAAGCCGATCTACAGCGCGACGTCCGCGTACGGACACTTTGGGCGTACGCCGGAAAAGGTTGGTTCGGGCAAGACGGCGTGCACGCTCTTTAGTTGGGAGCGCACGGACAAGGCTGCGGCATTGAAGAAAGCGGCCCGCGCCGAGAAGTAACGTGACCGGATCCGGGCGCTGACTTTCGCGCCCGGATCGCGGTACACTTCATCATGGTCGAAGTCTTCGTTTCCCGCATCGGACGCGACAGCGCCTCGGATTCGAACGTGGTCGTGCTTCAGGAGAAAGGTGGCTCACGCCTCCTCCCGATCTGGATCGGCCCCGTCGAAACGGATTCGATCGTCAGGCACATTCACAAGGTGAAAGACCCGCGTCCGATGACGCACGACCTCGTCCGTAATCTCATCCTGGGACTCGGTGCGGAGCTCGTGGCGGTCAACATCCCACGAATCGAGGACCGAACCTACATTGCCGAACTGCGATTGCGGATCGGCGGTGGAATGGTGGACGTCGACGCGCGTCCCTCGGACTGCATTGCCATTGCCCTTCGGCTGGATGCACCGATCTTCGTGTCCGAAGACCTGCTCGTCGATGGAGAAGCGGTTGAAGAGCAGGAGGAGGACCCGGGTCCAGACTTCTCCGCGCCCTCACCTGACGATGTGGCGGCGCAGGGACTGACCGATGCACAACTCGCGAGTGAGCAACTCAAACGCTACCTCGAAGCGTTACGTCCGGAGGATTTTGGCAAGTTCAATCCGTAGACGCCTCGCCCTCGCACTCGGAATTGCGACTGCGTCGTCCGTCGCGTTCCCGTCGCTGCCAGCGCAGTCGCAGGGCTTCGTGCAAGCGACCGTCAAAGGCACCGTCGAGACACCCGGAAAGTCGAAACTGGACCCCGTGCCGGGGATCATGGTGACGTTGCATCGCGTTGCGGAAGACAGCTCGGGGCCGGTGGACTCCGTGAGGACCGATGCGGCGGGGCGGTACGCCTTCCGCTACCAGAAGCGCCAGGGCGACGAGGGGGTGTTCTTCGCAGCGGCGGTGTACCGGGGCATCGCGTACTTCTCCGCTCCGCTGCGGCAGCTCACCGCATCCGGCGACGACGGCGTGATTACCGTCTTCGACACGACGCGCCATGCCATCGAGTTCAGCGTGCGTGGCCACCACATCGTCGTCAGCGGCCCGCGGCCGGATGGCGATCGGGACGTCGTCGAGGTCTGGGAACTGTCGAACGACACGACCGTCACGGTACTAGGGGTTGATTCGCTCGCCGCGGTGTGGAGCGCCCCACTCCCGGCGGGTGCGACGAACTTTGCCGGCGGCCAAGGGGACGTCGCGGCGGACGCGATTGTCGCGCGGCGAGGGCGCGCCGAGATAACCTCGCCGTTCGGTCCTGGCGTCAAGCAGATCAGCTATACCTATCGGCTGCCGTCATCCTCGTTTCCGCTGGCCGTCGGCATTACCGCTGCGGTGAGCGTGCTCGAAGTGCTCGTGGAGGAACCCACCGCGGTGGTCACCGGTGGTGAACTCCGCAGCGTGGCAGCCGCAACGACCGGTGGCCGCACCTTCAAGCGCTTTTTGGCGCAGGACGTTGCGGCGGGTGAGTCTGTTCGCATTACCGTGCCCGCTGCGACCGCGGAAACGCGAAAGAAGGTCCTCATCGTCCTCGCCGCGGTGATGATTGTGCTCATGGCAGGCGCATTGTTTCGCGCGCTGCGCCGGCGGGATACGGAGAACGCCGATCCGCGCGCGCGTACCCCCTCGACTGCGGACGAACTCCTGGCGGAGATTGCGGTGCTCGACGCACGTTTCGAAGGCGGAGATGCGTCACTCGATCGTGAGACGTACGACGCACAGCGAGCGGCGCTGAAGCTGCGTGTCACGAGCGCGCTTGCCCGCCGAACGACCGCGGGGTAGATTCGCCGAACAATCTGACGCGAACGGGGACACGGAAACCGGTGAAATGCCGGTGCGGCCCCGCCACTGTAACGGGCATTTGCACGCGCTCCCTCACACACGCCACTGACGCATTGTCGGGAAGGCGGGGACGCGCGGCCCGGAGCCAGGAGACGACTTCGTCCGCGATACGTTCACAGGTCCTCGGGGGAGGACTGGTGGCGTCCGCGTTCCGCCAGTTCGTGCGTTCGCGTCCGTTACGGGCACTCTCCTTCGGCCGGAGGTGCCCGTTTTGCTTTTCTATCGCAAATGTTACAGCGCGCTCGTCATCGCGGCGATCTCCCTTTGCCAGCTTGCCTGCACGCGCGAGGCGCCCGTTGCTAGCACCCCCGTAACGGACGACTTCGGCGATACGCTCGTGGTCGGTGGTGCGCCCATGCGGATCGTCTCGCTCAATCCGACGACCACCGAGCTCGTCTACGCGATCGGGGCCGGCGCTCGACTCGTGGGCCGCACGTCGTACGACGCGATTCCCGCGGAGGTCCGCAGCGTTCCCGACCTGGGGCCCGGCCTGCGTCCGAACATCGAGGCAGTGCTGGCGGTGCACCCGGATCTGATTCTCCTGTACGCAAGCGCGGACAACCGCGCGGCCGCGCAGCGCTTTCGCTCGAGCGGCATTGCGACGGCGTCGTACAAGATCGACCGCATTGCCGACATGATCCGCGTCACCCGGTTGCTCGGGAGACTCACCGGCGACACCGCCGCCGCCAGCCGCACCGTCGACTCGGTAACCGCGACGATCAAGCGGGTTCGCGCGCTCACCGCGAACCTACCGCATCCAACGGTCTTCTGGCCGCTCTGGGATGCACCACTGCTGTCGGTCGGCGGCGGAAGCTGGCTCAACGAACTCATCGAGATCGCCGGCGCAAGAAACGTGTTCGCTGAGTTGCCACAGCCTTCTCCGACCGTCGCGTTCGAGGAACTCCTCAAGCGAGACCCGGACTTCATCCTCGGCGGCACCACCACGAGGAGGCGAGCCGCAACGGATCAGCGCTGGCAGGCACTGCGCGCAGTCCGCCAGAACCATGTGCTCGTCATTGACTCCACGATCGCCAACGGACCCTCCGCCCGTGTGGGCGCCAGCGCGGAGTCGATCGCGCGTCTGTTGCACCCTGACGTGAAGTTCTGACGTGCGCCTTTCGCGCTGGGCACTGCTCGTCGTCGCGGTCGTCGTGGCGATCATCGCTGGTGTGATGATCGGCACGCTGCATCTGTCGTTCGCCGAGGTCATCAACGGACTACTTGGAGTCGGCGATCCAATGCCGGTCACCGTCGTGCGGTCGCTGCGGTTGCCGCGCGTACTGCTCGCGGCACTCGTGGGCGCAGGACTTGGGTCGTCCGGCGCCGCGTTGCAGGGAGCCACGCGGAACAAACTGGCTGAGCCATATCTCCTCGGTGTCTCGGGCGGCGCAGCTGTCGGCGCTGTTCTCGCGACGGTCATGCACGCGCCATTCGCGCTGATCCCCATTGCGGGCTTCGTCGGCGCGCTCGCCGCCGTCGCGCTCACGATGCTCGTCGCACGTGCGTCGGGCGGGCAGGGGGACGCGCGCGTGGTGCTGATGGCCGGCGTGGTCGTGGGCGCATTTGCGAACTCCGTCATCATGGTGGCGCTCGCCAACGCCGATGCATCCACTGTTCGCGGCGCCCTGTGGTGGATGATGGGCTCCGTGGCCGAGGCCACCTGGACGCATGTGTATTCGCTCGGGGTTTTTGTCGTGATCGGGATCGGTGGCCTGCTCGCATTGGCACGGTCCATCGATGTGCTTGCACTCGGCGATGACACCGCGGCGGGCCTAGGGGTGGATGTCGCGCGCGTCACGCTGGGTGTGTACGTCGCCGGCGCGCTTCTGGCCGCTGGAACGGTGAGCGCTGCCGGGCTTGTGGGCTTCGTCGGCTTGCTGGTTCCGCACCTCGTCCGTCTCGCGGGAGCGCGTACTCACCGGACGATCATTGGTGCTGCAGCGCTCGCCGGCGCATCACTAGTCGTCTGCGCCGACCTCGTCGCACGCATCGCGCGTCCACCCGCTGAGCTGCCTCTCGGCGCCGTCACCGCGCTGATCGGAGTGCCGTTCTTTCTGGCGCTCCTGAGGCGGCTCGCATGATCAGCTTTCGCGACGTCGTGGTGCGCTATCCGCGAGAGCGACTCGCCGCACTGGACGGCGTCTCCCTCGACGCCGAGCGCGGGCGCATTACCGCGGTCGTGGGGCCGAATGGCAGCGGCAAGAGCACACTCATTCGAGCGCTGGTGGGGAGCATGCCGCTCGAGTCCGGAGTTATTGCGCTCGATGCCACGCCGCTCGTACCTGGGCGCCGGCGGGACTTCGCGAAGCGTGTCGCCATCGTTACGCAACGCGAAGAACCTGCGTTCCCGCTCCGCGTTCGTGAGTACATCGCGCTCGGGCGACATCCGCATCTTGGGCTCTGGCGCTCGCATTCACATGTCGATCGTGTTGCGGTCGACCGCGCGGTCGAGCTGACGGAGACGGCTGGCTTCGCGGACCGAGCGATCAATGAGCTGTCTGGCGGCGAGTGGCAGCGGGTGCGTCTCGCGCGTGCGCTCGCACAGGGTGGAGACGCCGTTGTGCTCGATGAACCGACGACCTTTCTCGACATCGCGCACGAAATGGCAATCTTCGAACTGCTCGGCCGGCTTGCTGCCGAGCGACAGGCGGTGCTGCTCGTCAGTCACCAGCTCAACCTCGTGGCTCGATTCGCCGAACACATGATCCTCTTACACAGGGGACGCGTGGAGGCGGCAGGTACGCCCGCCGCGGTGATGCAGGGTGCAACACTCGAGCGCGTGTACGAATGGCCGCTCGTCGTCACGCGCGATCCTGCGGTCGGCTCCCCCACCCTTGTTCCTTTGCGCGCTCGCCCTCGCGGCGATCGCGCGTCGTAGTGCTGTCCCTCCATCATGGTTAACCGGAAGATGAAACGCTCACGCCATTTCTCGCTCGCTCTCGCGCTCGTCCCGGCTGCGCTCTCCGCGCAAATTGCGCGGGACACGGCGCGCACCGCGCCGATCGTCATCACCGCCACGCGCTCGCCGCTCACCGCAGGACGCTCGCCCGCATCCGTTTCGGTCATCACTGGTGACCAGCTGCGGCAACAGGGCATCACGACGGTCCTCGACGCGCTGCGCCAGGTTCCCGGCGTCTCCGTTGTGCAGACGGGTTCGTTCGGTGGCGCGACGTCGCTCTTCATGCGCGGTGGAGAAAGCAAGTTCGTGAAGGTGCTCGTGGACGGTGTTCCCGTAAACGATGCAGGCGGCGCCTTCGACTTCTCGACACTCAGCACCGATAACATCGATCGCATCGAGGTCGTGCGCGGTCCCGCGAGCGTGCTCTATGGGTCCGACGCCATGGCGGGCGTGGTGCAGCTCTTTACGCGCGCCGGTGACGGACGTCCGCACATCGAATCATCGGCGCGTGGCGGCGGTTTCGGCAGTTATGACGCAGACGCGTCGGTCCGCGGCGCTGGAGATGATGTCAACTATTCGCTGAGTGGCGCGCGGCACTCCACCGACGGCATTCAGGCATTCAACAGTCGCTACGCGCAGAGCGTCGGCAGCGCGCTCGTCGGCACACACCGAAACGGCTTTGACGGTCGTCTCTCGCTGCGGTACAGCGACAATGAATTCCACTATCCGACCGACGGATCCGGCCAGGTCGTGGACAGCAACGCGGTGCGCAAGGACGGCCGACTGTCCGTCGGCATCGACGCAGGATATCGGCTCGCGCCGGCCACGGAAGTGCGGTTTGCCCTCTCGTCCTACGACATCCATGCTGCCACCGACGACCAGGCGGACAGCAAGGGCGATGTGGGCGGGTACTATTTCAGCACCTCCGATCGTTCGCGCCGCCGCAGTGGTGAGTTGCGCCTGAACGTCGATGCGCGCTCCGATCTGCACCTGTCACTCGGCGCGCAGGTCGAGCGCCAATGGCAGAACAGCTCCACGCAGAGCAACTACGGTCCGAGCGCCTTCACGGCGAACCGGCGAACCTCCGGTGTGTTCGCCCAGGCGCTGTACTCGCCCATCGACATGTACACGCTGACCGCCGGCGGCCGCTTCGAGCACAACGAAACCTTCGGGGACTATTTCACCTACCGCGCCGCCGCGTCTGCGAGCCTCGAGAGCGATACCCGAATCCGCGCGAGCGTCGGCACCGCGTTTCGGGAGCCCACCTTTCTCGAAAACTTCGACGGCGCGTTCAGCATCGGCAATCCGAACCTCGCGCCGGAGCATGCCCTGAGCTTTGACGTGGGGCTGGAGCAGGAACTCGCGTCGGTCGCGACTGTTGGCGCCACCTTCTTCGCCAATTCATTTCGTGACCTCATCGACTACAAGTACTCCGCGACCGCCCCGAACTATTTCAACCTGGCGCGCACGAAGACGTCCGGCATCGAGCTCGAGGCGCGCACCCTTCCGCGTTCTGGGGTCACGGCTGACGCGGCGGTCACCTATCTCGATACGAAAGTCATCGATCCAGGCACAAGCAAGGCGGTCACGGCAGCGTTTGCGCCTGGTGCGCACCTGCTTCGCCGTCCAATGCACACGATCGACGCTGGCGTTGGCTATCATGGCGCGAGAGGAAGCGTCGATGCGCGCGCACACCATGTCGGACCACGGGAAGACAACTATTACGCGCCCGACTTCTCGGTGAAGCACGTGACGCTGTCGCCATACACGCGCGCCGATCTCTCCGGTGAGGTCGTGCTGCCAACCGACCAGCGAGTGAAGGTGACCGCTACGCTCCGCGTCGAGAATGTATTCGACGTGCGCTACACAGATGTCGCTGGCTTCAACTATGACTTCGCGCGGTCCGATGCGGCGTCGGTTGCGGCGACGGGCTACCGCGGCGCAGGGCGGCGAGTGCTGGCGGGATTGAGGCTCGTATTCTAGAGGCAACTGACGTACGAAGGTACCGGGTACAAGCACATACGTACGAAGTACGCGGACCCTGTACCCGGACTGGCATCCAATCCAAAGAGAGTCATCGACACAATCGATCGGATCGACCCAGCGCCACACGCCGTCCGTAGTAGCGAACGTCGTTATTCCTGACACCGCTGTCGAGGGCTCTCTTTGGTCACTATGCCAGTCACGGTACCGTGTCAGAGTACGTCGTACGTAAGTGGTTGTACTACGTACCCGGTACGTCAGTTGTCGGTCGTAGCCCCCAACTATGTTTCGCGCATGGCCCTTCTCGCCACCGACGCGATCGTCCTGCATTCCTTCGACTATCTCGAATCGTCCCGCATCCTCCGTCTCGTTACCCGAGACGGAGGGGTGCGCAGCGTGCTCGCCAAGGGAGCGCGACGTGCGTCGCGGCGCTTCGGAAGCGCATTGGACCTGTTCGCGCAGGGCAGCGCGCAACTCCACGCCAAGCCCGGCCGTGATCTCGACACCCTTGGCGGATTCGACGTCGTCCGCGCTCGCCCGTCACTCGGCGAGGACATGGGCCGCTTCGCCGGAGCCTCGGCCATTGCCGAGCTCACGCTGCGCTTCGGTCGCGAGGCCGCGGACAGCGGTCTGTTCGACGCAGTTGCCGATGCGTTGGACGCACTGGCCATTGCGGCGACCGACGAAGCGCTCACGGCAACGCTCGCGAGTGCATGGCGCATCGTGGCCGAACTCGGATTTGCCCCGGCGCTCGACGTGTGCGGGGAATGCCACGCGCCGCTCGATCCTGAGGCGAGGGTGCTATTCAGTCACGTCGCCGGTGGCGCGCTGTGCAATCGCTGCGGACGCACGGCACCCGCAGGCCGCCTGCTGCCGGCCGACGCGAGGAACTCGCTCCGGCGCTACCTCGCGGGCGACGCCGGACTTCCCCTCGGCGACGCGGAGACACGCGCCCACCAGAGATTGCTGCGCGAGTTCCTCGCCGAGCATCTGACGGATGGACGGCCTTTGCGGGCCATGGAAATGTGGGAAGAGCAGCGATGGTAGCGCGACCGACATGATCCTCGGCACCGCAGGGCATGTCGATCACGGAAAGACCGCGCTCGTCCGCGCGCTGACCGGCGTCGATACCGACCGTTTGCCCGAGGAAAAGCGACGAGGCATCACCATCGACCTTGGGTTCGCACCGCTCGAGCTTGCAGGGGTTGGCACCGTCGGCGTCATCGACGTGCCCGGCCATGAAGCATTCGTGCGCACCATGGTTGCGGGCGCCACGGGAATCGACCTGGCGCTCCTGACCATTGCCGCAGACGCCGGCGTCATGCCGCAGACGCGTGAGCACCTCGCCATTCTCAGCATCCTCGGGGTCAGGAATGGTGTGGCGGCCATCACCAAGTGCGATCTCGCCGACGAGGACTGGCTTCAGCTGGTCGAAGAGGATCTCCGCGCCACGCTGGCGATGTCGACGCTCGCGGACGTACCGATTGTTCGCGTATCGGCACATACGGGCATGGGATTGGACGAACTCAGGGCGGCACTCGCTCGCGCCGCGGCAGGCGTTCCAGCGCGCGCTGCCGACGATCTCTTTCGTCTGCCCGTCGACCGGGCATTCACGGTACGAGGCACCGGGACGGTTGTGACGGGCACCGTGTGGTCCGGCTCGATTCCGCGCGACGGTACGGCGCGCCTGTATCCCGGTGACAAGATGGTGCGTGTTCGTGGTCTCCAGATCCATGGGAGCGCCGTGGAACGCGTGACGGCGGGTGACAGGGCCGCGGTCGCGCTTGCCGGTGTCGAACTGTCGGAGGTCGCTCGCGGTGCCGTGCTCGTTCAGGGAGACGGGTGGAAGCCGAGTCGCGTGCTCCGCGCTGACGTAGCGATGCTCGAGGGGCACGGTGCCGCGTTTGGTCCCCGATCCAAGGTCCGGCTGCATATCGGAACCAACGATGTTGGCGCCCGGATGGTCGCACGCGCCGATGCGCTCGAGGCCGGAGACTCCGCTCCAGTACGCATTGTCGTGGACGACCCGGTGGTCGTGAGGGCAGGGGACCGGTTCGTCCTTCGCTCGGCGTCGCCCGTCGTTACGCTCGGTGGCGGTACGGTGGTCGACCCGGCCGCTCCGTCGCGCGCCCGCCCGTGGCCTGAAGGCGATCGCAGTCCACTCACGATGCTCGGATTGATGGCGGACGAGGCGGGATCGACGGGAATCCTGCTGGCGGATCTGCCCGTTCGGCTCGGGATTCATCCCGCAGATATCGACTCGCTCCTGCTCGGCGCCTCCGGTTGGCGGGCTGGCCAACGATATCTATCCGGTGGTGCTCGGCAGCGGATCGATGACGCTCTGCTGGCGAGTATTGGCGCCTATCACCGCGAGCATCCGCTCGAGCCTGGCGCACCGCTGCAGTGGTTGCGCTCGAAGTCAGGTGCCGGTGACGCGGTTGCCGACGCTCTCCTGGCGGCGCTGACGGCGGAGGGCCGGCTGGTGTGTACGAATGGTTTGGCCTGCCTTCCGGGCTTCGTATCGACCCTTTCGGCGAATCAGGCGGAGCTTGCCGGCGCCGTCCTGACGGCATTAGAGCGGGCTGGCAGCGAGCCCCCGACCGTCGAAGAATTGGCGTTGTTGGTTTCGGAGACTGAGCGCGATGTGTTGGACGTCCTCCGTTGGCTGGCGCGGGAGCGGCGTGTCGTCGTGGTTGAGTCGGCGCGGTACTATGCAAGCGATGTCGTCCGCGGTTTACTGGACAAACTTCGAGACGGAATGACCGACGACCGGGAGTACGCGCCGTCGGAACTTCGTGAGCTTCTAGGCTTCACAAGAAAGTTTATGATACCATTCCTAGAGTATTGTGATATAGAGGGTTATACGAAGCGGACAGGGCAGGGCAGACGGTTCATACGGCACTCGAAGTGAGTGCGCGAACCTCAAGTCGAGGCCGTCTTGACACGCGCTAGCAATCGCCGTACTATTGCTATACGGCAGCATCCTTCATTCACCCGTCACAGGAGCAGCACCAGGATCCTGTTTCGTCATCCGGAGTTCACATGTACCACCGCTGGGCAGCACTTGCGCTTGTGCTCGCCCTTTGCGCACTCCCGGCAAAGCAAGCGGCGGGGCAGCAAACGTCACCGCAGCCCTCGCGCAAGGCAGGGGTTCTCGGGCAGAACTACCCGAACCCATTCAATCCCGAAACGACGATTCCCTTTGGAATAGAGTGTGATGGGAATGCGTCGCGGCAGTACACAGTGTCGTTACAGGTTTACAACGTGTTGTCGCAGTTGGTTGCCATCCCGATCCTCGATGGACCGGGCACGCCAACAGAGAATCTGAAGTTGACCTGCGGGAAGTACACCGCACGGTGGGATGGAAAGATTCGCAGTACAGGACGTGAAGCAGCGTCCGGCGTGTATGTCTACGTTTTGAAAGTTGATGGCGTACCTTCAGCGAACAGGATGTTCGTAGCGAAGTAACTGCACACGAGAACACGGCGCCCGGGGACTTTTCCCGGGCGCTTCTTGTTTTACCAGCATGACTGTTGCGAGCGAAACGCTGGGGATGTCGCCCCGAGCGAAGTCGAGGGATCTGCACCTTCAGCCTGGGTTTGTTGTTCAGGCGTCGGATCTTTCCTGACAGCCCAGCGCTAACATTGGAGCAGATTCAGCCGGATCGCGGAATCCGCAGCCTTTCGGGAAGCGTTGGTTGTGAACCCCGCGGCGCTCACGTCTCGTACTATTCGGACATGATCAATCCAGACAAGCTCACCGTAAAATCGACCGAAGCGCTCAACGACGCATTGACCGACGCGCGCGGTCGCGGCAATCCCCTCGTCTACGACACGCACCTGCTCCTCGTCATGCTGGGCCAGGAGGAGAGCATCGTCGTACCGGCGCTTCAAAAGCTCGGGGTCAACCTTGCGGCAATTCGCGAGGCGCTCACGCGTGAGATCGGCCGCTATCCCAAGCAGAGTGATGCGTCGCCGACCTGGTCGCGCGAGCTGACCGCGGTCTTCGATCAGGCTGAGAAGGAAGCCAAGAAGCTCGGCGATGAATACATCAGCACGGAACATGTCCTGCTTGCACTCGCCGAGACCAAGGGCACGGAAACCAAGAGCCTGCTGAATGCCCTCGGCGGAACACACAAGGCGCTCCTCCAGGCGATCGAGGCCATTCGCGGCACCCACCGCGTCACCGATCAGAACCCCGAGAATCAGTACCAGGCGCTCCAGCGTTACACCCGCGATCTCACCGAAGACGCGCGGAAGGGCAAGCTGGACCCGGTCATCGGCCGCGACGAAGAAATCCGTCGTGTCGTCCAGGTTCTTTCGCGCCGCACGAAAAACAACCCCGTGCTCATCGGCGAACCCGGCGTTGGTAAGACGGCCATCGTTGAAGGACTCGCGCAGCGCATCGTCAACGGCGACGTACCGGAAGGCCTCAAGAACAAGCGCCTTGTCTCGCTCGATCTCGGCTCTCTCATCGCCGGGGCGAAGTTTCGCGGAGAGTTCGAGGAACGCCTCAAGGCCGTCCTCAAGGAACTCACCGAGGACAGCGACAAGTTCATCACCTTCATCGACGAGATGCACACGCTCGTCGGCGCGGGAAAGGCAGAAGGCTCGATGGACGCAGGCCAGATGCTCAAACCCATGCTCGCACGGGGAGAGCTGCGCGTCGTCGGCGCCACAACGCTCGATGAATACCGGCTGCATGTCGAAAAGGACGCTGCACTCGAGCGACGCTTTCAGCCGGTATACGTCGGTGAGCCATCGGTCGAGAACACCATCGCCATTCTGCGCGGACTCAAGGAGCGCTATGAGGCGCATCATGGCGTGCGCATTACCGACGGCGCTGTCATCGCGGCCGCGACGCTCTCGCACCGCTACATCGGCGACCGCTTCCTGCCCGACAAGGCCATTGACCTGCTGGACGAAGCGTCGTCGCGCATGCGCATCGAGATCGATTCGATGCCGCAGGAGATCGACGAAGTCGAGCGGCGCGTGATGCAGCTCGAAATCGAGCGGACTGCGCTGCAGAAGGAGAAAGACGCGGCGTCCACCGAGCGCCGCAAAGTCATCGAGCGTGAGCTCGCCGAGTTGAAGGAGAAGTCCTCGGCGATGAAAGCACAGTGGCAACAGGAAAAGGAGACGCTCGGCGCCGTCGGAAAGATCAAGCAGCAGATCGACCAGGCACGCGTCGAAGCGGAGCAGGCGTCTCGAAAGGGCGACCTCCAACTGGCCGCCGAGATCAGCTACGGGCGCATTCCGGAGCTCGAGCGCGCAATGAAGGATGCCGAGTCGAAGCTCGCGAGCGTGGGCGGCCGGCCGCAGTTCCTCAAGGAAGAGGTCGGGGCGGAAGACATCGCTGAGATCGTCGCGAAGTGGACCGGCATTCCGGTGACGCGGATGCTCGAAGGCGAGCGCGACCGGCTGACGAAGCTGGACAAGGAACTCGCGCACCGCGTCGTCGGGCAGGATGAAGCGGTGTCCGCCGTGGCGAATGCCGTTCGCCGTTCACGTGCCGGTCTTCAGGACCCGAATCGCCCCATCGGCTCGTTCATCTTCCTTGGGCCCACGGGCGTGGGAAAGACGGAAACAGCGCGGGCTCTCGCGGAGTTCTTGTTCGACGACGAAGCGGCGATGGTCCGCATCGACATGTCGGAGTACATGGAGAAGCATGCCGTCGCTCGGTTGATCGGCGCCCCACCGGGCTATGTCGGCTATGAGGAAGGCGGGCAGCTCACGGAGGCGGTGCGTCGTCGTGCGTATTCCGTCGTGTTGTTCGATGAAATCGAGAAAGCGCACCCCGACGTCTTCAACATCCTGTTGCAAATTCTCGACGACGGTCGCCTGACCGATTCGCAGGGGAGAACCGTGGACTTCCGGAATACCGTCATCATCATGACGTCGAACATCGGGAGCCATTACATCCTCGAGCACGCCGGTGGCGACTGGGCGCTCGTCGAGACACAAGTGACGAGCACGTTGCGCCAGCACTTCAAACCCGAGTTCCTGAATCGCGTGGATGACATCATCGTCTTCCGCCCCCTGGGAACCGAGCAGATCGAGCACATCGTCGGCCTCCAGCTCGAACGCTTCGAGAAGCTCCTTGGCGAGCGCAAGTTGACGATCGAGCTGACGCCCGAAGCACGGAAGCTCCTTGCGGAGACGGGCTACGATCCGGCGTTCGGCGCACGTCCACTCAAGCGCGCCATTCAGCGGATGATCCAGAATCCGCTGGCGATGCAAATTCTCGAGGGCAAGTATCAGGAAGGCGATCGCGTGCTGGTGACTGCAGGAGAGGGGCAAACGCTCGTGTTCGAGCGGGCGCCGGCGTCTCCTCCCTCAACTGCAACGGCAACTGAATGAACGCGGATTGAGCGGATTTAGCGGATGACGCGGATTTCTGTCATGCCTTATCCGTTTCTTCCGACCGTTTTGTCGCCCTTGAGCGCAGCGAAGGGCCCGCACCTTCCGCAGTTGTCAGTTGAACTTCCGCTCTTTCCGCGACCTCGAATGAATCGAAACGCCGACGACGAAAAATGGATGTCCGTCGCGCTTGACGAAGCGCGTCTGGCCGCGGAGGCGGGCGAGGTGCCGGTTGGCGCTATCGTGGTCCAGGGAGACCGCGAGTTGGCACGCGCGAACAACCGAACGGTCCGCGATCAGGATCCGACGGCGCACGCGGAGACACTGGTCATCCGCGCGGCGAGCGCCGCGCTCGGCTCGTGGCGGTTGGAGGGATGCACGATGTACGTGACGCTCGAACCCTGCGCCATGTGCGCGGGCGCGATCGTACTCGCTCGTCTCGACCGCGTCGTGTTCGGGGCGTGGGATGACCGCGCCGGCATGGCCGGTTCCGCCGGCGACATCCTCCGGCATCCGCGGCTGAACCATCGTCCGGAGGTCAAAGGTGGTGTGCTCGAAACGGAGGCCGCGGCCGTATTGCGGACATTCTTCGCGAGCAAGCGGCGTCGCGATTTCGTTGACACTCCAGACGCCGTTGGATAAATTACTTGGCTGTTCCGGACAGGTGGCTGAGTGGTTGAAAGCACCGGTCTCGAAAACCGGCGTACCCGC
>JAZJZK010000021.1:0-14001 GCA_040389905.1 Gemmatimonadota bacterium | reverse complement strand
ACCTCAAACCCAGACTGAACGTGCAGATCCCTCGACTTCGCTCGGGATGACATCCGATGCCATTCGCTCCACAAGTCGAGGGGTCCGCACCTCAAACCCAGACTGAACGTGCAGATCCCTCGACTTCGCTCGGGATGACATCCAATGCCATTCGCTCCACAAATGGTAGTTTCAGGTCAGACGCTAGCTCGTAGCTCGTAGCCCCTGTGCTGACGCCTACTTACAAGCCGGCTCCCCTTCCCCTGCCGTCGCGACGACGGGATTCGTCGTATTGACGCTGATTCCGCAGCTGAAGCTCGGCACCTGGCTATGTGTGATGGTGGCCGACCAGTAGCCCGATCCCACGACGATCGTCGGCGTCATGACACCCGACGACGGCCGATACTTGAGCTTCGTCGTGTCGTACGTCGCGTACTTGACCGAATCCGCGAAGAACGCTTCCTCAGCCGTCACCAGATTCCGAAGGTCGGACTTGAGTGACGCGATGTATGCCTTGCCCTTCGTAGCACCGAACTTCGGAATGGCGATCGCGGCCAGGATTCCGATGATCACAACGACGATCAAGAGTTCGATGAGGGTAAAGCCTCGGCGGAGTCGGTTCTTCATGGGAGGGCACTCGGGAGCGGTGGGACACACTGGGCACTGTCATTTCTAGCGCCAAAACAGGGTTCCGGCCAGTGCCCCACGTCACCAAGCGGGTCGCAAGTCTCACATTGGACCACTCCGGCTCGCAACACACTAATGCGCACTGCTAGAGGGTCAGCTCCCATGTCTGACCCACCAAATCGTGCCCGAAGCTGTTGTGGGCTTCCTCGTTCACGAGCTGGTAGCCCTCGGCTTGGTAGATCTTGCGAGCCGAAGAAAGGACATCGTTGGTCCAGAGCGTAATGGTGCGGTACCCCGCGTTTCTCGCGAACCGTGTGCATTCCTTGACCAGGCGCTCTCCAATCCCCTGCCCTCGCATCGACGGGTGAACCAGCAGGAGGCGGAGCTTGGCAACGCCCTCGCGCTCGGAATGGCGAACGATGAATACACAGCCGACGTTCGTTCCGTCACGCTCTGCAATCCAGCACCGTTCCAGCTTGGAGTCGTAGTGGTCGATGAAGTCCGCGACGATCCGCGCGACGAGTGCCTCGAAGCGCTCGTCCCAGCGGTATTCCTCCCAGTAGAGCAGTCCGTGCGTTTCGACGACCCATCCCATGTCACCGGGCTGATGCTGTCGCAAGAGAAACGGGCCAGCTGAGCGCTTCGATTCACTCGGCGGGCCCAGTAGCGAGGCAATCGTCTCCATCGACGACACGAGCCGTTGCTGTGCGGCGGCGTCGAGCGGTTCGATGAGCGCGGCGACGCGAACATTGGCGCGTGCCTCGAGCTGGGCGAAGGCGGTCTTTCCTGCCTGCGTCAGGGAGAGGAGAGACTGCCGGCCATCCTTCGCCGATCGGATACGGCTCACCAGCTTGCGACGCGAGAGATGACGCAGGAGCCTGCTCAGATAGCCAGGATCGAGTCGGAGTTCGCGGACGAGGACGGCCGCCGTCAGGGCGTCACGGTGAGCGAGCTCATACATCACCCGCACTTCGGCGAGGGAGAACTCGCTCTCGAGATGCCCTTCGTCCAGCGCGCCGACGAGTGGGGTGTAGATGCGGTTGAAGCGCCTGATGGCTGCAACGCGTTCAGCGGCGGCCGTGCCTGGGGCAGCGTCCTGTGTCATGGTGACATAGTCAACCATATCGTTGCTTTTGTCAACCATTCATTGAGCATGAGCGCGCGCTGTGAGCTATCAGCTGCTTAGAGCTTGAGCTCAGAGCATTGAGCTCGAGCTCCTACCTGCTCATTGCTGGAAGCTCACGCTCCCGCTCGTGCTCTGGCTGGTAGCTCCGACTCGAGCTCAAGCTTCCAGCTCCGCGGCGTTATGCGCGAGTTCGGCGTCGAATTGCGGCCACCGTTGCAATTAGTCCGGAGGCAAGCAGAAGGATCGATGACGGCTCGGGAGTGGCGCTCGTCTCGTCGATCGTCGCCTCAAGACCAGTGCTGTCGCCGACGTAGCCACCGTTTCCGAAACCGACGGCAAACTCGACGACATCTCCTGCGTTCAGGGAAAGCAGGTCGCTGAACGATTGCGTCTCGCCGTACTGATCGATCAACTCGCTGAAGAGCAACGAGCCATTGAGGAGCACATGGACGTCAGTCGAGGCGAAATAGATGTTGGTGAACTGCGAGGCGAGCGCGTAGGTCGCGCTGGCAGGCGCCGTCCATCGCACAATGCTGAATTGCCCTCCGGACCCTGGATGCAGTGCGAGTTGGCCGGGATCGAGCGGAAGCGCTCCGCCCAGGCTGGCGCCGGTGTTGTTCCTGAAAACACCCGGGTTGAGACTCCCGTCGAAGTCCCACGAATCGAACGGCGCGGTGTTCCCCGCCAGTGTGTAGAGCGACAGCGTGGACAGCAAGAGATCTGGCAGGTCTCTGCTGCCGTAGGACCAGGCGCCGTTCGGATTGGCCGCCGTCGAGAAGTCTACCGAGGCGCTCCATTGCGCTTGGCCACTCGCGGGCAGGAGAAACCCAAGCGCAGCGCAGAGGATCGCAACTCGGGAGCGACGAGACATTTTGCCCTTGGTGCCGGAGACGTGACAGATCTTCCGGCCCTCAACTCAATTCGCATGCCGCCGCGCACTGTTACTAAGCCATTATATGACAACCACTTACGCTACCGAAACTCCTGACGCACGCGCCAAGGTATGGTTTGTTAGCGGCACAACCTGTAACACCTCGACTGCCCCTCAGCGCATCGCCGTGGTCTTTCCCGCTGGCAGATTCTTGTAGACCACACCGCCCTTCATCACGAAGTTCGGCTTTTCCATCACGGTGATGTCCTTCGTCGGATCCCCTGGGACGGCGACGATATCGGCCCATTTTCCTGGTGCGAGGGTGCCGATGTTCTTCTCCCAGCCGAGCAATTTCGCCGCGTTCAGCGTGCCGGCCGAAATGGACTGCATCGGCGTCATCCCACCCCAGGTGACCATGAGGGTGAACTCGTGGCCGTTGGTGCCATGCTCGCCGACGCCGGCGTCTGTTCCCAATGCAATCGGCACGTTGTTCTTGACGGCCAGCTTCACTGCGTTGCGCATTCCGGCGGCCGCCGCGTAGGCTTTCTCGGCGCGGAGGCCGGTGAGCCGTCCCTTCTTCGCCGCATTCTCCACGAACTCGCCGGCGCTGATCGTGGGGACGAGATAGGTGCCCTTCTGCGCCATGAGCTTCGCGCCTTCCTCGTCAAGGAAGGAACCGTGCTCGATGCTGGCGACCCCCGCTTGTGTCGCGAGCTTGATCCCCTCGGTGCCGTGGGCGTGCGCCGCGACCTTGCGCTCGAGCTTCCTGGCTTCGTCGACGATGGCCTTCATTTCGTCGAGCGTGTACTGCGTGGCGCCCACCGCGTCGCCCTCGGAGAGCACGCCGCCCGTCGCGCAGATCTTGATCACGTCCGCGCCGTACTTGACCTGATAGCGGACCGCCTTGCGTCCTTCATCCGCTCCATCGGCAACACCCGTGCGATAGTCGCCGTCCATCAGCCCGGGTCTGTAACCGTTTTCGTCGCAGTGGCCGCCGGTGATACCGAACGAGTTGCCCGCGTTCTGCATGCGCGGGCCGATGGCAACGCTATTCGTGATCGCCTGCCTGAGCGCCATGTCGTCGAAGTTCGAGGAGCCGAGCACCCGAATGGTGGTGAAGCCGGCCATGAGTGTCTTGCGGGCATTCTCGACGCCGACGATGGCGGCGTACGCGCTGTAGTCGCGCACGTTCGCGTCATCGGACTTGGGGTCCGAGAGCGGTCGCCCGATGATGTGCGTGTGTGCGTCGATGAATCCCGGGAGCAGGGTCGCGTCGCCGAGGTCGATGATCTTTGCGCCGGCGGGGATGGTGACAGATCCGTCCTTCCCCGCGGCGACGATTTTGTCATCGGTGACGACGACGACGCCATTCTGGATGACCGCGCTGCCGGTGCCGTCGATCAGCCTGGCGGCGCGGAGGACGGTCGTCGATTGTGCTGGGAGCGCCGGCGCGATCATTAGCGCGACGGTTACGATGCTGGCGAAACGCATAGTGGTGTACCGATTCAAGGAGCGGATTTGACGGATGCCACGGATAACTGCCGGACACTACGGCAAAGCTGGTGCTTCACACCGTGATTGTCATCCCGAGCGACGTTCGGGGTGACATCAGGCACCTGTTTCGAAATCAGGGGTTCATCCAGTGCTTCGCCGTCTTCCACTTGGCGGGATCGAACAGCGCCTCGTCGAGCGCCAGATCCGTCTTGATATCCGAATAGTCCTCGTGAAACACGAGCTTGCCATTTGTGTCGTAGACTTCGACGCGAGCCGCAATCCACGCCGACCCGACTTTCCTGTAGTTCACGAATCGCACGTCTTGCGTCTTGGTCGAGTCACGAACCGTCGGCTCGATCATGCGCACGAAGTACAGATGCTCCGCGTCGACCCAGAATTGTTTGCGTCGCGTTTCACCGGCGCGGGCGCCGACGACGATCATGGGCCGGTTGTCGAAGGTCGCCGTGTGTACGCGCGTCAGGTCAAAGCCCTGCTTGCGGAGCAGCGACGCCGTGCGCGCCGGCGTATTGGCATAGACGTCGAAGCCGAGGATGAGCAGGTCATTCAGGCCCGGTTGTCCAGGGAGCGCCTTGCCCTTCGTGAACGAAAACGTGCTGTCGCGCGCGTAGAGAACGCCGCTTCCGTCGCTGATCGGATCGAAGTCGATGCGCAGGCGGCCAGGCACGTGTGACGCCTCGTACCAGATGTCCACCCTCCACGTCGTGTCCCTGACGAGGCGTGATGTCTTCTGCTTGAAGGTGAGGGTCTTGTACCACTTGCCGTCGTAGCGCTCGCGCATGGCCGCGATGACGGCCTCGCCGGACGCGAAGTTGGCGCTGGCTGCAGCGGGGGCTGGAGCGGGAGCCGCTTCCGGTGCCGACGAACGCCGGCAAGCGGATGCGACCAGGAGAGAACCAATCGAAAGCGAAAGCAGAGCGTGTGTGCGCATGTTCGAATGATCCTCAGTTATGCATTGCGACGCAACGGGTATGCGCTCTATGCTTACGGATGAGCGATGACGCCCCCTCCTTCGTGCGAGGCATCTTCGCCGGCGCGATACACGACGACCTGCTCTTTCCGTTCCCGGAATCGCTTGCCGAACGGGATCCGGAAGAGACGCGCACGGTGCGGCGCCTGCTGGCCGAGCTCGAGCGCATGCAGCGCGGGCTCATCGATCCTGCCCGCTTCGACGAAGAGGAAGGTGTTCCCGAAGAGGTCGTTCGCGCGCTGGCCGACACCGGCTTTCTCTCGCTGTCGATTCCGCGCGAGTACGGCGGACTCGGGTTGTCGCCAGCAGCGTACGCGCACGTGTTCGGTGCGCTCTCGAGTCTCGACCCATCGCTCGGCGTCCTCGTCGGCGTGCACTGCGGGCTGGGCGCAAAGGCCATCGTGCTCTTCGGCAGTGACGAGCAGAAGGCGCGTTATCTGCCGATGCTCGCGAAGGGCGAGACACTCGCCGCGTACGCGCTGACGGAACCCGAGACAGGCTCCGACGCGCAGCACGTCGTGTCGAAGGCGAGCCGCAACGCCGACGGCTCCTGGACATTGAACGGACACAAGCACTGGATCGGCAACGGGCAGCGCGCCGGCGTCATTGCCACGTTCGCGCAGACCGAAGTGGAGCGAAAGGGAGCAATGGTGATGCGCCCAACGGCGTTCATCATCCGTCCCGATATGGAGGGCTTCCGGGTGGTGAGCACCGTTCGGAAACTCGGCATTCGCGGATCGACGCAGGCCGAGTTGATCTACGAGAACATGCGGGTGCCCGCGGATCATGTGTTGGGTGTGGTCGGGAAGGGATTCGACGTCGCGGTGCGCGTACTCAATGGCGGACGCCTCACGCTCGCCGCAGGCTGCACTGCCGGTACGAAGCGCATTTTGACGCAGATGGTGGAGTTCTCCGAAGCGCGGATCCAGTTCGGCAAGCCAATCGCCGACTTCGAGATCACGCAACGCAAGCTCGCCCGCACAGCGACGGACATTTATGCGTCCGACGCGATGCTGGGCGAATTGACGCGCCTCGCGAGTTCACCGTCTGGTGAGTACGCGCTCGAGGCGGCGTGCTGCAAAGTCTTTGCGAGCGAGATGCTGTGGCGGGCGGCGGACGAGATGGTCCAGATCGCTGGAGGGCGTGGCTTCGTAAAGCCGTATCCGTACGAACGCATGCTGCGCGACGCGCGGATCAACCGGATTTTCGAGGGAACGAACGAGATTCTGCGACTGTTCATCGCGCTGAACGGCATCGAGGGGCCGGCAGCGGACCTCAAGGAACTGGGCGCCGCGCTCCGGCATCCACTCAAGAACCTGGGGTTGCTGTCGGAGTACGCGGCCTCACGCATCGCCGATCGCCTCGGTGCGACGCTGACGCTCGACGTCGAGTTGCACGAGCGCCTTCAGGGACACGCACGACATTTCGAGAAACACGTGCAGGAGCTCAAGGAACGGGCTGACGATCTCATTCGTCACTATCGCAAGGAGATCATCGAGCGGCAGCAGGAGCTCGAGCGATTGAGCGACATGGCGGTCGAGATGTTCGCGACTGCGTGCGTCATTGCGCGCACGCAGCAGTTGCTCGCGGCCCGCGGCGAAGAGGGATGCGCGCACGAGCTGGCATTGTGCGACCTGTTCGTGGTGGAATCGGGGCGCAGGTTCAGGGCGGCGCGTGGTGCGTTGCGGTCGGCGCAGGACGATGGTCGCAGGACGGTGGCCGCCGGTGTACGCGCGGCGGGTGGGTATGGAGTGACGAGCGCAATACTTCCCGAGACTTAAGAGAACGAGATGAGCCCACGCATTTACGATGTGTCCGTTTCGCTGCGAACCGGTGGATTGATCTATCCGGGTAATCCGCCGATTTCGATCACGGCGCAACAATCCCTGGCGCAGGGTGACGGCGCAAACGTCTCGCGACTGGAGTTCGGGGCGCACAGCGGCACGCATGTCGATGCGCCGAAGCATTTCTTCGACGATGGTTCGGGCGTGGACGCGTTGTCACTCGACGTGCTGATGGGGCCTGCGCGGCTGATCGCATTCGAGGATTCGGTGGCCAGCATCGGCGAAGCCGAGTTACGCGCGCACGATCTCAGCGGCGTTACGCGCGTGCTGTTCAAGACGAAGAACTCTGCGTGGCTCGCGAGCGGGAGCACGGAGTTTCATCGCGACTACACGTACGTGGCGCCAGATGGCGCTGCGTATCTCGTGTCGCTGGGCGTACAGCTCGTTGGCGTCGACTACCTGTCCGTCGAGCAGTTTCACTCCGGACATCACAAGACCCATCGGACCCTGTTGGAAAACGGCGTCATCATCATAGAAGGATTGGTGCTTTCGGAGCCGCCGGCGGGGAATTACGAATTGCGGTGCCTGCCGATCAAGGTTGGAGCGATCGATGGCGCGCCAGCGAGAGCGGTGCTGGTTGGATGAAAGCGCTTTTCGCCCTGTGTACAAGGTGCAGTATCTACTCTTTTGCGCCGGCACATTGAACGCGGATTGAGCGGATTGGAACAGCAAAACACCGATTTTTCTGTCAGGTGAGACAGAAGCATCTCGCCAGAAGTTTCGAAGAAACAATCATTTCTGTTTTTTGCTTGATCACTTTTTTCATTTCCATCGGCTCAATCCGCGTTCAATGTGCCGGTGCCCCAATGCTTTCGTTTCAGACACTCACGGTCGCTGAGTTACCAAACACCGTACGCTGCGAGACATGATCAATTCCGCGACGACCGCTACCACAAAGCCGAACCCGAGAGCGACCAGCCAGTTCGGCGCCGTGGGAAGCTCCGAGCGTGCCGATCCGTGCACGATGGTCATCTTTGGTGCGACCGGTGACCTGACCAAGCGAAAGCTTTTCCCAGCGCTGTACTCATTGGCGGCGGAGCACCTCCTCGCGCCGGGCTTTTCGGTGCTGGCAGTGGGCCGAGAGGCATCTGAAACGGACGAGAGCTTTCGCGAGAAAATGCGCGCCGCACTCGGCGAATCCGAGGAAGTGAAGCACTTCGACGAGATGGTGTGGCAGTCGCTCGCACAGCGTGTGTTTTATACCGGCGGCGACGCGAGCGATGAGGCAGCGTATGATGGCATCAAGGCGCGTCTGGCGGAGATCGAGCATTCGCGCGCCGAGGGAGCGCGGAACCGGTTCTTCTACCTGGCCGTTCCGCCGAGTGTCTTCGAAACCATCGTGCGGCATCTCTCGACAAGCGGGTTGGTGCCGAGGCACGCCGATCCGCACGAACGCCCGTGGGCACGTGTCGTCGTCGAGAAGCCGTTCGGGCACAGTCTCGACACGGCCTGTTCGCTGAACGCGCTCGTCCTCTCGCTCTTCGCCGAGCACCAGGTGTATCGCATCGATCACTTCCTCGGGAAGGAAACGGTGCAGAACGTGCTCGTCCTCCGTTTTGCCAATTCGATTTTCGAGCCGCTCTGGAACCGGCGCTGGATCTCGCACGTGCAGATCACGGCGGCGGAAGCGGTCGGCGTCGAAGCGCGCGGCAAGTACTATGAGGAAGCTGGTGTGGTCCGCGACATGTTCCAGAACCATCTCATGCAGTTGCTCGCGCTGACGGCCATGGAACCGCCTGCGTCGATGACCGCGGATGCGGTGCGTGACGAAAAGGTGAAGGTGTTGAAGTCGATCAGGTGGCTGACGCCGGAGGCTATCCCGACGAGCGCCGTGCGCGCGCAGTATTCGGCCGGCGCAGTGAAGGGGAATCTGGTGTCGGGCTATCGTGCGGAGCCGGACGTGGCGCCCGACTCGCAGACGCCCACGTATGCGGCCGCACGCTTTCACATCGACAACTGGCGCTGGAAGGGCGTGCCGTTCTACCTGCGCAGCGGAAAGCGCATGGCGAAGCGGCATTCGGAGATCGCGGTGCAGTTCCAGTCGCCGCCGCATCTGATGTTCGGCGGCGAGGGCGCGGGTCGCGAATTACAGCCGAATACCCTGGTGCTCCGCGTGCAGCCGAACGAAGGCGTGTCGTTGAACTTCGAGGTAAAGGTGCCCGGCGCAGCCGTGGCGCTGACGCAGCATCTCGAGGTGGCGCCGGTGGATATGGACTTCAGCTATTCGGAGGCGTTCGGGGAAACCGCTGCGACGGCGTATGAGACGCTCTTGTTGGATGTGATGATTGGTGAGATGACGTTGTTCACGCGGAGCGATGAGGTGGAGGCGGCGTGGAAGATCATCGACCCTCTGCTCCACTATTGGGACCAGCATGCGGCGAGTCCGATGCCAACGTATCCCGCGGGTAGTTGGGGGCCGGCCGAGGCGGATCGGTTGATATCATTGGATGGGGCGCGGTGGAGAATGCCGTAACGGCGTCGGTTCACCTTTTCGCGACTCCGTGTCACGCACACTGGGGTCGCGCTTTTTACCGCAGAGGGCGCAGAGGCGCAGAGGAATGCAGAGGAAAACAAGACTAAAAAGGTGCAGGCCCTTCGCTTTACTCAGGGCGACAAAACGAGCGGAACAGCGCCACGTTCACGTGCCATTACGCTTTTCCTCTGCGTTCCTCTGCTCCTCTGCGCCCTCTGCGGTGAAGTCGGTTGCTGTTCTATGCTCGGAGGCTGAAGCCATTCAGGCGCACTACCAGATTCGCACCCGATCGGCCTCCGCCCTCCACATCGGCTGTCCCTGCTTTACACCGAACGCTTCGTAGAACTCCGGAATGTTTGCCATCGGGCCCAGCACACGCCATTTCGCCGGCGCATGAACGTCACTCAACAGGCCTTGGCGTAGCGCCGCATCTCGCTCCTGCGAGAGCCAGCCAATCGCATAGCCCATGAAGTAGCGCTGCGTCGGTGTCAGGCCGCCAATCAGCTTGCCGCTCTTGTACTGCTCGGTCTTCTTGAAGGCGTCGAGGCCGAGCATGATGCCGCCGTAGTCGGCGATGTTCTCGCCGAGACTCGCCTTGCCGTTGATGTGCAGCCCAGGCAGTGGTTCATAGGCGCTGAACTGCTTGACCATCACCTGCGACCGCTGTTCGAATTTCGTCGCGTCGTCCTTCGTCCACCAATCGGTGAGATTGCCGGCGGCGTCGAACTGTCGGCCCTGGTCGTCGAAGCCGTGCGTGATCTCGTGGCCGATGGTCGACGCACCGGCATACCCGTACACGACGGCATCATCCACCTGATCATCCGTCACACCCATGATCGTGAAGATCGCCGCGGGGAGCACGATCTCGTTGTTCGATGGGTTGTAGTACGCGTTGTACGTCTGCGGCGTCATGGTCCATTCCGTGCGATCCACGGGCTTGCCGTATTTCGAGATCATGTCGTTGAACGCCCACTGCGCTGCGTTCATCATGTTCGTCGCATACGATTCGCGCCCGATCACGAGCGCCGAGTAGTCCTTCCACTTGTCGGGATAGCCGACCTTCGGCGTGATGGCAGCGAGCTTCTGCAGGGCTTTTGCCTTCGTCGCATCGCTCATCCAATCCAGCTTGTTGATGCGATCGCGGTACGATTCGCGAATGGCGTCCACGAGGTTGACGTACCGCTTCTTCGCCGTCTCGGGGAAGTATTCCTTCACGAAGATGCGGCCGAGCACCATGCCCATGGCGCCGTCTTGCGCGTCGAGTACGCGCTTCCAGCGGAGGCGCTGCTCCTTCTGCCCGTTCAAGACCGTGCCGTAGAACGAGAAGTGCTCCTTGTCGATCGCACGGCTGAGATATGCGGCGTAGCTCTCCACGAGGCGAAGGCGCAGATAGTCCTGGAGGACTGGCACCGGCGTCGTCGCAACGAGCTTTTCCGTCGCCGAATAGAACTCCGGCTGGCCGACGACGACGTTGGCGGGATGCAGCTTCCACTCGCCGAGCCGTTCGGTCCAATTGATCGATGGCGTGAGCTTCGACGTGACCTCAGCGGGGGTCATCTTGTTGTAGTTCGCCTGCGGATCACGGAGATCCTCGAGCTTGCGCGACGACTTGGCGAGCGCGGTCTCGAAGGCCAGGACGTTCTGGGCTCCCGTTGTCGCACTCACGGAATCGCGACCCAGCAGACGCAACATCCGGGACATGTGCGCCACGTACTCCGCGCGCGTGCGCACGACACCCGTATCGGTGTTGAAGTAGTAGTCGCGGTCGGGCAGGCCAAGCCCGTCTTGCCAGAGATGGATGGTCATCTCGTTGCTGGCCTTCTCGTCCTGGTCGACAGAAATACTGTACAGCGCGCCGATGCTGAGCGGCCGCATCTCGAAAACCGCATCGATGGCGTCCTTCGGCGTCGCGATCTTATCGATGCGGGCGAGCAGGGCGTCGAGCGGATGGACGCCGACCTCTTCGGCCTTGACGGTATCCATCGCCGTCGCCCAGAAATCCGCAATCTTCTGCTCATCGCTTCCAGCGGGATGCGAGCCCGTGGCTGCCTGCTCATTCGTCTTCCGCAGGTTCAGATAGAGCTGCTCGCGAACGACCTTGCCGATACCCCAGTTCGATTCCGAGGCCGGAATCGGATTCTTCTTGAGCCACCCGCCATTGGCGTACTCGAAGAAGTCCACGCCGGGGTCGACGGCCTTGTTCATATTGGCGGCGAGGAAATCTTCTCGCGGCGGAACGTCTTTCATCGTGCAGCCGATGAGGACGGCCGAGACGAGCACCGCGAGGGATTTATGAGTGAATCGCATTGGAGGGGGATAGGCAGAAAGCGAACGTCAACAGCGGCACTGTCATAGGACTACGGGAAAGCGGAATCCGTTGCACCGACCACTTTGTCAGCGACCGCCGGGCCACGGAATTGGCGGAGGCAACTGCTCGGCGAAGCGCCAAGCCGGCGGACCTTCGCGGCCGTATGACATCTTCGACAGGCGCGCTCGCACCATTGCGATCGGCATGGCGCCACCCTGAAGGACGGCATCGTGGAACTCACGCTCGGTCATCTTCTTGGTGTCCACGAGCTCGTGATGCAGCGCGCGAAGTTGCAGCCCGCCGAGCATGTAGCCTGCCTGGTAGAGCGGTGAATAGCTGCCGTTGAAGGAGCGACGCACTTCGCCTTCCGCGTTCGCACGTTCGAATCCCACGGTGTCCACGAGGAATTGAATCGCCTGGTCTGGCGTCATCTTCCCCATGTGGAAGTTGAGGGAGAAGATGATTCGCGCGCTCCGGTGCATGCGCCAGAACAGCGCGCCAATACGGTCCTCTGCGCTCGCGTGGAATCCCTTGTCCCAGACGAACATCTCCCAGTAGAGCGACTGTCCTTCGTTCCAGAAGGGCGTGCCGAACAGGCGGCGATGCTGGTTGTACCGCGCCTGCATGAAGCCTTGCAGGTGGTGTCCCGGGTTGAGCTCGTGAAAGACCGTCGCGTGCGAGAAGTGCGGATTGTTACCGCGCATGCTCATTGCCTTGTCCTCTTCCGTCATCTCGGCCGTTGGATAGGACACGAGAATCGACTCACCGCCGAGGAAGAACGGGCTGACTTTCTGGCGATCGGGGCTGAGCATTTCCATTCGCCAATCTTCCTTGGCGAGCGGTGGGATCGTCACCCAGTCATGCGCATCGAAATACGCCTCGGCCTGGCGCGCGAGGTCGCGAATGATGTCCGGCTGTTTTCCTGGCTCGACGTACGTCTGTTTCACTTTCTCCATCGCGGCGTGCCAATCGTCGCCGAAGCCGAGTTGCCGTGCTGCTTTCTTCACCTCACTGAGGGAGAAGGCATATTCGCGCTCGGCAATCGCGATCAATTCAGCGGGCGTATAGGGAATCATCTCGTGCGCGAGATCCTCGGCGAGTCCGTCGGCGCCGATGGGATCTCCGATGATGGGACCATCGTCGGCGCGGCCTGCGCCGGCACCGGGGCCACCGCCCCCGCGTCCAGCGTTCGCGGCGAGCGTCTGCGCAGGAATACCGACGACGCGCTCGCGGAGTGTGCGCGCATAACGGTTGAGCGCCGAATCGAGTCTCGCATACGGCGACTTGGTCCACCAGGAGAAGAGCGGATCGTAGCCGTCGTAATAGCGATACCAGTTGGTAACGACCGCGCGTACCTGATCGACATTGTCGGCAGCGCGATTGGCAATGGTACGCGAGACCTTGGGCGCCATGGCACGCGGACGCGCACCGCTGTCCGCCGTCGCGTTGCTCGCGCCGCGGCCACCCCCCTGCGTCTCGAACAGCGCGCGCATGCTATCGACCTGCTTGGTCACCTGAGCGAGCGCCCTCGCCGACGCCGGGGGATCGACGCTGATCAGATTGCGGCGAGTGTCCTGAAGTGCGAGTAGGTTGTCCGCGAATGGTAGGAGGGGCGCGGTTTCGTTGCGCTTCTTGTCCTGCCGGTCGAGCTCCGCGATTTGGTGCTTGAGATGATTATCGAGTAGCACATAGTCGGCGCGGCCTTCAAGATTGAGCTTGTCGAAGTCCAATTCCTTGAGGCGGGCACGCCATGTTTCGTTGAACGTGCGCAGCCGCTTTCGCCGTTCGGGGGAGTCGGTCGCATCGTACCGACGCGAGATGGAGTTCTCGTCAGCAGAGAAGCGTTCGACCACCGACGTGAGGTCGCTTTCGTCTTTCGTGATGAGCGGCGCCAGCTTGGGGACCGAGGCGACGGGGTCGACCTTGAGTGGGCCGGCGACCGGCACCTTTTGCTGTGCGCTTGCCAGTTGCGCAATGCCCGCGAGCAATGCGAGCGAGATGGTTGTTCGACGAAGCATTCGGGTTGTCCGTACTCGAGGGGCGCCGATGAAGAATCAGGTCTCAGATTCTACTGCCCACGGCACGCCGCGAATAGGGACAGCCTTCTCCGGGTGCGGGTGCGGGCCCCTTCGCTCCGACTAGGACCTTCACCTACGACCTCAGCTACGACCTTGAACTACGGTCCTTCAACTACGTCCTTCAACTACGTCCTTCAACTACGTCCCTCAACTACGTCCTTCAACTACGTCCTTCAACTACGTCCTTCAACTACGTCCTTCAACTACGTCCTT
>JAZJZK010000020.1:0-162976 GCA_040389905.1 Gemmatimonadota bacterium | reverse complement strand
TGATGGTCGAGATTCATCTCGAAGAAAGCGATCGCCTGGATTGGGCGCTCAAGGCCTTCAAGCGCAAGATCGCCAAGGCCGGAATCCTCAAGGATCTCCGCAAGAAGCGCTACTACGTCAAGCCGAGTGAAGCTCGGCAGCTCAAGGCCGCCGCGGCACGCCGCCGCAGCCGCACCGAGCGCTCGCGCTGAGCCCTCGGGCCACTGCGCAAGTAACGGATGGCGAAAGAAGACGCGATTCAGCTCGAGGGCGCCGTCACTGAAGTGCTCCCGAACGCTACGTTCCGGGTGCAACTCACCAACGGCCACAACGTCCTTGCTACGCTCGGCGGCAACATGCGCCGTTTCCGCATTCGCGTTCTCGCTGGTGATCGGGTGACGATCGAGGTGTCGCCGTACGACCTCACGCGCGGCCGCATCACCTTCCGGCACAAGAACTAAAACTGGTCGATCGGAGAACTGGAGCGTCGCGCATGCGGCGCTTTTTTTCGCTCAGGCGTCCGTCGCGAGGTGGTACTCGTCGGCCTCGACCACCGTGCGCGAAATCGGCCCCCGCAACTGGTGCACGACGCGCCACAGCAGCAGCGACGAAACCACGCCCAGCCCCGCGACAAGCCCCGACCAGAGCCCCGGCGCGCCCCACGTCGTGAAGAAGCCGAGTCCCACGCTGACCGGAAAGCCCACGAGCCAGAACCCCGTCAGGTTGATCACGAACGGCACTTTCGTATCACCAAGCCCTCGCAGCACCCCGGCGCAGACGACCTGAATCCCGTCGAAGACCTGAAACACACCAGCAATCGGAATCAGCATCGTCGCGAGTGCGACCACGTTCCCATCGCGCGTGTAGCGCTCGGCAATCGCATGCGGGGCCAGTAGGAAGGCCGCGGCGGTAAAGAGCATGAACCCGACGCCGCAGAAGAGCGCTGCGCTGGCCGCCTCGCGGGCCGCATCGCCGTCACCAGCACCCGCCGCGTGGCCCACCCGCACCGCTGCCGCAGCACCCACGCCGAGCGGCACCATGAACGAAAAACTCGCGAGGTTGATCGCAATCTGGTGGGCGGCCATCTCGCGCGTTCCGAGCACGCCCATCAGCACGCCGATGGCGGCGAAAGCGCCGAGCTCGAGCCCTTGGTGCAGTCCGATGGGAAGGCCCAGGTGCAGCATCGACCGCATCGGCGCCAGATGAAACGTCTCCCGACGCCATGGAAACAGCGCGGGGTGCAGTGCGCGCCACCCAAAGACGAGCAGCAGAAGCAGCATCATCCACCGGCTCGCTAGTGTTGCCCAGGCGCTACCCACCGCGCCCATCGCAGAGCTCCCGAGATGTCCATATACGAACACCCAGTTCAGGAACGCATTCAGCAGGTTGGCAACGAGGATCACCGCGACGATCGACCTTACGGAACCGAGTGCCTGGAGACTCTGCCGCAGGACGACGAATCCGAGAAATGGCAGGATCCCGAGAATCGAGACGAGGACGTACGACGTCGCCATCGGGATGATCGCGGGCGGCTGATGGAGCAGCTGAAGCACGGGACGCACGGGCAGCAGAATGATGCTGGCCAACACACTCAGCGCGACCGCCAACACGAACCCTCTCTGTATGCCGCGCGCAACGCCTTCCTCGTCGCGCGCGCCGACGGCTTGCGCCACGATGGGATCGAGCACCATCAGCGTGCCCGAGGCAGGAAACACGGTGAACAGGAAGTAGAGATTCCCCAGCGCGACGGCGGCAAGCGCCTCAGCGCTGACCCGGCCAACCATCAACGTGTCGACGACTCCCATCGCCATCAAACCGACTTGCGCGATCACGACAGGTAGTGCCAGTCGAACCATCGCGCCGAGCTCGGTCTTGCCGGGGAATCGCATTAGTCGGTGATGTGGTGCGGGGGACGAAGGGACGACGTCGAACTCGGTGTCCCACTACTGAATTGTCACCCCGAGCGAGCGCAGCGAGTCGAGCGGGTCTGCACCTCATGCTGTTGAAACGTGCAGATCCCTCGACTTCACTCGGGATGACATCCATGGCGATGCGCTCCAAGAATGGCAGCGTCAGGATGCACATTAACTTACGAGTATGTCCTCGAAATGGCGTTTGTCGGCGCTTGTCATCGCTCTCCCGTTGTTCGCGCCGGCACTCTCGGCGCAGCACGCCGGGCACGACATGTCCACCATGATCGCCGACAGCGGGATGCGACGCCATCTCATGGTGCAGGCCATTCCTCTCGTGACGCGCGCAGATCCCTCGGCTGGCGGTATCGCCCGCACCGAGTTCACCCTCACGCAACTGTTCGCGATGGGCCGGTTGGCGTTCTGGCAAGGCCGCGCGTCGCTCGATGCGACGCTCAACGCCGAAGGCATCACGATGCCGGATGGTGAGCTCAACACGGGGGCGCACGGCGAAGGCTTCGTGGACAAACGCCACCCGCACACGTACGTGCACGAGTTGATGGGCACGGCGCGCGGCAGTGCTGGCGCGCTCTCATGGTCCGCAGCGGCTGGGCGGGGCTTTGCACCATTTGGCACCGACGATCCGATGATGCGGCCCTTCGCCAAGTATCCAATCAATCATCACCTCTCGCAGATCCTCGAGCGCGGCACGCTGATCGGCGCGGCCCGTGCGGGGCCGGTGATCGTCGAAGCCGGGACGTTCGGCGGAGACGAGCCCACGCATCCCTCCTCGCTCCCGGCGATGAGTCGCCTCGGCGATTCCTGGTCTCTTCGCGGGACGATCCTGCCGCGCGCGGGGACTGAAGTTCAGGCGAGCTACGCGCGTGTCGCATCGCCGGAACAGGTAGCTGGCTTTGGACTCGACCAGCGGAAGTCGAGTGCGTCGGCCAGAATGACATCGCGCAGTGGTCGGTTGTACGTCCTCGGGGAGTGGTCTCGTACCATTGAACGCGACCACGGCCGACAGCTGGATGTCTTTCAATACGACTCCCACCTCGTGGAAGCCTCGGCGGCGCCCGGCCAGTTCACGATCGCGTTGCGACTCGAGCAGACGGAACGTCCAGAGGAAGAGCGTCTCGCCGATGCGTTTCGAACGCCGAGGCCGAGCTCGGACCTCAGCATCAACGGTATCACGCGCTGGCGCGTCGCGACGGGTCACATCGACGCACCGAGCGTGACCTACGCCACGGTGTCAGGGTTGCCCTTTGTAGAAATTGCACGCCTCGCCGCATCACCTCGCACACCGAACTCGCTCGTCACCCCGCAGCGTCTGTACGGTACCTCTTCGTTCTGGATGGTCACGGTGGGGCTTCGCCTGCGCGCCGGAACAGCCCATTCCCGAATGGGGCGCTACGGGGTAGCACTGGTGAACTGATTTCAAAGCACGTGCGGGCCTTCGCTCCGTTCAGCGCGACAAAACATGCGTTGTCACCCCGAGTGAGCGAAGCGAATCGAGGGGTCTGCACCCGCCGTTTACATTCCGAAGCCAATTATCTCGATGCACATACGACGTCTCACAATATTTCTCGCGCTCGCCGTTGGCTGCTCTGTCGCCCAGATCAGCGATGTCCCGGTTGTCCCCGTCACATCCAGTAATCCGGTGACGATGGCGGTGCTCGGCCGCGGAGACTACAAGCCGGCCCGGTACACCGGTGAAGTCTTCGTGCGCGGCACGACAGCGTACACCACGACGTGGGGAAATGCTGGCCCCTCGAGCGCTATCTACATCTGGGACGTATCCGGCAACACGCCCGCGGTGGTCGATTCAGTGATTGTCGACAACGCCACCACGCTGGGCGACGTCGCCGTGAGCGATGACGGTTCGCTGCTGGTCGTCGCCACCGAACGCGCATCGGGCGCCATCGTGCTCTACAGCCTCGCCAATCCGCGGAAGCCGGTGTTCGTCTCTCGCTTTCAGAATAACAACACGACCCTGGGCGTTCACACGGCGGAAATCGGCCAAGTAAACGGAAAGTTGTACGGCTTCCTGTGCATCGATCCTGGGAGCGGTGTCGGAGCGCGCATTGTCATCGTGGACCTCAGCGTTCCGGCGAGTCCGCAGCAGGTCTACACGCAGACCATCGGCACGCCCTACGTGCACGACACCTTCGTCCGCGACGGCTTGCTCTTTCTCGGGCTGTGGAACGACGGCGTCGCGATCTGGGATATTGGCGGAGGCGCGCTGGGTGGATCGGTCTCCGCGCCGAAAGAGGTAGGTCGTGTGAAGACGCTGAATGGCGAAGTTCACAACGTCTGGTGGTTGAAGGATCCCGTCACGGGCAACACGAAGTACGCGTTCATCGGCGAGGAGGGGCCGGGTTCGATCGGCGCCTCATCTGTGGGAGATGTCCATGTGGTCGATGTGAGCACCATGAGTGCGCCGCGTGAAGTGGCGTTCTACACCGTTGCCGGCGCCGGAACGCACAACTTCTCGGTGGATGAACAGAACGGAATTCTGTATGCGGCGTACTACAACGGTGGAGTCCGGGCCCTGGACGTGCGAGGCGACCTCGGCACGTGCACCGACGCGCAGAAATCGCAGCCGGCGAATTCCACGGTCCCGATGTGCGATCTTCGCAAAATGGGCCGAGAATTGGGGATAGGGCTGCTGGACCGAGGTAACCCTGTCTATGTCTGGGGTGTCCAATACGTGAACGGCGCGGTCTATGCTTCCGACATGATCAACGGAATCTGGAAACTCCGTGCGACCGCTCGACCGTAAGCTCGAAAGAGGGTACTGCAAGACAAGGGTGTCCCGATTCGATACATTGTGTAGTCTACCGGTCGCGTCCGTGCGGCCGGTACCCTCCTTCTGAGGTCGTTCGAATGCTTCGCCCACGCACTGCGGCCGTCGCTTCGCTGTTGCTGCTCCCGATGGTCGCCGGGGGATTTCTTCTCAATACCTCACCGTCGAAAGCGCCGGTGGACCTGTTCAAGTCGGTGCTGCAGATCGTGTCGCAGCGGTACGTGGACACACTCGCGCAGGACGCGATCTTCGAGAAAGCGGCCAAGGGGCTGATTCGCGAACTGAACGACCCCTACAGCGAGTTGCTCTCGCCGAAGCTGAACGAGGAGTTCAACCGCAGCGTCGGCGGCCGTTACGGCGGCGTCGGCATGCTGCTCGAGGAGCAAAAGGCCAACGGTCTCACACGAATCGTCGTGCAGCGCGTGTTCCACAACTCGCCGGCGGAAGCGAACGGTGTCCTCGAGGGCGACGTCATTACGAAGGTCGACACCATGTCCGTGACGGGCGACATCAAGATCGACCAGGTGTCCAACGCGCTGCGCGGCCCCGTCGGGACGACGGTGAATGTGCAGTATGCCCGCCCGACGGTGACGGAACCGATCAAGCTCTCTTTCACGCGCGCCATCATCAAGGTGCCCGCGGTTCCCTTTTCGATGATCGCCGCGGATAACATCGGCTACATCCCGCTCCAGACGTTCAACGAGAACACCTCGGAAGAAGTCACTGCGGCGGCGAATGAACTGCTGAAGCAGGGCGCGAAAGGGCTCGTGCTCGATCTCCGCGACAATGGCGGCGGCATCGTCGAGCAGTCGCTCGAGGTGAGTTCCCTCTTCCTCAAGGATGGCCAGCCAATCGTCAACGTCCGCGGGCGCAACACGGTGGACGAAATTGCGCGCGCGACGAGCGAGCACCTTGCTACCCAACTGCCGCTCGTCATCCTGACCGATGGAGGCACCGCGTCGGCGAGCGAGATCGTGGCCGGATCGCTTCAGGATCACGATCGTGCGCTGGTGCTCGGCACGACGAGCTTCGGCAAGGGCTTGGTGCAGTCGCTGTTCCCACTCGATGGCGGATACGCGCTCAAGATCACCACCGGCAAGTGGTACACGCCGAACGGGCGCAGCATTCACCGTGAGCGCAAGCTGCTCGCCGATGGCCGCTTCGTCGAAGTTCGTCCTGATTCGATGGAGACTGAAGCGGAGAAGAAGGCGAAGCCGGCATACAAGTCGGATGCAGGACGCACGGTGTATGGTGGCGGCGGCATCACGCCCGATCTCATCGTTCCCGACGATACGCTGACGACGCTGGAGCAGGAGTTCTATCGGGTCGTCGTCGCACCCAAGGCGCAGGCGTGGTTCACAACATTGAATGCCTATGCGTTCGAGTTGAAGGGCGCGCCTAAGAAGTTCACCGTGACGCCGGAATGGCGCGCAGAGCTGCGGAAGCGGCTGACGACGGCGGGCGTCATCATCGATCCGAAGTTCGATGCGGTCAGCGTCAAGCTGCTCGACAACGAGCTCGACAAACGAGTGGCACGCCTCGTTCTTGGCGACGCAGGTGCGAAGATCCGCGGCCTCTCTGAAGACCATCAACTCTCACGTGCGATCGCGTTGCTCTCGGCCGCGCGCACGCAGGATGCGCTGCTCGCATCCGCGACGGTGGCGAGTGCCGCAAAGCCGGTGGTGAAGAAGTAAGCCGCTGAGATGGGTGCGGAAGCGAAGACGACGCTCACGCTGGGCCGGCAGACGTACGCCGGCACAGCGTTGCTCGAAACCACGGAGCTGATCTTTCGCGGTGATACACGTCTCCGCATTCCGCTCACGGCGATTAGTGATCTGGCAGTGAAGAACGGTGCCCTCCACGTCACGCACGCGGAGGGCGTCGCCATTCTCGGTCTCGGCGACGTGATGGCATCGAAGTGGGCGGACAAAATCCGTAATCCGCGCACGCTGGCAGACAAGCTCGGGATCACGCAGGGCATGACCGTCGCTCTCCTCGACGTCGACGATGCCGGGATATTGGCTGACCTCGAGGCAAGGTCGGCGGTCGTCACTGTCGGCAAGGTTCCAAAGGGCACCGCCATGGTGCTCTGGCGAATCACTCGGCCGACGCAGTTGAGCAAGCTCACCGCAATGGTGAAGAGTATCGCGCGCGACGGAGCCATCTGGGTCATTCACCCGCGGGGCGACGCGTCCGTTGCCGATACCGTGATCTTTACCGCCGCAAAGGCGGCCGGACTGACGTACACGAAGGTCGTGCGCGTCTCCGAAACAGATACGGCGGAGAAGCTCGTCATTCCCGTCGCGTCGCGGTAGCACGGTGGCCACTCCGGTCGAGCACGCGATCGTCGTTCCCCGTACGGCCCGGTACTACACGCTCGGCCCGACACACGGATTCCCGCGCGAACTCTGGATCGTCGCGCATGGGTACGGAATGCTCGCGGGTCGCTTCATCTCGCAGTTCTCCTCGGTCGATGACGGCACTCGGCTCATCGTGGCGCCGGAGGGGTTGTCCCGCTTCTACCTCGACTCGATCCCTGACCGCCGGAACGACTCCAACCCGCGCGTCGGTGCGACGTGGATGACGCGGGAGGACAGGAACGCGGAGATCGCGGACCATGTCGGGTACCTCGACCGGGTCGCCGGCGAAATCCGGCACCACCTTGCGGGCGCGTCGCCGCGGATCGTGGTCCTGGGGTTTTCCCAGGGAACAGCCACCGTTTGTCGCTGGCTGGCGGCCTCAGCACTACGAGCTGACGAGCTGGTGCTCTGGGCGGGAGCAATTCCTCCGGAACTGGATCTCGCCAAATGGTCGGAGCGACTCCACGGCGCCACGCTCACGCTCGTGGCGGGCGATGCGGACGAATTGGCGACACCGGCAGCGATTGCCGCGCAGGCAGAGCGACTATCGGCGGCCGGCGTGGCTTTCACGATGCAGCGCTATGCAGGGGGTCACGCCATCGACGGTGGCGCCCTCGAAGAGCTCGCTGCGAGTTTTGCGGGGCGGTAGCTACGCACGGCATCGGTGCCCTCGATCTGAACTCGACGCCGGGAAAGTCAAACGCGTTTAACCGCAGAGGACGCAGAGGAGCAGAGGTACGCAGAGGGAAAAACCACGCTCGTTTTGTCGCCCTGAGTGACGCGAAGGGCCTGCACATTCCGTCGTTCTCTGCGTTCCTCCGCTCCTCCGCGCCCTCTGCGGTAATAACGACACCTACAGTTTCCCTCGGCTGCAGCGCGTCGTGGCGAGCCTACTTCCGCCGGTCCTCCCTGAATCGATCGATCTCGCGACGATCGCGCTTGGTCGGCCGACCTTTCTCCTCGTAGACGAACGCCGCCGGCGCCATGCGATGCTGCTCCGCGAGGCGAGCGCGGGTTGTTCGGCTTGCCTCGGTTTCCTCGTACAGCGTGGCTGCGACCGTGGCTGGACCTCGGCGCTCGGAAACGGCACGCACGACGACCACATGCTCGAACGCGCCGAGCCGGATGCGGATTTCGTCGCCGACCTGAATCAGCTTGGCGGATTTGACGCTGTCGCCGTGAACCGTGACCTTGCCGCCGCCGATCGCATCGGCGGCGAGAGACCGTGTCTTGAAAAAGCGCGCGGCCCAGAGCCACTTGTCGATGCGCACCTTGCCGGCTGTCGAGGGTTCGTCCTGTCGCATGACCGGAATCTAGGTCGTGGGTTGCGTGCCGGCGAAGGCAGAACCACCGCTCGGCCGCGTCCTTGCATGTGCGAACGTGTTTCATTGAATCTCTTGACCGTGTGCAAGCCGGTGTTGCCCAACGTTCCAACCGCCGACGTCGCTATGCGCGTGACGAGTGCCGTGCCCAGCGAAGACGCGCCAACAGAACGGGAAGAACCCCGTCGCGGACCGGGAGACTCGAACGAGTCGTCCCGGGTCGCCCGAGAAACGGACGGTTTGTATCGCCTCCTCGTCGACAGCGTGCTGGATTACGCCATCTTCGCGCTCGACGCGACAGGCCACATCCTCAGCTGGAACGCGGGTGCCAAGCGTCTGAAAGGGTACCAGCCGGCGGAAATCATCGGAAAACACTTCTCCATTTTCTATCCTGCTGAGAAGATCGCGGAGGGCTTCCCGCAGTACGAACTCGACACCGCCGCCGAGAAGGGTCGCTTCGAGGATGAGGGCTGGCGTGTTCGGAAGGACGGTTCGCTGTTCTGGGCCAATGTCGTCCTGACCGCGTTGCGCGACGCCGACGGATCGCTGATCGGCTTCGCAAAGGTCACCCGCGACCTCACGGAACGAAGGGCTGCCGAGGAGGCACTTCGGGAGAGCGAGACGCGCTTCAGGTTGCTCGTTACGGGCGTGATGGACTATGCCATCTTCATGCTCAGCCCATCGGGCCGGATCGTGACCTGGAACGAAGGTGCCGAACGCATCAAAGGCTACACGGCCGAGGAGATCGTCGGTCAGCACATGTCGATTTTTTACCCTCCCGAGGACGTTGCGGCGGGCAAGATCGAGCACGAGCTGGAAGTTGCGTCGCACGCGGGCAAGTTCGAGGAAGAGGGAATCCGGATCAGGAAAGACGGTACGCCCTTCTGGGCGAACGTCCTCATCACGGCCATTCGCAATGACGATGGCGAACTGATTGGCTTCGCGAAGGTGACGCGCGACCTCACCGAGCGTCGCGCTGCGCATCAGAAAGCCTTGGAGGACGCGCGTGCCATCGTCGCCAAGGAGGCGGCGCGCCACGCAGCAGAAGAGCGCGCGCGGGAGTTGAACCGCCTCGCCGCGGAGCTCCGCGAGCGGTCAGAGGCGCTGCAGGCTCGGACGAAGGAGGCTGAGAGTGCCAACCTGGCGAAGAGCGAGTTTCTTGCGGCGATGTCTCACGAGCTGCGCACTCCCCTCAACGCCATTGGTGGCTACGCCGAGCTGCTGAGGCTCGGTATCTCCGGCTCGGTGAATGACTTGCAGATCGAACAGCTGGAACGGATCCGAAGCAGCCAGCAACATCTCCTCGCCGTGATCAACGACATCCTGAACTACAGTCGCGTCGAGGCCGGACAAATCAGGTACGACATCAGGCCGACATCCGTGTGTCATGTCATCGAGAACGTTTCGCACATGATCGCCCCGCAGGCCCAGCAAAAGGCGATACGCTTCGAGATTGCGCCATGCGATGAGAGCCTGGTCGCCCAGGTGGACTCGTCGAAGTTTCTGCAAATCCTGGTGAACCTGCTTTCCAATGCCATGAAGTTCACTCCGCCCGGTGGGTCAGTCTCGCTCACCTGTGAGGCGGGGGAGTCATTCATCATCACCACCATCCGTGACACTGGCGTCGGAATTCATCAGGACCAGCTGGAGGCGATCTTCGAGCCTTTCGTTCAGGTCGGCCGATCGCTCACGAGTGCGCATGAAGGCACAGGCTTAGGGCTGTCGATCAGCCGTGACCTCGCGCGAGCGATGGACGGGGACATCCGCGTCTCGAGTGTTCCGGGCGGGGGATCGTCGTTCACCCTTCGCGTTCCCATCGGCAGCGCCGAAAGCCTTCCGAGGCCGAAGCGCCGCTCGCAGCCACACTAGCGCCGGCGGAAGGAGTCTGTGCGGCATCACTTGACCGGCGCGGTCGAGCGAGTAAATTACTGACCAGTCATTAAGCAAAGCCGGGAACTCAGCTCCGTCCCAGCGCATTCTCCTGTTGACCAGTCAGTCAGTTATCGTGACCTCCGACGCATCGCTCGAACCTCGTTGGCGCAGGCTCCCCGAAGAACGGCCGAGACAAATTCTCGATGCCGCACTTGCGGTGTTTGCGGAGCGTGGTCTGGCCGCCTCTCGCCTCGACGATATCGCGAAGCACGCGGGCCTCTCGAAGGGCACGATTTACCTCTACTTCCCCAACAAGGAAGAACTCTTTCGCGAAGTGGTCCGCAGTTCGGTGATCGCGTTCATCGCGCGGGCCGAAGAGTTCGTCGCCGTCGAGCCCGATCCCATCAAGGCGTTGGAGCGTTGGATGGACGGGTTCTGGAAGTGGCTGCGGTCGCCGGTCTTTCATGCGCTCAATCGCCTGCTCACCACGGAGCTCAGCAGCTTTCCAGACCTGCAGGCGTTTTATGCGACGGAAGTGATCGAGCGCGCCCAACGACTCGTCCGCGGAACGCTCGAACGGGGGATGGACAGCGGCGTCCTGCGTCGAATGGACCCGCTGGTCGCGTCGCGAATGCTGAGCTCGCTCTTCGTGATGCACGGTATGTGGTATCACCAGCGGGAGAGCCACAAATCCATCGCGCACATCGACCCCGATGTGCTGTTCGAACAAATCCGAGACTTTTACTTCACCGCCATGCGTCCGGATGTGTCGGGCGCGTCCGATCAACGCTGACACAATGAATTGCTTGTCCCTTCGTCGTTCCGCCACCATCGGTCTCACGCTCGCCATTGTCGTGGCGTTGATGGCGTTCGTCGCACGCGCTGCGTCCGCGCAGCAGATCACAGGCGACAGCACCATCCGCCTTACGCTCGGGCAGGCCGTTCGGCTCGCCGCAAAGCAGACGGCGGGGGTGGAAGGCGCGATGGCGCGCGTGGATGCCGCCAAGGCGCGCGTCACCCAACGTCGCGCGGATTTGCTGCCCTCCGTTTCGGCGGCGGTGGCAGAGCGCGGATCGACGATCAACAGCGCAACCTTTCCGATCGACTTCCCGGCGCAACCGGGCCAGCCGCCGCTGTTCGACCCGAAGGGAACAATCCTCGGGCCGGTGAATGCGCTGGATGCGCGCGCGCGTGTTTCGCAAATGCTGTACGATCCGGCAGCGCGCTCGCGCATCGAGAATGCAAAGACTGGCGTTGCCGCCGCCAGTGCCGAAGCCGCAACGCTGATGGACGTTGCCGCCGCGACGGCGGCGAATGCCTACCTCGCCGTGCTCCGAGCGGACGCCGTCTACACCGCACGCATTCAGGATTCCACGCTGGCGGCGGAGTTGGTGAGTATTGCGCAGGACCAGCTCACGGCGGGCACCGGCATCGCGCTGGACGTCACGCGTGCGCGGTCGCAACTCACCAGCGCGCGGGCACAGATCATCATGGCGCGTAACGATCGCGATCGCACGCGCGTCGATCTCGCGCGCGCGTTGGGCTTGCCGCCGCTCCGCATCGAGCTCGCCGATGCGCTCGCGACGCTCCCGACGCCCGAGGTCGCGAGTGAACTCGCGCTGCTTGGCAACGCGACAAACAATCGGAAGGACCTCGCGGCCTTGAACGTTCAGGCGAAATCCGCGCACGAACAGGCCGAGGCGATTCACAGTGAGCGGCTTCCCACGATCGGCGTGTTCGCCGATGAGGGTCTGAGCCAGCGCAATGGCCGCAGCTATCTGCCGACGTACGACTGGGGCATCCAGGTCTCGCTACCCATCTTCGACGGGAATCGCCGCGAAGGGCGGGTCGAGGAACAGCGGTCTACCGCGCGCGATCTCGATATTCGCGTGCGCGATCTCCGCGCGCAGGTCGACGCCGACGTCCGCGTCTCGACGTTGAACCTCCGGTCGTCTGGCGAGGCGGTCGCCGCTTCGCGCGAGCGACTGGCGCTCGCCGAGCAGGAAGTCGCGCAGGCGCGCGAGCGTTTTCAAGCCGGCGTATCGGGCAATGCGGACGTGGTCACGGCGTCCATTTCGCTGAATGCCGCGCGCACCCAATTGATCGATGCACTCACGTCGTACCAGGCGTCACGTGTTGCGCTCGCCCGTGCGCATGGCTCCATCGCGACGCTGCAATGATGCATCGTTCGTTGTCATCCCGAGCGAAGTCGAGGGATCTGCACATCACGCTGTTGACGAGGTGTAGACCCCTCGACTCGCGGAGTTTACCCCGCGCGCGGTATGCGGAGCTCGCTCGGGGTGACAGCGTGTTGCGCCATCGCCAATAGCAATTGATCCACGCCGTATCCGTTCGTTTCTCGCATCTCCACGCACGCATTTGACTTGACCATGGCAACCGCAACGCAACCGCAAACCGCCGAGTCGCCGACGATAGTCCGCGGCGAAGAACCCGCACCACCGGCCTCGAACAAGGGCCGAATCGTCCTCGCGCTCGTCGTGCTCGGCGCCATCCTTGGTCTCGGATGGGGCGTCAAGCAGTGGATGTACGGCCGCACGCATGAATCCACCGACAACGCGCAGGTGGACGGACACATCGTCCCCGTGCTTGCCAAGGTGAGCGGATACGTCACGGCCGTGCAAGCCGGCGAGAACGAACACGTGCGCGCCGATTCGGCTCTCGTGCGAATCGACGAGCGCGAGTTTGCCGTCAAGCTCGCGCAGGCAGACGCTGACCTCGCTGCAGCGCGTGCCGCTGCCGGCGGCCGCGGTGTCGAGGGACAGGCGGAAGCGATGGTCCAGAACGCAACGGGCCAACGCGCCGCGCTCGATGAGAACATCATTGCCGCGAGAGCCAACTTCACCAAGGCGGAGGCGGATCTCGCACGCATGAAGGAGCTCGTCGCCAAGCAGGTCGTTTCGCGCCAGCAGCTCGACGCGGCGCAGGCTGCGGCCGATGCCGCGCGCGCGCAACTGGCGTCCGCGCAGCGCTCGGCGGGTGCCGCGGGAGCCGGCATCGTGAATGCGCAGGCCGGTGTACGGCTCGCCATCGCGCGTCTCGCGGCGGCGCAGGCCGCGCGGGACAACGCCGCGCTCCAACTCTCTTACACGCGCGTCGCGGCGCCCGTCGGCGGAATCATCTCGCGTAAACAGGTGGAGGTCGGTCAGCTCGTCCAGGCGGGCCAGCCGTTGCTCACGATCGTCTCCGACTCCGGCGTGTGGGTCACGGCGAACTTCAAGGAGACGCAACTCGGCGACATCAAGATCGGCCAACCGGTGGAGTTGGAGATCGATGCGTATGGCGGATGGAAGGTGGAGGGCAAGGTCGAAAGCGTGAGTGCCGCAACCGGCGCGAAGTTCGCGCTGCTCCCTCCGGACAACGCGACGGGCAACTTCACCAAAGTCGTTCAGCGCGTCCCGGTTCGCATCGCCATCGTGAAGGGTGTGGACAAGGAGCACCCTCTGCGTCCAGGGATGTCGGTTTTCGCGCACGTCGCGACGAAGTAAGCGATCATGGCCACTGCGTCGACGATCACCTCCGGGCCGCGGGGCACGGCATGGGTTCACGTGCCCGTGGACGCCGAGGTGGCGGAGGACAAGTACAAGCACAAATACCTGATCGCCATCGCGGTGACGCTGGCGGCGGTGCTCGAGTTGATCGATACCTCGATCGTGAACGTCGCGATTCCCCACATGATGGGGAATCTCGGCGCGACCCTCGATGAGATTTCCTGGGTGTCGACGGGCTACATCATCGCAAACGTTATCGTCATCCCGCTCTCGAGCTGGCTGTCTGGGTACTTTGGGAGAAAACGGTACCTCACGGGATCGATCCTGCTGTTCGTCGCCGCGTCGTTCTTCTGTGGCGCTGCTACGACGCTGGGCGGCCTGATCTTCTGGCGTGTCATTCAGGGGCTCGGCGGGGGTGCGCTTCTCTCGACGGCGCAAACCACGTTGTTCGAAGCGTTCCCGCCAAAGGAAGTGGGCGTTGGCCAGGCGATGTTCGGCGTCGGTGTCATGGTGGGACCAACGATCGGTCCGACGCTTGGCGGTTACATCGTCGACAACCTGAGCTGGCCCTGGATCTTCTACATCAACATTCCGCTCGGCATTTTCGCAGCGTGGATGGTGTTCGCGTACGTGCGAGATTCGGCGCACCAACAGAAGACGAACACGATTGACGGCACCGGAATTCTCCTGCTCGCATTGTGCATCGGGTCGCTCCAGTGGATGCTCGAACGAGGTGAACGCTTCGATTGGTTCGATTCGCGTTTCGTCACCATCCTGGCCATCACGGCGGTCGTATCATTCGTGCTGTTGATCTGGCGCGAGCTGACGATCAAGGAGCCGGTGATCGACTTCAAGGTGCTCAAGAACCGCCAGCTAGCGGCGGGCGTCACGATGGGTGCGTTTCTCGGTTTTGCGCTGTACGGATCAGTGTTCGTGCTGCCCGTGTTCTTGCAGGGCTTACACGGCATGACGGCGAACCAAACAGGAATGATCATCCTGCCCGGCGCGCTGTCCTCCGCATTCACCATGGCATTCGTGGGGAAGAACTCCGCGCGGCTGGATGCGAGAGTGACTGTACCGATTGGCGCGAGCTTCTTCTTCCTGTCGATGTACAAGTTGTCGCTGTTGACGTTCGACGCCGGAGCGCACGACCTCTTCTGGCCGCTGGTGTTTCGCGGTGTTGGGCTGGGTCTCATCTTCGTGCCATTGACGGGCGCAACGATGGCGGAATTGAAGCCGAGCCAACTCGCGCAGGGCACCGGCATGTTCAACCTCACGCGCCAACTCGGTGGCTCGCTCGGCATCGCCATCAGTGCGACGCTTCTGTCGCGCTTCGCAGCGCAGTCGCGAGCGTTGCTCGCGGAGCATGTCGTCGTGAGCGATCCCGTGACGCTGGCTCGCGTGGAGGGCATTACGCGCGCGTTGATTGCGAAAGGGATGAACGCATTTGCCGCGAAGCAACAGGCGCTGATGATTCTCGATCGGCAGTTGTCGGGCCAGGCGAGTGTGCTCGCGTTCTCTCGGCTGTATCTCTTGAGCGGCATCGCGTTGATGGCGTCGTTACCGCTGCTCTTTCTCTTCCGGTCGGGCAAGTCCCGCGGACACGGGCCGGCGGCGCACTAGCCAATGAGGTGATTGCTGCCGAGGAACCATGCGATACCCAATCCGCCCGCCGCACCGCAGGCGAGGAGCAGGCGACGGAGTGCCCCGCTCGGTTGCACGGCGAGGTAGGCAGCACCGAGCATTTGCGTGACCGAGAGCACTCCGGTGAGTGTGGTGAGCAAGATGGCCACGCGGTACGTCCCGGTCGGTCCCTCAGGCAGTAGGTCGGATTGGCGCGCGAGCATCAGCGCGGCGACGAGCATCGCGACGTCAGCAAGTGGGAGTATGAGCACTGTCCAGCGTACGGCACTCTGGTGAGCGCGCGCAGCGAAGGCGGCCGAGAGCGCCAGCAGCGAGCCGACGACGAGCACACCGAGCTGAAATCGCGTCGTACTGGCAATACCGATCCTTTCAAAGGACACCGGTTGACCCTGCACGATCGCGAAAGCTAACGCCGCGTAACCCGTCGTATCCGGCCTGAACGCCATGAGTCGGCCGGTCGAATCGCGAAACGTCCGCGCACTCACACGCATCCAATGGCCCGACAACTCCGGTCCCGAGACGTCAATACCTGTGCCGGAGGTTTCAACGTGCAATTGCGCGGCGAGGCCCAAGAGCTTTTCTGGCGATGCGAGCGGCGCCCGTGTCCACAGGTAGTCGCCCGCGACCTTCGTCGCGTCCGCAAGCTGCGGCTCCGCATGCACGACCGTGTCGGCCCAGAACGTTGCAACGAGCCGCGGGATGAGGCGGTCCCACATCAAGGGCTCCTGCCGGTTGAGTGCAATGAAGAAGGCGATGTCGAGTTCCGGGATCAGGGCAAGCACCGCCGAATGCGACGGTGCCGCGCCACCCTTCATCCAGAGGACTCGTCCGCTGAAGGGCACCCCGTTGAATCCATATCCCATTGGCGGAAGTGCGGAATCGTATGTGAGCATCGGCCCCGCGAGTTGCCGCACGAGGCGAGCACGCGCCTGCCCCGTATCGGCTGACCGAAGTGCGGCGAGCACCCAACGCATGAACGCCGCCATGTCGGACCCCGTCGTGCCGACGTTCCCTGCGGGATAGGCGCGACTGGAGCGCGGCACGCGCACGCTGCCGTTCGACCGATACTCACGGGCGAGATTGGGTGGTGCGCTGCCCGCCGGGTCGAGCAGGAAGGCCGTGTTCGGCATGCCGACCACCCGAAACACGCTGTCTCGCGCATAACGATCGAAGGGTAGCCCCGTCAATCGCTCCGCCAGGAGTCCTGCGAGACCGAATCCATGATTGGAGTATCCCGGAACGTCGCCAGGCGCACGGCTTCGAGGCGGTAGCGACGTCTTCAAGTACTCCGCGAGCCGCGCAGCAGACACGCCGGGCCGATTGATGTAACCGATCAACTGCTCATCGAATCCAGCGGTGTGCGTCAGCAGCTGATGGAGCGTGATCGGCGCGTTCAGGTCATCTCGCGACAGGATGTCGGCCAGGAAAGGGCGGATATCCTGCGACAGCCCAACGTGGCGCGATTCGGCAGCGCGCAGGATGGCGAGGGCGCTGAAGACCTTCGCCACGCTGGCGATGCGGAACACCGTGGTCGCTGCGTTGACGGGTGTGCGCTGCAAAACGTCCGCGACGCCGAACCCATCGTTCACAATGAGGCGATCACCGCGTACGATCGTGACAACGGCGCCCGGCACATCGAGCCGCTTCATGAGACGCGGAACTTCCGCGCGAATCCAGTCGCGTACGCGCTGGTCAGATGCCGAATCGACGGAGGCGAGCTGCGCCATGCCAGATTCTGCGGCCATCCCGAGCGCGAGGAGGCCGACGATGAGCGCCTTCGCGCGCACGAGACAACGACTCACGATCGGTTCTCGGGGCTGGAGGAGCGCCCGTCCTCGTCGTTGCGAGACACGAGGAACGACGCGCAGAGCCGAGCGCAATCGGAGACCACCTGCCGCTGATGACGCGAGAGGCGAGACACGGGATCGCCATAGAGGACGACTTCACGCAGCGCGGCTGAGGCGGCGAGGATCGCGAAGTCCACCGCCGCCTCGGGATCCTCGCTGTGGATGTGTTCGCGATGAGCGAGGAGGCGCTGGCGCAGGATCGCATGCACGCCGGCATTGAAGGATGCGGTCAACAGACGCAGCTCACGGTGTGCTTCGATCCGCACGATCAGCGAGAGCGGGCGGAGCACGGCGCGGTGCCTGACGAATGCAGTCGCCGCGATCAGGAAATACCGCTCCGCGATTTCCCGGATAGAGAGGGTGGCCGTGCGTTCCTCCGCGAGTGCGGACTCGACGCGCGCGAGAAGGGCGGGCGTGAGGTCCCGCGCGAGATGTGCGAGCAGGTGCTCCTTGGTGGCGAAGCGCGTGTAGACGACGCCGACGGAGACGCCAGCGCGCCGCGCGATGTCGGCGACGGTGATGTCCTCGAAGTCGCGCTCAGCGAGCAGCGCGCTTGTCGCCGCCGCCACGCGGTCGATGAGGGCTCGCGCCCGCTGTTGCACGGGCGCCGTGGCGACGGTGGGCAGGGTGTTCACGCCGTTCTCCCATGGGATAAACTGAACAATATTCAGACAATACTGAATATAGTTCAGATTCAACGTACGGTGCCTGTCGGCCATCGTCAATGCCACCCGGAACGCCATGGTCGAGCCAACGCCGCGCGCGCCTCGGCATACTCCTCTTGACTTCCTACAGAAGAATGGCAACCTTCCCTAGGAACCCGACATGAGAGGGCCCGTGGCACCCGCTTCCTCCGACGTCCTGCGTGGCACCCTGGACCTGCTCGTCCTCAAGACACTCGCGCTCGAGCCCATGCATGGCTGGGGGATCAGCCAGCGAATCCAGCAGATGTCCCGCGGAGTGCTCGACGTGAATCAGGGCTCGTTGTATCCGGCACTCCAGCGTCTCGAGCGCAACGACTGGATCGACAGCGAATGGAAAACCACCGAAAACAACCGGGAAGCGAAGTACTATCGGCTCACGGCGCAGGGGCGCAAAGCACTCGGTGTCGAAACGGCGAACTGGCGGCGGTACGTCACTGCGGTCGACCTCATTCTGGAGACCACCTGACCATGGGGGTCTTCAGGAACATGCGTCGGACACTGCGCGCATTCGTTCAGCCTGCCCGCGTCGAGCACGAGCTTCAGAGGGAGGTTGCCTTTCACCTCGCAAACGAGACGGAGAAGAACATCCGCCTTGGTTTCTCGCCCGAGGAGGCACATCGGCGCGCAAAGGTTGATTTCGGCTCGGTGGACGCAGCCAAGGAAGCGCACCGAGACGGACGGGGGACGCGACTGGTCAACGATTTCATTGTCGACACGCGGCTCGCGCTGAGGACCTTCCGCCGAAACCCCGGTTTTGCCGCGGCCGCCATCATCACCCTCATGCTCGGCATCGGGGCGAATGTGGCCATCTTCAGCGCCGTGCACGACGTGCTCCTTCGCCCACTGCCCTATGCGAGTCCTGACCGGCTCGTGATGCTCTGGGAGGAGAACGAAGACAGGGGATGGGTGCATGCGAGCGCGGCACCTGCGAACATGCTGGACTGGGGTGAGCAGGTCCGCGCGTTTTCCGACGTCGCCGGATACGCGAGCTTTGCCACGAGTGCTACGCTCACTGGCACCGGCGAGCCCGCAGTGTACCAGACGCTCGCCGTCACCGGAAACTTCTTTCGACTGCTTGGCGTGCGGCCCGCGGCGGGTCGTCTGTTCGATGATTCCGAGACGTGGAGCGGACGTGAGCCTTCCGTCATGATCACGTACGGGCTCTGGCGCGCTCGCTTCCACGGGGAAGCGTCACTTGTGGGGAAGACGATCTCACTCAATGGTCGCGACGTTCGCGTCACGGGTGTGCTGCCGGCAGAGTTTGTCTTACCCGGCGTGACCGCCCAGATGTTCCGGCCGACCGCGTGGGACCCCGCCACCCGCTCCAGGCCATTCTTTCGTCGAGCGCACTGGATTCTTCCGGTCGCTCGCCTGCGCGATGGATTCACGCTGTCGCAGGCGAACGCGGAGCTGCAAACCGTGATCGGCCGGCTCCAACGCGAGTATCCGGCCACGAACACCAAAATGGGCGGCGGCCTGACGCCACTGCACGAGTTCCTCATCGGCGACAGCAAGCGTCCGCTGCTCGTGCTGTTCGGCGCCGTTGCACTGTTGCTGTTGATCGCCTGCGCGAACGTGGGAAATCTCCTCCTTGTGCATGCCTCTGGGCGTACGCAGGAGACCGCGCTTCGATTGGCACTTGGCGCGCGCGCCTCACGTCTCGTGCGGCAGGCGCTGACGGAGAGTCTCGTGCTCGCTGTGCTTGGCGGACTTGCGGGCTGCCTCATTGGATTCTGGGTGTTGCGGTTGCTCAGCGTGCTTCAACCGGCGGGTCTACTCCCGTCGGGCGAGGTGTCGATCAGCTGGCCTGTTCTCGCGTATGTCGCCTGCATCACGGTGGCGAGCAGCCTGCTCTTTGGCGTCGCGCCGATTCTTTGGAGCCGCACGCGGGCGCCAGGCGAGGCGATGCGCGATGGCGCACGGACTGGCGGCGGTGTGCGCGTGAAGCGATGGGCCGACTTCCTCCTCGTGGGCGAGGTCGCCATTGCCGTGGTGCTTACGCTCGGGGCTGGACTTCTTGTCAAAAGCTTCAGCAACCTCGCGCGGGTAAAGACCGGCGTCAGCGCCGAAGGCGTGCTCACCACGAAGGTTTCGCTTCCCGGCGTCCGCTATGACAGCAGCTACAAGATTCAGGCGTTCTGGACGCACTTGACGGACGCCGCGCGCGCGCTGCCCAGTGTCGCGTCGGTGGGCGCGGTTTCCGTCCTCCCACTCACGGAGCCCAGCTGGACGAGCGATTTCGTCGCACGCGGATGGCCGGCTGAGCGAATCGGCGTGGACGTGGTGCATCGCGATGTCCTGCCTGGCTACTTCGAAACCCTTCGCGTGCCACTGCTCAAGGGCCGGTATATCGACGAAGGAGACCGTGCGGACGGCGAAGGCGTGGTCGTCCTCAATGACGCCGCGGTGCGACAGTACTTCCCGAATGAAGAGCCAGTGGGACAGCAGGTAACATTCAATCGCGTGCCGGACTCGACGTCGGTGTGGTACCGGATTGTCGGCGTGGTGGGGAGCGAACGGCAGGGCGCACTCGCCGAGCCGGCGAAGCCGGAGATCTTCCAGCCGGCGGCGCAGCGCGGGAGCGGGACAATGGTGCTGGTGATTCGTGCCACGCGAGACCCGGAGGCGCTCGTTCCACTCCTTCGACAATCGGTCGCACGCCTCGATCCGGGGCTCGCGCTCGCGGACGTGAAGACGATGACCGAGGTCGTGGCGCAGTCGTCGTCACGAGAGCGGTTCATGACGCTGCTGCTGTTCGCGTTTGCCTTCGTCGGCTTCGTGCTGGCGCTCGTTGGTGTGTATGGTGTGATGGCGCGCGTTGCGCGCGGTCGCGTCCGCGAGATGGGCATCAGGATCGCACTCGGCGCACAGGCGAGCGACGTCCGTTGGCTCGTGGTGCGACGTGGGCTGACGCTCACGGCCGCCGGCATCGCTATCGGGTTGGGCGTCGCGACGGCGGTGGCTGGAGTGCTTCGTACCTTGCTCTACGGGGTGGAGCCGGTCGATCCGCTGACCTTCGTGGTCGTTCCGCTCATCCTCGCGGCCGCTGCGATCGCGGCGTGCTGGCTGCCGGCGGCGCGGGTGAGTCGCTCGGATCCGATGCTGGCGTTGCGAGCGGAGTAGGCGGCCAGGCGTAGACTCACCGGAGCCGTGAACGCGGATTGAGCCGATTGAAGCGGATAAAACTGATAAACCAGTTTCAACACGGCTTTATCGTTTTTTCGGTTCCAAATCCGCTCAATCCGCGTTCAATGTTCCGGTGCAGCCATAGGTGCACTACGGTTCAGGTCGGGCTGTCGTCCCGAGGGAAGTCGAGAGATCTGCCCTTGCCGCCTGTGTACGAGGTGCAGACCCTTCGACTCGCTTCGCTCGCTCAGGGTGACAATCATGGCGCCGCCCACCGGGCAACCAAATTCGGGATGAGAACTGTCATACCGGGATGTCATTCGCGGCGAAAATGACGTATCGTAGCAACCCCACCCCGCGTTGCCCGAACCCCGGAGCCCCGTGACCCCATTTACATCCCGAGCCGGTGCTGTCGTCAGCGCCGTGCTCCTGGCCTCTCTGGTCGGCGCCTCAGCGCCAACCAAGAACGTTGCCGACCTCAAGTTCACCGACACGAAGCTCAAGAACGGCCTTCGCGTCATCATCGCCGAGGACCACACCGCACCGGTGTTCTCGATCGCGATCAGCTACAACGTGGGATCGCGCGACGAGCGGCGTGGCCGCACCGGTTTCGCGCATCTCTTCGAGCATATGATGTTCAAGGGCTCGGAAAACGTTGGACCCGGTGAGCACTTCACGCTGGTGTTCAATAACGGCGGCAACATGAACGGGACGACGAACAAGGATCGGACCCTGTACTACGAAACGCTGCCCAGCAACCAGCTCGACCTCGGACTGTATCTCGAGGCCGATCGCATGAAGTCGCTCGTCATTACGAAGGACGCGCTCGAGAACCAGATCAACGCGGTGCAGGAGGAGCGCCGTATCGGCGTCGACAATGCCGCGTACGGCAAGACGTTCGAGGCGATCGACTCACTCGCGTTCACGAACTTCGCCTACTCGCACTCCGTCATCGGCTCGATGGCCGACCTGAGTGCGGCCTCGGTTGGGGATGTACAGGCGTTCTTCAAGACCTACTATGCACCGAACAATGCGGTCATGGCGATCGTCGGCGATGTGAACGCCGCCGATGCGCTCGCGAAGGTCCGTAAGGCGTTCGAAGGTATTCCGTCGCAAACGCCCCCACCGGCCGTCGACATGACGGAGCCGACGCCGGCAGCCGAAAAGCGTATCGCGCTCGACGACGCACTCGCGCGCGCGACGCGCATCGACCTGTCGTACATGGTGCCGCCCTCGAGTTCCGCGGACGACGCGGCGCTGTCGGTGCTCGGTACGGTGCTCGGCGGCGGCCGCAGCTCGCGCTTCTACGAGAATGTCGTTCGACAGCAGCAGCTCGCGACCAATGTGTCCGCCGGCAAGGGCGAGAGCCGCGGCAACGGACTCTTCCAGATCGGCATCACGGTCGCGCCGGGCAAACAGGCCGCCGACGCCGAGAAAGCGGTGATGGACGAAATCGAGAAGCTGAAGACGGCGCCGCCGGCGGACTGGGAAATGGACAAAGCCAAGACGAACGCGCAGCGGAGTGCGATCGCGTCGCAGGAGAGCTCGCTGTCGCGCGCCATCCAGCTGTCGCAGAACGCGCTCTTCTACAATGATCCTGGCCGCATCAATACGCGCGTCGGCATGATCAAGGCGGTGACGGCGGCGGATGTGCAACGCGTCGCGCAGAAGTACCTGGTGCCAACGAATCGCAGTGTAATCCAGACGAACCCCAAGGCGGCCGCCAGCCGCGGAGCCCAGTGATGACACACTCCCAGACGCTGGTCCGGGCGCTTTCCATCGCGCTCGCGGCGGCACCACTCATCGCGAACAGCTCGGCCGCGCAAGTCATGGGACAGCCGGCCGCCAAGCCGCAGGCCGTCGTCATGAAGGGCAGAGCACCGGTGAGCGACAAGGTGCTCGACGTCAAGCTTCCGAGAGCGAAGGAAGCCGATCTCGCCAATGGCATCCACCTCATCGTGCTCGAAGATCACCGGACGCCGCAAGTCTCCTTTCAGTTGATCATCCCCGGGGCCGGCGGCTACTTCGACGCGCCGAACGCCAACGGCGTTGCGAGTATCACCGCGCTCATGATGCGCGAGGGAACACCAACGCGTTCGACCACACAGATCGCGGAACAGATCGAGACGATGGCGGCTGGTTTCGGCGTCAACGCCGCGATGTCGGGTCTCGACGCCCAGGTCAGTGGGTCGGCGCTCACGGAAAAGCTTGGTCCGGTCTTCGATCTCGCCGCCGACGTGTTGCTGAATCCAACCTTCCCGGAGAGCGAGCTGGCGAAGTACAAGCAGCGCACCGCGGCACAATTGGCACAGCAGCGGGCGAGTCCGGGCTTCCTCGCTCAGGAGCTGTACTCGAAGGTGATGATGGGCGATCACCCCGGCAGCCGTATTTCGATGACGCCGGATGACGTCAAGAGCGTAACGCGCGATCAACTCGTTGCCTTCTACAAGTCGCACTACGTTCCGGACCACGCAGCGATCGCATTTTCTGGCGACATCTCACTCGAGCAGGCCAGGCAGCTCGTCGATTCCAGGCTGGGTGGCTGGAAGAAGGCCGGCACGCCCGTCGTTGCGGCGAAGGATCCACCGATGTCAGGCCCGGCGAAGGTGTACCTTGTCGACCGCCCGAACTCGGTGCAGACGAGCTTCGTTGTCGGCGCGCCGGGTGTCGATCGCCTGCACAAGGACTATGACGTGCTCCAGATGATGAACCAGGTCATCGGTGGCGGACCCACCGGACGACTCTTTACCCATCTGCGCGAGGAGAAGGGCTATACGTACGGTGCGTACAGCAACCTGAATGCGGGCCGCTTTCGCGGAACGTGGACGGCGAGCACCGATGTCCGTTCCGAGGTCACCGAACCTGCGCTGACGGATCTCATGGACGAGATTCGGCAGATGCGGGAGATCACGGTGTCACCGAAGGAATTGCAGGACAAGAAACGCTCGATGGTGGCGAACTTCGCCCTCTCGCTCGAATCACCGCAGCAGGTGCTTGGCTACTACGTCACGCGGTGGATCTACAAGCTGTCGGAGGACTACTGGGACAAGTATCCGGCGCGTATCATGGCCGTCACGTCGGCGCAGGTGCAAAACGCGGCGAAGGTGTACCTCGCTCCCGACAAGGTGCAGATCGTTTCGGTGGGGGATGGCAAGAAGATCGAGGCGACGATGAAGAAGTTCGGGCCGCTCGAGATCTACGACACGGAAGGCCGGAAGCGGGACGCGCTGGTTCCCTGATCGATCGGTCATGCAGGTGAGAGAAAGAGGCGGAAGCGCATTGCGCTTCCGCCTCTTTTCACGTCTACGAATCCGACGCGTACACCTCGACCTCGGCGTTTCCCTTCCGGTCGTACGTCACGTACATGAGCCACGGCCGGCAGCAGACCTGGCAATCCTCGACGTACTCCTGTTTGCTGCCGCCTCCGGGATCGAGCGCGATTTCGTTGGGTTCCCCGCAGTGTGGACACTCCACGATCGCCTCCGTCTCCGCGGTTCCATCACCAAGCGGAAACTCGGAATCGATGTCTTCCTCCGTCCACTGCTCGGCGTCGCCTTCGTCCTCGATCATGCGGTGAAAGTAGCGCGCCGTCCGCGCCGAGAGAACGTTGTCCCCGCAAACTGAAACATTTCTGTCCTCGAAGGGAGACACTTCATTGCCATGGTAGATGCTAAGTGGTTGTCGTTACTGAGTTTGTGATGTAGGACACAACTGGTTCACGGAATGCCTTGTTGCTGTGGCGAGACCGCACACTTCCGGAGCCCACCATGTCCATTCGTCCGTCGTCGTACCTCGGCGTCCTTCGCACCGCCGCACTCATTCTTCTTCTACCGGCCGGCGCCTGTTTCAGCAAGCGCGTCACGCGCATCGAGCCGAATGCCGTCACCGATCTCTCGGGACGGTGGAACGACACTGACGCGCGGTTGGTCGCCAATGAGCTCGTCGAGCAGTCGCTCTCGGCTGGGTGGGCGAGGCGGTACGCCGACCTCCACGCCGGCGAGGCGCCCACGATCATCATCGGCACCTTCGCGAACCGCACCATGGAGCACATTCCGGTCGGAACCTTCGTGAAGGACATCGAGAAGGCCTTCATCACGACGGGCGCGGCGCGCGTCGTTGCCTCGAGCGACGAGCGTCAGGAGATACGCGCCGAGCGAAAGGACCAGCAACAGAATGCGCGCACCGATACGCGTTCTCGCGTTGGACAGGAGTTGGGAGCGCGCTATGCGCTGACCGGCGAGCTTCAGGCGATCGAAGACAAGGATGGTCGCGAGCGGGTGATTTTCTACCAGATCGACGCGGCGCTGGTGGACCTCGAGACAAACACGAAGGTCTGGGTCGGCCAGCACAAGATCAAGAAGTACGTCGAACGCGCCCGCTTCGCATTCTGACCTTCCACGTCGAGACAAACCAATGACACCGAATCGTTTTCCCCAGCTGGCGCCCACCATCTTCATCGGCGCGATGCTCGCTGCCTGCGCGAATCCAAAGCGCATTGACGAAGGCCCGATCACCGTGATGCGCACCGGCGATCGCGTCGAGACACCGACCCGTGCGGTCGACGCGGCCACGACGCAGGCGCTCGAAGCGCGCATGGAGGGTCGCGATCGTCGCGACTCGCTGGCGGCGGTCGCCTTCGCCGGCTGTGCGCCCTCCGTCTGCAATGCACTCGGCCGCGGGGAGATCGCGCTTGGCATGAGCGAAGCACAACTCCTGACCGCAACGCACACGACACCGATTGCCTGGACGTCGCGCCGCAGCGGTAACGTCGCGGTGCTCACGCCACGCGACGCCGAGGCGAGTCCGTCTGACGCGACAGGAAATATTGCGCTCGTGCAACTGGCCGGTGGAATGGTGGCCAGCGTGACGTATCGTGAGGCGCAGGGCCTCCGCACCGTCAGCAGCACCTCCGATCTGAATGATGCGAATCGCATGCGTGCCGCGGCACTCGTGCGTGACGGAGATGCGCTGGCCGCTGCGGGCGACTTCACGTCCGCGCTCGACCGGTACGATCGCGCGAGCGTCATCAACCGGGCTGACGCCGAGCTGCAGTACAAGATGGCCACGTCGCTCGACAAGCTCTTGCGCCCGATCGAAGCAGAGCTGCGCTACAAGATGTTCCTGAACCAGCTGGAGATTCAGAAAATCGACGCACAGGGCAACGCGAACGCGAAGCTCGCCGAGGCGATCATGGCGGCGCGTGAGCGGCTCGTGGTGTTGGAGAAGAAGTAAGAACGTGCGCACCCCACCCAGCGCACTCCGAATCGCACTCCGCAGCGTGGCGCTCGTCGCCGCGCTGTGGGGTGCCTCGGCGTGCTCGACACTCAAGGCCACGATCGGTTCGTACGAGGTCGGCCGCGATGGGATCTCGCGTCCGCAGCAGCGTCTGCGCGAGGCGTTGTCGCACGCGGACTTTGCCGTGGCACTGGGGTGGAGTGAGGACGACGCGCTGCTTCATGCACTGAACATGGGTGTCAGCAGCTACTACGCATCGCAGTTCGCACGGAGCGCTGCGGTACTCGATTCGGCCGCGTTGCTCGCGGATGACCGAATCACCGCCAGCATCTCGAAAGACGCGCTGTCGATGATCACCAATGATCTCGCGCGTCCGTATCAACCACGGCGCACCGAGCGGTTGTTCATCTCGTACTATGGGATGCTGTCGTACGCGCGGCTCGATCGCTGGGAAGACGCCGCGGTCGAGGCACGCCGTCTGAGTGCATTGCTCGCCGAGTATGCGACTGATCGGAACGACTCCGAGCAATCCACGCATGGCGCGCTGCACTATCTGGCGGGCGCCGTCTTCGAGCGCGCGGGGGAAAAACAGGAAGCGCAGGTTGCGTATCGTCTCGCGCGGTCATTGATGCCCGCTGCAGACAGCGTGCTGTTCGACCGCGCGTCGAACGACGGGGAAGTCCTTGTGGTCGTTGAGCGGGGTTTCGTCGCGCATCGCGCCACGGAATCCATCAACGTGTTCCTGGATGACGATGACCGTGATTCGCTTCGGTCAGGCGATCGCGACCATACGCGATCCGTTGCCGAGCGGATTGCGATCGCCGCAAGCGACGGGTCACGCGACCGTCGTCGCGGGCGGAAGCATGGCCGCGACCGCGATGATGACGACGACGGCTACTGGTTATCCGTCGCCTTTCCGTCAATGCGGCGGGCGCCCTATCACTCCGTGCAACTCGATGCGTTCGTGGACGGAGTCAGCGCCGCGAGTTCGCGCGTCGCGACACTGGTCGACGACGCCATCGTCGCCGATGAGCGGCGGGAGCGCACCGGCATCATTGCACGGGCGGTGGTGCGCGCCGCGGCGAAATATGCGGTGACCAAAGCCGTCAAGGACAAGAAGGGCGAGGTGGCCGGGACGATCGCGAACATTGGTGCGTCGTTGCTCGAACGCGCGGACGTGCGGTCGTGGCACCTGCTCCCCCAGGAAATCACGCTGATGCGTATGCATGCGCCGACGGGTCCGCGTCGCATCGAGCTTGCGCTCAACGCTGATGCATCACGCGTGGATCTGGGGCCCGTCAATGTCCGCGCTGGGCAGATAGCGATCGCCGCGGTCAGGATATGGCAGAATCAAGCACCTCGCGTCGTGGCTGCGAAGTAAGGCAGGGTGGGTTTTGCGTGCAGACCCGCTCGACTCGCTTCGCTTGCTCGGGGTGACATCGTCGGTTTGTCATCCCGAGCGAAGTCGAGGGATCTGCACTTACGGCATCGGCAGAAAGTACATCTCATTCCAATCGCGGTCGACTTTCTCGATAAGCCGCAGCCGCTCGTCGTCCGGCAGCCGCATGACAAAGCCGGTGTAGAAGGCAAGGCACATCAGCCGGTACTTCTTGCCCTGATTCTCCAGCTCCTTGTCGTTGTGCCCGGCCCCTTTTCCGAGAACGTCCTGCAACGCAAAGAACCACTGGGGCACGAGGTCGAAAAACGGCTTGTGCGAGAACGGCCGATGCGACACCTCGATCCACTCCGGATAGCGCGCGGAAAATGCAACCCATTTCTCCACCTCACTCCGTAAGGCACTCGGCCGCGCCTCCCCCGGAGGAAGATCGGCGGCACTCCGCTGCTGCATTCCGAACGATTCCATGAACTTGAGAATCGCGCGTTTGCGCGCAGCAGGCGACGCGTACTCCTTCAGTTCGTCCGGGCCGAGTTCCAACGACGCGGCCTTCTCCACCGCGTCGAATACGCGTCCGCCAAGCGGAAGGCCAGCCTTCCGATATAGCAGCGCCGCCGCGAGCAGCTCGGCACGAACGTTCGGGTCGCCATAGTCAACTTCGCTGCGAAAGCGCCCGTGCCACACGAAATCGTCCACCTGCGCGACTGTCCAGAACTCAGGGTCCTTTTTCCGGCCGCGCGCTACGTACGTGTTCCAGTAGACTTCGTAGTCGCGCGCCGTGTCATTCTGCATGATGCCGTAACCCCAAGCGCCCATTTCGACTCCTTTCTTTGCAGTAAGACTGCGAGCTTTTGGAGGTGCGTGCCCTTCGCGGAGTTTACCCTCGAGGAGCGCTAGTGACGAAGGGCTCAGGGCGACAAAACGAACATGAACAACGTTCTCTTTCCGCTTGTTTTGTCGCTCTGAGTGCAGCGAAGGGCCCGCACCTTTATGTCGTTCAGACGAGCGTACCAGCGCCAACTCGCACGGACTCCAGATCGAGTTCCTGTTCGAGCTCACGGAGCACATCGTCGGAAATCGCGCCCTCATTGCGCAGCCGCACCAGCATGCGCCGTTCCGCCTTGATCATCCCGAGCCGCAGCTTGCGTCGCCCGTGCGAGTTTCCGCCGTGGTGTTCGTGCATGCGGATCCGGTCGCGAAGCTCATTGCGCAACACTTCGACATCGCGCGCATCGACCCACGATTCGCGAGACAAATCCTCGAGCGCCTCGGCCCCACGCCGCGCCGCCTCCAGGCGGGCGAGTCGCTCTTCCTCGAGATGCGCATGCTCCGGCGCGAAGTCGAACGCGCGAATGAGCGGCGCGAGCGTCAGCCCCTGAACGACGAGCGTGAGAACGATCACGCACATCGTGATGAGAATGATTTCGGTGCGGTAGGGAAAAGGCCGTCCGTTCTCGAGCATCAAGGGCAGCGCGAGTGCCGTCGCCAGCGAGACAATTCCACGCATGCTCGTCCATGAGACGAGAGTAACGCCGCGCCAATTGGGCATTGGATCGCGGTGGCGAACTTCGGCACTCCACCACCGAGGTGCGATCGTCGCGACGGGTACCCAGATGAGGCGCACGATGACGGCCACCGCAGTGATGACGGCACCATGCGCGAAGACCGAGCCGACGGTATCGCTCGGAATCGCCTGCAACAACGACCCAAACTGCGCGCCGAGCAGCAGAAAGATCATCGCGTTGAGCAGGAAGACGAGGAGGTCCCAGACGATGCGCGTCTGAAGACGCGAAACCGGCCCGACCGCTGTGGACAGGTGTTGTCGCAGATAGAGCCCGCCGGAGACGCACGCCAACACTGCGGATACGTGCATCGTTTCGGCGACGACCCACGCGACGTACGGTGCCGCGATCGTGAGCAGCGTTTCGGCGAGGGCATCCTTCGTCAGGCGTACCGCACGAATCACCAGCCATCCGATCAGGATGCCGACCAGCGCTCCGACGCCGGCGTCGATGAAGAAGCGAACGACCGATTCTCCCCAGCTGAAGACGCCGGTGACCGTGGCGGCGACTGCGGTTCGGTACAGTACGAGCGCCGACGCGTCATTCACTAAACTCTCGCCCTCGAGAATGACGATGACGCGGCGCGGGACCGGCAGTCGAGACACGATGGCGGTCGCGGCCACCGCGTCGGGCGGAGAGACGATCGCGCCGAGCACCACTGCAACCGCCCAGGGCAGTCCAGGCATGAGCGCACGCGCGACAATCGCCACGGCGGCGGTCGTAACGAGTACCAGACCAATCGCCAACAGGCTGATCGGCCTGAGATTGGCCTTGAACTCACGGAGGGAGGTGAAGAACGCCGCCGCCCAGAGGATTGGCGGCAGGAACACGAAGAACACGATCTCCGGCTGGAGATCGGGAATGGAGACGCTTGGAATCATCGCGACGAGTAGGCCAGCGCCCACCTGAAGGACCGGTGTCGGCACGGGCAGTCGCCGCGCGAGCGCCGTCAGGGCAACGACGAGCGTGGCGAAGGCGATCGCGAAGAGAATCGGCGGAAAGTGGGGCATCGCACGCGCAATGTCCTCCGGCCCCCCCGGCCTGCGCAAGGCGCGCATATGGTATCCCTTGCGGATCGTGGTATTCTTCGGGCAATCGGCTCGAAAACCGTTCCGCCAACCCGTGAACACGCATGAGTACTCAACCCTCCGCACGTGAAGACGCGGACGAGAATGACGACAACGCGCCAACGGGCGAACCGTCCGATCTTGGGTTCGGGCGCGTGGTGTCGCAGCAGGTTCGCGGCCGCTTCATCTCGCGCGACGGCGTAGCCACCAGCCGAAAATACGGACTCGGCCGGCAGTACACGGCGCGATTCTACCTCCTCGCGCTCAACGCACCGTGGCCTGCGTTCCTCGGGTGGTCGTTCGGTGTGCTCCTACTGCTGAACGGCGTGTTCGCGCTGGCATACGCCGCGCTCGGGGAAGGCGCATTGCATGGCGTCGAATCGATGGGTCTGACCGACCCGTTCATGCGCGCATTCTCGTACAGCGTCGGCGTGTTCACGACGACGGGCAACGGCGCCATGTATCCGGTGGGGTCGACGGCGAACTGGCTCCAGGTGCTCGAGTCGTTCGTCGGTCCGCTGTCACTCGTGACGTGCGCGGGCCTGCTCATCGCGCGGCTCACGCGGCCGCGGATGTCGATCCGCTTCAGTGAATCGGCCATCATTGCACCGTACGAAGGCGGGCGCGGCTTGATGTTTCGCATGGTGAACACGCAGCCGAGTGAGCTGAGCGACGTGCGAGTTCGCATCAACCTGGCGTGGTTCGAATACTTCGATGGCGTGCGCGAGCGCAATTTTCATGAGCTCGAGCTCGAGCGGGACTCCGTCGAACTCTTTACGCTGCACTGGACGGTGGTCCATCCGATCACCGCGACCAGTCCCTTGCGCGGCATGACGCCGGCAAAGCTGGCGGAGACCGAGGCAGAATTCATCATCCACGTGAGCGCGCACGAAGAGACGTTCTCGACGCGGGTCATCGCGAGAACGTCGTACCTGTGGGATGAATTGCGGTGGGACGTGAAGTGGGCGAGCATTTTCGCGAGCGCGCCCGACGGCGTTCTGGCGATCGACGTGGATCGTCTCGACCGCACCGAACGGCTGGCCGAAGGCGCCACGTCGGCGCCCTCGGCACTGGAGAACTGATTACGCCGGGTGTGCGCCCGGCTTCAGGACGGTCGCCTTGTCCTGCGCTTTGAGTGCGAGCTCGGTTGCAAGGAAGGCGTGTGCCTGCGGCATCGCCGTCTCGGTGCGATTGAGCACGTCATCGACGAGCGCTGGGCCGTACGTGAGGACGGTACTCTTGGCATCGATGTACTGCACGGCCTTCTTGTCCGTGATGAACAAGTGGCTGCCGCCAGGCCGGCCGGCAATGTCCACGTACTTTCGCAGCTCGATGTAGCCTTCGGTGCCGAGGATCGTGAGTCGTCCGTCGCCCCAGATGGGAAGCCCGTCGGGAGTGAACCAATCCATGCGGATATACCCCGTGCCGCCGTTGCCACGAACCATGACGTCGCCGAAATCCTGGAACGCCGGGTGGTCGGGATGGCTGACGTTCCTCACCTGCGCGGACACGATCTCACCGCTGGTCGAACCGGTGAAGAAGAGGAACTGATCGAACTGGTGTGAGCCGATGTCGCAGAGAATGCCGCCAGCCTGGTTGGGATCCCAGAACCATGGCTGCCGCGTTTCCGGACTGATACGATGTGGTCCCATGCCGAGCGTCTGGATCACCGTACCGATGGCGCCCGCCTTCACGAGCTCGCCGGCCTTGACCGTTGACGCATTGTCGAACCGCTCGCTGAACGAGATCGAGTAGATCTGCTTCGTCTCCTTCTGGACCTTCCGCACCTCGGCGAGCTGGGCGAGCGTCGTGATGCCCGGCTTGTCCACCATGAAGTCCTTGCCATGCTGCATGACGCGAACGCCGAGTGGAGCACGGTCGACCGGAATGCTGGCGGAGGCCACCAGCTTGATCGACTTGTCCTCGAGGATCTCCTTTTCCTCGTTCGCAACCTTCGCGTTCGGGTAGCGGCGCGCGAACGCCGCCTTTTGCGCAGGGTCCTTGGAATAGATCGCGGCGACTTCGCCGCCGCCACGGATAACGGCCGCGGTCATCGAGCTGATGTGGCCGTGGTCCATGCCAATGACGGCGAACTTGATGCGCGGCTCGATCTTTCCGCGGCGCAGGGTGTGGACCGCGGCCGATAGGCGGGACGGTAGCGCGGCCGTTGCCGCAAGCGCGGCGACGACGCCGGCGGAGGACTTCACTAGATCTCGGCGACTAATGTCACTCACGGTCAACTCCGGACGAATATGAGGGGTGAAGATACTTCGGGGATTCGGCCTAGGTTGTCAACTGACGTACCCGGTACCGAGTACAACCACCGACGTACGAGGTACCCGGACTTTTGTACCCGGACTGGCATTCAAACCAAAGAGAGCCATCGAAACTCTTGTTCGCATCGACCCGACGCCGAACGCCGTCTGACGTTGCAAATGGCGGTGTTCGTGGCTCCGCTTTCGATGGCTCTCCTTGGTCATTGTGCCGCTCAGTGTACCGGGTCCGAGTACGCCGTTCGTACTTGGTGGTACCACGTATCGTGTACGTCCGTTGGCCCGAGCCAGAGATCATGAAACGTTGTCTCTCGTCAGCCCGCCGTCGATCAGCCGCCAGATGCCAGCCGAATTCTCGTTCCGCAGTTCGGGCGGAAGCGCGTCGTCCGGGAAGTTCTGATAGCAGAGCGGTCTCGCAAAGCGGGAGATCGCCGCACTCCCCACCGACGTCGAGCGAGAATCTGTCGATGCGGGATACGGTCCACCGTGCTGCATCGCGTGACCAACTTCCACGCCGGTTGGATAGCCGTTGAACAGCAGCCGCCCCACTTTGCGTTGCAGGATTTCGACAAGCCGGCTGAACGTGCGTAGTTCTTCCGGCGTCCCGTGAATCGTTGCCGTGAGCTGGCCCTCCATCGCCTCCGCGACGTGCTCCATCTCCGCCGCATCGGATGCGGCAACAACGATCGAGACAGGTCCAAACATCTCATCGCGAAGTTCGGCGCGTTTTGCGAAGGTCGCCGCGTCGACGTGGAGCAGCGAGGGTTTTGCCCGATGTGCATCATCGGCCGATGCGCTCTCGGCGAGTAATGTCGCGCCGTGGCTCCGAGCCCGTGCGACACCGCTCGCGTAGCCTGAAGCAATTTGCGGATACAGCATGACGCTCGAGTCCGTGGCGCTGATTCGCTCCGCGATGAGTGAACTCATGCGTTCGAGTTCAGCACCGCCAACGCCAATAACGACTCCGGGATTCGTGCAGAACTGACCGGTGCCCATGGTGATCGACTGCGCCAGGCCCTGCGCGACCGTTTCGGCTCGTTCGGCGGCGGCCGACGGAAGAAGAAAGACCGGATTGATGCTCCCCATCTCTGCATAGACGGGAATCGGCTCTGGACGCGCCGCCGCGGCGTCGTACACCGCGCGGCCGCCGCGCAGCGATCCTGTAAAGCCCACCGCGCAGATCTTCGGATGGCGAACCAACGCGAGACCTACCTCGTGCGACCAACCGTGCACCATGGAGAATACGCCGTGGTGGAGGTCGCACGCCGCGGCCGCGCGCGTGATCGCTAGCGCAGCATACTCTGACGTTCCCGGATGCGCCGGATGTCCCTTGCAGACGACAGGACAGCCCGCCGCCAGCGCCGACGCGGTGTCGCCGCCCGCCACCGAGAACGCGAAGGGAAAGTTACTTGCGCCGAACACGGCGACCGGGCCGAGTGGTACAAGCATTCGGCGCAAATCGGGTTTGGGAAGTGGGGTGCGCGCCGGATCACCGCGGTCGATTCGCGCCTCGACCCACGATCCTTCGTCCAGCAAGTCGGCGAAGAGACGCAGCTGACCAACCGTTCGCCCGCGCTCACCCTCCAGTCGCGCGATAGGTAGTGCCGTCTCCAGGTGCGCGCGCTCGATCAGCGCGGGTCCGATCGCGATCAGCTCGTCGGCGATCGCGCGCAGGAAACGAGAGCGAACGGCTGGCGCGGTCCGCCTATATGACTTGAACGCTTCTGCGGCAAGCGACGCCGCATGATGGACTTCCGCGATCGTCGCCTCGTGAAACGACGGCTCGATTTCCGTGTTGCTCCGCGGATCGACTCCACGGAATACGACGTCGCCTTCGACGCTCGAACTTCCACCGATCAGGTTGCCGCCGACGAGCTCCATGAGGTCTCCTTTTTTTCACAATTTCGTCACTGGCGGCACTGCCGTGCAGTCCGCAAGCTTGCAATATGATGAGGTCACCCGCTGTTCCGCCGCTCGAATCCGTCCTTGGTTCCGCCGATGCCGTGGTCGCCGGCCGACTTTCGGGTAGCGGGCCGTCCGGTGCGCTGCCGCTGACGCCCGAAATGCTGCGTGAACGGCCGAGCGGTGATCTGTTCGGGTTGACGCAGAATGTCGGGATGGGGTGGGCCGCGGCACAACTCCAGGGGCCGGAATATCTGATCGTCAGCACACTCGGCGGATTGCGTGGCGAAGACGGCACGCCGATCGCACTCGGCTATCACACCGGGCATTGGGAGATTGGGCTCCTCGTGCGTGAAGCAGCGGAAACGCTGCGTGCAGGCGGCGCGATTCCCTTCGCGGCGTATTGCAGCGACCCATGTGACGGCCGCACGCAAGGCACGACCGGAATGTTCGACAGCCTCGCGTATCGCAACGATGCGGCAACCGTCATGCGTCGGCAGATACGCTCGCTGCCGACCGCATCGGGCGTGATGGGCATTGCGACGTGCGATAAAGGGTTGCCGGCAACGATGCTCGCGCTCGCGGGAGTGAAGCATTTACCGGGCGTGATCGTTCCGGGCGGGGTGACGCTTCCCGCGCAGGGTGCCGAGGATGCAGGGCAGATTCAGAGTCTCGGTGCGCGGTTCTCTCGAGATCTCGTGTCGCTGGACTACGCCGCCGAGATGGGATGTCGGGCTTGCGGCTCTGCCGGTGGCGGGTGCCAGTTCCTCGGCACGGCGGCGACCTCGCAGGTCGTCGCGGAAGCGCTTGGTCTCGCGCTGCCGCACAGTGCGCTTGCCCCGTCAGGAGAGCCGGCGTGGTACGAGCTCGGGCGTCGCTCGGCGACGGCGCTCATGCGCCTGCGCGCGATGAAGATTCCGCTCGCGAGCATTCTCACCCAGCATGCCATCGAGAATGCAATGCTGGTGCATGCGGCGTTCGGCGGATCGACGAATCTGCTGTTGCACATACCGGCCATCGCGCACGCGGCGGGGCTGTCGCGGCCGACGGTGTCGGACTGGATTCGCGTCAACAAGTCGGTTCCACGTCTCGTCGATGCGTTGCCGAACGGTCCGCGAGGCCATCCGACCGTGCAGGTCTTCATGGCCGGCGGCGTTCCAGAAGTCATGTTGCATTTGCGGCGCCTGGGTCTCTTGCATGGCGACGTCATTACCGCGACGGGTGACACGCTCGATACGACGCTCGACTGGTGGGAATCGAGCGACCGGAGACGCGAAGCGCGTGCGCGTCTCGCATCGGGCGCCGAGGTCGATCCGGCCAATGTGATCATGAGTCCAGAGGCGGCGCGGAGTGCCGGGCTCACGAGCACCGTGGTGTTTCCGGTCGGCAACATTGCGCCCGAGGGATCGGTGATCAAGGCGACGGCGATGGATCGGTCCGTGATCGATGCAGACAACGTCTATCGTCATACCGGACCGGCGCGGGTGTTTGCCGATGAGCGCGACGCGATTCAGGCGGTGAAGGGAACAACGGACCGGCCGATCAAGCCTGGTGACGTCATCGTGTTGATCGGGAACGGTCCTTCGGGAACCGGCATGCAGGAGACGGCGCAGATCACGATCGCGCTCAAGTATCTACCGTGGGGCAAGCAGGTTGCGCTGCTCACCGACGGGCGCTTCTCGGGCTTCTCGAGTGGGGCGTGCGTTGGGCACATCGGTCCGGAGGCGTTACACGGCGGGCCCATTGGTCGGCTGCGCGACGATGACCTGATCGAGATCATCGTGGATCGCGAGTCGCTCGCCGGGTCGATCAACTTTGTTGGAGAGGGAGGCGTCCGGCTGGACACCGTCACCTGCGACGACGTCCTCGCCAGACGTTCCGCGCATCCATCGCTTCGGCCAGACGCCGCACTTCCCGACGACACACGACTCTGGGCTGCGCTGCAACGCGCGAGCGGCGGCACCTGGGCGGGATGCGTCTATGACGTTGACGCAATCATTCACGCGCTCGAGGGAGCGCCGGCACACCTCACACAGGACACATGACTTCAGTGAAGCTTTCACGCACGCCGGCGGGTGTTCGCGTCGAGCTCGACGGAGTGGCGCGGCTGATCGACGAAGAGTGGGATGCGCTCATCAATCGCGATGGGCTCCTGCTGCATCTCACGGAGACGTTTCCATCGCTTACCGACGCGCCGGCGGGCGGCGTGTGCCTCGCTCCGATCGGCTCCCAGGAAGTGTGGGCGGCAGGTGTGACCTACTTCCGAAGCCGCACGGCACGGATTGAGGAGTCTCAGGACTCCGGTGGCGGGTCGTTTTACGACCGCGTGTACGACGCCGCGCGTCCAGAGCTGTTCTTCAAGGCAGCGCCTTGGCGCGTGCGTGGAACGGGTGATCTCATTCGCGTTCGCAGGGATTCCAAGTGGAGCGTGCCGGAGCCTGAGTTTGCGCTCTACGTGAACTCGCGCGGCGAGATCATCGGCTACACGATCGGCAACGATGTCAGTTCCCGGGATATCGAGGGGGAGAATCCACTCTATCTCCCGCAGGCCAAGACGTACGACGGTTCATGCTCACTCGGCCCATCGGTGCTGCTTGTGGACGAGCCACTGGGCGCGGACACGGCGATCTCGATTCTGATCGAGCGCGGCGGGGTGAGCGTCTTCGATGGCAGTACGACGCTGGCGCAAATGCGTCGCACGCCGCGCGAACTGGTCGACTATCTCTTTCGGGAAACCAGCTTCCCCCAGGGCTGCGTGCTGCTGACGGGAACAGGCGTCGTACCGCCGGATTCGTTCACGTTGGCATCGGGTGATCGAGTGGCGATTAGCGTCGCCGAGATCGGCACCCTCGACAACACGGTCGAGTAGATCAGTTCACTCGTTTTGTCGCCCTGAGCAACGCGAAGGGCCGGCACCTCACGCTCGGCTAGCACCAGCGTAACTGCACGCGCAGGCCCTTCGCTTCGCTCAGGGCGACAAAACGAGCGTGAAGTTCCTGTCCCCTGTCTCCTGCCTTCTAAGACCTAGTCCCTAGTGCCAAGCCACTAAAGCCGTTCCGGCGTCTCCCATTTCTTCGAATCCGACGACCGGAAAATCGCATCGATGACCGCCATGTTGCCGAACGCATCCTCGAGTGAACACGGCACCCAGCCTTTACCTCGTACGGCCTCGGAAAAGCGCTCGCCTTGCAACCGGTACTGGTCGAGTGCGGGAAATGAAATGACCTCCGCAGCGGCGCCCGCAAATTGGCTTCCATCGTCAACGAGAATGCGGCACTCCCGATCGGGTTGCGGACTGAATGGAATCTCCACATCGATCCGACCTTTCGTTCCGAACATCTGCATGCGCTGAAAGGACACCAACTGGCCTCCGACGGTAAAGCTCGCCTGGCCAGATGGAAACTCGAGAAGTCCGGAGACCAGCCGGTCGACGCGCAGGTCTGGATCATTCTCCAGGACGCCAATCACCGCCTCCGGCTCCTCACCAAAGAGCCAGCGCGACAGCGTGATCGGATAGCAGCCGACATCCATGAGCGCACCACCGCCCCAGTCGGGATTGCTGCGCACATCGTTCGGGTCGCGACGGTAGTAACTGAAATGCCCAACGACGAGACGCAGGTCTCCAATGCGTCCCTCGGCGATCAGCTCACGCACGGCCGCCCACTGCGGGTGTGCCCGCACCATGAACGCTTCGCCAATCTTGACGCCGGTCCGATCGCGTACCTCGAGGAGTGTTCGGGCTTCGGCGGCTGAGAGGGAAATCGGTTTCTCACAGAGCACGTGCTTGCCCGCTTCGGCAGCGCGAATAGCCCACGGAACGTGCAGATGGTTCGGCAACGGGTTGTAGATCGCATCGATGTCGGGATCAGCGATCAACTCCTCGTATGAACCATACGCGCGTGCAATGCCGTGCCTCCCGGCGGCGGCCTGCGCCTTGGCGAGGTCACGGGAAGCGATGGCGACGACCGGCGTGTGAGGACTCTGCTGCATCGCGGGGATGACTTTTTCAACGGCGATATTTGCCGCGCCGAGGATTCCCCAGCGGACAGGCGCGTACTCGGACGAGTCTGAGTTCATTGGCATGCCCCGATTCTGGTGTGGCTCACCGTGATACGAAAGGGGCTTGAGTGGTCAGGATTTGTTATCACGTCAGCAGCCGTGATGAGTACAGTGGCGCTGTCGTTCTTACCGCAGAGGGCGCGGAGGCGCAGAGGGACGCAGAGGGGACTTCGGAACTGATGGGTGCGGGCCTTCGTTACGCTCAGCGACTAACGAGCGTGAACCCATTGTCACCCCGAGCGACCGAAGCAGCCTGCCCTCGAGGAGCGCAAGCGACGAAGGGAGGGGTCTGCACGTGCTGTTACGAACTACCTCTGCGCTCCTCTGTTCCTCTGCGTCCTTTGTGGTGGAAATGGCATCGACACCATCCTGAGCGACCGACTCGATGCCGGCGAGCAACCGAACTCACGTTTTCGTCAATGCGACCGAGACTCCGACTCAGTCCTAATCGCGGTGAGCACTATGTCTCTGTCATTGCACATGTCGTCATCTCGCCACGCTTGCCTCGGCAGCGGATTACTCATCGCTCTCCTGAGCACGGCGTCCCAAGGCCAGGGCTTCCACGCCGTCGTGTTCACCACTGGCGCGACGACCATGTCCGTCGATGCGCTGAACGGCGTGCTCACCACGGCGCGCTTTTCCGGATTGTCCAACGACGGCATCAGCTATGGTGCGAACGGATACGTGGCACTCGGCCGAGCATTGCTCGGGGTGGACGTCGCGAAAACAACCTATGGCGAGGAAGGCACCAGCAGTGGACGCTCCGACGACCTGAACGCGATGCAGTTCCTCGGGACCGCTTCGTACAACCTGGTTGCCACGAAGCGCATGAATCTGTTTCCAACACTGGGCGTCGGCGTCGGGCGAATCGACATCACGTTGCGTGACCGGAGTGGTGGAGCCGCAGTGACCACATCGCAGCCAACGTTTGCCGAGGTCGCCGCGAATCCGGGCGCGTCCTCGGTGGTGGCGGGCAACCACTTGCTCTACAGTGTGGGTGGTGGAGCAGACTTCCTGATCACGCGAGGTACGGGCAGCCCTGCCGGCGTCGTGTTCGGCGTCCGAGGCGGCTACCTGATCGCGCCCAATCGAACAACGTGGTCGACTGACGGGCGACCGGTGCTCACCGGTCCCGACGCCTCGGCGGGCGGTCCGTTCGTGCGCGTCGTCGTGGGTCTCGGCGTGCGCTGATCGCGAGCCGCAACACCGGAGCGGGTGCGCGCGTACACCTCTCAAATGGCACACTGGAAATCGATTTCGCTCGCTGACGTTCCGCCGCCGAAGGGCCCCTACAGCCCAGCTGTGCGCGCTGGAGATTTCATCTACGTCAGTGGACAGACGCCGCGCGACCAGGCCACGGGAGAACTCGTCGGCACCGATGTGGCAACGCAAACGCGACAGACGCTGTCTAACGTACAACGCATCCTCGCAGAAGCCGGGGCGACGATGCAGGACGTCGTCAGTGTCATCATTTACCTCACGAACGTCGATGACTGGGCAACGATGAACTCTGTGTACACGGAGTTCTTCTCGAGTCCGTTTCCGAGTCGTACGGCCGTCGGTGTGGAACTCCGTGATATTCTCGTCGAGATCAGTGCCGTCGCGTACGTGGGTCCTTAACGCGTTCCGAATTCAGCCGTCTTCCCATGTGAGCGCGCGAGGGTGCGCGACAACTCACTGGAGGAATAGATGAACAGGTTTCGCATTACAGCATTCGTGCTTTCGTCACTCGTTGCCACTGCATCCATTGCGGGCGCGCAGGCGTCCTCGACGGGAGTCGCGCGAACGGCTCAGGCGCGTCACGCCAAGGGCCCGGCGCGCGGCCTGCTTCGCGGACTGAATCTCAGCGCTGACGAGAAGACGAAGCTGAAGGAAGTGAACGCGAAGTACCGTGCAGAGGCGAAGGCTTCCCGCGAGGCGCTCAAGCCTACGCTACTCGAGGCGCGTGCGCTGCGGCAGAAGGGTGACACGGCGGGCGCGCGGACGCTCATCCAACAGGCGAGGGAAGGTCAGCAGAAGACCCGAGCGCTGATGGTCCAGCAAGCGGGCGAGATGCGCGCGGCGCTTTCCGCCGAGAATCAGAAAGTATTCGACGCGAACGTGCAGAAAGTTTCCCGCGTACGCGCGAGGCAGGCGAAGATTGTGCGCGGCAAGCTGGCGCGGCGCGCGGCAGCAGTACGGAAACCCAACGCGTAGTACGGTTGGTGTGTAGCAATAGATAGCAAGGGGGAATGTCTGGGCGCTGGTGGGGCGCACTTGCATGAACCCGAGCGACCACAGATGGGTCGGCATTCGTGCCGGCCCATTTGTGCGTTCGCCCTCGCGAGGTCGAGCATCGTAGATCGCTGGCGTAGTGCCGGTGCGCCTCGGCCTGCATATTTGAGGGAGTCACGCCAGACGCCGTGGCGCCGTGATCCCTCCATCGAGGTTCCGATGCACTCCTCCGCTCGCGCCGCGCTGCTTCTGATCGTCGGCGCTACTCCCGCATTCGCGCAGGGCACCACGCCGCGCGCGTTTCAGGTCGCTGACTGGTACAAGCTCACGACGCTGAGCTCGCCCGCGACGTCGCCAGCGGGCGACAAGGTCGCCTTCACGGTCACCACCGTCCGCGAATCTGAAGGCAAGCGGCACAGCGAAGTCTGGGTCGCTGCCACCTCGGGCGGCGAGCCGATGCGTCTCACCTCGCCGGGGACCGAGAGCAGCGCCCCGCGTTGGTCGCCCGACGGCAGGTACCTGTTCTTCACCTCGAACCGTCCAGGCGGAAAAGGAAGCACCTGGGCCATCAGGATGGACCAGCCCAGCGGCGAGGCAACGCAGCTCGAGACGTATCCGTCGGGGTCGATGCCGGCCGATCATCGCTTCGCCGTCTGGACCGAATCGGACACAGCGCTCTCACCGGATTCCGGCGCGATGCGGCGCGACATCTACGGCAAGATGCTGCCGATGGCCCGCCCGCCCTTTGGCGCGATTACCAAACCGGCAGACGCGGCCCGCTTCGACGGACGCCACATCACCGACATGGTGTTCAAGTCGAACGACCGAGGCTACGTTCCCTCGCCGAAGGAAGCACGCGCCTACCACCCGGCGCAGATCTGGGTCCAAGCCTTCGACGGTTCCGAGAAAAAGCAGATCACCCGCACCCCGTACTCGCATCGCGGCGCGACGGTGAGTCCCGACGGCAAGTGGATCGCCTTCACGGCCGACGCCGAATTGCGTTCCGACTCCCTCGCGCAGCGCGAAGCTGATTCGCTCGCCTTCCTGCCGTATGATGCGAAGCGCGACGAAGCGCCGCGCAACGACGTTGACATCTTCGTCATCAGCGCGGATGGCGGCGCCCCGCGCCGCGTCGCGCGCTGGATGGGTGGCGAGGGCAACTTGACCTGGTCACCGGACTCGAAACGCCTCGCCTTCATCGGCCGTGCGACGCGCATCGCGTCTGCCACGATCTATCTCGTCGATCCCAACGGCGCCACGCCGGCGAATGTGCTGGCGCCGTCGTTCAAGTACGAGCCGGCGGGCCTCGACTGGCTCCCAGACGGCAGCCTGCAATTCAACGCTGAGGTCGGTGGCAGCAGCGGGCTCTTCAAGCTCAACACGGATACGAAGCAGGCCACGCAGCTGCTCGGTGGCCGTCGGCGCATGAGCGGATTCAGCTACGACGGCGCCGGAAAGAAAGTCGCGTTTGTTGCGACGAGCATGACGAAACCCACCGAACTCTACATCGCAGACGCCGATGGAAAGAACGAGCGGCGCATCACGAGCTTCAACGACAAGCTCACGAGTACAGTCGCATTCAGCGACGCCGAGCGCTTCACATTCAAATCGGTCGGCGGGCTTGAGATCGAGAGTTGGCTGATGAGGCCATACGGCTATCAAGCAGGCAAGAAGTATCCGGTCGTCCTCTACATTCACGGCGGACCGCACTCCGCCTACGGTGAAAACTGGTTCGACGAATTCCAGAATCTCGCTGCGCAGGGGATGTACGTGCTGTTCACCAATCCGCGCGGTTCGAGCGGCTATGGAGCCGACTTCACGTATTCAACGCGCGGACGCTGGGGCGCCGAAGACTATCAGGACCTGATGAAGGCAGTCGACCTCGTGTCCGTGCGTCCGGAAATCGATTCCACCAAGATGGGCGTGACCGGCGGATCGTACGGCGGATTCATGACTGCCTGGATCACGACGAAGACGAATCGCTTCAAGGCTGCGCAGACCGATCGCATGATCAGCGACTGGACGTACTGGTACGGCGCATCCGATGCGCAGGGGCTCACCGAGTTCGAGTTCTACGGCAAGCCGTGGGACAACTTCAAGATGTACGACGAGCTCTCGCCGATCCGCCATGTGACGAAAGTGCGCACACCCACGTTGATGGTACAGTCGGAAGAGGATTTTCGGACACCGATGGGCAACGCCGAACTCTGGTACGTCGCACTCAAGAAGCAGAACGTACCCGTGGAGCTCGTTCGCTATCCGCGCTCGACGCACGAACTGTCTCGCTCCGGTGAGCCCTGGCTGCTCGTCGACCGACTCGGCCGCCTGCGGCAATGGTTCGCCTATTGGCTGCAGGGCGACACGCCGCGTAGTGCGGCAGCGAGCCAGTAATCCCTCGACTTCACTCGGGATGACATCGTGCGCACGGTGGCACGAACCGTGACATTGTCGATGGCATGAATCGACTCCGATGCCTTTTGTTCGCGCTGCTTTGCACAGCCGCTGGCTGCGGATCCGGCAGCAGTGCGGGTGCGCTCCAATCCGGGGGCGACGTAGACCTCGCGAACGCCGCCAACGCATCGCTGCAGGCGGATACGCTTGCGCAGCGCGCGGACTCGCTCGTGCGTGCGGGACGGGCATGGCGTGCGACGGCGCTGGTCGCAGCGAAGGTAGCGAGCCCGGCAACGGCGTCGCCTGAGTTGCGTCTCGCCGCGGCGCGCGCCGCCGCGGCGTGGGACGGCTGGAGCGAAGTCGATCGCGTGCTCCGTGACGCACCGTGGCTCGACACGCAGTTCGGCGGAGAGGGAAGGGAACTACTCGCGCGGAGTGCGCTCGACCGTGGCACCGATGCACTCCCCGATGCGCGCCTCGCGCTGGCGCACGGAACCGATGGGCCGAGCCGAGTGACGCGCGGGGTGTTGCTCGCCCGCGCGTATGACCGCGCCGGGCAGCGCGACAGCGCTTCGACATACTACCTCGCCGCCGCCGCACGACTGCCTCGCGTCGCCGACTGGCTTCGCTTGCGCGCGGCGGGCGTGACCGGCGACAGTGCGCTGCGCCTCGCACTGTTCGCGCGCGTCACGGGCCACGCAGCAAAGGCCCGCATCACGGCAACCGACGCCCAGGCGCGCGAGCGCGCGGGAGACTTTGTTGGTGCGGCACAGGCATTCCGTCGTGCAGGAGATGACGGCTCCGCATTTCGCGTCGAGGGGCTTGCCGCTCGCGACGATGCGGCGCGAGCGGCGCTCTCGACTCGCATCGTGAGTTATCTCAAGCAATCGTCGCGCGCTGCGACGATTCGTCAGGCGCTCGCTGTACTCGATTCACTTGGCCAACTGCCAGTCGCGGATGAGGTGGTCGTCGCGCGCGCGGCCGCGACCGCGGGCGTCACGACACGCGCAATCGCTGGCTTCAAGCGTGCGTCCACGGTAGCGGAACTGAGCGCCCAGGACCGCATGACGTACGCGACTTCGCTGGTGAAAGCCGGGCGCGCCGCAGAAGCTGCTCGCATGTATGCGACGATCAGCGGCGATCCCGCGCTCGCGCCGGCGGCCGCCTATCAGCGCGCGCGCATGCTGCTGCAGGCAGGCGACGGCACCGGCGCTCGGGAGGCACTCCGCTCCGTGGCCACGCAGTTCGCGTCGTCTCGCAACGCTGGGGCGCCGGCGCTCTTGCTACTCGCCGACCTCCAGATCGACGAGGGAAACACCGACTCCGCAGCCGCAACGCTCCGTGAGTTGCTCGCAGGTTACCGCAACGCCGCACAGGCGCCGCTCGCGGCGTTTCGTCTTGGCCTGATCGAGTGGGGTGCGTCGCCGGCAGCGGCGGCGCAGCGATTCGATTCGCTGGTCGCGAATTATCCGAACGACGACGAAGTCACGGCCGCCCGTTACTGGGCGGGCCGCGCGTACGAGAAGCTCGGACGTAAAGGTGACGCTGATCAACGCTGGACGACCATTAGTCGCAACGCGCCGCTCAGCTATTACGGTATTCTCGCGTCCCGCCGGCTCGGCGCTGCGGAGTGGGCTCCCCCAACAGGTTCCGACACCGCGCGGGGCATCGCCGCCGTGGACAGCGCCGTCGCGCGCATCGCCGCGCTTCGGACGCTCGGCATGGACGTCGAGACGCGTTTTGAAATCGATGCGCTGGCCGAATCCGGGGAAAAAACGCCCACCCTGGCCGCTGCCGTGTGCGCCGCGCTCGCCACGGTCGGCGAACCGGCACGTGCGCTGCGAATCGCACTCGCGGCGATCGAGCGCGGCACGTCGAGTGCCGCGCTGTATCGCGCCGCCTATCCCGTGGTGCACGAGGATGCGCTGATCGAGGAGGCGCGGCGCAATCAGCTCGATCCCGCGCTCGTCGCGGGGCTCATCCGTCAGGAGTCGAGCTGGAATCCCCGAGCGCTCTCGCCGGCGAATGCGCGCGGGTTGATGCAACTACTGCCGGCTGTCGGCGCATCCATCGCGTCGGCACGTCGCTACCCGCTCTGGAATACGGCCCTCTTGTTCGAGCCCGACGTGAGCCTCGAGCTTGGGACGTCGCACCTTGCGTCGAGTCTTCGCCGCGGCACGCCGGTCGAGCGGGCGCTGGCGGCATACAATGCCGGGGCGTCACGCGTGACTCGTTGGGTTGCGCGCCCCGGATCGGACGATGACGAGCTGTTTACGGAGTGGATTCCGTTCACCGAAACACGCGACTACGTGCGTCTGGTGACGCGGAATGCCGCGATCTACCGAGCGCTCTACGGGCTTAAGTAGCTCCGCACGTTTTGTCGCCCTTGAGCGTAGCGAAGGGCCTGCACGTGCTGTTTGCTCCGCTCACCGGCATCCTATGGAATCGCATCGGATGCGACCCCACCAGCACATTTGAACGCGGATTGAGCCGATTGAAGCGGATCAAATCCGATCAAGCGTTATCAAAATGGCTTTATCGAGTTTTTGGAGTTCAGAATCCGCCCAATCCGCGTTCAATGTTCCGGTGCACCGTTCTTCTTGAACGAGCGTGCAAGCGAAAGGGCCCGCCTTTCGGCGAGCCCTTTGCACTCACAAGCCCCAGCCGAGTCTTACCAACCCGGCATCAACTGAAGTCCCCAGATCCAACCCTTGCCGGGCCGCTGGAACGGATGCGCGATGTACGCCTCGAAGACAGCATAGCCGAGCAGGTTCACTCGCGCCGAGACGCCCGTGCTGACCACTGGAATTCGCGTATTGCTCTGATTGGTGCTGAGCGAGAATGGCTCGTTGGTTTTCCACGCCTCGCCGGCATCGATGAACGGCGACACCGTCAGCGGTAGATACGGGAAGTTGATCAACCCGTATTCCGGCACGCCGAGCACCGGGATGCGGAATTCCGCACTCACCATGGCGATCTTGCTTCCAAAGAGACGGTCGATCACGGGGCAGCTATTCTGGCCGCACTCCGACGACTCGAGCGACCCCCAGCTATACCCGCGCATGAAATACTCCTCGCCGAGAAAGAGCGGATACATACGGGTGGAGTCTTCCGCGCTACGCCCATAGCGCCCGTAGTGCAGTCCGCGGAACGCGAACGTGAACGGCCGCGCGAAAAAGTACTTTCGCACGTCAGCGAGCAGCGCATTGTACGTGAGCGTGCCCACCGTCGGTGCGAACTCGAAACGCGAACGCGCACCTTGAATGGGATTCGTGAACGCCGAGTAGGAATTGTCGCTGACATACGCGATGCTTCCGGCGCCGAACGTCACAGACGGATACGAAGGGATGTTCTGCACCTGCTGCTGTACCGGATTGCCGAACTGATCGTACAGGACGCTCAGGATCTGCGTGCTGTACCCAATGTGGTTTGCCGACGCGGAGAACTCGATCCGCTTGGTGGCCGAGAACGGGTACGCAGTGTTGACCCCCAACTGATCGTAGAACTGGCGCGTGATGTAGAGATCCTGCTGATACAATCCGTTGGTCGGGATGTAGTTGCCGTACTGTCCGAACTGATACGGAATGTGCGAGGCGGTAAGCCCCCAGTTCCATCGATTCCGGAGATTGACGTACTGCACTTGTCCGCCGATGTCCTGGACCTGTCCGTTGGCCTGGACTGCCACGCCGATCTGCCGGTCGCTCAACTGGTCGCCGAACAGGAACGACACGCCACCCTGCACCCCCGTACCGAAGGGGCCACCGGCGGATACGCCAAGCTGCGGCTGGCCGACGGCATCGAGCGAGAATGACGAGTGGTAGCTACCGACCGTGAAGTCGGTTCCTGAAGCCAGTCCCGAGACGGGATCCTTCAGGTAATTCGTCACCGTCGCGCGGCCAGGGGTATCGCCGGGCGGCAGAATGCCCGCCGACGCGACCGCCACGCCCGGTGTCATCGGCTCGCCGCGCGTGCGTGACGCATCGAGCGCGTACACCGCATAACCCTGATCTTCGAAGACGGAAAAGAGCATCCGTCCAGATGACGGGGCGACGGTGAGTGCCGGAGAGGTCGCCGTAATGCCGCTCACGCCGGTCGACAACCGCGTCACGCGCGACATTGCATTCGTGGCGATCTCGAGGCGGTAGATGTCGCAGAATCCGTCCTGATCGCTGATGAAAAACAGGTCCTTGCCATCAGGTGAATACTGCGGATTCAGGTGCTTGCCGTGCGCGAAGCCCGGGTACACCGTGACCCGTCCAGTCGCAATTTCGACCGAGGCGAGCTGCAGGTCCGAGAACACCATCGTCTCGAAGTTCGTCGTCGGCCCGCGGTCCGTCGAGAACGCGATGCGCTTGCTATCCGGCGACCAGGTTGGCTGGATGTCGGCGTATCGGTCATTCGTGAGCTGCCGCACCGTGCCGCCGTTCACGTCGATCAGGTAGAGATCCGACAGTCCGCCTTGCTGTCCGGAGAATGCGATCGTATTGCCGTCGGGCGACCAGGCCACATTCGAGATGGCGCCGATGTTCGGCACCTGAATGCGGCGATCGATGTTGCCCGATTCGACATCCAGCACCGCCAACTCGTGATTGCCCGCGGACTGCGCGATGAACACGAACTTCTTGTTGTCCGGCGACCACGCGCCCGATGACGAGATGAACGTGATCGCGTCGAAGTGCGAGTTGCTCGTGGGTCCCGCAAGCTTCTTGATCGTGCGGCCCGTCGTCGCATCGGCGACGAAGAGTTCGATCTCGAACAGGCCGCGACGCGCGAAGAAGGCAACCAGCTTGCCGTCGGGGCTCACGGTCGGCGCGAGATTCATCTCGCCGCTCTTCCGGTCGATCTGGAGGATCGGATCGCCAGCCTGATTGGGGCGCGTCCGACCTTCGAGCACCGGCAGGTAGGCACGGCGCGTTGCCGCAATCCAATCCTTCGACAGCGAATCGGTATTCACGCCGAGCACGCGCCGAATGCCATCCTCGAAGCCGACGCGCAGCGCGGTGCGGTACACGTCCACGACCGCGCGATCTCCCCACCGGCCGCCAACATAGGCCCAGAGTGCCTGGCCGTAACGGTACGGGAAGAATCGAGGATCGGTATTCAGCTGATGAATGGTCGGCAGCTTTTCCCGCTCGGCGGCGTCGCGCAGCCACATGGCGGTCAAGGCGTTGTCGCGGCCGAGCGAGAAATACTCCGCCATGCCTTCGATGAGCCAGAGTGGAAGCGCGTTGAGCCGTTGGAGGCCGCCGGGCCCGGCTTCAGCGACGCTGTACTGGAACACGTGCACGAGCTCATGGCCGAGCACGTGATCATTGTCGGCGTAGATGCCGGTGAATGGCATCACGACGCGCGTGCGAAGGCCCTCCGTCACACCGCCGGTTCCCTCCGTGAGCTCCTCGCCGACGACATTCGTCTGCTGAAAGTCAGGCTGGTCCGCATAGAACACGACCGACTTTCGGTCGAAGGTGTGACGGAAGCTGTCGGAGTGGCGCGTATACCAGCGCTCCGCCATGCGACCTGCATCCTTCGTGACGAGCGACTCCGCCGGATAGAAATACAGGTCGAAGTGCTGCGTGCGCATGATACTGAAATTGAAGCGCTCGTATTGGACCTTGTTGCGTCCGAAATACTGTGCTCCCCCGCTACCAGGGAGTCCGAGAAGGAGCGCGCCGAGCAACGCCGCGAGCATTGCAGAGCGGGGAGCGAAACGGGTCATCGTTCAGTCCCGCGGTCAAACCGCAACTGAGGTCGAGTCCATGCGCCGCGAATTTGACGGCGTCATGTGCAACAGGGGCAAAGATGGTGCCCCTCTCCAACGAACCCATCGTCACAAAGCCACGGTGACGAAGGCCCCCCGCCAAGCGGATCAACCACTTTCCTGAGCCCGCTATGCTTAACCTCACGGTATGCACATCGAGACACAAGCCGTTTGGCGGTTGCCGGACGAACGTGTCCGGCGCAATATGGAGACACAATGCCTAGCGCACCCCCTGTGCTGCCTCCAGGAATGGAGGGATCTCCCGAATACAAGCGGTCGTGGCTCGATCGCGCCGGACCGGATGGCGTCAACGTGCTGCGTGCGCGCGTCGGCGCCGTCTTCGTGTTCTGCTTCGCCTTGCTCGCCGTCATCGGGAAGATGGGATTCTCGTTCACCTCGGTCGGGCTTGGCGCACTCCTCGGGAGTATCGGCGCCTTCGCCGTATTGTCGATCCCGACTGCCGCCGGCGCCGTGGCCAAGGGATTTACCCTTCCATCCGGCAACTCAACTCCGTACGAGCAACAGTTCTCGTACCAGGAGGCGATGATCATGAAGGGCGAAATCGCCGAGGCGCTGGAGTCATACGAGGCGATCATCGCAGAGAACCCCCAGCTCGTGTCTCCACGGATGCGGGCCGCGGAGCATTATGTGAAAGGGAACAGGAATCCCACGCGGGCCGCCGAGCTCTTTCGGGAGATTCGCGACATCCCGGGCGTTCCGTCGCGCGACGCGGTGTACGCGTCGAGCCGGCTCGTGGATCTATATGAAGGACCCCTGGCGGACCCCGGGCGCGCCGTGGTCGAGCTTCGGCGGATTATCGAGCGGTATCCGGGCTCTGCGATGGCCAAACATGCCCGCGAAGCGCTCCCGGCGATGAAAGCCAGAATGGCGATCGACTAATCGGATCTGCCGCTACGCCAAACGTCTCGGCGCGTTGGACATTGCACACGCACCCTCAAAAGCATCACTGACCCAGTTTTCGAAAAAGATTATGCGGATTAAGCGGATTCGACGGATCTTCCGTTCACGTAGTTATCCGCAGAATCCGTTCAATCCGTCAAATCTGCTTCATTGAAACCGGGTCGTTTTGGCTTGTGAGCCGGACCATTCCCGTCCAACGCGAGCCAATCCCTTAGTCGAAAGCGTCGCCGCGCCGCTGCCGCTTAGTATCGCCGCGCTTTTTCTTCGAGCTGAGCCGAGCCTCCTTCGCCCCTCGCGACGGTTTGGTGGCTTTTCGTTTCTTCTGGACGACAAGTGCCTTGCGCACCAACTCCTCCAATCGCTCGTCTGCCGCCTCCCGATTCTGACTCTGGCTGCGACGCGCGCTGGAAACAACCCGGATCCATCCCTCGCCATCAATCCGCGTCGCGAGTTTCGTCTCGAGCAGAGCGCGTTGGTCCTCAGAAATCGACGGCGAGGTTCGCACATTCCAGAGCAGCTCGATCCGCGTCGACGACGTATTCACATGCTGCCCTCCCGCGCCGCCGGCTCGGCTCGCCCTATACATGAGCTCGGCACGCGGAATGACTGTGGTCAGAGACACCAGCAGTCCGTCTTCAGTCGCCATCCGTAACCACCTCCGTGCCGAATCGTCCATGGCAATGTAGTGTGGCAGAATGCCAGTGTCGCGCCACCGTCCAACATCACGCACTTTGCAACAGACGCTGTGAGACCATTCGAGCGAGCCGACCGATCCAGTCGCATCATCCTGTTGGACCCGTCGCGACTCATGCGCTGGGTCTACGTCGCTCGTATTTCGATCGCCACCGCAATATTCATCGCTGCGGTCGTCGTGTGGCAGGGAGAGGCGCCAGAACTCCATGATACGAGCAAACTCCTCGTCGCGTCGATCACGCTGCTGGTCACCGTCGGCTCGTGGGTCGCGTCGTTCTTCTACGTCCGGTTCTTCTCCAAACCGGTCCGCCCGACCTTCTACTATCTCCAGTCCATCTTCGACCTGCTCCTGGTCACGGTCGTCGTGGAACTCACGCGCGAACGTGCCGCAGGCGGCAGCTCCCAGTTCGCCGCGCTCTACATCCTTGTCATCGCGGCGTCGTCGCTGCTGCTCCCGGCCGGTGGCGGTGGGATCCTGGTGGCCGCGCTTGGATGCGTCCTATATGTAGCGGATTCGCTGTGGAGCATCGATTCCGGATTCACGCCCGTCGTCTATCTCCACCTCGGCGTCTTCGCGTTCGTCGCGCTCGGCAGTGCCTACCTGAGCGGAAAGCTCCAGGAGGGGCGCACTGGCACGGAAGCGGAGCTGGCGCAGGTCCGGCTCCAAGCCGCGGACATCCTGTTCAACATCAGGAGCGGCGTCGTGACCATCGATGCGACCGGACTGCTCCTCTATGCGAACCCGATGGCGGAGCAGTTGCTCGGACTGGCGCTCGACGAATTCATCGGATTGCCCGTGATCGAGGCGATTCGCCGCATCGCGCCGGAGTTGGCCGACGCACTCGCACGCTCGGTCAACGACCGCATTCGCACGACGCGCGCGGAAGGCATGATCATGACGGTCGACAAGCGGTTCCCCATCGGCGTCACGACCACGTACACGGACGGCGACGGCCGGCGGACGGACCGCACGGCGACGGCGATCTTCCAGGATATCTCCGACCAGAAGCGTATGGACACGCTGCGCCTTCGCGCGGAGCGGCTGGAGGGAGTCGCGGAGTTGTCGGCGTCGCTTGCCCACGAGATCAAGAATCCACTGGCGTCGATTCGCAGTGCCGTTGAGCAGCTCTCGCGCTCCCCATATTCCGGGGCCGACGAGCGCACACTGGCGCATCTCGTCATGCGTGAATCCGACCGGCTCAGTCGCCTGCTGTCGGAGTTTCTCGATTTCGCCCGCGTGCGGGTCGCGCGGCTCGAACCCCTCGACGTCGGATCCCTCGTGTCTGAAACGACGAGGCTCGCGCTCGCGCACCCTGACAGTGCCGGCATCGCCATCCGCTCACGCGTCGAGCCAGGGGAGTTCGTGATCGAGGGGGATGAAGACCTGATGCATCGCGCGGTGTTCAACCTCCTGCTCAATGCGATTCAGGCGTCGCCACCCAATGGCGAGATCAGGCTCGACGTGTCCACGCCGTCGCCCGAGCATATCGGGTCGGGCGGCGCGTTCGCGACGGGTGCTGTCGCCATCAGCGTGGCCGACGCGGGGTCCGGGATCGCGCCGGAAAGTCGCGATCGGCTCTTCGATCCGTTCTTCACGACGAAACCCGGCGGCTCGGGCCTTGGATTGGCGGTCGTGCACCGGGCGATCGACGCACATCGCGGCCTCATTTTCGTGGACTCGAGCCCCGCCGGCACTCGCTTCACCGTCGTTTTGCCCTGCGCCCCGCGCACGACGCTCGAGAGCGCGACACCCTCGCATGTTCCGAACACCCCCCGACCCGCCTACACGTGAACGCGAATCGCATTCCGTCGGTCCTTGTCATCGACGATGAGCCGGGCATTCTCGAGACCCTTGGCATTCTCCTCAGAAACGCCGGCTTCGATACATACACGGCGCGTGGAGGGCGTGCCGGCCTTGAGCAGTTGAGCGCGCTCCAACCGGACATCGTGCTCTCCGACATCCGGATGCCCGATGTCACGGGTGTGGAGATACTCGCGGCGGCGCGGCAGCAGAATGCCGATACGCCGGTCATCCTGATGACCGCGCAGGCGACCCTCCAATCCGCCATGCAGGCGGTCAACGAGGGTGCCTTCTACTACATCCAGAAGCCCTTTCGGAACGACGAGCTGCTCGCGATCCTCAAGCGCGCCGCCGAGCACCGCGAACTGCGCGTCGAAAACCGTTCGCTGCGGCAGGAAATCAAGCGCCGAGAGGGGCCGACGGGGTCGCGACCCGTGGGGAATAGCCGCAGCTGGCTCGACGTCCTGCGACTCGCCGAAACCGTCGCTCCCACGGAATCCACGGTTCTGATTCAGGGTGAGTCCGGCACCGGAAAGGAAGTCATCGCGCGCTACATCCACGAGCTCTCGTCGCGTTCGGATCGCACCTTCGCGTCGATCAACTGCGGCGCACTGCCGGAAAGCTTGCTCGAGAGCGAGTTGTTCGGACACGTGAAGGGCTCGTTCACTGGTGCGATCAAGGACAAGAGCGGGCTATTCACCGCGGCTGCGAAGGGCACCTTCTTTCTCGATGAGATCGGCGAGACGACTCCCGCGACGCAGGTCAAGTTGCTCCGCGTACTCCAGCAGCGTGAGGTCATCCCCGTCGGCGGAACGGATCCGCAGCCGATCGACGTTCGCCTCATTGCCGCGACGAACCGGGAACTCGAGGAGGAGATTCGCCGCGGATCGTTTCGCACCGATCTCTATTACCGGCTCAACGTCATTGCGCTCCACCTTCCGACGCTCCGCCAGCGCGCCGACGACATTCCGCTTCTGGCCGAACATTTTCTCGAGCGCATTGCCGATCTCCGCAAGGAGGCGCAAAAGGCGTTATCGCCGGACACGCTCGAAGCCCTCGTTGCGTATACGTGGCCCGGAAATGTCCGTGAACTCGAGAACGCACTGGAGCGTGCCGTCATCCTCACGCCGGGCGCGGAGATTCAACCCGCGGCGCTTCCCGAGCGTGTGACGGCCCGCGTGAGCGAGCCGCTCGTCGCGGACCGCATTCACTCCAATCCGACGCTCGAAGCGGTCGAGCGCGCGTACATCATGTGGGTACTCCAGAGTGAAGGCGGCAACAAGAGTCGCGCCGCTGATGCCCTCGGCATCGATCCATCGACACTCTATCGAAAGCTGTCGCGCTACGGCGTGGAGGCATGACGGCCCGCCATTCCGCGGCACCACACCACGGGGACCGCTGGCGATTCGTCGCGCCGGCGATCGTGCTCGTCGTTGCCACGTCGATCGCCTTCTGGTCGCTGGGCACGTACCTCGTCGGCGTGTTCCATGATGACGGCGTCTACGCTCTCCTCGCGCAATCGATCGCGAGCGGGAATGGTTTCCACTATTCGTTCCTCCCTGGCGCGCCGGCCGCGACGCACTACCCGCCGTTGTATCCCTTGCTCCTCTCGCTGTTCTGGGCGCTCGCGCCGTCCTTTCCCGACAATGTGCCCTCGCTGCTCGGACTGAACGCCGCGATGGTCGGTGGCGCGGCCTTGGGATGGTGGCATTTCGCGACGCGTCGCGGCGAATGGAATCGGTGGGTCGCCATCGCGGGTGCACTCGCCGCGTCGTTGACAATGCCGACACTGGTCCTCGCGAACGCGCTCTTATCGGAGACGATGTTTCTCGCGATGCTGTGGCCGTGTTTACTGCTGTGCGAGGGCGTTGCCGAAGCCACAGCAGGTGCGGGCCCTTCGTTACACTCAGGGCGACAAAACCAACGGAACGACGCGGCACCGTTTCTTCCCTCATCCAATCGCAGGCTGATTTGGACGGGCGTCGCCATCGGCGCACTCATGCTCGTGCGCACGCACGCACTCGCGTTGCTGGGGGCGATGGTGGTGATGATGGCAATCCATCGGCGATGGCGCGAGGGAGCCATCGTTGGGGCCAGCGCGATTGGTGTCCAACTGCCGTGGATTCTGTGGACGGCGTTCGCCTCTCCACACGTCACTCGGCCGCTCGAAGGATCGTACGGCTCCTACGTCGGGTGGTTCGTGACCGGCGTGCGCGATGGAGGCGCGTCGTTCGTACTGGCGACCGTGAAGATGAACGCAACGGAGTGCTGGCTCTTCGTCGGCGACCGGCTCGCGGCCGGGTTCCCTCCACTCCTCCAAGTCCTGGCCACGACGATGGTCGTCGTCGCGTTGATCGTGGGGTGTTGGTCGCTTCGGCGAAGAGCGCCAGTCACGCTCCTCTTCGCTTGCTTTTACTTCGCGATCGTGCTGGTGTGGCCCTACAACCCGTGGCGATTCCTCTGGGCGGTCTGGCCCCTCCTTGGCCTGTTGGTCTTCAGCGGCGTGCGCTGGGCGTGGAGCAGCGCGGGACGCTGGCGCGTCGGCGTCGCAGTGGCGGCGGTGCTTCCGGCGGTGATCATTCTGCGCGTCGAGCTGCATGTGTACGCAACGCGCGACTGGCGGTCGCCGGCGCGTGACGGCGCACGAACGGTTACGCCCGTGCTCGCGTGGGTACATCGGAACGTCACACCGGAGCAACCCATTCTCAGCGACGGCGAGCAGGTGCTGGCACTCTATCTCGGTCAGGTGGCCGCGCCGCCTGTTTCGTTTACGGCACGGGAATACGTGGCGCCGTTGACGCTGGACGAGGGCAGGGCGCGGCTCACGGCAATGCTCGACGCCGTTCCCGCGCGCTATGTCATTCTCACCGCGCCGGGCCTGCAGCAGTCGGCCGACGCACTCGCGCCGTCCCACCCAGGGCTGCGGCGTGTGCAGTCACTCCAGGGGACCGGCGTCTACGAGGTGGTGCCGTGACGATGGCGGTCGTGGCGACGCCTCGCGTTTCTCGCGTTGACACCATCGTGATCAGCGCGATCGCGCTGGTCGTCGGCGCCTGCGTCATGGACCAGTACAGCGTCGGCGTTTTTCATGATGACGCCATGTACCTCGTGTTGGCGAAATCGATGGCCACGGGCCAAGGCTATCGATACATCAATCTCCCCGATGCGCCGTTCGCGTCGCATTTCCCGCCGCTCTATCCCGCCGTTCTTTCGTTGATCTGGAGACTCGCGCCGAATTTTCCGGCGAACGTCGTCGCATTCAAGGCGATGAATGTGCTTCTGCTCGCGGCCATCGCGTGGCTCACGGTGAGCCTGGTCCGCGAACGGCTGGGCAGCGCGTGGCTCGCGCGCGCGATCGGTATTACGACGGCGGTGAGTGTGCCGCTGCTGGTCCTCGTCACGATGGTGCTTTCCGAGCCCTTGTTCATTGTGCTCGTCCTTGCGACGCTCATCTTCTCGGAACGGCTCGTCACATCCGCGAGCGCGACGCCGCACATCATCGCGATTGGACTGCTCATCGGCGTCGCGTCACTGGTGCGGGCGCACGGCATCGTCCTGCTGCCCGCGCTCGCGATTCCTCTGCTGTTGCAGCGACGGTGGCGTGATGTAACGCTCGCGCTCGCGACCGCGCTCGTGATCATCGCACCGTGGCAACTCTGGGGCAGATTGCACGCCGCCGATCTCGCGGCGCCGCTGCAAGGCAACTACGGCTCGTACGCGGCGTGGTGGCTGCGCGGCTACGACGCGATGGGGCTCCGCCTGATTCCGGCGACGCTCATGCGAACGATACCGGAAACCGCGTCGATGCTCGTCTCACTGTTTTCCGTGGCGCGCTCGCCCGTGGTGCACGACATCACCGGTGTCGCGCTGTGCATCGCACTGCTGGTTGGCGGCGTGGCGCTGTGGCGCAGCGCACCCGTCACTGCGCTGTTCATGGCCGGGTACTTCGCGATCGTGCTCGTGTGGCCATTCGCTCCCTCGCGCTTCGTGTGGGGGCTCTGGCCACTCGTGCTGATGATGCTCGCCGCCGCGGGTTGGGCCGCTCGCGCGGAAGCGCGTTGGCCGGCCGCCGTGCGCGCGACGGTCCTCGCGTGTTCCGCCTGGCTCGCCGTCGGCTACGCATCGTACGAGTTTCGCGCGATCCGCGGCCAGTGGTGGTCGAGCATCTCCCGCGCCGCGAGTCCGCGCGTGGATTCTGTCGTCGCGTGGACCCGCGCGAACACGGCGCGCGACGCGGTCGTCGCCGCCGACGACGAGGGCGCTGTCTTTCTGTATACCGGGCGTCACTCGGTTCCCGTCGCCTCGTTCACCACGGCCGACTATCTCGGCACGCGAACTCCCGCGGTCGAGGCAGCGGAGGGACTGGTGCCACTCCTCGCCCGCTATCCGATCTCCGTCGTGTTGGTGGGCTCACCACGAACTTTCGACGCGGCCCAGTATCTTGCCTCGGGGCCGTCGCCGTTGCTGGTGCTGCGAGATCAATTCGCCGGTGGCGCGGCGTTCACCGTTCTTCCTCGATGAATCCCACTCCCTCTTCCGTCCCGACGACGGCCGCAAAATCGCTCACCCTCGCGGCGAAGCCGCGCGAGTTGACGCCGCTCGACATCAACACGCTGCGCCTCTCGGTACTCATCCCCGTGTACAACGAGCGGAATACCATCGAGACGATTCTCGATCGCGTGCACGCCACGCCGATTGCGAAAGAGATCATCTGCGTCGATGACTGCTCGACGGACGGCACGCGCGAACGCCTCGTTGAACTGCATGCGGCGGGCTTCGTCGATCGCCTCATTTTCCAGCCGGTAAACGGTGGAAAGGGAAAGGCCATTCGCACAGCGCTCGCCGCAAGCACCGGCGATGTCGTCATCGTGCAGGACGCCGATCTCGAATACGATCCGCAGGATTGGCCCGAACTGCTCAAGCCGATCGTGGACGGCAAGGCCGACGCCTGCTTCGGCTCGCGCTTTCTCGGGGGGCCGCATCGTGTCCTCTACTACTGGCACTCCGTCGGCAACACGTTGCTCACGCTCTTCAGCAACATGCTGACGAATCTCAACCTCACCGACATGGAGACCTGCTACAAGGCGGTGCGGGGTGACCTGGCGCGCTCGCTGTCGCTGACGTCCGACCGCTTCGGCTTCGAGCCGGAGATCACGGCGCAGCTTGCCAAGCGCGATGCCAGGATTTTCGAAGTACCGATTTCCTACGCGGGCAGGACGTACGCGGAAGGGAAGAAGATCAGTTGGCGCGACGGCATCGCCGCGCTCTGGCATATTCTGAAGTTCAACCTGGCGTGATGAGCACGTCGCGGCGGGAGCTTCTCTCCGCCGGCAGCGTGGGCGCACTCGCCCTCGCCGCGACGATCGGCAGTATCGGCCACGATTTCACCTACGACGATCGCAGCGTCATTTTCGACAACGATCGCGTGCACGCGATGTGGCGAATTCCGCAACTGTTTACGGAAACCTACTGGCCACCCAAGTACGGCGGTGACGGCTATCGGCCGATTGTCACGACGCTCTTCACAATGCAATGGAGTGCCGCGCACGGTGCGCCGTGGCTGTTCCATCTCGTCAACATCCTGCTGGCGGTGGCCACGGCGCTCGCCGTGTTCTGGTGTATCTCGGCGATTCTTCCCCCGCTGGGCGCGTGGGTCGCTGCCGCGCTGTTCGCGGTCCACCCGGTCCACGTCGAGGTCACCGGCAACGTCGTCGGGCAATCGGAATTGCTGGTTGCCCTCTTCGTCACGCTGGCCATGGGCGTCTTTCTGCGGCAGCGCACGCGCGGCGGGCCCGATGGGCGCAGTACGGTAACGATCACTGCGCTCTTCGCGCTTGCGCTGTTCTCGAAGGAGCACGCCATCGTGCTGCCTGCGCTGATCGTCGCTGCGGAGCTCGTCCTGCCGGCGCACGACGATTGTCGTGCACGCGCCAGGGCGGTGCGACCGCTCCTGCTCGCGCTCACCGCCGTCGCACTCGGTTATCTCCTCGCGCGAGGCGCGGTGCAGAGCGACCTCACGGGATTCATCCCGTTTCCGATCTTCCGATTCTTGCGCATGAGCGCGACGGACCGCATCGGGACGATGATGAACGAGATGCCGCGCATCGCGCAGCTGCTGGTTTTTCCGGTCAAGCTGAGCGCCGACTACTCGCCGAACGATGTGATCGTCGCGAGGGGCTTCGACGTCTCGCAGCTGCCAGGCATCATCATCACCTGCGGCACGGTGCTGCTCGCGGTCGTGCTGCGAAAACGAGCACCCGTCGCCTCCTTCGGGCTTTTCTGGTTGATCGTATCGTTCGCACCGGTCAGCAACCTGATCATCCCAGCCGGCTTCGTGACGGCAGAGCGCACGTTATTCCTGCCGAGTGTGGGTGTGTTGATCGTGGTGGGGGTGATTGCGGAGTATGTGCGCGCACGCGCGGGCGCGACACGCCGCACACTGGCGGGCGCTGCGCTCGCGGCATTGATCCTCGCTGGACTCGCGCGGAGCATCGACCGCATGCACGTGTGGAAGAACAACGACGCATTCTTCGTCGCCCTGATGCGCGATGCCCCGAACGGGTATCGCGCGCATTTCTTGTTCGCCAAGCACGTCGGGCTCCAGAGCCATCTCGCGCAGATGGAGATGGAGTATCGTCGGGCGATCCGTATTTTCCCGTACGACGCCGGCATGACACTGAGCATCGCCGACTCATATACGCGGGCAGGCCTGTGTGCGCCGGCCGTTGCGCTGTTCGAATGGACGTTCAGTGTGGAACCGGAAATGGGCGAGGGTCGATACGAGTACGTCTATTGTCTTGCGAAGCTGGGGCGGTGGACGGACGTGCGGAGCCAGGCGCTGGCCGGGCTCAAATACGTGCCATCACGGGACTTACGACTCATGCGCGCGGCGGTCTGGGAGTCGGCGCGGGTGCTGCGTGCGGGTGGCAAGTACAAGTAAAGGTGCTGCGGACGCTGTCTCGTGCGGTAATCAGATGCGACAGGTGCTCAGTGGCCAGCCGCAGCCAACAGAGCGACAGGGGGTGTGGCGGACTGCGCGCGATGCCCCCTGAACGCCACACCCCCTGAAAAACTGTCGGCTGCGGCTGATCCCTGAGCACCTGACAAAGCTGAGGCCGGTGGACCAATGCACTGCTCGGAACCACCAGTCCCGGCCCGAGGCGCAGTGCCGCAAACTGCTATGTATTCCGCAAAATCCAGCACAAACAGCCCGGTATACCACCCCTTAAAGAATTCTCAACACGTTGTACGATATACACTTACAGTCAGCCAAACGAATGGTCCGCAGGTTGCTCTAGCATCAGTCGCCGGCACCCGTCGCCGGCACCCCGCCCGACGAACCGTCGCGTTCGTCCCCCCGCTGCACCACCCCGAGGAACCTGCACATGATGAACCGCTCACGCCGTGGCTTTACCCTGATCGAGCTGCTGATCGTCGTCGTGATTATCGGCATTCTCGCCGCGATCGCGATCCCGAAGTTCGCGAACACGAAGTCGAAGGCCTACATCGCCGCGATGAAGTCGGATCTCCGTAACCTGGTCACCGCCGAAGAGTCCTTCTTCGCTGATTCGACCAAGTACGTGACCTACGACACCACGAAGCTCAAGTTCAAGCCCTCCACGGGCGTGAACACCCCGACGATCGTCCCGGGCTCGGGCTACTGGTCTGCCACGATCACGCACACGCAGATCGCGTCGTTCTCCTGCGGCATCGGCGTCAACACCGCGAACCCGATCGTCAGCACCGCTGGCGATGGCGAGCCGGCTTGTAAGTAACCGCTGCACAGGTTAACTGAGAGCGGCGCGCCGGTTTCGGCGCGCCGCTCTTCGTTTCCGCCCACTCAACTTCACGCGTCACGGATGACCACGAGCTGGCGCAGGATCATCCCCGCGGCAACCATCGCCGCCCTGGCCCTCATCGCGACGGCCACCAGCATCGGCCACGACTTCACCTTCGACGATCGCGGCGTCATCCTCGAGAACGAGCGCGTGCACTCGCTCGCGCACCTGCCGCGTCTGTTCGCGGAGACGTACTGGCCCGCCCGCTTCGGCGGGGACGGCTATCGCCCCTTTGTGATGTCGCTCTTCACGCTGCAATGGGCGGCCGGCCACGGCGCGCCCTGGGTGTTCCACGCCATCAATATCCTCCTCGCCATAGCCACCGCGCTCGCCGTGTACTGGTGCGCATTGGCCATCCTTCCCCCGCTCGGCGCATGGGTCGCGGGCGCGTTCTTCGCCGTGCACCCAGTGCACGTCGAAGTCACAGGCAACATCGTCGGGCAATCCGAGCTGATCGTGGCACTGTGCGTCGCATTGGCAATGGGATTGTACATACGAGCACGACGCCAGGGCACGCTGCGCGCAGCGCTGATCATCGCGGTCGCCGCGCTGTTCGCGGTCGCCTTGCTCTCGAAGGAACATGCCATCGTGCTCCCCGCGCTGATCGTTGCCGCCGACCTGCTCGTGGTGGAAGGGCAGGGATGGCGACAGTCGATTCGAGCAGCTCGGCCACTCGTCCTGGCCCTGTCGCTTGTTGCTGTTGTGTACCTGCTCGCGCGCGGCCTCGTCCAGGAGGACATCACCGGAATTCAGCCGTACGGTGTCTTCAAGTTTCTGCACTTGAACGCGTGGGACCGCATCGGAACGATGATGACGGAAGTCCCACGAATCGGCCAACTGCTGGTGTTCCCGACAAAGCTGAGCGCGGACTACTCACCAACAGATGTCTCGGCAGCCAGAGGCTTTTCCCCCGCGCAACTCCCGGGACTCGTCATCTGCGCTGGAGCCATTGTCCTCGCCGTGTCGCTGCGACGAAGGGCACCGGTTGTGAGTTTCGGGCTGTGGTGGCTGATGATCGCGTTTCTCCCGGTGAGCAACCTCCTCGTGCCGGCGGGCTTCATCACGGCGGAACGCACCCTCTTCCTGCCGAGTGTGGGGGTGGTCTTGCTGGCCGGGGCGATCGCGGTGTATGTGAGCGAAACGATAGGTGCGGGACAGCGCCGCATCGCGGCACTCGCACTGGGCGTCGTCCTCTGCGCGGCGCTGGCACGAAGCATCGACCGCATGCGCGTCTGGAAGAACAACGAGCGCTTTTTCGCGGCGCTCATGCGCGACGCGGCGAACGGGTATCGCGCACACTACCTGCACGCGCTCGAACTCCAGCGCCTGTCGCGCTTCGCGGAGATGGAGGTGGAGTACCGGCACGCCATCCGGATTTTCCCCTATGACGCCGGCATGAACCTCGGCGTCGCCGACGCGTACACGCGGGCCGGCATGTGTGCACAGGCGGTCACGCTGTTCGAGTGGACGTTCAACGTCGATCCCGAAGCAGGCAACGGGCGGTACGAATACGTGTACTGCCTGGCGAGGCTTGGACGGTGGAAAGACGCGAAGCGCGAGGCGTTCACGGGGCTCTCACATGCGCCGCCACAAGACATCAAGCTGCTGCGGGCGGCAATCCGAGATATCAACGTGGCTTTAGCAGCGCCGCACTAAAGAGAGTCGTCGCACGGGACGCAGATGTGACAGGTGCCCAGTGATCAGCCACGGCCTACAGATTTTCAGGGGGTGTGGCGTTCGCGTGTTTTGTCGCCCAGAGCGAAGCGAGGGGCTTGCACCCGTGGAGCCGTCGTCGGGAGAAGCGCCACCAGAGTGCCGCACCCCCTGACGTTCTGAAAGCTGTGGCTGGCCACTGAGCACCTGACAAAAGCTGATGTCCGGCGTCATGCGCTGCTTTGGTACTCGCGTGCATGAAAACGGTGACGCGCTTGCCACGCAGTCGGAATATGCTCCGGCCATGCGAACTCACTCCCGGTCTGGCCTCACCGTCGTCGAGGTCCTCGTCGCCCTCATCCTCGTGTGCGTCGGCCTACTCGGCATGGCCGGCAGTTCCGCCCTCGCACTGAGGACCACGCTCGACGCCGCCCGCCGGCGCGAAGCCACCCAGCGCTCCGCCATTCGCATCGCGAGCCTTGCCGCTTCGGGATGCGCCGCGGCGCGCGGCGGAGCCCTTTCTGATCCACAACATGCGTTGACCGAAAAATGGAGTGTGGGTCCAAGCAAGGGCGGTTTTGCAACCGTAACCGACACCATCGTCTGGATGAGCGCACGCGGCCAGAAGACCGTCGCTATCTCCACGGCGATCCCATGCTGAGTCGCCGCGGCGCCACACTCATCGAGCTCGTTGTCGCGATTTCGCTGGCCAGCGTGGTGCTCGGGACCGCGACGGCAAGTCTCCTCAGACAGCAGCAAACGCACGCACGAATCGGTTCGGTCTCCTCCGCCGATGCGCAAACCGGGATCACCACGAGCGTTCTGGCCAGCCAGCTCGCCATGCTCGACCTCACCGCCGGCGACTTGCTCCCCTCAGCGGCCAGCGATACCGCGCTTCAGGTGCGCGCGCCCGTCGCGATCTCCTTCGCCTGCACAACAAACGTGGGCTCTACCACGCTCACACCAGACGAGTCGAGCACGATCTCCCTCTCCGGCTACACCTCCCCCATTCGGACGGGAGATACACTCTGGTGGCTCGGAGACTCCGCATGGACGGGCCGAGAGATCACGTCGTTGGCCGATGTGGAGGCGCGGTGTACGACACCCATCTCCGCCACCGGCGCGTCCACGCGGATCGGAATTTCGGCACCGGACACCATCCCGGGTGGCGCGCCAATTCGCGTCACGAGACAGACGAGATACGCCCTGTACAAGTCCGGCGACGGAAGCTGGCAACTCGGATTCCGCGAATGGAACACCGCGTCCGGCGCCTTCACCTCTCCCCAGCCCGTTGCCGGACCGCTGCTCCTCCGCGCGGGCACCCGCCGCTCTGGCTTCACCTATCTCGATGCCGCCGGTTCGAGGCTCGATCCCACGCACGTCCCGGCGGACGCCGACCGCATCGCACGCATCCGCGTTACGGCGATCGCTGCCGCACCCATGCGCTCTCAGTCGCAGGACAGCACACGGAGCGACTCAACCGACATCCCCATCCGCCGCAGAGCGCCATGACGCGTCAGCAACGTCACGGGGGCGCCCTCGTCATCGCGATCGCCATCCTCACACTCGGCGCCGCCCTCCTGACGGGATCCTCCGCCGCCAGCCGGCGCGCCGCCCGATCGTCGAATTCGTTCAACTGGGGCATGCTCGCGGAAGCGGAATCCATGCGCGTTCTCAGCGACGTCATCGCGACGGGCTGGCCGGATCGCGACTCGCTCCCGATCGGCGGCGATCGCCGATGGGATGTTGGACCGCGAAGCGCCGACCCGAACGGAGCGACCGCGACGACGACGGTGCGGCTTCACCGGTTGTCCTCAATGCGCTTCGTCGTCGCCGTGGACTGCCGCATCGGCCCGGAAGATGCTGTCGTCGCCCGCCGGCGACGCTTGGCCCTTCTCGATCAACCCCTTTCGACCGACAGCATATCCGCAATCCTCCTCCCCACGCTGATTCCACAGTGGGGCATTGCCGATATCTACTGATGTCGGACGTCATCTGTTTCGTTGCGTTTCGGGGTCTGGTGACCCCAATCACACGGCCTGTAGTGCCCGGATGTTACCATCCGACAGGTCCGGTCGTGTGATCGGTAGGAGTGACCGGACGCTCGGCCACATTGCCCGATTGACCAGGGTTGAGTAGATGGTCGAAGCGCATGTAAGTGCAAGCAAGGACAGTTTGTTAGGTGTCCTCGCTTAAAGTCTATTGACAAGTGTTCGAAGGCGACTCATCTTCGCATTCGCCCTACGATCACCAGTCCCTTCTGGCTCGCCGGCCATTTGTTTTGGTCAACCGGCGGTCCGCACTCCCTCCGAACTTCCCAATGGCATTGTTCGGTCGCAACAAGAAGTCTACGGTTGGCCTGGACATCGGTTCGGGGCTGATCAAGGTGGCGGTGATCGACCACTCTCGCGGCGAGCCCGAGTTGGTCCGGGTCGCTGTCGTCCCCCTGCTCGCCGACGCGATTGTCGAGGGCGAGATCATGGATCCGGGCATCGTCGCGGAAGCGATCCAGGGTGCCTTGTCTGCCGCTGACGTGAAGGGCACCCAAGTGGTGACCGCGGTCGGCGGGCGCGACGTGATCATCAAGAAGATCCAGATCGAGCGCGTCAAGGAACAGCAGGCGCGGGAGCTCATGCGCTGGGAGGCGGAGCAGCATGTGCCCTTCGACATGGAGTCGGTGGAACTGGACTTCCAGATCCTCGACCCCGACGCGAGCGGCGTGGAGATGAGCGTGTTGCTCGTCGCGGCCAAGCGTGAGCTGATCGAGTCCAAGATCCGCATCCTCACGGACGCGGGGCTCGACCCCACGCTGGTCGATGTGGACGCGTTTGCCCTGCACAATGCGTTCGAGTTGAACTATCCCGACGCAATGCAAGGTGTCGTGGCGCTCGTGAACATTGGCCACGAGGTCACCAACATCAACATCCTCGACGAGGGTGTCCCGATCCTCACCCGTGACATCACGGTGGGAACTCGGCGCTTTCGTGAGGATCTGCAGCGTGAGCGCGGGCTGTCGGCAGACGAGGCGCAGCACCTCATTCAGGGTTACGATCGGTCCGAGCACCTCGACGTCGTCCTCGAAGGCCGAGGGGAGGAGATCGCCGTGGGGATCGAGCGCGCGGCGGCCTTCCTTGCGTCATCGTCGCGAACGGGCGGACAAGTGCGCGCCATCTATACCTGTGGGGGCGGATCGCGCATTCCCGGCCTCACCGACGTGCTGGCCGACCGTCTGCGGCTGTCAGTCCAACAGGCCAATCCGCTCGTGAATCTCAAGGTGCGGGCGGGTGCGCTCGACAACCTCGTCACCGATGAAGTCGCGCCCCTCCTGATGCTTCCCATCGGGTTGGCACTCCGCCAGGTCGCGTGAGAGAGACCGCGCAATGATCGAAATCAATCTGCTTCCTGGCGCGCGCCGGAAGACCAAACGTGGGGGCGGTGCCGCGAAGTTCGACTTCGCTGCGTCCGTTGCAGCCGTGCGCGAGCGCATCCGCGAGCCATGGCTCATCGGTTCGTCTGCCGTGACGATCCTCGTTGTCGCGGGCGTGGCCGGCGTCTACTTCATGCAGTCGAGCCGCGAGACGAAGGTGACCGAAGCGCTGGAGAAGGCCGTCCAGGACTCCACGCGCTATGCGTCGGTGCTCAAGGAGCACGACAAGGCCGAGGCGAAGCGCGACACGGTGCTTCGGTCGCTCAATCTCATCCGCGCGATCGACGACGACCGGTACATCTGGCCGCACGTGCTCGACGAAGTCAGCCGCGCGCTGCCGCCGTACACATGGATCGTGTCGCTCGGGATCGCGGGCACGACGCAGGCACAAGCGCCTGTGGCAACGCTGGCGCCGCCGGCTCCCGACAGCACGGCCGGCGGGCGCAAGAAGCGGAAGCCCCTCGGCACCATCGTCGCAAAGGATACGGTGCACATCCGCGTGATCGGGAACACGGTCGACATGCAGGCGCTGACGCGATTCTACCGGCAGCTCGAAGCGTCGCCGTTTCTCGAGCAGGTGCAGCTGGTCAAGTCGGAGCGGTCAACCGACAACACGAAGGAAGTTACCCAGTTCCAGCTCGACATGACGTATACGCGTCCGGAGCCCGAGATGGTCAAACGGGTGCCGCTCGCCGTGTCGGTGGTGAAATAGTATGGCGCTTCTTCCCTCGAATCCGCGCGACCAGAAGTTCGCCGTCATGGGCGTCCTGGCCGTTGTGCTGGCGGTCGTCTACTACATGTATGTGTGGGATCCGGCGAACAAGGAGTTGAACGAGAGTCAGGTGCGGCTCGATTCGCTGCTCGTGATCAATCAGCGCGCAAAGGCCGAACTGGCGCAGGGCAAGACCGCAGAGCTCAAGGCGGAAGCCGCGCAATACGCCAAGGATCTCGATGTGATGCGCTTGCTCGTGCCCACCAGCAACGAAGTACCCGCACTCCTCGATCAGGTGTCGACGGCGGCTCGGCGCGTGGGACTCGAAATCAGTGATGTACAACCGCTTCCGCAACTCACCGGCGATCAATACGACGCGTACAAGTATCGCCTCAGCCTCCGTGGCGAGTATCACAAGGTCGCGCTGCTGCTCACGAACATCGGCTCGCTCCAGCGCATCGTGGCGCCGATCAACGTGACGCTCACGCCGTTGGCTCCGGATCCCAAGTTGCCGAAAAAGGAAAAGTCGCAACTCCTCGAGGCACGCTTCGAGATCCAGACGTATGTCTCGCGTGCCTTGCCGGCGAGTCCAGCGGCGAAGGTCGCTCCGACCGCCGAGAAGCCGAAGCCGGGAGAGAAAGAGTGAGCGCCGCGTCCACGATTCGCCGGTACGCGATGGTCGCTGCCGTCGCCTGCGTGCCAGCGGCGCGCGGGGTGGCCGCGCAGAGCATTCCGGACATCAACGCGCCCAAACGCGCGGCGATGAAGGCGGCCGATTCAACGAACGCACGCCTGGCGGCGCAGACCGGACAGGCGATCCCGCAACGGAAAGGCACGACCGCACCCGCACCCACGCCGAAGCCCTCCGGGCCCGCTGCCGCGCAGCCGGCCGTGAAAGGTACGCAGTCTGCCGGTCAGCCCGCGGGGGCTGCGGCCGCACCGCTTCCCGCCGGAATGCAGCCGGTGACCCGCGAAGTGTATGCGTACGAGCAGGACGGGCGACGCGATCCGTTCTTCTCGCTCATCCTCACGGAAGAGCTTCGCCCGTTGCTGTCGGATCTCAAGCTCGTCGGCATCGTCTACGACCCGAGTGGGAGACGCAGCGTTGGCACGATGCGCGACAACCAGACCAACACGGTGTATCGCGTCACCGTCGGAAGTACCCTTGGCAGAATGCGTGTGGCCCAGATCAAGCCGCGCGCCGTGATTTTTTCGATTGACGAGTTCGGATTCAACCGGCTCGACTCGTTGTTCATGGCAGATTCAACAAAGAGGATCAGATGAAGCCAGTCATGGCGGTCATCGTCGCTTCGGCTGTTCTCCTGGCACCCAATGCTCGGCCGGCCGCGGCTCGTATGGCGGAAGGGTCCGTCAACTCCCTCAGCATCATTCCCACGTCGGGCAAGGCAGAGGTCGTGATCGGGGTCGCCGGCGGTTTTGAGGTCGCCGATTTCACGCTCCGCGGTCCTGATCGAATCGTGCTCGATCTCGCAGGCGCGTCGCTCAAGCTTGGTCAACGCGGCTACGATCACGTGGCCCGCGGCGGCATCGTCGATGTGCGGTATTCCAACTTCAAGAAGGGAACCGTTCGCGTCGTGCTGTATCTCGATGCGCCGCGCTCCTATCAAGTCTCGAAGGCGGATGGTGAAGTTCGCGTGGCGGTGACGGTGCCGGTCGGCTCCCAGTTTGCCGCATGGCACATCGGCGGTGGCGCTGCGCCAGCGCCCGCGCCTCAGCAAAAGGAGGCACAGCCGGACACGCGTGTGGCGAAAGAGCTCAAGTCGGGGCCCGGAAGTGCCGCCAATCGCCCCGCCGCGCCGCCGGCTGGTGAGGTCAGCGACGCACCGGTGCGTACGGCGTTCCAGGGTGACCCACAGTCGGCGAGCCAGATAGCGCAACAGTCGCAACAACCGTCCCAGCAGCCGCGCATCAGCGTCATCTTTCCCGGCACGGACATCCACGACGTGATCGCGTCGTTTGCGGCGTTCTCTGGCCGCACCATCCTGCCGAGCAACAACGTCACCGCGATCAAGGTCGAAGCGGAGATCAAGGATCAGCCGTGGGACGTTGCGCTGCAGGCGATTCTCGCTGCGCAGGGGCTCGCCGCGCAGCAGGATGCGAATGGCATCATCATTGTCGATACACAGGAGCGCATCGCGGCGCGGGCGGAAACCGAACAGCTCGTGACGAAGAACGTGCGCCTCAACTACCAGAAGGCGCAAAGCGTGGCGGACCAGATTCGCCAGCGTCTGCTCCAGTGCATTCCGGCAGCCAGTGCCAATCCGAGCAATGCGGCGTCGGCAGCCAACCCGCCAGCCGGCCAGCCGCCCGCCGCAACGCCAACAACGCCGAATGTGCAGCCCACGACCACACCGCAGGCCGCAACGCCGGTGCGTCCGTCGACAGGAGACGGGCAGGCGCAAGGCGTTTGCCGCGGTCGCGGATCGGTGAGCTTCGACGACGCGACGAACAGCATCACGATCACGGCGCCCATCAGCGCGGTGGACGATCTCGTGGCCATCGCGACGTCGCTCGACCTTCGTCAGGCGGCGGTGAACATCAAGGCCAAGATCGTGTTGGTCAATCGCACCGATCTCGACGCACTTGGGATCAAGTACGACCTCGGCGCTCGCAACCAGTTCTTCAGTCAGGTCATTCAGCGTGTGGACTCTGCCGGCAACCCCGGCAGCGCGAACGATCCACCGCTCGTGCTCCTCGGCGGTAATACCGTTTCGGCCATCGCAAACGCGTCCGGCAACGTGCCGGGTGCTGCCCTTCGGCTCATCTACTCGACGGCCATCGGCAACTTCGACTTCAGCACCTTCCTCGACGCCTTGCAGGAAGTCAACCTGCTCGACGTGCAATCGGAGCCGAGTGTCACGACGCTGAACAACGTGCAGGCGGAGCTCGTCTCTGGCGACCAGGTGCCCTTCGTGCCGCTCGTCAGCAGCGGCGGCGCAGGGACATCCCTGACTGGCCCCGTGACGGTCGAGCGCATTCAGACTGGTGTCACGCTGCGCGTCACGCCGAGTGTCACGAACAACCGGCAGATCACGATGCAGGTGCAGGTGATCAATTCCGACGTGAGCTTCACCAACAACGGCACGTTGATCGGCAACAACAGCGCGACCACATCACTGCTCGTGCCGGACGGCCAGACCGTCGTCATCGGCGGGCTGACGCAGACCAGCGTGCGTGTCACGAAGTCGGGCATTCCGCTACTGGTCGACCTGCCGCTCATCGGCCGCCTGTTCGGCTATACGACGAGACAGGAGCAACGCCGCGACCTGCTCATCATGATTACGCCCCACATCGTCGATGAAGGGCAGCAGCCTTCCGCGCCGGTGCGGCCCTAGCCGCACCGCTGGAGATATATGACGCAATCCCGGGCTCTCGCGCGGTACGCCGCGCTCATTGCAGGCGTCGTGATCGCAAGTAGTTGCGACACACGATTGCCTACCCAGGCATCCACGAGTTCGGTGGATGACGTGGAAAAGCCGCAGGTCACGCTGGCCGTTCCGGCCGCCATCAACAACTCCGTGACGCTCGGGTCGCCGATCGCCGTCACGCTCACGGCGAAGGACAACAAGGGCATTGCCAGCCTGTTGACCACGATGCGTATCGGTGCCTCGGTCATCGGCACGGATACCGCGAGCTTCAAGACGCCCGTGCTGACGACGACGCGCACCATCGACGTGCCGCTCAAGAGCATCAAGAAGGGTGACGTCATCGTCATTCGCACAACGGTGACCGACGCAGCGTCGAATACAATTACGGATTCTGTCACCGTCAACATCGCGACGCCGTCCGTCCAGATCCTGACGCCGCTGCCCTCCGCCAAGCTCAACCTCGGCGATTCACTGCTGGTCACCGTCAGGCTCACGGACCCCGCCGGGATTCGGAACCTGCTGATCCTTGGCTATACGCTCCGCGGCAGCGCTATCCTTGGTACGCAGGACACGACCATTCGCTATCCGGTGGTCGGTGCGCCGACGGCTACGGCCACCTTTGCGGCGGGCGTGACCGACACGACGATTTTCCGTTACCTCAAGCCGCTCGCACCGATCGATACACTCACGGACTCGCTCGTCGTCAGGGCGATTGCGCGCGATTTCCTCGGCGGCGTTGATACGGCGCTCGTGACGATCAAGATGGTCCGTGGGCCGAGCGTCCAGTTGCTGGCGCCGGTTCGGGGCGACAGTGCAACGGCGGGCACTGGCCTTACGATCGCCTTGCGCGCGCAAGACCTGTCCGGCGTCACACGGCTGGGCTTCCGTCTTCAAAGCGAGCCGGGCTTCCCCACGGCCATCGACACGACCGTCATTCAGACGTATTCGGAACTGCCGAAGGACGTCACCTTCTCGGTCACGCTCCCGATTCCGATCAACGCACCGCCTCGCGGTGTTCTGACGGTCACGCCCATCTCGACGAACAGTGGCGGGCAGGACGGAGCATCGGCGCCAACCACCGTGGCAATTCGTGCGGGAACGCTGCCCCCGCCTCGCGTTTTTCAGAAGATCGAAAAGCGTGTCGAAACCGTTGATTCCATCACCATCACCGCGCTCGGCAACGGTCTCCGGTTCGTCGGGTACGTCCTTCGCGATTCGCTCAATAATGAGATCAAGCGCGACAGCGTCGCGCTCGGTACGCCGCAGCCGTCCACGGCCGTGGTGACGATCCCGCTCAATCTCGACATCAGCGCCCGGGGCAAGAAGATCACGTTGCGCAGTTTCGCGTATGACAAGGACCTGCGGATCGGCTTCTCCGTCGCCGAAGGAACGACGATTCCGCAGACCATTTTCGGAAACGCGTTTACGGACACGGCACTCGTCGTGTACGGCAGAACGTTTCCGCTGCCGCCCAACCGTGACGGCATCATTGCGGACATGCAGATCGACGCAGCGCGCGGAAACATCTTCCTCTCGAATCTCAACTACGGGCGCCTGGAGGTCTGGACCACTCCCACGAAGAACTTCGATGCCACCGGCATCATCGTCGGATCGCAGCCCTGGGGCATCGCCTTCTCGCGCACTGCGCCGAACAAGGACACGATGTTCGTGGCGAACTCCGGCGGTACGAACATCAGCCGGGTGTTCATCGGCGGTCCGACGGCGTCGATGAAGGAAGATCTCGATCATCGCATCGTGACGCGCGCGTCGTATCTCTTCAAGTTCAGCGAGAACATCGACGCGGCGACAGGAAAGATTCGTCGCACGATCAGCCCGCATCTTCTCTTTTCGGATCGTCCGCAACATGTGGAGCAGAGCGCGGCCGGCCGGTTGTACTTCTCCACGCGGCCGACAGGACAAGCCCCGCAGGGCACGATCCGCTACATGCAGCCCACGGACTCGGCGCCCGATGAACGCTTCATCCTCGATTTCGCGTTCCTTGGAAGCGATCCCAATTCATGGGTACTCGCCAATCTCGACGATGCGCGCGTCTTCCCGGCGCCGCCGGGCAGCACGGAGAGCGATCTCCTGGTGTTGTGCGATCACCCGACAGGGACGAAGCAAGACCAGGTCTGCTTCACGAGCCGCGAGCTCGAGGCGCTGTACGGCATCTCCCCTGATACCGCCGGTGTCGTGCGCGACACGGCGAGCATCCAGACCATCGTCGCGTTGTTCAAGTTGCAGTTGCCGGAGACGGACATCGAAATCGCAAACAACATCGACTTCAACTCGCTGGGCGTGACCGACACGACGTATTCCGCCGCCAGCGGAGACGGAAATTGGATCACCTTCGGAGAGGGCAACAAGGCTCCCGTCGCGCGTAACTTCCTGCTGCAGGACGATGGCACCGTCGCCGGGAGATACACCTACGCGTCCCCCTCGTTGAACATTGTCGATCTGATGACCAACCAATCGGATCAGATATTCGGTGTGGCGCTCGACAAGACAGGAATAACGCTGGGTGTCCACGGTACTGAAACGGCGTTTTCTCGCGTCGACAAGCCGTTTACGCAACGATTGCAGGGCAAGAAGTCCACGTTCGCACAGGGCGCGGGGATTGCCTTCCATCCCAACGCGAACGGAGTAGCCACTCCGGAGGCCTCGCGACTCGCGTTCGTTGCCTCGGCGAACGGATCGATCGAAGCAGTCGATATCGGCTACTACGACTTCACCCGCGGATCGCTTGCGACGAAGTTCAACCTGTACGGACCCGTTCGAGCGACGCTGCCATTCCCCGGCGATCCCGCGAACGTGGTGTTCAAGCTCTTTGGGCTTTCGCCGAAGGGTCTCGTGGTCATCGACGTGACGGCCTCGGATGTTCTGAAGGGCCCGTGACGACCTGAGTTCTCGACAATTGTTCGCGAGCCCGGTCAAGCAATTGGCCGGGCTCGCGTGTATCGTGGCTCAACAACGTGAACGGAATGAACGCGGATTGCGCGACCGCCACAAACGCTTTTTCTTGAACAGCGTGAGGTGCAGACCCCTCGACTCGCGTTGCTCGCTCGGGGTGACAAATAATCAGCCGAATCCGTTCAATCCGTCCAATCGGCTTCACTGTCAGATGCTTTCCGCATTCAAATCCGAACAATCCATGCTCCGTTTCACCACCGCCGGCGAATCACACGGTCAGGCACTCGTCAGCATTCTCGAGGGCATGCCGGCCGGTCTGCCACTCCTCGCGTCGCACGTCGACACTGAACTTGCCCGCCGCCAGCAGGGGTACGGTCGCGGGCGCCGAATGCAAATCGAGCGGGATACGGTGGAGTTTCTTTCTGGTGTTCGCGCTGGTGAGACGATCGGAAGCCCCATCGCCATGCTGGTTCGGAACCGGGATTGGGCGAACTGGCAGGAGATCATGGATCCCGCGCCGCGCGAGGGTGATGCAGACGGAGCGCCGCGAAAGCGCGCCGTGACGCGCGTTCGGCCTGGTCACGCCGATCTCACAGGCATTCTCAAGTACGACCGTGACGACGCCCGCGACATTCTCGAACGCGCCTCGGCACGCGAGACGACGGCGAGAGTGGCCGCGGCGGCAATCGCCCGCCAGTTCCTGGCACAACTCGGCGTGTCGATCGGCAGCCATCTCGTTCACCTCGGCGGCGTCGATGCGCGAAGGCCGGACGAATTGCCCACCGACATCAACGCCGTCTCCGACGAATCGCAGCTGAGAACCCTCGACCCCGATGCCGAGCGTGAGATGATCACGCGTATCGATGCGGCAAAGAAGGAGGGCAACACGCTCGGCGGTGTCTGCGAGGTCGTCGTCACGGGTTTGCCGGTGGGGTTGGGCTCACATGTCTCATGGGACCGCAAGCTGGATGGACGCCTCGGCGCCGCGATGATGTCGATTCCCGCCGTGAAGGGCGTCGAGATCGGGATGGGTTTTCAGGCGGCACGCGTCACTGGCGCCGACGTGCACGACGAGATCGAACCGGCGCCGGGGCGGACGCGCGCGGGAAACGTGCGCCGCGCGACAAATCGCGCGGGTGGCCTGGAAGGCGGCATGACCACGGGAGAACCCCTTGTGGTGCGCGTCGCAATGAAACCGATCAGTACGCTGATGCGCCCGCTGGGCACGGTTGACGTCAAAACGGGAGAGGCCGCAAAGGCCGTCGCCGAGCGCAGTGATGTGACCGCTGTACCGGCTATGGGGGTGATTGCGGAGGCGATGGCAGCGCTTGTGCTAGGTAGTGCCGTGTTGGAGAAGTTCGGCGGCGACTCCCTGCTGGAGGTACAGCGCAACCTTGATGGCTACCTTACGCACCTCGCGGCCCGCGTTGGCGGCTGACCCCTCGAAGCCGCACATCATCCTGGTGGGGCTCCCAGGCTCAGGAAAGACGACCGTGGGCGCGCTCCTCGCGGCTCGCTTGGGGCGCGCGTTCCTGGACTTTGACCAGGAGATATCGCGCCGCGAGGGAATGAGCGTCAGTGAAATCTTCGCCATGCGCGGCGAGCACCAGTTTCGGGAGCTCGAGCGTGCGCTGACCGCGGAACTGCGGCACATGGGGAACATGGTGCTGTCCTCGGGCGGTGGGTGGATGACCGTTGCGGCGACGGTGGCACTGATTCGGCCGCCCGCGGTGCTGGTCTACCTCCGGACGACCCCGGCAACCGCACTGAAGTGGATGGGTCACGGCACCGTGAGCCGCCCGCTGCTGATGCGCCCGGATCCGAGAGGGGAGCTGGAACGGCTCCTGGCAGCGCGCAAGTCGGCGTATGAATCGGCTGACTTGATTGTCGATGTGGAACGTCTTGATCCACAACGGGTTACGGACATGATCGCGGCGGAATTGGAAGCCATCGCGGTGCTGAATAGCCGTTAATTCCCCACCTGCGGTTGACTCGCCTACTACCTTAGAGCGATTAATGGCAGCTATCGGCTGTCGGCGATCAGCCATAGGATACCTGATCGTTCTCGCGGGTATAGTGGATTGCTGACACTGCCGATAGCTGATAGCTGATAGCCGAAAGTATGAGAAACATGACGATACGTGTTCTTGGACCGCATGAGAGGGGCCGATTTGCCACCGAAGCCTGGGGGCATCTGCTCGCACTCGCCGGTGCCGGGGCACTCAACCCCGCGGAGCTCGAGCAGGTGATCGAGCGCGCAATGCTTCAGTTTGACGGACGCATTGCGCTCGACGACCTGCGCTCGATGATGGAAGGTGCCGGATTCGACGATCCCGGCTCTGCGACGGATACTCAGACCGTTCACTAGGAACATGGCAGCCAAGAAAGCCACGACCAAACGCACGGTGGCGAAGAAGTCCGCCACCGGTGTGAAGAAGACCGCAGCGAAGAAGACCACTGGTCGCCGGAAGGCGTCGTTGGTAGAAGAGGTGTATCCGGATGAACCGGCGGGGACGACGTCGCTCGTCATCGTCGAGTCGCCGGCAAAGGCCAAAACCATCGGGAAGTACCTTGGCCGCGCCTACCGCGTGAAGGCAACGGTCGGCCACATCATGGACCTCCCGGAGAAGAAGCTCGGCATCGACATCGACCATGGCTTCGAGCCGGATCTCGTGCCGATTCCTGGCAAGGAAAAGACGATTGCCGACCTGAAGACGGCCGCGAAGAACTCGAAAGAAGTCTTCATCGCGACCGATCCTGATCGCGAAGGGGAAGCCATCGCCTGGCATGTGGCCGAGCAGATCAAGCCGAAGCGCGGTGTCTCCAGCATTCCGGTGCGGCGCGTGCTCTTTCACGAGATCACGAAGGACGCCGTCCAGCTCGCGATTGCGCAGGCTGGCGAGATCGACGATCGCAAGGTGGAAGCGCAGCAGGCGCGGCGCGTGCTCGACCGCCTCGTGGGGTACAAGGCGAGCCCGGTGCTCTGGAAGACGGTGAAGAAAGGCATTTCGGCGGGGCGCGTGCAGACCGTTGCGCTGCGGCTGATCGTGGAGCGCGAGCGGGAAATCCGTGCATTCACGCCCGTCGAGTATTGGTCGATCGAGGCCTTGCTGGAGAAGGCTGGCCAGCGCTTCACGGCGAAGCTGCACCAGATCGACGGGAAGAAGGCGGAGATCCACAACGAGAGCGAGGCGAACCGCATTCTCGGTGATCTCGAGGGCAAGAAGACCTTCGAAGTCACCGAGGTCAAGCGTCGCGAGCGCCGCAAGAATCCGTCGGCGCCCTTCACGACGTCCACGCTGCAGCAGGAAGCGGCGAAGAAGCTGTCGTTCGGTTCCAAGCGGACGATGCGCGTGGCGCAGGATCTCTACGAGGGCATCGACATCGGGCCGGAGGGCGCGGTCGGTCTCATCACCTACATGCGTACCGATTCCACACGCGTGGCGGAGAGTGCGGCGACGACGGCGCGAGAATACCTGCGGACGCTGTTCGGCAAGGAGTTCCTCGCCGACAAGATGCAGCTCTATGGGGACGGCAAGGCGAAGAACACCCAGGACGCGCACGAGAGTGTTCGTCCCACGGACCCTACGCGCCGACCGGATGACATTCGCAAGTACCTGAGCCCCGACCAGTACAAGCTGTATCAGCTCATCTGGCAGCGCTTCATGGGTTCGCAAATGGCGCCCGCGGTGTTCGATACGACCACCGTGGATTTCGATATTCCGGCGAAGGAGCAGCCGAACATCGGACGCCGCTCGTACCTGTTTCGCTCGACGGGCAGCATCATCAAGTTCCAGGGCTTCCTCGCGTTGTATCGTGAAGCGCGCGAAGAAGGAGATTCGAAAGCGCTGGAGGACGAGAACGAGTTGCCGGTGATCGAGGTGGGGGAGAACATCCCTGTCCACGCGATTACGCCGGACCAGCACTTCACCGAACCGCCTCCGCGCTTTTCGGAAGCGAGTCTCGTGAAGGAGCTGGAGCGCCTCGGCATCGGCCGCCCGTCCACGTACGCGAGCATCATCAGCGTTCTTGCCGATCGCCGATACGTGAACCTCGAACAACGGCGCTTCTTCCCGACGGAGCTTGGCGAGACGGTCGAGAAGGTGATGGTCAAGCAGTTCCCTGACATCTTCAACGTCGACTTTACCTCCGGCATGGAGTTGGAGCTCGACAAGGTGGAAGAGGGGGAAATGGGATGGCGTGCCGTACTCGCGGATTTCTGGGGACCATTCGACAAGTCGCTCAAGAATATCCAGTTCGGTGCCCTCATCGCCGTGGCGCACGATCTCTCCGCGCTGGTGAATGAGCGCTGCCCGCTCGACGGCGGGAAGCTCGAGCCACGCGGTGGCTTCTTCGGGCCTTTCCTCGCCTGCGAGAACCACCCGAAGAATTGCACGTACACTCGGCCGCTCAAGGGCGAAAAGGCCAAGCCGAAGATGACGGACATTCCCTGTCATCTCTGCGGTGAGCCGATGGTCGTGCGCTCCGGCCGCAGCGGTGAGTTCCTCGGCTGCAGCACGTTCCCGAAGTGCCGCGGCACACGTTCGATGCCGACGGGCGTCTTCTGCCCCAAGGATGGTGGTGAGCTCGTCGAACGCCGTTCCAAGAAGCGTGGTACGGCCTTTTACGCTTGTTCCAACGAGACATGTGACTTCGTCGCGTGGAACAAGCCGGTCGCGGAAACCTGTCCGGAATGCGGTTACGTGGGCGCCGAAATGAAATTCACGAAGGCGCGTGGAGACTTCCGGAAGTGTCTCAAGTGCGGTAACGAATGGGATGTGGCGCCAACACCAGATGTTGCCGAGACTGTATTAGCAGGCTAGGGGACAGGGGTCAGGGGCAGGGGACAGGTAACGGCAACAGCGGCACTGTCTCGGAGTAAAGACGCATCGCAGTTCCTGTCTCCTGACCCCTGTCACCTGTTTCCTCCATCCCGTCACCTGCCTCCCGTATGAAGAATTGGTCCGTCCGAACGCTGATCATCAGCGCGTTCTCCGCCGTCATCCTGATCATGGTGGCCGTCGGCGGAGTGACTTTCCTTCGGTTGCGGGACATTCGGGACGACGCGAAGGTCATCGAGGTCGATGTCCTCCCGGGCATTCTCATCTCGGGCCAGGTGAATTCGCTCGCGAAGGATCTGCTGCCTGCGATCATGACGCGCGTCACCGCGACGGACCCCGTCACGAAGCAGAAAGCCGCCGACGCCATCGAGCGCGTGTTCAGCGAAGCAACGCACCACGATTCGACGTACATGTTGTCGATCACCACCGAGGAAGACCGGCGGCAGTTCGAGCTCGCACGGAGTACGCGTCTGCAGTTCGTGGAGCGGTATCGCGCCGCCGCGGGCGACAACGCGATCACGGATGCGGAGGCCACCCAGCTTCGCCCGCTGATCGAGAAATACATCGCGCACACGGATACGCTCGTCACCATGAACCGGGCGGCGGGTGTGCGCGATGCCGAGGCCATCGTGGGGCTCGTCAATAGTGCGATTACCACGCTGATCATCGCGCTGGTCATCGCCACGATCGTCGCAGCGCTCTGTGCGTGGCGTCTCACGAAGCTCATTCAGGATAGCCTCGACCGCCTGATGTCGGTGGCACAGGTCATGAGTGCGGGTGATTTCCGGCAGCGGGTAAGGATCGTGCGGCGCGATGAGCTGGGAACACTCGGCGAAGGCATCAACCGGATGGCAGACGACCTCACCTCGCTCATTGGGCAGGTACAACAATCCGGCATTCAGGTGAACAGCTCGGCGACGGAAATCGCGGCCACCTCGAAACAGCAGCAGGCAACGGCGACCGAGATCGCTGCGACGACGTCGGAAGTGGGTGCGACGGCATCGCGCATCTCCGCGACATCGAAAGAGCTGGCGCGGACTGTCGAGGAAGTATCCGAGGTCGCGACGCAGACGTCGGCGCTCGCGTTGAGCGGGCAGGGCAGTCTCCAGCGCATGGAGACCTCGATGCACCAGATCGGCGAAGCCTCCAACCTGATCAACTCACGACTCGCGCTGTTGAGCGAGAAAGCCGCGAACATCGGCATGGTCGTGACGACGATCAACAAGGTTGCCGACCAGACGAACCTGCTCTCGCTCAATGCGGCGATCGAAGCGGAAAAGGCGGGCGAGCATGGGCGCGGCTTTGCCGTAGTCGCGCGCGAGATCCGACGCCTCGCCGACCAGACCGCGGTCGCCACCTTCGACATCGAGCAGCTCGTCAAGGAGATGCAATCCGCCGTGTCGGCCGGCGTCATGGGCATGGACAAGTTCTCCGAGGAAGTGCGTCGCGGCGGTGAGGCGGTCGGGCAAGTGACGACGCAGCTCTCCGAGATCATCGACCAGGTGCAGACACTTACGCCGAGCTTCGACGCGGTGAACGAGGGTGTGCAATCGCAATCGATCAGTGCGCAGCAAATCAGCGATGCGCTGGCGCAGCTCAGCGTCGCCGCGCAGCAAACCGCTGATTCGCTGCGGCAGTCGAACATGGCCATCGAGCAGCTCAATGACGCGGCGCGCGGGCTGCAGAGCGGAGTCTCGCGCTTCACCCTGGCCGGCTGACGCGGGTGGCGGCAGACCTTCTCTTTCTGGTGATCCGTCTCGGCGAGGATCGCTATGCCATCGAGTCGTCGGTGGTGGAGGAGGTCGTTCCGCTCGTGCGTCTCAAGGTGCTGCCCGGAGCACCTGCCGGCATTGCCGGCGTGATGAACTATCGCGATGACGCCATTCCGATTGTCGACCTCAACCTGCTTGCACTCGGCAAGGCGACGCCGGCGCGCCTTGCGACGCGAATCGTCATCGTGCGCTGGACGCCCGACGCGCTCGCTCGCGAGTCCGAGTTGGGTCGCAGTTGCTTGCTTGGCCTCCTCGTTCCCGCGGCCACAGGCACGTTGCGCGTGGATCCGTCTACTTTCGTCAATCCCGGCGTGGCGACGGACGGAGCGGCGTACCTCGGCCCCGTGTTGACGACGCCGGAAGGCGTCGTTCAGCGGGTCGACGTAAGCACGCTCTTGTCCGCCGAGATTCGCGATGCACTCTTTCGCGCCGGAAGCGCGGTATGAGCGCGACCGCAGACGCGTCGCGCGACGGAACTGGCCGCATCGAGCGCATGCTGCACGAGCGGATCGGCCTCGACCCAACGACCGTAGGGAGTTCGCTCGTGCAGCGCGCCGTGCGCCGCAGAATGCAGATCGCCGGAATCGACAGCGTGGCAGCGTACGAGGCGCACCTCGACTCTCATCGAGAGGAAGTCCAGGAGCTCGTAGAGGAAGTGGTCATTCCGGAAACGTACTTCTTTCGGGAGCCAGAGGCGCTCGATGCCGTCGCGCTGCGCGCGGCGCATGGCGAGGGGCGTCCAACGGCAGATGCGCCGCTCCGCGTGTTGAGCGCGCCGTGCTCCACCGGCGAGGAGCCGTACTCCATTGCGATGACGCTGCTCGCCGCCGGCGTCCCGGCTGCCGCCATGACGATCGACGCGGTAGACCTGAGCCGCGAAGCAGTTCGTCGTGCGCGCGAAGGGGTGTATCGCGGTGCGGCCTTTCGCAGCACGGAGGACCACTGGTTCCGTTTCTTCACGGACGCCGGAGGCGGGCGAGCGATACGCGAGGAAGTGCGTGCGCTCGTGCGGATCGTGCAAGGTAATCTGCTCGATGCGGCGTTCGCGCCGCCACGAACGGCGTATGACGTCATCTTCTGTCGCAATCTCCTCATCTACTTCGATGTCTCGACGCAGGCGCGCGTGCTCGCAACGTTGACATCGCTGCTCGCGCAGAATGGCGTGCTCGTGGTCGGCGCAGCCGATACGTTTGCCGTGCGGCGCGCCGGGTTTCTTCCGGTGCCAGGGGCGGAGCGGAGTTTTCTGTTTCAGTATCAGCCTGAGGGCGATATCGTCAATCACCCTGAACCGCGCCCGTTTTGTCGCCCTGAGCGTAGCGAAGGGCCTGCACGCAAGAAACGGCGTGCGAAAAGTGCGGGCCCTTCGCTCAGGGCGACAAAACGAGCGGAAGAGCGTTCGTCCACCGCGACAAAACGAGCGGACAACAACAGAAGGTGCAGGCCCTTCGCTACGCTCAGGGCGACAAAACGAACAAACACCCCTGATCGCGGAAATAGCGCAGCTCGCGAATGCGGGCCGCCTCACCGACGCCATTCAACTCGGCGAGGGCGCGCTCAGCGGCAAGGACGTGAGCGCCGAATTACTGGCGATCATGGGGACGACGTACGCGGCGCTCGCTGACGACGCGCGTGCCGAGACGTGCTATCGACGCGCGCTGTACCTGGATCCGTCGCACACGGATGCACTGCTGCACCTTGCCGCGACGCTCGACGGGCGCGGCGAGACAACCGCAGCGAGCCGGTTGCGCGCGCGGGCGCGGCGACGGCTCGCTGACGAGGCCGGAGGCGCCGCGTGACGGACGCGATCGACCAGGTGCGCGACCGGCCACTTGATGATGAGGCGCTCGATGCCGCGACGGCGCACTACGCGCGCGCCAGGACACGGGACGACATTGCCATGTCGTCGGTGTTCGTCTTTCGTATCGGCACCGAGTGGCTGGGATTGCCGACTGCTGCGCTCGACCGGGTGGAGGCGCCCTCGTTGGTCCATTCGCTGCCGCACCGCCGCGGTGTGAGTGGCGCAGGCCTCGTGAATGTCGGGGGCGATCTCATCGTGCATGTGCTGCTGTCAGGGCTTCTGGGAATTCAGCGAAACGCCGACACGGGCGCGCATGCGGGCCGGCGGGTCTCGCCGCGACTGGTCGTGATGCGTGATTCGCGCGGGCGTCTGGCGATGACGGTCGACGAGGTATGGGGCGTTCATCACTACGATCCCGCCCTGCTGCGGGCCGCACCGCCGACACTCACTCGGGCACCAACGTCCTACACCACGGCAATGCTCGAAGTGGACGGGCGCACCGTCGGCATCCTCGACGCCACACAGGTGCTCGATGCCTTGTCGACCGCAATCGCATGAGCATCGATGACTTCTCCCTCGCGGAGCTCTTTCGCGTCGAGGCGCAGAGTCAGGTCGCGAAGCTCACCGACGGCCTCATCGCGCTGGAGGACGGCATCACTGCTGAGCATCTCGAGGAGTTGATGCGTGCCGCACACTCGCTCAAGGGTGCCGCTCGGATTGTCGGACATGACAGCGCCGTCCGGCTGGCGCATGAGCTGGAAGAGTGCTTCGTCGGTGCGCAGGAAGGCCGCATCGAGCTCACGCGCGAGCGAGTCGATGTCCTGCTGCAGGCGGTCGATGCACTGTCAGCCGCATCACAGATGGAACCGGGTGCAGCCGAGAACCCGAAGACGCAGGCCGCGATCTCGTCGGTCATTGCGTCGCTCAAGAGTGTCGGCGCCCCAGCTCCCGTCGTGGAAGCTCTCCCACCGCCTCCTGCGCCGCGCAAATCGACCGCGCGGTCGCGTGAGACCATGCAGATCCTCGAGATTGGCGAGCTTCCCGCGAGTGCCGCGATCGACAATACCGAACGGCTGCTGTCACTGGCCGGTGAAGCGCTGGTCGCGTCGCGTGTGCTGCTCTCGCACACCGGAAACGATACGCGAGCGCGGCGATCGGATCGCACGGTCGAACGGGCACTGGACGAATTGCGTTCCGCACTTTCGCAGCACCAGGGAAACGAGGACGCGCTGCGCGCGCTCGGTTCGCTGCACCGGACGATCCTCGACTCGGTGGCACTCCGTCGCGAGCACGCGAGCGAGCTCGATTCCATCGGCCAACGCGTGTCTGACATCGTCTCGCACGTGTACGAGGGGGTGCTCGATGCTCGTATGCGGCCCTTTGGAGAGGGCGTCGCCGGCATGCCGCGCATGCTGCGCGACACCGCGCGCGAGCTGGGCAAGGATGCGCGCGTCGTCCTGGTTGGAGATGCCACACCTGTTGACCGTGAAGTCTTGCGCCGGCTCGAGGCGCCGCTTGGCCACTTGATCAGGAACGCCGTGGACCACGGGATCGAGACGCCGGTGCAGCGCGAGCGTTGGGGCAAACCGGCGCGCGGAACGGTGCGCGTCGAGGCGCGGCACGCGGGAGGGCGCCTGCTCGTGAGCGTCGAGGACGACGGCAAGGGCGTCGATCTCGAAGCCGTGCGTGAGCGAGTCGTGCAGCGAGGGCTTGCGGAGCGCCATGCGGCGGCGGAGATGAGCGCCCTCGAATTGACGCACTTTCTCTTTCTCCCCGGTTTTACATTGCGCGACGAAGTGACCGCGATTTCAGGTCGGGGTGTTGGTCTCGATGCGGTCTTCACGGCAGTGCGCGAGATCGGCGGAGACGTTCGCATCATTCCCGTACCCACGGGCGGAACGCGATTCGAGTTGCAGCTGCCGCTCACGCTCTCCGTGGTGCGCGCACTCGTCGTGGAGGTTGCCGGCGAGACATACTCGTTCCCGTTAGCCCGCGTGCATCGCCTGCTTCGTGTGGCGCGTGACGAGATCGAGTCCATTGAAGGGCGCCAGCACTTCGCGCTCGACAATCAACAGGTCGGCCTGATCTGGGCGCATCAGCTTCTTGGCCGAGCGACGCCGGGCCTCGAAGAGATCGTCTCGGTGGTCGTGGTCGGTGAGCAGGACTCGCTGCTCGGCATCGTGGTCGATCGCTTCATCGGCGAACAGGAGCTTGTACTTCGCGGCATGGATAGCCGACTCGGGAAGGTGCAGGATGTCGGCGGTGCGGCGCTGTTGCCGGACGGCGCGCCGACGCTCGTGCTCGATGTCGATGATCTCCTTCGGTCCGCGGCGAATCTCGTCGCGGGTGGGCGGCTCGATCCGATGCGCGCTGAGCCCGCGACGCACTCCGGCGCCAGAAAGCGCGTGCTGGTAGTGGATGATTCACTCACCGTTCGCGAACTCGAGCGAAAGATGATCGAAGCTAAGGGCTACGCCGTCGACGTTGCTGTGGATGGAATGGACGCATGGAACGCCGTGCGCACCGGGCATTACGACCTGGTCGTCACGGACGTCGACATGCCACGCATGGACGGCATCGAATTGGTGACTCGCATCAAGGGCGATCCACAGCTTCGGAACACACCCGTCATGATCGTGTCATACAAGGATCGTGATGAGGATCGTCGGCGCGGACTCGATGCGGGCGCCGACTACTACCTCACGAAGGGCAGCTTCTATGATGAAACGATGCTTCGCGCGATCGAAGACTTCATCGGGAGTGCGACATGAGGATCGCGGTGGTCAACGACGACGCGGTCGCGGTGGAAGTGCTGCGTCGAGCGGTGGCGGGTGCACCTGACCATACACTGGCGTGGATCGCGCGCGATGGTGCGGAGGCGGTACGCCGGTGTGCGCAGGACCCGCCGGACGTTGTCCTCATGGACCTCCTCATGCCGGTCATGGACGGCGTCGAGGCCATTCGCCAGATCATGTCGGCGACGCCGTGTGCCATCCTCGTCGTCACCGGCGACGTGTCGAGGAACACGAGCAAGGTGTTCGCCGCTCTCGGTGCAGGAGCCGTTGACGTCGTGGCAACGCCAACGCTGGCCGCGGACTCGGGCGAAGCGTCGACGAAAGCGCTGATGAACAAGATCAAGCTCGTAGGACAGGTGGGGCTTCCGCGTTTCGTCCCTCCTCGACTATCCACGAAAATGGATGGCCCACCCGTGGCGGGCCTGATCGTGATCGGCGCCTCCGCCGGGGGGCCGCCGGCCGTCGCGCACGTGCTGCGCGACCTCGCAGCCGATCTTCAGGCCGCCGTGTTGGTGGTACAGCACGTCGACGCCGAGTTCGTCGACTCGATGGCGGACTGGTTCGACAGCCAGGCATCGTTCTCGGTGCAGGTCGCGCAGGAGGGCACCCGGCCGCTCGCCGGTCACGTCTACGTCTCCGCGGGAGACCTCCATCTCGTCTTGCGCGCCAACGGCACGCTCGGCTACGAACGCGAGCCCGCGACGGCGTTGTACCGGCCCTCGGCCGACGTACTCTTCGAAAGTGTCGCGAACAACTGGCGGGGCGCGGTCATCGGCGTGGTCTTGTCGGGGATGGGACGGGACGGCGCGATCGGACTGGGCAAGCTGCGTGTTGCGGGCGCACGCACGATCGCGCAGGATGAGAAGACGTCCGCCGTGTATGGAATGCCGCGTGCCGCCGCCGAGGCGAACGCGGCGACGGATGTGTTGGCGTTGGAACGAATCGGTCCCTTCCTCAATCAATCGATGCGACTCGCCGAACGATCGTCCGGCTCGCAAGCGGCCATCACGCCACCGGTCAATGCAACCACTCGCTGACAAGGACGTGGCGACGGAGCCACCGCCGGATGCAACATCGCCGCTTGGTGGCATGGTGCTCCTCATCGACGACCAACCCTTCGTCGGCGAGGCCGTGCGGCGTCTCCTCGCCGACCAGCCCGACCTGGCGTTCCACTACTGCGCGGACCCGCTGCTCGCTGTGGACATCGCCAACGACATCGCGCCGACCGTGATCCTCCAGGATCTCGTCATGCCCGGCGTCGATGGCCTCGAGTTGCTCCAGCGCTTTCGCGCGAATGGCCCGACGATGGAGACGCCGATCATCGTGCTCTCCACCAAGGAAGATGCGCGCGTGAAGCACGACGCGTTCGCGAACGGGGCAAGCGACTATCTCGTCAAGCTGCCGGACCGTGTCGAGTTGGTCGCACGCGTGCGCTACCACTCGGCGGCGTGCGTCAATCAGCGCCGGCGGAACGAGATCGGCGCTGCCCTGCGCGCGAGCCAGCGGTCACTCGCCGAGCGCGTGAGCGAGCTCCAGGCGGCGTTGGATGAGATCGAACAGTTGCAGCGCGTGAAGGCCGACTTTTACTCGATGGTGACGCACGATCTCCGCAACCCCGCAGGCAACGTGCGCGTCGCCACCAAGATGCTGATGGACGGCAAGGGCGGGCCGCTGACGCCGAAGCAGACGCAACTCGTGGAAATTGCATCCACGGCTGGCGAGAAGATGCTGCGCCTCATCACGGATTATCTGGATTTTGCGAAGATCGACGCCGGTTATCTGCGTCTCGATCGCGAAATGACGGACCTGTGTGTCATCGTGCGTCGTGCCGCGTCGACCGCGGAGCCGCAGGTGGGCGTAAAACGCCAGCACCTCGTCGTGCATGTCCCCGCGGGCGAGATCTTCGCCGATGCCGATGGCCCGAAGCTGGAACAATCGCTGGAGAACCTGCTGTCGAACGCCATCAAGTACACGCCGGACGAAGGTACGATCACGGTAACGCTCGAATCGGACGGAGCGCGAGCGCGCATTAGCGTGAGTGATACCGGTGCGGGCATCGAGCCCACGCAGTTGCCGACGTTGTTCGCCAAGTATCACCGCCTCCCGGGGCAGGCGACGCGCGCCGCAGGTGGTACTGGGCTCGGGTTGCTGATCGCGAAGGAGATCGTGGAAGGGCACGGCGGTGCGATTACCGTGTCGTCGACTGGCGTTGCGGGAGAGGGCACGACGTTCGTGATCGACATCCCGCTCGCGATGGCGGCGCCGCCCGTGTGATTGCGTGCTCAGTCTCGTGTCGTGCTGAGTAACGCGCGGACGCGCGACAGGTACTCATCGCGGGTAAACGGTTTGCTCAGGACGCGGGTCGACGGTAGTTCAAGGTCGCCGTTTTGGGCTCCATGCGTATCGCCGGACACCACGAGCGTATAAGGGGTGAGGTGCGGCAGCGTCGCATCGATCCATGCCATCAGGCCTCTCCCATCCGTTCGGCCCGGCATGCGAAGATCGGAGATGACCAGGTCCACCGGCTCGGTCAGCAGCGTCTGCTGTGCTTCCTCGGCATTGGACGCGAGCAGGACGTCGACGTTTTCCTGCGACAGAAGGCGGCGCTGGATCTCGCGCAGCGATGCCTCATCATCAACGATGAGGATGCGGCGCCTTCGTCCTGGAGCGCGCGGGACAGCAGTGGTTCGTGGCGGTTGAGGCCTTGGGATGACAGGATGACTCCCCGACGCGATCCTGGGGTTGACGGCCGGTGCGAGATCAGGTTGCACTGGCGGCTTCGCGCTGCGCATGCGGACCACCACACGCGCGCCGCCGCCTTCACGGTTTTCCGCACTGACCTCCCCGCCGAACTCGTGAACGAATTGCTGCACGAGTGTGAGGCCGAGTCCCGTGCCTTGATCTGCCGGTTTGGTCGTATAGAACGCGTCGAACACCGCAGCAGGATTGGCAAAGCCGGGCCCGTCGTCCTCGAGGACGAGGCGAACGCGATCGTCACCGTCCTGGGTGGCGGAAATCCGAAGTACCGTACCCGATGCCGCCGACATCGCATCGAGCGAATTGTTGGCGACGTTGATGATGATGTGCTCGAGTTTCTGCACGTCCGCCATGACGTACAGCGTGGGGGGGACTTCCATCTCGAGCCGTTTTCCCGCCTGGGTGAACGCGGACGCGCGGAGGCCCATCGCAATTCGCACGGCCGCAGAAAGTGCCACCGGCTCTGCCATGCCGGATGATTTCCGCGAGAAGCTCAACAGGTTGCGAACAAGGTCCCGCGCGCGCTCCGCCTCACGAGCGAGGGGTTCGGCCAGCTCGGCGCCAAGGTGTCGCGTGGCGCTGTCGTTCGATGCCTTCATCTCGATCCGGAGCAACTCCGCGATACCAAGGACGCTGGCGAGCGGGTTATTCAGTTCGTGCGCAAGACCAGCGAGCATCTGCCCCATGGCACTGAGCTTCTCGCGCTGCACCAGTTCCCCCTGTGCTCGATGCAGCTGGTCGAGTGACTCACGCAATTCATCGTTTTGCGTCTCCGTCGTCTCGCGCGCGCGATGGATGCTTGCGGCCATGTCGTTGAAGGACAGCGCGACCTGTTCGAGCTCGGCGTACTTCTGAGGTGGAACACGCGCGTTGGCGTCGCCGCCGCTGATTTGCTTCGCGACCGCAATGAGTTGGTTGAGTGGCGCAAGGACACGACGCTCGAGTTGGCGAGACAGTATGCCGGCCAGAGCGAGGAGCGCGACGCCCATGAGCGCGAGTGAGACCCGTACGCGCGCGGTCAGCGCCGCATATCGGGTCTGAAGCGCGGAGCGCTGCGCGATTCGGGCGAGCAGGAAGCCCGTCACAGACGAATCGAGCACGGCCGCCCCGCCCGCGAGTTGTGCATTTCTTCGCTGCGCCTCATCACGTTCGCCACGCTCGGCCAGTTCGAGTACGCGATGCGCCGTGACCTCGAACTGCTGATGCGCCTCCTTCATGCGCTCCACTTCGAGGCGCGCCGCAGGCGAGAGTTGCTGGAAGAGGTAGAGCTGCATCTCCGCCTCCGCCGAGTCACCGCGCACGTCGAAGGCGCGTCGGTGCTCCTCCTTCAGGTCCTGGAGATAGCGAAACGCTTCGAGCTGCTGTTGGTACGTGAGCGCCACGATGTGGTCGGCGATGCGTTGTTCGTCCACGAACGCATTGCGGTCCGTTTCAATCTCGGCGCCTGCAGACTGCGTCAGGTACAAGGCCATGAGCGTCGCGGCACTCGCAACGACGACGACTGCGATGGCGCTCACCCGCAACGTGCGGCGAAGACTTGGTGTTCCCTCTCGCCTCATGGCGCACGCCGCGGCACCGGAGAAGCGGCGTGCGCGATACCCCAGGAGTATTGTGCCTTCCGGCTGCCGCCGTTCACGAAAGCGATCGGCCCCGTGATGCCGTTGTATGCCGGCGCATCCCGTCCCACGTGCGACAGCCACTCCCGAACGCGGGCCCGATCGGGGCCAACGCGTCGGATGGCCTCCGCCAGCAGGAGAACTGCGTCATACGAGAGCGCCGCTTCGTCATTGATCTCGGTCTTCTCCCTCTCCCGGTACAGCTGCCGAACGCGCTGAAGGGTGGTGTCGGCCCGATTCATGTCGACAAGTCGGACGTGACGAACCTCTCCCAGGACCGACGAGTCCAATCGTGCGGTTCGCCCGCCAAAGCCGTCGCTGGCCAGCACGCGAAGTCCCGGTAGCGCCTTTCCGAGTGGCGCCGTGATGTCGTCGAAATACGCGCTTCGTCCCAGCCACACCAGCAGCGTCGGTCGATATTTCGCGAGCGACGACACGAGATCGGATTGATTCGCCGACTCGGTTTCCACGTAGGGCAAGGTTGCCACCACGGCGATCTTCGACTTCTCCAACTCGTGCGCCAGCAGGCTGTTGAGCGAGCGACCATACACGTCGTTGACATAGACCACCGCGACGCGGTCGGGATGTTCGGCAGCGACCGCCGCGGCGATGAAGGGCGCCTGGTACTCATCGCTCGCGACCAGCCGGAAGCTCCAGGGGCCGGCGCGGTTGAAGAGCGGTGTCGTGCTCGTTGGGGCGATCTGCACGACGTGCCGGGAATTGTACACTTGCGAGGCCGCAAGACTGGCGCTGCTGTTCGAGTGTCCGACCACCGCGAGCACCCGCGGATCGGCGACCAGGCGTTCTGCCGCATCGAGCGCGAGGGGAGCACTGCCGGTTGGTGAATCGCCGAGGTTCACCAGCACGAGGGGCACTCCGCCAATTCCGCCGTTCCGATTGATGAACTCGGTGGCCAGCACTGCCCCTGGATTCCCGGTCGCGGTGAGCACGACCCCGATGCGGTACGGCTCGGGATCGCGGCAGGCGAGAATCGCCAGCAGCCCGAACGCCACCGCGACACCTTTCCCAAGGTGACCAAGGCGACGGCGATCCGGAATTCGGCTCAGTTGTCCTCCTCAGACTCATTTCTCGACTCGGACGGCGGCTCCGGTGCCACGAGCAGACGCACCGTGATGCATGCCCCGCGTGGCGTCACGTTGTGCGCATTTACCGTTCCGCCAAACTCCTTGACGAAGCGCGTCACGAGCCCCAGGCCAAGGCCGGTGCCCTTGCCGGCCGCCTTCGTCGTATGGAATGGGGTGAATGCCAGCGCGATATCAGGGATGCCTGGTCCGTCATCGTGGAATTCAACGAGCACGAACTCGCCGCCGTCATGCGTTGCGGAAATCACGAGCCCCGTTCCGCCTCCGGTCACGAGGGCATCGAGCGCATTGTTGATGAGGTTCACGGCCACCTGTTGGAGCTTCTGCGCTTCCGCGATCACGCACAGGTCGGTGGGAATATCGACGCGCACTGTCTTTCCCTGTTGGGCGAAGGCATGTGCGCGCAGTCCGACCGCCGTGCTGAGCGTGGCGCCGAGCGGCACGGACTCGAGAACGTCGCCGGGTTTGCGCGCGAATTGGAGCAGGCTCCGCACGAGCGCATTCGCGCGAACGGCCTCTCGCACCAACGGCTCGGCGAACTCCGTGCCGAGCTCGCGGGTGTCGCGCTCCGGTGCTCGCGCCAATTCATCCTGAAGCACCTCGGCCATGCCAAGAATCCCCGCCAACGGATTGTTCAACTCGTGTGCGAGGCCGGCGAGCATCTGTCCCATGGCACTCAACTTCTCGTGCTGAACGAGGTCTTCCTGCGTGGCACGCAAGTGTTCCAGCGCCTGGTGCAGCTCCAGGTTCTGGGCCACGACCTCATCGCGCGCGGCCTGGACTCGCCCCGCCATGTGATTGAAGCCGTTCGCCACGACGTCGAACTCGCGATAATTCTGTGGAGGCACGCGAGCGAGTGTATCGCCCTCCGCGATGCGGCCCGCCATTGTCGCGAGGTGATCGAGGGGACGCAGCACGCGGCGTAGGAGCGTCACGGCGACAACGATGCCGAGCAACACCAGTGCGCCGGCAACGAGGAGGAGTGCACGGTCCAGTCGTTGTGCCAGCACCGCGTGGCTCGCCCGGAATTCGTTGCGCTGCCGCTCGCGTGCGGCGCGGAATTTCGACACGGCGGAGTCGAGCGCCTCCGCGCGCGCATCGAGACTGGAAAGACGTTTGCGCGCTTCGTCCGTGCGTCCGGCGTTGCTCAGGTCGAACGAACGATTGGCCGCGACCTCGAAGAGCTGGTGCGCTTCCTTGATGCTCTCGACCTGAAGGCGCGCCTCCAGCGACAGCTCGTGGAAGAGGTAACGCCGCATCTCGCGATACGCACTGTCGCCGCGTGCACTGAACAGCGCGGTGTTGACGGTTCCTGGTCGCTCGAGCTCGCGGTAGGCCGCGAGCTGTTGCTCGTTCGTCAGCACGACGATGCGGTCGGCCATGCGCTGCTCTTCCATGAAGACTTCCGTGTCGCGCTCCACGTTTTCGCGCAGCGACTTGACCAGCGACACGGCGCCCAACATCGCCGCCGCCGCGGCCGATGACGTCAACAGCGCGACGACCAACAGCATTCGCCGGAGGGTCCGCCCCGAAGCCGCGCCTGTCCGTGAGGCCGTCATCGCGGGCGTTGTCGAAGGGAATCAGGTAGCGGGCGGTCGTCCTTTTTCCCGATCACGTACAGAAAGTACTGCGGCTGACGGTCACCTTGAGGTCCGAAGGCGATCGACCCGCTGATGCCGGCGAACACGGGCCGCGCCATCCCGATTTGCTCGACCCACACGCGAATGCGCTCGCGGTCGGGGCCCATGGCTCTGATCGCCTCCGCCAGAAGATTCACCGCGTCGTAGGAGAGGACGGCCTGATCGTTGATGTCGCGACCGTCCTTCCGATAACTGGCTCGAAGGCCGGCAAGAACGGTGTCCGCGCGATCGAGATCCAGGAGCCGGACGTGCCGGACCCCGTCGAGCAGGCCAGCGGAATCGAGGCGCGCACCGCCTCCCGGAAAGGCATCGGACGCCAACACAAGGAGGTTTGGCATCCGGACGCGAAGCTCGCGCGCGATGCGCTGGAGGTCGAAGGCGCGGCCAATCCACATGAGCACCGTGGGGCGCGCGCGTGTCAGCGCGTCGAGCACCTCCGCGTCACCGGCGGAGTCTCGCTGCGCAAAGGGCGAGACGTATACGGGGACGATTCCCGCCGTGCGCAGGTTCTCGACTACGGCATCATGCAACGGGCGACCATAGTCGTTGTTCACGTACATGATCGCGGCACGAGGAGCGGCTGAACTCCGCGCGATGTGACCCGCCAGAAACGCGGCCTGATGCACGTCACTCCCTACGAGGCGAAAGCTGTACGGCCCAGCGTCCGAGTACAGTGGAGAGGTCGCGGCCGGCGAGATCTGCACGACGTGCCTCGTGTTGTACACCTGCGAGGCGGCGAGGCTGGTGCCGCTGTTGGAGTGCCCGATGACCGCGAGAATGCGCGGGTCGGCGGCAAACTTTTCCGCGGCCTCCAGCGCGCCGCGCGCGGTGGTGCCCCCCACGCCGGATGCCGTGTCGATGACGAGCCGGTGCCCGTCGATGCCACCCCGCGCGTTGATGCGTTGCGCAGCGGCAGCGACGCCGTCGAGCGCACTCCGGTCAAGGGCGACGCCGATGACATACGGTCTCGGCTCGCCGCAACCCACGCCGGAAATCGCGAACGCGGAGGCAAGGAGGACGTAGGCCACGCGGAAACGTCGGCCCTGGTGGTCGGTCATCAAAATCCAGAGTGAAACCGTGGGGGAGGCGGGGGAATGTACAGGGCTCCCACACCCATGAGCATCGGCAGGTGGAGGTCGGGACTTGATGCCGTGTCGCGTTGGATGCACCGACGTACGAGGTACCTGGAACCTTGTACCCGGACTGGCATTCATCCCAAGAGGAGCCATCGAAACATTGGATGGCATCGACGCAACGCCAAACGCCGTTCCGAGGTCCAAGAACGGCGTTATTGGCGACGCTCTTTCGATGGCTCCTTTTGGCCTGTCTGCCAGTCAGGGTACCAGAGTCCGCGTACCTCGTACGTATGTGGTTCTACCCGGCACGTTCGTACGTATGTTCGCCCAAGCCAGCTAGATTGCAGTCATGCCCCAACCCGTTCACATCATCGGCGGCGGACTTGCCGGCAGCGAAGCCGCATGGCAACTGGCGCAGCGCGGCCACGACGTCGTACTGCACGAAATGCGGCCCGTCGTCGCCACCGAGGCCCACAAGACCGACCGGCTCGCCGAACTGGTGTGTTCCAACACCTTCAAGAGCACCGAAACGAGCAACGCACACGGCCTGCTCAAGGCGGAAATGCGCCTCCTCGGCTCGATGATCCTGGAGTGCGCCGACAGCGCGCGCGTACCCGGCGGAAGTGCCCTCACGGTCGATCGCGACGTGTTCTCCTCCGCGGCGCATGAACGCGTGCTCGCGCATCCGCGCATCACGCTCGAGCGTGGCGAGGCGACGGAGCTACCGTCTCCGGGAATCGTGGCGACCGGACCGTTGACCTCCTCGGCACTCGCTGAAAACATCCGATCGAGACTTGGCGTGGAGTCGTTGGCCTTCTATGACGCCATCGCGCCGATCATCGACTACGACTCGATCGATCTGGACGTCGTCTTCCGTGCGTCGCGCTACGGGAAGGAAACGATGGAGGGCGAAGGCGACGGCGCCTATCTCAATTGCCCGATGACGCGCGAGCAGTATGAGCTGTTTCTCGATGCGCTCACGCAGGCCGATCAGGCCAGCGCGCACCAGTTCGATGCCGTGCCGTACTTCGAAGGCTGCATGCCCGCGGAGGAGATGGCGAAGCGAGGGCGCGAGTCGTTGCGCTTCGGGCCGATGAAGCCCGTTGGATTGACCGACCCGCGCACCGGCAGGGAAGCGTATGCCATCGTGCAGCTTCGCATGGAGGATCGCGGTGGACGCATGTGGAATCTGGTCGGTTTTCAAACGCGGCTCCGCTACCCGGAGCAGCAGCGCGTGTTTCGGATGATTCCCGGCCTCGAGAACGCGGAGTTCTTGCGCTTTGGTTCGATCCATCGGAACTCGTATCTCAATGCGCCCGCCGCATTGCTGCCGCACCTGGCGCTGCGCGACGATCCGATGACGCTCTTTGCCGGGCAGCTCACCGGCGTCGAGGGATACACCGAGAGCACCGCCACCGGGTTGCTCGCCGGTATCAACCTCTCGCGCCTGCTCGCGGGCGATGAACCTGTCGTGCCGCCACCAACGACGATGCTGGGCGCCCTCTACCGCTACATGCGCGAAGCGGATCCGCGACACTTCCAGCCGATGAACGCGAATTATGGGCTCGTCGATGATCTCGAGAAACGCGTGAAAGACAAGCGGGCGAAAAAGGAGGCGCTCGCCGCGCGGGCACTCGAGCATATGACACGCTGGCGCGACGACGTGCTCCTCGCGAGTAGCGCGCGCGTGTGAGCATGACGTCCGAGCGAGCAACGGAAGCGCCCTCGGATGTGCAGGAGTACCTGCGACATCTCGCCAAGGAGCGCGACGTGTCTCCGCACACGGTCAAGGCGTACGAGCGCGACTTGCACGAATTCGTCCAGTTCGTGTCGGGCTTCTTCGGTACCGAACGTTGGACGTGGGAGAGCGTCGATCGTCTCGCGATGCGTGGCTTCCTCGCGCAGCTTGCGCGCCGCGGCGTGGGCAAGCGTACCATCTCACGCACCCTTTCCGGCGTGCGAAGTTTTTACCGCTGGATGCACCGCAACGAGATGGTCGAGGTGAATCCGGCGAAGGCTGTTGGCGCGCCCAAGCTCGAGAAATACCTGCCCGGCTATCTCGATCGGGCGCAGATCGACTTGTTGTTTCAGATGGCCGAGTTGCGCGCAATGGAAGGCAACTTTGGCGACGTGCGGAACCTCGCGATCCTCGAGCTGTTCTATTCGACCGGCATGCGTCTCTCGGAGCTCCAGGGGTTGAGCCGCGGCGACTTGGATCTCGTCAGCCAGCAGGTCAAGGTGCGAGGGAAGGGAAGGAAGGAGCGCATCATCCCGGTTGGTGATCACGCCATGCTCGCACTCCGGAACTACGAATCGAAGCGCGACGAACTCTTGCGCACTGTTGGGCCGAAGGGCGAGCGCAGCGCATACTTTCTCGCGCGCACCGGAAAACGGATCGGTCCGCGGATGGTGCAGAAGGTCGTTTCCGCGTTCCTCTCGGAAATTGACGAGGACGCGGGACTCAGCGTGCACTCGCTGCGACACACCTTTGCGACGCACCTGCTCGACAACGGGGCAGATCTTCGCGCGGTCCAGGAGTTACTCGGCCACTCGTCGATTTCGACGACGCAGATCTACACGCACACGAGCGTCGAGCGCCTCAAACAAGTGTACGAGAAGTCGCACCCCAGGGCGTAAGGAAGAGATCAATGGACGAGATCGACGACCTGCGATCCGCCATCGCGCGAGAGTTCGATCTTGTGCGCGAGCTCGGACGTGGCGGAATGGGGGTGGTGGTGCTCGCGCGCGACCGCCGCCTCGATCGCCTTGTCGCGATCAAGTTTCTCCCCGCGCATGCATCGGACGATTCGCGCACGCGCTTTCTTCGTGAAGCGCGCACGGCGGCGCAACTCTCGCACCCGAACATCATTCCCATTCACGGCGCAGCGGACACGGATGGACGTGCCTACTTCATCATGGGGTACGTGGACGGTGAGAGTCTCGCAGAGCGCGTCGCGGCGCGTGGGCCACTTCCGCCGGGTGACGTCATTCCGTGGCTGCGCGACGTCGCATGGGCGCTCGCCTACGCTCACGCGCGCGGAGTGATTCATCGCGATGTAAAACCTGAGAACATCCTCGTCGAGCGAGCGACGGGCCGCGCCATCGTGACGGATTTTGGTATCGCGCGCGATCTCAACGCTGAGAACCTGACCGCCACCGGCAACGTCCTCGGTACCGTCCACTACATGTCACCCGAGCAGTCGAGCGGCGACGCGCTGGATGGACGCAGCGATCTGTACGCACTCGGCGTCGTCGCCTTCTACCTGCTGAGCGGACGCCTGCCTTTCGACGGGCTCGCAGCACACGCCGTCCTCGTCGCGAACGTCACGCGGCCGGCGCCGGCCCTCTGTGCCGTGGCGCCGAACGTGCCGCAGGCGATCGGTGCCGTCGTCGATCGCTGCCTCGCAAAGAACCCCGACGCGCGCTATGCGAGTGGTGAGGCGCTCGCGGAGGCGCTCTCCAAGGCATTGGACACGGCATCGCAACACTCGCGTGAGGAAGAAAGCAGAGGCGATACCATCATCTCCGAGCGTGCAGCGGAGGCGCTCTGGCGCCGCGCGGCGCAATTGCAGGCGGAGACGCTCTCGCGAATCGATACCCGACGCGCGAACTCGGCGCTCGTGGTGAACTCCGGCTCGCATCCAACCCCCGGAAGCGGACATCCCATCGAACGAGTGCGGCAGGCCGCCGTCGAGGCAGGGATCTCGGCTCAGTTCATCGATCTCGCACTCGCCGAGATGCCGCGCAATGCGCGGGGAGCGCCCGTCGTCACAGAACCTCACGATGTCGACCGTACCGAGCGCCATGCATCGATGATGCTCGGCACGAATGACAAGAGCTTTTCGGTTACGCGGGTGATCCACGCGCCGCCCGCGCGCGTGTTGCGCGCAATGGGCAGCGTGTGGCGCGCAGCGCCATGGTCACTCATGCCGCGCGCACCCCTTGGCGGGCACCCACTCGATAGCGGCGTCCTTGTGTTCGACCTTCCCCCCAAGGCGAAAATGAATGCCGATGGCGGGTACATTTCTGAGTGGTATCACACTCGGAATGCGCTGGAAGCCACGCAGCTTCAGGTCACCATGCGCGCGTTGTCGGGCGACGCTGGCTCGACCGAGGTCACGGTGTTCTGCGACCTCCGGCCGGGCATCCGTCGCAATGTGTACGCGTCGGGCGCCATCAGTGGCCTCGTCGGAGCGGCCGGTTCGCTGGTCGCCGCGACGGTTACGACGAAGACCTTCGCGGTACTCTCCATTCTGGCGGTCGGCATTCCTGCGGTGTCGACAGGCCTCGGGTTGGTGGGGCTCACCGTCGTGGGCTATCGCATGTTGTATCGCGCGGCCGTTCGGTGGTCGCGCGCGGAGATTGAGAAGGCCCTCGAGGCGATAGAGGGCGGCATCCAATCCGACGCGGTGTTTGGCTCACTCCTCGAGTAACAACGGCTCGCTCGCCTGCGGCTCGCTGGACAGCCCGCTCGGTGCGCGGCACCTCGCTCGACGGTAAAACGGCAGACGTATGCAGTTTCCGTCAAGCGAGCGTAAGCGAGCGGGCAGTCACCTGTCCAGCGAACGCGGTGAGCGAGCCGTCAAGCGAGCCGCAGGTGAGCGTGCCGCAGTCAGGCACGAAGATCGCTTTGATACGACAGCACCCGGCCGCTGGAGCTTGCGTGTTTCGAGTTGAAATGATCCCCCTGATCATCGGTGCCATCGTCGCCCTCATGGGGCTGGCGATTCTCGCCGACGCATGGCTCCCCGAAGACATCCCATTCGGCAGCGACCGTCGCCGACGCGCGCGAACCGAACGCAGCATTCCCGGAGAAGCCTGTATCGGCATTGCCGTCCTCTGCATGGCCGCAGCGCTGATCGGTCGGGATACCTGGAAGTATGGAACGGTCGCTGTGATCGCCGGAACGGTACTCTTCCTGTTGGGTGGTTTCGCGAACAAGCGCTATCTCCGCGACCGCATCGTGAACCGCGGCAGCCTCCGCCGTGGTGAGCCGGGACAGTCGGCGCCCACCCCCAAGCCCGCGCCCCGGCCCAATGGCATGCCCCTCCAGCCGAAGGACAACTCGAAGAAAACGCGGTCCTGACGCTAACTTTCAAGCATGTCAGAACTCCCGCGCATCCGCGCAACGACCATCCTCGCCGTTCGCCGGAACGGCACCGTCGCACTCGGTGGCGATGGACAGGTGACCGTGGGCGACACGGTCATGAAAGCCAAGGCAAACAAGGTTCGCGCCATCGGTGATGGAAAGCTGCTCGCCGGTTTTGCCGGCTCCGCCGCCGATGCCCTTACGCTCTTCGAGAAGTTCGAGGAGAAGCTCCAACGATATCCTGGCAACGTGCCGCGCGCGGCGGTCGAGTTGGCCAAGGACTGGCGGAGCGACCGCGTGCTCCGACGCCTCGAAGCGCTGCTCGTCGTAGCGAGCGCGGCGCACGGTTACATCATTTCCGGAACGGGCGAGCTCATCGAGCCCGACGACGGCATTCTCGCGATCGGATCGGGCGGCGCGTACGCACTGGCCGCGGCGCGCGCCCTCGCCGCGAACACCACGCTCAGCGCCGCCGAAATCGTACGGCAGAGCCTGACGATCGCCGGCGAAATCTGCGTGTACACGAACACCAATATCACCGTACTCGAGGCGAACTGACATGTCGTCGCCTCGCACGCAGCAGGCGCTCGCGCGCCTCGCCGACTTGACCCCGCGACAAATCGTCGCCGAGCTCGATCGCTATATCGTTGGGCAGGCAGATGCCAAGAAGGCCGTCGCGATTGCGCTCCGCAATCGCTGGCGCCGCCAGCAGGCGCCGGAAGCCATCCGCGACGAGATCTCGCCGAACAACATCATCCTCATCGGCCCCACGGGCGTCGGCAAAACCGAGATCGCCCGTCGCCTCGCGAAGTTGACGGGCGCGCCATTCATCAAGGTCGAAGCGTCGAAGTTCACCGAGGTCGGCTACGTTGGCCGCGACGTGGAAGGCATGATTCGCGATCTCGTCGACAGCGCTATCGAAATGGTACGCCAGGAGCGAGAGAGCGAAGTCGAGGATCTCGCGAACGAGCGGGTCGACGACCTGCTCCTCGACCTCCTGCTGCCGCCGCCGACGCCGCCCGCCGACGCCGCGAAGGCCGCGCCCGAGGAGCCCGCACCCGAGCCGACCCTTGCCTCGGCCGGCGACATTGGTGGCGTCTTCGTCGTCTCGAGCAGCGGCGACGTCATGCAGGAAGGCTCGCCTGACGCGGCCATGGAGCGCTACAAGCGCACGCGCGACAAGCTGAGACAACTCCTGCTCGACGGACAACTCGACCAGCGCGAAGTCGAAATCGAAGTGACGCCGAGCGGTGGGCCGATGTTCGACATGTTCGCGTCGCAGGGTGCGCCGGAGAGCATGGGCAACTTCACCGAGATGCTCCAGAACATGATGCCGCAGCGCAAGAAGAAGCGCACGGTCAAGGTATCCGAGGCGCGGCGCATCCTACTGGAGCAAGAGTTCGACAAGTTGGTCGACATGGAAGACGTTACCGCCGACGCACTCGAACGCGTCGAGACACTCGGCATCGTCTTCCTCGACGAGATCGACAAGATCGCCGGTGAGAAGAGCCAGATGGGCGGGCCGGATGTGTCGCGCGAAGGCGTGCAGCGCGACCTCCTGCCAATCGTCGAAGGCTCGAACGTGCAGACGAAGTATGGAATGGTGAAGACCGATCACATCCTCTTCGTGGCGGCCGGCGCCTTTCACGTGTCGAAACCGTCGGACCTCATTCCGGAGTTACAGGGCCGCTTTCCCATCCGCGTCGAGCTCAAATCGCTCACCGAGGCGGACTTCGTGCGCATCATGACGGAGCCGGAGAACGCACTCACCAAGCAGTACGCGGCACTCGTCGCCGCCGACGGGGCGACGCTGGAGTTCACGGAAGACGGCATCGCGGAGATCGCGAAGATTGCCGCGACCGTCAACTCCCGCATGGAGAACATCGGTGCGCGGCGGTTGCACACCGTGATGACGACGCAGCTCGAGGACTCGCTCTTCGATCTTCCCGATCCCTCTGTGAAGAAGATCGTCGTGAATGCCGAAGCCGTTCGGGAGAAGCTCAAGTCCATTGTGGAAGACGAGGACCTGCGGAAGTACATTCTCTAACATGGCCGACCGACCGCATCGCGACTTTCTCGCGATTCCCGATTTTTCCGCCTCGGAGCTCGAGGCGTTGTTCCTCCTTGCCGAACGCATGCGCCGCGGCGAATACACCGCCAAGCCGCTGGACGGCAAGACGCTGGCGATGATCTTCATGAAGGCATCGACGCGCACCCGCGTGTCCTTCGAGGTGGGTACCTACCAACTCGGCGGACGCGCGCTCTTCCTCTCGCCGCGCGATGTACAGCTCGGCCGAGGTGAACCGATTGCGGACACGGCGCGTGTGCTGTCGCGTTACGTCGACGGCATCATGATTCGTACCTTCGCCCATCAGGACGTCGAGGAACTCGCGAAGTACTCGGGGGTTCCCGTTATCAATGGCCTGACCGACCTGCTGCACCCGTGCCAGATCCTCGCCGACGTCCTGACGATCCGGCAGCACCTTGGCGGGATGAGCGGGAAAAAGGTGGCGTGGATCGGCGATGGCAACAACATGGCGAACTCGTGGATCAACGCCGCGTACCGCCTGGGTTTCGAGCTCGCACTCGCGTGCCCCGAGGGGTACGAGCCGGCGGATCATTTGCTCGAACGCGCGAAGGGTCACGCCAAGATCACCCTCACGCGCGATCCCGCCGAGGCGATGGAGGGCGCGCACGTCGTCAACACAGATGTGTGGGCGAGCATGGGCCAGGAGGACGAACAAAAGAAGCGCGAGCGTGATTTCGCCGGATTCACCGTCAACGGGACCCTCATGAAGCGCGCGTCCTCCGACGCCATCTTCCTGCACTGTCTCCCCGCCCATCGCGGGGAGGAGGTCGCAGCGGAAGTCATCGACGGACCGCAGAGCCGCGTGTGGGACGAAGCGGAGAATCGGCTGCACATTCAGAAGGCAATCATGGCCGTTCTCATCGGCGGCGAGGAGTTGGCATGAGCATTCCAAAGGCCGGCGACATTGCGCCGGATTTCTCTGCGGTCATCGACGATGGAAGCACGCTGACACTCTCGTCACTGCGTGGGTCGCCCGTGGTGCTGTTCTTCTATCCGAAGGACGACACGTCGGGCTGCACCGTGGAAGCGTGCGGATTTCAGACGGCGCTGCCGCGTTTCGCGGGGCTCGACGCGACGATCATCGGCGTCAGTCCGGATCCCGTGAAGAAGCACGTAAAGTTCAAGCAGAAGTACGGGCTCGACTACCCGCTCGTCGCCGACACCGATCAGGTGGTCTGCAACCTGTACGGCGTCTGGGGCGAGAAGTCGATGTACGGGCGCAAGTACTTCGGTGTGAACCGCACCACCTTCGTCATCGACAAGGATGGTCGTATTGCGCGCGTCTTCGAGAAAGTGAAGCCCGAGGGGCACGCCGCGGAAGTGGAAGCGGCGGTGCAGGCGCTCGGCTAACTGCAGAGCAACTGCAACCGCCTTAACGCAGAGGACGTAGAGGTTTCGCAGAGGTCGCAGAGGACTGCGGAACTGCACCAAACGAAATGAACCACATAGGTTCACAGAGGACTGCGTGAGTTGTCCTCTGCGACCTCCGCGGCTGTTGCAGTTTCTCTGCGACCTCTGCGTTCAGGCTGTTGTAGTTCCGCACCTCACGCTCTTATCGCACGTCTTTCCACGCTGGGCACGCCCTGCCGCCCGGCGCATCCGTCACCGCCATGAGCTCCGTATCGAAGACCAGCGACGCGCCTCCAGGAATGGACGGCGCCTTGCCTTTGTCTCCATACGCCAGACGCGCGGGAATCATGAGACGCCGCTGGCCGCCGACCTTCATGCCCGCGATGCCGATGTCCCACCCCGGCATCACCGTTCCCACGCCGAGCACGAACGAGACGGGGTCTCCTCCGCGGGAGGTCTCGAACTGACGCCCATTTGCACGCCAGCCGGTGTAGTGCACGTAAACGCACTGCAGCCTCGCAGCGGCGGCTCCAGAGCCCGGCGTGACGTCGACGTAGTGGAGGCCGTCCAGGGACTTCTCTTCACCGGCAACGGGCTGCATGGCCGCTGGTTCTGGGCCACCGCCGGAGGCGCAGGCGAAGGTCGCGCAAGCAATGGCCGCAAAGAGCGTCGAGCGTATCATGGGTCGCATGGTCCGAAGCTATCGGGGGTCAACGGTCTTAGAAAGCAGTCGCGGCGTTCACAACTTTGGATACCGAAATGTGCGCCGCTCCTTCCCGTCCCGTCGCAATGGCCATACCTTGGGCGCCATGCGGAGACTCTTCGTCGGGATATGTGCTGCGCTGCTTGCGGTGTCCGTTCCTGCCGGCGCCCAGCAACTGCGCGGCATGGTAAGAGACAGCGCAAGCCGGCGCCCGGTCACCGGCGCGGTCATCACGCTGTTCGATTCGGCGGGCAAGGCTATCATGCGCGGCGTATCCAACGCGAACGGAATTTACGAGATACCCTTTCTCGGTGACGCTCGGCGCGGGCGCCTGGTACGCCTTGGCTTTCGCCCGCGCGATCTCCAACTCCCAGCCAAGACCGGCGCGGTCACGGAGTTCAACCTTTCGTTGGCGTGGCTACCGACACTCCTGGAGCCCGTCGTCGCGGTTGCGAATCCGCGTTGCCCACGACGACGCGATGCCGCCGAGACGCAGGCGCTGCTCGAGCAAGCGCGCGCCGGGCTGCTCACGAGTGTCGTGCAGCGCGAGTCGGATCCGCCGTCGCTCGTATTGTTCAGCGTCGCGCGCACCATGGAGGGCACCAGTTCGCGCATCAAGTTCCAGGATGTTCGCCGTGATTCCGTTGACCACGTCGCGCGGTCGTACGTCGCCGTCTACTCCGCGACGGACTTCCTGAAACGCGGCTTCATGCAGTACGAGAATGGCGGGCCGCGCTACTTCGCACCGGATGCCGAGGTGCTACTCGATGACCAGTTCGCCCTGGGCTATTGCTTTCGGATCATGGATCCGGAAAAGTCACGGCCGCAACAGATTGGGCTTGGCTTCAAGGCGGTCGATCAGCGTCGAGATCGCATCGACATTGACGGGGTGGTGTGGATTGATACCTCCGCTCGCCAACTGCGTGACATCGACTACCGGTACGCCGGCTTTCCTTCGCGCGTCCAGATACTCGAGCCTGGCGGAAAGATCAATTTTCGCGAACTGACCGACGGCCAGACATTGATCGAGAATTGGACGATGCGCATCATCAGCGCGCGCTATGACACCCTCCGCACCGCCGGCTACGAGCCGAAGATCGAGGAGAGGCTGTTTGCGTTCGAGAAAGGCGGGCAGGTGGCCCACGCGCTCTGGCCGGATGGCCGCGCATGGCATGCGTCGCTCGGCAAGCTGCGTCTCACCGTGCGCCTCCTGGATGGCCGGTCAGCGGCAGGCACGGAGATGTATCTCCCGTACTCGCCGTATCGCGCGGTCGTAGATTCCGCCGGTGTCTTTGCCATCGATGATCTCATCAGCGGTCCGTACTCGCTCCTGGTGATCGATCCGCGTCTCGCGCCGCTCAAACTGGACATTCCAACGACGTTCAGCTTCATGGCAGCGAACGATTCGATCGTGCATGCCAGCCATGGCATTCCCACGGCGGAGGACTGGGTGATCGCGCGTTGCGCGGCAACACGCCGCTACGTGTCGGTCGACACCACTCTTGTTCTCGGGCGAGTCTTCAATCGGCAAGGAAGTCCACTCCCCGAAGTGGCCGTCGGCGTCACCACCGATGCGCTGCCTCTCCACGCCATCAAGACGACGGATCAGCTTTCTGGCAGCTTTGTGGGCAGCTTTGGGACGGGTACCGATGGGATCTTCCAGTTCTGCGACTCAACGCTGGACGCGACGATCACCATCAGCGCAGGACGGAGGAAGTGGAAGCCGGCAACGAAACGGCTGCCCGTGACAGGCCGCCTAACCATCGCGCCCATCGTGATTGACTCGATCCCGTAACCCGACATGCGGAAACTTCTGATTGTGGTGTGTGCCAGTATGCTTGCCGCGTCAGTTCCTGTCGGCGCCCAGCAGCTGCGCGGTACTGTTCGTGACAGCGCGAGCCGTCGCCCTGTCACCGGCGCGGTCATCACCCTGTTCGACTCTGTTGGCAAGCCAATCATGCGTGGCGTCTCGAACGCGCATGGCATCTACGACATTCCCTTTCTAGGCGATGCGCGACGCGGACGCGTCGTGCGACTCGGATACCGGCCGCGCGACATCCGGCTGCCCGGGAAGACGGGCACGGTGACCGAGCTCAATCTCTCCCTTACCTGGCTGCCGACGCTCCTCGAGCCGGTGGTGGCGCTTGCCAATCCGCATTGCCCGCGTCGCCGTGATGCCGCCGCGACGCAGGCCCTCCTCGAACAAGCGCGCGCCGGGCTGCTCACGAGCGTCGTCCAGCGCGAGTCGGATCCGCCGTCGCTCATCCTGTACAATGTCGAGCGCAACATGGAGGGCACGAGCTCTCGCATCAAGTTTCAGGATGTCCGCCGCGACTCCGTCGGCGCCGTGCCGCGATCGTTTGTCGCCGTGTATTCGGCGACGGACTTTCTCACGCGCGGTTTCATGCAGAACGAGGACACAGGCCCGCGGTACTTCGCGCCAGACGCCGAAGTGCTGCTCGACGATCAATTCACACTCGGCTATTGCTTTCGGATCATGGATCCGGCGAAAGCGCGTCCGCGACAGATTGGGCTTGGGTTCCGCGCGGCGGATTCCCGCCGCGACCGCATCGATATCGACGGAGCGGTGTGGATCGATACGGCGGCGCGCGAGCTGCGCGACATCGACTACCGCTACGTCGGGTTTCCGTGGCGCATCCAGACGCTCGATCCCGGCGGGAGGATCAACTTTCGCGAGTTGACCGACGGCCAGACGCTGATCGACACCTGGACGATGCGGATCATTGGAGCGCGTTACGACACGGTGCGCTTCGCTGGAGGATACGCTCCGAGGATCGAGGAAACGTTGTTCGCCTTCGAGAAAGGAGGGCAGGTCGCTCACGCGACCTGGTCCGATGGTCGCGCCTGGCACGCACCACTCGGCAAACTGCGTCTCCACGTGCGCGGGTCCGAAGGACGGATTCCAGCGGGAACGGAGATGTATATGCCGTATACGCCCTATCGCGCGGTCGTCGATTCGAGTGGCATGTTCGCCATCGATGATCTCATCAGCGGGCGGTATTCGTTGCTGGTGATCGACCCGCGTCTTGCACCGCTCAACCTGGACATTCCGACGACGTTCGATTTCCTCGCGGCAAATGACTCCACACACGCTGGAGTGCTCAGAATCCAGACGGCGGAAGAGTGGGCAATTGCACGGTGCGAGGACACTCGCCAATTCGTCTCGGTCGATACCACGCTCGTGTTCGGGCGGATATTCGATCTGCGCGGACTACCGGTTCCCGAAGTCGATGTTACTGTCACCACCGACGCACTACCGGTTCACGCCATGCGAACGAAGCAGACCTTGAGTGGGCGGTTCGTCGGCGGGTTTCCGACTGGAACGGACGGCATTTTCGAGTTCTGCGGCGCAAAGCTCGACGCGACGATCACGGCGCATGCTCGCAAGGAGAAGTGGAAGGCACCCACGCGCCGGTTGCCCGTGACAGGCCACTTGACGATCGTTCCACTTGTGATCGAGCCAAATCCCTAAGACTGTCACCATGCATCTCGTTCGCCGGACCGCCTTCGTCGTCGTTGCAATGGCCCTCTCCAACGGAGTGGACGCGAGCGCGCAGCAGCTGCGCGGGGTTGTACGCGACAGCGCCAGCGGGCGGCCAATCATGGGCGCGGTCGTCTCGCTGATCGACTCCGCAGGCACCACGATCATGCGCGGCGTGTCGAACGAGGTCGGTGTCTACCAGATCCCGTTTCTGGGCGCGGCGCGGCGCGGCAGGATTGTTCGTCTTGGCTTCCGGCCGCGGAACATCACGTTGCCCGCAATGGCCGGCACCGTAACGGAGTTGAATCTGACACTCGCGTGGCTCGCCACGATCCTCGAGCCCGTTCGCACATTCGCCAACGCACATTGTCCACGCCGGAAGGACGAGCGGGCAACCGCCGCCCTGCTCGAGCAGACGCGCGCCGGCCTCCTCACCAGTGTCGTCCAGCGCGAGTCCGATCCGCCGATGTTGATCCTGTATGACTTCGAGCGCGAGATGGACGGTACGAGCGACAGGATCTCATCGCAGAACGTTCGCAGAGACTCGCTCGAGCGCGCACCGAAATCGTACCAGGCGGCTTACACGGCGGGTGAGTTCATCACGCGCGGCTTCATGCGCGACGACGCCAATGCGCAGTGGTTCTTCGTGCCGGATGCCGACGTGTTGCTCGACGACGAATTCACACTCGGCTACTGCTTCCGCATCGTCGATGCAGAGCGCGCGCGTCCCAATCAGGTGGGACTGGGGTTTGTGGCGGCTGAATCGAAGCGCAACCGCATCGACGTCGACGGCGTCATCTGGATCGACACCGCCAAGCGTTCGATCGGCGACATGACGTATCGGTATGCGGGCTTTCCCTCCCGCATCGATCGTCTCGATCCCGGCGGTTTGGTGGCATTCCGCGATCTGTCGACGGTCAGTATGATCGACAACTGGTCGATGCGCCTGATCGGTGCGCACTACGACTCGACGTTCAGGAACACCCCCACCGTCGAGCGGCTGTATGCCTATCAACGAGGTGGACTTGTGGCGCACGCCACATGGCCCGATGGACGAACGTGGCACGCGGACCTCGGGAAGCTGCGGGCACACGTGCGAACGTCGAACGGCAAGCCGGCAGCCGGCACGGTCGTGAGAATCCCCGATACGCCGTATCGTGCGACGGTAGACTCAGCCGGCTTCCTCGAACTGTCGGATCTCGTCAACGGCCCATACACGCTCGCCGTCGTGGACCCGCGACTCGAGCCCATTCGTTTCGATCTGCCCACGTCCTACAACTTCCTCGCCGTAAACGGCACGACGGTTCGTGATTCCATCAAGATTCAGACGGTCGAAGAAGCCGTCGCTCTCAAGTGCCTCAGCGACAAGCGGTACACTGTTGGCGACTCCATCTTCGTGCTCGGACGCGCCATCGATCGGAAGGGGAATCTCGTTGGCGATGTGCAAATCTCCGCGTTCACGGAGCCCTCGCAAACGGGCGTCATCGAAGAGCGCGGTGAGCCGGCCGCGCTTCCCCATCTCATCGGCGGATACACGACGGGTACCAACGGTCTCTTTCAATTCTGTGCGCCTCGGCTCGAGACAGGCGTCACGATCCGAGCGAGGCTGTCTGGCCGCGACCTACCAGTTCTCCGCATGCCAGTGACCGGTCGCCTGACGGTCATTCCACTCGTCGTCGATCGCGCGCCGTGAGCCCTGTCGTCCCCATCGTCGCATTCCAGGGTGAGAGCGGCGCGTTCAGCGAGGCCGCGGCAGCGCAATTGGTGGAAGGGCCGATAACGTTGCTTCCGTGTGCCACATTCGATGACGCCGTGCGCGCGGTCGTGAATGGGCACGCCGACTACGCGGTCATGCCGGTCCGGAATTCCATCGCCGGACCGGTGCATGCGTCGATCGACGCGATGTCACTCTTCACGTCCATCGAACAGGTCCGCGAACTGCAATTTCCTGTTCGCCTCGCGCTGCTCGGTTTACCGGGCACGGAGCTCGACGACGTGCGTCAAGTGCTCAGCCATCAAATGGCCCTGCTCCAGTGCAAACGCTTTCTGGCCGAACATCCAGCGATCGAAGCCGTCGAAGCGCACGACACGGCCGGCGCCGCACGACTAGTCGCTATTCGCCGAGATCGAACGGTGGCGGCGATCGCAGGAGCATGGGCCGCCAGGCTATTTGGGCTGGTCGTCATCGCTGAAGGGCTCGAGGATCGCGCCGACAATGCCACGACGTTCGTGCTCGTTCGCCGAAAGCATCAGACCGGTAGCGCGACCGAGTGACGGTTGCTGGGTGAACGAGGTTGGGCAGTGTGTCATCAGGGAGTCCAACATGAAGCGCATCAACCCAGTCGCCCCAGCCACCCTCGCCGTTGCGCTCGCCATCGTACTCGCGCTGGCGTGCTCGGCGAGCGACACAAGTGACGCCGCCTTTACCGGTGAGTTGGCCGAGGGGACATGGGGCGGCGACAGCGGCGGCCTGATCGTTGGCGACACCGCGCTCCATCTGCACGTCGGCTGCACCTTCGGTGACATCTCCGGAAAGCTGAACGCCGATGCGCAGGGCAACTTCAGCGTCGCCGGCAGTTACGTGGTTCGCGCGTATCCCATCCAGGTCGGCCCCGCCGTTCCTGCGCAATTCACGGGACACGCCAGCGCCAAGACGGTGACGATTACCGCGACCATCAACGATACGGTCGCCCACCAGACCCTCGTGCGAGGGCCCGTGACCCTCTCACTTGGCGTCGAGCCGCGATTGGGTCCCTGTCCGATTTGCCGAGATCCCTTTACCGGGGCTTCCCGTCGCGCTCCATGAAGGAAACGAGTGCCTGAACGAAGGCAGCCTGTCGCTCGAGGTGCGCGACGTGATCCGCACTCGCGAGAACGATCCACCAGTGGTCTATCGTTCCCAGCTTCGCGAGAAAGGCCGGGATGTTGGCGTCCTTCGCATAGGGATCACGCTCGCCGTTGATGACGAGCGTCGGCGTATGCACCTTCGCCGGATCAAGTGCCCTGAACTGCTCCTCGCGCCGCCAGTCCACGCGAACGGGATCGAGCGTTGTCGCGCTTCTGATGTACGCCTCCTTCACGCCGGCCGGAGTTGAATCCGGTGTGATGAAGTCCTCGGCGGCACCTTCCTTCGTCGTGCGCTCGCGAGGTGGCTTCGACGGTTCCACGATGAGATCGGGTGTGCCGGTGATGTCGTAGTAGAAACCGTACAGGATCAAGCCGGACACTTTCGCTGGATGCCGCTGCGCGGCGAGCATCACCGTTGCCGATCCGCGCGAGTAACCAAAGAGCGCGGGTTTGCGCTTGTCCGGCGCACGCGCCGCGACCCAATCGGCCACGTTCTCGGCGTCCTTTTCCGCGCGATCGGGCGTGAGCCAACCGGTCTTGTCGCGTGCCGTCGCGCCATAGCCGCGTTGGTCGAGTGCGTACACGGCGTACCCGCGCGCGACGAGCGCATCGATCAGCGAGACGTTCTTTCCCGGCACGCGCAGGTCGAAGTTGGGGCGCGCGCTCCACGTGCGGCCGTGTAGCAGGATGATCTCGCCGCGCGGTGCGCCGGCCGGATGCCTCTCCCATACCACAAGCGAGTGGCCATCATCTGCAGTAACGGTGAGGCGCGCGGCCTGTGCGCGTGCGGGTGCCGCCGCGACCACTGTCAGTGCGACGCCTGCTAGCACCCTTCGAGCGAGATTTGTCATGTGCAGAAGATAGTGGTCCGGTCGGCTGCGGTCTAACCGCAACTGCAACCCCAGTGAACGCGGATTGAGCGGATGGAAAAGAAGAAAAACGATAGAGCACACGGGCTGGTTTCGGAGACCCGAGGCCAGCCCATCGCATTCAAAGGTCAGTTCTGTGCTGGTGCATCGGCCGGTGTTGGTGCGAGCCAGTCGCCATGGTCGCAGAGCAAATCTCCGTTTTTCGGTTCAGATCCGCTCAATCCGCGTTCCCATGGGGTTCAGGCAGTCCAGGCTGTCGAAATGCCTGAAGCCGCTGCAGCGCACCCGTGTCAAGTAAACAGCGGTTTCAAGCATCGCCTCCCTCGAATGCGGCGAGGACGTTCGGCGGTAGGGGCGCGTCGAAATCGTCCGTTCCGAGCGATAATGATCTCCTCACCACGAGCAGCACGCTGTACGAGCTCCGAGAGGCGCGACTTCGCTTCCGATCGAGGGAAGCCGCAAGGCGCAACCCATCGCGGCCAGCCGAATCTGTTTCTCTCAGCGCGTGAGCTGGTTGTTTCCGTTGCATTCGAGAAATCCGCTCCTCGATCAGTTGTCGTTCCGTCTGTTTGTCGCCCTTGAGCGAAGCGAAGGGCCTGCACCTGCTCGATCGCAGTACTGTGCAGAAAACCGGATGACTTGCTCGCGCGGCATTGGCGCCTAGCTTAGCGAATCCGTTGCTCGCTGGACCCTCAATAATGCTGCCGATGATGAAGAGCCGACTTCTCCACGCGTGCATCGCGATGTTCGTCGCTGCCAGCGCGAGCACCGTGAACGCCCAGGGGGCTACGCTGAAAGACGCGTACCGCGATGCATTTCTCATCGGCAGTGCGCTGAACCCGGGCGTGATCTCGGGCAACGACACCGCTACGCGGAACATCGTGTTGAAGCAGTTCAATACGATCTCGCCGGAAAACGTCATGAAGCACCAGTCCATCAACCCACAGCCTGGCGTCTTCAACTGGGGCCCCGCCGATGCGTATGTGGAGTTCGGCGAGAAGAACGGTATGTTCGTCGTCGGCCACACGTTGGTGTGGCACAACTCCACGCCCGCGTGGTTTTTCCTGGACAAGGACGGCAAACCAAATCCGAGCGACGTGCAGCTCGAGCGTCTGCGCGGCTATATCGAGGCGGTTGCCGGTCGATACAAGGGGCGCGTCGGCGGCTGGGATGTCGTCAACGAAGTCATCGACAACGATGGGTCGTATCGCAAGACGACGTGGGTCAACGCCATCGGCAATGGCGATACGCTCGTGAAGTACGCGTTCAAGTATGCCCAGCAGTACGCCCCCGGCACGGAACTCTACTACAACGACTTCAATGCGTGGCGTCCGACCAAGCGCGATGGCATCGTCCGGCTGGTGCGCATGTTGAAGAAGGAAGGCATCCGCATCGACGGTGTGGGCATGCAGGGCCACTGGGGGCTGAACTTTCCCAAGACCGAGTACATCGAGGCCGCAATCGATTCCTTCGCGAACGTCGGCATGAAGGTCATGATCACCGAAATGGACGTCGATGTCCTTCCGCTGACCCGAGAAGGACAGATCATCGGCCAGGTCATGAGCGACCCGCAGTTCCAGCTCGAGGAATTCAAGACGTACCTCGATCCCTATCGCGGCGGACTACCGCCGGACGTACAGAAGCAGCTCGCGGATCGCTACGCCGAACTGTTCGGCATCTTCTACAAGAAGCGCGACAAGATCGACCGCGTCACCTTCTGGGGCGTGCACGATGGTGCGTCGTGGAAGAACGGCTATCCGATACCGGGGCGCATGAACTATCCGCTGCTCTTCGGGCGCGATCGCAAGCCGAAGCCGGCGTTTGATGCCGTGCTCGCGGTGCCGCGGAGGCCATGAGAGCGCTTATCACCCCAAGCGAGGGCATAGCTGCTGCTTACCGCGTCCAGACAAGGATGCTCCCGCATGGGTCGCGTGACCCGACGCCACTGGCCTCCAGCTCCGGCGCGCGCGAGCGGCTCGACTGCGCGGCTCCCGCCTGAAGCGCGGAGGCACCCGTGCCGTTCATGTCCAACCCTCCCATAAGGCCCTGCGCGAAGCCCGCCGGTATCCCGCCGGGCTCCGCGTAGATCTCAATGCCGACGATCTCTTCCACGCGTACCGCGACGTTCAGCTCGTCCGCGGAGAGATCGAAGATCGCGTGGCCGTCGAGATAGACTGTTGGGGCGCACCACAACGACGTGATGCCGCGCATGATGAAGCGGCTGTTCGGTGGTTCAGTCAAGCGAACGCCACGAACCGTCGTGAAGATGCGGGACGCCTCGAGTGGAGCGTGCCGTCCGATGTCCGTGGGCGTCAGGTACACGCCGATGCCGGAGCGCCGCCGCTGGGCGAAACCGTTGTCCTGACGGTTCCGGACGGCGGTCACTCGCAGCGTGTCGAGCACGGCCTTGAGCGTCGAAAGCTCGAGGCGCACGGCCGGCGCGCCGTCGATAACGTCCACGCGCCGCCGCTCCGGATAGTAGCCGATCGCCCGCACCTCCAGCATGCGTGTGCCCACGGGCGCGTCGAGCAGCGTAAACTCGCCGCGCTCGTTCGACGTCGTCTCCGCGCCTCCGGCAATGTTCACCCGAGCACCTTGCAGCGGTCGCCGATCAACGGACGCGAGCACAACGCCGGTGAGCCGCCCGCTTCCTTTCCGGACCGCGCGCGGTGCCGGCGCGAGTGAGTCGGAACGCTCCGTCACATCCGGCACGACTATCCCCGCTGAGCCGAGATAGAGTTCGCGTCGGAAGAATCCGCCGGGTGGCAACTGGAGCTCGACGACATCAGTGCTATCTCCGCCGCGGTGCGCCATCAGCGCCATCGTCCCTGAGCTGGGCACGTCACACATCGCAAACCAGCCATTCTCGGCCGTTGTTGCAACGAGCCGTGGCACGCGTTGTACGACGCGCGCTCGGTTGAGGGTGAGCTCTGTCCACTCACCGGTGACCGTCGCGCCAGCCGCGGGGGCGCCATCGCGCACACTCCGCACAACGCCGATCAGCACGGCTGCGGAATCCAGCGCGGACCGCGGGCCGCAGATTGTCGTGCGGATGCGTTCTGCGGAGGGAATCGCGAGGTCCGCATGCACTGATCGATCGCCCGGTACATGCACCTGGCGCAAGGTTGGCTCCAGGCCAAGCGAATCGAGCATCGTGTGGAAGAAGCCGAGCGTGTAGCGTCCCGGCGGTAGCTCGCTGAACGTGTAGCGGCCGAGTGAGTCGGAGATGACCGTTCGCGCGACGCGCGCGAGGCTGTCGGCGGTGACGATCTGTACCGTCGCGCCGGCGAGTGGTTGTCGCGCGATGCTGTCGCGCACGACTCCGCTGACGCTGCTTGCGGGCGCGCGGCGCACGGTGTCCGCTGACTGCGCCGCCACGGGCGCGGCGAGCCCTGCGAGAAGGAAGGGGATACAGAGCCGCATGCGGTGGGGTCGCCTGACGGTTGGATACGAAATCAAGTTACTTGCAAACTCGATTCCCGCGAGAGGTTCCGAGCATGGCGACTGGGCGAGCGGCGTGTGTTTTCACATCATCCCCACCATCGCCACGCGGCAGCTGTCGCCCGGCCTGGGCACCGCAATCGGGCTCTATCTTCCCTTCTCCTCGTTGGCGTTCGTGAGCGCCGCGCGCGACGGCGTGTCGCGACAATTGCTCGTTCCGGCGGGCTCTGTCGGGACCGTGGTCGCATGCGCGGTCGTCCTTTGCCGCGCGGCTGCTGTGAGATATTGTTAAACGTCAATTCAATTTCGACACACAGGAGCTGCCAGTGTGCGTGCGCCGATGCCGGTGATGCTCGTGGGAACGCGACCGAATCATCTGTCGCGAACCCTTGCCGCGACGATGCAGTGAAGGGTACTCGCCCGCGATTGTTGATCCTGTCGTACCACTTTCCTCCTGACGGCGCCGTCGGTGGGTATCGGTGGGCCGGCATCTCCAAATACCTGGCACGCTCGGGATGGGTCGTTGACGTGGTGACCGCCGCGCCGCCGGCAGCGCTGCCGCCGGAAGACGGCATCACCGTGCATTCCGTTTCCCGCCGCCGCACCCTCAACGACGCCTATTCCGACTGGCGCCGATCCTCCGCATCCCCAGTCAACCGCGCACTCGCGTCGCAACTGGCGGTCAGCACTGCAGCTTCGAGCCGTGTGAGGTCAGCGATCTTCAACCCAGTGCGAAAGCTTGCTGGCAGCGCGTTGGCGTTTCCCGATCATGGCCGAGGTTGGAATGTGGCCGCGGCGTCGGTTGCCAGAGGGCTGCTTCGCGAACGGGGATTCGATGCGGTGGTGACGACTGGGCCACCTCACTCTACGCACCTTGCCGGTCTGGCCTGCACCATCGGAAGCCGCGTCGCGCACGTTGTGGACATGCGGGACCCGTGGATCTGGCAGGACAACACTCGGCCTACTTCCACCGCGCTCCTCACCTGGATGGAACGGTGCGTGGTCCGAAATGCGCGCTGCCTCGTTGCGACGACGCGCGAGTTCAGCGAAGCGCTTCGCGCCCGGTTCCCTCACAAGGAGGTCGCGTGGATCCCCAATGGCGTTGACTACGAGCGCGTCCGCCCCGCCGCGATGGAGAAGTACCCCGGGCTGTCGATCGCCTATGCGGGCTCCGTGTACGTGGGCAGGGATTTCGGCGTCGTGTTGCGAGCGATGCACATGCTCTTTGAGAAATATCCTGCGTTTCGCGGACAGTGCACGCTTCGCGTCGCGGGCAGCATGGACGGCCCGCACGCGGTGCGCTTCAGGGAGCTGATCGAGAACCTCGGCTTGCAGGACAGCGTGATCGCCCTTGGCATCGTGTCCACCAATGAGGCACTCGACGTAATCAGTCGATCGCATCTCGCGCTGGTGCTCGCACAGAATCAGGCGCTTCAGATTCCTGCGAAGCTTTACGAGTGCGTGGCGCTGGGCGTGCGGACGCTCGTGATCACCGAACCGGACGGCGCTACCGCGCGGGAGGCGGCACGCCTGGGAGCGGTGGTCTGCTCACCGAACGCGGACGCGAGCGTCGCCGCACTGATCGAAGGCGTGATGCTCGGCCGAGTGCCAGAGCGTGCCGCGCACGCGGACACGTCGTACGAACGAATTGCCGCGCGCGTCGGGGAACTTCTCCTGCGGCTTTCGGCGTTCCTGGTGTGGTGCGAGGTGCTCAGCGAAATGACGTAGGCGCCGGGCGCCGAACGCGCTGCTAGCGGGGCGCCGCCAAACACTCCACCTCGACGCGCGCACCGAGGGCGAGGCCGTTCGCACCGAGCGCGCTTCGCGCGGGAAAATGATTCGGGAAGTAGGTGGCATAGATGGCGTTGAATGCCGGCCACTCCTTCATGTCGGCAATCATGACGGTGCACTTGACGACGCGATCGAGTGATGACCCGACGCGGGCGAGTACGTCGCGGATGTTGTTCATCGTCTGCCGCGCCTCGGCGTCGATTCCGCCGGTGACGAGCTTGCCCGTGCTGTCCGTGCCGATCTGGCCGGAGAGATAAAGCAGGTTCCCATAGCGCACCGCTGGGGAGAACGGGTACACCGGCTTGCCGAAGGGGGTGAGGAACTCCGGGTCTTTCGCCGGAGCAGCGCCGGCCTGCGCGGCGACCGTGGGTGCCATTGCCGTCAGGCTTACCATCGCGAGTATCAGCACGCGTACCTTCATAGCGCATCCTCAGCTGGGGACGAGTTTCGTTGGAGGAGGAAGCATCCGGAGTGGACTCCGGCGTGTCAACATGGCGGCAGGGGTCGGGATTGCTTTCTACGGCAAAGTGCTTTACTCTCCCTTTGGGACCGCTGTTCAGCCACTCAGGAGACCACCGATGGGCTTCTCGAAGATGATTCGCCAACCGAGCGCGCTCGCGCCGCTCATCATGTCGCTTGCCGCGCTGGCCACCGTCGGGCTGCACGTCGCACGCTTCGGTACCCAACCGCAAGCGGACGAGGGCGCCGCGGCGCACATCTGGCAACTGCTGATGGCCGCGCAGTTCTTCGTGATTTCATATTTCGCGATCAAGTGGTTCCCACGCGCGCCGAAGGAGACCCTGATGATGCTTGCCCTTCATCTGGCCGCCGGCCTCGCTGCGGCCGCGCCCGTCTTCCTGCTCGGCTTCTGAGGTGGCAGCGCCGGTGTCGAGTCCGAGAACGCTGCGATGGATCGGCGCGGTGCTCGCCGTCGGCGTGCTATACCTCGGCGCAGGCTTGATCTTCGGATCACTCGCTGGATCCGCAGCGTCAAACCAGACGCGTGTTGCATGGCGACTTGCGGCGTGGGCGCTCAGTGCCGTCGCCTTCGCGGCGCACATTGGCTACGAGCACGTTCGTCTCCGAAGCCGGCTCTCGACGACCGCGTTTCACGCCGCTCTCGCGGCTGCACTCGGTGGCTTCGGCCTGGCAGCAGCGGCGTCGTTTCACGCGCGAGAAGTCCATGGCAGCTTTCCAATCATGCAACTGCTAGTGTGGCCATTGTTGGTCGGCATGCCGGCGTTCGTCGTCGCGCTCATCACCGCCACTGTCTTCGCGCGGGTTCGGCGCGGCGGTTAACTGCGTTGCAGGCTTGTGCCCAGCGACACTCACCGCGGAGGGCGGAACAATCACTGGGCGAGGGGTTATCCGTGCGCAACTCGCGTGTTGTTGCACTTCTCTCGACAAGGAAGCCCACCATGCTTCGACGCCTTCTGTTGTCTCTCGCGGTACCTGTTTCCGGCTTGGCCGCTCAGTCACAACCGTTGCACATCACCATCACGGCGCCGAACAATGCGTCCTTCTACGTTACGCGAACTGGCGACTCGCCGTCGCACTCGATGATCGGCCGGTTGAAATGGGAGATCATGTCGGATTCCGGCACAGTGGGATCGATGCAGGTCACCGCTTTAGACACGACCGCCAGTGTCCACGTTGAAGCTCGCGAAAATGGCCGCCTCGTCGCGAGCGCGGACGGACGGTACGTCACGATTCGTCGAGACACGGGGATGGTCACCATCGAGGCACGGAGTCGCGCGCCTTCGAGCGCTCCAGTCGATGCGCGAAAAGTCACGTCGCCATGAATGGCCTCCTGAGCGAAGTCGAGGGGGCTGGCGCTTTAGTATCGCAAGGCGGGCGCAAAACGAGCTTGGAGCCTGAGCTCGAGTCGGAGCTACCAGCCCGAGCGTGAGTGGGAGCGTGAGCTTACAGCATTGAGCAATCAAGAGCTCGAAGCTCGAGCTCTGAGCTAAACGCTCAAGCTCTGAAGAGCTCATTGCTCGAGGCTCACGCGCATGCTCACGCTCTCGCTGGTAGCTCACCCAGGATTCTCTTCACCGTTTCCGGTGCACCACTCGGTAGGTAGATTACAGCATGAAGCACGTGATGCGATTGTCCACACTCCTGCTGCCCGTTGCCTGTGAGAGGGGCGCTGCGGCGGTCACCGTATTCGAACCGCCGTCGCAATAGGCGCGGAGCACGCCGACTCAGTGGACGACCGAGCACTCGCGCACTGCCAATGGCCTCCACTCGGAGAGCCCTATGCCTCGGCACTTCGGGCGGCCGTGTCATTTGTCCTCGGTGAGACGACACCCCTCGGGATCATCGCCACAGGCACCATTATTCGCGGGCACGCGCACCCCGCGAGCGACATCGATCTCTGGGTCGTGCACGCCGCGCCGCATCGGCGCCGCGTGCAGCGATTCTTCTGCGACGTTCCGACGGAGATCTTCATCAACCCTCCGCACACCGTTCGGTCCTACTTCGCAAGCGAACAGCGCGGGGGACGCCGCGTCACGGCACACATGGTGGCAACGGGTTTCGTCATGCTCGATCGCGATCCCGTGATCGAGACGTTGCGTGCCGAAAGTCGCGAATGGCTCGCGCAGCCCGAACTGCTCTCGGCAGACGATGTCCAGCGTGCGCGCTACGTCGCGGCTACGCTGCTCGAGGATGGCGCCGACGTCACGGACGTGGACAGTACGGTCGCCGCGCTCATACTCGCGCGTGCGGTCACGCAGATGCTCGAATTCTGGCTGCGCGTGCACGGGCACCCCGTCCCGCGCACCAAGGCGCTCGTCAGCGAGATTTCCGCGCTGGAACCATCGCTCGGTGATCTCGCGATTCAATTCGCACGCGCAGCCTCACCTGAGGAGCGTCTCGCGCTGGCGTACCGCATCGGCGATCGCACGATCGAGGTGAGGGGCTTCTTCGAATGGGACTCGGGTCCGGAGCCAGTCTAATGGGCAAAGTCGTAGAATCCATCACTCCCGCACTCAAGCGCTTCATCGAGGCGCAGCCGATCTTCTTCGTCGCCTCGGCGCCCCTCTCCGGCGATGGGCACGTCAACCTGTCGCCAAAGGGTTTGGACTGTCTCCGCGTGCTGTCGCCCAATCGCGTGGCGTATCTCGACCTGACGGGCAGCGGTAACGAGACGTCGGCGCACCTGAGCGAGAACGGCCGCATCACGCTGATGTTTTGCGCCTTTTCCGGCGCGCCGCAGATTCTGCGGCTGTATGGAACGGGGCACGTGGTGATCCCGGATACGCGCGAGTGGGCGGAGCTCAGTCAGCAGTTTCCCGTCTACCCAGGATCACGCCAGATCATCGTCGCCGAAGTCTCGCGTGTGCAGACATCGTGCGGATTTGCCGTGCCCGTCATGAACTTCGTAAAGCAGCGCGACAGCCTGATTCGATGGGCGGAAGCCAAAGGAGATGATTTGCCACGTTATTGGCGGGAGCGGAACGCCACGAGCATCGACGGACTGCCGGCGCCGGTGCAGGGAGCTCTAGCGGCCGAAACCTGACGGCGTGACGCTCCGTATGGGAACCCAATAGGACCAACCGGAGCGCGCATGGGCGCCGCACAGATCACCACCGAGAGCTCGACCTCCCCAACACGCGACCGCATCCAGGCACTCGACATCGTGCGCGGTGTTGCCGTTACCGGCATCCTCTTCGCCAACGTGCTGGTGTTTTTCGGCCATTTCGTCGCCTCGCCGGAGCGCATCGCCGCATTGCCGACGGCCGCGCGAGATGCGATCGCGCTCATGCTCGAACACGTGCTCGTGGATGGAAAGTTCTACTCCATCTTTTCACTGCTCTTTGGCATCGGCTTCGGATTACAGCTCGCTCGCGGCGGTGAGCCGGCGCTGCCGAGATTCAAGCGACGTCTGCGCATTCTCCTCGGGATTGGCGCAATCCACGCCGTGTTCATCTGGGCCGGCGACATCCTGATGCTGTACGCGCTGCTCGGCTTTACGCTGCCGTGGTTTGCGCGAAAGACCGACCGCGAGCTGCTGCGGTGGACGTTGATCCTCCTCGCAATTCCCACCGTGCTGTATCTCGTTGCGTTGGGGATCTGGTTGGCCGTCGGCGTGGAACCAGCGGCGGCTTCGGGTGGCTCTGGCATGCCGGCCCCGATGCTCGCCTACTTCGAAGCCATTGGCTCGGGAGGCCTGAAAGACGCGCTCGTTGGCAACCTGGTCTTTCTCGGCGCCCGCTGGGCCGATCTCTTCGTGACAGTGCGTTTCCCTAAAGTACTTGGCATGTTCGTGCTCGGTCTGTGGACCGTGCGTACCGGCATTGCACTCTCACCCGCGAGCCATCGCGCTACACTGTTGCGGTGGAGCCTTCTCGGATTGGTGGTGGGTCTGCCCGCGAACGCGATCGCCGTCTGGGCCCTGGAAAAGCATCCCTATTTTCCGCCATCCGTCGGCGCACTCCTTGGTGTTGCAATGCAGGGTGTCGGCGTTCCGATGCTCGCCATCGGATACGCCGCATCGATCTCACTGCTTCTCGTGCATGGCGTCCGCCTAGTCTCGATATTCGCGCCACTTGGCCGCATGGCGCTGACGAACTACCTGACGCATTCGGTCGTCTGCGTGGTGTTGTCGTATGGTTTCGGCTTTGGCCTCTGGTGGCACGTTGGCGCATCGACGGCCATGGCCATCGCGGCGACGATCATCGCGATTCAGATTCCGCTCAGTGCCTTATGGTTGTCGCGATTCCGTTTCGGGCCAGTCGAGTGGGTATGGCGAAGACTGACGTACGGGCGGCCTGTCTAGGCCCAGACTGAGTCTGTGTGGCTTAGACGCAATGCTGTTCAGTTACGAACTGCAGCAAAGCAAAGGCTTTACCGCAGAGGACGCAAAGGCCATGCGCCGCCCACACTGCCTACCGCGCAGCGACGATCACGCTGTCGTACCCCAGTTCCGCGATGTAGAGCACCTGGATGCGGTCCCCAGGTTGCCAGCGATTCGCAATGACCGGAAGGATCTTGTCCACATCGCGATGGACCTCACCGTCCGCTTCGAACTGATACGCCACCTTCGAGATCTTCCCTTCGAACGCAATCGATTCCTGTTCGATGTTCAGGATGTCGCCAACGACAGGAAACCCTTCGCGCAGGAACCGGCGCATGCGGCGGCGCCGCGCGCGCGCCATGCTCGAAAACACCACCGGCAGGATGCCGACGGTGAGCACCGAGAAAAACGCGACCGTCAGCCAATCCATGAGACCAGGTTCGTCCCCTGGCTTCGCATCCGCATCCATCAATTCCAGCGCGGACGGCGACAAGCGGTCGAGGAGCGCGCGGTTGGTCTTGTCCATCGGGCGCGGCACAGGGCCGAGCGACGAGAGATCGACCGCGCTGCGCATCGCGACGCGCGACGATGACCGCAAGACGTTCGACGAGCCCGTTAGTGTCGGCGAGGCTGGCGCGAGCAACGCCTGACGCACGTCGCGCGCGCTCGCATATCGTTCCGCCGGCGATGGCTTGAGGAGCTTGACGAGGATGGGGCCGAGTCGCGGATCGCCCGGCAGATTCTCGGGGATCTGTATCCGGCCCTCACCACTCATGAACTCGCGCGGCGGCCGTCCGGTCAGCAGTTGCAGAAACGTGGCGGCGAGCGAGTAGAGGTCGCTCGAGGGAGTGGCCTGACCCATGTACTGCTCGTACGGCATGTAGCCATACGTCCCGACGATCGTCGATCCCGCTTCGTCGGCCTCGAGAAATACGCGCCGCACCGATCCGAAATCCACGAGCGCCGGTTGCCCGTTCGGGCGCACAATGATGTTCGACGGCTTGATGTCGCGATGCACCACGGGCGGCACTCGGCCGTGCAGGTACTCGAGGATTCCCAGCATCTCGAGAAAGAGATGCATCACCTCCGCGGGATCGTGCTGCCGGTTCGCGTCGATCATCGCGGCCAGCGATTCGCCCTCGACGTATTCCATGACGAGAATCGACGCGGGCACTCCTTCCCATTCATCGCGCAGGAGGTCGAACACCTCCGGAATGCCGTGGTGCCGAGTCGAGCGCAGCACGGCCGCTTCGCGCTCGAAGAGTTCGAGGGACTTGAGATCGACGTCCGCACGCTTGTCGAGAATCTTGAGTGCGACGTCGCGATTCGCCTCGCGGTCGCGCCCGAGGAATGTCCGCCCGAACGATCCCTGGCCGATTGGGCGGATAATTTCGTATCGCTTCGCGATCAAGAGGTGCGACGAAGAAGGTTCGATGGCTCTTCTTGGGTTGGATGCCAGTCCGGGTACACAGTTCCGGGTACTTCGTACGTAAGTGGTTGTACGAAGTACTCGTGTCGTCAGTTCAGAGGGAAGGCTCCCAGCCCGGTGCGTACCCTCGCCACCAGTACTTCTCGAGCATCGCATCACCGGCCGGCTTACCTGTTTCCGAATCCACGAAAACCTTCCTGCCCGTAAACTGCGCCACGTTGCCGAGGTGGCAGAGGTGCACGCTCTTCGCGGCATCGCTAATCGGCGCGGCCAGCGTCGCACCAGTGCGAATGGCAGAAAGCAGGTTCTCCATGTGGATCGTCGTGGCGGCGTCGTCGCCGGTGAGCTCGACGGCGTTGCCGCGCTGCCCCTCGATGTTCTGCTTGATGACTTTCTGAGCCACATCGTAATGGACGTAGCCATCGCGGTCGAGAATGATCGAACCCGATGTTCCGTAAATCGCAGTACCGCGCGCGCGATCGAACAGCTTGAGGCCGTTGCAGCTCTGTCCCTGCCAGATGATCGTCTTGCCGCCGCTGAAATCGTACGTCACTTCCTGCGTGTCGGGAAACTCCCAGTCGTCCTCGAAGTGATAGCGGCCGCCGCTCGACGTCACGCTCTGCGGATAGTCGACACCAAGCGCGAGCCGCGCAATGTCGATCTCGTGCGTGCCGTTGTTGCAGATCTCACCGGTGCCCCAGCGGCGGAACCAGTGCCAGTTGTAGTGAATGACGTTGTCGCGGTATGGCACGCGCGGCGCCGGCCCCTGCCACAGGTCATAGTTGAGGTTCGACGGTGCCTGTGCCGCCTTGCCGCGTCCAATGCTCCCCCGCGTGTTCGCATACCATGCGCGCACCATGTACGGTTTGCCGATCGCGCCTTCGCGAATCATCTGCAGCGCTTCGATCGTGCGTGGAGACGAACGCTGCTGCGAGCCCTGCTGGACATGCTTCCCGTACTTCTTCGTCGCTTCGACGAGCAACTCGCCTTCGCGTGGATTGTGTCCGCACGGCTTCTCGAGATAGACGTGCTTGCCTGCCTTCAACGCAAGAATGGCCATCGGCGCATGCCAGTGATCCGGCGTCGCGATGGACACGGCATCGACGCTTTTGTCGTCGAGCGCTCGGCGGAAATCCTCGATGCCCTTGGGCTGCTTCGCGCCGTTCCTGGCGCTCGCGGCCATCGCCTTCGCGAGCACCGTGCTGTCGACGTCGCACAGGTATGCGACCTCTGAATTCGCGAGCTTGGCAAAGTTCTGCGCGTGCACCATCCCGCGACCGTTCAACCCGATTACCGCCACGACGACTTTCTCCGCCGGCGACCGGTAGTTCCGCAGGGAGCGGGGCAGGGCGTTCGTGACGGCTAACCCGAGTCCCGCAGCGGTACTCTTTGTCACGAACGCACGACGGTCGAGGTCGGTCATCTACTTGATCTCGCGAATGCGAATACTCCGAAACCACGCTTCCTCATTGTGATCCTGGAGGATAATCGGTCCCGTACGCCGATTCGCAAATCCGGGAATCACATGGTATTTGCTCTTCGCGATCAATGAATCGAATACCGGCGTCGCCATTTCATAGGTGACGACCATCTTGCCGTTCAGCCAGTGCTCCCCGTGGTTGCCACGAAACACGATGCGCGACCGGTTCCACTCGCCGACGGGCATCAGCTTCTTGTCTGCGTTGGGCGGGATGAGCTCATACAGCGCTCCCGCGCGATGTATGGGAAGTTTGCCGTCGGAATGGAGGGAGTCATCGAGCACCTGATACTCGAAGCCCAGTGCCGAGTGACTGACGACCGTCGCGCTCGACAGCGTGGGTGAGCCCATCGACATCTTCTCGTCGACGTTGTACTTGACCCCACTGTTCGACGCCGGCGGCACCTTCCACTCGAACGCAAGTTCGAAGTCCTTGAACGTGCTGAGCGTCAGCAAATCGCCGCCAGGGAGCGCGCGGCCGTCGGCGCCCTTCTTGACCTGCGCCCGCCCCATCACGTGGATCGTGCCGTTGTCGATCTCCCAATGGTTGGTCGGCACGGTGTCGTATCCCAGCCCTCGCCATCCGGCGAACGACTTGCCGTCGAACAGCAGGCGCCAGCCCCCGGCCTTCTCTTCGGCGGTGAGCTGGTTGATGGGCTGATTGGTCTGCTGCGCCGATGCGCTGCCGGCGACGGCGAGCAACAGGGCGATGATTCGGATTTTCTGCACGGGGACGCTCTCGAAGAGGACGTCCGATTCTACATCCACTCTCCGCCTTCCGCTATGCGCTATGCGCTAGGCGGCGGCCGCGGGCATCGGGCCTGCCGGGATGAGTTCGCGACGTCCGAGGTCGACGCGAAGATTCAGGCCCTCGAGTCCGTGCGCGCCGAGCAGGGTCTTCTCGCCAGGGTTCGCAAATACCACCATAGTCGCCGCCGACCGGTCACCGACGAAGACGACCGCGAGGCCGACGGGGCGTTCGATAACGCGTCCGTCGGCTCTTTCGAAGCGGTCGATGCGTACAGGAACGACTCCGACGTCCGCGAGAAGTTCCGCCGGAATCCAGTTGTACTCGCTGCCGGTGTCCACCATCACGTTATGGAGATGCACTCGATGTGATGCGCCGGGACCTGCTGCGATTGCGATGTTGGTGTGAAAGACTCCCAAGTCATCGAACATACTTGCCTCCTTGGCGAGACACGTCATCGGTTTCTTTCAGGAAGTATCGAAACTCTGCATGGTATCTGCTAGAACCCGATCGAAGCCCGTTGCGGCGGATACGACTAGAACCGCAGCGACATTCCGATTCGTGCCCCGGACCGGCCCTGTGCGTCGATCGTCGGAAGCAGCTCGGCATCCGCAACGACTGCTTTCGACTTCGATTCCAGCGCGGCGACGCGGGAGTGCCGCCGCATCGACAAGGTGGACAGCGCGATACTGCCCACTCCCACCGCCATCGCGGAACGGCCGATCGTCGGCGAGAGGTTGGTCTTCGCGAGCACCTGTTGACCGGCGAACGTTGTGAACGCGCCGAAGACGATTCCGCTCTGGCTCGGGCCAATCCGATGGCCGTCGGCGTTCCATGTGGCATTGAGCAGGCTCGTCACAATCGCGCCTCCCGTCATGATCGGCGCCGCCGTGAAGAAGATGCCATTCCGGATCTTCTGCCCGCGAGTGAGGTCCGCGATCGCCCCGACCCCAGCGCCCAGAGCGCCCAACGCCTGGCGTTCCGGGCTCGGTGAGTAGGGCACCTGGATCCGCGCCGCCTCGGCGAGCGTCATGCCGTGGCGTTCGAGCCATGCACCGAACGCCGTATCCCCCTTCAGATCGGCCACCCAGACATTGTTGTTCGTTCGACGCACGCGCCCCACGATGTCCGCTCGGCCGCTGTAGGCAAGCAGATTTGCCACAGCGCAGAGGACGCCGCTCTCACGATCGACAAAATAGGGAACAGCGTCCGCGAAATCGCGGTTCACGGGAAACGCGCCGGCGTCGCGATAGCGGCGGAGCTCGGCAATCAACTCTGCGCGGTTGCTGCGAGCGCCGGTCGCCAAGTCGCGGATGTCGCGTTTCGAGAGTTCTTTCAGTACGCTGTCGAAATGTGCCCGTATCCTTGCGACTTCTCGTGCCCGCGGTGCGTCATGCGGCACCGCGCCGACCGCGAGGATTGTCATTACAGCGAGGACACCGAGCCTGCCCTGACGAAGTAGGTGCATACCGAAAGCTCCATGATTTGGGGGAACCGCCTGATGCAGCTTGCGCGACGCAACATTCATTACGCGGGGCGGAAGAGCAATGGCTCTCTGCCGCTGAATACACCATGCGTCAGAGGCGTATATGGCAATACTGCCATACACGCCTCCAGGACCCTGCGCACAGCGTAGTGTGACGACCTAACGGAGTGTCACCGAAGTTCCGATAGCAGGGTGGTTGGAACCGCCGGGCCCGAGTCGGTCAGCGCGCCGGTGTCGTGCCTCGCCGAACCCATCACGTTTTCGCTGGTCAATCCGCTCAATCCGCGTTCAATGTGCCGTGCGACCGTGCTATCGATACTTGCGAAACGCTCCGCTAGAAGCCGATCGAGACCGCCAGCCGGGCACCGGCGCCGTTGTGCACGTCGAACGTCGGTGAAACCGATGCCGTCGCCGCCACGGCACGAGCGCGTGCGGCCTGCTCGCTCACGATCGCATCATGGCGTGATATGGATCGCGTCGAGAGTACCATGCTCGTCACCCCAAGGGCCATCATGCTCTGGCCGATGCCCTGATTGAAATCGTTCTTCGTGAGAATCGTGGCGCCAAGTGCCGTGGAGATCGCACCGACGACCATCCCGGTCCTGGTCACGCCACCGCGATGTCCATCGGCATTGCCGGTGGCATTCCAGAGGCTCGCCACGAGCGTCGCCGGTACTGCGGCGACCGCGACAACGGCGAAGCCGGCATTGCGGGCGACTTCGGCCTTGCTCACCGGCGCCTGATAGGGCACCTGAATCCGCGCCGCTTCGGCGAGCGTCAGGCCATTGGCATCGAGCCAGCGCGTAAACGCGGTATCTGCTTCGAGCTCGGCGACCCAGACGTTGTTGTTCGTGCGCGTTACGCGAGCGACAATGTCGTTGGCGCCGCTCTTCGCGAGCAGGTTGGCCACGGCGCACAGGGTGCCGGTCTTTCGATCGGTAAAGTACGGCACGGACTGACCGGGGAAGTCGTAGTTGTGTGGGAAATCACCGCGGTCGCGGTAGGCGGCGACTTCGTGCATCACCCATTGGCGACGCGCTTGCTGATCCGGCGAGAGCGCGTGGGCATCGCGCGCCGACAGCTCGATGAGCACACTGTCGAAATGCGCGCGAATGCGGCGGACCTCGATCTCACGCTGCGTACCCGACGTTCCTGCCATTGCGCCCGTGGCCAGCATTCCAAACGCGAAACCAATCGTCAGACGACGAAGGTGCATGCTCCACCCCCTCCTGGATGAGACCAGTGAATTCCGGTCTCGCTCGGCCCAACCCATGGACACCCAAGCGCGTCACTTCCGAATCAGGCTGAATCAGACTGAATCAGATGATCAGAACTGTCCGGCTGATAACTATGGATGGGGGCGGGGGCTGGGGTCCGGGCCAACCGCGGGCTTGGCCGCGGGCGTGGGCTAGGGCTGGGGGCACGGGCTTACCCGCAGGCCCGGGCTTCGGGCCCGGGCCAAGTGTTGAACCGACTGCAGACTGTCGTCTGGGCCCGAGCCCCAGCCAGAAGTCAGCCCACAGCGCAAGCCCCGGCCCCTGCCCGGGCCTGCAGGCAAGCCCCAGCCCAAGCCCCAGCCCACGCCCGCGCCCCAGCCTGCGGTTGGCCCGTTCCTGAGCCCTCGCCCCCATCCCTAGTTATCAGCGTGTGGTGAGCGTTGGCTCCGGCTCACATCTCGGCGGGCTAACTCGCGCTCGGTTCTTGTTCTCGGACGAGCTTCGCCAGTGTCGGCCGCGAGATGCCGAGCATCTTCGCCGCTTGGCTCTGGTTTCCGTCCGTTGCGCGGAGCGTCAGCATCACCGCTTCCCGCTCGATCGCGCGCATCGACTTGCCTTCCATCGGTACCTCGATCTCGCCGGCGAGCGCCGCGCCTGACGATACCGCTAGCCGCGGCACCCGATGCTTGATCGCGAGGTGCGCCGGCGTAATCGCCCCACTCGCGCCGCTCAGGACCGTTGCACGCTCGATCACGTTCTTGAGCTCGCGCACGTTGCCGGGCCAGCGATGCTCGGCGAGCAGCGACAACGCCTGCGTCGTCAGTTCCTTCTCGCCGCGGCGGTGTTCCCTGCACATCTCACGCACGAAGTGCCGCGCGAGAATGGGCACGTCGCCACGGCGCTCGCGTAGCGGCGGAATGTCGATGCGCAGCACATTCAACCGGTAGAACAGGTCGTCGCGAAAGGTTTCCTCTTCCACCGCGCGCTCGATCGAGACGTTCGACGCCGCGATGATGCGGCAGTCAATCGCGATCTCTTGCGTGCCGCCAAGCCGCCGCACGTGCCGCGCCTCCAGTGCGCGGAGCAGCTTGGGTTGCGCCTGTATCGGGAGCTGGTGCACTTCATCGAGGAAGAGCGTGCCGTTTCCCGCGAGCTCCATCAGGCCCACTTTCCGCACCGTCGCGCCGGTGAATGCGCCCGCCTCGTGGCCGAACAGCTCCGACTCGAGGAGCGTGTCCGGTATCGCGGCACAATTGATTGCGACGAAGGGCGCCGCGGCATGGACCCCTTCGTAGTGAATCCCGCGAGCGAATAGCTCCTTGCCGGTGCCCGTCTCGCCGATGATCAGCACCGTCGACGTCGACGCCTGCGCCACTCGGCGCGCGCTCCCCAGCGTCTGCACCAGCGCGTCGCTGGTGCCGATGATTCGATCGAGCGTGAAGCCCTGCTGTGGCTCGGACATTCACCCAATGTCGCGGCGGATCAACGTCGCCCGCTGTGACATCGGTTACGAAATTCCGCTGCTGCAGCGTCCCCTTGTTGTCGCGGATGACACCAATGCTTTTAGGCTTGGACTCGAGTGTCCTCCGATTCGGCGGCCCCATCCGCCAGCAACTCGGCAAACCTGGCGGTGAGCGTCGGCAACCCCATCGTCTCGACCCGCCGCGCGTAGTCGCGAGCAATCCCCACAATGCCCGGTCGCGCTGCCGGTGCACGATCCGAAATGGCCTTTGCGCAGTTCGCTATGAGCCACGCCGCACCGTACGCGTCGTGCGTTGCGCCGAGATCGACGCTATCGGTAAAGCGTTTGTGCGCCGTGTCGACTTCGTTCTCCAGCAGAGCCATCCGAATGGCGAACGCTTCGACCAGCTCGCGCCCCTGGAACCACGCGTCGCCGAGCGCGCCGAGCCGACTCGAAACCGCCCGCCACGCAGCCTCGGCCCTATCGGAATTCTGAGTGTCGAGCGCAATCAGGCCCAATGCCGCCGTCGCACCCACCCACACTTCGTGCAGCGCGACGTTGCCGGCCCGATCGCGCGCCTCCTCGTACAGCGACGACGCGTCGTCGTACCGCTTCTCCTCGCGCGCCAGGTGCGCGAGGTTGTAGATCGCGGCAATGCGGTGCGGCTCGTTGTTCACCTCACGGAAGAGCGCGTGCGCCTCCTCGAGTTCGGTGCGCGCATCGGACAACCGCCCGCGCTTCATGCTCAGTGCGCCCAGGTTGAGTGCCGCGAGTCCGGCAAAGTCTGGCGTGTGGATTTCGCGTCCGCGCGCGAGTGCGTGCCGGTAGGACACGTCGGCCGCGTGAAGATCGCCAAGGTACGTGTGCGCGACACCGAGGTTGATCTGGCAGCGAATCTGGCCGAGCACGTCGTCGCGCCACAGGTGCATCTCGATCGCGCGGACGTAGTGCGTCATCGCATCCGCCGGGCGGTCGTGGAGCAGCGACGTCCCCACACGCAGCAGCGCTTCGGCGAGCAGGTCGGGGTCGTCGAGACCTTCCGCGATGGCCAGACACTCCGCCGCCATCGCCTGCGCAGGGCCCGTCTCTCCTGTGCGGCCATACGACTGCGACAGCGCCATCAGTAACGCCGCGCGCTCGCTGTCGAGTCCCAATACTTCGGCCTGTGCGAGCAGTTCGCGGCACGATGCGCGCGTTGACTCGACACTCTCGCCCTGCAACGCGCGCATCCGCACGATCGCTCGGCGCGATTCCGCTCGCTGCGCCGCATCGAGTCCGCCGAACAGCTCCGACATCGTCGAGCGGTGCGCATCCTCCGCGTCGCGGTACCGCCCGGCCGACTCGGCGATCGCGGCGCGGCGCAGGCGCATGCGCGCGCGTTCCTTCATGTCGAAGGTGTGACGCTCCGCGCCGCGCAATAATTCGATCGCGTCGGCATGTGCGTAGACCGACACCGCGTGTTCCGCGGCAAGGCACGCATATCGGCGCGCCTTGTCGTTCACTCCCGCCTTCTCGTAGTGGTGCGCGAGCGCGGAAACGGACGTGGGGCGAAGCTCCTCCATCGCAGCCGCGACGCGTTCGTTCAGCCGCGTGCGCCGGCCGGGATTCAGCGTGTCGCGCATGATCTCGACGAGCAGCGCATGCGCGAAGGTGACGTGGTGTTCGCCGCGTTCGCCGGATACGTCGAGCACCGAGCCGCTGATGCCTTCGTCGATCGCATCCAGGATCTCCGACTCCGTGCCGATGCCGGCGAGCACTGCCACGTCCACTTCGATCGCGCGGCCGATCACCGCGGCGCCCGCGAGGATCCGCCGCGCGTCTGGCGATAACCGAGCCACGCGCCGGTTGAGGAGATCGTTCACGGCGACCGGCACGTGTGACCGCGTCGGCGCCGTCCACGCCCACGCATCGTTCGTCCAGCGCAGCGATCGCTCGTCGATCAACGCGCGCAACGCCTGCACAGCGAAGAATGGATTCCCCTCGGATTGCGCGAAGAGGTACGCCGCCAGCCCCTCGTCGGCTGGCTGACGCAGCACGTGCTGGAGCCACTCGCGCTGTGCCTCGGGCGACATCCGCGTCAGGTGGAGATCGGTGCACCGTTCGTCGCGTGACATGCGGGCGCGCCGCGCGGCGATGTCGTCGCCGCTGTCCTCATCGCGCAGCGTGACGCAGAACAGAATGCGATCGCGCCCCATGCGCGCGACCACGTGCTCGAGCAGGTCCCACGAAGTCTCGTCGGCCCACTGCATATCGTCGAGCACGATGACGAGCGGCCGAGTGGCCGCCGCAAGCCGCAGGTACTCGGCGACCTCCTCGAAGAGCGCGAAGCGGCTTCCATTCACGGACGCCGGGACGCTGGCCGGTGCGTCGGCGAGCAGTCGCGGCAGTTCGCGCCACGTTCGGTCCGCAACGATGCGCAGCACGCGGATGGACTGCAGCAGTGAGGTCCACGGAGCAAGGGGCGCGCGCGCTTCGGTGTCGATGCAGCGCGCCATCACCAGCGAACCGGCGCGCATCCGCACATCCGCTGCGAGCTCACGCGCGAGTGCCGATTTCCCCACCCCCGCTTCGCCGGTGATCGTGACCAGGCGCGCACCCTCGTGCATGCTTTCATCCAGCACCTTCGTCAGCCGCCGCCGCTCCTCCTCGCGCCCGAAGAAGCCTTCGGCGCGGAGCAGCGCATCCGGCGCCGTACCGTCGTGTGCGCCCGCGCGCACCACCAGGTCGCGTCCACGCAGCTTCGAGTCGTAGAGCGCTGCGTCGGCAGCCGCGAACAACTCCTCGATGCTCGTGCCATCGTCTGGCGCTCCGGAGATACCGAGCGAAATCGTCGCGCTCACCGCCGAACGGCTGTCCGGACTCATCGTCAGCGTGTGCACCGCGAGTCGCATCCGTTCGGCGACGACCATCGCGTCGGCCGGCGTCGTCGCGGGGAGCAGGGCCACGAATTCGTCGCCGGCATAGCGTCCGATGAAATCGGATGGGCGCACGCTCTGCCGCAGCACCGCCGCGATTCCGCGCAACACGCCGTCACCGGCGAGATGGCCGTACGTATCGTTGACGAGCTTGAAGTGGTCCACGTCGATGACGAGTAACGACAGCGGCGTCTGGCGCGAACGCAACTCTTCTCGCGCTCGATCGATGAACGCGCGACGGAGCGGCAGTCCCGTGAGTTCGTCCAGTGACGCGCCGCCACCCGCGCTCTCCAATCGCGGATGCATTGCCGGCGACCGATGGCCGCCGCGACGCGACGTCTTCTCCGCGGAGAGCTGCTCGAACGCGGCGAACAGCGCCGGGTCGAACTGCTTGCCGACGTCGTGCCGCATGAGATCGAGCGCGTCCTGATGCGAGAGCGACCGCTTGTAGCTCCGCTCGGAGGCGAGCGCATCATAGACGTCGGCGACGCCAACGATGCGCGCCGCCAGCGGAATCGCCTCGCCACTGGTGGCACTCGGATACCCCGTCCCGTTCCACCGCTCGTGGTGCGACTCGACGATCTGGCGTACGCCCACGGGAAAGTCGATGTCCGCGAGCATCTCCACGCCGTGCCGCGGATGCTGCCGCATCAATTCCCACTCGGCACTCGTGAGCGGGCCGGGCTTGTTGAGCACATCGGCCGAAATGACGAGCTTCCCCACATCGTGGAGCATGGCGCCGATGCGGAGCCAGAAGAGCGCCTGCACGTCGAGACCCACGTGCGCGCCAAGCGCACATGCCAGGTCCGCCACGCGCTCGCAGTGGCCCTGCGTATAGTGGTCCTTCGACTCGATCGATTCGCTCCACTTCCGCACGACGTCGAGGAAGTCGGTTTCGAGCCGCGAGACGCGTGCGTCGATATCCGCCACCTCGCGGCGCGCGCGCAGCGGTGAGAGCGTTCGGTACGCGGCGTTCAGGCAGAGCAGTGCATCGCGGTTCCGGCCCTGTGCGCGATGCACGTCGGCCTTGGCCTTGGTGCTTTCGGCGAGCAACACGAGGTCGTTGCGACGCTCCGCAATCGCCTGCGCCTTCGTGAGGTGTTCCTCGGCGAGTGCGAGCTCGCCGCTCTCCCGCGCGATGACGCCGAACACCTTCTGTAACTCGCCGTCGGCGTGACTATCGCTGGTGCGCTGCGAAAGCTCGGCCGCGAGGTTCGCCACACTCCGCGCGCGATCGAACAGCCCCTGCGCGAGGAAATGCTCGGCGAAGTTGACGGCGATGCTGATGCGTGACGCGGTGTCGCCCAGCACCTCGGCGATCTGAAGCGCCTCTTCGTAGCACGCCGAGGCGGTCGCCCAGTGCTCGTGGCTTGTGTGCAACAGCCCGAGATTGTTGAGCGCGTTGCATACGTCCGCTGGGAGTCCTCGGGCGCGAGCGTCGCGAAGCCTATCGTCGTCCGTCACCGTGGCGTCGCCGGACATGACGAGGCGCAATGCCGATCCAGGCACCCGGGCCGACCTGCGCCGCGACGGAGAGCGCTCTTTCACGGGCGTGGGCTACTGTTGCTGCGCTGTCGAATCCGAGGGCTCGCCGGTGAACCCGGTGGCCACCTGATAGCCACTGAAATGCTTGATGCGCCGGTACACCCAGCCGTTCGCCGCATCGTGCATCGTCGCCATCGTGGGGTCGCTCGCGCCCTCGTCCATGCAGCTCAGCAGGCCACAGTAGAGGATCTTCGACGACAGGTCGTGCGCGGCCGCGTTGTCCTTGAGGTAGAGCACCGCCGAGGGTTGACCACCCGCCAGTGGTGCGAAGCGCAGGCTTGGCGTGAAGTCGATTCGGGCACGTCCCTGCGAATCGGTCCAGCTCTTCGCAGTTACCAGGACTGGCAAGCTCGCGACCTCGCACACCGTGTCCCACAGGTTGACGCCGTACGGCGCGCTCAGCGCGCAGAGGCCACCCTGCTGCACGATGAGCCTGTGCGTATTGCCGATGTGATAGGTTGCGGTTTCGCTGGGATCGATCGCGAACACGGTGACGAGCGTGTCGAGATTCAAGCCGAGTATGCCGGTGACGGTGCCGAGCAGCGACGACTCTGGGGCCTTGGCCGTGGGGTCGAAGGGCGACTTGCCGTCGCCACTCATGCAGGCACTTGCGACGAGTGCCGAGAGGCAGGCAAACGTCGATAAGGTACGACGGACTGAGACCACGATCCTACTCCGATTCGAACCAGAACTTGCCCCGGCTCGTCAACATCGCGCGCCATCGGGCACTCACTCCATTAGCAATCGGCGCACCAGAACTACAAGTGTCTGTCCTTCAACGAGTTATGATATCGCGAGGCCTGCGATTGGCGAAAAGTGCCAAGTTTCGTGACAGTCCCGTGTAAAGGAACATTCCAGGACCAGTCCGCCAAAATGTCCTGTGCGACTGTGCATTTGTGTGGATGTCATCCCGAGCGAAGTCGAGGGATCTGCACGTTCAGTCTGGGGTTGAGGTGCAGACCTCTCGACTCGCTGCTGTCGCTCGGGGTGACAACACAATCAGCGACTCCGCTGCTGCGCATATTATCTTCCCGACAACGCTCACCCACATGGCACGATGACTCTCAAGCGCACCCCCCTTCACGAAATCCACGTCGCACTCGGCGCCAAGATCGTTCCCTTCGCCGGCTATGAGATGCCCGTGCAGTATCCGACCGGCATCGTGGCCGAGCACAAGGCGGTGCGCGAGTCGTGCGGAATCTTCGACGTCTCGCACATGGGCGAGTTCTGGATCACCGGCGACAAGGCCGTGGACTTCGTGAACTATGTGACGACGAACAACGTCGCCGCGCTGGCTGTGGGGCAGGTGCACTATTCGACGATTCTCAACGACCGCGGCACCATCGAAGACGACTGTCTCGTCTATCGTTTCCCGGACAAGGTCATGATGGTGGTGAACGCGAGCAATGCGCCGAAGGACTTCGCGCACATCTCGCGTCACGCGGAGAAGTTCGGCGTCACGCTGCACGACGCCACGGACGAGATGACGCTGCTCGCGGTGCAGGGGCCCAAGACGGCGGGCATTCTTCAGCCGTTCACCGAGACCGATCTGTCGACGATCGGCTACTACCATTTTGCCGAGGGCAAGATTGCAGGGCAGCCGGCGATCATCTCGCGCACGGGCTACACCGGCGAAGATGGTTTCGAGCTGTACATCTCAAATGAAGTCGCGGTGCCGATCTGGGAGGCGCTGATGGCCACGGGGCAGATCACGCCGGCGGGACTTGGCTCACGCGACTCGCTGCGACTCGAGATGGGCATGGCGCTGTACGGCAACGATATCGATGACACCGTGACGCCGCTCGAGGCGAACCTCGCGTGGCTCGTCAAGCTGCCCAAGGGCGAGTTCGTCGGCAGCGATGTGCTCGCGAAGCAGAAGGCCGAGGGTGTGACGAAGAAGCTCGTGGGCTTCACGATGAGTGATCGCAACTTCCCGCGGCACGGCTATCCCGTGTTTTACAATGGCGAGCCGAGTGGTGTGGTGTGCAGTGGGACGATGAGCCCCACGCTCGGTATTCCGATTGGCACCGCGTATCTGCCGACGGCTGGTGCGAAGGAAGGGACGCAGTTCGAGGTGGAGATTCGCGGCAAGCGCCTGCCTGCGACGGTGACCAAGCCCCCGTTCTACAAGGAAGCCTCGCACTTGTAGTCCGCTCGTCGCCGAGCATCTTATGGCCATGCCAGTCGTTCACCGCGACCGCTGGACGGTCGAAGACCTCGAGCAACTCATCGAAGGGCGCGACGGACACACGCCGCGCTACGAACTGGTCGACGGCGATCTGCTCGTGACGCCGGCCCCTTCCAATCGCCACCAGGCAATTCTTGTCGAGCTCTTCGTGCTCATTCGTGAGTATGTGAAGCACCATCGGCTTGGAAAGGCGTACGTCAGCCCGTGCACCGTTGCTCTTACCCCTGACTCCAGGTTCGAGCCGGATCTCTTCGTCATTCCAAGAGTCGCGGGCCGCCTTCCGCCGCTCGATGCGCTGATTACCCGCATCATGCTGGCCGCGGAAGTCGTGTCTTCTGGCTCCGCTCGCCACGATCGCATCACCAAACGAAAGTTCTTCCTTGGGAATGGTGTGCCCGATTACTGGGTCGTCGACGGCGAGGCGCAGATCTTCGAAGTCTGGAAGCCCGGCGACGACCGCGCCGCACTTGTCGATGATCGGCTCATCTGGCAACCAGTTCCTTCCGTGCCGGCATTCGAGTTGGATGTGCGACAGTTCTTTGCCAGCATCGAAGATTAGGGGCTCTACCTTCATGCGGATCGCCGTTCTCACCATCTCCGACGCCGGCTCGCGCGGCGAGCGCGCTGACACGAGCGGTGACGCCGCCGCCGAGTGGGCGGGCGATCGTCTCGTCGCTCGCACCATCGTGCCCGACGACGCCGTAGCGATCGCCCGGGTGCTCGTCGACTGGTGCGACTACGACAAGGCCGACCTCGTCATCACGACCGGCGGCACGGGGCTCAGCAAGAGCGACGTCACCCCCGAAGCCACGCGCGCGATCATCGAGCGCGACGTGCCGGGAATCGCCGAGCGGATTCGGTTGGTCACGGGGCAGGGCTTTCCGCGCGCGGCGCTCGGCCGCGGCGTGTGCGGCATCCGCGGAAGTTCGCTCGTCATCAACCTCCCGGGTTCGACGAACGGCGTGAAGGAATCACTCGCGGCCATCGAGCCGATCATCGATCACGCCATTCGGATCCTGCGCGGCCAGCCGACCGATCATAGCGGCTGATTCTCACCGCTGTACGATTTGGTACAATGATTGCTAAGTCGCTGTAGCATCGGCATGTGAGTGCTCTCTCGCCGCGACCGCTTTGCGCGAGGAGCGCTGAATGCCCATGTCCACGCACGACGACCAGAAGGCGCTGCCGGTGCTCCTCGAGCCGGTCGTTTCTCCGTCCAGAGTGTACTCGGATCCAGAACAGGTCGTCTGGCGTGTCTTTGCACAGCAGAGCGCGAATACGCCGGGCGAGCGAGCCGGCGTCTGTCTCGTCTTCTCGTCGAATGACGAGGTGCACCGAGTCTGGAATTACCCCACCAACTGGCAGACGCTGGACTCGCGTGCCCTGACCGCGTTGAGCTGGCTTCGCTGACGCACGACACTGTCATCCAGAGGAACCGTGCGGCTGCCCGACTACATCGAGACACACGCAGAAGAGATTCTCGTCGAGTGGGAAGCCTTCGCGGCGATCAGCGGACCCGCCGGCCAGGTCATGGATCACTCGGCACTGCGCGATCATGCCGTGGCCATGCTCGCGATCATCGTCGCAGACTTGCGGACGCCGCAGACTGACCTCGAGCAAGTGCAAAAGTCCAAGGGCACCGAGGATTCGACGCCGGACGAACCGGACACGCCGGCGGAGGTCCATGGGTCAGGTCGTGCGCAGAGCGGCTTCTCGGTTGGCGAAATGGTCTCGGAGTACCGCGCGCTGCGCGCCAGCGTCATTCGCCTCTGGGTCAAGGAGTGCGGCGCGCTGAAAGGGGAAGACCTCCAGGACCTGATGCGCTTCAACGAGTCAATCGATCAGGCTCTCGCGGAGTCGATCTCGCGCTACACACAGGACCTCGACAGCTCGAAGGAGATGTTCCTGGCCATCCTCGGCCACGATCTCCGGTCGCCTATCGGTGCGGTCCTCATGGCGTCGCAGTTCATGCTCGACACCGGCGAGCTCGTGGAGCCGCATCGCACGCTGACGACGCGCATCGTCCACAGCGCCAGGCGCATGCACCGCATGGTCGGCGATCTGCTCGACTTCACACGCGGCCGCCTCGGCTCGGGAATTCCCGTTACCCCGGAAGCGATGGACCTTGGCGTCGCCGTAAAGCATGTCGTCGATGAAATCCGTGTCGCGAATCCTGACGCGGTCGTTGAGTTCAGCACGACTGGCGATGTCAAAGGCACATGGGATTGTCCACGCGTCAGTCAGGTTGTGTCGAACCTCGTCGGCAACGCCGTCGAGCACGGCATGCCCAAGGCGACGATCGACGTCACGGTCGAAGGCGAACGTGCCGATGTGGTGCTTCGCGTGCACAACTACGGTGTGCCAATCCCGCGCGAGGACATCCCGGGAGTCTTCAGCCCCTTCAAGCGCGTGAAGGACGAGAAAGTCGCGTCGGCGCCGGCTGGGAACTTGGGTTTGGGACTCTACATCGCCGACCGCATCGTCCGCGCGCACGGCGGGAGCATCGACGTGCGATCGTCGACTGAAGCCGGAACGTTGTTCACGGTGCGGTTGCCGCGCTAGCGCGCTATCCGAGGATCTGCTTGTCGCCGGGTTCACCATTACGAACTACTTCAATAGTCCGTCCGAGGCGGCGGGAACCCTGACGATCGGGCTGTGGACGAATGCCCCGAACTTGGGCGGAACGCTCATTACGTCTGGAAGCGCTGAGTACAGCTTGACCGCCGAACAGTCATTGACAAACGTACTTTCTCTCGATGCTGACAACCACACAGGTTTTCAGCACCATGAGCGTCGATGGGTATGCGTACGGTGTGGTTTGGTACGACCCTGGATGGCTACGGACCGAGTACAGTGATGGATTCATACGAGCTCTTTGATCTGACCTTTGAAGAGTTTTCGTCAGGCCCAACCGACGCCACGCCGGAGCCCGCGAGTCTCGTCCTGATCGGCACAGGCCTGCTTGGCATCGCGAGCTTCGCGCGGCGCAGCCAGACGCGCATTTCGTAACCCGCTTCGGGCAAGAAGAAGGTGACGCTCCCCTGAGGAACGCACGGTTTCTAGCGGGTGTATGGCAATACTGCCATACACCGCTGTATGGCGCACAGCACTCGAGCGCTAGCTTGCACGCCGTGAGAATCGCCGTCCTGACCATCTCCAATTCCCTTCTCGTTACGGTCTGACCGCTACGAACCGCGCCGTATCGCTCGCGAACGCGCTGAACACACCGAGGCCGCCGCGGATGTTGCTCAGCGGCTCGTTGAGATCACGGGAGTCTTGTTGGCGTGACGCATACAGTTGCGCATACTCCTCGTTGATCCGGAACACTCGCACCTGGTGACGCCCGAGGTACGTGAGCGACTGCGCGTTGACGGTGAAGGAATCCGCAGCCGTCGGTGGGAAGATGAGCCGTCCTCGGCCGACCCGAAAGAAGCTCGTGGTGTCGATGATGGGCGTGAGTGTCGTCTCGAGATTCTCGACCGTCACGTAATAGAGCGCACCTGATGTAGCTGGCCACCGCACAGTCACGCGGGCCTGTTCGACGAACTGCGGCGGACTCCCCGGCGTGGGCGGCCCCGGCGTCTGAACTTTCAAGGTGTCGGCCGATAACGTCACGCTGCCTGGCTGTCGTGGAACCGTCGTCGTTGCCGTGATCGTCTGGCCGCCCACGATGATCTCGAGGTCGAACACGTCGCCGATGGCGACGACGAGATCGCTCCCGGGATAGCGGTAGTACCCGCTGTCGCCCGGTGACTTCACGAGCGAATACGTTACGCCGCGCCGCTTCAACGACACCTTGGCGTCGTTGATCGGCGCGGGAATCGTGTCGCTGGCGTCGAGCGTCGTCGTCCAGGTCAGGTGGATGTCGTTGACGGGCTCGCCCGCGTAGAGATACGCGCCAACCACAGGCTGCCGCGCGTAGGAAAGCACCGGCTCCGTCGAGCCTGCGCACGCCGAGAGCACTGCGGCGGCGCATGCGGCCAACATGTTGAGCGGTCGGCGCATCAGCGGTTTCCTCCAAATGAATCCGTGAACACCTTCTTGATATCGCGGAGCGTCACCTTGAGATCGATACTCGGTATGAACCCGAGCTGCGTCACATCGGTGATCGACACGGGCGACTGGCTGAGATCGAACTTGCGGTACGAGACGTTGCGCCGGTTGGTGACGTTGTAGAACGACAGGCCGAGCTTCCAATCGAAGGCGTCCGTTCTGAACAGACGCGAGACGGCGAGGTCGGCGCGCTCGTAGGCCGGTAGTCGCTCTCCGTTCTTCGCGCCCACGTGCACGTAGCTCTGCGTGGTGCCGTCGAGCAGCTTCACCTCGTACTGGCTTTCGGGTGCGGTATACGGACGCCCGGATCCATACAGCGTGGTCGCCGAGAGCTCCCAACTCCCGAGCGCATATGCAGCGAATGTCTTGGCTTCGTGGCGCTGGTCGTACTGCGAGGGGAAGGGCGTTCCGTTGTCGACCGCCGCGAAGGTGTTCGTTCCCTTCGACAGCGTGTAGCTCACCCAGCCCGTGAGCGCGCCCGCCTTCTTCGATGCCATGAACTCGAGTCCGCGGACGTTGCCACTCCCCTGGTAGAAGAACGAGCCCGTATTCACGCCGAACGCATCGCGATACCGCCGCGAGAAGAGGGCCACGTTCGACAGTGTTTTCTCATAGGCCTCGACGTTGAGCGTCCATCGCGGCCGCTCCACGGACAACCCGACGATGCGATGCTCCGCAGCGCTCGGCATCAGCGAGCTGTCCGCGAGCAGCCAGAAATCGCGGCTACCCTGCAAGACGTCTTCGTTCTCGACGCGGCTGACGAACTGGTGATAGCGCCCCCACGCGCCCTTCCACTGAAGCCACGGCTGAAGCTGCGCCGTGAGCGAAAGCCTCGGCTCCAGGTACGTCGTCGCCGTGGCATCGTACTGGCTCGCGCGCACGCCCGTCGTGAGCTCGATCGCGGAGACCGGCGTCCACACGTGCTGCGCGTACGCGGCGGAAAGCAGGGCGCGTCCGTCGCGCGATGTGTTGCGATTGCGCTGCGTGGTGTCGGAATTGACGAGGAAGTCGTACGTCACACGGTTGCGCGTAATCCACGTACCGAACGCAATGTGCGACCATTGCGCCACCCGAAACTCGTTGTCCACGCGGAACGTCAGGTCGTCCACGCGGTTGGTCTCCGTCAACCCGAAGTCGAAGCGTGCCCCACCGCCCAACGCGCCGCCGCTCGCGGTCCGCGAGCCGTCGCTCGTGTAGCGCGATGCCGCGACGAGCGCATCCGACGACAGCCGGTCGCTCCATTGGCGGAACCAGCGTCCGCTCGCACCATGGTTTCCCCACGCGGTGAGATCCTGGACTCCCGATGGTGTGGTGCCCGTCGTGCCGACAAGGCCGCCCGGACCGAACGGCCCGCCGCCCGTGGGCGCCGCCTGCGACTGGTCGAGGTTGTCGCGCCCGGCGTAGAAGCTGAGCGCGAGGAAATCCTTCTCCGTTGGACGATACGTGAGCTTGCTGTTCAGGTCATAGAAGTAGAAGGTCGGGCTCACGGTCTGCTGCTGGAACCTGTTGCGGCCCGCTCCGGGCCCGCCGGGAAAATTGCCGCCGGCCGTCGTGTTCGTCGTCGTTGCGCTCGTACCGCCGCTAGCGGCGAACAGTTTGTTATACAGCCCACTCTGGATGACATCGGTGTATGAACGGCGCGCCGAGAGCAGCCACGAGCCCTTGCCTAAGGGAATCTCCATCTCGCCGCGCGCCCCGAGCAGATTCATCCCCATGCTGCCGCGCACCGTGTGCTCGTCGCCGGCCTTCCCGGTGAGGTCGACGACGCTCGACAATCGCCCGCCATACCGCGCCGGAAACCCGCCGGCGTAAAGCTGGATGTCCTTGAGCGCATCGTTGTTGAACGCGCTGAACATGCCGAAGAAGTGATCGACGTGGTACACCGTCATGCCGTCGAGCAGCACGAGGTTCTGGTCGGGCGATCCACCGCGCACCGACAAGCTCGCGGTGCCGTCTCCCGTGCCGCTCACACTCGGCAGCATCTGGAGCGCGCGAAACACATCCACCTCGCCGAGCGACGGCATTGCCTCGACCAGCGCCGGCGAGATTGCGGTGTGACTGACGCCCGATGCGACGACCGGCGCCATGCCCTGCTCGGGATCGGCCACGGTCTTGGTGCCTGCCAGCAGCACCGCCGAGCGCACGAGCGCGACGGTGAGCGGCTTTGCCATGGCGTCGCCGTCGAGCGCTTTCTCGAATGGGCGGTAGCCGATGTAATGCACGCGCACCGTATGGGTGGCAACGGGCACATTGACGAGAACGAAGCGCCCGTCGGCGTTGGTTTCCGCCGAACGGCCGATGTCGACGATGGTCACGCGAGCGTGAGGAAGCGCTTCGCCGGTCGCCGAGTCGCGTACGACGCCTACGAATGAGATGGGGCGCCGTGTGCCCTGCGCGTGGAGTGTGCCGGCCGCGCAGCAGAGGAGAGCGATGAGAGCGAGGCGCATCGCGTCTAAGGGGTCAGGGAATCGCGAAGTCGCGAGAGGGTCCCGCTCTACGCTGAGGTTGCTATCCCCGACACACATCGTGGCGGCCACCCTATGTATGCGCTGTGCGCTGTCGCGCGCACGAAATAGCGAACAAGGCTGCCGTCCCAGCATTATCTTTTCACGCCATGCGAATCCATACCCTCACGCGGCGACGCAGCCAATGAGCGTACTCATCACTTTACACGACGTCGAACCCGCGGTGCGGCTCAATGCCCGCCTCGAGGCCGACGGTGTCACCACCGAGATCGTCAGCCCGCTCGACGACATGCGCGGCGAGATCAAGCGCGCCAAGCCCGACCTCGTCGTCATCAGCGGTGAGCTCACCGACTCCGCAAACGTCTCACTGGTGCGCGAGCTCCTGTGGGATGGAGTCCCCGTCGTCGGACTCATCGCCGGCGACGACCCCGTCCAGCGCGACGCGCTGCGCGCGCAGGGCTACGTCGAGCTCTTCACCAAACCCATTCACACCGACGACGTCGCGCTCGGCGTCAAGCGCATCATGGAGCGGCATGCGCTCCAGGAGGCCACGGGGCTGATCGGCGAAAGCGAGCCGCTCCGCGAAGTGATGGTGAAGGTCGAGCAGATGGCGCCCGTGAGCAGCACCGTGCTCGTGGAGGGCGAGAGCGGCACCGGCAAGGAGCTCGTGGCACGCGCCCTCGCGATGCTTGGCCCCCGGAGGAACAAGCCGTTCATCGCCGTCAACGTGGGTGCGCTGCCGGAGACCCTGCTCGAGAGCGAGCTATTCGGCCACGAGAAGGGCGCCTTTACCGGGGCGGCCGAGCGGCGGTTGGGGCGCTTCGAGCTGGCGGATGGGGGGACGTTGTTCCTCGACGAGATCGGCGAGATTCCCATGTCCACGCAGGTGAAGCTGCTGCGTGCGCTGGAGGCGCGGGAGTTCACGCGGGTGGGTGGTACGTCGACGATCAGCGTGAACGTGCGGGTGATTGCGGCCACGAACCGGCCGCTCCGGGAGCATGTGGAGGAGGGGGACTTCCGCGCCGACCTGTACTACCGGCTCAACGTCCTCAACATCTACCTGCCGCCACTCAGGGAGCGGCCGGAGGACATTCCACTTCTGGTGCGTCGCTTCATCCGCGACCTCTCCGCCCAGCACGAGCGCCCCTTTCCGGGCATCTCGGCGCCGGCGATGGAGATGCTGGTGCGGTATCCATGGCCGGGCAACGTGCGAGAGCTCAAGAATCTCGTGGAGAGCATGGTGGTGCTCTCACACGGCACCGAGATCGGGCCCCAGGACCTGCCGCGGCAGATCCGGGAGGGCAGTGGGCGGTTGCTCCCCGTGCGCTCGGCGCCTTTTGTCGACACGGGCACAGAGCATGCGAGCGGGCAGGGCCGCGAATTGGAGTTCATCCTGCGGAGCCTGCTCGAGCTGAAGATTCAGGTCGAGGAGCTCAGGCGGCGCATGGATGATGACCGGGCGATGCCGCCGTTGGGGAGTGGGCGAGGCGCATTCATCGGGGAGGTGGTTGCGCCGAGCGTGGCGGGTGGTAGTATCGGGGCGATTGGTCCGCGTGATGAGGCGCCGCCGCCGAACGTGGTGACGGTGGCTCCAGGGACGAAGATGTCCGAGGTGGAGCGGGCGGTGATTGCTGCGGCGTTGAAGGAAACGCGCGGGAATCGCCGCCGCGCCGCCGACCTGCTGGGTATTGGCGAGCGAACGTTGTACCGGAAGATCAAGGAGTATCGGCTGCCGGAGCTGGAGTATTCGCTTGACTAGTTGATGCATCACCTAGAGATTCTTAAGTCACTATTGCGACTCATAGTTTTGTCGAGGTCGGCAGGCTACAGTGCCCTGATGCGGTGGCGCGGAGAAGCTCGCGGTAGATCCTTCCTTATCCATCACACCACAACTTGTTGACGGTGTCGGCGAAGTCCCATAGCGCCCCCGCCTCCGAAGCACCGCGTCCAGATGATGACACGTCCTCAATAGCGGGGACGGTGTTGCCGATTGCGCGAGCGGAAGAGTTGCTGGGTACGCTCCCAGGCGTTCTCAACGTGCGGATCATTCCCGGTCACAACGGTGAAGTGGCCGAGGTGCACGTGTTGACGACGACCGAGGTATCGCCGAAGCAGACGGTGCGGAATATCGAGAGCGCGCTGTTGGCGCAGCTCGGCATGCGGGTGAGCCACAAGAAGATATCGGTGGCCACGAGCGAGGGTCCGGCAGCGGAGGCGATTCGGGCTGCCCGGGTGACGCCAGCAGTCGGGAGCATGCATGCGGTGGTCGATGAGCCGTTATCCGTGAAGCGAGCCAGGCGCGAGCTGTACTTCGAGGATGTGGAAGTGCGGCGCTCCCGTGCGACGGGGATGAGCTGCCGAGTGACGCTGCGTCGTGGCGCGGAAGTGTTCGTCGGCGAGGCGACGGGTCAGGAGAGCGACCGGCTGCGGATCGAGACGTCGTGCAAGGCAGCGGTTTCGGCGGTGCAGAAGTCGGATACTGAGGGGCGGGCGCTGATCTTCGAGGGCGCCAGGCTCATTGATGCGTTCGAGCGAGAGTTCGTGTTCGTGGCGCTGACGACAAGATTTGGTCGTGACACGTCGTTACTAACTGGAAGCGCAGAAGTGAAGGATGGGATCGAGACTGCGAGTGTGTTGGCGGTGTTGGATGCGACGAACAGATGGGTGGAAATTTGATGCGTAGGTAGTGGGCCGGCCCCTTTTGTTGGAGCGGATTTCAGCGGAGCGGAATTGAACACATAGCGGAGCCAACTCTGTGGACTGGCGTGGGAAACCACGACTTTCGAAAAGGAGGAGGTGACGCGAAATGTCATTCCTATTGTCGTTTTTCTCGTTCTGTTTTGCAGGTACCAATAATTGGGCGTAGTCGAACGAGCAAGCAACAAAAGGGGCGGTCAAACCTTCTCTCATGTCATGACGACGAAGACGTTCATATCGTTAACAAGTATCCTTGCAATCGCATCGGCTGCGTTGCTCTTCGTCGTGGCCCCACCGAGCGGCGACTATAGCATAGGTACCGTTGGAACACTCGCGGTTCTCGCGCTCACAGCTGAGCTATTGGGCTTTCTTTTGCCGCGCGGCGCGACGGGTTCGATTTCGTTTATCCCGTATATGGCCGCTGTAATGCTGGTGCCAAATTTTGCGGCACTGGTAGCCGTTGGCGGTGCAAATTCCCTTTCAGAAATTGCGAAAAAGCGCGGCGCGCGGAAAATAATCTTTAACTGCTCCCAGTTAGTTCTCAGCTATTCAGGCGCGATCATAGTCTATCGCGTTCTCGGCGGAGAGAGCTTGTTCGACCTCCGCGATCTCGCGGTATTTGCCGTAACAGTCAAAATTGGCCTCGCGGTAACTGCCTCGTATGGCCTCGTGTTCGTCTCTAACACGCTTCTCGTAAGCCACGTGATTGCATTGAGCACGGGCGGCAGAACACTGCAGGTGTGGCGCGATAATAATGCGAGTACGGTAGGGCTCGACATACTCGCACTACCGCTTGTGTTTGCCTTCGCGTGGGTCTATTCAAAGTATGGGCCGATGTTTGCCGCGGTTCTCTGGCTTCCTATCCTAGGTCTGCGCCAACTGAACACAACTAATCTGGAACTCGCGCAGACCAATCGTGAACTGCTCGAGTTGATGGTGAAGTCGATCGAAGCACGCGATCCCTATACCTCCGGACACTCCCGGCGCGTGAAAGAATATGCAATGAGTATTGCCAGGCTCCTGAATTTGTCCTCAGGAGAGGTCGAGAAGATTGGAACGGCGGCTCTGCTCCATGACGTCGGAAAGATTTTTGACAAATATGCTCCCATTCTAGCGAAAGAAGAACGACTCACGCCGGACGAATGGGGAATTATCAAGGAGCATCCGACCGACGGAGCAAACCTTGTCGCAACGATGACGACTCTCCGGGAAATGGTGCCGGCGGTGAGACACCACCATGAGAATTGGGACGGTAGCGGATACCCCGACGGTCTTCAGGGCGAAGCGATTCCACTTGCGTCGCGCGTCATAATGTTCGCGGATACCGTAGATGCCATGACAACGAAACGTCCATATCGTGGCCCACTGGGTGAAGACGACGTTCGTGCAGAGTTACTCCGATGCAGAGGCCGGCAATTCGATCCAGCGATTACCGACCGGCTGCTTGCGAGCAATCTATGGGGATCACTATTTCCCCCAGCTAACCGCGGCCATCCGAAGAGTAATTTGCTTAGACTTATGTCAGGGGCCGAGTAAGGTACGTAAGCGAGATCTGGGCTTGCCGAGGGAAGGCTCACCTTTTCTGACTTTGATTTGAATCAAGCAGGCGACATGGCGAAGCAGTGCGTTCAAATAGCATATCGAGCTTGAGTAGTAACGGCAGGTAGTTGCCAAGTTGGGTCAGCCATCGTGGTATGGGATAGGAACCAGTCCACGCAGTAGCGTTCCCTTCGACGGTCCAACAAATAAGTGCGCAGCAGGTCGGCTGCGTCTTGCTCCTTGCCGCACAAGACTTTCGCGCACCAAAGGACTGCGACTATGGCATCCTGCCCGCCAAGTCGGCTACCAAGTTCGTACAGACGCTCTAGCTCCTCAACGTCTTTGCTAGGCAATACGTCGTCGCCGCGCCGGCATCGAACTCGCAGCGAAAGAGCCAAATATATTGCGCGAAACCGTGTCGAGCGAACGAGGGAATGTTGACGGAGAGGTTCCTGAAGAAGTATTTCGGCGACGGCGTATTCACCTCGAATCAGTGCAAGCATTCCCGCGTTTGCTGTATGGCCTGACCCGGGCGACAAGAGTTCTGCCTCAGACCCGTGCGCAGCCGCTTGCGATCTGGCAAGCCAGGCCTCCGCGCCTTCAAAGTCGCCCTCCTCAATTGCGATATCTGTCCGCAGGCTGGCCACATACAATGCTTGATTCCGCACTGCGTTTTGCATGAAGAAGTCGAAATCGGCCTCGCAAATGGGAATAGCGCTGGCGCAATCACGCATACGGTAAAACGCGAAGGCAACAAAGTGTCGCGCTTCGGATCCCGCGCAAGAAAGAACCGGTTCCGGGTACCTCTGCAGCAGCGCAACTGCAATTGCCCTCGCAAGCTCCGGGTCACCGAAGGTTGTGTGGTAAACGAGACTTGCTCGGTTCCTGTTTACCTCAGCATTATCGGCATCGACGTTCGGAATGGAGCCGATGCGTTCTCTTGCAAGCTCGGCGAGCGGCACGTCTAGTCCAACGTCAGCGAGAACCATCATTCGCAGTCCCGCACGGACCCTGACCTGCGGGGGAGCGGTCGTATCGTCTACAATAGACAGCAGCGAGGCGAGTGCCGTTTGTGAGTCGCCCCCGTTGAGGAGGTTCGCTTCGATCGCTGCGACTTCAAGCTGCGCAATGCGCGTCGCTGACATGAATGAAGCTCGCGCAAGGTTAAGAGCCTCACCAAGCACGCTCGCAGCGAGTGCCGGAATGCCACCACGCTGTGCATGCGCAGCAAGTGCCTCGCAGAGCACCGCCCGCTGAGATGGCGGTAGTTGTGTTCGGTCAACGCGAGTCAAGAGGTCCACAGCCGCGGCGGGCTCACCCAGCGACGCAGCGTGTTCCGCGCACCGAAGCACCAGCGCGGTCGCAGCGGAATGATCGCCCAGTGCCATCCAACTCTGCGCGGCAGCCCAGGCCAGCTCCGGCGCGAATTGCTCCGCGATGCAGTCGCTCTCCAGCGTCGCGGCAATCCGCCGTTGCAGCATCGCGCACACGGATGTCGGGATCAACTGCAGGAGTTCCTCCTGCAGTAAGTCGTGCGGGCCAACCAGCGATTGCCCCGACATACGAATCAAGTCGGCTTCTTCAAGGTGGCGGAAGCATTGCAGCAGCGCGTCGTCATTCACTGCGGAAACAATGCCGACGCGAGAAATGGTCGCGTTCTTCTTCAGCAGCAAGCACGCTTCAAGAACCGTCTTGGCGTCCGGTGTCAGCTGCGTATAAATGCCGACCGCCAGTGAACGTATGTCGACGGGGGCAACCGCCGATTCGCCCTGGTGCAGAGCCACGGCTCGCAAGTAAAAGGGATTCCCGGCAGCCTGCGCCACGCGCAGCGCGAGCTCTGCTTCGTCGTGCAGCCGCTGACTGTCGAGCTCCTGAACTACCAGCAGGGCATCCGCCGCATTTAGTGGCGTAAGGACGTGACACTCACTACGTTCGCCGATCGCGGCAACGGCACCGGGTGCATTGCCCGGACGCCGGCACGCCACGACCAGCAAGGCCGCGCTATTGACGGAATTGCACAGGTGGGTCAGCACGACAGACGACGAGTCGTCCAAGAACTGCGCGTCGTCGACCACCAACAGCACGTGCTGTTCGCTCGTCACCGCTTCGAACAAGTCGACGAGGGCCCGCTGAAACTCCGCCCGCATGTAGTCGACGAGCGTGTCGCCGGCCTCCGCATGCGCGGGGTGCGAGGGATACTGGAGCCGATCCAGCAACTCGAGATGCCTCGGCGACACCCCGAGACTGCCGCGCAGTTGCCGGAGCGCTGGGAGCACGGCCGAAAAGAGTGCCAGGGGCTGCGCCCGGGTGTGCACGTCGCAGCGATACTGAATCACCCGCCCCGTGCCCAGCGCCACGCTCGTCGCGAACTCGGTAGCCACGCGCGTCTTGCCGATGCCCGGCGCACCGAGCAAGGTACACAGGCGCGCCCCGCCACTCGACGAGCACTCCCACTCGCGTTTGAGGAACGCAAGACACTCGTCCCGCCCTCGAAGCGTGCTGTCGCGCGGCACATCGCCCGTCTTGGAAATGCGGGCGCGGAGTCGCAGCGCTTCGTCGCGCACCGCCGGGGCAAGATCGGACCGCTCCCGCAGGAGGGTCTCCAGGACATCCAGCGCGCGCGGTCGCTGGCCGACACGAGCAAGGGCTTCGGCGCGCACCAGACAGAAATGGGGGGCGTCACCGTCGAGCCGCTCCAGCGTGGTGGCCAGCGCCGCCACGGCATGCCAGGAATGCGCGGCGCGGAGATCCCGCAGATCGCCGCGAAGCAACTCGCGCACACGCGCGCCAACTGAATCGCGAAAGGTGTCAAGCCAATCGAGGAAGCAACTCGGGAGGGCGGGGGCGTAGCCGGGCAACACGCCCAGGTTGTGCGCCGACAGCCCGGCGCGGGCTTCGGCGCTCAGACACCGAAGGGCACGGAGGGCATCGCACCCGGTGCGATCGACGACGCATATTCCGCCCGGAGTCTCCTCGATGCCCACGCCGAGCCGACGCAGCTTGTATAACAATTGGCGGACGCTGTGCAATGCATTCGCGTCATCGACGTCGCTACTGAACAGCAGCTCCCGGACCTCGCGACGGCTGCGTTGGCGCTCCCCGTCGGCAATCAGTACAAGGAGCAGCGCGAATAGGTGTGGGGCAGACGGCGTGACGGACGTACCACCGACGGCAATCGTGCAATCGCCAATGATTGATAGCTCGACGTCAGTCATGGCTCGAACGCATCGCCACGGGCACTCACCCGTGCGCCCATCAACCGGCCCCCACCGATGGAAGGTGTCGGCCGGTCGTCAAACAGATCGCGTGACTGGACGTCGCGTTTCGCGAGGCGATAAATACTCTGTCGAGCTACCGTCACGTGAGTGGGCGCTGGTATGCACGTGCCATCACGCGGTCCTGGAACAGCCACGCTTCATCGGCAGATGTAGTGTGCGTGAGAAACCAGTCTGGAGGGCCTGGCTCGCGTCTCTCTCGGCTCAAGTATTGCTGGAGAAGGCGCGAGGCCTCGTCGGCTTTCCCATCCATCACATCCACACACCACAGAACGGCGGATACGCGGTCTTGCCCCCCAAGCTGTCGACCGCGCGAAAACAGGACTCTGAGACGCTCAATGTCCGGGCGCACCGCGGCAAGCTGCCCCTGCACCAATGCAAGACGAATCTTCAGTACCGCACACACTGCCTCGTACCTCGCCGAACGCGTCCGCATATCCTCGCGTTCTGCCGAGGCAACATATCCTTCAGCATCGGCGTAAGCACCGCGCATCATGCACAGTACGGCCGCGCTCGAGCAATAGCCTGCGTTCGGCGCAAGTTTCTGCGCGGGTGCCTCATGCAACAGAAGCCCCGTTCGCGCGAACCACTCCTCCGCGAGTGCAAAGTCGCCTTCCACGATCGCCAGCTCAGTTAGCAATGACGCGCAGTACATCGCCTCACTGAGAATCCCGTGGCCGTGCGCGAAAGCAAATTCCTCTTCGAGGATCCGACGAGATTGCCCGACATCTTGCAGTCTGTACAGGGAGTACGCTGCGAAACGTCGCGCGCGGCGACAACCCGCCATTGCAGATGGTGTCGGATACTGGCTGAGCAATGCCGTCGTCAGTTCGTAGGCGCGTCGGACATTGCCAAATGTGGAATGATAGACGAGGAGCGCTCGCATCGTCTCAGGATCGCTCTGACCGCGCGTGGCGTGAACTTCTACCCACGCCACGAGCATATCTGCCAACGCGGAATCGTACTCGGCATCCGCGATGATGAGAAGCGAAACCAGTGCCTGAATCGACGTCTCATACGAGGTGACCGGATCGGTGAGTATGCGCAGAAGGGGATCCTTGGCAGACTGTAGCGACCCACCATTCAGGAGTTCAGCATCGACGATGCGGTATTCGAGCTGTCGAATAACGGCTGCGGGTTGCTGCATTAGTTGACCAAGACCGAGTCGCTCACGAAGTGCGTCGAGCGCAATTTGCCGGGCGCCGCCAGCCTCGGCGAATGTCACGAGCGCGTCCAACAGTTCGACGCGGCTTGCCGCCGGGAGCGTTTCGGCAGCGATACCTCGGAGTAGACTCGCAGCAGCCGCGGGCTCACCCATGCCTGCGACGTCACTCGCGCATCTAATGAGTAGCCCAACGGCTCCGACTGGATCGTCGCCGCCGACCAAATTCTCCGCGGCGAAGATCGCGAGCGCCACTGAATAGTCGTCGGTGGCACACTCGGCAGCGAGTAGCCGTCCAATGCGTGCCTTGAGAACGCAGGCGACGGACGCGGGCACAAGCGAGCGAATAGCGTCTGCGAGGATTGCGTGAGGTCCCTGAAGCAACCCATCGACGTGGTGCACCAGATCGTCATCGCTTAAGCGGCGAAGCGCGTGAAGCAGGGCAATCTCCGGAAGCTCCGTCGTGGCGGCGACGCGTCGCAACGTCGCAAAACGCCCTAGGAGAAGGCAGGTCTCAAGAACCATTCGCGCGTCGGACGCGAGCCCGAAGTACGAACCGGAGGCGAGCGAACTCACATCAAAACTCCGTGCCGGGAAGCCACCTGACGACAGGCTCAGCGCCAACGCTCGCAGATAGAATGGACTGCCCGCGGATTGAGCGACGCACCAATCGACATGCTCACCCCCATAAGGCGACGCGCCCAGAATATCGGTGACGACGAGCGAGGCAGCGGCGTTGTCGAGCGGCGCAAGGAAGAAGGAGGAGGCCCGAGCGGCACGTTGCACGATTGCGTGGGACGCCTCACCAGGGCGACAGCAGGCAATGATCAGCAGATCCGCGGTGTTCACGGAGCTACCAAGGTGCCGAAGCACAGCGGCAGAGACATCGTCTAGGAGGTGAGCATCGTCGACGACGACAAGGAGGCGCTGTTCCGATGAGACGGCCTCAAGCAAGTCGACTAGTGCGCCCTGTATTTCTACTCGCAGGTGCTCGAATGACCGACCTTCGGGGGCATGGGAGTTCTCCGCCGGCAACGATGGTTGGAGACGCTCGAGCACCTCCAAGTGTCGCGGCGCTGTACCCAGCAGACCACGTAAGCGCCTTAGCTGTGGAAGGATTTGGGAGAACAGAGCGAGTGGTTGCGAACGCGTTTGCGCATCACAGCGATAAAGGATCACTCTCGCAGGCCCTAGCGCAACTGCACTAGCGAATTCCGCCGCGACCCGTGTCTTGCCAATTCCGGAGGCGCCAATCAATGTACAAAGCCTCGCGCCGCCCGATGCAGCGCTCTCCCACTCCTGCCGCAGGAAGGCCACGCAGTCGTCCCTGCCGCGCAATGTGCCGTCGCGCGGAGCGTCGCCGCTCTTGGCAACCCGCGATCTGAGCCGGCTGACTTCGTCGCGGGCGGATGTCGGAAGATCGGCTCGCTCGCGAACGATGAGGTCCAAGACGTCTATCGCGTCGGACCGCCTGCCCAGCATCGCGAGCGCCTCCGCGCGCTGAAGCACGACATCAGTCGCATCAGGATCGAGGCGCTCCAACGTTCCCGACAGCGCCACTACTGCATTCCACGAATGCGCTGACCGAAGTTCACGGAGATCGGAGCGAAGCAAGTGCCGGACGCGCATGCCTACCGAATGCCTGAACGTGTCCAGCCAATCAAGGAAACAGCTTGGCAATCGCGGTGCGTATCCAGGCAGCACCGAAACGGATTGCAAGGAAAGCCTCGCCCGATCCTCCGAACTCATCGCCTGTAGCCCGAGGATCGCATTGGACACATCTCGCTGACTGACGCAAATGCCGGCCGCAGTCTCTTCGAGGGCGACACCAAGTCTGCGGAGCCGGTAAAATAGCTGACGAAGACTGTGGAGGGCGTGACCATCACCGACGTCGTCGCTGAACAGCAACTCCTGAATCTCTCGTCGAGAGAATCGGCGATCACCTTCAGCGGTCAGGAGCAGGAGAAGCGCAAAAAGGTGCGAAGCACCCGGCGTGACGCGAGTCTCACCGAGGCAGATCGTGCAGTCCCCAACGATTGATAGCTCGACGTCAGTCATAGTCCGGTGTCGAGAATACCGTTCCGAACGTGCCGCGTCGCACGTGACCCTACTTGACGCTACTTCGATCCGTCATTTGGGCGTCATCGCCAAAGGACTGAGAGCAAATGCGCGTGCCCGGCGGAGGTGTGCGCAGCAGCATCGTGCCGCGACGCGACCACCGAAGCCAAAGTTTGCGCAGGGATGCTAAAAACCACAATGGCGGCGATTTATGGCCGGACCCCTCTTTTGCCGGCGTGCTCCTCATACCTCTGGACGAAACCGTCCATCGTCGCGTCCGCACCGGCCGCCGAGGTGTTGGTGCCGAAGACCTGAAAGTTGACGTCGAGGAAATCGTGGCCGGGATCGCCGCCGAGGTTATCAAAACCGCTGGCCTTGTCGTTTACTGTGATCGGGCGTCCGACTGACGCAGGATTGCTCTCATTGCCCGACAGTCCATCGATGCGCGGGTCGAGCGGCGTGAGGAAGCTGACATGTGGTCGAAGGAGCGGTTCTCCAGCATAGGACGACCAGGTGATCGATTCGAACAGGCATTGGGAACTGGAAGTGAGCCGGAGCTTGGTTGTGGAGCTATGAGCTGGAGCCTGAGCGTGAGCGTGAGCTGCGAGCAATGAGCGTATCAGAGCTTGAGCTGGAGCCAGATGGTTGAGGGAGAGCTCGAGAACAAGCGTCGAGAACGAGCCCTTACCCGCTCAACGCGGAAAGGCGCGCGCGTGTTCTGGCCCAGCCTTCACCGTGACGTCACAGCTCGAAGCTCAGGTCGATGATTGCGCCCCCCGCGACGGTGTATGGGCCCGTCGACTCCGTCACGGCGGCACCGGAGGCATCAACGCCCACCACGGCGACATAGACTACGGAACCTGCCGGCACCTCGTGTCCGCCGTACGTCGGGAATCGGCCGCGATCGCTCACGAAGTAGTAACGCTCCTTCTTCGACGTTCCCGTGATGGTCCCTGCTAACGGGGGAAGCGTGGCAGGCGCCACCACCGCTCCGATGTGCACGAGAACGGGCTTCGACGCAACGGCACGCTGCCGCGTGACGCGAACGGCAATCCATGCTTTGGTTGGCGGCGGCTTGGGCGTCGCCGTTTCAGGCGTCTTCTTCTCCCGGTAGCCGAGCGTAACGAGGAGGGAATTCACGCCGGAGCTGCCGCCCGCCAACACGAGCGCGGTCAGGATCAGACCGGACGCACCGGACTGAGTGGCGGCCTTGGTCGAGGCGTTAACGAGCCGCGTAATGAGATCGAGGTCAAACGTATTGACCACGATGAGCGCCACGATGAACGAAACGAGTGGACGGACCGCACGGGCGTTGAACAAGTCGATGAATGGTCGCCAGTTGAAGATGCTGGCGAGGGCAGACTCCAGGACGGCAGCCAGGACGAACATAAGGAAGAGCGTCTTGAACCCTTCGCTGTACGTGTCCTGGTCCAGGCCCTTCGGGGCGGTAGGCGCTGTTGCCTGCGAACCGCCGGGCGCTGACGCGTTCACGCCTGCCGCCTTTGGTTCAACGGTAACGGCGAGCTTCTGGGCTGCCCCACCCTCGAGCGTGTACTCCACCGTGTCGGCGACTCGGGCGGTGACGTCGCTCGCCTTGTAGAGCAAGCTGAAGGTCCGTGCGGCCGGCGTCCCCGCGGAGTCCACGCGCGCGACGCCGTGCTGTGGCGCCTTCCCAGCCGCAATCCGTTGCTTGCCGGTCACGAGCGTCGACTCGGCGCCGCTGACAATCGTCTTCGCACTCTGGGCGCCGAGTGGCGCGGTGGCGCACAGGGCAACTGCGAGTGCCATACGCGAGAGTGGCGCGATTAGTGGATGAGTCCTAGGCATGGTAGGGCGTAAAAGGTGGGAGCGTATCAGGTCAGCCGCGACGGGGAGGGTAAAGACCATTGGGGGCAAACGCGAAAGTACGGCGTTTACGCGATTGCAGTAAGAGACGAAGCCAGGACAGGCATGAGCGGCCGCCGCGCATGTCCCAGCGCATAGCCGCCGGCACGAGAACGCGGAGTGAGCGGATGGAAGCGGATAACTAGATGGGCGCAACATCCGCATTTCCCATCGCAGGCATGGCAGACGCCGTCACTCGGCACGACGCTCGCCTACAATGGGCTCCTACCGTTATACCGTGGCTGAGTCCTGGCGCGCTGCAAAAGGTCAGACTCCGCACTCAGCGTATCGTACGTCTCCACCGGTGCGCGATAGCCGCACATCGCCAGGATCGGCCGGCCCACCACCTTCAGCCCACGGTACACCAGGCAGTCCGGCGGCACGAACTTGTATTCGCCCACGAGCGACTCGGTGAGCGTGAAGTGCAGCGGCCGCTTGTAATAGACACTGAAGTAGATGGTGTCGATCTCCCGTGGCTGCGGCACGGCGACGACATACCACGGTCCCCCAACGTGCTTCACGTGCTCCGGTGTGCGAGTGTAATCGCGGAGTGCCTGCGCTCCCCAAAGCACGGCCAGCACGGCGACGACCGTCCAACGCGTGCGCGGCAACATGGCGCGGCGGACGCACTGCCACGCGAGCCAGAGTAGCGCTGCGGCGGCGACGACTTCGACGAACGCCTCACCACGATGCTCGCGCGCATACCGCGCTGACCCCGACTCGGCGTAGAAATACGGAAAGGCCGCGATAAAGAGGAGGTAGAGCGCCCCGAACCCAGCCGCGATTCCCACGAAGATCAATGCGGCCGAGCGGCCGGTGAATGTCGGTTTGGTCATCGGCACAAGATTTCACGGAGCGCCCGAATCGGACAGTCCCCTTGCGTCAGGGCACCACGACGGCGTTCGGATACTCCGCCAGCGATGCCGGCAGACTCGTCGCAAAACCGTACTTGAGTACCGGCGGCCGAACCAGCGCCGGAATAAGGAACGCCCTGATCTCCGTGGCGTCGTGATCCGAGGGTTCCGACATGCACTTGCAGCGCCAACTGCCATCCTGGAGAACCGCGGCCGTTGGCGCATCGAGAAATGGCTTCGTCACCCAGTACGAGCCCACCTTGATGTAGACCGCAACCACATAGTCCGCCGGCTTTACCTGCTCCACTCGTCCGGTGATGAGTGAATCCGACAGGCTCCCCGTCGACGGAACGTGAGTGAACTGAATACTCGGCCCACCGGTGCCGCTCACCACGGGGAGGGTGTTGCCGTCGAACACCTGCTGCATGCCGGCCTTGAGAAGACCATTGCGATCCCAGAGCCCCCAATGGGCTTCTTGCGGCGAGGAACTCGCCTTGGCCGGTTCGTCGAAGGCGGCGAAGAAGTAATACGGCACGTTGAGCGCGCGCGCCCACGACACGAAGCTCAGGAAATACTTCGCTGCGTTGACTGGTGAAGGCACCGCGCCCGGTGAACCCCAGGCGCTCGTCACGAACGCGTTCCCGTCGGAGGGATGCCCGGACTCGGAGACGATCACGCTCTTGCCCGCCCGCTCAGCCTCCGCGCGCGTCAGTTGGAACTGTTCGTGAAGCTGCGCGATCGCCAGCTCCACGGGTACACCATTCCAATAGGGGAAAAAGTTCGCGAACACGACGTCGACTGCCGGAAACAGATTCTCTCGGTGCTCCAGGTAGCTCGAATTCGTCTGCGCGGTGGTCACCGGAATGCCGGCCGCCCGCGCGTGCGGCGCCACTTCCGCGATGCGCGACAGCAGCGTGGGTTCCGGCATAGACGGATGTTCGGGAGTAACGAGGAATGTTTCGTTCCCGACAATCGCCAGGTCGCAGAGCCGAGCATCGATTGCGGCGTTGAGGGCGTCGATTTCATGCTGGTCGTTCGCTCCACCGATGATGTTGGCGGTGCAGGCGACCTGAAATCCAAGCGCGTGCCCGTGGGTGACGATGTACTGGTCGCCGTTGATCATGCTGTAGGAGCGAACGCGTTGCGCGAAGGGTTTGAGCCGCCGCAGCATGTCGAGCACGCTCGCTTCCGACACCGATGATCCCAAGGCAGAGCCGTCGCGGTGGAGTCCGAGATCGATGCCCGGTAGCTGGTACGTCGCCCTGTTCTGAGATACCGACACGGTGACGCTCGCTGTCGCCGCACCCGACGACGCGGTGATCGCTGCCGAGCCGCCCGCGACGCCGTTGACCGCGCCGCTCGCGCTTACGGTGAGTGTGGTGGCATCGCTCGTAGACCAGCTCACCACGGCGCAACCCGTGACGTCTACTCCGTCCGCATCCTTCGGCGTTCCCGTGAGCTGCGAGGTTGTGCCTTCCACGAGGGCAGGTGCGTTCGGTGTTACGGCAATTGTGGCAACGACCGGAGGAGTCGCCGCGAGGGTATTCACGCGAGCGGCCGCAGACAGCCCCACGCTGTAGCGCGCGATCTGCTGCGCGTCGATGATGTTGACGCTTCCGTCGTTGGTGACGTCGCCACGCGCGCTCACCATGACCGCGCTCGCGACACTCAAGGAGACGCTAAAGCGCGCAATCTGCTGCGCGTCCACGATGTTGACCGCATTGTCGTCGTTCGCGTCGCCCCAGGAGCCGGTTGGACGCACGCAGACATCGAGCGGCCGAGTGCGGAGAATCGGGAGGAGGCTCGTTCCGGAGGGGTCGCTGGCGGCGGAGGGCGCAAGGCGCAGCTGCGTGCCGCCGGGCACGGCGGCCGTTGTAAAGTAGAGCGTGCCGATGGTGGCCGACGAGGTTGCGCCCAAGGCGCTGCTGGCGGACAGCGTCAGCGTGCCGGTGGCCGCAGCACTCGTATTGGTTGTCAGTGAGCCAAAGGCGCCCGCGATTACGGAGTCCAGTACGAGCCTGTTCTGGCTCCATGTAACCGACATGCCAAGCGTTGTGAGCGTAACGCCGCTCGCCGATGACAGATCTGCGGCCAGCGGGACCGCGAGTGTGGCGCCTGGAGCAAGTTGCGCGGATGGCGACGTGCCTGCCGCGATGGTGACCTGCTGCGCATGTGCGCCGCCGGCGACGGCGCCGACTGCAAAGACTGCGAGTATCAGACGATTGCAGCGTCTCATGCGCCTAAGCCCCCAGGCTTGTAAGGACGGCCTTGGTGCTCCGTCGCGTCGCTCTTGAAGCTAACGGAGTAAGACGCCGAGGCGACAACGCATGGGTCGAGTCGCACGTCGGGGACTATTACTTCATTTGCGAAGCATTCGAGCGACTGTGCGCACCATTTGCCTGAATTGTCGCACGGTGCGGACATGGCGAAACGCATAAGTAGCGATGGCACAGCGTTGTGCGTTCCGGCATTTCTGGCGCGCGTTTTCCGGAAATTCTGGCCAGCTGGTGAGAAGGTGGTGGCGTGGTCGGATCGTCAAGCCCGAGATGCTTGTCAAACGAATCGACGAAGATGGGCACCTCACCCCACCAAATGAACACTCCGAACTCGTGACAGCGGCGCCAACGTCCTTCAGCCTCAGCCAGCGCCGAGAGGCAGGTCACCACATCATGGTAGACACATGGGCGCGCCAGAACGCACGAACGATCATCGACACACCGGGCCGTGGCGCTGCTGAGGCGATGTCGAATATGCGACGCTGGCATGGGTCGCCTGGTTCAACACGTGTCGGCTTGGAACCGCTGGGCCATGTTCCCCCAGCGGAGTATGAGGATCAGTTTGATCGGCGTGGCACAGCACCAGTCGCGGCTGGTGCACTCACCCCACTGAGTCTCCGGAGAACTCGGGGCGATTCATACCGCCACAGGAAACCGACACGGCGCGCGTCTTCTTCACGACGGCTGCGAACCCGCAGGATACGTCGGCCTTGCGGCTCATTGCAGTGAACGCCTCGCCCGCTGGAAATGCGGCGGACACGGGCTCTGTCATGACGAAGACACCCTCCATGGCGTCGCTGTACCTGCCCGATGTCCAGCCGAAAGATGGTTCGTATTCAGCATTCTACGGGCAATACCTGGGCGGAGCCTTCAGCGTCAAGAACGTTGGCACCGAGCGCGCAACCTACGCGATCAGCGCGCCTGTACCCACAGATTTCACCTACGCCGTCACTACTCCACCAACCACTGTCGATGTCGAGGCTGGGCAAACAGTCCCAGTGTTCCTTACAGTGCAGGCGCCGTACATCCAAGGTCTTCAGCGCGACTGGAATCTCACGGCGAGCGTCACGGCGCCCAACGGCGCAGTGACATCATCTACCGGCAAGGTTACGCTGAAGACGTTCGGGCCGGCCGGGCCGGCATTCACGACGTACACCAAGGGTCAGCGCGTAACGATGCCGGGCAACGCGCAGGACTCTCTGTCGTTCGTGATCGCCAACTACGGAACAGAGAGCGTGACCATCACGTATGCACCGCTCTGCAGCGGGTTCGCGTACAACTGTTTCACAACGTGGGGCACCGGATTCTCCGTCACGCTCGGCTCGGGGCAGAGCACGAAGGCCTGGGTGTCGTACATGACGCGAGCTGATTCAGCCTATGGGGTCGAGGGCAAGGTGAAGCTCGGCCTGACGACCGGTACCCAAGCGGACACCGGCGACTACACGGTTCGCTTTGCCGGCGCGGGAGCGGTGAAGTCGGTGGCTGTCACACCGACCGTTGCCGTTGCGGTGCCGTCACCGAATGAGCTGAAGCAATACGAGTTCATGATCAAGAACACCGGCGATACGGTCTCGGCATTCAATTACACGCTCACGTGCCCGACGTCCGTCGCGAAGTGCGCTCTCTTGCATCCGTCCACGACGGATTCGCTGCACGACACCACACCGATGCTCTGGCCGAACAACAGCATCGGAGTGACGGTCACGTACAAGGCTGCCACGGCCACCACCACGATGGACACCCTGCGGCTCCTGGCGCGCCACTCGATTGATTCGGCGACCAAAGCAACCGGCAAGCTTGCGATCCGCACCTATACTCCGTCGGCCGTGGAAGTCGTGGCGAACGCGATCAATCCCGGCACGTCCGTCTCACGCGGAGCGTGTCTCACCATCGCCGTGAGCGACGCCTCGGCGTACGAATGCGGCGAGCTCCGCGTGGTCCATCCGCTGCCCGCGGTGACCACCCTGGGCAAGACGCGCGCGCCGACACTCGTCTATAGTAGTCGCGCCGCGAGCCCGTCGGTCATGCTGGCGGCGAACGTGATGGTGCTCGATGGTGCCGACTCAATCCGGGCCGTCGTCACGACCCCGCACCCTGGGTATGCGGACAAGGTCATTGCGTCCACGAAATTCGGATGGACGTCGATCACCCAGCGTGCAGACAACCGCATCACGATTCCGCTCGACACGGGAATCGCCAGCTTCAACACGGGCGCGTATTCATACGCGCTGCAGATCAAGGCCTACAAGAATGGCGACAGCTCCAGCACGAGCCAGCCGGACACCGGCACGTTCGTGGTCGTGAATCGCTCGGGTAGTCCGTTTGGTGCGGGGTGGTGGCTCGATGGCCTCGAGACGATCCAGCCGATCGACACATACAGAAATCTCTGGATTGGTGGTGACGGCAGTACGCGCATGTACCGGCGCACGAACACCACCGACAGCGTGTTCCTGGTAAGTCCCGCCGTGGACCGGCCGGATACGCTCATCATGCATGCCAACAACAGTGGCTATCGTCGCCGGTTACCGAACGGCGCGTATGTGGAATTCAACAGCAGCGGCCAACATACCTCCACGCGCGATGTGCTTGGGCACCTGACGACCTTCACATACGATGCGGTGCTCACGAAGATCACGGTGCCCGTGCCGAGCGGCGGGACCGAGCGCGCGTACACGTTCGACTATGGGCCGGACAGTAGCGCCGTCCATGTGACGCGCATAGTGGCCATTCACGCGCCAGGTATTGCCGGCGATGATCGGGTAACGACCCTGAAGGCGCGCGGCAGCTACGGTCAGTTGACTGAAATTCCGTACCTCCCGAGCAGCAATGCGCTCAGCACGGCGGTGACCTTCACGTACGACAACAGCACACCGGCCCGGCGGATGGCGACGCGGACCGATCGGATGTCGCACGTCACGACGTTCGGGTTTGACCCGTACGGGGGCCTCATCGCGTCGACGTTCGATATGGCGTCCACGGGGGCGAACATCGTGCACGGGTTCTGTCCCTCGGAAACGATGTCGCTCACGACCTGCAGTGGGAAGCCCGTGCCCGTCGCCACGGCGTACGGGTGGTGGGATGGGCCGCGGACCGATGCGGCGGATACGACGCGCTTCTATATCAACAGGTTTGGTGCACCGGATACGACGATCAACGCGCTCGGGCAGAAAACCCGGCTCGAACGGAGCCTGCAATGGCCGATGCTGGCGGCAAGCGTCATCAGTCCGACGAACGTGACGACCTCCGTCGTGCGCAATGCGCGGGGCTTGGACAGCGTCGTCACCGTCACCAACGCCCTGGGCAACAACGCGCCGTCGACGACGACCTACACCTGGCATTCCAAGTGGGATCACCCCGTCACAGTGATCGGGCCGTCGGGTGAACGGACAGATTTTGCGTTCGATACGGCCTATCCGCTGCAGCTCTGGCAGCGTGCCGGCACGCATGACTCGGCGAAAGTGTTCTTCAGTTACGCCAGCGGCACCCGGCAACTCGAATACATCCAGACGGCCCACAACTCCACGAGTCAGCGCGAGCGCATCCAGTACGAGACCGCGTACGGCAATCCCAGCGCGATCACATCCGCGCTGCAGGTGACGACAACGATGCACACGGACGCACTGGGCCGCGTGGATTCCGTGACGACGCCGATCGACGCGACCCACGCGCGGACGGATGTCACGACGTATGACCTGCTGGATCGCGTAACGCGAACGGCATCGCGCGGCCCGGCAACGTCCTATGTGGTGGCAACGAACGGCGCCACGGTCAGCGTGCCGGCGCAAACGATGACGGTCATCAATGCCTATGACAAGAACGGCGCGCTCACGAGCGTGACGCGCGTGGGGAGCCCTGACTCAACGTCTCTCGCGAGCACGTGGACCTACGATGCTGCAAGCCGAGTGCGCACCGAGACGCGGCCGGGCGGTGGTGTGGACTCGACCTCGTATGACCCGGCCGGCAACGTGACACGCGTCCGCACCCGGCGGAACTACGCGATCGTGAGCGCCTATGATGCGCTCAACCGTCTCACGTCACGGGTGGTGCCGGCGGTGCACTACGACTCGAGTGCCCATTGCAGCGTCTTCTGGCCCTCGGATCTGTCGGCGTGCAATACCCGCGGATACCGATTCCCCTTCTATGGCGCATCGGTCGAGATCGCGGAAGACGTGAGCGAGTTTACGTACGATCCGACCGGCGGCATCGCGACCGCCAACAACGGAGCGGCGCAGATCAGCCGCACCTATTATCCCAACGGGCAGTTGAAAGCGGACACACTACGGATCCGCACCTACAACAATCCGGGAGCGACGGCCTTCACGCAGCACGTGTACGGGATCGAGCACTCGTATGACGCGAGCGGCCGGCCGATCTCCCTCACGCATCCCGCATCGCTCGCTGGATGCACGGGCTGCCCGCAGTCGTTCCAGTACACTCCGGGCAAGGGCACGCTCGCGCAGGTCACGGGTCTGAATGGCACAGTCTTCGGGTTTACGTATGATCATGCCGACCGGCTGAAGACGGCGACTGCGCCCGGGAATGTCACGCGCACGTGGGCGTATGATGAGGGGAGTCGCGTCACGGCACGCGCAGACTGGGTCGCGCTCAATGGATACTCGCAACTCCACCTGGATTCGCTGTGGTATGACCAAGGCGGGCGCGTCACGCGGACGTTGGCGGCGATTAGCCCGGGAATCCTGCACGATGTCAGGACTGCCTACGCTGGCCTCGGCGCAGTCGCCTACACGGGCCGGTCAAAGAACAATGCGTTTGCGTCAACCGAGCAGATGACGGTGGACGCGTATGGCAGCATGCTGGGACAGCAGCAGTTCACGGATGTGGCAATCAGAGTGCGAAAACGATGACCTATGTGATGGGCACGGAGCGCATCGCCAGTACCAGCACGGAAATCAACATGTCCGGGGCACACGAGGGGCAGCCAGTCGACACGACGCGATCGAAATACGATGCGTCAGGAAACGATTCGCTGCACGCGGTGCATCGGCGTTCCGTGCACGATGCCGGTGGGGGCAACGGCGCGACGACGGTGCCGGTGAGCGATTTCGGCGCGGCCAGCTACTACGGGGCGGATGAGAAGCTGCGCGTCTATTCGCGCGTTGGGACATCAACGTCCCGCGAAACGCGAACCGTGTTCGAGGAATACCGGTACGATGCACTCGGGCGCCGCGTACTCGTTCGGTCGCAGGCGGACAACGCGGCATCGGGCAGCGACTCACTGGCGCGCAGCCACATCGAGCGGTTCGTGTGGAACGGCGATCAGCTGCTTTATGAGATTCGCCAACAGGGGCATCACTCGGCATCCGATGCCCAGATGGAATCGGATGCGCGGGGCGACACGACGGCATCTGCGACCTACTTCGGCGTGGTGGGCTACATCCACGGTGGGGCGCTGGACCGACCGCTGGCGCTGATAAGGAACGGTCAGACAATCATTCCGCACGCGGGATTCCGAGGGGAGTACGATGCGGGGTCAAAGGCGAGCGGGGTGGCGGCGCCGACGGATATCGACTGGCCCGGGAACGAGTTGCAGACGTACTCTGAGGAGAGTATGCACGCATCGCAGGGCTGGGCGGGGAGCCTGATTCGGGACAAGCGGGACGAATCGGGGTTGAAGTATATGCGCAACCGGTACTATGATGGGAAGTCAGGTCGGTTCACGCAGGAAGACCCCATCGGGCTCGCCGGGGGGATGAACCTCTACGGGTTTGCGAGTGGCGACCCGGTCAATTTCTCGGATCCGTTCGGCCTGTGCACGCCGATGCCGTGGTGTCTTATGGCTGTTGCAGGTGGCGGTGCAATAGCGTCGGATGCTGTCGCATTTGGCCCCAGCCTTGCGGCCGGTGCGGCGTCGATGGGGCCCGCAGTTGGACCTATCGGTCTCGGCTTGGTTGCGGGTGTTCTACTTACTCCCGCGTTTCCTGGTGACGGTGTGCAACTGGGCTACAGAACTCGCGGGGCGATAGCGGCAGCAGACGCAACCGCGGTGTATAGCAGGAGCGAAGGCAAGCAAATTCGCGCCGCCATTCAGAAAGCCACAGGCGTACAGGCTACAGGTCCGCAGTACGACTGTATGTCGGAGCACATTCACGAATGTAAGGAATCAGGTGATGGTGGCTCCAAGAACAAGAAGGGTGATTTTACTTGGGACGAGCTAGTGCGCATGGCAAAAGATTTATTCGGCAAACCCAATCCATAAAATGATGTCTTTCGCTCACGAACACTCATCATCGTGTGATCTCGATGCGTGACACCCCTATTTCAGCTGCACTGCTCCCGTCGATTCGTACCAGTTTAGTTCTAAGTGGGTTTGGTGATCAGCCAGCCGACGTTACACGTATTCTCGGGATTTCGCCAAGCCGAGCAGCACGTACTGGGGAGCCGCTACTGACGCACAATGGCACCGATACGGGGAGGCGTGCGCGGCTTACATACTGGTCATTGCATTCCCAAACTGATCCGCGAGCACCGTTAGAAGATCAAATTTCAAACATTCTCCACCAGTTGCGAGGCAAGGAGAATTTGTTTAAGGGCCTACCTTCCGGGACAATAGCTACCCTGAAGTGCACAGTGTTTCCCGAGGATGAAGTGCCTTTACTCAGAGTCGGGTCGACTGTCTTGCAGGCACTGGCAGGGATCCATGCCTCGCTCGAGATTGATGTCATCAGCGTCGACGAGGCGCCAGCATCGGAGCAAGAGTAGCGAGCTTGATCACTGCCGAAGCTATTGTTGTGATGCGTCGGAAGCCCGGCCAAAGGAACTGGTCGGGCTTCTTCTTTAGCAGCTAAGAGAGAAACGGTCAGCCGTGCTGCAGGAGCACGCCATCGAGCATGGCGAGGACGGTCTGTTGCTGCGCCTTGGGGAGGCGAGAGAGGCGCTCGAGCTGGCGCTGGAGCTTGGGCGTGGGGCCGCGCTTGCCGGGATGCGCGCTGGTGACGCCGAGGAGGACATCCGTGGGCACGGCGAAGAACGCCGCGAGCTTGGGGACGAGCGTGACGGGGAGCTTGAGCCGGCCGACCTCGTAGTGGGCGAGGGTCTGTTGTGCGACGCCCACGTGCGCGGCGACCGCCTGCTGGGTGAGGCCCGCCTCCTGGCGCAGCGTCGCGAGACGGCGGCCAAGCTCCTTGGTGAATTGCCGGTCGGTGGGCGTCATGGCAGGCTCCTGTGGATCCGATCACGCCTTTGGAGACGCCCACCGCGTCGCCGAGTGCGGTCTGCGTCAGCCCGCGCCGCTGGCGCAACGCGGCGAGCCGTTCTCCGAATCCGACCAAACGCCGCTCCGTCATCCGCGCCGCACTCCCCAAGAGACTGGTCTGGGTGGCGCGGGGTCGGAGTTGTTGAAAAATGGTACGTCGAGGGATCTGGACTTGCCGCTTGTACGAGGTACAGGCCATTGGCTCGCGGAGGCTGCCCTAAGCGCAGTCGGATCGACTCGCTCAGCAGAAGGCAGCCGAGCACTTGGACTACAATTGGACCGTGTCCGCGCGACGGAGTAAATTCAGGTAGCTACCGTTCTACGACCCATGACCGCCACCGATGCGTTGAAATGCCACCGAGCTGAGGTACTGCGTCTCGCTGCCCACTATGGCGCGACGGATGTTCGCGTGTTCGGGTCCGTCGCTCGGGGAGAAGCAGACGAGTTGAGCGACATCGACTTCCTGGTGCGCATGAACCCTGGGCGGAGCGTCTTCGACGTCGGCGGCCTGCTGATGGACTTGCAGGACCTGCTGGGTAGGCGCGTTGACATCGTGACGGAGCGCGGACTCGGCCCGCGGATGCGGGAGCGGGTGCTGCGCGAAGCCGTTCCCGTCTAGCTACCGACATTCGTGCGCAGCGATCGGGCGTGTCTCATTGAATCGCGCCGGGATTATCGGAGACTCCCCACCGTGAGAGGATAGTAGTAACGCGTGTATGGCAGTACTGCCATACACCTGTAAAGTCAGTAGCGTCCGACGCCGCGCGGCAGCTACGGTCAGTTGACTGAAATCCGGTACCTCCCGAGCAGTGATACGCTTAGTTACTTCTTGGCGCAAAAATACCAGGCGTTGTCCCGTGGCGTGAGCGGCCG
>JAZJZK010000019.1:0-51284 GCA_040389905.1 Gemmatimonadota bacterium | reverse complement strand
ACGCGGCGACGGCGCTCTCGCAGATGATCAACAGCACCATCATGATCAGCGTGCCGACGATCAACATCTCGCGGCTGGAGGAGGTTCCTCCGCAAATCTCGGCACCGGAAGAGCCGGTGGCTGCGGTCTTGATGCACATGATGGGCGACTTGACCGGGCGTACGCTCCTCGTCTTTCCCAAAGGCACCGCGATGCGCCTGGCGGAGTTGATGCTCCGCCGCCCCGTGGGCACGAGCCATGATCTCGGGGAGATGGAACAGTCCGCGATCAAGGAGGCGGGAAACATCCTCAGCAGCGCGTACATGAACGCGTTGAGCGATTTCATGGGGATGATGCTCCTCCCATCGCCACCGTCACTGGCGATCGACATGAGCGACGCGGTGCTCACGACGGCCTACCTGCAATTCGGCTCCGACAAGGACTATGTCTTCTGCGTCGAGAGCGAATTCTTCATGCATGATGTGGGGGAGAAACTGCGCGGATTCTTCTTGTTGCTTCCCGATCCTGCGTCGTTGCAGGCCATTCTTCGGGCAGTGCGGGTCGCGTAGGTATGTCCGTAGGAGGCAGTCTGTTTCAGTCGGCGATGCGTCTCGTTTTGACCGCAGAGGGCGCAGAGGAGCAGAGGAACGCAAAGGAGACCAGAAAGAGCCAGGAGGCCATTTGGCTTTTCCGCTTTTCCTCTGCGGTCCTCTGCTCCTCTGCGCCCTCTGCGGTAAAGTCCGTTCGCCTCTTGCCGCGGAGTCGGGTCCAGTAAAATGGATACGCCTCTCACATCTGAACGGGATCGCGACGTACTCCGGTCGTTCGCGCGGCGCATCGATCCATCGGATGCCGGCGCGCACAACAACCTGGGCGTTCTCTATTACAACAAGGGACTCTATGAGGAGTCCGTTGCCGCCTTCATGCGCGCGTTGGAGCTGGACGCGAAGATGCAGGTGGCCCAGCGCAACCTCGAGATCGCGTACTTCAACACAGGGTATTACGACAAACGCGTCGGCGAGCTCATGGAGCGCCTCCGCGCAAAACCCGACGACCGCGATACACGTTGGGAACTCGGCCGGATCCACGCCTTGCTCGGTCAGGCGGCAGAAGCCGCGGAGTCATTCGGCGAGTTGCTTCGATATCACCCTGGTGACACCGGAGCCATGGTGCAGCTCGCACTGGCCGAGCGCACGAACGGGGACCTGGATAAGGCGCTGGGCTACCTCGAACGCGCGCTGACGCTCGACCCGTCATCGTCGGTCGTCAACTTCTACATCGGCGAGGTGCTGTACAATCGCGGCGTGAACGAAGGTGCCCTGTCCGCCTTGCGCCGCGCCATCGAGCTCAATCCGTCCAATCCGGATGCCTATTACCTGATGGGCTTCGTGCTCGGCGACCTCGGCTTGCATGAAGAGGCGCGCGACGTCACGAGACGAGCGATCCAGCTCAACCCCACACTCTCGCGTGCGCAGGCGAATCTCGCGATCGACGAGCGACGGGCGCAGCGGAGAACGACGGACACGCCGAGCCGCGGCTCGATGCGCGTGCCCATGGAATCGCTGGCCGAAGGACAACTCGCGCAGTTCAACCTCGGTCTGGCCTTCCGGCAAAAGGGGTATTACGGCGAAGCCCTGCGCGAGTATGCGAAGGCGCTCGAACGGGGAGAAGATCGTCCGCTCGTCCTTCAAGCGATGGCGGAAGTCCATTTGCTGCGCCGAGAGCCAAAGGCGGCCGTCGCGCTGTACGACGAACTGCTCGCGCTCGCGCCAATCAGCCCAAAGCTCTGGAACGAACGGGGCGTCGCGCTCCATCAGGACGGAAATTTTCCCGAGGCGCGCGACAGTTACCGGCGCGCGACGCAGGCGGAGCCCGGCTATTCACTCGCGCTCAACAACCTCGGAGTCGCGCTCTATCACTGTGGAGAAACGGACGGCGCCATCGAGGCATTCTGGGACGCGCTAAAAGCGCAGCCTGGCTTCGTCAAAGCGCGATTGAATCTGGCGTTGCTGCTCGCGAAGGGAAAGCGATTTCAGCTTGCGCTCGAAGCGTACCGGAGCGTCCTCGAGCGCGTGCCCGAGGATGCGGCCGCGTGGAACGGCGTCGGTCTCGTGCTCAACGAGCTCCGGCGATTCGAGGATGCGCGCAATGCATTCGCGCGCGCCGTGCAATCCAACCCCGATCTGGCCGAGGCGCATTACAACCTGAGCTTTGCGCTCTCACATCTCGGTGATTTCGAAGGTGCGCTCCGCGAGACCAAGCGCGCGCTCGAGCTCGACCCGTATTACGTCGCGCAGAAGTTCGAGCTTGCGATCGATCTCGAGTACGAGGATCCTGACCTCTCGATCAAGCCCGATCTCGGCGCCGTGCACCGCCTCGATGATTCCGTGGAGGATTTTTCGTTCGACTCCGCGGTGCTCGATACGCTCTTCACCTCGCTGGCGCCGACGGAGGCTGCGGCGGACGCCGCGTCGGGTGCAGCGAAGGACTCGAGCGATCCATACGCCATGGCCGTCGACTATCTCGGCATGGGGCTCGTCGACCGTGCGGCCGCAGAGGTAAGTCGCGCCCTGTCGCGCGGTGCGTCGCCCGCGGAGGGCTACACGCTGCTCGGCGACATCTACGCGCGACAGGGCGTCCACGGCGAAGCCATCGAGCGCTACCGTGAGGCACGGAGCGCCGATCCCAGCGCGATACGCCCACGTATTGGCGAAGCGCTGGCGCTTCTGGCGATGGGGCGCGCCCGCGAGTCACTTCCGATCGCCGAAGAGATCGCCGCTGCACAGCCAGGTATGGTCGAGGCGGTCATGCTCGTCGCAGGGGCGCGCGCAGATACGGGGAATCCCGCCGGCGCGCTCGACGCGCTCGAGTCGGCGCGCAAGCTGGCGCCACACCGCCCTGACGTGCATCAGCGCATCGGCGACATCGCGCGCGCGCTCGGTGACAACGAAGGGGCGATGACGGCGTATCGGCATGCGTTGGAGCTCGATAGTGAGTTTGCCGTCGTGCGCTTCCAGCTCGCGCGGCTGCTGCGCGCGAAGGGGCAGTTGCGGGAAGCGGAAAACGAATTGGAAGCGGCGTTGGATGCCGTGCCCACGTACGCGGAAGCCACGCTCGAACTCGCGTCCATGCGTCGCGCGGCCGGCCGCGCCGAGTCTGCCCTGGAGCAGTTGATCGCCTTGCTCGAACGCGATCCCTATCATTTCGAGGCCCTGTTGGCGCTCGGCGAAACGCTCTTGATGTTGGGGAATCCGCGCGACGCGATGAAGGCGTTCCGGCGTATTCTGCGATTCGACCCATCGCACGTCGGGGCGCTGTACTACGACGGAATGATTCTCAATGAACGCAAGCGCTTCCGCGACGCGATTGCGCGGTGGGAGCGCGTGATCGATCTCGATCCCGCAGGCGAGTTTGCGCGCAGGGCCCGTCGTGATGTGCGGACCGCGTCCGACCTCCAGGCGATCTTCGCCGCCAAGGGGGGCTGAGCATGGCGATCGAAGGGCCGCTGCGCGAGCTCGGAATCCACGACGTCTTTCAGCTGCTCGACCTGAGCCGGAAGACGGGCGCGCTGCGTGTCACGTCGGAGCTGCGCGATGACGAGGGCATCGTGCTGTTCGACGGTGGCCGCGTCATTCACGCGAGCATCCAGAGCAATCCCACCTCGATCGAGCGGATCCTTCGCCAGGCTGGACGGATCAACGACGCCGAACTCGCGGCGGCCGCGGCGCTCGGCGATGGTCCTGGCTTGGGCGACCGGCTCGTCATGGCGCGCGTCATCACGCAACGCGAGCTCGAGCGGCAGCTCAGGCTGGCGATCGAGAACGTGATCTTCGAGCTGATGTCGTGGCGCGAGGGATTCTTTTCGTTCGAAGAGCGTCCCGTCAATGATGTGCCGCTCGATGCACGGATTCGTATCTCGACCGAATCGTTGCTGATGGAAGGTGCCCGCCGCATCGACGAGTGGTCGCGCATCGCGGACAAGGTACCGAGCCTGGGCATCGTGCCGATGCTGGCACCCGTTGACGACGATCGGTCGGCGATGCTGGATCTCCTGCCGCATGAGTGGCAGGTCCTCATGATGATCGATGGCGAACGGGACCTCCGGGACATCGCCGGCGCGCTCGGCTCGAGCGAGTTCGACATCGCGAGGATTGCGTATGGTCTGATCAGCACCGGTGTCGCGACGGTCCGGGCCCACGAGCACGCGTCCACACGCACGCGTGTCGTGGACTTGGAAACCAAGGTCATCCTCGAAGCGCAGGAGGCGTTCGACGCGGGGCACTACGAGGAGGCGATTGCGCGCGCTCGTGCCGCCATCGAGACCGGACGCGATTCGACTGACGCCCGATTGCTCGTGGCGCGGGCGCTAGGCCGCCTCTCGCGCGCTGTCGAGGCGGTCGAGGAGCTTCGGCGCGCGGTGCAGGCCGATCCCATCACGCCCGAGGTCCACCTCGATCTGGGTTTCGCCGCGCTTCGAGTTGGCGATTTCGCGAACGCGCGCGCGAGTTGGGAGCACTTTATCCGGCTCGCGCCGGCGTCGCCGCAGGTTTCTCGCGTGAACGCCGCGTTGGAACTGCTCACGCGGCTCCAGCACATGCTCGAGGCGCACGCGGATGGCTGACGAGATCACGCGAATGAGCGAAGAGCTGGCGCGCGATCCAGGGAGTCGCGTATTCGTGCCCTTGGGTGACGCCCTCCGTCGTCAGGGGCAGACCGATCTGGCGCTCAAGGTGGCGCTTCGTGGACTGGAGCGGCATCCGCACTTCGCCGACGGGCATGATTTGCTCGCGCGGATCAGTGCGGATCGGGGCGAACTCGAGCGCGCGTTCGATGAGTGGGACATGGTCCTTCGCCTCGCGCCCGCGCATCTCGGCGCGCTCAAGGGCATGGGCTTTCTCTGTTTTCACGGAGGGCGATTTGCCGACGCGGAACGGTACCTTGCCGCCGCTGCGACAGCGGATCCGCTCGACCGAGAGCTGGCAAGCGCCCTCGAGCACCTGCGAGAGCAGCGTGCCACTCCACCCCGCGCGCCGGCCTCCGTCGTACCTGCCTCGCTCGCCAAGGACAGTCGCTACCTGTTCGCCGACGTCCTGAATGAAGAAGGGCAGACGGCGCTCCTGCTCGACAGCCAGGGTTTTGTGCTTGCCGGCGCGTACTACGATGCGGACGGAACGGACGTGGGTCAGGATATCGGCGCCGAGTTGAGTGGCGTCACCGATGCCGCGCGCCGTGCCACGCGTCACCTGGCGATGGGCGATTGGACGTCGATCATCTTCGAGACGGAGGTCGCAGTTGTCGCCATGGCGCCGGCTGGACAGGACGGCTTGTTGCTGCTCGCAACGTCGCGTGCCACCCCGCTCGGCCTGGTGCGCCGGCTGAGCGACCGGTGCGCAGCGCGCGCCGCTGCCTGGCTTGGAGGTGGGGTATGATGGCGAGCCCGTTCGCCGGGATGCTACAGACGCTTTCCCGGCAGCGTGGCGTAACGGCCGCGCTGGTCGTCAGCGAGCAGGACGGCATCGTGATCGACGGCAATCTGCACATCGGCCTTGCCGAGGATCGCGTCGCTGCGCTGGCTGCGTCGCTGTACCGCAAGGCGCGGCTGTCCGCCCGCGCCGCGGGAATGGGCGCCGTCTCATTCATGCAGCTCGAGGCGCCGGTGGGCCGTATTTGCGCAGTGGGGTCGGGTGAACTGGTGCTCGTCGTCGTGGCAAAGACCGCGGTCAATGTGGGCATGGTGCGAGTGGAAATGTTGCGTGCGATCTCCGAGCTCGCGGTCATTGCTCGAGGTGCGGAACGGTGAATACCACCGTCGTCGAGTCGTGGATCGAGGCGCCCCTCCGCCAGTTTGTGGATGATGCGGGCGTGCACCTCGCACTGCTGCTGCACCCCAGCGGGCACGTGCTTGCGCAGCATGGCTTCACCCGCTCCGTCGATGTCATGTCGGCATGCGCGCTCGCGGCTGGCATTCATGCCACGAGCGTGGCGCTGGGACGACTCGTCGATGACCGGCCGTTCGGGGGGTTGCACCATGCGGGCCGCGTCCGCCAAATATTCATTGCAGAAGCACGGTCGCCGCGCGGCGCGTACATTTTCCTGACGGTGTTCGGGCACGAAAGCTCGCTCGGGCTGGTTCGACTGTATTTTGACGAGTTGGTCGCAGGATTGGCGGCAGCCGCACCGCCGGATGGTCCCGCGCCCGCTCCGGCGCTCGCGGAGCATTTCGAGCGGGATCTGAATCGCAACCTCGCTGTCCTTTTCGGCCGCGCTTAGGCCGCAACCGCGCTACCCGACTACCTCGTGTCGCTCGTCAACTACGCCACGCGCGAGATTACTTGCAAGATCGTCTACTACGGGCCTGGTCGCTCGGGGAAAACGACGAATTTGCACTATATCTACAGTCAGGTTCCGGAGGAGCGGAAAGGGAAAATGGTGTCCCTGGCGACGCAGACCGACCGGACACTGTTCTTCGACTTCCTTCCCCTCGACCTCGGCTCGATCTCCGGCTTCACCACGAAATTCCAGCTCTACACGGTGCCCGGCCAGGTGTACTACCAGACGACCCGCCGGCTGGTGCTGCAAGGTGCGGACGGCGTGGTCTTCGTTGCCGACAGCCAGGCGCGCCAGCTCGAGGAGAACATCGAGAGCTTTCAGGATCTCCACGCCAATCTGTCCGATCAGGGCATCGATCCACGCGTGATGCCGCTCGTTGTCCAGTACAACAAGCAGGACCTTCCCGCCGACCTGATTCTTCCGGTGAGCGAATTGTCCGACGCCATCAATTTTCGGGACGTTCCCGAGTTTCCTGCGGACGCGCTCCACGGACCTGGGGTGTTCGAAACCCTGCGCGGCATATCGGAAATCGTGCTGCGCCGCCTCAGTGCGGGTTCCGCACCCGCGGGGGCGACGAAGTAGGCATGCAGGTCGATCCGCGCGCGCGCTTCGATAATTACGTTGTCGGCACGGCCAACAGGCTTGCCGTCGCGGCGGCGCGCGCGGTGTCGGAGTCTCCGGGCCAGGTGTATAACCCGCTCTTCATCTACAGCAGTTCGGGGCTCGGCAAGACGCACCTGATCGGTGCCATTGGCAATCACGCGATTCAGCGCGCGCCGGAGTTGAGCGTCGAATACGTGGCGCTCGAAGACTTCGTCCAGCAGTTGCACGCCGCCATCGCCTCGGGCGAGATGGAGCGCTTCAAGCAGCGCTATGGGCGCGTGGACATTCTGCTCGTCGATGATGTCCAGTTCCTCACCGGCCGCCGTGAGACGCAGAGCGAGCTCCTGCGGCTCCTGAACTCGCTGCAGGGAAGCGGCCGCCAGATCATCATGACGAGCGACCGTCCGCCGGCGGAGATCTCCGACGTGGACGAGCGGCTGATCAGCCGCCTGAGCGGCGGCCTGATCGTCGACATCGGGGCGCCCGATTTCGAGACGCGCGTTGCCATCCTGCGCGGCAAGTGCGAAGAGCGGAAAATCTCCTTCGCGCCTGGCGTCATCGAGGAGTTGGCCCGCGTCGAGTTCGCGAACATCCGCGAGCTGCAAGGCGCCATGAACAAGCTGAGCGCGCATCAGGCACTCGACGGTACGCTCACGCCCGCACAGGTGCGCGCGCTCGCGGGCATCCCGGAACCGGCGCCGCCACCCGCCCGCACGTCGATCGAGACCGACGAGTTTTTCAACTTTCTCACGGACATCGCAAGCGCTGTCGCGGCACATGTCGAGCCGTGGAAGGTGCACATCGGTGAGGCGATCGCCTTCTGGGGGGGCGAAGGGTACAAGACCGGCGTGCTCGACCACATGATGGCGCAGGCTGCGCCGCCGCCGAACTACGAGTCCGTGCTGCGCGGCTTCGGCCAGGCGGTGGAGCAGTTGCGCGAGCTCGAACGGCAAATCACGACCGTCGATCCTCGGCTCGGCGGGCATGAGCTGTTTCGCGATCCGGCACGTCTGAGCGAAGCAATGGCGTTCGTCGAACACGCGCTTGCCGGCGCTGTGCCTCCTGGTGGACCGCAACCCGCCTTTGCGCGTGCCGCCTTCGAGGAAGGAAGCTCGAATCAGATGGCGGTGCGCGCAGCCGACGCCGTCATTTCGGAGCCAGGGCACCGATACAATCCCCTGTTCCTGCTTGGTCCGAGCGGGGTGGGGAAGACGCACCTCCTCAACGCGATCGGCAATGAACTGGCGGCCAGGTCGGATGTGCCCGGGCGGATCGCGTGCGTCAGCGCGCAACTCTTCATCGACGAACTGATTGCGTCGCTCCAGGACGGCACGATCGAGCGCTTCCGGGCCCGCTATCGCGCCGCGGATGCGCTGCTCATCGACGATGTGCAGTTCGTCGCGTCGAAGGAGCGCACGCAGGAAGAGCTGTTTCACGTCTTCAATCACTTTCACGCCGCCGGCAAGCAACTGGTCTTTGCGAGCGACGTGTCGCCGAAGGCGATGAACGGTCTCGAGGATCGCCTGCGCTCGCGCTTCGAGGGCGGGCTCGTCGCGGAGCTGAGCCTTCCGGACCGCGCGCTGCGCGAGAAACTCTTCGTGCGTTTTCTCGCCGACGCACGACTCGACGCGCCGACCGAGCTCGTTGCCTACCTCGCCGACCGGCCGGCCGCGAGCGTGCGCGAGTTGATGGGAACGGTGCAGCGGCTGCGCGCGGGACTCGAGGTCACCGGCGGCCCGCTCAACCTGCTGGCCGCGCGGAAGGTGCTCGAGCCATCGGGGCTCACACCCTCGACCGCGCCACTGAGCGTGCGACAAGCCGCCGATACCTTCTTCCTCGATGATGAGAAGATCGTCTGGGAGTGGCCCGACGTCGCTGGGCGTCTCGTCGAGGAGCTCCGCTAATGGCGATCAAGGGCAGCCTCAAGGAAGCGAGTCTTCCCGATGTCCTCCAGCTTCTCTCGATGGGGAAGAAGTCGGGGTGCCTGGCCGTTACGCACAGGAACAACTTCGGCTATGTCTATTTCGACAAGGGCTTGATCTCGTACGCGTCGATCGTGAATCGTCGCGATCGGCTCGGCGACATTCTGCTGAAGGGCGGCGCGATTACGCAGGCGCAGCTCGACTCGGCGATCAGCGCGCAGTCGCTGCACCGCGACAAGCGCATCGGCGAACTGCTCATCGCGCAGGGCGCGGTCACCCGCGAAATCCTGTATGCGCAGATCCGTCTCCAGATCGAGGAAGCCGTCTACTATCTGTTCACGTGGACGCAGGGGACGTTCAACTTCGAGGCGGACGTCCGCCCGGAAGAGCAGGACCTCCTCGTGTCGATCAATCCCGAGTCGCTCCTGCTCGAGGGTGCGCGTCGCGTGGACGAATGGAGCCTGATCGAGAAGAAAATCTCGAGCCTCGATCTCGTCTTCGACGTCGATCACACCAAGCTCGATGAGAGCGGCGTCGAGCTGACGAAAGACCAGCAGGCCGTCATGGAGTTGCTCGACGGCCGGCGTGATGTCACCGCCGTCATCGAGGACTCCGGCCTCGGCGAGTTCGACGTCGGTAAGGCGATTTATGGCCTCGTCACCGCCGGCTTCGCACACCGAATCGGGAAGAGCAAGGCGGTGGAGCCCGCCGTGAGCGACGCGCGCGTCGACGAGCACCGCAACCTCGGCATCGCGTTTTACAAGACGGGTATGCTCGACGAGGCGATGCGCGAGTTTCGCCGCGTCACGGAGCTCCGCGAGCACGACGCTGAAGCGCGCTTCTACATTGGTCTCGCGCTCATGCGCCAGGCGAAATGGAACGAAGCAGTGGCCGCCTTCCGCGATTGCGTCGGTCAGCCTGGTGCGCGGCCGGCAGCGTACCACAATCTCGCGCACGCGCTCGAGCGGCTCGGTCGCTACGAAGAGGCGAAGGCCGCGCTCGACGGTGCGGTGCGCCGCGGTGGCGCCAAGGATCCCCGCATCCAGACGTCACTGGGCGTCGTCGCGTTGCGGGCTGGCGACGTCATGACTGCGGACTCCGCACTCCTCGCGGCGCGTCCATTGTTCGGTACGCGACCGCCCACGGCACCGTGGTTCCACTATTCGGCGCTGACCGCCGCGCTGCTCGGTGACCTGGAGCGTGCGCACTCGCTGCTGCTCGAAGGGATTGCGGCGCATCCGCACGCCGCGCCATTGCACAACAACATGGCGGCCGTGCAGGAGCGCCGTGGGTATCATCCGGAAGCAATGCAGGCGGCGGAGCGTGGCGTGCAGGAAGACACCGGCTTGCCGCAGCTCCACAAAAATCTCGGTGATCAGCATTATCGCGCTGCACGCTATGATGAGGCGCTCGAATGTTACCAACGCGCCATCAAGCTCAACGCATCTCTCGGAGACGACGTGTACCTCAAGCTCGGCAACATTCGCTTCAAGCGGCAGGAGCGTGAAGAAGCCGTTCGGTGCTGGGAGCAGGCGCTCGTCCTCGACCCGGGCAATGCGATCGTACGGACCAACCTCGAAGCTGTCCGGCAGGTGCTCTAGGTGAGCGACCTGACGGACGCCGGCTTTCTCGAGTTGACCGACAAGATTTCGCGCGACAAAGGGTTTGGCTGCGCGAGCTACAAGGAAAAGTGCTTGCGTCGCCGCATTGCCGTAAGAATGCGCGCGCGCGGCGTCCATACCTATGCGGACTACGCGCGAGTGCTCGACGCTGACAGCGCAGAGTATGAGCGCCTGCTCGACGCGCTCACGATCAACGTCACCAAGCTCTTTCGGAACTGGGAGACCTACGCCGTCATCGCCGAGAAGGTCGTGCCGGCGCTGTGGGAGCGTCCCATTCCGACGATCAACGTCTGGAGCGCCGGCTGCTCTTCCGGCGAAGAGCCCTATTCCCTCGCCGCCCTGTTTCACCGTCACGCGGAAAAGATCGGGCAGCTCGATGCCGTCGCGCGCCGGGTGCGCGTGCTCGGGAGCGATATCGATGCCCGATGCCTGGCGGCGGCGGAGACGGGCACCTTCGAGGAGGGCGATTTCGCCGATACACCAGACGAGCTCCGGCGCCGATACTTTGCTCCGGCGGCGCCGTTCACGATCGACGCCGACGTGCGACGTCTCGTCCGCTTCGAGCGTCGCGACCTCCTCGCCGAGTCTCCGCCGCCCGGCGTGCACCATCTGATCTGCTGCCGCAACGTGCTCATCTACTTCGATCGGGAAACACAGGAACGGTTGTTCGAGAAATTCCACTCGGCGCTGGCGCCGAATGGCTTCCTCGTGCTGGGCAAGGTGGAGACGCTGCTTGGCGCGGCACGCACGCGCTTCGTGGCCGTGGACGGACGTGAACGCGTGTTCCGGCCCCTGTGAGCGCTCCACCGGTGATGGACGTGCGCGTGAAGGTGGCGGACTACGCGGTCCGTCGTGGGGAGCATGTCCTCGCCACGATCGGACTGGGGTCCTGCGTGGCGATTGCGCTATATGACCGTGAGGCGAAGGTCGGCGGGCTCGCGCACATCCTGCTTCCCAACCAGGCCATGTCGCGGGAGACAGCCAATCCTGCCAAGTTTCCGGAGACGATCGTCCCAGTCATGCTCGCAGAGATGCGGAAGCTGGGCTCGTCACCCGCGGCGCGGATCAGCGCCAAGATCGTGGGAGGTGCAAGCATGTTCGGCACGCTGGTTTCCGGCAACGGCATCAACGTCGGCGAGCGGAACGTCGCGGCAACGCGCGAAGTGCTCGCCAGTGCGGGGATTCCCCTGCTCGCCGAAGATACCGGGCTGGACTACGGTCGCAGTGTGTACTTCTTTCTCGACGACGGACGCGTCGAAGTGCGTTCGCTGAAGAAGGGCGACCGTGTCATCTAGCCGGCCGGCGTCGGTACTCGTGGTTGATGACAGCGCCTTCATGCGGCGCATGATCAGCCAGATTATCGATGCTTCGCCGGACTTTCGGGTCGTGGGGACAGCGCGCAACGGGCTCGACGCGCTCCGTCAGATTCACTCCCTCGATCCGCAGATCGTCACGCTCGATGTGGAGATGCCCGAGTTGGACGGGCTTCAGACGCTCGGCTACATCATGAGCGAGACGCCGCGTCCCGTGGTCATGCTGAGCGCGGCGGGATCCGACGGCGGCGCCGACCTGACGCTCCGCTGCCTCGAGATCGGCGCCATCGATTTCGTTCGCAAGCCATCGGGACCGATCAGTCTGGATCTGGAGCGCGTGGGTGAGACGCTCATCGCGGCGCTACACGCGGCGACGCAGGTCAATCTCGGCGGCGTCCAGTTGCTGGCGCGTCCCCGCTTCGTGGATACCAGTGCACGGCAATCGACCGGTACAGGTGCGACGTGGGCAGTCGCGATCGCGGCATCGACGGGTGGTCCGCGCGCGCTGGCAGAGGTGATTCCGAACTTGCCGGCGGACCTCGATGCGGCCGTCTTCGTCGTACAGCATATGCCGGCTGGCTTCACGCGCAGCCTCGCCAGCCGTCTGGACTCGATGAGCCACCTCCGCGTGGCGGAAGCGCAGGAAGGAGAGGCCGTGCAGGCGAATCGCGTCTATCTGGCGCCAGGCGGCCAACACATGCGCGTCCGTCACAAGTCTGCTGGAGCGCACCAGATTGTATTGGATGAAGGGCCCACCATGTGGGGTGTACGCCCAGCTGCGGACCCGCTTTTCACTTCGGTGGCCGCCGCATTCGGGCGTCAGTCGATCGGCGTGGTGCTGACGGGGATGGGGCGCGACGGATCAGAAGGGCTCCACGCCATCCGGGACGCTGGTGGCAGTGGCGTCGTTCAAGACAGGGAGACGTCGACCATATACGGAATGCCGCTGGCGGCCTTCCAGCGTGCCGGCGCCGATCGCGTGTGCAACCTTGGGGACGTCGCGCCGTCCATTCTCCAGTTGCTCGTCACGCGGCGGAGCGCCCTCGGATGATCGAAGCGCACTGGAAGCTCTCCCGCCGGGCCTTTGCGAACACGCCCGATCCGGATTTCGTGTATCAATCGCCCACGTTCGCAGAGGGATACGCGCGGCTGCTGTACGACGCGACGGACCTACGCGGCGGGCTGTCGCTCATTACTGGCGAAATCGGCTGCGGCAAGACGATGCTGGCGCGTGCGTTGGCCGATCGTCTGTCAGGAACATCGTGCGACGTCATCGTCTTGTCGTACCCCAAGGTCACTCCGACCCAGCTCCTCGCGACCGTTGCGGCCGGTGTCGGGCTGGACAAGGCACCACGCGGCAAGCTCGCCTTGGTCGAGGCGCTCGGCGTGCGTCTCGGTGAGTTGCATGACGCGGGGCGGAGGCCGGTGTTGATCGTGGATGAGGCGCAGCTCGCGAGTCCTTCCTTGCTGGAGGAGATCCGCCTGTTCAGCAACTACGAGGGCCGGCAGGACAAGCACCTGCACGTCATCCTGCTCGGCCAGCCGGAGTTGCGCGATCGCATTCGAAAGCGACCGCAGATCGATCAGCGGGTGAGCCTGCGCTTCCACGTCGAGCCGATGGAGGCGGACGAAGTGCGCGGCTATGTCGAGCATCGGCTCACCGTCGCCGGGTGGAACGGGGTGCGTATTTTCACGGATGACGCGTTTACGGCGCTGGCGGCGCGGAGCGCCGGAATTCCGCGTCGGATCAATACCCTCGCGACGCAGGCGCTCTTCGTGGGTGCGATGCGCAAACTGGCGTCGATCGATGGGGAACTGATGTTCGACGTGGCGGACGATCAGGAATGAAGAAAAAACGGATTCGGTATAGCGAACTGGCTGTCACCCCGAGCGAAGCGGTTGTCACCCCGAGCGAAGTCGAGGGGTCTGCACCGCACGCTGTTCCCGAAGTTGTCGTCACCCCGGGCGAAGCGGTTGTCACCCCGAGCGAAGTCGAGGGGTCTGCACCTCCCGTCGTTGTACCTCCCGCCGTTCCCGTCGTCGCGTTCGCGAAGAAGGTTCGCGAAGCGCCGCCCCCGCGTGTTGCGCCACCAGCCCCCATCAAGCGCACCGCCGACCTGCTGATGTTCCGCGTCGGCAGCGAACGCTTCGCGCTTGCGCTGTCGGACGTCGAGGAGGTCATCGATCTCCCCGTCATTCATCATGTTCCGGAAATGCCGCCGGCCATGCTCGGCGTCGTATCCGTTCGCGGCGCCCTGACGCCCGTCTATTCACCGCATGGTGCGCTCGGGTTGCCTCTCGCATTGCGCGACGCAGTGCTCATCTTTCGAGAGGGACGCGCGCTCGTCGGTGTGCTCATCGACGATGTGGAGGATGCCATCAGCATCGACATGCGCGACGTGCGCCGTTCGCCGGGTGTCGAGGTGCATGAAGGGCTCGTTCTGGGTGTCGCGCAGGTGGGCGACGCATTGGTGACGGTGCTGTCGGGCGCTGCGCTCGTTTCGGCGTGCCAGACCGCGGTTCTACTGGAGATTGCATGAGCGAGAAAGACAAGCTGGTGGCGTTCCGACTTGGCGACGATCACTTCGCCGCGGACGTGCAGGCGGTGGAGCGCGTGCTTCGTTACGCGGCACCCACACCGGTGCCGGACACCCCGCCGTACATCGAAGGCGTCATGGACTACCAGGGCCGCGTCGTGCCGGTGGTGAATCTGCGCCGCCGGCTCGAGCTCCCCGCCCGCGATGCGGGCAATGACACGCGCATCCTCATCCTCAACGTCAGTGGAGAATGGGTCGCGCTGGTCGTGGACTCGGTCACCGAAGTCGCTTCCTTCGATCCCGCCGCCGTGCAGCCGCCGCCGAAGATGTTCCATGGGCTCGCCGGCGAGTACCTGAAAGGCATCGTCCGTCACGGCTCGCGTCTCGTCATCTATCTCAACGTCGACGAGCTGCTCACATCGACCGAGCGCATCGCGCTCCAGCATACCGGAGCGGAGGCCCTGGCACATGGGTGAGATCGTGGACGCCCACCGGGCACGGATTGCTGCGCTGACGGCGCGCCTTGATGCGCCCAATGCGGCGGCAGACCGCGACTCCATTCGTGGTGACCTGATTGCCCTCGGCAAGGCGCTCGAGGTGGATCTCGCGGATCTCAATGCGCTCAAGGATGAGGCGAAAGCGCTCGTCGAGCGCTGGAAGGGGTTGCAGGCGAATCTGGCGCCCGCCTTCAGCGCCGAGCGGCCCGTCGTCGTCGATCACATCGGCGCGTCGACGTTCATCGAAAAGGGCTGGAGCCGGATTTCCCTCGGCGACTACCCAGGGGCTGAAGAGAGCCTGACCAAGGCATTGCAGCTCGTGCCGAACGACCCGCAGGCCGTGTCGCTCCTCGGTTGGGCACAGATGCTCCAGGAGAAGTACGACGAAGCACTCATGCAATTCCAGCAGGTGCTGATGCGCGAGCCGGCGAACGCCCTGGCGCGCATCAACGTGGGCTACATCTGCCTCAAGAAGCGGATCTTCGGTGAGGCGATCGAGCACTTGTCGCGCGCGATCCGGTTGGACAGCGACCGGAAGGCCACACTGTACGCGCACTTTTACCTCGGGCTCGTGTATCTCGAGCGGGACATGTTCGAGGACGCACAAACCTTCTTCCAGAAGACGCTCGCCCTTGGCCCCAACCTGATCGAAGCGTACTACGAGCTCGGACGCGCCTACTGGTTCAACGGGCAGCGTGACGAGGCGCTGCAGACGTGGCACGAAGGGTACGCGGCCAACAAGTTCAATCCGTGGGGAAAGAAGTGCGCCGAGGTGCTCAAGACGGTGGAAGAGGGCGGGGAGCCGTAGCACTGCGACGCACATTCGCTTGCGTCGCGCTGCTGGTCGCGTTGCTTGCGCACCCCGTCGCTGCGCAGGACGATGCGCCGCGACGGCTCGACTCCGGCCGGTTCACGGCGGTGTTCTATCCACAGGACGACTTGCTTGCGAGCTCGCTCCTCAAGGCCGCCGTGGCCAACGACAGCTTTCCCTGGTTGCCGCGCCCCTCCCAGCGGGTCCTGATTGCGATCGCACCGGACGCGTCGCGCTTTCGTGCCTGGGTTGGCCCCGGTGCCCCCGAGTGGGGCGCCGCGATCGCGTTCCCGGAATCGCGGCGGATCATCATGCAGGGGCGCGTTGCGACGTCGGAGGCTGGGGACCCGATCGAGGTCCTTCGGCACGAGCTCGCCCACCTCGCGCTCCACGAATTTCTCGGCAACAAGCCGCCGCGGTGGTTCGACGAAGGCTACGCGAGCGTGGTTGCCCGGGAGTGGCGACGGGAGGACGTCCTCGCCGCCAATATCGGGCTGGCGCTCGTCGGGACCCCGTCGCTTGCGCGCCTCGATGAGGGCTTTCAGCGTGGCTCCCAGGCAGCACAATCCTCATATGCGCTGAGCTACCGCGCGGTGATCGAGCTCGCGTCACTCGACCGGGAGCGTGGCCTGACGCTCTTCTTCGATTACTGGCGGCACGGCCATGCGCTCGATGCGGCGATGCGAAAGGCATTCGGCCTCACGCTGGACGGTTTCGAGCGCCTCTTTCAGGAGCGCACGCGCCGGCGGTACGGCGGGCTCGCACTGTTCGCGGATTTCTCACTCGCGATGCTGGTGGTCGGCATCCTGATCACACCGTTCGCCTTCGCGCGGCGCGCGCGCAATCGGCGGCGACTGGATGCGATGCTCGTCGCGGACGAAAAGGCCGAGCGCGAGGAGCGGGAGAGTGCGCTGGCGATGCTGATTGGCGAAGGGGGCGAGAATTCGGACAATCCGACCGATACTTCGGATCAGGACAATTCGACCAAGTGAACGGCAAAGCCTCACGCAGAGGTCGCAGAGGAACTGCAACAGCCGCAAAGGTCGCTAAGGAAAGCAAGGACAAAGGAAAGCCGCAGACAAAGCATGTGACCCCGTCATCGTAGTCCTCTGCGACCTCCGCGGCTGTATCTTTTCTCTGCGTCCTCTGCGGTGCGCTTTTGCCGAGGCCGAGGCAACGGGTACGAGGGACTCGGAAGTTACGATACGATTAATCGTGGGGTCTGTCGCTTGACACCCCTAAACGGCCGGAATACACTCAATCGCCTATGGCACAAACAGATACGACGTTGCAGGATCGTCCGAAGCTCTGGTGGGGAATCGCCGCGGCGACGATCCTTCTCGGGTATGCGGATTTGGCGCGTGGCGGGACGACGATTGCACCTATTTTGCTGGTGGCGGGCTATTGTGTGCTGGTGCCGATGGCAATTCTCAGGTCGTAGCAGAACATTCCAGGGCTGTACCAACAATTGAAGGCAACCTGGCGAGCGCGGCCGGCGGAGGCCTCGCTCGTGCGAGCGTTTCGCCGGGCGAATAGCTCAGCTGGTTAGAGCGCCTGTCTTACACACAGGATGTCGGGGGTTCGAGTCCCTCTTCGCCCATTTTGTGATGTGTTTTCATTCCGTGATCGCCATGCGGACCCAGCGCGGCTCATATGGTGTACGTCTGTTTAACGCTTTGGAGGTTACGACTGTGAAGGCTCCGCATCGCTCTGCGCTTCAGGCTGTCGGATTGGCCGCGGCACTCGTCGCGACGGTCGTTCCATCGGTCGCTGGCGCCCAGCGGAATCGTCAGGGACCTGGCCCTGAGACGAAGAGGGTCCTCGTCACCACGTTCCGCGGCGATCCCGCGTTCGGCATTCAGGCGGCGGACGAAATCCGCAACCGCATCGAGGGCGAATACAGTATTCGCACGCTCATGCCGAACCCGAAAAAGGACATCGACGCCACGCTCATGCAATCGGGCTATCGCCCGGATTCCGCGCTGAGCCCGAACGATATCAAGGAACTCGCAAAGCTCGTGCACGCCGACGAGGTGATCGACGGCAGCATCAACAAGATCGCGACGGGTTTCCACGCGTCGGTCCGCATGTTCCTGCCGCGCGATGTGTCGCTCTCGCAGCCCATCTTCGACGGCGACGTCAAGGACATGGGCGAGCTCGCGAAGAAGGTCGTCGACGAGTACGACAGAGCGCGCAAGACCATTCCCGATAATCAGGCGTGCGAGAACGGTATTCGCGCCAACACCCCCGCCGTCGCCATCGCCGCGGCACGGAAGGGAATGATCAGCTACCCGAAGAGCACGCTGCTTCGGCTCTGCATGGCCAGCGCCTACTCGGCAATGAAGGCGACGGCAGACTCCACGGGTCCCTGGAAGGACTCGGTCATTGCAGTAAGCAAGAGCATCCTCGATCTCGACAAGGGCAGCCGTATCGCGTTCAACCTGATGTACGATGCGTACAACCTGAAGAAGGACACGGCGAACGCCCTGCAGGCGCTGATTGGCATGATGAACGCCGATCCGACCAACCAGACCCTTCGCGAGCAGGTCATTGCGACGCTGGTGACGTCGGGCAAGGCGGAGATCGCGGTTCCCACGGCGAAGCAACTCGTCGCGGACAACCCCGGTGATCCGCAGTACGCCAAGACGTACTGGTATGTGCTTCGCGCAGCAAAGATGTTCAAGGAAGCAGTTCCCGCCGGCGTTGCGTACGTGTCCATCGACACGACGGCGGCCGATTCAGGGTACTTCGATCGCCAGATTTCGGATCTCGAGGCGGACAGCCTGTTTGCCAAGGCGGCGGAATTTGGCGCGCTTGCGGTAAAGAAGTACCCGGCGAATACGCGCTACCTCATGCAGAAGGGAAACCACGAGCGCAAAGCCGGGCAGCTCCCAGCGGCGAAGGCGAGCTTTGAGGCAGCACTGAGAATCGATCCGAAGGTAAATTTCGCGAACTACCTGCTCGCGCAGATATCACTCGATCAGGGCAATTTCGACGACGCAGTGAAGTACGCCCACGCCGACGCAGCGCAGGATCCCGCGAACAAGTCTCGCGCTGTCGCGGTACTCGTAAGCGTTGGGCGTAAGTTGTATGAAGCAGGCAACACGTCGCACCAGCCTGACGACTTCAGAAAGGCGCTTCCAGTGCTGACCGCCGCTGAGGAGATGTCTCCGACGCCACTGGCCAAGTTCCTCCTCGGTGTCTCGGCTTATCAGATTCTGTCCGGTACCCAGACGGCGCTTCAGGCTTCGAAGAGCTGCGATGACTTCAAGGCCGCGAATGACTTGGTGACGATGATCAACATCAACATGCCTGCGGGCGGCGCGATCGACCGTGGGACGGCCACCTCAGTTCTTCAGTGGGCGACGCAGTTCGGGCCGTTTGTCGATGGCTCCATCAAGAAATTCTGCAAGTAGGCGCTGAGAACGTGAATACGGGGTGGCCGCTTTCGAGTGGCCACCCCGTCGTCGTTCAAGCAATTCGTTCTTCGCCCGGCAGGTGCTGTACATGGACCAGCAGATCCGCCTTCCGGGCGCGATAGTCACAAATCTGAGATTCGCCGCTCTCGCCATCGAGATTCACGCTCAACGGCTCGGCGCCAACGACCTTGAGCCACGGAAGCTGCGCGTAGTGGACACCGGGCAGGCCGACATGGTCGCCGTTTTTCACGCTGAGCGACAACCTTGCGAAATCGCGGCGCGACATTGCTTCGATGACGCACAAGTCCAGCAGCCCGTCCGTGACACTCGCCTCAGGCGTCATCATCGTCCCGCCGCCGGTCACGCGCGCGCTGCCTACCGCGAATGCCATGAAGTCCACATCGAGGCCGAAGCCCGCACTCGTGAACGTCGCGTGCCGCAGCGAATTCTCGGCCCATTTGCGCACCGCGGTAATCGCGTACGCCAGCGGGCCGAGCGACGCCTTGGCATCTGCGGGCGTCTCGGCTGTCGCCTCCGCTCCCACTCCCCCCGTCGACACATTGAGGAAGCGACGCCCATTCATCGATGCCGTATCGATGCGCACGGGCTTGCGGCGCAGGATAACATCCATGGCATGATCTGCCTCCTCCGGAATGCCCGTCTGTCGCGCGAAGTCGTTGGCCGTACCCAACGGCACCACGCCGAGCGGCACGTCCCGCCCGTCGAGACCATTCACGACCTCGTTGAGCGTGCCGTCTCCCCCACATGCGATGACAACGTCCGTTCCGGCGTCCGCGGCCGCGGCGGTCAGGACTTCGGCGTCGCCACTGTTCCATGTAATGCGCACATCCACGGCGTGACCGCGGTCGCGCACCCACGACACCATCTGCCGGAGGTCTTCGCGGTCCGCGCGCGCGCCGTGCACGACGAATGTGAGATGTTTACGGATTGGCATGATTGGAGGTTGGTTGGAGCGCGCCGCCTTGGATGTCACCCCGAGCGAAGTCGAGGGATCTGCACGCTTGTCCTGAGCGAAGCGAAGGACGTGCACGCACGCAGTTCCGTGGGGCAATAATATGGCCACGCATCAGTGGGACACTGATTATCATGCTCCCGCACTCGTCGACGCTGTTGTCGAGTTGCTCGGCAAGGGGACACTCGTCCTCGATGGCACGCTCGGCGGCGGTGGACACAGCGCGGCATTGCTCGATGCAGGCGTCGCACGCGTGATCGGGATCGACCGAGACGCCGACGCCCTGGTTGCGGCGTCGGCGCGGCTCGATGGCGAACAGGCTGGGCGCTTTACTGCATATCGTGGCAACTACGCGAATCTCGATCGCATTGCGGAATTGAATGGCGTGCGCTTCACCGGAATCCTGCTCGACCTTGGCATCTCCTCTCATCAGATCGACGACGCGTCGCGCGGCTTCTCGTTCAGGGAGGGCGCGCCGCTCGACATGCGCATGGGCGACGACGCCATCGAGAGCGCTGCCGACCTGCTCAATGGAAGCGAGGAGCAGGCGTTGGTGACGATCTTCCGCGAGTTCGGCGACGAGCCGCGCGCGGCCCGGCTCGTGCGCGAAGTGGTGAAGCGCCGTGCGACGCGTCCCTTCATCACGAGCGACGACCTCGTGGGGGCTATTCGTGGTGCGTTCGGTCCCCGAACCGGCGCCCCGGAATTCGCGCGGCTCTTCCAGGCCATCCGCATCGCGGTGAACGACGAGATCGGCGGTATCGAACGCGCGCTGCCAGACCTCCGCGATCGTCTCGCGCCCGGCGGCACGCTCGCCATCATCGCGTATCACTCCGGCGAGGACCGTTTGGTCAAACATGCCTTCCGCTCGTGGAGTGAGGCATGCATCTGCCCGCCGCGTCATCCCATGTGTACCTGCGGCGGAGACCATGCACTCGGCGCAGTGATCACCCGTCGGGCGGTGGTTGCACAGCCCGACGAAGTCGCACGCAATCCGCGCTCTCGGAGTGCGAAGCTCAGGGCATGGCAACGCGCCGCGTAGCAAAGGGGGGACGCTGGCGTCTGCCGCTGATCCTGGTCGCGTTTCTCGCGATCAGTGGCATCATCATCCTCCGCCGCTCGCTCGGCATTCGTACCGCGCGCGAAATCACGGAGCTCGACGCGCGGCGCTCCGCGCTGGTTGCCGAGCGACTGCGGCTGGAGGCCGAGATTCGCGCGGCGTCGAGCCGAGCGCGACTCCAGCCGATCGCGGAGCAAAGGTTGCAGATGCATGTCCCCGCCGATAGCCAGGTCATTCTCGTGCCGCGGACTCATGAAACTCCCTAGCCGAGTCGGTGCCATCCATCTCGGTCTCGCGCTGTTCGTCGTCGCCATTCTGGTGAAGGCGGGAGAGATCCAGTTCGTCGAAGGGCGCCGGCTGACGGCAAGCGCCGTGCATCAACAGAGCACGGCGAGCGAAATTCCGGCGGCGCGCGGCGAGATTCTCGACTCACGCGGTGAGATGCTCGCGCAGAGCCGAGAGACGGTAAAGCTCGACGTTGCGCCGAAGGAGTTGCGCGACCCGCGAAAACTGGCGGTCGCACTGACGCGCGCTCGCGTCCCGAAGGAATGGGTCCTGCGCGCCACGGACACCTCGCGCCGATGGGTATCGCTGCCTGGCCGATACCTCGCCATCGATGTTGCGGCCATCACGGCGATGCGTGGCGTCTATTCGACGCCCATCATCGAACGGTCCTACGCGTTCTCCGCGGGCACGCGACGCATCGTGGGCCGCGTCGATCAGGACGGCAACGCCGTCGACGGGCTCGAACTCGCGCTGGACTCGCTGCTCGAAGGCATCCCGGGTCGCGCGACGGTGATGAAAGACGCGCACGGACGCCGCTTCGAGTCTCCTTCGGTTCCGGCGACGCCGCCAACGCCTGGGAACAGCGTCGTCCTGACGATCAACCAGGAGTTGCAGGAGATCGCAGAGCGTGCGCTCGCTGACGCCGTGGAGCGCATGGAAGCGGAGGGAGGAGACGTCGTCGTCGTCGACCCCGCGAACGGGGAAGTGCTTGCGATGGCAAGCCAGCGTTTGGACCCGCGCAGCACCGCGAGCACCGCACTCACGGAGCCGTACGAGCCGGGGTCGACGCTCAAGCCGTTCATCGCCGCGACGCTTCTTCAACAGGGCAAGGCGCGGGAAACGGACATCGTGCCGACGTTCGGCGGGAAGATGATGAACAATGGCCGTCTGATCACCGACGAGCATATCGGCGATCAGTTCAGCCTTGCGGACGTTCTGCGCTACTCGAGCAATGTCGGAATCGTACAATTCGCCGAGCGGTTGTCGCCGCGCGAGGAGTTCGAAGCGCTGCGTGATTTCGGGTTCGGGACGCCGACCGGAGTTCCGTATCCGGTGGAGGCAGCGGGGACACTGCGCGAGCCGGCGCGGTGGTCCAAACAATCCGCCGGGTCGCTTGCCATGGGCTATGAGGTGGCGGTGACTCCGCTGCAACTCGCGGCGGCGTACGTCGCGTTGGCAAACGATGGTGAACTGCTCGAACCGGCGCTCGTGAAGGAAGTTCGGTCACCGGACGGTCGAGTCCTGTATCGACACGAGCGGCGCGTCGTGAGACGCGTGCTCACGCCGGTCGTGGCTCGCCGCGTGCGTGAGATGCTGCTCGGCGTCGTGGAAGGTGGTGGGACGGCCAAACGGGCCGATCTCGGTACCTTCGCGCTGGCGGGAAAGACCGGTACCGCGCGCCGCACGGTCAATGGCCGGTACGATCAGGGCCATATCCCGACCTTCGTCGGTCTCTTTCCCGCGGACAACCCACAGTTCGTCATCCTGGTGAAGATCGACAATCCGAAAGGCGCATACATGGGCGGGCTCACAGCGGCGCCCGTGACGAAGGCGGTGCTCGAGGCGGCCGTCGCGGCGCGGAGCGCGTCGCTCGACCGTCGTTCGCTCGCCGCAAGCCGCCGGGAGCCACTGCGGGATTCGGTTGCGCCGCCGCTCGCGCTCTCCGTTGCTGCGGCGGCTTCGGCGGAAACCACGACCACCGCCCAACGCGAGGCACGGCGAATCGCCGCGGCCGCTGCAGCGGACGATAGTGCGGCGTCCACGCCCGTTGTAGCGACGCTGCCCATTCGTCCGAGTGTGGCGCCACCGCCATTGCCACCGCGAGCGGTGCCGGACGTGCGCGGTCTTTCTCTCAGGGAAAGCGTGCATGCGCTGCACGCGGCGGGTTTCCGCGTGCAGGTATCGGCTGGACCCGCGGGCGATACGCAGCCTGCGTCGGGAACGATCGCTGCCGCCGGTTCCGTCGTGCGCCTTTCCGGAGTTCCATGACCGTCGTCGCCCTCGAATCCATCGCTGCTGCGTTGGAGCGCGCCGGACTGCTCGTTGGGCGGAAGGGTGTGCTCCCAGAGACCGTCGCCTCGATTACCGACGATAGCCGCGCCGTGCACGCGGGATCGCTCTTTCTCGCCGTCCGCGGCAGCGAGCGTGACGGTCACGTCTACCTGCCGCGAGCACTCGAGAGTGGCGCCGTGGCGGCCGTGGTGGACGACGCGTCGCGAACTACGCTGCCCGCGCTGGTTGTGAGTGACACTCGTCGTGCAGCCGCGTTGGCGGCGGCTGCATTCTACGGCGAGCCGGCGCGCGCGCTTCGCCTGGCCGCGGTCACCGGCACCAACGGAAAAACCACGACCGTCGGGATGCTGCGGCACTTGCTGGACGAGCCCGACCGACCTTGTGCGTCCATTGGAACCCTAGGAGTGCTCATTGGGTCGGAGGGTACGCCGCTCGACGGCGGGAGCGGGCTGACCACACCGGGGCCGGTGGAGTTACAACGCGTCCTGCGTGCGCTGGTCGATGCCGGCGTGCATGCGGTCGCGATGGAGACGTCCTCGCACGCGCTGCATCAACGCCGGCTCGATGGGCTCGTGTTCGAAGCGGGTGTCTTCACGAACCTCACGCGTGATCACCTGGACTATCACGTCACGATGGACGCGTACCTGGCCGCGAAGGCGCTGCTTGTTTCGCTGCTCGATTCGAATGGTGCCGCGGTCACGAACGCCGATGACCCGGCGTGGAACGCGCTTCCGCCGGCCCCGCGCTCCATTTCCTTCGGGATGGTGCACGGCGCGGACGTGCGTGCGGTCGACCTCCGGTTTTCGTCGCGCGGCAGCAACTGGACGCTGAGCGCCGCGGGAGAACGGCACTCCGTCACGCTGCCATTGATCGGGGACTTCAACGTGGCCAACGCGCTTGGTGCCGCGGCTGCGGCCTACGCGATGGGACGCTCGATCGAGGAGATTGCCCGACGTTTGTCGACACTGCCGCAAGTGCCCGGACGGCTCGAGATCATCGCCGATTCGCCGACGGTGCTTCGGGACTACGCCCATACGCCCGACGCGCTGGAGCGTGCACTCGACGCCGTGAGGCCGTTCACGGTCGGAACGCTCACCGTGGTCGTCGGCTGCGGCGGTGACCGCGATCGAGGCAAGCGGCCAGAGATGGGACGGATTGCCGAAGCGAGGGCAGACCGCGTGATCGTGACAAGTGACAATCCGCGTACCGAAGATCCGGAACGCATCCTCGACGATATTGAAGCCGGGATGACGGCGGGACGCCACGAGCGCATCGAGGATCGCCACGCGGCAATTGCGCGCGCGATTCAATTGTCCGCCGGGGCCGGGGATGTCGTGCTGCTCGCCGGCAAGGGACACGAGACCTATCAGATTCGCGGCACCGTGAAGTATCCATTCGACGAGCGAGACATCGTGCGCGACATCATCTCCGCGGGCAGGGCCTGATGGCCGGACGGGAAACACCGCAGGCGAGTGCAATGGAGCAACCGGTCTTCTGGACGATGGACCGGATCGCTGACGCCTTGGGCGACGGGCCGCGTGGCTCGCAATCCATTTCACGGATTTCGACCGATACGCGACATCTCGGTCCCGAGAGTTGTTTCGTCGCGCTTCGTGGCGAGACGTTCGACGGACACGATTTCCTCGCGGATGCCGTCGCGAAGGGCGCCCGGGCACTCATCGTCGATGACGCGCGCCGCGCGGCCAACGTCGGTGTGCCGGTGTACGCGGTGGGCGATACCCTCGCGGCCCTGGGAGCGCTCGCTCGCTACCGGCGGCGAGCCTGGGGGCGACCCGTCGTTGGTGTCGTCGGGACCAATGGCAAGACGAGCACGAAGGAGCTGCTGCGCGCAGCGCTCGGTGGGGCGCTCAGCGTGCATGCGACAATCGGCAACTACAATAATCTCATCGGTGTGCCGCTGACGCTGTTCGCACTGCGCGACGACGCGGATATCGCGGTCATCGAGATGGGAACCAACTATCCTGGCGAGGTCGAGGCGCTTCGCCTGATCGTGGAGCCGGACGTGGTCGTCGTGACCTCGATCGCCGAGGAGCATCTGGAGGGACTCGGTGACTTGGCGGGCGTGCTGCGGGAGGAGGTATCCGCGTGCCTGGACGCGCCGCTCGCCGTTGTACCGTCTTCGCAACCAGAGATTGGCGATGCCACTCGCCCACTCGCGCGGCGCACGGTGGTCGCCGGCCTGGACGCGGGTGACCTGCGGCCGACGAGTTGGGGCATCGGTGATGACGGGCAAGGTTGGCTCGACTTCGATGGGTCGAGGGTGCGCGTGCCGTTGCGGGGCGTCCACAATCTTCGGAATGCGATGTTGGCGATTACCGTCGCGCTGGAGTGCGGAGTGTCGCTCGATGCCGTGGCGCGCGGGATCGCCGACATGCCCGCGCCGCCGATGCGCGTGAACTTCGAGACGCATGGGGCGGCGACCGTGATCAACGACGCCTATAACTCCAATCCGGGATCGGCGCATGTCGCACTGGAGCTTCTCGAGCATGCCGGCAAAGGACGGCAGCGCGTGGCAATCCTTGGCACGATGCTCGAGCTCGGTCCGCACGAGGACCGGCTGCATGATGAGGTTGCGCGAGCCGCGATTGCGACGCCGCTCGAGTTGCTCGTCGGAGTCGGAGCGTTCTCTGCCGCGTTCGAGCGCGTTGCCGCGGGTGATCCCCGAGTGATCGGCGCGTCCGATGCCGACGCGGCGTTTGCGGCCATTCGTTCGCGCCTGTCGAAGGATGCCGTTATTCTGCTGAAGGGATCGCGCGGTGTTCGGCTCGAGCGAGTCGTGCCGTTGATCGACGCCTGGGCAGCACCACCCACATCTCTCTGACCCGCAATTGCTCTTCTACCTCGCGCAGCATTACGTCACGCGCTACCACGCGCTCAACGTCTTCACGTACATCACCTTCCGCGCGGCTGGCGCGGCGGTGACGGCCATTGTGCTCAGCTTCCTCGTCGGGCCGGCAATTCTTCGGCGTCTGAACGTTGCGGCCAACTATCAGGTCGTCCGGGAAGGTACGCCTGACTCGCATGCGCTCAAGGCCAAGACGCCCACGATGGGCGGCTTGATCTTCCTGTTCTCGGGCATCGTTTCGACGCTGCTCTGGGCGCGCGTGTTCAGTCACTACGTATGGCTCGCCCTGTTCACGACGGCGTGGATGGGCGGCATCGGCCTCATCGACGACATGCTCAAGCTCAAGCAGAAGCGCCTCGGCTTGAAGAACGAGGGCCTGGTCGAGCGCAACAAATTGCTGGGGCACATCGGTATCGGGATCGCACTCGGCACCTACCTGGTGATGCATCCGCTGTCGAATTTGCCTGGTGATTCCATCACCCTGCCGTTTTACAAGTACAAACTGCTGGTCTTCACCTATCCCGTATTGTACGTCTTCTTCACGACGTTCGTCCTCACTGGCGTGAGCACGGCGGTGAACTTTACCGATGGACTCGATGGACTCGCCGCAGGTACGAGCGCCATTTCCTTCGCGACGCTGGCGATCTTCGCCTACCTGATCGGGCGAACGGATGCCAGCACCTATCTCGGTATCTTCTATCTCCGCAACTCGGGCGAGCTCACGATCTATTGCCTCGCGATGGCGGGTGCATTGATCGGTTTTCTCTGGTACAACACCTATCCGGCGCAGGTCTTCATGGGCGACACTGGATCACTCGCGCTGGGAGGCGCGATCGGTGCGGTGGCGATTCTGCTCAAGTCAGAGTTCCTGCTCGTCTTCGTTGCCTGCGTTCCATTCGCTGAGATCATTTCCGTGGTCCTCCAGCGATTCGTGTTCAAGTACCGCAGGAAACGGTACGGAAAGGAATACGCGCAGCAGAATCGACTGTTCCTGCGTGCGCCACTCCATCACCATTTCGAGGTGAAGGGCTGGAGCGAACAACAGGTCGTGGTACGCTTCTGGATCATCGCCATCATGGGCGCGTTCATCGCCCTGACCACGCTGAAGGTGAGGTAACATGCCGGTTCGCTCGCTCACGGAAGCGCTGCCCGCGGCCTGGACGCGGGGCGAGATCAGTGTCATTGGCCTCGCACGCAGTGGGCGTGCGGTCGCGGAGTTATTGAGCCGTGCCGGCGCCAAGGTCTATGCGAGCGATGCTGGTGCGGGCCACGCCGTGCTGCGCGCAACGATTTCCCTTGCGCCCTTTGGTGTGATGGTGGAGCACGGAGGACACGATCTCGCGCGCATTGCGAAGAGCGTTCTGGTCGTGGCGAGCCCCGGCGTTCCGCCGAACGCGCCGCCCCTCCGCGCGGCCCGCGAGGCAGGGGTTCCAATCGTTGGAGAGCTCGAAGTCGCCCTGCAGTTCCTACCGGGACAGCGCTACATCGCGGTCACGGGAACGAACGGGAAGACGACGACGACGGCGCTCGTGCACAAGCTCCTTCAGGGACTTGGCTACGACTCCGTGGCCGCAGGCAACATTGGCACGCCACTCTCCGAGATTGCGCTTCGCGCCAAACAGCCGGACTGGATCGCGCTCGAAGCGTCGTCGTTCCAGTTGCACGACTCGCCGAGCATCAATCCCGCGGTGGGGATCCTGACCAATCTGTCGGCGAATCACCTCGATCGGTACGAGAGCGTCGACGCGTACTATGCGGACAAGGCGAACCTCTTCAGGAACGCGAGCGACCGCTCGGTGTGGGTCAGCAATGCGGACGACGATGTCGTCCAGGCGATGGTCCGCGGGGTCACCGGTCGCCAGTTGCGATTTACCATCCGCAACGGGGCGGCGGACGGCTACTACGACCGAGCCACCGATTCGCTCGTCGTCCTCGGGGCGCCGTTGCTCGCCCGCGGCGAGTTGTCGTTATTAGGCGATCACAATGTTGCCAATGCATTGGCCGCGTCGTTGGCGGTCATCGGCGCCGACGAGCTGCATGCCACGCAGGCGTCGCGCTCGCAGATCGCGGACGCGTTGCGGGCGTTTCGGGCGCTGGAGCATCGTATCGAGCCCGCCGGTCGCTACGGCGATGTGACCTGGATCAACGATTCCAAGTCGACGAACGTCGCGTCGACACTCGTCGCGCTCAAGGGAATGCGCGGGCCCACGGTTCTCCTGCTCGGCGGCCGCCACAAAGGGGAGCCTTACGGCGCGTTGCTCGACGAGATCCGGCGCACGGTCAAGGTGGTGCTCGCGTATGGCGAGGCCGCGTCGGTCATTGCGGCGGACCTGTCGCGCAGCGCACGCGTCGAAGTGCTCGGGTCGTCGTTCGAGGAAGTGCTCGCGCGCGCGCGAGAGATCGGCGAGCCCGGTGACGCGGTGCTCCTCTCGCCGGCCTGCTCGAGCTATGACATGTTCGACAACTATGAGGAGCGTGGTCGCGTGTTCAAGCAACTCGCCGCGGAGCTCGGAGCAGCGCGGGCGTGACGGTCGCGGCACTCCCTCGCGAACGCGCGGTTCCGGCCGCCCGTGTGCGCGAGCGCTGGCGAATGGGTTCGGAGGCCCGCGGCATTACGCTGATCATGGTGCTCGTGCTCGTCTTCGGTCTTGCCGTGCTCTACAGCGCGAGCTCGATCATCGCTGTCCAGGAGAATCGTAACAGCTGGTTTTACGTGGCGCGACAAGCGTCGGGAGTGCTCGCCGGCGCCGTCCTCTTCGCCATCGCCGCCAAGCTGGATGCGCAGAAGCTGTACAGCCTCGCCTGGCCGCTGATGTGGGCGACGATCGTCTCGCTGCTGCTCTGTCTCACGCTGCCGCAGTCGATCGCGCCAACGATCAATGGCTCGCGCCGCTTTCTGTTCGGTGGGTCCCTCCAGCCCTCGGAGCTGGGCAAGCTTGCGGTGATCGTCTGGACGTCGATGCTCATTGTGAAGAAGGGCAGCCAGTTGCGGCGGCTCACGAAAGGGGTGATGCCGTTTTTCGTGGTGATCGGGCTGCTCGATGTGCTCGCGGCACTCGAGCCGGACCTGTCCGTGGCAATGCTCTACACGCTGTTGCTGGCCGTGCTGCTCTTCGCTGGCGGCGTGCGGATCGCGCACTTCGTGGTGATCTGCGCGCTCGCGATCCCACTGCTCTGGTCGAAGATCCAGAAGGTGCAGTATGCGCTGTTGCGTCTCACCGGGTTTTTCGACAACGGTCCGCAAGTCGCGCAGGTCAACTATCAACTCAAGCAATCGCTCATCGCCGTCGGATCGGGTGGCGCCTTCGGTGTCGGGTTCGGACAGGGCAGACAGCAGTACGGATTTCTTCCGTTTCCATACAGCGACTTCATCGCGAGCAATATTGGCGAGGAGTGGGGGTTCGTTGGGCTCGCCGCGATCACGCTGGCCTTCGCGGCGTACGGCCTGTTGGGATTCCGAATCGCGCGCAAGGCTCGTAGCCCATTCCTCCAGCTCGTTGCCGTAGGGCTCACCTTTGTCACGGTACTCACGGCATATCTCCACATCGGCGTCGTGGTCGGACTCTTGCCAACCACGGGACTGACGCTGCCGTTCGTCTCGTATGGGCGGTCGAACATCATCTTGTCCATGCTGATGACGGGAATGCTCGTGAACATCGGGAGTCAAAAGGAGCGCGTGATTGGCAGCGGGGCGACGGATCCGCTCTCATGAACCCTTCTGGAGTGCGTCGGCATGGACGTCATCCCGAGCGAAGTCGAGGGATCTGCACGTTCAGCCTGGAGGTCAGGTGCAGACCCCGCCCTTCGCCGCTTGCGCTCCTCGAGGGCAGGCTGCTCCGCTCGCTCGGGGTGACAACTCAGGCTACGCCTGTGTGCCATGAGTAGAACGATCCTGTTTGCCGGCGGAGGGACGGGCGGGCATCTGTATCCCGGCCTCGCCATCGCGCGTACGCTCGTGCGTCTGGAACCCGACATTCGGCCTGTTTTTGTCGGCGCGCAGCGCGGGATCGAGCGAACGGTCTTACCCGGAACGGAATTTCCCCATGTGTTGCTCGATCTGCACCCACTTTACCGCTCCAACCCGCTCGAGAACTGGAAGACGATCCGTGGTGCGATCAGCGCCTGGGGGGAGTTGAAGCAACTCGTCGCACGGGAGCGTCCGCACCTCATCGTCGGCACAGGTGGCTACGCAGCCGGACTCGCCATGGCGTACGGCGTCGTGCACCATATTCCCATCGTTCAGCAGGCGGGCGACAGCTTTCCAGGGCTCACCGCGCGCGCGTTCAAGCGGTGGACGCGCGAGTACTATCTCGCATTCCCAGAGGCCGCGCGTGTCCTCGGCGGGAACCCGTCGCGCTATATCGACACCGGAGCGCCGATCGAGCCGCCCCCCTCACCGCGTCCGGATCGTGCAGCGGCGCGCGTCGCGTGGGGGTTCCCGCCGACGACGGGCAAAGTGCTCCTCGTGTACGGTGGCAGCCAGGGGTCGCGCGCCATCAACGTCGTCGTCGCAGAGTGGGTGAAGCGCGGTCTCCCGGACGATGTGCACCTCATCTGGATGACCGGTAAGGCGACCTACGCGGAGTTTGCGGGACTCGACGGAGAGCGCGTCAAGGTGCGCGAGTATCTCTCACCGATTGCGGATGCGTATGCTGCAACGGATCTCGCACTGGTGCGCGCCGGTGCGATGACCACCTCCGAGCTGTTCGCCTGGCAGATTCCCGCGATCCTCGTTCCGCTCCCTACCGCGGCGGCAGACCATCAGTCCGCGAATGCACGTGCCCTCGAAGCCGCCGGCGCCGCCATTCACCTGCCACAGTCCGAGCTCAGCGCCGACCGTCTCGACGACGCCGTTCGCACGCTGCTCGGCGACCCGGGTGCGATGGCCCAGCTCTCGGCCGCTGCGAACGCGCGAGCGAGACCCGATGCCGCGGAGGTCATTGCCCGGCGAATCCTTTCGAGGCTCGCGTTAACGACAGGCCAATAGCCCGGCGGGTGCCTCCCGCGCGCCCGTCCATTCACACGACGCGGCGGCACGGATGCGAAAGAGGAATTCCTGCTGGACGTACACCCTCACGGGTGTTGCATCCATGCGGGCCGGCTTTCCCCTCCAGTTGCCGATCGCGGTCCTTGCCGCTATCGAATACATGTCGTTCGTCGTCCGGAGCACGCGAATCGTCGCGGGCTCGATCTGGCCCGCCGTATCCACGATGAAGCTGAGCAGGACGTTCCCCTCCGCGGTGGGGTCCTTCACGCCGAACGGATACTTCGGCAACCGCAATGGATAGTTCCACTCCACCGGTTTCGTGACCTGGCAGCTCAGGAGCACGGCATCCTTGCCGAAGATCTCCGGAGGAGATGGGCATTGCGCTGCCGCTGACGCAGATCCAGCCGAGGCAAGTGCGAGCCCGGCAACGAGTGTGAGCGCAGCGCGATTCATGGTTGATACTTGCGCGCGTGTCCCGACATGGTCAAGCGCCGCGCACGCGAGTTGCTCCCAGGCAGGCCCCAATGACGAAGGGTTTCGAGGCCTGGGTCGTTTTGGCTCGCGTTGGCGGTCGATCCCGTCCAACGCGCGAGCCGGATCGGACCAAAGGTGCACATCCCTCCCTTCGTCCCTTGCGCTCCTCGAGGGCAGGCTGCTTCGCTCGCTCGGGGTGACACTCGCTCGTCGGCACGGAGATAGCACGCGACGTATATTCCGCGCGCGCAATGACTTCACTTCTCGACTCCACTGATCCGCGGCCAATCCACTTCGTCGGCATCGCCGGCGCGGGAATGAGCGCATTGGCGGAATTATTCGTGCTGCGTGGCGTTCGCGTGTCCGGGTGTGACGCGCACGCCGAGAATGCGCGGGGCCTCCGCGAGCGCGGTATCGAGGTGATGCAGGGGCACGACCCGGCGCACGTTGCAGAGGCGCGCGCGCTCGTGGTCACATCGGCAATGCCGAAGAACCATCCGGAGCTCATGCGTGCCGATGAGCTCGGCGTGCCCGTTGTCCGTCGCGCCGAGGCGCTCGGTGAGGCGACGCGAGGCACAACCCTCGTCGGTGTCGCCGGCACGCACGGAAAATCCACGACCACCGTTCTGACGACGGAAGCGCTTGTGGCCGCGGGCTTCGACCCCACGGGATATGTCGGCGCCCGGATCACGTCGTGGAACGGCAATCTTCGTCCAGGGCGGGACGACCGGTTCGTCGTGGAGGCCGACGAATACGACCGGTCATTTCTCGCGCTCGACCCGACCGTCGCTGTCGTCACGAATCTCGAAGCCGACCACCTCGATATCTACGCCGATCTGGACGATTTGCGTCGCACCTTCGCACAGTACATTCGCGGTGCGCGCTATGTCGTACTCTGTGCCGATGATGCGGAAGCCAACGTCCTGGCCACGCCGGCGAGCGCGGAGGTCATCCGCTACGGCATTTCCTCGGCGGACGCGCGTCTCTGTGCGACCAACCTCGTGCGCGAGGGCGTGGGCACTCACTTCACCGTGACCTTCGACGGTGAAACGCTCGGCGATGTGTCGCTCAACGTGCCGGGAGAGCACAGTGTGCGCAATGCGCTCGCGGCGGTCGGCGTCGGTCTCGCACTCGGATTCACGCTGCCCGACCTCGCGCGCGGCATCGCGGCATTCAAGGGGGTCGAGCGGCGCTTCCAGTATCTGGGTGAGTGCGGCGACATCATCGTCGTCGACGACTATGCCCATCACCCGACCGAAGTTCGTGCGTCCCTCCAGGCGGCGCGCGCCGCGGCTCCGGATCGACGGCTCATCGTGGCCTTCCAGCCTCATCTCTTTTCCCGAACACGTGACTTCGCGCGCGACTTTGCGGAAGCGCTCGCCGAGGCGGACGTCGTGTGCCTCCTCGATATCTATCCAGCGCGCGAGCAGCCGATCGCCGGAGTGACGAGTGATCTCATCGCCGACGCGATGTCCCTGATCGGCAAAGCGCCGTACTGGCACGGCGGCCGAGAGGCGCTTGCGTCGACGCTTGCGGCGCTGGCGCGGCCGGCGGACCTCATCATCACCATGGGGGCGGGAGACGTTACACGCTCTGGCCCGGAGCTCCTCGCTGCACTTCGTGCGGCGCACGCGTGACGGACACCGAGACCGCGGCGGCCGTTGCCCCGGCGCAACCGAAACGCCCGCGTTGGACGATGATCGTCGGCACGGTGGTGTTCGCGGCACTGCTCTCGTCCCCGCTGTGGGGCCCGATGGCCCTTCGCCCGCTGGCCTTTTTTCGCGTGCGAAAGATCGAGGTCCTCGGGGCACGATACACACCTGCCGCCGAGGTGCTTGCGCGATTGCAGGTCGATACCATGCGCAGTATGTGGGATCCGCTCGGTCCACTCATCGCGCGGGTCGAGACGCACCCGCAAGTCGCAAGCGTGATCATTACGCGAAAATTCCCGGGAACGCTCGTCGTGGAATTGCTGGAGCGCCGACCCGTGGCGCTGGTATCCGCACGCGGTGGACTGACTGCCGTGGATGAGACCGGGCGTCTCCTGCCGCTCGACCCGAGCCGCACCCCGCTCGACGCGCCCATCGTCATGAGTACGACGAGCGATACCGCGGTGTATCATTTGCTAGGCGCCATGCAGCGTGAGGCGCCTCGCCTGTATGCCAGGATCAGCAGCATCTCTCGCGCGGGAGCGGATGAGATCATCTTTCACCTCGCCGGCTTTCGCGTGCGAGCGATGACCTCTGTCACTCTCGCGCGTCTCTCCGACATCGAACCCGTCGAGCACGACATCGCGCGTCGCCAACAACGCGTCGTCGAGCTCGATCTCCGCTACCGCGACCAAGTGATCGCCAGACTGCCATGAACTCGGACCGCCTCGTTGCCGGCTTGGACATCGGCTCGGCCAAGACGACCGCCATCATCGCCGAAGTCGTCGGTGACCTGCCCAAGCACCCCACCATCAAGGTGCTTGGCGTCGGCCAGGCACGAACCACGGGGATGCGGCGGGGCGTCGTCTCCGACATCGAGGAAACGACGCGATCGATCAGGAAGGCGCTGCAGGATGCCGAACGCATGGCGGGCGCCGAGATCACGGAGGTGTACTGCGGCATCGCCGGCGAGCATGTGCGAGCGATGACATCGAAGGGCATCGTCGCGGTGAGCAACGACGAGATCAACAAGTCCGACGTCGATCGTGCCAACGAAGTCGCCCGCGCGCAGGCCATTCCGCAGGATCGCGAACTGCTGCACGCTATTCCGCAGGAATACACCGTCGACAAGGATACCGGCATTCGCGATCCGATCGGCATGAGCGGAACGCGGCTCGAGACGGAGATGTACCTCGTCACGATTGGTTCATCCCCCGCGATCAACCTGCGGAAGAGCGTGGAGAAGGCGGGGTACAAGGTTCGGGAATTGGTACTGGAGCCACTCGCCAGCGCGCTCGCCGTCCTGACGGAAGACGAGAAAGAGCTGGGTGTGGCGCTCGTGGAAATGGGTGCAGGGACCACGGACCTCGCCGTCTTCCATGAGGGGAAGATTCGACATCTCGGGACGATCGCGTTCGGGGGGAATAACGTCACGTCGGATATCGTACACGGCCTGGGCGTCACACAGGCCGACGCCGAGCGGCTCAAGGAACGGCACGGCTGCGCGTTCGAGTCCCTCGTCGACCCGAGTGAGATCATTCCGCTGCCGAGCACTGTGGCGCAGGGCGACCGCCAGATTCCGCGAGAGTTGCTGGCGCACATCATCCATCAGCGGATGGACGAGATTTTCGATATGGTGCAGCGCGAGGTATCCTCGGCGGGTTTCGCCAACAAGCTCGCGGCGGGCGTGGTGCTCACGGGTGGTGCGGCGCAGATGCAGGGAAGCGCTGAGCTTGCCAGCGACGTGTTCGGCACTGGGGTCCGCGTGGGATCTCCCTCTGAATCGATTGGAGGGTTGAGCGATTCCGTCGACGCGCCGCAGTTCGGGACTGTGGTGGGGCTGGCGCAGTACGGTGCGAGTCGCATGGCACTCGGCGGCGCCTCCGCGAGCGCGCGCCGGCGAAAGATGCCGGGCAGCGGCGCGGGAATGGACAAGATCATCGAGCGCATAAAATTTTGGCTTCAAGATTTTTTCTGAGTCTTCAGTCGTACGGATGCCGCGTCGAGCAGACGCGCGTATTCATTGCTCGAGAGATTTGAGGAGCGGATTGGAACGGATGCGACGGAAACGGCCGGATCAAACGGCTTCTCTCACGTCATCGTCAGGTTGTTTCCGTTGCATCCGAGTGATCCGCTCCTTGATCGGTTTCGCTTTTTCGAGGGATTCACGCGACGCCGGAAGGCGGACATCATAAAAGTGATGTAGCGTTGAATTTGTGGACAACTCACCTCGAAAATCGCGCGTACTCTTTTTGCTGTTCGATCGTCAATCTTTTGCAGAGAAAAGGGCTGGCCTGAGCCATCCGAAGACTTATATTGCCCCATCGCTTCGGGCGATCTGTGCCGACGCAATGTGCGCGTCGATGCGCCTTCCAATCTGACACTACGTAGCAAGGGAGTGTCGTACGACATGATCTTCGAATTCGACGAAGAGAGCGCCCAGCAGAACGCTCGCATGAAGGTTGTTGGCGTCGGTGGTGGTGGCGGCAATGCCGTCAACCGCATGATCGACGAGCGTCTCGAGGGGGTCGAGTTCATCTCGGTCAATACGGACGCGCAGGCGCTCCTGAGTTCGAAGTCCGATCTCAAGATCCAGATCGGCAAGAAGCTTACGCGCGGCCTCGGCGCCGGTGCGCGGCCGGAAGTCGGCAAGCAGGCCATCGACGAGAGTCGCGAGGAGATGGCGAAAGCCGTCGCCGGCGCCGACCTCGTGTTCATCACGTGCGGAATGGGCGGCGGCACCGGAACGGGCGCTGCGCCGGAAATCTGCGCGATCGCGAAGGAGCAGGGCGCGCTCACGGTCGGCATCGTCACGCGGCCCTTCCTCTTCGAAGGCCGTAAGCGCATGCGGCAGGCGGAGCAGGGCATTGCCGAAATGCGGAAGCACGTGGATACGATGATCGTCGTGCCGAACGAGCGTCTGCTCGCCGTCGTCGGCAAAGGCATCCCATTCCAGGATGCGCTCAAGAAGGCCGATGAGGTGCTGCTGCATGCGACGCAGGGTATCTCGTCGCTCATCAGCGTCACGGGTCTCGTGAACGTCGATTTCGCCGACGTGCGCACGGTCATGGAAAGCGGCGGTTCCGCGCTCATGGGCACCGGTATCGGCCGCGGCGAGAATCGCGCGATGGAAGCGGCGCAGCAGGCCATTTCGAGCCCGCTGCTCGACAACATCAGCATCTCGGGCGCCATGGGCGTATTGGTCAACATCACCGGCGGAGCGGACCTCACGCTTGGTGAAGTGCACCAGATCAACGAAATCATTCACGACGCGGTCGGTGACGACGCCGAAATCATTTTCGGCGCGGTGCACGAGCCGGCAATGCAGGGCGAGATTCGCGTCACGGTCATCGCGACGGGCTTCGACAAGGCTGTACAGCCCGGCCTCGTCACGCCCGCTCACGACACGCCGACGAACGTCGCGCTGCCGAAAGGCGCGCCAGTCATTCCATTCCCCAACCGCACGTCGCGCGTCGCTGTCCCTCCGCCGACGCCCATCGTTTCGCGGCCGAACAACGACATCCCTCGAGCTCCTCGCCCTGCCGCGCCACCGCCGGCACCGAGTGGCGGGTCGGATCTCAGCGATATGGAGATCCCGACCTTCATTCGGAGACAGATGGACTGATGAAGCCCCGTAGTTATGCGCGCGCCACGACCTACGTCGTCGTGGCGCTGCTGCTCGTCATCGCACTCCGCTTCACGCCGGAAGTGCAGGAACGTCCCGCGGCCCAGGTCCTTCAGCAGGGCGCGGCCCTCGAATCGTCAGCGCCGAAACCGCTCTCACGCCGCCGCGTGGAGCTCAATCGGGGTGAGACGCTCATCGGGCTGCTCAAGCGGGCCGGTGTCAGCAACGAGGCGGCGCAGGAAGTCGTGCGCGCCGCCACCGCGTCCGCCGTCAACACGCGCTACCTGCGCGCGGGGATGCCGGTCGAGCTGACCTCCGAGAGCGAGGGGCAGTCCCCTCACGAATTGGTTTTTCATCTCGGCATCGATCGCCTGCTTCGGATGAAGCGGTCGGCGCAGGGGTGGACGGGTACGGAAGAGCGGCTGCCCTGGGCAACCGACACCGTGGTCGTCGGCGGAACGATTCACGCCAATCTCTATCAGGCGATGGACTCGAGTGCGGCGGCGTTCTTTCCGGACCACGCAAAGGACGAGCTGGCGTGGGCACTCGCGGACATCTTCGACTACAAGGTCGATATGAGCCGCGACCTCCAGGATGGCGATGAATTTCATGCCCTCGTGGAACGGTCGGTCGGTCCGGAGGGCGTGACGAAAGTCGGAAAGGTGCTCGCCGCGTCGTTCATGTTGTCGGGCTCCAATCTCTCTGCCATTCGCTTCGAGAATGGCGGAGGCTCCGCATCGTATTTCGACTCGGCCGGCAAGTCCCTGCGTGCCGCGTTCCTGCGCGCTCCTCTCGAATTCCGCCGTATCTCCGGCACCTTCGGCAATCGGTTCCACCCGATCCTCGGCACCTGGCGCGCGCACAAGGGTACCGATTACGCGGCGAACGCAGGGACCCCCGTGCGCGCCATTGGCGACGCGGTCGTCATGCGCGCCACGTGGTCGAGCGGCTACGGCAACCTCCTGGAACTGCGTCACCGGAATGGATTCGTCACGCGGTACGGCCATCTGCGCGCATTCGCCAAGGGGATCCACGCCGGTTCGCGCGTCGGCATTGGCCAGACCGTCGCGTACGTTGGTACAACGGGATTGAGCACCGCGCCTCACCTGCATTTCGAGGTGCTCGTCGGTGGCGTGCAGCGCGACTCGCGCACGGCGCTCAAGTCCACCGGCGGCGACCCCATCGAACGAAATCAGCGCGTGGCCTTCGAAGGCCAACGTGAGAAGATGCTCGCCATGCTCACGGGGAATTCTGGCATCGTTCGCCTGGCGCAGCGCTGAACGCAGCCTTCCGCAATCCGCCGTCCGCACTCCGACGACAGGGCGTTTCGGCGAATGACGCGGTATCGGCATTCGGCGCGAAGCGGACCGCTGATAGCAACGCGCGTACCGCGTAGTTTCCCACGATGATCGTCTGGTTCATCGCACTCCTCGCCGGCGCTTTCGTCGCCGCCTTCCAGTACGGGCGCGGCCTCCTTGCGCCGCGCGTGCTGCCGCTCGCCGTGCTGCGCGGCGTCGCCGCAATCCTCATCATCGCACTCGTGCTCAACGCCTATGCCGGCCGAGCGAGCACGCCGACGCCTGATGTCGCACTGGACGGATCGGAGAGTTGGCTACGCGGTGGCGACACCGCTGCCTGGCGCGCAGCAGTCGATTCCGCGTCCAAGATCGGCGGCAGCAGCGTTCGTCGCTTTGGCGATTCGCTGCGTGCCGATCGGGCAGCGTTGCCGGCGGATCGCGCGTCTGGCGTGCGCGCCGTCGTTGACGCAGCGACGGGCTCCGGGCGCCCTGTGGTCGTCGTCACGGATGGTGAGCTCGACGAGCCAGAACTCTTGAGTGGTCTGCCGCGCGGGTCCCGCACCCTCGTGATCCCGCGCCCCCCCTCGCAGGACGCCGCGATTGCGTCCATGGATGCGCCTCATGCGATCCTGAGCGGCGACACGGTCGCCGTCCATATAACGATCGCCAGCGGGAGCGGCGGCAGCGGCGCGGGACGTTTGGAGTTACGCCTCGACGAATCGCTGCTCGACACCCTGTCGCTGTCCAATCTCCCTCCGTTGAGCGAGCGCGTTTTCGCGCTTCGCGGCGTCGCCACGGGCGTCGAGCGCGGCGCAATCCTGCGCGCCGTCATCCGCTCGGCTGGTGATCGCGAACCGCGCAACGACACGCTGGCGCTGGGCGTGGACGTGACGAGCGCGCCCGCGGCCGTGTTCGTGTCGACCGCGCCAGACTACGACGCGCGCGAAGCCGTCGCCGCATTGCGAGGTGTCACCTCATTGCCCACGCGCGCGTATTATCGCGTCGCCCCGGGCACGTGGAGGAGCGACGCAGGTCTCCAGCGTGCCGAGGAGAAGTCTGTGCGCGACGCGGTGCGGGATGCGCCGGTCGTCGTCCTGCATGGGGATACGAGTGTGTTTGGTGCGCCCCGCGAGGTGACGCGCGGGGCGCTCCTCCTCTTTGCCCCCCCTGCGGCCGAGGAGGGCGAGTGGTTCGCGTTTGCCGCGCCCGTCTCGCCCATTGCACCACTACTCGCCGGTATCGCATTCGACAGTTTGCCGCCCCTCGCGGTGTCGACGCTGCTGCCGAAGTCGGAGTGGCAGGGATTACTCACGCGCCGTGGCGGTTCTCCAGACGATCGTCGGCCCGCGCTCGTCGGATGGGAATCGCCGCGACGAATTGCGGTGCTTGGTGCATCGGGGCTGTGGCGCTGGCGCTTTCGCGGTGGCGTGCGGTCAGACGCGTATTCGGCGCTTTTCGGCTCGCTCTACGATTGGCTTGCGGCCGGGCGCACCGATCGTCGCGCGGTGGTGCCCGACGGCGAAGCGCTGCGCGCCGGCATGCCCGTCCGCTGGCGCCGTGGCGCACCGGCGGATACGGTTGCGACGGTCCTCCTCACGCGGCGAGATGGCACGGCGCAGGAGCGCACGCTCACCGTGCGTTTCGATGCCGGTGCGGTCACGTCCGAAACGCCGCCGTTGCCAGCCGGTATCTATCTGGCGAAGACCTCCGGTGGCAGTTCGGTGCTGGTCGTCAACCAGTCGCGCGAGCTGATTCCTCGCCGAGCGGACGTGGCGTCGGGTGCCGTGGGCGGTGAGCCGGCGCTCGGTGATGCGCCTCGCCTTCGCGATTCAGGTTGGGTCTATGTGCTCGCCGTGCTGCTGTTGTGCGCTGAGTGGCTGATGCGGCGGCGCGCGGGGCTGCGTTAGGAGCTCGCGTCCTGGAACAGGAGCTGCCGCACGAGACGAAGTCCGGAGTCTTGTCGCTTTACATGCGTCAATCCTTCTAAATTATCTGGGTGAGTGACGGGGTTGATTTCAACGCATACCTGAGGCGAGACGTGATGAGTGAAGCTTCGATGTTTGACTCATTGGACATCGTGACCGCGACACGACGCATTGGGGTACGCGTGGAAGAGTTTCTCTCAACACTTCAAATAGGCGCCAAACCCAAAGGAAACCTGGAAAGGGCGCGAGAGCTGATTGCTGAAGCGGCCGCGCTCCTCGAAGAGGTGGATCGCGACTTCGTTCCCTTGGTGCTCCGCCGCAGAGATCGCCCGCTGTCGGATTGCAGAGCAGTCTGGGCAGCGTTGCCAGCAGGTCGGCTTCCCGCCAAGGAGCCACCAGTCAAGAGCCTCATCGACAAGTCTCCGACGCTGTCAACGATGTATCGGGGTGGGCTCAACTTTATCGACTTTTGTCGCTTCGCGAAGGAGGATCTCGATCGAGCGAGCGTCATTGCGGAGCTCTTTGATTCCCGACACCCGTACTGGGACGAATTCAGAACGGCTGTCACTCAAAACAGACCGTGGATCAAGTTTAGCCCCACATTCGAGGTCGCTCCCGCAGTCCAGATTGCCACGCTACTGCGCGCGGGCGGAATCCTCGAGACATTTCGGTGCGAGGTTTTTGTCAAACGGGATTCGACGTGGGCCGCTATCGATGATAAGAAGGCACGCGCGCTGCTGGAGAAGTTTAGAGTGCGGCTGATGTTCGCGCTTGCCCCAGTCCCCCAACTCACCACGCTCGTCAGCGGTGACTGGCTCACCGCTGTGTCGCTCAAAATCGTTGCGGACCATTTGGAGCGTAACGATTTTGACTTTGAGGTGTACTCCAAGGTCGGGTATGAAACGGCGGAGGGTCTTCGGAAGGTGCGCGGTGACTTTGACCTTCTGGTGCGCTCGCATCAAAAGGTTCTCGCCGTCGAGTGCAAATCAGGAAGGCTTGACGCAAGCCGCGGGGATTTTGAAGAAATGGCGGCGAAGGCGGAGCGGCTCTCGCAGGTGTTCGCATTGAATCAGGCAGGGATCGAACTTACATACTGGCTCGTCTTCAATCACCATCTCAACGATCGCGACGAAATCCAGAGCAGATTGAAGGGTACGAGACTCGAAGGACTGACGCTCGAAGAGCTTCGCGGCAAGGTGATCACGCAGTTCGGAGCGACGCGAACGGCCGGTTGACGATAGCCGTTGGACTCCACGTCCCGCGGGATGAACGTCGCAGCCTCGCTGAGGCTTTGCCCTTGCACTTAGCGGAGTTGTTGCCAGTTTAGGCGCACCGGTGCGTGTCTGGCCGCTCGCCGTGGTTTCGGCGAAATCGACGGCGGGTCGGAGTCGTTGAAAAATGGTACGCTATCAGCGGGGTCGTACCAGTGGGTTCGGAGTCGTTGAAAGATGGTACGCGGACCCCGGACACTCGCTGCGCTCGTGCGGATGACAACTTATTGTGGTGTTTGATGTTACCCGTGTTGTGCTCACCCGATAACGCCACCGTCGATGGGTGTGCGGGTGTGCACTTTTTCATGAGTGCAGATCCTTCGCCCAGGACAAGCGTGCAGGATCCCTCGATTTTGCTCGGGATGACTATGTCGAACTCTCGCATTCCGAGCAGTCCTTAGCGAGCTTTGGCGCACGCGAGAGTGCGGCCTTTGGTTACCGCACGCGCGACGAATCAGCGAAATAGCGCGTAGCAGTTTCTGCCGGTTTCCGTCGCTGGAGCCGGGAAGCGTGGGTACGCGTCGCTGTAAGGAGGTCACCATGCCGAAGCATCCGAGTCGGACTCCGTCCATGTCAGCAGAGCTTGACGCAATTGTTGTCGGTGCCGGTGCCGCGGGGTTGGGCGCCGCCCGGACGTTGATGAACAACGGTGCGAATGTGCTGGTCCTCGAGGCCCGCAATCGCGTCGGCGGGCGGGCGACGTGCGACAACACTACCTTCCCGGTCCCCGTCGATCTCGGCGCACAGTGGTTGCATCAGGGCCAGGCCAATCCCTTACGGGTCATCGCGCAACAGGCGGGGTACACGATCGTCCACGACGCCTTTCCCCGCGTCATCTACAAGGACGGCAGGGCACTCGCGATCGATGATCCGGCGGTGTTGGAGTTCAGCGGATTGGCGGCATCGATGGGCGCGATGCTCGACGCCGCGGGTGGATCGGTCGCTGCGGGCAACCTACCAGATTGCTCAGGTGCCGACGTGGTCGCGGAATTCGAGGGCCTCGACTACTTCCCGATGGCATCGGGCGTCGTGAACGCATTCGCTCCCGCCATGAAGGAGCTCTCGGTGCTGGACTTCGCCAACTTCTATGACAAGACCCTGCTGCCTGTGGGGTCTGGTCTTGGCGATGAATTCCTCATTCCGAGCGGTCTGGGCAACTTCATCAGGGATCTCGCCGACGGCGTGTGCGTCGAACTGTCGACGCCGGTAAAGGAGATCAGTTGGGGAGAGAAGTGGGGTGTACAAGTCACGACGAAGTTCAATACGCCGATCCGCGCAAAGACCGCGATCATCACGTCGTCGGTCGGAGTGCTCGCGCAAGGTGCGATCAAGTTCACGCCGGGGCTCGATCCCGCGTATGAGGCGGCCTTCAGCGGCTTGAAGATGGAGACCCTGTCCAAGGTGTTTTTTCAATTCGGGCCTGACGTCAACTTCGGCGTCCCGAACATCAACAGCATGTGCGTGCCGCTCACGACGAGCGTGGAAGTCCCGTTCATCAATGCGCGGCTCTGGGGCGAGAACATCGCCATGATGCTCGCCGTGGGCCAGCTTGCGGAGCGTCTCGAGAGTGAAGGTGAGGATGCGGTGATCGACTTCGCGCTCGCGACGATGTCGTCGATCTTCAACACGCCGCTGGATCGCAGTATGGTGGTGGCGATGGCGCACCATTCGTGGCTGAACGACGAGTGGGCTCGCGGCTGCACGTCGTATGCGCCGCCGGGGGCCGTCCCGTTTCGCAAGCAGTTGGCGACGCCGATCAACGATCAGGTCTACTTCGCCGGCGAAGCGGTGTCGCTCTACGCGCACAGTTCAGTGCATGGCGCGTACGAGACGGGGGCGGCGGCGGCGAGGAAGATTCTCGCACGGCTCTAAAGCACAATGCTGTTCACTACTGATAGCGTGTGTTGCTGCTGCTATTCGTGTTTGCGAAACGCTCCACGAGCGTCAATATCGTTCAGTCAAGGTAAGAACTTGCCGACACGCTGTTGCTTTCGATTTGTCGGCAGGCGAACAGCAAAAGCAAAGCCTACCGCAGAGGACGCAGAGGTTCTGCCCTCCGTGCACTCATTAGTGCGCCGGACCGCAGAGTGGCGCAAAGGAGTTCGGAACGAGTGTGAGGGGGGCTCTCTCGTAGTCCTCTGCGACCCTCTGCGGACCGGCGCATCGGATGTTGCTCATGGTGCGCATGGCCTCTCTGCGTCCTCTGCGGTAAAGCTTTTGCTTTTCTGCGAGCTCCTAACTGAACAGTATTGAGCGCTAGTGGCGCGCTCGGACCACTCGGAGAGACCCGGCCGCGTCCGATCGGCGGAACTGCCACTCCACGAGCAAGTACAGCGCGACAACTGAAAGTGTAGCGACGAGGAGCACCATCGCGATGCTGCCGAGTGCCACCGACGCCTTGAGGAGAAGCGCCTGTGCGAGAGGCGCAAGGACGCCGGTTCCATGGCGAAAGTCATAGTAGAGGTCGACGCTCGCCAGTACGGCCGTGGGCGCGAGCTTGATCGCGGCGGCAATCAGACCGCCGCGACGCATGCGTGAGATTCGAGGCTGCTGAGCAAGCTCGCCGAACAGTGCAATTCCAAGCACGAGCACGAGAAGCGCTGCACCACTCAGCACTTGCATGCGAGCGCTGTCGGTGACGCGCACGCGCCGAGCGCGGCGATTGGCTTCATATTCGGCGATCGTGTAGGGCCGGCCATACACGGCGGTGGTTGCGCGGCCGAACTGCCATTCGACGAATGCCTCGCTGCTTTTCTCGCCGATCGTGAATGGATTGTAGTACGTCGAACCGAAGATGCTGAGGGTGTCAGCTGCCCTTGTCTCACCCCACGGAGCCGTGATGTTCGGTTGGGCGCGATCGGCGGCGCGTTGCCAGAACTGAAGCGCCACGTTCGTTCGGTTGTTGAAAAAGACGCCTGGGACGTAGACGTCAGGTGCGTTCCGTGTCAGGCGTTCACCGACCGTGAATCGATTCCATTGGATGTGACTTCCCACAAACAAGCCGCCCGGCACCGCGACGACCGCGGGAAGCAAGATCGTGAGCAACAGCTTGCGCGGCGAGATGGGGAGCGCGGACATCCAGCGTATTCGCGCTCGGTTGCCGTCGAGAAGAGGGCCAAAGAAGATCAGGACGTAGATCAACGGCATGCTGGCAAAGCCCATCATCGTCATCAAGGCGAAATACATAACTGCCGTCCGCGATACAGCCGATCGGAACAGTGGCATGGACTCCGGTACGACCGTCGACGTAAACCATCTGCGCTCCGAGTCGCCCTTCCTGGGAACGATCGTGGCGAGTCGCGTACGCGGTGCGACCTGAGGGGAAGCAGGAATTGCGTGCCACGTCCACGTGAAGAGGGCAATTGCTGAAAGGCCGAGCGCGACGACAGACGCGGTCGGTGTCAGAAAATAGATCGCGAGCGCGGAGCCAGCCGCTGCAGTTCCAAGTGCGCCGATCAGGATCGGCGCTGGCGGCTCGCTTATTTCCGACGGGCGAACGGCATAGGGAAGCAGGATCAGCAGGATGGTGGAAACGACGACCTGAAACCACAGCGACAGTCGGATGTCTGAACCGCCGCGAAGAAGCGACGCGACGAGGGCGACCACTGCGGGGCTGCCCAGGAGCGCCGCCGCCGATGAGATGCGCGACAGGTAGACGTGCCGTCCCGTGACGGGCAGCGCGGCTTCGAAGAGCGACGGTCGCTGATAGACGAAGCGCAGCAGAGGTATGGCCAGCCCCAATCCCATCAAGAGTCCGAACGATGAGGGCCATGCCACGTACGAGGCAGTCAGGAAGAGCGACAACCCCACCGCCATCCGGTTGGTACCGTTGCTGCGCGCCAGGTGCAGGATCACGATGGCTTCCCGGCGGAGCATCGTCATACCGTCATCCTCATATCGCGAGATAACTCGGACCGCGCAAACTGCCATTCGATCAGGAAGTACAACGCCACGACTGGTAGCATGGCGATGATCGCCACGGCGACGATGTTGTGCGGGAGCGATGGCGAGAGGCGCAGGAGGAGCCACTGCGTCAACGGGGCGACGATCAATGTTCCTCGAAAAAACTCCTGATACATGTCGAACGACATGAGCCCAAACGTAGGAACGAAGCGCAAGGCCATAGCAACGGCCAGCCCTCGACGCCACCTCGCGAAGCCACCCCACAAGGTGAGCTCATAGACGTACGCGATGCCAAGCACCAGCATGAGTAACGCGGCTGCGTCGAGGATCTGCATGCGCGCCGAATTCGTGATGCGATGACGGAGCGGAAGGGGGTCGCGCTCATACTGCGCAAGCGTCATCGGCGCGCCGTAGATCGCCGTTGTCGCGCGGCCAAACTGCCATTCCCTGAATTGCGCGCTGCTTGCCGCCCCGGTGGAGTACGGGTTGTAAAAGACGACGCCAAGGACAGAGACGGTATCGGCGAGATACCGCTCGCCCCAAGGAGCGGTGATCACCGGGATCGCGGTTCTCTGCGAGCGTTCCCAGTATTCGAGCCCGATGTTGGTTTTATTCGAAGGGAACTGACTGTGTGTTCCGGGCAGGTATGGAGACCCGTGCTCGATGTAGTCCGGCAGAAAGCGACGCGAAAACGGGATGTGATAGCCGATGAATAACCCGCCTGGCATTGCGATCAACACAGGTATCAATGGAATCAGCAATCGCGCCCGGTATGACACTGGAAGCGCAGCGAGCCACTTGGTGCGCTGCCGCGTCCCATCGATAACGGTTGCGCCGAACAACAGGATGTAGATCACCACCTTGCCAGTGACGCCCGTCATGATCATCATGCCGAAGCTGAACACAAGCATTGGACGAATCACCGACCGGAACGCCGGCCACCACCACCAGGCCGGAGCGCGGAGCCGGATCGCTTTGCTCACTACGACGGCAGAGAGACGACCAGGTGCCGTCGCACTGATCGGCGCTGTTTGATACGATGCCTGCGTCGTCCGAATTGTCTTGAAAAGGAGCGCAGCAATCGCGAGAAACACGATCACGACCGTGGTCTCGGTCGGCAAAGAGCGCACGGAGAGCGCGAGGAGGCCGGCAAGGAGGATGACTGCGGCAGCCAGTTGCGGGATGGGCGGCTGGCGGATCTGAGACGAGTTGATGGAATACGGGATGATGCAAACGAGTGTCGCGACACCTCCAATGCCCAGCCACATGGTGAAGGGACCGTCTCGAGTGCCGCGGATGAGTTCCGCCCCGATCGCAACGAACACGGGGAACCAGATGAGCAACAGCGCCGCGATCAGGCGCGACGCATAGATGTCGCGTCCTCGCATGGGGAGTGCGGCCTCGAACACGCTTGGACGCTGCAGCAGCATCGGCGCGACTGGCAGGATAAAGGGAAGCGCGATCAGAACGCCGAGCGTCGGCGGCGCGGCGGCGAGGATCACGGCCCCCATGAGGGAAAACGGCAACGCGGTTGGAAACAACAAATGCCGCTTTACGAGTCGCGCGATCATGATGCCTCCGAAAGCCGTTCTCCTCCCAGCAATTCAATGAACAACTCTTCGAGCGGCACACTCACGCAGCGCGCGGCTGTGATGCCAGCGTGATGTAGGGTACTCTGCGCCTCCGATGGTGCCGCCTGAAACACGGCATGCCATTCCTTGAGGACGCCACGCACCCGCAGACAGCCAGGAAGGCGTTCGATTGTCGCGAGCTCGGCGACGTGCTGTGGAATCATCGCAACACAGTGCTCTTCGCGGAGCGCGTCCACTGTTCGATCGATGCGAACTTTGCCGCCGTCGAGCAAGACCACGCGCCCACCGAGGCGCTCGACGTCGTTCATGTGGTGCGAGGAGAAGAGAATTGCCGTACCCTCGCGATTGAGCAGCTGAATGGATGTCTCGAGGAACTGACGTCGCGCAGCGGGGTCGAGGCCGCCGGCCGGCTCGTCGAGAATCAGGAGGTCGGGGCGGTGACACACCGCGCACATCAGTGCCACCTGCCGTGCCTGTCCCTTGCTCAGTTGCCCAATTCTCGACGTGTTGCCGGCGAGTCCGAAGCGCTCGAGTAGTTCACGCTCGAGACGCTCGTCCCACGCGGGGAAGAGATGCCGATGAAAGGTGAGGATCTCCCCAATGCCACTTCGCGGAGGGAGCACCTGGTCCTCGGCGACATAGCCAATGCGCTTCTTCACCGCGACGGGGTCCTTGAGGGGATCGATGCCGAAGACGCGCACCGACCCGCGGTGCGGATACAGCATTCCCATTGCGATGTGAATGAGCGTCGTCTTGCCGGCACCATTGCGCCCCAGGAGGCCGACGATGTCTTCGCGGCGCATCGAGAAGGTGACCCCGTCGAGCACCGGCTTGCCCACTGTGAATGAGCGAGCGATGTCGTTGAATGCGAGAATGTCCGTCATCCTATCCTCGTTCCTTGCGTTGGCGACGGGGCGGGCCGTCGGTGATGTCGCGATCCGCATCCTTGAGAATGCGGAGAACGTCGGGGAGCTGCAGCCCGGCGAGGTACGCAGTGCTGAGCAACTCGCGCGCAGCGTTTTCAACCTGCTCCATCTGGGCGGCGTGCGTGATGCGTGGCAGCCGCGCACACACGAACGTGCCGCGGCCGCGCTGCGACTCGATGAAGCCGAGGGCTTCGAGCTCGTCGTACGCCTTCTTCACCGTGAGCGGAGCGATGACCAGCTGCTCGCTCAGGTCGCGGTGCGACGCGAGCCGGTCTCCAACCTGCAACCGCCCGCCCGCGATGGCATCCATGATCTGCCGCATGATCTGGCGGTAGATCGGAAGATCGTCGGCGGGATTCACGCTGAGTTGCATATGTGGTGATATATAACACTATATCACTTTGGGTTGTCAAGAGAATGCTGTGTCTTGTCGCCTGCCTGCCCTCGAGGAGCGCAAGCGACGAAGGGTGTGAACGAGGGGCCTATACGTCCGCCCTTTCCGTGCTGGCGGGCGCCCGCTGCGCCGCGCAACTTTGGCGCGTGAAGAGAACCTCGAGACACCGAGCCGATGACGAATGACATCGCGCGAATCCTCGCGCAGGAAGAACGCCTGCAGTTCGAGCGCTTCGACCAACAGATGGCGTGGACAATCGGCTCGGAGATTCGCGCGCTTGCGGAATCACGTCGTCAAGCCGTGGCCATCGACATCGAGATCAACGGGCTCCCGATGTTCTTCTCGGCGATGCCCGGCACTGGCCTCGACAACATCGACTGGATCAGGCGCAAGAAGAACGTTGCGTCGCGATTCCGCCGGAGCTCGTTCGGGTACGCGCTCTGGCTCCGCGCGCAGAACATCACGCTCATGGAGCGACAGGGACTTCCCGTTCGGGACTACGCCGTCGCCGGCGGTTGCTTTCCCATCGTCATTCGCGGCACGGGCATGATCGGGACGATCGCCGTATCGGGACTCCCTGAGCGTATCGATCACGAGTTGGTCGTCGAGGCGATCGCAACGTACCTGGGCATCGCCTACGCGGATGTCGCGTTGGAGACGCCCGCTGACATCGTGCCGGCCTGATGGCTATGCGGACGATTCGCTGGGGAATCATTGGCTGCGGCGACGTCACCGAGGTGAAGAGTGGGCCGGCCCTTCAGAAGGCCGACCATTCCGCCCTGGCGGCGGTCATGCGCCGCAACGGTGACCTCGCTCGTGACTACGCCGAGCGTCACGGTGTGCCTCGATGGTATTCGGACGCGCAGGCACTGATCGACGATGATGGGGTAGACGCCATCTATGTGGCGACGCCGCCATCGTCGCACCAGGAGTACGTGTTGCGCGCAGCGGCAGCGGGGAAGCCCGTGTACGTCGAGAAGCCAATGGCGATGTCATTCGCCCAGTGCCGAGCGATGATCGATGGGTGTCGCGACGTGGGGGTGCCACTCTTCGTCGCCTACTACCGCCGCGCGCTCGAGCGCTTCGTGGCGATCCGGAAGCTCGTGCGGGATGGAACGATTGGCGATATCCGCTACGTCAATGTCATGCTGCATCAACCGCTCGCCGCGGACGAAGCAAATGCTGCGACGCTCCCATGGCGGGTCGTGCCGGAAATTGCGGGAGGTGGACGCTTCGTCGATCTCGCGTCGCACATGCTCGATTTTCTGGACTATACGCTTGGCCCGATCCGCGAGGCATGCGGCTTCGCGGGAAATCAGGCGCGCCAGTATCCTGCCGAGGACATCGTCAGCGGTTCGTTTGTCTTCGAGTCCGGTGTGCAGGGCACCGGCACATGGTGTTTCTCTGCGTTCGACAAGTTCGATCGCACCGATATCGTTGGCACCAAAGGGAAGGTGACCTATTCGACCTTTGACTACACTCCGGTCGTGGTCACGACAGACACCGGCACGAGGCAGTTGGCGTTTCACGCACCGATGCACATTCAGCAGGACTTCATCCAGACGATCGTCAACGAGTTGAATGGCGTGGGGGAGTGTCCTGGTACCGGTGAGAGCGCAGCGCGGACGTCGTGGGTGATGGATCAACTGCTGTCAAATTCGCGATAACAGAGGAGGGTTCGTGCGGTATCAACGTCTAGGACTGGTCTCGGGGATGTCATCCCGAGCGAAGTCGAGGGATCTGCACTTTTCGACTGGTTGCGTGGTACAGACCCGTCCCTTCGTCGCTTGCGCTCCTCGAGGGCAGGCTGCTGCGCTCGCTCGGGGTGACAAGCTTCTGCGACGGACGCTGAGCGGCGCGGCGCTGCTGCTGATTGGAGTTGTCGGCAACGCCCAGACGCCAACCAACGACGCGCCCAATCCCTATCGGACGGTGGAGGGGTGGGCAAAACTCCCTGCGCCGAGAACATGGGGCTCGACGAGTGGGGTTGGAATCGACCGGGATGGTAAGAGCATCTGGGTCGCCGAGCGGTGTGGCGTCAACAGCTGTATCGGCTCATCGGTGCCCTCGGTGCTCAAGTTTGACGAGACGGGCAAGCTGGTCACGTCGTTCGGATCAGGGCTGATTCAAGCGCCGCATGGACTCACCGTCGATCGTGACGGCAACGTGTGGGTTACGGACTGTTCGTGCACACGTCCGCCCGCTGGTGTCGCGATGCCGGATTCCACGGGGCCAAAGGCAGGCCACCAGATATACAAGTTCAGTGCGGACGGTAAGCTGCTGATGACCCTCGGCGCGGCCGGCGGGGGACGTGAACCGGGTTTCTTCTGGCAGCCGAACGCGGTGCTCGTCGCACCGAACGGCGACATCTTTGTCGCCGAGGGTCACTCATCGGCTGCGGGGTCGACGGCGCGGCTTTTCAAGTTCAAGAGCGACGGCACGCTGATCAAATCGTGGGGCAAGCTCGGCAGCGGTCCCGATGACTTCAATCAGCCACACGCGTTGGCAATGGACTCGCGCGGGCGCCTGTTCATTGGCGACCGGGGCAACGACCGCATCGTGATCACCGATCAGGATGGGAAGCGTCTGGACACGTGGTATCAGTTCAGCCGGCCGAGTGGAATCTTCATCGACGCGAAGGACAACATCTACGTGGCCGATTCCGAGTCCGGCTCCGTGAATCCGGCGCACAAGGACTGGAAGCGCGGCATTCGGATTGGGAGCGCAAAGGATGGTTCTATTACGGCGTTCATTCCCGATCCGGCGGTCAATCCGCCGAGCACGAGTGCGGCGGAGGGTGTAGCCGTCGATGCGAAGGGGAATGTGTATGGTGCTGAGGTGGGCCCCAAAGCCTTAAAGCGCTACGAGAAGCCCTAGGAACGTTTCTTTGTAAGAGCTTTTACCACAGAGGACACAGAGGACACGGAGGACTGCAGAGCTTTCATGCAGTTCTCCGTGTCCTCTGTGTCCTCTGTGTCCTCTGTGTCCTCTGTGTCCTCTGTGTCCTCTG
>JAZJZK010000018.1:0-88867 GCA_040389905.1 Gemmatimonadota bacterium | reverse complement strand
CGATTGACTCCGAGCGCAGCGGTCCTAATCGCCCGTGCGGCTTGACTACTCCCAATTGGAGTACATCACCGCAGAGTACGCGTAGCATCGTATCCGACGTGCACCCCGTGCACGCTGGATCCGTCTCCCACGTGACACCATCCTCGTCCATCACTTTTTTCTTGCGCACACGCGCGCCTGTACCGGCCGCGTGCGCGCGCTACATTGCAGTACATCAGATATCGCTGGCGATTAGAGCGTAGGGGCCACACCCGTTCCCATCCCGAACACGGTCGTTAAGCCCTACAGCGCCGATGGTACTCCGTCCGAGAGGACGCGGGAGAGTAGGCCATCGCCGGCACCTCGTAGAAAAGGCTCCAGTGCACTCGCGCTGGGGCTTTTTCGTTTGCACGATCGTCGGCGTTGCCGCGCCCACTGAATCGTTCGGGACGCTCATACCGAATTGAGGAACGGATCAGACGGATGCCACGGATCACCGCCGGATCAAGCAGCTGCCAAAGCGTCTTCGAGCCGGCTGTTTCCGTCGCATCCGTGAGATCCGTTCCTCAATCGGTATTCACCGTTACCCTGACACATCACTCCGGAGCAATCCGGAACGATCTTCGGGACCGAAGCTTGCCCTTCCGTCCGGCATGCGCATTCCAACACCAGTCGTCGCAACGGTCGGCACCGTCGCCGCCACCGCTTTACTCGAATTCGATCGTAAAACGAGGCAGACCGCCGAACGCTTCGGAGCCGCCGCGCTCGAATCCCTTCTCAACGCCATCGACGCCAACGACCCCGACACCGGCGCCCACGTGCGGCGTGTCGCGACTTATGCGCTGATCCTCGCCGACGCCGGAGGCCTTGGCGACAACGAGCAGCACCAGATCGAACGCGTCGCGCTCTTCCACGACATCGGCAAGATCCATCACGCCCTGTTCGACATCATCCACGAGACGAGTCGGCTCAATCGCGCCGAACGCCGTGCGATCGCCACCCATCCACAACGGGGCGCTGACGTGCTGGCGCCGCTGGCAGCCTTCTATCCGGAGCTTCCCGCTGGCATCCTCTCACACCATGAGCGCTGGAATGGAACGGGTTATCCGCGTGGGCTGAAAGCGAGACGCATTCCCATCGCCGCACGCATCGTCGCCATCGCGGACACCTTCGACGCGATCACGCATCATCGACGATACAGTGATGGACGCTCGGTGACGAAGGCGCACGATATCCTCCTCGAGGGTCGCGGATCGCAATTCGACCCGGAATGGCTCGACCTATTCCTCCTGCCCCCAGTCTTTGCCGAGATTTGCCGGGAGGAAAAACGCATCGCGAAGTGGCGTAAGCCGACACAGCACCGACGAACGGGCAAGGATGAAAGCTGGGTGCCCGACGTCATCTTTCGCTGGCGTCCTGGCAGGACCGGATCGCGAGGCCGGCCAGCATCGGACGAGGCGCGCCGATCGGAACGGTGACGCCGACCAGCCCATCAGCCTTTCCCGATGCTAGGCGCGCGCGTCCTTCATCGCGGCACACAGCGCCGCCGCGGCGACCATTGCATCGCTGGATGCGAACACCGCACTGATCGCGGCGACTCCGGACGCGCCAGCGCGCATGACGTCGCGCACATTGTCTGCCGCGATACCGCCGATCGCCACAGCGGGCAGTGCCGCACGACGCGCGAGCGCCGCGAATCGATCCAGTCCGAGCCCGACCGCAGCGCCGGACGCGCCACTGCTGAACAGAGGTCCGATGCCGACGAAATCCGCGCCCGTCACTCGCGTGAGGTCAGCTTCGCTCCCGAGAGACACGCCGATGATGAATCCCTCCGGAACGAAACGGCGCAGAATAGCGGGGGATAGGTCGTCCACGCTGGAGTAGACGCCATGCGCGCCAGCCGCGAGTGCGACGTCGGCTCTGGCGCTCACCAGTACGGGGGCCGGCGCGACGGCGTGCACAATGGCGCGCGCCGACTCGACGAGCGTCCGGGGACTCTCATGTTCGAGACGTACCTGGATCATCGTCGCGCCGCCGAGGACCGCGCGCGCAGCGCGGGAGGCCAGCCCATCGATGCCATCGCGCAGCGAGTCGGTGATCGCGATCAGCCGTAGCGACGCCGGATCGACGTGCGCGGCGACCGACATCAGCGATTCTGCGCCGGAGTCACTGGCGCCGGCCGCACTGAATCCCGGCGCGTGGCGGCGAGTGAATCCCACGCGCGGCGAGCGCGGGCCTTCGCGGCGTCATGCTGGGCGAGGCTTGCCGTGAATTCGTGGTGACCATCCGGGAAGGCGACGAAAAAGAGGTACTTCACGCTGGCGGGATTGAGCGCCGCCACGATGGACGGTTTTCCCGGTGATGCGATCGGCCCGGGAGGCAGCCCAGCGTACTTGTAGGTGTTGTACGGCGAATCAATCTCGAGATCCTTGTAAAACACGCGCGTCACATGCCGCCCCATCGCATACTGCACGGTGGGATCTGCCTGTAGTCTCATCCCCACCCGCAGGCGGTTCAGATAGACTGCGGCGATCACGGGGCGTTCCTCGGGCAGGCGTGCTTCCTTTTCGACAATGGCCGCCAGCGACATCACGTCGTTGCGGTTGATCGCGCGCTGCTGAAGGATGCCGTCCCACTCCGGCTGCCACACCTGCTCGAAGCGCGCGACCATGAGGCGCACCGCCGCGCGGGGTGACGTTCCAACTGGAAACACATACGTGTCCGGGAACAGATAGCCTTCGAGCGTCGGCGTAGGAACATCGAGGCGGTGGAGCAGTGCCGTGTCGCGTACCGCTGCCTCGACAGAATCCGCGGGCGCGTCGAGCACCCGCGCGAGCTGTGGAACGATCTGGGAGAGCGACCATCCCTCAGGGATGGTGATGCGCACCTCCAGACTCTTGCCACCGCGGAGGAGGTCGAGCACCTCGCCCCAACTCATGCCGGGCTGCAGCACATACGTTCCGGCGCGAATCGAGCGATCGTGCCCCTTCACCATTCCATACGCACGAAACAGTCTCGGGAAACGAATGACATGATTGGCGTAGAGCGACTCCGCGGTGACGCGAAGATTTGCGCCCTTCGGCACGACGATTCTGACGTTGGTGGCATTCACGTCATGACACGTCATCGGCGCCGCGATCGCGACCGCGGCGATCGCGATGACGCCGACGACGATACTACGCGCCCGTCGCATTGTCCTGATCGAGCTCCGATGGATCGATCGTATGCAGCTCGTGCATGCGCATCGCCTGCTGGAGCAGCACCGTCGCCGCGAGCGCGTCGACCTCTCCCTTTCGGCCGCGCGCGGAGCCGCCCATTTCGTGCACCGCACGCATGGCGACGGCGGTGGTGAAGCGCTCGTCGAGCAGCGCCACCGGCAGCGACGTTCGGCGCGCCAACTCGGCGGCGACGCGGCGGCACTCGAGCGAGCGCGGAGTGTCGTCACCCTCACCGTCGAGCGGTAGCCCCATCACGATGCCCAGCGCTTCGAGCGCCGTTGCGCGCCGCACGAGTTCCGCCACGGGCGCGCGCTTTCCGATGCGTCGTTCAATCACGCCAGCGGGCGATGCGATGGTGCCGGTGGGGTCGCTGATCGCGAGGCCGATCCGGCGCTCTCCCCAGTCGATGGCCATCCACCGGGCGCGCACCGCCGGCATCAGCACGGCGGCACTCACCCTTCCCGCATCTGGACGAAGAACTCCTTGTTGTTCTTCGACCGCGACATCTGCTTGAGGAGGAATTCGATGGCTTCGGGCTCGGCCATGTCGGCGAGAAAGGTGCGGAGCAGCGTCACGCGATTGAGCTCTTCCGGTGTGAACAGCAACTCTTCCTTTCGCGTACCAGAGCGGTTGATGTCGATCGCGGGATAGATGCGACGCTCGGCGATCTCGCGCGCCAGCACCAGCTCCATGTTGCCGGTGCCCTTGAATTCTTCGAAGATCATTTCGTCGGCGCGCGAGCCCGTCTCGATGAGCGCCGTGGCAATGATGGTCAGCGATCCGCCGCCCTGGATGTTGCGCGCTGCGCCGAAGAACTTTTTCGGCTTCTCCATCGCTTTTGCGTCGAGCCCTCCCGACATGATCTTGCCGCCGCTCGGGATCACCGAATTGTGCGCGCGTGCGAGCCGAGTAATGGAGTCGAGCAGGATGACGACGTCGCGTCCAGATTCGACGAGACGCTTGGCTTTTTCGATCACCATGTCGGCGACCTGCACGTGCCGAGTCGCTTCTTCGTCGAAGGTCGAGCTGATGACTTCCCCCCTCACCACCTTCTGCATGTCGGTGACTTCCTCGGGACGCTCATCGATGAGGAGCACGATGAGCGTGACCTCCGGATAGTTCTCCGCGACGGCGTTCGCGAGCTTCTGCAGGAGAATCGTCTTTCCGGCGCGAGGTGGCGCGACAATGAGGCCGCGCTGGCCTTTCCCGATGGGTGCGATGAGGTCCATCACGCGCATGCTCAGATCGCCTTCGCTCGTTTCGAGCCGAATGCGTCCGTCCGGGTACCGCGGGCGCAGATTGTCGAACTCGATCCGTGCCTTGGCGGCGTCCGGCTCGCCGCCGTTGACCCCTTCGACCTTGAGCAGTGCCAGGTACCTCTCCCATTCCTTGGGAGGCCGGACCTGTCCGCTCACGGTGTCGCCGGTGCGGAGATCGAAGCGCTTGATCTGGGAGGGCGAGACGTAGATGTCGTCGGGACTGTAGAGGTAGTTCCAGTCCTGGCTTCTGAGGAATCCGTAGCCCTCGGGCAGGACCTCGAGGACACCTTCACCGACGAGCGGGACGAGCTGGTCGAGCAATTTCTGCTCGACACGAAAGATGAGCGCCTGACGGTCGAGCGGTCCGTGCGCGACGACCTCGAGCGACTCGGCAAGGTCATGCAGCTCGGGCATCGATTTTCGCTTGAGTTCAGCGATGTTCACGGGGCGGTCGAGCGCGGGAGGAGGTCGCGGCGGTCGGCCCGGACGCACGAGATGAGCGGCGGCACGATCGGCGAACAACAACGGGAGCCACACCACGTGCGTTGGCGGGTGGGGGGGAGGTGGTCCCGTGCGGCATGGGAAGGTAGAAGCGGCTCAGAGGAGGGTCAAGTACGGTTGTGATCAGAATCTGATGTAACGGAACGGATGCTTCTTCATGTCGGCGAAGAGACTCGTCATCTGACGTTGTGCGTCGGCGATGGCGTGCGTGACCGCGGAATCGTGCAGGGCCCGCCCCGCCGTGCCCATCGAGCCGTCGAGTTGTGCCTGGACGAGCGAGAGTTCGTTCCGGATATCGCCAATTTCGTTCATGAGCGAGCTATCCCGGCGCATCCGGCCGAGGGATGTCTCGTTCGACGCGAGCAGTGCCCGCACCGAATCGGCTCGCGCCATCACGTGGCCGGCGCGCGCCTGTAGACTGCCGTTCATCGCCAGGGAGACTGTGCCGCCGGTATGCAGTGAGCTGCCGAGGCGCCCGAGCTCTCGCCCTGTTCGCTGGAATTGCCCGCTACCGGGACCGGTGCCGCTATTCAGAAAGGCGCCGACCGTTCCTTCCGTGGATGACAGATGGCCGGCGATCGACTTGAAGTTGTTGATGATCACAGGGAACTCGCGCGACGCGACGCCGAACTTGCTCGCCGCGCCCTCGACATCGGCCTGGGGGTGGGTGGTAACGCTGTCGCCCGGCTGTAGCACAGGTGCCGCCGAGGTGCCGGGGGTCAGATACATGACCGGCGCACCAATGAAGCTTCCGCCCGGCCGAATCTGGGCGACGGCATCGCGATGGATGTTGCCTCGGTACTTCTCGAGCGCCTCCATGGCGATTTCCACGCGATTCCCGGTGTCGGACACCGTCGGCGAGCGGAACTCGATGGAGACGATCTTTCCGATTTTCTGGCCGCTGAGCCACACCTCGGAGCCCTTCAGGATTCCTCGCGCCTCGCCGACACGTGCGTACATCATGAAGGTGTCGCCGTGAAGGGTGCCCAAGCGAGAGAACCTGAGCGTCGCCACAGCGGCAACGGCAAGGATGGAGGCGGCGATGATGCCGCCCCGAACGTCAGACCAAGAGAGCCGACGCGCCATCAAGCGAGGGGAGGAATTGCGGGAGGGACGAGGGAATCGCCTGTGTGCAGCGCAAGGGCTGGACCAGCGGGCTGCCCGCTCGCTGGACGGAGAACGACAATGACCCTAGCTCAATCCGTCAAGCGGCCAAGGGCCGCGGGCCGTCCAGCACCCGTCAGGTGCGGGCTGTCAAGCGCCGCCAGCGCGGGCCGTCAGTCACAATGCGCGCGGCGGGATTCGAACCCACGACCTCTTGCTCCGGAGGCAAGCGCTCTATCCAGCTGAGCTACGCACGCAGTTCGGGCGCGTTGCGCACCCGCTCGAGCCTTCGCTGCATGCGCTCCTCGAGGGCAGGCAGGCGAACACGCGAACCCGTAGTTTAACCGACCGGCGGCCCGCCTACAAGGAACGCTCGGCAACCCTGATGTGACGAATGGTCGTCCCCGCCTAGTTGTTGAAATCAGAATGACAGACCGCGCAATCATCCAACAGGTTCTTGCAGGCGACGTCGAGGCGTTTTCGCGCCTCGTCGACCGCCACTATGACCGGTGCGCGCGGATCGCCGTTCGAATTCTGGGTAACCGCGAGGACGCCGAGGAGGCCATTCAGGACGCGTTTCTTCGCGCATTTCGTGCGCTGGGCAGCTACGAAGACCGTGAGCAGTTCGCGGCGTGGCTCACGCGAATCCTCGTCAACCAGTGCCGCACGATTCTCGCTCGCGTTGTGCGCCGAGAGGCGGTATTCGCGGATATCGACATCAAGGATGCCGAGCTGTTTGCACGGACGGATTCAACCAATGAAGTCTGGCCGGATCTGGATCACGCACTGGCGCAGCTCCCGCCGGAGCAGCGCGAGGCCATCGTCCTCCGCTATTCGGAAGAGCTGACCTATGAGGAAATGTCCCGCATCACCGGTGCGGGCGAATCTGCGCTCAAGATGCGCGTGCAGCGCGCGTTCACTCGCCTGCGCACGCTACTGAAGGAGGTTTCGAGTGTCTGACCTGGAGTTCGAACGACGCATTGCGGCTGCCCTGCGGGCACCGGTGCCCACCAGCCAGCGAGCGAAGGCGGCGATCATGGATCGCATTCGCACCGCGGCCAGCGATGGCGTCAGGAGTCGTCCGCTCACATTTCCCGTTGGTCGAACGACGCGGCACTCGATCATCGGACTGGCGCTTGCGGCCGGGATCGGCTCCATCACGACGCTGTCCGGCATCGAATCGGCAGCACGCCAGACCCGGGATGTCGGTGTGGTGACGAGTGTCGTCATCGGTGATTCGGTCGTCGATCGTGTGCGCGACACGCTGCGACTCGTTCGCCTGATCTTCGACGACAGCGCGGCGCAGCAGGTCGCGGTCGTCGGCGACTTCAATGGCTGGCGGTCAGAGGCGAACGTGATGCGTCGTGACCCGCAGTCCGGGAAATGGTCGGCGACTTTGGCGCTGCACGACGGCGAGCACCGGTACGCGATCATGGTAGACAACACCCGTTGGGCCGGTGAGCCGCGTGCCCGCGCGGGAGCAGCAAACCAAGGCTACGCAATCCTGCACGTCGGGCGCGCGACGAACTAGCGCGCTTCGCGACACATCTCATTCACAATTCATCAGGTACTCTGGTGCGATTCCCTGACGTCGCGCCGGCACGGCGTGCGCTCCTCCTGCGCGTGATCGCGGCCGCCGCGTTGGCGATTGGTTACGCCGACCTCATTCGCGGAGGGACCACCCTCGCGCCGCTCCTGCTCGTTGCAGGCTACGCCATCCTCGTACCCGCGGTGATCCTCGCATGGTGAAGCCCCCCGTCCACATGCCCGCGCCGCGGCCATCGTACGGCATCGCAGCGGTCGTCGGCGCGGCGGTGCTCGCGCTGTATCTCGCCACACTGGCGCCGACCACCGCAATGTGGGACGCCAGTGAATACATCACCGCGGCGTACACCCTCGGCATTCCGCATCCTCCCGGCAATCCGTTCTTCGTGCTGCTCGGGCGCGTGGCGACCCTGGTGCCAATCGGTTCGGTCGCCATGCGAGTCAACGCGCTCGCGGCGGTCTGCAGCGCGTTTTCGGCGGCAATCTGGTTTCTCGTCGCCGAGCGCGTCCTGATCTCCTGGTCTGAACTGCGGTGGCCGAGGATCGCTGCGGCGTGCATCGCGGCCCTGCTTGGCGCATGCGCGTTCACGGTGTGGAATCAGAGCGTCGTGAATGAAAAGGTGTACACCGTATCGCTTGCCTTCTTTGCGATCGTCTCATGGCTCACGGTACTCTGGTGCGACGACCCGGACGGACCGTTCGCCGACAAGCTGATCGTCGTGATTGGTTATCTGATCGGCCTCGGCTACACGAATCATCCGGCTGGGCTGCTCGTTGGGCCGGCGGTGGCGACTGCGGTAATTGTGCGGCGCCCGCGAATGCTCATGCGATGGCGGCTGATTCTCGCGACCACGCTGGCGCTGGGCGCCGGGCTGACGCCCTTTGCATTCGAGCCGATTCGTGCTGCCTGGCACCCGGCACTCAATGAAGGGGAGCCCACTGGTTGCGCCGATCGCATCGGCGTTGGGTGCACCTTCTCGAAGACGACCGTGACGCGATTGATGGCCAACATCAATCGCGACCAGTATGGCAAGCCTGATCTGTCCGTGCGACAGGCGCCTTTCGGCGCGCAGATGGGAATGTGGTGGTTGTACTTCAAGTGGCAGTGGCTCCGCGACGCAGGTGAATCATCGCCGCGGACGCAGTCGATTCTGGCAATGGGCTTCTTGCTGCTCGGCGTACTCGGTGGATTCACGCACTGGCGATACGACGGCTTGTCGTTCTGGTTCTTCGGGCCGTTGGTGGTGACGGTGACTGTGGCACTCGTGTACTACATGAACTTCAAGTACGGTCATTCGCAGTCACCGGAGCTTACCGACGTCGCGCGCGAGGTTCGCGATCGCGACTACTTCTACCTCTGGAGCTTTTCGACATGGAGCGTCTGGGCGGCGCTTGGGTTGGCGTCGCTCTGGAAGATGGCGGCGGAGCGCCTCGAGTTGCCGGAAACACGGCGATGGGCCGTGACGTTTCCCATCATGTTCATCGGCTTGATCCCGCTGGCGACCAACTGGCGAGACGCTTCCCGTGCGGGCGAGACGGCGACACGCGAGTGGGCGCACGACCTCCTCAACTCGGTCGAGCCGTACGGAGTGCTCGTGACGCTCGGCGACAACGACACGTTTCCGCTCTGGTATGCACAGGAGGTCGAGGGAGTCCGACAGGACGTCACCGTGGCGGTCACGTCGCTCCTCGGAACGGACTGGTTCGCGCGCGGGCTCCGTCGCCGAGCGCAGGTGCCGTACGACGCCAAGCTCGGTCCGAAGGTGTATCGAGATGGAACGTGGCCGATGCCGACGCAGCCCGTGTTCTCCCTTTCGTCGGCAGAGCTCGATGCGGTTCCCGATTATATCGACGTGCGTACGCCTCAGGTCTTTCAGCACGAAACGCTGCGCGCCATCGTCGACCCGCGGCAACTCGAGTACGGCGTGGTCACGCGTGGTGATCTGCTCGTCCTCCAATTGCTGAAGGACAATTTCGGGAAGCGGCCGGTGTACGTTGCCCGGACGTCGGGAAACTACGTGCGCGCGATGGGGCTCGAGCCTTACGCCGTGGTGCAAGGACTCGCGGTCAAGATCGCTGGAGCGCCGGTGGTTGCGAGCAGCAACCTCTTGCCGATGCCGGGGTCAGGGCACATCGACGCGGCGCGTTCGCGTGCGCTGTGGGGCAGCTTCGGCGGACCGGCCGCGATCATCCATCGTGGAGACTGGGTGGATCGTGCTTCGATCGGGATCCCGCTGTTGTACATCGCGACGGCGGTCTCGCTGAAGGAGGTGCTTACGAGCGTCGCGGCAACGCAGGAAGCAGCTCAGGTAGAGCTGACAGCACGCCAGTTGGCGACGGCCGCCAGGCTGACGGAGATCTTCAACCCATAGGAGACGGCGACAAAGCGAACGGAACTACGCGTACTCTAAGTGGTTCAAGGATTGCGAGTTGACCGCGCGGTGACCGCGCATTGACCCCGTGTCTCGAGATTGCGGTACGTCCATACACCCAACCGAGAAACGACCAATGCGTCTTTCCACGCTCGTCCTCACGCTTCTCATTCTATCGAGCACCGCCGGAGCGCAGAGCGCTTCGCCACCGCCAACCGGCCGTAGCCTGACCGGCCTGCCTGCGCTCAATTTCGATGCGGACGAAGGCCTCGGCTATGGAGCGATCCTCCAGTTTTACGACTACGGCACGGGTGTCGCCCCGTATCGGTTCAGCCTCCAGCCCACGCTCTTCTTCACTACGAAGGGGCGTCGCGACGTTGTGTTATTTCTGGACGCGCCGCATCTGTTGCCAGGAGACTGGCGTTTCGGCGGTTCGCTCGCCCGCATGCAGCAACTTTCGACTCCGTATTATGGCATCGGGAACGCAACGGTCACCGACTCCATGCTGACGAAGTCACCAAACCCGTACTACTATCGCTACGGCCGAACCGTTCTTCAGGCGAACGGCGATTTCCAGCATCAGCTCGGGCATCGATCGGTGCGCATGCTGGCGGGAATCGGCTCGCACAACGTCGTCATCGATCCGGTCCCGTACGATTCGGGAACGACCTTGGTAGCGAAACAGTTTGGGCGCGCCGAGCTACCGTCACGAAACACCAACTATGCGCGCCTCGGCCTGGTACTGGACACGCGCGATCAGGAGATCGGGACTCACCGGGGTACATGGTCGGAACTGTTAGTGCAGCGTGCCGGACGTGTTGCCGGCGGCGACGAGGTATTCACGCGTGTCACCGGGAGCGTGCGACAGTTCGTGCCCCTCGGCGCAGACGTGACGTTCGCGCAACGTGTGGTGGTTCAGACGGTGCGCGGCGATCCATCGTTCAACGAGCTGTTCGTTGTCCAGAGCTCGTACAGGGACGACGAAGCGCTCGGCGGCGCGTCGTCGATTCGCGGCATTCCGCGCAATCGGTACGCCGGCAAGGGCATCGCATTCTCGAACTCTGAGCTGCGTTGGTCGGCAGCGCGCTTCGGTCTGGCCGGCCACGACACGCGGCTCGTGCTCAGTACGTTCGCGGATGCGGGCAGGGTGTGGGCGAGTGGACTGGATCTGTCGACCATCGCGTCCGACTTGCATTTCGGCTACGGGGGCGGCGTGCACCTCGCGATTGGGCCGAGCTTTGTCGTCACGACGGATGTCGGGCACTCATCGCAGTCGACGGCGGCGATATACATCGGGTTAGGATACCTGTTTTGAGTCGTTACAGTTTTCTTCACAGACGTACGAGGTACCTGGTACCACGTACCCTGACTGGCATACCGGCCAAAAGGAGCCATCGAGAGCGGCAACACGAATAACGCCGGCCGCAACCTCGGAACGGTGTTTGGCGTTGGGTCGATGCGTTGGAGTATGTCCATGGCTCCTTTTGGGGTGGATGCCATTCCGGGTACCCGGGTCCAGGTACCTCGTACGTCAGTGGTTGTACTGAATACTCGCGTACGTTCGTTGGCCCGAGCCTCACCCCGCGGATAACTTTCGCGGATGACTAGACACCGCAGCTGGCGGTACGCGACCATCGTCGCACTCATCGCCGCGAGCGCCGCCCACGCCCAGCGCCCAGTCGTTCGCGTGAAAGGAACGGGCGGAAGGATCGGCCCCGCGTTCCTCAATGTCTCCTCTTCGGCGATTGGGCCGGCGCGCTGGCTGGAACTCTCGAGGCGCATTGCGCTGCTTCAGCGAGCGCGCCCTGATCTCAGCGGTTTCGTCGTCACCGGTTCGATGCGGCCATCCGACATGGCCGGGGCAGATGGTCCGGCCAATCCGCAGAAGGCACGCGTGTGCTGATGCTCGCGCTCTCGCGGACGTCCGACGCGGCGCACATACGAAAAATCTTTTCCGACAACCAGTGACCACAGCAGCATCCGTGCAGCAGACAGCAATCCTTCGACAGCTGCCACCGTATGTCTTCGCCGAGCTCGATCGGCTGAAGGCGGCGGCGCGCGCAACGGGGATGACACTGACCGATCTCGGCATCGGTTCGCCTGATCTTCCGATCGCTCCTGCGATTCTCGACGCGCTTGACATGGCAGCTCGCGATTCGTCGACGCACGGGTATCCGCCCTTTCGCGGCCATCCGCGCTATTTCGAGGCGATCGAGCGCTTCATGCGCTCGCGCTTTGGTGTGAGTGTCGACGGGCCGGCCGAAGCCATTGCGCTGAGTGGCGCCAAGGAAGGATTGGCGCAACTGGTGACGGCGCTGTGCGGTCCGGGCGACGTCGTCCTGGTGCCGGAGATCTACTATCCGGTCTACGCTCGCTCCGCGTGGCTCGCCGGTGCCGACGTTCGGTGGGTTCCGATGCGCGCCGCCGATGATTTCATCCTCGATCTGGATTCGATCTCCGCGGAGGATGCTCGCCGCGCTCGCGTCCTGATCGTCAACTACCCGAATAATCCCACCGGTGCGCGCGTCGAGCTCGACTTTCTCCAGCGTGCGGTCGAGTTTGCGCGGGAGCACGAGCTGCTTTTGGTCAGCGACCTGGCATACAGCGAGCTGACATTCGGTGGCACGGCCGCGCCAAGTGCGTTGGAATGCGAGGGCGCGCGCGACGTAACGATCGAGTTTCACTCGTTCTCGAAGACCTTCAGCATGGCGGGGTTGCGCGTCGGGTTCGCGGTCGGCAATTCCGACGCGATCGAGGCACTCGCCGCCTACCGCACGAACGTTGGCTACGGAACACCCACCTCGATTCAGCACGCGGCGGCGTTTGCGCTCGATCACCGAACCACATTGGTACCTTCCACGGTCGACGCCTACCGCACCCGACGTGACGCGATGGTGGCGTCTTTTCGCTCCGCTGGTTGGGATGTACCCGTGCCGACCGCGTCGATGTATCTCTGGCTCCCGGTACCGGCCGGTGTCGACGACTGGGAGTGGGTGAAGACACTCATCGACACCGATGGGATCGTGGTCACGCCAGGGGTGGCATTCGGCGACGGCGGTCGCGGCTTCTTCCGCATTTCGCTTGTGCGCGACGAGGTCGCCCTGCGGGACGCGGCCGCCCTCATCGCATATCGCCGCGACCGGATGGCGAAATAGCGATCCGAGGCGTCAAGAAAATCGCCCTTGCGCCGCGCGCGGGCTGAGTGAAGTTATCGTCATCCCTGTGCACTACCCGTACTTCACCTTCCGAGGGACCCCGATGCCGGTTCGTTTTTCTCCCCGTGTCAGTCTCATTGCCGTCGCTGGCGTTCTGGCGACTGCGTGCTCGAGTGCTTCGTCGCCGGCGCCCGCCAGTGCGCCTCAGCCCGCCGCCGCGCCAGCTGCCTCCTCCACACCCGCGCTTCCCGCAGGCGTCACGCTCGCCATGATTGCGGTGGGCGACTCGATCTACCACAAGGGCAGCTGCCAGCGGTGCCATGGCATGGAGGCGAAGGGTGGTCCGCGCGCTCCCGACCTGACCGATGGCACGTGGTCGCAGATCACCGGCACCTACGCTGAAATCGTGCAAATCGTCACGACGGGCGTACCAAAGGACAAGATCAAGCTCGCGACTGCGCAATTCGCGATGAATCCGCGCGGTGGGTCGAATTTGAGCGATGAGCAGATCAAGCAGGTCGCGGCGTATGTGTACAGCCTGAGTCACAAGTAACGGCTGCGCTCGGGATGGCGAAGGTTGGCGGGCATTCGGGAATCCGGATGCCCGCTTTGCTTTGGGCATCCGACTCATGTCGGGACGTGCCGTTGCCGAAAATGAAGTGAGTGCGTGGCTCGTGATCGTTCGAGACTGTATGTGCGGGCTTCAGACCCTTCACCTCGTTTGACAATGCCCTGCGTCGAATCGCAAGATGAGCGACATGATCCTTCTTGCTAGCTCGCTCTTCCTGCGGCACGATCGGAAGCAGCTGGATCGAATGAAGCCGTATGCGCCGCTGGCAACGCTGCTGGTAGCGGCGTCGTGCCGCAGCGCCGGTCACGAGGTTGCGCTTTTCGACGCGACCCTGGCAAATGGCGTTGATGAATTCGTCGCGCTGGTTCATCGCCTGCGACCCGCCGTCGTCGGCATTCTGGAGGACAACTTCAACTACCTCACCAAGATGTGCACGGTGGCCACGCGCGAGACGACGCTTGCGATGGTTTCTGCCGCACAAGCCGCCGGTTGCCGTGTCGCCGTCAACGGTTCCGACGCGTCCGACCACCCAGCGCTCTACCTCGACGCTGGTGCCGATGCGGTCATCACTGGGGAGGCCGACGCGAGTTTCCTCGCGCTTGCGGACACCTGGCGACATGCGGAGAGCGCGAAACTCGGGAGCATTCCCGGGCTCGTCATTCGGGATGGCCACGATGTCGCCCGGTCAACGGCGCACGCGAGAGGTGTGGAGGATCTCGATGCCCTGCCATTTCCTGCGTGGGATCTCGTCGATGTCGACGCGTATCGCTCGGCGTGGGTGAGAGCGCACGGAAGATTCTCCTGGAACATGGTCACGTCGCGCGGCTGTCCGTTTGGCTGCAACTGGTGCGCGAAACCCATCTTTGGACGCAGGTACGCACAGCGTTCACCAGAGAGCGTTGCTGAGGAGATGCAGCTTCTCAAGACCGAGGTTTGCCCGGACCATGTCTGGTTTGCGGATGATATTTTCGGCCTGACGACGCAGTGGATCACGCACTTTGCGGCGGAAGTGAGTGCGCGCGACGCACGGATCCCCTTCATGATTCAATGTCGCGCTGACCTGCTTCGTCCCGAGGTGGTTTCTGCGCTCGCGAGTGCCGGCGCCGAGGAAGTCTGGATCGGCGTGGAGTCGGGTTCGCAACGAATCCTGGATGCGATGGACAAGGGTACCACCGTCAGCGAAGTCCGTGCCGCAACACGCGCTCTCAAGCAGCACGACATTCGCGCCTGCTGGTTTCTACAACTCGGCTACCCCACGGAGACGTGGGACGACGTGCTGCTGACTCGTGATCTTCTCCGAGAGGAGCGACCGGACGACGTCGGCGTCAGCGTGGCGTATCCACTGCCAGGCACGAAGTTCCACGCGAAGGTGCAGGCGCAGCTCGGACTTCAGCAGAATTGGCAGGACACAGACGACCTCGCGATGCTCTTTCATGGGACGTATACGACCGATTTTTATCGTCAGCTTCGCGACCTCCTCCACGAAGAAGCGCGATCGTCGGTCCCTGACGATGCTGCGTGGACGGCGCTCGCGGCGCGCGAAGCCACGCATCGGTCACCTGAACCGCTCGCCGCGGTCCATCGCTGAATGGTGTCGCCGGCGTCGACGCTTGAGCTGGCTCCCGCCGTCCGGGCATTCGACGCCGTTGCCGAACGCTTCGATGCCCGGTTTGGCGCATGGGAGAGCGTTTCAGCACAGCGTCGTGCCGTCCGGGCCGCACTGGTGGAGGCCTTTCCCAACGGTTCGAGATTGCTCGAGCTGGGCGGGGGTACTGGCGAGGACGCCGCCTGGCTGGCCGAGCGCGGCCGCACTGTATTCCTCACCGATCCATCACCCTCGATGGTCCGCATCGCCGCGGAAAAAGTTCGTCCGTACGGACTCGAGACGCCGGTGGTCGCCTCCGCGGAGGATCTTTCGCCCGTATGCGTGGACGGTGCGCAACGATTTGACGGCGCGTTCTCGAACTTCGCTGCGCTCAATTGCACCACGCAGCTCACGTCAGTCGCTCGCGGGCTAGCCATTGCACTGCGTCCCGGCGCTCGGGTGTTGCTCGTCGTGTTCGGTATCTGCTCGCCGGGCGAGTTCGTCGTGCAGATGATCAGGGGAGATCCCAAGGCGGCAGTGCGGCGGTTGGCCACCGGCGATGTGCATGCGCGACTTGGTGGTCAGGAGTTCACCGTACGCTATCATCGCGCAGCCGACTTCCGTCGGGCGTTCCAGCCTTGGTTCCACTATATCGGCCGTCGCGGCATCGGCGTGTTCGTGCCACCCAGTGCGGCGGAGCCATGGATCTCGCGGCATCCGCGCGCGCTCGGCGTGCTCGAAGCGCTCGACCGCGTCGTGTCGAAACCGCTGGCAGTCTTCGGGGATCATGTGCTGCTGGAGTTCGAGCGCACCGAAATGGCCGCGCCGGATAGCATTCGATGATCCTGCTCATAAACCCGCGGGCCACGCGCCCCTCGAATCGGCGTTTTCCACTGTCAGTCATGGCGGTGGGTGCGGCGTTGCCTGCTGAGGTGAACTGGGAGATCGTCGACGGGAATCTGCCGGATGTGGACGTCCTCGAGGAGCTGACCGCACATATCGACGCGGGTGCCCGTCGTGGCGATCCGGTGAGGGTCGCCGCGTTCTCCGTCATGCCAGGTCCACAGCTGGTCAGCGCGGTTCCGCTCGCGCGCGCATTGAAGGCGCGTCATCCAGACGTCGCCATCGTCTGGGGCGGGAACTTTCCGAGTCTCTATCCCGCACCAGTCCTCAATGCGTCATACGTCGACTGGGTCGTTCGGGGGCAGGGCGAGGAAACGATCGTCGAGTTGCTCGCCGTGCTTGCTGGAAGTCGTGATGCTCGATCAGTGGATGGGCTGTGCTTTCGGGAGACCGACGGCAGCCACTGGATCGGGAGGGAGCGTCACTGGAAAGGACCCGATGAGCTGCCGGCGCCGCCGTACCACAAGATCGCTGTTGCCGACTATCTGCGGCCGACGTTTCTCGGACGACGATCAGGGGTATATCAGTCGTCGATTGGCTGTCCCTTCGGCTGCAAGTTCTGCGGCGTGATCTCCGTGTTCGGCAGCCGAGAACGCATGCAGGCGCCTGCCCGCACCGTGGAGCATCTCACGTATCTCGCTCGCGAGCACGGAATGGATTCCGTGCATTTCTACGACAACAACTTCTTCGTCAGGGAGGATCACGCACGCGAGCTCGCCGAGCGGTTGATACCGTTGGGGCTCAAGTGGTGGTGTGAGGCGCGCGTCGACGCACTGACCCGATTCTCCGACGACACCTGGACGCTGTTGAAGCGCGCCGGACTGACCATGGTGTTTTGCGGCGCGGAATCTGGTTCGGACGAGGTGCTCGCGAAGATGAACAAGGGAACGACGACCGCGCAGATTCTCGAGGTCGCAGCGCGGTCACGTACGCACGGCGTCATTCCTGAGTTCTCATTCGTGTTCGGCGATCCCGATGATCCCGAGCGCGGAATCGATGAAACGCTCGCCTTCATCCGGAGGCTGAAGCACGTCAATCCGCTGATGGAGTTGATCACCTATTTCTACACTCCGACGCCGCAGCGCCGCGGGACGTACGGTAACGTCGACGCGGTGTCGTCCACGCCACAGACGCTCGACGAATGGATCGAGCCGGAGTGGGTTGCCTGGATGACGCACGAAGATCCCCTCGTGCCGTGGATGGATACGCGTCTCAAGGCGAAGGTGACCGATTTCGAGATGGTGCTCAAGAGCCGATTTCCCTCGGTGCAGGATGCCAAGACGGCGGACTGGGGAAAGGCCCTTGGCCGGGTGCTCGCCGCGCGCCGTTGGTCAACCGGCCACTATGCCGATCCGCGCATGTTGCGTCTCGTTCGGCGGCTCGCACATCGGGCGCCACCCGATGCGCAAGCGTACGGCCACCTGCGAGCCCCGGCGACGATCGCGAACGTTGGTTCAGCGTGAGCGTGCTCACCGCACGAGAAGGATATGCGTTGTGGGCGGCGCACTACGAGCAGGAAACCGTGGTGAGTCATCTCGAGAATGAAACGGTCGCCGCACTGCACGTTGCGACGGCGGCATGTGCGCTGCTCGACGTTGGATGCGGAACCGCGCGCCGGTTACGTGAGACGAATGCCGCGATCGCGATTGGCGTGGATCTGTCGCTCGACATGCTCGCCGCGGCGAAGGACGCGCGCACGCTCGTCGTCGCGGATGTCTGCGCGCTTCCCCTTGCCGAGTGCGCGTTCGATATCGTTTGGTGCCGTCTCATGATTGGGCACGTGTACGACGTCGTTGCGGCCTACGCTGAACTTTCGCGCGTCTGTGTGCCGGGCGGCCGGGTGATCGTGACCGACATTGCTCCGGAGGCGATCGCCGCCGGGCATCGGAGAACCTTCGTGGATGCCGATGGCGTCCCGCGTGAGCTCGAGCATTTCGTGCATGACGATCTCGCGCACCAGCGCGCAGCGCGCGCCGTGGGGCTCCACGTCGAGCGGCACGTGATGGGACATGTTGGCCCGACGGTGCGACACTACTATGAGGAGGCGGGGCGCCTCTCCGCCTACACTGCCCAATTCGGGTCGCCGTTGGTCGCAGCACGCCTGCTGCGCAAGTCCGAGGGCTCGGAGCGATGACCTCGCCGCGGTTGCCCAGACTTCGCGTCGTGCAGCTCAGTCTTTTTGCGGATCCTCAGCAGCGCGACGGGGCGGCGTTGCTGCACGCGTGGCCCCTGCTTCCCGCGATGGCCGCAGCAACGGCGCGCGCGGGCATTGACGTGACGGTCGTGCAGACCGCACACCGGTCCGAGATGATCGAGCGCGACGGCGTTCCATTTCATTTTGTCGCTGGCGCGCACCGAGAGTGGAGTCGCGTTATGGACATCGTGTCGTTGCTGCGTCCTGACGTTGTCCACGTGCAAGGTCTCAACTTCCCCCGTGCGATGCGCCCCTTGTCGCGCGCCGTGCGCGGTGCGCCGATCGTCGTGCAGGACCGCGGAAACCAGTTGCCATCGGGCTGGCGAGTCGCCGCATGGCGGTGGGCGCACGGCGTACTCGCGGGGGCGACGTTCACTTCGCGCGACCAGGCGATACCGTGGAAGAACGCGCGAATTCTTCGGGAAAAGCTCCCCATCTTCGAAGTGCTCAGCGGTTCCAGTGACTTTGCCGTCGGCGACCGCGACACGGCACGACAGCTGACGGGGATGTTCGGCGACCCCTGTCTCTTCTGGTGCGGCCGCCTCGATGCGAACAAGGATCCGATGATGATGCTCAGCGCCGTGGAGCATGCGGTGAAGGCACTGCCCGGATTGCAGCTCTGGTGCTGCTTCGGCGAGGCGCCACTGCTCGAGCAGGTACAGGCGCGGATCGCGAGCTCCACTCTACTTAAGGACCGCGTCACGCTGCTCGGCACGCGGCCGCGCGATGAGATCGAACTGCGAGCGCGGTCGGCCGACTTTTTTGTCCAAACCAGTCATCGTGAAGGAGGGAGTCTCGCCTTGCTCGAGGCGATTGCGGCGGGCGCCACGCCCTTGGTCACGGACATTCCGTCGGCGCGACGGATTGTGGGCGATGCCGGGTCACTGACGCCTGTGGGCGATGCGCCCGCGCTGGGCAACGCGATCATCCAGTGGGCGTCGCGCGACAAGGCCGCGTTGCGCGTTGTCGTGAGGGCGCGATTCGACGATGCACTGACCTATGACGCGATCGGACGGCAACTGGGCGACGCATACGCGGCGCTCGTCCGATGACGATACTCGATCCGAGGCCGACTCCCGCGCCACTGGAACAGCGAGACGTGGCACTCCCGCGCGTGGATCCCATTACGCAGTTACCGATTCTCATTCTCTTTCCGCACAGTCGCTGCAACTGTCGCTGCATGATGTGCGACATCTGGCGGTCGACCACGAAGTCCGAACTCGCCGCATCGGACATTGCGAAGTGGATCGATGAATGGCGCGCGCTCGGCGTGCGTCGGGTTGTTCTGAGCGGCGGAGAGGCGCTGATGCATTCGCATCTCTGGGAATTTTGCGATCTGCTGCGCACGGCGGGCGTCGGCATTTCGATCCTGAGCACGGGTCTTCTCCTCGAGCGGCATGCCGCCGAGCTGGTCAAACGGTGTGACGATGTCGTGGTGAGCCTGGACGGACCAGAGGCCATCCACGATCGAATTCGCAACGTGCCGCGCGCGTACGAGCGTCTCGCGCGCGGCGTCGCCGCCGTGAAGGCCGCGGACGCAACCGTCCGCATCTCGGGTCGCTGTACGGTGCAGCGCGCCAATCACGATCAGTTGCGGGCAACGGTGGACGCAGCGCGTTCATTGTCGCTCGATCGCATCAGCTTCCTCGCGGCGGATGTTACGAGCGACGCATTCAATCATCCCGGCGGATGGACAGACGAAAGCGTCCGTCCCGTGGCACTCGAGCCGTCGGAGATCGCTGCATTGTCGCGCGAGATCGACGCGCTCGAATCGGAGTTCGCGGCGGAGTTTGCGTCCGGCTTCATCGCGGAGTCGCCGGAAAAACTACGGTGGCGCCTGAGCCAGTACTACGCGGCGCTCCGTGGCCACGACGTGTTTCATCCCAACCGGTGTAACGCGCCGTGGGTGTCGAGCGTGATCGAGTCTGATGGCACCGTGCGGCCGTGTTTCTTTCAGGCGCCGCTCGGAAACATTCACGAGTCCGGGAGTCTCGTCGCCATTCTCAATTCGTCGGCAGCGATCGAATGGAGGGCTGGGCTCGACGTTGAGCGGAACGCGATCTGTCGCACGTGTGTTTGCACGCTGTCATTGACCGACGGTCGGGAATAGTGACGTACGGTACGCGTGAAGAGGCAGAACAGACGGCGAGGTATTACGACGCCATCGCCGCACGGTATGACGCAGACGTCGACGGTGTCGCGAGGAACGTCACCGCGCGAGAGGCGTTCTGTCGGCGTGTCTCCGCGATCGCTGGCCCACGGGGAACGTTGCTCGATTTCGGGTGCGGCACCGGTATTGACGCCGCTTGGTACGCGGCGCGAGGTCATCAGGTCATTGCCTATGACATATCCCGTGGCATGGTCAATCTCTTGAGGACGCGTTGCGCGGCGGAGATTGCCGCAGGAGTGATTGCGCCGGTCGACGGCGATCTGGACAACCTGATCGCAATGTTGGAGCGCACGGGTCCCGTCACCGCCGTGGCAGCCAATTTTGCGGTACTGAATCACTTTCGCGACTTGAATCCCCTGCTGCGGCTGCTGGAGCGGTACATGGTGCGCGACGGAGCGGTAATCGCCAGTGTGCTCAATCCGTTCTACCGCCGGGACATGAAGAAGCTCTGGTGGTGGAGGGGAGCTGCGACATCTGTCTGGACGGGATCGATCAAGGTCGATGGAGCAGTGACGACGTACCGCCACTTTTCGCGTTCACTGCGGAGGATGGCGCAACCTTGTTTTACGCTCGCCGTCGATGAAGTGCGCGACGGCGGCGCGAGCAACTTCGTCACGCTTGTTCTAAGGAAATCGCGGTGATCGGGTTTCTGCGCTTGATCAGAAATGGCAGGGACCTTCGTCACATGCCAATTGCACTCCCTGACGAGCGGCAGCCCGAGGTTCGTGTCGTGCTCCACGGTCTTCCCGTGGGTGCGCTCGACGTTTCTTCAGCGCACGTTCCCGTCTCGCTCCGCCCCTTCATGATAGGGTTGCATGTCGATCCCACTGTCATCGGCAATACGACGCCTGGTATGCCGCTGAGGCTGGACATCTTCGACGCGAAGGAAGCCGCCGTTGCGCTCGCATCCATTCACCTGAGCGTCACCGGAAGGGTCTCCCTCTCACAGGGCGTCTTGCTTCTGGTCGAGACGACCGGATGTCACAACCGGTGTGTGTCGCCGCCGATTCGATGGTGGCGGTACCTGCTGGCTGCGCGCCACGCGAGTCGATCGGCAGCACGCGGCGATCGTCTCAGGATGTCGGCGAGGGATCTGCGCTGCCTCAACGCGTATTACATCGTTGCGCGGCCGGTGTTTCTCGTCGGCGTCGCCAATGATACGAGCACGAACCTGTTCCCGATGGATCTCGTTGGTTCGCTTTCTTCAGGCGAGTATCTCCTGACGCTGCGCGCAACGAGTGCATCGATTGCGGTGATGGAGGATTCGCGTCGAATTGCGATGAGTGGCGCTCCCGCCGCGTTGCACAGGGAAGTCTATGCACTCGGCAAGCAGCATCACATGCGGAGTATCGAGTTTGCTTCAATACCAGTGGCTGTTCGTCCTTCGGATCTGTTCGGCCTTCCAGTGCTCGCGCAGCCTGGTTTGGTGCGAGAGCTCACGGTGACTGACGCACATCGCATTGGCTCTCACGTGCTTTTCGTCTGCACCGTTGCGAGTGAGAAAGGTCAAACGAGCCGGCAACTGGCGCATGTGAGTGGAATGTACGGCGAATGGCTGGCGCGCCGAGCGCGCCCCGTGCAATCCCTTGCCTGACACACTGAGGCACCGGGCCAGGTGAGCGCGATCATTCTCGACAATGCCCGGGTGGTTACACCCGATGGCGTTGTGGCGAAGTCGCTCGCGTTCAGCGACGGAGTCGTTGGTGGCGCACCTCGTGCTGGTGCTCTACGGATTGATCTGCACGATCACATGATCTTGCCAGGCCTCATCAATGCACACGATCACCTCCACCTGAATGGCATTGCGCCGCTGGAGCATTTGCCGCCGTTCGCAAACAGCTACCAGTGGATCGACGCCTGGTCGCAAACGCTTGCTGAGGCGCCTGGCGCCCTTACTGCGATGACGCGCCACGAACGGTATTGGCAGGGGGGGGTAAAGAATATTCTGGCCGGAGCCACGACCGTCGCTCATCACGATCCGTGGCACGTCGCGCTCGCCGATCCGAGCTTCCCCGCGGAATTACTGAAGGAATTCGGATGGTGTCACTCACTCGGCCTCGGTGCGTCCAGCCCCGGCCACCGGCCTCGATACGGGCCAGCCGTTCTCGAAAGCTTCAACGCGACCTCGGCGTCCATGCCGTGGATCATTCACCTGGCCGAAGGCATCGATGACATCGCCGCGGCGGAACTCGAGCAGCTGGAAGCCTTGGGATGCCTCGCATCCAACACCGTACTCGTTCACGGTGTTGGACTTTCCGAGCGCGACGTCGATCGCGTGATCGGGGCACGGGCCGCTGTCATATGGTGCCCGTCGAGCAACCGCTCGATGTTCGGTCGGACGCTCGATGCTCGCAGGCTCTTCAACGCAGGGCGTCTCGCACTCGGTACGGACTCTCGCCTCACGGGGTCGCGAGATCTCCTGGAAGAACTCCGCGTGGCGCAGGCATGCAGCGACCTCACGCCTGCCGAGTTGTTTCAACTGGTGACGACCGATGCTGCGCGCGTCCTGCGTGCACCTCGGGCTGGCGAACTGACCTCGCGCCACCGGGCGGACTGCATCATCCTGCCTGCATCCGGCAATCCATGCGGAGCGCTGCTCGGAACGACCAGAAGCGACATTCGCGCCGTCGTACGCGCCGGTGTCCCCGCGGTCGCCGATCCCGATTTTGCCGATTGGTTCGAGCACTGCGGCATACCGGTCGTCGAGGCGTCCCTCGACGGAAGAAAAAAGCTGATTGCGCGCAAATGCCTGGCGCATCTGCGACGCGACGCGGAACCGGGACTTTCGCTGCCGTGAAGATCGCCATCCTCATTCACGGTGGCGTGGACCGAAGCGGGAGCGTGCACGTGATTCCCGCTGTTCTCTGGCTGCTCGAACGACTCGCACGCCGCCACGAGGTGCACGTCTTCTCGTTCAACCAGGAGCCTCGACCCGCCGAGTGGGAACTGCTCGGCGCGACGATTCACAATGTCGGCCCGGGGCGTGGATGGCGCGGGCGACTCCTCAGGGCGTTTCGCGAGGAGCATCGTGCGTCAAGCTTCCGGGTCATCCAAGGGATCTTCGGCTGGGGCGGTACATACGGAGCACTTCTCGGTTGGTTGTTTCGAGTGCCAGTCGCTTTTCACTGCACTGGCGGGGAGCTCGTCACGATGCCGGAGATTGGCTACGGCCTGCGGTCGACGCGCCGTGGCCGCTTCGAACTTCGCGTCGCGTTGCGCGGAGCGACACGAGTGACTGTCCCGTCCCACCATCTCGCCCATACTGCGCGGGCAATCGGGGTGCAAGCACAGCTCATTCCTTTCGGTGTTGCGACGGATCGATGGCCGCTCGCTGTTGTTCGAGCACGAGATACACGCCGCCGCGCGCGACTCCTCCACGTCGGCGACTTGCGGCCCGTCAAGGACCAGGCGGTGCTTCTCGCTGCCGCCGTCCGTATGCGCGATGATGGCCTGGACTTCACACTCGATGTCGTGGGGCTCGACACCATGAATGGCGCGCTCCAGCAGTCGTCGCACGCGCAAGCGCTTCGCGACATCGTTCGCTGGCATGGAGTGCTCGACAGGCAATCGCTCCGCGCCCTCATGGATTCAGCGGATGTGCTGATCGTCTCCTCGCGACACGAAGCCGAGCCGATGGTGTTGCTCGAGGCGGCGATTGCCGGCGTTCCGAGTGTGGGAACGGCGGTAGGACACTTCACCGATTGGGCCCCGTACGCCGCCGTTGCCGTGCCCGTGCGTGATGCCACGGCGCTTGCACGAGAGACAATCGCACTACTTGCCGACGAGCCCCGACGATTGGCGATCGCCCGCGCGGCACAGGCTCGTGCACTCGCGTTCGACGCTGACGCCACCGCGGCGGCGTTCGAAACGATGTTCGCGGAGATATGCATATGATTCGATGGCCAGCGCTGCCATTCGCGACCACACTGCCTGTGCTCGGCATCGCGGTTCGCTTCGAATCGAACAGCGAGCACGTCATGCGACTCGTGAACGATCGCTTTGGTGGTTGGCTGAACGCGCTTGGGAACGGAACGCTCGTAACCGAATCGGTCGCCGTACGCATCGCTGTACGCGGCGACGCCTCGGCCGCACATGGAGCGAACATGATCGAGCACCTCGATCTGGGTGACGGCCGACTCCTGGTCGAGAGTGCGGATAGTGTTGGGCTCGCAGATCCGTTGCGTCGAGAGAGTATGGCGCACGTGAGCCCCGCGCTCGTGGAAGATCCTCGCTTTCCTCTCGAGTTTCTCGACGCGATCACCTTCTCGCTGCTCGCCCATTTCGACCGGCATCCCATTCACGCGGCGGGGCTTCTTCACGAAGAACGCGCCATCCTGCTCGCGGGTGGTAGCGGCATGGGCAAGAGCACCCTCGCACACATGGCGCACCGCATGGGAATCGCGGTGCTGAGCGACGATCACGTCTGGGTGCAGCAAGACCCGACGATGCGAGTGTGGGGCGGCCCTCCTCGCGCGCGACTGATCACGGACGGGGCGGAGAAGGTCTCGGTCCCCCTCGAACAACCGGGCACCCAGGTTTGGATGGCCTCGTCGGGCGTCACGCTGTGCGTGCTCGCGCGCGGAGCGACCGCCTCACTCGCGCGAGTCGATGCACACGTGCTTGAACGTGAGCTCCACGAGCAACTCGCACCGGGCTTCGACCGTTTTCCGCAGCGCCACCGCGATGTCGCGCGACTGCTCTCGGCTCACGGAGGCTGGCGGTTGACGCTGACGTCGCGGCCGGCCGATGCGCTCAACCTTCTTCACGCGGTGGTCGAAAATGCAACCAACGCCGGATGATGCTCCGCGACTTGTCCGATCCGCAGTTTCTAGCCGAGGGTGCATGCGCAGCCGTACATTGACGGTGCTCCTTCCTCATGGCCAAACCACTTGCTGATGAAGTGCTTTTCTGGCGTGGTGGCGCGCGCCCGCGTCATTGCCGTTTCGATGCTGGTGCTCGCCGCGCCGATCGTGGGCGCACAAACGCCCCTGCCGTCTCCCGATCAGGCGCGGCGCATTCTCGAGACGCGGCCCGACCTCGTCGCGCAGGTGCGCCGAGAGCTTGCGTCGAGTGGACTCACCCCCGATCAGATTCGCGCACGGCTGCGGAACGCCGGGTACCCCGAGAACCTTCTCGACGCCTATGTCCGTCCACTGCGCACCGGTGGTGACTCGACGGCCGCCACCACGGCGTCGGTTGAAGTGCTCGATGCCATCGCGGCGCTGGGCATTGCCGACTCGGGCGATACCGCCGAATTGCGCCAGCTGCTGAAGGGTCGCCGACCCCTCGCGTCGGACGCAGCAGTTGCTGGTCGTGATTCTGCTCTCGATCTGACCTTGAGCGACTCCGCAGAGACCATCGTCGACTCACTCGGACGCCCAATTCGGGGAGCGCGCGTCCTGTCCGCGACGCGGCGGCCGGTTGTTGACAGCGGGTTTACTATCTTCGGCGCGAACGTCTTCGATGGCGCGACAACACAGTTCGACGCAAATCTCACCGGGCCAGTCGACGCCAGCTACCGTCTCGGTGCCGGCGATCGAATCGTACTCATCATCACGGGTGATGCAGAACGCACGTTCACACTCGACGTCACCCGCGAAGGCTTCATCGTCGTTCCCGGGGTTGGCGAGATCGCTGTCGCAAACCTCACACTCGGCCAGCTCGAGGACATTCTGTACCCACGGCTGGGCCGGGTCTTCTCCGGGCTTCACCGCGGTGCCGGCGCCACGACGCACTTTTCCCTGAACCTCGCACGCCTCCACACGAATCAGGTCGTCGTACTCGGCGACGTCGTCCAACCCGGGAGTTATCGCGTGTCGAGCGCAGGTACCGCGCTCACGGCGCTGTACGCCGCAGGTGGACCGCGGCGCACGGGCAGCATGCGGAGGGTCGAGATTCGGCGCGGCAACAAGTTGGTCGATACCCTCGATCTGTACGACTACCTCTTGCGCGCCGATGCATCGCACGATCCGCGACTGCAATCAGGCGACGTGATCTTCGTACCGGTGCATGGCCCCCGTGTGCGGCTGCATGGTGAGGTGGTCCGGCCTGCGACGTACGAGCTTCGTCGCGGCGAGACGCTGGCGGACGCGATCCGCGCCGCTGGCGGGTTCACCGCCAATGCCGTGCGGCGACGCGTGCAAATCTCTCGCGTGCTTCCGCCCGCACAACGCGACACCACGGACCGCGCCAGGGTCATCATCGATATTGCTTCCGACCAATTCACCTCCGGGTTTGGCCCGGCATACCCCATGGAACCCGGAGACGTGATTCAGGTCTTCGCGGTCAGTAGTCGCGTGGGTCGTCGCGTTGCCGTCAACGGGAACGTCTGGAGTCCAGGGTCGGTGGGACTCACGCCCGGCATGCGTCTTTCCGATGCCGTGCGACTCGCGGGCGGCATCAAACCGGACGCCTTTCTCGGGCAGGTGTTGGTTTCGCGGCTTCGCGCCTCGGACTCCACGCGCGTGCAACTCCGCACCTCGTTCGCCGATAGTAGCGGCCGCATCACCGACGACTTCCTCCTCCGCGAAGACGATGAGATTCGCGTGTTTTCCGTAACCGAGCTGCGGCCCGTGTCCTATCTCGCGATCACAGGTGCCGTCCGCAAACCGGGTCGTTTCACTTTTCGCGAAGGCATGACGATCCGCGACGCGATACTACTCGCCGGCGGACTCACCGAAAGTGCGGACGTTGGTGAAGCGGAGATCGCGCGCCTTCCAGTATCGCGCGACGGCGGACGGCTGGCCGAAACCGTACGCGTGCGTCTCGACTCGTCATATCTGATGCCGCTGAGCGGCGATAACGTCTCCACGCCGAGCCGTGCCCTCGCCGCGCGGCCCGAGGTGATGCTTCGTCCTTTCGACAACGTCCTCATTCTTGCGCAACCAGATTGGGCCCCGCCGCGCCGCGTTGCGCTGACTGGAGAGGTTCGCTATCCCGGTACGTACACGCTCACGGGAAAACAGGATCGGCTGAGTGACCTACTCGCGCGCGCGGGCGGACTTACGCAGAGTGCATATCCGAATGGCGTAGCCTTCTATCGACGCACTGGTCGGGTCGGGCGCGTGGGCATCGACCTCGCGCAGGTTATTCGCGACGCAACGTTTCGCGACAATCTCGTGCTGCAAGATGGCGATTCCATTCATCTTCCACAGTTCACCGCGATTGTCGAGGTACAGGGCGCGGTGAACGCGCCGCGTGGCGTTGCGTACGTCCCCGGCGCGGATCTGCTGTACTACGTACGCGCGGCGGGCGGACCGAGTCGCTCCGCCGAAATCAGCCGATCGTACGTGACCCAGCCCGACGGCACCGTCGAGAGCCTTGTTACACGAACACTTCGGCCTGATGACGTGCCGGTGCCGCGTGCCGGCGCAACGGTGATGGTCACCGAGAAGGATCCCACAGAGCATCCGGACACGATCGCCCGTCTCGGAGTGATCGCGCAGATCATCGGCGGCCTCGTGACGCTCGTCGCCATCCTGTACCGTCCATGAGCGTTGACGAAGCGCGGGACGGCGCGGCGCTGTTGTCCGGCTACCTTCGTGCTTTGCGACGGCACGCTCGGCTCATCATCTCCCTTCCCCTCGTATTCGGCCTGACGGCGATGGGTGCGAACCTGCTCCGGCGTCGCGACTTCGCCGCGCGCGCCGCATTCCTCTCCACCGAGCCGAGTTCGGCGAGTGGGACGGCGGGGAGCCTCAGTGCGATTGCCTCCCAGCTCGGCATTCCGGCGCTCAGCGCCATCGCATCGGGGAGTGCCTCGCTCGGCCCGCAGTTCTACGGCGACCTCCTGACGTCGAATGCGCTGCTCCACGCCATCGTCACGACGCGCTTCGATGCGAGCAGCGTGGGTGAGTACGACGGAAAGCCGTTTGCCGGCACCTTGGTGGAGTACTTCGATGGCGACGGCAAGACACAGGGAGATCGCGAAATCGACGCGATGAACCGTCTTTCGAAGCGAGCCCTCTCGGTCACGGTCGATCGTCCAACGGGCGTCGTCCGCTTTCGTGTGAAAACCAAGAATCGCCGTTTGTCGGCCCTTGTTGCGCGGCGCCTGCTCGACCTCGTCAACGATTTCAATCTTCGCCGTCGTCAGACGCAGGCAGGCGCTGAGCGCGAGTTCACCGCAACCCGTGCCGCCGGATCCCTCGATTCGCTCCGCCGCGCCGAGAATGCCCTCGCGGAATTTCGCGCCACCAACATCGATTTCTCGCGCTCTCCCCGCTTGGCCACTCGCGAAAGCGAGTTGCAACGCCGCGTCTCGCTGGCCCAACAGATCTATACCACGGTCGCCCAACGGTACGAGCTCGCGAGCATCGAAGCGGTCCGCAATACGCCGGTGATCACGGTGCTCGACCCTCCTGAAGGCCTCGTTGCCGCGATGCCCCGATACACGGCCGTCATCTCGGTCGCGGCGGCGATGTTGGGATTCGCGCTCGCCTGCGCGATCGCGCTGTATCGCGAGCGTACGCCGGCAGTCAACGCACGATCTGCCTGACGGCGGTCAGCACCGCTTCGGGCTCGATCGACCGCATGCAGCGTCCCGGTCCGCTGGTGAAGTCACACTGCGGATTCCGACAGACACAGGGAACGTCACTCCGCAATACCATCGTTCGGTCTGACCACGGCCCACACGTCCGCGCGTCGCCGGGCCCAAAGAGCGCGATCACCGGACATCCTGCCGCCGAGGCCAAGTGCATCGGGCCGGAATCGACGGCAATCGTCGCGGTTGCACCGGTGAATACGGCATCGAGATCACTGATCGCGGTCCGTCCGGTCAGGTCGATGACACTTCGCCGTGCTGCATCGCCGACCTCCTTCGCGAAGGACGCATCCGCTGCGGATCCAACGAGAACGACCGAGAATCCCATCTCGCGGACGCCATCAGCGACGATCGCGGCATGCGTGGCGGGCCACGCGCGATTGGGTGCCGATCCGCGCATCGCAAGGACCATGTAGCGCAGCGACTCAGACGGTTGCGCCAATCGTTCTCGCAACATTGGTGGCGGCTCGGCGGGAATACGTACGTCATGCGGGTTGCGTCGGACCCGGACCGCCGCTTTCTCGCTCGCCCCCGCGAGCATGGCGATCATCGCGAAGTTCTTGTCGACATCGTGACGCGCTGCGTCGAAGGGCCACGCGTGGGTCAGCACGCTCCGTCCACCAGTGCGATCGGTGCCGGCGCGAATCGGGATTCCTCCGAGGCCGAGGAAGAAGACGATCTGCCGCAAGTCGCCGCGAAGATCGATGCCGACGTCGTACCGCCCGGCGCGAATCTGCCGAATGACGCCCGGCAGTCGAACCCACTGTCTTACTCGATCGATGACGCCGGCGCCCCGTGCGCTGCTCCACCACGGCGCTGCGTAACTCATGACCCGATCGACCTCGGCACGCGATGCGAAGAGTGCCGCCGCCCACGGGCCGGCCAATACATCGATCACTTCCGGCTCGAGGACCTCACGCAGATACGGCAGGACGGCGGTCGCCATCGCGGCGTCGCCGATGTGATCGCAGCGAATGAGCAGCACTCGCGGCGACGACGGGAGTGCGCGCGTTGGTATCCGTGGCCACAGCGCAGGCCCCACCGCCGAGAGGAGGCCGTCGGCGATCAGCGCAGCCAAGCGCTTGAGGCGGCTGCGCATGTGAATCATTCGGAGTCTGTCACGGCGGGCGCTGGGGACGCCAGCCGGTTGGCGAGCCGGCCGTGCGCGGCAAGGACTCCGGCGATCAGCCAGAAGAAGGCCAGCGTGAACGCGCTCGTCGAAAGATAGGCGACGAGGAGGCTGGCGATCGATGCCAGCAGCGCGAGCGCGCGCCGCGCGAGCACGGGATTGGTCTCCGACAGCCGCCGAACGGCGCGGAACCCCGGAGCGACGATCGACGAGAGCATTCCGATCCACAGACCGAGGCCGATCACACCCGTGTCATGGAGCGCAAGCAGCAGATAGTTTCCCACCCAGAGATTGCGCCACCCTTCGTAGCGGGCGAAATCGGCGCCCTCGGCAACGATTGCCGCGAACGTGAACGTGCCCCATCCGATGATTGGATGTGCGGCGCTTTGCTGGAGCGCGAGGGCGAAGATGACCACACGTGTCGCGGCGGTTGGAGAAGCGATGTTCACGAGATTCATCGCCTTGAAGCGAAAAAATGCACCCGCGTCCCCCGGCAGCAGGAGAAGCACAATGAGGCAAACGACCAGGGCGATGGCGGGCGCGATGAGCCGGTGCGCGCGAAAGCCAAGACGTCGCGCCGAGGGCACCAGCACGATGAGCGCGGCGACCACCACCGCGAGCCACGCGGATCGCGTGAACGAGACCACGAGCGCAAGCGCCGACGAACAGGCGAGCGCATACAGCAGTCGTTCCCTTCGAGGCGTCTCATCCGCTGACTTCACCATGAACATCGCTGTCGCCAGCAGGAGATATGCGCCAGCGTAGCTCCCGAAGATGTTCGGTTCGACCATCGTGCCGAACGCACCATACGGCACCGCGAACGACTCGGCCGCGCGCGTGCTGACTTCCGCGCCGCCGACCGGAACACCCGCGACACCAAGAACGAACGCGGCGACGCCGGCGGTGGTTGCAGCAAACCCGGCCCACATACACCGTGTGAAGAACAGCTCCAGCTCCTCCGGCGAATCCAGATACATGATGACGATCGGATACGTGATCCATGCCGAAGCCAGATTCGCGCACTGCGCGAGGCTGTACCCGAAGGCCGGGGAATGCAACGCGCTCGCGACGACATTCACCGCGAGGATGGCGGCGAGATACCATGTCGTTGCGTCGAGCCGAAGTGTCCGCTTGCCGGAGAGGAGTTCACACGCGAGGGCAATGGACAGCAAGCTGGCCGCCACCTGGTCCAGTCGTATGGAGAGTCCACCAGCGCGGATCGGCACGCCGTTCATGGCCACGAGAAATGGAAGCGCCATGAAAAGCGCGCGACGCCACCGGACCGCAGCGAGCGTGGCCGTGATCGCGAGGAGTGACAGCAGGGCAAGGAAGGGCGCAGTCATGTCGGCGAGCCCAAGATAGTGCCGAAGACGACAGTCGCGCGCGTCGGTTTGCGGCGCGATCTCCTTCGTTATGGCGGCGCGATTTTCGGTGCGGCGGGCCTCAGCGTGGTGCAGGTGTTCCTGATCCCACGCCAACTCGACGTGCCTACCTATGGACACTATCGGCTGTTCCTCACCTTTGTCTCGCAGATCGGTGTCCTGCACTTCGGACTGGCCGATGGGGCGTTTCTCCGCTGGGCGGGAGAATCACCCGGGTTGATCGCACGAGAATGGCGCCGCGTGGTGCGCTGGCTGTTGGCGATCGAGCTCGCCCTCGTGGTCGCGGTTTCCTCCCTCGCGGCGTTTTCCGGCCCGCTCGTGCGCACGTTCCTCATCGCCATTGTCGTGTGCGCACTGTTCGCGAATGTCGTCGCCCTCTGTTGCTATGCACTGCAGGCCGCGGGGGACTTCAGGCGCGCCGGACGAGTCATGATCACCGCGCCCATCCTTTTCGTCGCAGGGCTGTTCGTCTTCTCATCCCACGTACTCACGCAGGTTCTGGCGCTCTACATCGCCTCCTTCGCCATTTCGGCCATCTATGGCGCGTCCTGCATTCTTCGGATACGGCGCGAGGCCGAGGCGCCCGCTAGTCCGTTGAAGCTGGGAACGCTCGTCGGTGCTGGACTTCCTGTGCTCGGCGCGAGCTACGCGGCGGTCCTCGCGCAGTCGGTAGACCGGCTGCTCGTCAGTGTCGCGTCCCCCATCACCGACTTCGCGCTCTACGGATTCGCGTCGACCGCGGGCGTCGCCGCGAACTCGGCAACCCAGGCAGTCTCTCGCGTCGCGCTTTCACACGCCGCGCGACGGCCCGTCGAGGACCGAGCACGCTTTCTCGGTGAATTCTTCTATCTGATTGCGGCGGGTTTCGGCGCAGCGCTGGTCGCGGAGCCATTGTTCGAGCACGTCGTCGCTCGAACCTTGCCGCTCTATGGTTCGGCACTACCGATCGTCCGGTCGCTGACGCTGGGGCTTCCGTTCTGGGTTGGGATTCACGTCGTCATCGTGTGCACGCTCCAATCCTGTGCGCTGGTGCGTCGACAGCTCGTTGTCGAGTTGATCGGCGTGGCCTTTGTGGCACTCACGGTCGGCGCATCACTCTACGCCGGCGTGCCCCTCTGGAGCGTCGCCGGAGCAGTCTCGCTGGCGGGTGCGCTCACGTTGGCGTCCGGCACCGTCGTAGTGCGACGGTCGCTCCCTCACGCTCCGGCCCAACCCGTGGTCGCCTTCACCGGCACCGTGATCGTGCAGGGAGCGGCGCTCTTGATCGCTCTCTTCACGACGGACCGATGGATCATGCAGACGATGATCTACGCTGCCCTGGCCGCAGCCCCGACGATCTGGTCGGCGCGCCGAGCTGCGCGCGCGCATCTATGATCGTGAAGTGACCTGCTGATGTTACTCAGATATGCGGACCATCGTTTCAAAGAGCTGCTCGTACCTGTCCGTGACCCGCTCCCAATCGTACTCCGCGCGCGCACGCGCTTGAGCGCAACGTCGGAGGCGGTTGACCGTCGCGCTGTCCTCCTCCAGCTCGTCGAGTTGCTCGGTCAAGTCCGCGGAATCCGTGAAGTACCGCCCCGATCCGCCGAGCGCCTCGCGGTTGAACACCGTGTCCAGTGCAAGCACGCAGCTTCCAAACCCCATCGCGCGCAGCAATGCGGGTTCGTTCCTCCCACCGAGTGTCCGTGCATGTACACCGAACAATTACACCAGAGCTCCCGCAGCACCGATTGATCCTTCACCAATCCCACCATGATGATCCGCTCATCGGACGCCGCGATCTCGCGCAGCCGAACCTGATATGAGTCTTCGTAGCTCGCGTTGCCGACGACCACCAGCCGCTTCGACGTCCCCGATTGCCGGAAGCCCTCGAGCATCTCGATGAGCGAGTTTTCGGGAATGAACCGACTGACGATCAGGTGGTACTCGCGCGGCGCAATTCCGAACGCTGCGATCTTCCCCGCGCAGCGCGAATCGCCGATCTCGGCGCCGTAGGCGATCATCTCGGTTTCGCGTCCGAGCCGCTCGCGGTAGTACTCCTGCATGGCCACCGCATCGGTGATCAGCGCGGAGCAGAAGCGGACCGCCGACCGCGCGGCCGACTGAAAGTAGAAGCGCGCAATGGGCCCCCACTTGCCTCGCGTCCAATCCAACCCGTCCACGTTCATGACAACGGGGCGACCCGACAACCGCGCCAATGCGGCATGATGCCCCATGCCGACGTTCACGAAGAACCACACGTCGTACCGCTTCGCCGTGAACGCATGCAGCACGGCGAGCAGCGTCGACACGATCGCGGCGTAGTTCTTCCCTCCCGGCGAGGGCATGTACTCGAGCGTCACCCCGTTTTCTTCCGCCGGTCGCCGCTCCAGGGAATGTGCGTTCGCCCGACAGTAGATGATGACACTGTGGCCACGAGCGACAAGCCGAGGCGCAATCTCCGCAAACGCCGTGTCGAAACCACCGATTTCGAGATCGGGATGAAGGCCCCGCAACCCCAGCATGACGATTCTCATGCCGTCATCGAGCCAACTGGAGTACATGCATATGGTTCACGCGCCATGTTACGAACGGACGACGGCGTGTGCAACTTTGACAATGGCCTCCACGACCGCGCATCCGGATGACGATGCTGCACTGTGCGACCCGGAAGCGCTCGCGGATCTTGCGCGGCGTCTCCAACGCTTCGATGCGAGCAAGGACCCGTCATGGTTGTGGCCTGGACTGAGCGAGCCGGCCCGAGTCCGTGCCGCGCAGGAGATTCAGCGGGTGACCGCCGAGATGCTTCGGGGAATGTCGCGCGTTCAAATGGATCCCCAGCGCCACCACGAGACCTACGCGCTGGCGATCGCGGCCCACACGACCGGCATGGGTCCGCTCCTCGGTCACTGGATCCTCACGGGGCGGCTGTCCGCCGAGCCCGCCGTCGAGGCGCGGATGCGGGCACACCTCGAACACTCCCGGCGCCGCAACGCCCGCATCGAACGCGAGCTTCATCCCGCCCTGGACGCCCTGATCCGACATGGGGTCGTACCGGTCGCGCTGAAAGGACTGCACACGTCGCGCGCGTACTTCGAGGATCCGGCTGCGCGACGAATGGCCGACGTGGATATCTGGGTGGACGAACGCCTTCGCGAGGCGGCGGAAGAGGCGCTGCGATCGGCGGAGTTTCGCCCCTCCGGCACGCCCACCGAGGCGCACAAGCAGGAGTGGATTGCCGTCGGGATCGATGACACAATCCACTCGGTCGAAGTGGCTGATGCGTATACGAAATGGGAACTGGAACTCCATACCTCACTCGTTCGTGTGTTCCATCGCGGTGCCGTCGCCAAGCTCGACCCACTACTCCTCAGGACAGAGCCATTCGAGTTGGCGGGTGTTCGCATGCGTGTGCTCCAACCAGATGCGCTCATCATCATGCTGGCGTGTCACTGCTCGGCGGAGCTTGGGTCGAGTCGCCTGCTTCGGCTCTACGAAATCGTGAGTATCGTCAGGTCGGTGCAGATGCGTGATGGGCTCGATTGGGACGGCATTCTCGCCCAGATGGCGTCATTGCGTGTGGCGCACTACACCTATCCGGCGTTTGTCCTCGCCGAGGCCCTCGCTCCCGGCACGATCGACCCCCGAGCGCTAGCGCTCGGAGAGCGAGCATCGACCTGGGCCGCCCGACATACCGTCGCGCGACTCACCCCAGCCGGGGGCGTCATCGACGAGATCGGCTTCTTGCGCCAAGTCATGTGGGTGCGTGGTGTGGACGGGTTTCTTCACCGTATCCAGCGCCTCGTATGGCCTGCGCCCCATGGTCGCCCGACCAATGCATCTGCCTCCTGGCGCACACGGATGCGGCAGTTCCGCGCAGGCCTGCTGAGCCTCAGGGCGCCCAACGAGCGCCGATGGCACGAAGGGACCAACCGCGACCGCGCCTGAGCGGCGGGCCTGCAACGCGAAACGTCCGCCGCACGATGGACTGTGCGACGGACGATCGACAACACTGGCGCAACCAGACCTCCTACAGGCAAGCCACGCCAGCGCCGCCAAAGACATCGCCAACCAGATGTCCGCCGAAAGGCCCACCACCTCTCGTCCGAACGAGCGACGCCGAGAAATATCGGCGCGTGCGAGTGCAACGCACGCAAAGAATCCGCAAAGAATCCCGCCAACCGCCCTTCCATCGTCCGTCCCGGCAGAGCCATTAGGATTGCCGCGGGTAGCTACTGGAATCCACAGCCGACCTCGCCTCAGGTCTCGCGGCATGAAACGCGCGGGTAGACACGTGCACTGCGCATTAGAATTCCTTAGTAGGCGCGTTGCGGACGTCCGTAACGCTCGTGCACTTTCTTACTCACTCGGCGTCCGCCTTCCGCGGCGCGCCGACATTCCTCCCAGGCCGCCCGCAACGCGATGATCCATCGAACTGGTCGCTCCGAGCTTCTGACCCGAATCCGTACACTCGCGCTGGTCGTTCTCGCGAGCACCCTCGTCGGCTCCTGCGTCGCCAGCGGCGACTTGCTCGCCCCGATCCCCACTCCCGCGATCACCAGTATCAGCCCTAATTCGGGCGTGGTCGGGACGTCGGTGAACGTCACCGTGATCGGGACGAACTTCGTCCTGAGTGGCGCCTCGGTCACTCCCGTTGGCGACGGGATCACGGTCAGCAACGTCAACGTCACCAGTCCCACGAGCTTCACTGCGACGCTCGCGATCGCGCCAACTGCCTCACTTGGCGCGCACGGGGTGACGATCGCGACCGCTGGCGGTACGAGCACCTCGGCCCCGTTTACGGTGCTGCCACTCGCCCCGACGCTGACCAGCCTGTCGCCCGACGTGGGGATTCAGGGCACGAATCAGAACGTCGTCCTGACCGGGTCGAATTTCCTTCCGGGCGCCACCACCGTTCTCGTGGACGGTGCCGGGATCACGACATCGAATGTCGTGTTCACGAGCTCGACGTCCATTACCGCGACCTTTGCCATCGCAGCGGGTGCGACGCTTGGTGCACACAACGTTACGGCGACGACCGCCGGCGGGTCGACCGGCTCGCGGCAGTTCAGCGTCATTCCTCCAGCGCCAACGCTCACCGGCCTTTCGCCGATCACGGGAGTGACGGGCACGACCCAGACCGTCACGCTCACCGGTACGAATTTCGTGGCCGGCAACACCAGCGTCCTGGTCTCCGGTGCCGGAGTCACCGTGACCGCAGTGACCGTGGTGAATCCGAGCACGATGACCGCGTCCTTCATCGTGGCGACAGGTGCTGCACTCGGCGACCGCGACGTGACCGTCACGACCGGCGGTGGTACGAGTGCTTCGAGGATCTTTACCATCATTCCGCCTCCGCCGACGCTCTCCGGGGTTTTCCCGAGCACCGTGGCGCAGGGGGCTGCAACACTGGTGACTTTGACGGGGACGAACTTCGTCGCTGGCGCCACGACGGTCACGATCGACGGCTTCGGTGTGACGATCAACAGCGTCAACGTCTCGAATGCCACCACGTTGACCGCGAGCTTTTCCGCCTCAGCAGCGGCACCGGTTGGCGTGCGCAATGTGCGCGTGGCGACCGCGGGTGGCACAAGCGGCACGGCGGGTTTTGCCGTCGTTCCAGGAACCCCGACGATCACCTCGATCACGCCGAGGAGCGGCGTCGTCGGGACGGCGGTGCCGGTGACGATCATTGGCACCAACTTCGCGGGCGGCGCGACCGTCGTTGTCGATGGGATCGGCGTCACCGTCAGCAGTGTCACCGTGACGGGGACGACATCCCTCAGCGCGATCTTTACGGTCGACGCGGGCGCGACACTCGGCGCGCACGGCGTTACCGTCACGACGTCCGCGGGGACGAGTGCGGCTGGCACGTTCAGTGTCACCCCGGCGGCTCCGACACTCGTCACCGTCTCGCCAGGCGGCGGCCTCCAGAATTCCACCGTTGCGGTCTCACTCACCGGCACCAACTTCATCAATGGTGCAACGACGGTGTCCGTCGACGGCGTGGGAATCGCCGTGCAGACTGTGGCCGTGACCGGCCCAACGACGCTGACCGCGAGCTTCGTCATCGCCGCGAATGCGACCGCCGGCGCGCACAATGTGACTGTCACGACGCCCGGTGGTACCAGCGGGGCGCAGCCCTTCGTCGTCAACCCTCCGTTCCCCGACCTGACGGCGATCGCACCGAACGGTGCGGTGCAGGGCACGTCGGTTGGCGTGACGCTGACCGGCTCCGGCTTCGTGACGGGCGGATCGACGGTTGCGGTTGATGGAACGGGTGTGACGGTCAGCAACGTCGTCGTCAATAGCGCGACGTCCATTACGGCAACGTTTACCCTCGCGAGCGACGCGACACTCGGCGGTCGTAACGTGTCGGTCACCACAGCGGGCGGCACCAGCGCCGCAGTCACCTTCACGGTGAATCCGACCTCATCGGCGCTCGTTGGTATTTCTCCAGACGTCGGTTACCGCGGGACGACCCTTCCTGTGAGCTTCGACGGTGTGAACTTCGTTTCGGGAAACACCGGGATCAACGTTTCCGGTATCGGCGTGACGGTGGACAGCATCGTCGTCAACAGCGCGACGTCAATGGGCGCACGGTTCACGATCGACGCGGGCGCCCCGCTTGGCGGTCGTTCGGTGACGGTCACGACGCCGGCGGGAACCAGCAACGCCGTCAACTTCGACGTGCTCCCGCCACCGCCGACACTCGCCTCCGTCACGCCAAACACGGTGACCCGCGGTACGAATGCCACCGTGACGTTGACAGGAACGAACTTCGTGAATGCCTCCACGGTCGTCGTGGTTGACGGCAGCGGTGTTACCGTGAATGGCGTGACCTTCAACAGCAGCACGTCGCTCACCGTATCGCTCACGATCTCGGCGGGCGCGACGCTCGGTGGCCACAACGTCACCGTCACGACCTTTGGTGGTGGCACCAGCAACGCCGTCGTACTCACTGTCAACCCGTAGCCGCCGATGTCATCGATGGCAATTCATAGAGGATCTTCCATGTTGCGTCGCAGTTACGGTTCCATGCGTGGCCTCGCCGCTGCCGTGTTGATGCTGCTTCCAGCTGCACCTATGGCGGCTCAATCCGCGGCGCCGAAGGCCGGTACGATCAGCGCCTCGATCGGCGTGGGCGGCGGCTCGGCGTCGCTCTCGTGTGCCTCATGCAAGTCGTCGCGTGAGTCGAACGTGACAGGCTCGGCGAGCCTTGGCATCGGCGTGAGCTCACAGTTCGTGATTGCCGGCGAGTTGAGTGGGTGGATGAAGGACTACAACAGTGTGAATGGGACGGGCACGCTCCGCCTCATCTTCGCCAACGTGGTCGGGAAACTGTATCCGCAATCGGGGTCCGGTCTTTTCGTGAAGGCCGGTGGCGGCGGCAGTTTCATCAACGAGGAGATTCGGCGGACCGCTGTCCCGACGACAACGGTGAAGTCGTCGGGGCTCGGACTGGTGGCGGGCGCTGGGTGGGATCTGCCACTGTCTGGGCGCGTCGTATTGACGCCGTATGTCGAGTACAATCGCGCGGCCGCAGGGAATGCGACGGCAAATGGCATCCGGACGTCCGAGCAACTTGGCGCCAATCTGTTCCACGGCGGCATCTCGATCGGGGTGCGCTAACAGACTGATATTCGTCAACCGCTGCTGTGGTTGCACGGATCGCGGGTAGTGCATTGCGATACCGAAAAAGACAAAGTCCCCTGACTGCGTGCAGTCAGGGGACTTTGTATGTCATTGCATTTTCACAACTTACAATGGTCGGGGCGACTGGATTTGAACCAGCGACCTCCTGCTCCCGAACAAGGCGAGGTAGAGGGGGTCTGTCGCTAAGTACGCCAAGGGCAACAGGATGGCAGTCCTGCCTCCGCCAACAGCGCCAGCAAAATTGGCGCTCGAAACGCGGAATGCGGCCCCAGTGGCCCCGGCTCGCCAACTCGGGGAAGGCCCCGTCGGGGTGCCAGAGATCCGTCCTCCGGTCTGCACGCGCTTCTTCCCGCGAGGCGAGCCGGATGCACCGGCAGATCGCCACAGCCGGCTCCAGCCGGGCGTGAAGGGCGCCAGACAGGGGAACACATGGACCACCCATCCCAGGCGCCTGCAATTGGCTCTGCGCTTCGAGCGGCACTCGCCGCGCCGCATGCTCCCGCATCGAAGTGGCCAGATACTGCAACGGTCGAGAGTGCCGGAGTCGGCGCCTTGGACGGGGACGCTCCCTTGGCCAGGTACTCTGCTCCGACTGAGACCATTGGTCTCAGCCGCAGAGCGGAGATGGGCCCATGAGCACGAACACTGGACACAGGCGCGCAACGCAAAGGAATACGGAACGCGCACCGGGTGCATCGCGGGGTGGAAAAGGAGACCTCCATGCGCACGCGCTCGTTCGGTGCCTGGTCAAAGCGCAGGACGGCGGTCGCGAGGCAGAATCATCACTCGAACGGCTCCTGACCGAGCTGTATCAACCGATCAAGCGGTTCGCCGTCGCCCGCCTCGGTAGGTTCGCCGACTCGGAGGAAATCGCCGCGGACGTCGCACAAGAAACACTATTCCATCTAGCCCGCAGCTACCGGCAGTGCACAGCCACAACTGTCGGTCAGCTCATGCAATGGGCTCTGGTCTCTGCACGACGTGTGCTTATCGACATGCTCAGATCTCCAGGCAGTGGCCTCGCGGCGAGAGCAATCTCAACGGAGCTGAGCAGAGTCATCGTCAGCGAGACCTTCCAGGAGAGCATTGGCGGACGCGAAGAGTTCTCGACGGCGCGCGAAGAGATGTTGCGGCTCGCGGTGGAGACGTACGATCAAATGCCGGAACCCGCGGCTGCCCTATTGTGGTGGCGGCTGGTCGCGGGGCAGGACTGGACCGAGATCGCGCGGATCTTCGGTACGACGAGATCCGGCGCGAAGCGTCGCTTTCAGCGCGCGCAGAATACTCTTCGCCGACAGTTCGCTGTCAAAATCGAGACATTGCCCGAACGCCAGAGAGACGAAATTGCTGTGTCGTTCCGTCGCTCTTCGCGCGAGGCCTAGCGTGGCGGCTGAAAGGCGAGGTGAACACCGCATCCGTCGGCGATAGTCGTCGTTTAGAAACCGAATGACAGGAGGTGGGGAAACGGCCACAGACATTGCCAAGCTGTCCGCGCGGTCGGAGATTCGCCTTGGAGTTCAAGAGCAGCTCACCGGGACGGCAATGCCAATTTGGATTACGAAACTATTGGGGCGCCCCTATTCCGGCGCCGAGCTACACTCCTTCGTTGCGCAGTTCCTCAAGAGCCCTCCAATACCCGAGGATCTGCTCCACGCCATGTATGAAGGCGTAGGCTTCGGTGGACGTTCTCTCGTTGAGAACTGGCGCGACTCCCTGAAGACGGCGACGGATGAAATCGCCGCATGTCCTTCTCGTAGTGCACAGAGAGAATTGACGATTCGGCTGATTCTCTCGCGGGACCACTGGGGGAGCCTGTTTCGCATCTCGCGGGAGACGCGACATGTCGAAGCGTGGCGGCACTTGGTGTCCGAGTCTGCGCGCGAGTTGCCTGACGAAGCACTGAACCAGTCCTTGTTCACGAAGTGGCTGGTCTCGGTCTGTACATCGTCATGTCTTGTTGCGATGGCGCACTCCCTATTTGCGTTCGACGAGCAGACCGAGAAGCAGTGTGAACTTCACGCGCTCTATCTCTACACGTTGCGCGCGGTGGACGTGGGCGTAACGGACTACATTATTGACTTGCAAGACGAGGGGAGGAACGACGAGGCTGAGGCGGTGGGACTATTCAAAGACGATGAGCTGAACCCTGTTCTGAACAAGGAGCTCGCTGCCTCACGTTGGATTGAGGATCAAGTGGCTGTCGGCAACTTTGACCTTCCGGCCGTGGCGGCGCGGATCAAAGAGCTTCAGGGCAAACGTCACGCGCTAGCGGAGAGCATGGCCGCGTCGAAAGCGGACCCCGAAGCCGAGGTGAAGCTTGCGTGGCCTGAAGGATCATGGTTGGCTAAGTGGGCCGATTAGAGGTCGGCGACATGGCTCACCCGCGCGCTTCCATGAGTGACCGCGCAAAAAGACCCGCGCAGGAAGTCAAAGCGCAGTGCACGCGACAATGGCAGCTACAGGGGAGTTCGCCGCAGAAGCTGTGCGTTGATGGCGACCACAATCGTGCTGAGGGACATTAGCACCGCGCCGACCGCGGGACTCAACACGAATCCCCATCGTTCCAATACGCCTGCGGCGAGCGGGATTGCCACAATGTTGTATCCCGCCGCCCACCATAGATTCTGGATCATCTTGCGATACGTTGCCGCGCTGAGCGCGATAATGCGCGGCACGTCCCTGGGATCGCTCCGCACGAGAACAATATCGCCCGCCTCGACGGCGACGTCCGTGCCGGCACCGATGGCTACGCCAACGTTGGCTGTCAATAGGGCCGGCGCGTCGTTCACGCCGTCGCCGACCATGAGCACCGACTTCCCGCTGGCCTGCAGTGATTTGATCTTGTCGGCCTTCTCCTCGGGCAGCACCTGCGCGATTACGGTGTCGATCCCGAGCTGCTGAGCGACCGCTTCCGCGACAGGCTTTGCATCGCCCGTCAACATGACGATGTCGATCCCGCGCGAATGCAGACGCTTGATCGCCTCCGCGGCCTCGGGGCGAATCGCATCCGCGACGGCGAACGATGCAAGCACAGTGGTGCCTTCCACTAGATACACAATGCCGTCGCCGTTATCGCTGGCCGCTTGGACGAAGTCGCGCATCGCCAGCGGCGGCTCGGCTCCGAGTTTCTTGAGCAGGTTTGGTCCACCGGCTGCGAGTGCCCGGCCTTCAACGGTGGCCGTCACGCCATAGCCTGGGACGGCACGGAAGTCGGACGTCGTAGGCAGCGCGAGTTTGCGCTCGGCAGCGCTCGCGACGATGGCGCGCGCGACAGAATGCTCCGCATCCTGATCGACGGCCGCGGCGAGGCGGAGCGCGGCGTCATCGCTCAACCCACTGGTCTTCATCGAGGTCACGCGGTGCTGGCCGAGGGTCAGCGTTCCAGTCTTGTCGAAAACGACCGTTGTGATGTTGCGCGCCTCCTCGAGCCCGCGCCGGTCGCGGACAAGTAGGCCATTGCGAGCGCCGATTGTCGTTGAAATCGCAACGACAAGCGGTACGGCGAGGCCGAGCGCGTGAGGGCATGCAATCACGAGTACCGTTACAACGCGCTCAACGGTGAACGACGCGCTCGCTCCCAGAAACACCCAGACGATTCCCGTGAGGATCGCTGACGTGACGGCTACGATGGTCAGGTAGAACGCGGCCCGATCTGCGAGCACCTGTGCGCGTGAGCGCGATTGCTGCGCTTGCTCTACGAGCCGCATGATGCCGGCGAGGGCTGTCCGCTCCCCCGTCTTGGTCACCTCCACGCGAAGCGATCCTTCGCCGTTCACCGTGCCTGCGATGACGGTGTCCGACTCGACCTTTTCAACCGGGCGCGATTCCCCCGTGATCATCGACTCGTTCACCGCGCCCTTTCCCTCGCGTACGACGCCGTCTGCCGGGATCCTCGCCCCCGGCCGGACGAGCAGGAGGTCGCCCTCCTTGAGGTTCGAGAGAGGCACGTCGACAGGTGTTCCGTTGTCGAGCCGCGTGGCGGTATCAGGAAGGAGCTTCGCCAACTCACTCAAGGCGCCCTGCGCCTGCGAGATGGAGCGCATCTCCATCCAGTGGCCGAACAGCATGATCGTCACGAGCGACGAGAGCTCCCACCACAGCGGCATCGCATTGAAGCCGAGCGCCACTGCGGCGCTGAAGAGGAATGCGACGGTAATGGCTAGGGAGATCAGCGTCATCATCCCAGGCTTGCGCTCAGTGACCTCCCGCCATGCGCCCTTCACGAAAACCCAGCCACCGTAGAAGTAGACCGCGGTGCCGAAAATCATCGGAATCCACCGCGCGCCTGGTACCGCTGGCGGGGTGAAGTGCAGCACACTCGGAATCATCTCGCCCCACACCATCGTCGGGACGGTGAGAAGCAACGTCAGCCAGAACTTGCTACGGAACATCGCCACCGAGTGTCCCGCGTGCTTGTCGTGGCTGCCTCCGGAGCCTCCGCCGGGGTGTCCATCATGCCCAGAGTGAACGTCATGGGTGGAGGACGGAGCCTCGGACGTGCCTCGGCCACCTGCGTCCCCATTCGTGATCGGAGCGTGGGACCCGCCTTGCATAGCGTGATGATCACCATGCTCACTCGCCTGCGGCGCTGAATCCTCGTTCATGGCTCTTCTCCGTCCTTGGGAGAGGCAACTACAACAACCGTCGGTCACGCTACTTTATGGCTCGTAAAATGCTGTGATTGCGGCCAAATGTGTAGAGGGGGAAGACCGGACAGTCCGGTGGGGACTCTCCCGCTACCCGTCACCATGACCGGATATACCTTTCTCCTCATGCGCCGCGCTCGCCGTCCAGTCGCCGTCTTTATGTTGCTCGTCCTCTTCCAGCTCATGCTGGTGGTTGGCGGCTACGCGTGCGTGATGCGCGAGAGTGGTGCAGCGGGTGCTGTTGCGATGGCAGGGATGACCATGCCAGGTGGCGACGAGGGTGCGACCCCGGACCGCGGCAATCGCCCGTGCGAATTTCCTTGGGCGCCGAGCGGCTGCAACGCAATGGCGCCGTGCGCGCCCACGGCGATCACGGTCGCCTCGGTTACAGCGCTCCAGGCTCAACGCGTCCCAGAGGTACGGATGACGCTTGAACTGCTTGAGCCGACGTCAATCTCCCGCGCACCAGAGCTCCCTCCTCCGCGAGCGTAGTCCGCGTCATCTGCCTGTCAGCTCAATCCGTCCGAATTCGGGCGTGAGGGAGCTGGCGTTCGCGCTCGCGTGCCCGCTCGGGGACGCGTCGGTGCGAGCTGCCGTGGACTCTCGCTCAGGAACCCATGCGTACCCGCTACCTATTCGTCGGCGCGATCCTCGCCGGCGTTCTGCAGGCAACCCCAGTCGTTGCCCAATCCTCGGTTCGTGCAACGACTCCACCTACGAGCGCGAGCGCAGCAGGGCGACCAGTCGACGAGCCTTCCGACGCTCCGACTCTTGATTCACTGGTCGCGCTGGCCCTCGCCATCAATCCGGCGATACGTGCGGCCGGGTCACGCATCGACGCTGCGCGTGCACGAGTAGGCCCGGCCGCAGCGCTCGCTGATCCCATGCTGATGCTCGGGATCATCAACCAACCGCTCGGGCGAGGACCCGGCGGTGGCGGCGATGCGATGGCGAGCCCGAGTGGGCCTGACGAGATGACCATGCGAATGGTCGGCGTTAGTCAGACGCTTCCTTTTCCGGGCAAGCGGCCGCTCGCGCGACTCGGCGCGGAGCTCGAAGTAGCCGTAGCGCGCGCGTCGGTTGATGTCGTACGGCGGCAGGTCGAGTACGACGTGAAGGCCGCGTGGTACGACATCGCGTTCATCGACCAAGCGCTGACAATTGTTGACCGCAACCGAGACGTGCTCGCTGGCCTCATCAAGGTCGCTGAGGCGCGCTACGGACTTGGTAGCGCTGGACAACAGGACGTTTTGCGCGCTCGCGTCGAGGCGACGCGACTCGCGGAAACCGCGTCCGAGCTGATCGAGCAGCGTCACGCGGCGGTCGCACTTTTGAATGGCGTGCTCGACCGACCTGTCGCGACGGAAGTCCCGCCGCTCGCGGTGCCAGAGCGTCTCGCTCGCGCGGCGGTAGGCACGTCAGCCGATGTGATTCGTTTTACCTCGGCCGCTCTCGGCGCCCGCGCTGCCGACTCTCCACTGCGCTCGCTTGAAGAATTGCAGAGCGCTGCGGTTCAGGCCAGCCCCGAGCTGCGCGAACAGGAGGCGATGATCGCCGTCCAGCGTGCAAAGCTTGAACTCGCACGCAAGGCGTCGCTCCCGGACGTCGACCTGTCTCTTCAGTACGGACAACGCAGCGGCGGGTTGCCGGACATGGTGAGCGCGACGGTCAGTTTTCCTCTCGCCGTCTTCAAAGGGCGCAAGCAGGATCAGCAGGTGATCGAGTCGACGGCGCTGCTCCACGCTGCGACTGCTGACCGGGCGGCTCGGACAAATGCAGTTCGCGCCGAGGTCACCCGACTCGTCGCCGAGATCGAGCGTGAACGAACACGGCTTGCGCTCACGGTCAAAGCGATCCTGCCGCAGGGGCGCGCCGCGATGATGTCGTCCGTGAGCAGCTATCAAACGGGAAAGGCGGAGTTCCTCGCGGTCCTCGAGAACCAGGCGACCGTCTTCAGCTATGAAACCGAATACTTCCGCGCTCTGAGCGACTTCGCGACGAGGGTCGCTGCGCTCGAGCGCGTGGTTGGCACAGAGGTGTTGAAATGACTAAGGAGCAGTTTGCAACGCGTCGGGCGAAGCTTCGCCTGTTCGGTGTGGTTGGTGCCTCCATCGTGGTGGCAATAGCACTCTGGGCTATCCTCGCCAGGGGCGCCGAGGGCGATACGAAGTCGGCTGCCGCTGCGCCCGCGCAAGGAATGGCGGGGATGGGAGGAATGACGACGGCGTCGGACGGGTCAGTGCGGTTCACCGCAGAGCAGATACGTCAGTTTGGCATCACGTTCGGCACAGCCGAAGTGCGCGCATTGACCGCCGAAACTCGCACCACTGGCGTAGTGGCTCTCGACGAGACCCGCATCGCGCAAGTGGCGCCAAAGATCGGAGGGTTCGTTGAAAAGCTGTATGTCAACGCGACTGGTCAACCGGTGTCGCGCGGGCAACCGATGCTCGAGCTGTATTCCACTGACCTCATCGCGGCGCAGCAGGAACTGTTGCTGTCGGTGCAGTTGCAGCGCGATATGGGCCGAAGCGCTGTGCCGGGTGTTCCTGGAAATACGAACGACCTTGTGGCCGCGTCTCGCCGCAGGCTGAGGCTCCTCGACATTTCGGAGCGGCAAATCGACGACATCGAGCGGACTGGCCAGATCCGCCGCACCCTCACGCTCTTCGCGCCTGTGACCGGAGTAGTGACCGAAAAGCGAGTGCTTCAAGGCCAGGCGATAACGGCCGGCGAGGCGCTCTTCACCGTTGCTGATCTCAGTGGTGTCTGGATTGATGTGCAGCTACGCGAGACTGACGCACCGGGAGTACGGATTGGCTCAGGCGCCGACATCCAAGTCGCCGGGCTACCGGATCGCGCTCTCAAGGGTTCGGTCGCGTACGTCTACCCAACCCTCGACTCCATGACGCGAGGCGTGCGCGCACGCGTCACTCTTGCGAATCCGGGAGGCGCCCTCAAGCCCGGGATGTATGCCACCGTGAGGCTCCTGACCCCAAGCCGATCAGCCCTCACCGTGCCAAGCAGTGCCCTCCTGCGCACGGGGGAGCGAAACGTGGTCTTCATGGACATGGGCAAGGGTGAGCTAATGCCCATGGATGTGCAGGTCGGTCGCACGGCAGGCGAGTTCACCGAGATCGTGTCCGGACTCGAGGCGGGGAACCGAGTCGTCACCTCAGCGCAGTTCCTCCTCGACTCGGAGTCGAATCTCGGTGAGGTGATGAAGTCGATGCTCGGCCAGCCAGGTGGCGGTGCAGCCGGCGGGGCAAGCGACAAAGGGGACATGAAGGAAATGCCGATGCCGGCAACTGTCACCCCGAAGAGGTAGCCGCCCATGCTTAAACGCATCATCGAGTGGTCGGTTACCCACAAGCTCGCAGTCATCCTTGGGACCGTCGCAGTAAGCATCGCCGGAACCTTTGCGATGCTTCGCACCCCCGTGGACGCCATTCCGGATCTATCCGACGTTCAAGTCATCGTGATGACTCAGTGGCCCGGTCAGGCGCCGCAGACCGTCGAAGACCAGGTCACGTATCCGCTTTCTACTGAAATGCTGAAAGTGCCGCGCATGAAGTTCGTGCGTGGCATGAGTCAGTTCGGGCTGTCGGCGGTCTACATCGTTTTCGAGGATGGCACGGATCTCTACTGGGCGCGCTCGCGTGTGCTCGAGTATCTGAACGGAGTCACAGGCAAGCTCCCAGTTGGCTCCATGCCAATGCTCGGCCCCGACGCGACGGGCGTCGGCTGGGTCATGCAGTACATCCTGACAGACACCACGGGAAAGCGAAATCTTGCCGAGCTACGTGCGCTTCAGGACTGGACCGTGCGGCCGGCCCTCACCGCGGTGAAGGGAGTCGCGGAAATCGCGTCGCTCGGCGGGTTTGAAAAGCAATATCAGGTTGAAGTCGATCCGGCGAAGCTCTTGGCGTATGGCATCCCGGTATCGAGAGTGAGTGAAGCGGTACGCGCATCGAACGAGGACGTTGGCGGCCGCGTGCTGGAGATGGGCGGATCTGAGTACGTCATCCGCGGGCGAGGACGATTTCAGGCCGTCGCCGATATCCGGAAAGTGGCAATCGGCAGCGGCGCGGGGGGTTCGCCGGTCACAGTCGGCGACGTCGCGAACGTGCAGGTAGGTCCTGACATCCGCCGAGGCATTACAGATCTCGATGGCAAAGGCGAGATCGTGACTGGCTGGGTCGTTATGCGCTACGGCGAAAACCCCGTCGATGTGATTGACGGGGTGAAGGCCAAGATGGCCGAAGTTCAGAAGGCGCTGCCGAAGGGCGTCGTCTTCGTGGAAGGGTACGACCGATCCGGACTTATCGCGCACGCTATAGCGACGCTGCGTGAGAAGCTCGTCGAGGAGTCGATCATCGTCGCAATGGTCACGGTGATCTTCCTGCTGCATGGGACCAGCGCCCTCGTCGCGATCATCACGCTGCCGATTGGCATCCTCATGGCGTTCCTGGCGATGCGCGGCATCGGCCTCAGCGCCAACATCATGTCGCTCGGAGGGATTGCCATCGCCATAGGCGCCATGATCGACGCGGCTATCGTCCAAGTCGAAAACCTCCACAAGCACATGGAGCGCAACGAGAGCGAGGGCTCGCCGCGGGAGCATTGGGCGCTCGTCGTCGATTCATGCAAGGAGGTCGGCCCCTCCCTGTTCGTCTCGCTTCTCATCATCACGGTGTCGTTCATCCCTGTGTTCGCGCTCGAAGCGCAGGAGGGACGGCTCTTCAAGCCGCTGGCATGGACGAAGACACTGTCGATGGCCGCGGCAGCGATACTGTCGATCACCCTCGTGCCGGTGTTGATGGGGCTGACCATTCGGAAGGGTGTAAAGCCGGAAGCCTCGAATCCGGTGAATCGAGTTCTAATCCGACTCTATCGACCAATAATCCATTTCGTGCTACGGAATCGTTGGCCCACGATTGCTGCAGCAGGTGTGCTGCTCGTGGTGACGATTCTGCCGTGGAGGAGGATCGGGAGCGAATTCATGCCGCCGCTCAATGAAGGGTCGCTCATGGACATGCCCTCGCTCTTCCCGGGCGTCGGTGCTACTCAAGCAAAGCAGATCCTGCAGCAACGGGACGCCGCCATCGCAAGTATTCCCGAGGTTCGCATGGTACTTGGCAAGATTGGACGTGCCGAGAGCGCAACCGACATGGCGCCAATGTCGATGATCGAAACCATCGCCATTCTGAAGGACAAGTCCGAATGGCGGCCCGGCGTGACTTACGACTCCATTGTCGGTGAAGCGAATGCGCGCGTGAGGACGCCTGGGGTTGGCAACATGTGGAGCATGCCGATCAAGAATCGCCTCGACATGCTGACCACAGGCATCAAAACCCCCGTGGGGATCAAGCTGTTCGGCCCGAGCCTCGATACGCTCGACGCCATCGGCAAGTCGATTGAAGGATTGCTGCCTTCGGTGGCGGGCACCAACACCGTATTCGCAGAACGCGCCGTCGGAGGCAAGTATCTCGATGTCACTATCGACCGAGATGCGGCGGCCCGCTATGGCATGACCGTGGGTGACGTACAGATGGCGCTTTCTACGGCCGCAGGCGGCATGGAGGTCGGTCAAGTCATCGAGGGACGCGAGCGCTACTCAGTGCTCGTGAGATACCCCCGTGAGCTGCGCGAGAGTCCCGAACAAATCGGAAGCATCCTTGTGGCGACGCCTGGTGGCGCACAGGTCGCACTCGCTGAGCTCGCGCGAATCGCGGTGACGCGGGGATCGACGCTCATAAAGTCCGAGAACGCCTACCTCAACAACATCGTCTACGTCGACGTGCAGGGCAGGGACGTCGGAGGCTACGTCGCCGAGGCAAAGGAGTTGTTGGAGCGTAAGCTGACACTCCCCACGGGATATCGCCTCGAATGGTCAGGACAGTTTGAATCACTGCAGCGTGCCAATCAGCGGCTGCGCTTCGTTGTGCCCTTCACGCTCCTCATCATCTTCGGTTTGCTGTATTGGAATTTCCGAAGTGTGGCGGAGAGCGCAATCGTCATGCTCTCCCTGCCGTTTGCGCTGGTGGGCGGCGTGTGGCTCATGTGGCTCCTTGACTACAACATGAGCGTGGCGGTGGCCATCGGCTTCATCGCACTCGCCGGAGTCGCCGCGGAGACGGGGGTCATCATGCTGATCTACCTCGACCACGAGTATCGGGCCCGCGTGAGTCGCAGCGAAGTGCACAGTGTAAGTGACGTCGATGCCGCCGTGGAGCATGGTGCGGTAGAGCGCGTGCGACCCAAGATCATGACAGTAACCGCAATCATGGCGGGGCTCATCCCGATTCTGTGGAGCCAAGGGGCGGGCGCCGACGTCATGAAGCGCGTTGCCGCTCCAATGGTCGGTGGAATGCTATCGTCCACGGTGCTCACTCTCGTCGTCATTCCGGCGATCTATTCCCTCTGGAAAGAGCGCGCGCTATCCACGCGGGTGCAGCACACCGCGCGCACCGAGTCGATCAAGGAGGCGGCAATTGTCATCCCCGCATCGTAGAAGCAACGAGACAAGGGCCCGGCGTGAGTCTACACCACTCGTGACAGAGGGTGCACGGTACACCAGGCATGAGGAATACGAAGGCGTCCTCGACGCCTCGCCGACCGAGGCATTCGCCTTCTTGGATGACCCGGCGCACCTATCCCTCCACATGGCCAACCGCTCGTGGATGATGGGAGGAAGTCGAATGGAAATCGTGACGGACGATGCGCGCGGGCAGCGGATCGGGTCACGTCTCCACCTCGGCGGAACAGTCCTAGGTATGCACCTTGGCGTCGATGCGGTCATCGTCGACTACAATCCGCCGCGGCGAAAGCGATGGGAGACCGTGGGTGAACCAAAGATTCTCGTCATTGGCGCGTACCGCATGGACTTGGAACTGCGCATGGTGGGGGAAGGCACGTCCCTGCGCATCGCTATTGACTACGAGCTGCCCCAAAACGGGTTTCCCCGCATTTTGGGGCATGTGGCCGGGCGATTCTACGCGCGCTGGTGTACGCGTGCAATGGTGCGTGATGCAGCGCTGCACTTTCGACGACGTCGGTAGCCAGGGCTACGCGTGTGACGAGCAAATGGCACGAACGCGACCGTACAGTCACTCGGAGCTCCGGTCCTCTCGCTAGCGCTTTCTGCTACTCGGGGAGAATGATGTTGAAGGCGAGGCTATCTATGCCGGCCTTGCCGTCAACAATGAGGGCAAGAGTCCACCAGCCATGCCGAGAGAACATGACGTCGTCGATGGTGTATACGCCCCCGCCGGCATATGAAACGCGGGGCTGCACGGTGGCGCGTGTGCCGGTTTCGGGCATCAATGCCAATGCGATGACTGTCGCATCTGAGACGCGACTGCCGTTGTGTCGATTCAGACGAAACGTCCAACGCTGACGCTCCCCAACCTTGAGCGCCGTAGTCGCAGTGACCTCGGCAAAATAGCGATGGTTATGCGACCGGCGGTGGCCGAGACTCGCATATACGCTTGGTGTCGCCTCCCGGGACCGATCCATCGAACGAGCGTTGGCGAGGCCGCTTGAGTAGAGAAGTGCGCCGAGCACGAGAACGAAGACGAGGGAGCCAAGCAGGCCCGCCATCATTGGAGGAGCCTTGTGGCTGTTTGCCGGTCGCGAAGCGCGTGCGGGCAATTCTCCGGTGTGTGCGATCATAGGTACCCCGAGTGTGCGTGATGCCTGCGCGTCAAGCGCGAGGACGGAAGATCGCGCGTGCAGCAGACCCCGTCTTGAACAGAGGGGCTGTCCTTGAACAATTGGGCGTCGAGAAGGCGGCCGCCTCGCTCACCCCGGTACGCGTGTGAGGCGGATGGCTACAGGTCTCAATCGTCTTTCTACGGCGAGGCGGCGCAGCGAAGTATTCCCACGCTTCGCTTCACCACCGGCTAGCTTTCGAAAAGCGACTCACGCCACACACGTCCATGACGCCACGCCACCAAAGCGGGTCAGTCGAGAAAGTCCGCAATGCGCCCGAGCCGTCAGGGGCCACTCCCGGAGTCGACGAGCTTCGTGCCGTTGACGCATCGGAGATTGCGCAGGGGGTGGCAGATCTAGCCACCGCCGCTGAGGACGAGAAGACGGAAGCTCAACGCGCCGCTCGTCGGGCTTTGGCCCGAAGAGACAGCCCTACAGCGCGCGCAAAGTCGAAACCCTAGTGGCAACAAGTTGATGCTCGGGTGCGAACTTAGTTCGCGATTGCATCCCCGAGATCATGCCAGAATGCCACGAGCGACTCACAATACGCAGTGAGCTCTTCGGCGGTGATATAGATATCCTCCCCGCCGAGCGGGCGATCAACGCGAGGCATCTTCGGCGCCGAGGCTAGGCGACGTAGCCCCATGTCAGCGAATGGCATCCCAGGGCGAAAATCGGGGGAAGTGAAGAGAAGCGGCGCCAGCGCATAGAGATCTTGGGCGGAGCCTCCGGGTCCGTGCTTGATCGTGTTCGCTACAAGCCGAAGCTCATCAACCTTGTGCCAGGTCGGCAATTGCGACGGGTCGATGCCCTCCTTGAGGAGACGCGCGTTCATCTCGGCCATCATGCGGCTGCCCTTAAAGAGGGGCCGCATGAAGGCCTCGTTGCGCTCCTCATGAACTGTGAGGAGTTGCCGACGCGTGAATGTGCCGGCTTGCTGCTCGAAGAGATGATATAGACCGGTCGCGACGAGATTGAGCAGACCTTGCCGGACCGAGGTCAGTCGCTGGTAGTGCTCGAGTCCTTCCTCGTGCGCGTCCTCCGCCGCGTCAGCCATGTCGTATCCACTATCGCCATCGCCCCCAGAGCATTGGCCGAGTCGCTCGTACTCTGCCGCGGTGACAGCGTCTGCTTCTGCCTCGAGGTTATCGAAGGTCGGAAGAAAACGCCGAAGCGTGACGTCGTGGAAAGCGCGAATCTCTTTGACGAAGGAATCTCGGAAGACGTGGCGCCAGTACATCCCGTTGTGCACGTGGGTTCTCCGAGAGTGCCAAGGGGTTTCAATAGTCAGCTAGGCGCGCTTCGCCTTGATCGCGTTGAGCGCAGCGCACAAAGCTGTGGCGTGTACCTCCGCTGCCTCGACGGATCGCTGGGTGCGTGTGCCGTAGAACACAGTGTATGACGACTTTGTGCGACTGTGCACGACGCGATACCGTCGCTTTTCTGGCTCGAGTAGTATCCGCCAAGCTCCTTTGCCGGCCTCCGTCAAATTGACGCGACGCAGCAGGGACGGGGTCGGCGGAGAGGCGGATGCCATGCAGTTATGTCTCTCAGATGTAAGAAAGTGGATGTCGGGACTGGACGGACGTACGCGGCCGTCGCGCAAATTGGAACGCGAAGTCGCAGCCGATAGTCACGAAGATGTGGATAGCTACGACGCAGCCTGGTGCGGGCTCAACATGCATCGAGCTCGCGCTGTTCAGGTAAAGCCGGGCAGCCGGCCTCAAGAGGGGCTCAAGGTGGCGGCCACAGCAAAAGTACCGCGATTGCCCCCGATATTCGATGGCCGCCCAATTGCCAACGCTATGTTTCCCGCACGCATTCTTAAACCTTGAAGGCCAAAGGCGGACTCATTGACGCGAAAGAGCACAAAAGCGACCACGGAGCCTACCTCCAGCGGGGCTCCCACTCCCCCTAGCCCCCGTGCAGTTCTCGCTCGCCGAAGCGAGCACGCCCCTCTGATCCAGCTCCCCTTTGATGCGCTTCTCATGGCGCCCTGGCTGACGCGAGACTGGCAGGAACGGGAAATCGACACCGAGATACAGAAAGCTGCGGCTGGCCAGCAAGACCCAATAATCGTTCGCCTAGTGCCGCCGCCAGCAGGTGAGGAAGCACGCTACGAGGTCATAGCTGGATCTCGCTGGCTTGCTGCCTGGGAGACCATCAACAACAAAGGTGTCGCCGGAGCGTCAGGCGAGCGCACGGCTGTGGGCTCACCACCAACGCTCATCGCGCGCCTCGTCGAAGCATCCGACCTTGAGGCACGTGTGCTCGCCTGGATGGAGCTTCTCAACGTGAGGGGAGGCTCCTACTGGGAGCGCGCCCGCCTACTTCGCGAAGTCTGGCGGCGGTATCAACTCGAGAATGACGACGCTCTCCAGTCGGCCTTCGCAGTGTGGCTCGACCGGGAGGCGGCAAACGTGAGCCGGGCACTGAGCGTGGCCTCTGCGCTCGAGGAGGCGGACTTTCGATCTGCCGGAGTGATTGGCTCTGGCGACGTGATGGATTGGTCGGCGGTTCGAGCTATGTCGGAAGCGCAACTGCTCGATGCGGTGCGAGCAAAAACCCGCGTCGCCTTGGACGTGACCCCGTCCGCGAGACGAGTTGAGCCGCAGATCGTGGCGCGGGAGCGCGTAGGCGCGCTCAGTGCAGCCGTGCACAACGCAAGGCAACGCGAGCTCGACAAGGCGGGCGAAGAGTTCGCGGAGAAACAGATCGACGGATCATGGATGCCGAAGCGGCCAAAGGTTCCGATTGTCCAAATGCATCCAGATGAGGCGTGGACACTCTTCTGCGGACTGCTAGGGCCAGTCCTCGCCGCCGCCGCTAGGTCGTTGCCGGACGGTGAATACGTCCTAGCTGGGATTGGTAAGAGTCTAGGATGCGCATTGATATTACCTGACGGCGTCGAGGCTCTCTCCGCTCGTCAGTTTGACGAATTGATGGTCGGCCTTAGCAGCTTCCGAAAAGACGAGGTGTGGCGCCGTGAAGAGGACTGAGGCGCGGCGGTAGTAGCAGGAGAGAGAGAATCGCCGAGCGAACCGCGCGGTGGTGGCCATTGCTCGTTGACTGCTGAGTCCCAAGCGCGGTGAGCTCTCTCAAAACGGGCACCCACATTAGGGAGTCGCCCCTCCGAGGTTGGCGTCTCGGATGCGCCGCCCTATTCTCCCGAAACCAATCCCTCCTGTCGTAGGATTGTTACTCCACGGCGTAGTAGCGTGCGAATCTCATTCTCTGTGAATCGAACGCGACTCAACGGATCGAGATCGGTCAGCAGACGCGCGGCGCCGGTCTCACGGCGTACCATGGATGCAATGCGCTTCAACGAGTTGTCCTCGGCGCGCCGAACGATTACCGCGAAGTACAGCACGTCGTACTCGTGCTGAGTGAGACGCCCTCGCGACAGTAAGAGGCGCACTTCCTGAGCGAAGGACTCTGAGTCCACCAGCACTGTGGGCAGGCGACGGATGCGGCTCATGTTGTCGAATCAAAAGGTGGATGGCGCATTCGCGCGCCATCCGCAGCCTCCTAGGCGCTCCGGCCGCGGCCCATATCCGTGAACGGCTTGAGGGAACACCGGCGCGGGTGGCGCCGTGCTCCTCGCCTGTACTGAGGGGGAGACGGGGTGCCCTCCCGACGTCTCCTCTAGTGCACCGAAGTGCGGCACCTCGAGGCGCAGGATGACATCCTATGGAAGTCGGACAATCAGTTGTGATCACCAAGGACGACGCCACGCGACCTTCGTCGAGCGTGCCACCAGCACGTCAGATCCGGCTATCGGGGGACACTGGAACGCCGGCGCACAGGGGTGTCTCGCCGACGCGGACGCGCGGGTCCACGCGCGTGACAGCGAAAGGCAGAGGGGTGCGTCTGGCCAATTGTTGAAGATTGTAGAAGAAAATGGCCGGTGCCAAAAGTCCGCCCTACAATCGGGTCAGATCGCTTCCAGGTCTGATCGTGCACGGTGCCAGAGGACAACTCCTCGGACGACTGCCTTCAGGCACGGGAGCACAGGCCTCCGTCTCATGCGTCACAATCAGCGTCCGAAAGTCGATCCACCACATAACGCGCCTCCCGGCCTTGCCACGGGGAGGCGATACCTCGCCTCCGCGCCGCTCGATGCGTTGTTGCGGACGATGAGACATGAGTTGGCGGTCCTCGTGAGGCTTGCCCCCGACAGCAGTGCGCGTACGACCCTCGCGCATCACTGCTCAGAACTGGCGCGCGCGCTCGACGAGGCCGCGCGGACGAATGAGTGGTTGAGCGTCGCGGACGTTGCCGTTCTCGCTGGTAGGCCCGAGAGCACCGTGAAGCACAGGCTCGCGCGGAAAAAGAAGAAGGGGAAACTGGCCCGAAGCAGTAAATGCGGGCGCGTATGGGAAATTCACCGCGATGACCTAGAGGAGCTATGGGCAGCAGCATGAAGAAGCGCGCACTCACACCAGCCGTGGACAAGGGTGTGTGTGCTGTCGAGGAAGCGGGCACGATCCCTGGCGAGTGGACGTGCAAACTTGGACAGCGCACAAACACCGTGCACGTGTATGAGCGTTGGGACCGGCGCGGGGTTGTTTACGTCCGCTTCACACCGCCATCGGCGGATGGCCGTGACAAGCGCACCAAACGGCCGCTGCACATCGCGCTCGGTGAGCCGACCGCGTACACCGTGCGGAAGCTGCCGCTGCGCGTGGCCTCGGACAGCGCTCCCCTCGACGTCCGATCTTTGGCGCTCGATGCAGGAAAGGTCCGCGTGGCCGAGCAGGCCGCAAAGCGGCTTCATAACCTCCTCGCAGCCGGCACTGATCCAGCCCAGGAGTCCGCAAATCAGAAGAACGACAAGCCCCTTACGCTATCGCAGGGGTTCAAGCTGGCGTTCGCCGACATTGGTGGCAAATACCCATCGCCCACCCGTCACAGCAAGGAGTGTGAGCGCGCCTCAAAGGTGATCGAGGACGTGTTGGGACGGAACACCGCGTGGGAGGACGTTACGGAGAGCCGAGTGACGAAGCTCGTGCAAACTCTGGCTGACAGGTTCATTCGCGATGAGTCGGGAGGTCCGCGATGGATGGAAGTCGTGGTGAGCTCCTTGTATGCGGTCGCGGCGTTCCTGCGGACGGAAAAGAAGGTGAGCAAGGAATGCCTCTTACCGCCGAAGAAGTGGCGGGAAACGGTCTACCAGAATTGGGAGGAGCGCACCGACAGCACGGTTGAGGTGACTCGTCTGCGCCACTCTGCGTCTGAGCTGGTCGCGCTATGGAAGGCTGTCTACGACCTCAGTTCGAAGATCGACCCTCGAATTCGCCTCGCCATGTTGCTCGCCGGCGAGCTCCGCGCGGGTCAAGGACTTCGAGTATCGCGGAAAAGCCTTGACCTCTCCAGTTCTCCCGTGGCGCCATTCGGCACGTTCATAGTGCGTGGGCGTCGTGGGAAACCGGGTGAAACGGTCGTGCTCTCCGAAGGCGACCGAGGCATCATCGACCTTATGCTGACTGAGGGGCACCTCTCGCTCTATGAGGACATGTATCGGCGCGGAAAGCTCGCCAACTATCCGATGTTTCCCGGTGGCAAGCTACGAGAAGGCAAGTGCAACCCGAGGAAATCGCACAGTGTGATGGATCGGAGGACTGCGCTTGAGCAGTTCCACGTACTCGAGACAGTCGCCGGCATTTCGTCGAAAGAGGGCCGTGGTTGGTATGGCGTCCGTAGGGCGTCGGTCGACCTCGCCGAAATACTGAGCGATGACGACAAGGTCAAGAACACACTTGGCGGATGGACCCAGCACTCAGATACGCGGAAGCGGATTTATCTGCACGACGAGGTAGACCGGCGCCGTAGCGGGGCTCGCGATCTGCGAGTGCTCGTGCGGGGTCAAACGTACGAAAGTGGAGTCGGTTCATGAGCACCACGTGGAGTGGAGGGGATGACGAGCCAAGAGGCTTCTTGGGTATGACTGCGCGCGAGCAAGCCATCCTCGATGACGCATCGGCGCATTGTGGCGCTGCCCTAGCGCGCGCGTTGAACGCGACTGGCGGCCTTTGGACGCACGCCCAAACAGCCGGCAGGCTAGGCGTGACCGAGGAGACGTTGGAGCTATGGCGGAACGAGGATCGGCTGCTCGCGCTGCCGGTGATTCCCGGAGTGTGGGAGTACCCCGCAGGGCAGTTCCAGCCCTCTCAGGGCGGACAGCCCGAAGCTGTCTGCCCACTCATGCCAGCGCTCATGAGAAGAGTTCGTGAGATGATCTCTCCGGACCTTCTCACCCCTCTTCTTCTGGAATATCAGGTGGCGCTAGGGGGGCGCACTGGGATGGACTGCCTGTTCGAGGGCGAGGTGGAAGCTGTTGCGGAGTTGGTGCGCCACGTGATGTGCGACGACGATGTCGATGAGTAGCGCCCTTCGCACCAATGAGGAGCCCCGTAGCGGCGAGATGCGGCCGTGAACGGGCCAGTCAAGGAGCGATAGGCTATGGGTACTCGCTGGAGTTCACGAGGTCGACGCAAGGAACGCAAGAAGCTCATTCAGCGGATGAAGTACATGCTTGGTGGACATCCTGACGCGTCTCAATTCGACTTCGAAGCATTTGTTGATGATTGGCTCAAGACTCCCAATGTCCGCCTTCGCAATTTGTCGCCTGCTACGCTGTTACGACGTCCTGGGGGCTATCGGCGTTGCCGGGCGCTCCTTGAGATGAATTGGAGCGGTGCATACAGCTGATATGGGAGCGCGCCGGCGTCGCTCGTCCATGTTCGTTCTTCCGTGTCACGAGGCGCTGATCGCGTCATTGAACGCCCAATGGATTCCGCGTACTTCGCTCTTTCCCGTTCATCGGCCGCAAGAGGAAGGCAAGCGGGTGCGCACAGCGTCGCGCGCGCAACGCAGCGACCGTCTGGACAGGGGGACACCGAGTGAGCGGTGAAGACAGCGAAGCGACCGAGCGAGGGGATATCGTCGCCAGCCAATGGACCCGGGTTGGTGGGGAACTCACTGGACGTCGAAGCCTGCGGCCCGTGATGATCGAAGAGCTGATCGCTGATACGGCACGCGTGGCTCGGGATGAGGCAAGCCTGTATTGGATTGCCGCCAGCTGGCTCGCGAGGCACGGGTCATGGGTCGACCTCCGCCGTCTGCGCCTTGCATTGAAGGCGCTCGATCCCGTATCCCGAGCCGTTGCAGGTTCGCTGCTCTCGGTCGCGGCAAAGGAATCACCCATCGCGATCCGTCTCGTTGCCGCTGCGGGGCACGCTCGAGCCCTGTCTCCGGCGCGTCCGCTATTTCATATCGCTGAGTCGACGCCGGCGCTTGCTACGTTAGTCCGCGCGGAATCGCTTCCGCTCTTCACGCGGTGGGGGCTGTGGCAGGATGATATCACGCTCCGGTACGACGCCATCCGTCCAACAGCCGCCATCCTCGAGAATTGCCCGGAGCTTCGGCTCCGTGCAGCCCTAGGACCCGGCCTCGAGGCCGAGATCGTCGCCCACACGCTATCGCAGCCCGTCAGTGCCAAGGCGCTCAGAGAACAACTCGGCGCGACCAGCCTTGCAATTCATGCGGCCGCGCACGCGCTCGTGCATCGCGGCGTGCTTCAGGCCGAGACGCAGGGCCGGGCACACATGCTCTCGCCAACGGCCTTCGGGCGCGAGCTCGCCGGCATTTAGCTGCTCGGCAGAAAGGCGCTACCGGTCGAAACGATCTACACCGTTGCCGCGGCCGCGATAGCCCTCAAGGCGCTCAGTCGAGCCTTGTTCGGCTTGTCATAGGCGTCGTGCTTGGCAGCTACAATGATTCCACGAACGAGAGCTGATTTGTCGCCCGGCTTTGCGCCGTGCAGCGACGCCAGTGCCTTATCCAGAAGGCGCTTGTCCATGCGGAATGCCAGGCGGCCACCGGGTGTACCTCCAGCATCGCCAGATGTCGAGAGCATGCCGATCCGCTTCGCAAGCGCCGGGTCGTCAGTCATTTCCCGCATGTAGTAGCGCAGCACGCCGCCGGCGAAGGGCTCAGGCTCCCCACCGAAGTCCGTCGCCAGAACACCGATGACATCACGGAGCTCCTTTGGAATGCGCGCATCTACGCGACAGGGCTCCTTGCGGAGCGCCTCCTTCAACTTCGGCGTCGACTGGTGTGGCAAGTCGATGGCCTCTTTGCATTCGCTGCAGACGCCCACGAGGACATCGGGGACTTCGATCCCTGACTTCTCGAGCAGGAACGGGCGGTACCAGAACGTCGTTTCGCGCCAGACCTTGCAGGTGGGACACAGCGCTTCTGATTGTTCACCCTGATGCCAAATCTTGAGCTTAGACATGCATGACTCCAACCCATTGATCGTGAAGCTGACCATTGTAGGTATGGTACACCAAGTGGTGTACCACGGCTACAGGCAGTCGCGCCGCGGGCCGGATAATGACCTCCGTTTGATAGTTCATTCCACGCAGCGAGGGAGGATGTGGCTCTAGGTCTCAGTTCACCGCTTAGGAGGGATTGACGCATTCGGACCAAAGTGGTATAATCCCACTGAGGAATAATACCGCAACGGAGAATATCCTATGGGCCGCACTATTGGCTATCTGACGGTCGACCCAAAGGGTCGGACGACCATCCCACGTGAGATGCGGGAGGAGCTTGGAATCGCGGCGGATACACAGCTCCGGGTGGAGCGGACTGATGACGGTGCTTTCGAGCTCGTTCCGTCAGTGGTCATTCCTCGAGACCAGCTCTGGTATCACGGACCCGAGGGCCGAGCGCGGCTGCAGCGCGCGGAGGCCAGCTTCGCGGAGGGCCGTTCTACGCGCACGGAGGGCGAGGAGATGACGCAGCGTCATCTTGACTCGCTGAAGAGCGGGCGCGCGAGGACACGCGACGAGTCCCGCTAAGGATGGGTGCAAGGAAGCCCTTCTTCAACGCTGAATTCTCGGATCAGTGGGACAGGAGCTATCCGAACTTTCAGGCTGCAGAGCAGAAGGGAATTGATAAAGTTGTCATGGCGCTGGTGAAGAGCCAACCGACGCCTGGCATGCGCATCAAACCCATCGAGCCGGACAAGTATTACAACGAAGCGCGCGCAAATGATGGAGACCGCGTCGTCTTTCGAACGAAGAACCAGACCGTCTATTTCGTCGACATCGTTCCGCACGACGACATCGCGAAATACGGGAAGGCGCCCTGACAGACTCGCTGGTCCCATCGCTCACGGCAGGGGCGGCATACGTCCCAAGCATGGGACGATGAAGGGACTTGGTGTCCCACGGCGCTCAACGCCTCGAGCTCACAGCCGCCTTCCTGACACCAAGGCCGGGCAGTCCCACTAGGCCCGCCCCTGGAATTGCGCTCCCGCGTTTAGTTACGACGCCACGCGGCTGACTCCTGGGAGCGCCCTCAGGGTCTACACGGGGTTCTTCTTGGACTCGTCCGCTCGCTAATGAGCTTGCCCGACCCGTCCGTCTCAGTCAGGTGAAGCGTTGCGCGCCGCGTTGACGTCGTGATGCGCATGATACCGAACACGCCGCGCCTCGATGCTGGCCGCGGGCCGAGTGTGTCCTTTCGCGACAAGGTGACTGACTCGTGCCGCGGAGATCCACCGCGCCGGCGTTCGCACCCCGGTCGCAGAACCGTGCGGAGCTGGAATATCCAGTTTCGCAAATGCTGATGGATTAGAGAGTTACAATTTTGCAGCCGCTGCTGCAAAATTGAATCTGCCTACCGAGCGGGTCACGGTTCCAAGGGTTGCGGGAATCGCAAATATGCGATATCATATCAGGAGCCGGATTGATGCCGTGTAGCATACTGCTGTACCAGGAATCAAAAGGTGTTGTCCCGTTTCATGACTGGCTCATCACGCTCACCCGCCCGAGCAAGAAGCAGAACCTCAAGGCCGCAGCTCGTGTGAAGAGCTTGATCGAGATGTTGGCTCGTGAGGGACATGGCTTGCGGCGCCCAATCGCGGCGCCACTCGCTGGTGGGATTCACGAGCTCCGAGCTCGAGTCGGAACGGTGAACTACCGAGTGCTCTACTTCTTCGCTGGCTCAGGCGTCGCCGTCCTTGCTCTTGGTTGCACGAAGGAAGGCGAAGTCGACTCCAACGACATTTCTACCGCCGCGGAGTACAAGGAGAAGTTCGAGAAGGACCCGAAGAAGCATACGTACGTTGAATCAACCGTCTCTTGAACATTGCCACTACTTCGATGACCTCTCGTCAAACGGATACAGCCCTGCGGAACGATGGTGCTACTGCAATCGACCGACTCTTCTCGGGCGTGGAGGGTTGGGTCGAGGCGGTAGCTGATGCCACAGAGGCGAACGAGGTGGCCCAGGAGATCTATGCTCTGCGTGAACGGTACAAGCTCACGCAGAAGGAGTTGGCCATGCGGGTAGGTACCACCCAGTCGGTGATTGCACGTCTCGAAGACGCGAACTATGAGGGGCACTCGCTAGCAATGCTTCGACGGATCGCCATTGCCGTGGGCGAGCGCATCAAAGTCACCTTCGAGAAGCCGAAGACAGTCGCCCGCGCGAGACGCCGGCCCGGGCGCGCTATCGCCAAGAAGACGGCAAAGACCAGTCGCCGCGCGCAAAACGCCTAGCGGCGGCCAAGACACAGGCGGGCGAACATCACTAGATGTTCGCCCGCTTATTCTCAGGCGCCAGCCGTCGAGACGTCCCGCGGTTTTCAATTGTCGCAGCACCTATCGCCCGAATTCAGACGACTGCCCGCTCGTTCGTCATGGGTTCTCTGCGCCGCCAAACGAACGAACTTCAGGCGCTCGCGGAATGACTCGCCGCAGCGTAACGTTAAGTGTTCACTGAACGATTAGAGGCTGAATAGTGTCTTCGGAGCTGGGCAAGTTCATACGCGAACGCCGCCTTGAGCGTGGTGACGGGTTGCGCGAGTTTGCGCGCAAGATTCAGCGGTCTGCGCCCTTTCTCACACAGCTCGAGCTCGATGACGATCCCCCGCCGGCCTCCGAAGACACTCTGAGAGCGATAGCCAGAGAACTCGAGGTAGATCCAGACGAGGTCTTTGCACTCGCCAGAAAATTGCCGAGTGATCTGGCTCCCAACTCAGCGGCTGAACTCGCGCTGTACCGTAGAGTCAAAGCCATGTCTCCCGAGGAGCAGCGCCAGCAGCTGCGGAAAGATTAGAGGCGAAGAGGCGTGCATTTTCCGTGGTTGCGCGAAGACGAGATCGAGCTCAAGGCGGAGCAGCTTCGCGCGAGGGCTCTTGGCATGTCGTGCGCTGAGACCCCCAAGGTCGATCTAGAGACGCTCCTCTACGACTATCTCTGCGAGCGCGAGAACATGTCGTTCGACGACGAGTGCGACCTCGGGAGCGAGAACGGGGATGTCATCTTGGGGCGGATGTATCCTCGCCGCGGCCGCATTGAGCTGAGCCGGTCGCTCAAGATGCCAGGCACGGATGGGCGGTACCGGTTCACGCTCGCGCATGAGATCGGACACTGGGAGCTGCATCGGCCGCTGTACTTGGCACAGGCTGAGGAACTCGACTTGTTCGCCGAGGCAGGCGCTGTGGAGTGTTTGACGTCCCTGAATAGGGCGATCTTCCCAAGCCCAGGGCGCGCGGTCGCTCCTGAGGAGTGGCAGGCAAACCGATTCGCCGCGGCGCTGTTGATTCAGCCCGTGGTCCTTCGGCTGGAGTTCGAGTCGCGCTTCGGGCTTGCCCCTGTGGCCTGGCGCACTCCGGAATGGGAGTCGCGCTCAGAAAGTCTCCGTCAGCACGCAGTCCGGCTCGCGGTGCAGGTGCGAAACGGCTTCGAGCCCCTCTTCAGGGCCTTCGGCGTGTCGCGTGAGACCATGGCCATCGCCCTTGAGCGTGGCAAATTCGTCACCGAGAACCAGCCGCTTCTCTGATTAGCCGCTGCGAGCACGCAGGCCTTGCGCAGCTAGCCGCACTGCGTTAATCGTTCACTTAACGACTAGCGGGCTGCGGCACGGCGCAGGTGGCCTCCAGAAACTCTTTCAGAGCGAGCGTATCCATGAGCATTCGCATCACCTGCAGCAACAAGGCTGACGACTACGTGCGCACGATACCGGACTACACAAGCTCGGACAACCGCCTTCGACTCGGGGAGCGCGCCTGATGCCGGTCGTCTCGAACATTCGAATGCAGGAATTCTGATCGGAGCCGGAGCAGCCGCATTGGTCGCGCCGACGACGGACCCTATCCGACTGGCGATGGAGATCTTCGCCGGCGGCCTGGGTGGTCATATCGGCGGCGTTCTTCCGGACGTTCTCGAGCCGGCCGTCTCGTCTCACCACAGGAACATCGCGCACAGCCTGGTCGGCGGAGGCGCCATGGTGCTCGCGACGTACGTGCAGCTGCAGGCGCACTGCCGGACATCCGCTGCTCGGTGTGAACAGCGGGCCGCAGCACTCGTCGGCGACCCCGCTGGTGCAAGTCGGGCGGGGTGGGAAGGCTTAGCGTGGCACTTCTTGGCGGCGCTCTTGGTGGGCGTCGCAGCGGGCTACGCGTCGCACATGGTGATGGACGCCGCCACACCACGCGGTATTCCGTTCGTGGTGCCCTGAGGTGCACAGCATCTAAGAGACCAAGTCGAATCGTTGGAAAAATGGATTTACCGACAGTATCCACAGGTTTTCAACGTGCGCGGCCCGCAGTAGCAAGCTAAGTGATGAGTACAGTGTAAGTCGCGGCAGGAGAGCGTATTACAACGCAGTGGCGTGGGAGAAGATTGCAAGGTAAGGTTGGCCTCGTACCGACGCACTTCGGCGCCGGAATCGAGAAGTGAATGGCCAGATCGCGGAAGCTGCACGCAGGAGCTGTCTCCGAAACAACCGGACACCCGATCAGCACACTGATCCCACTCCGTGATTGCTCGAAGGCTCCACACCGCTCACGCACGATCCCCCTCGACCATTCCCCAGGAGATGCTATGAGCTGATCCACGATCAGCAGGAGTTACGAACGATGTCGAACGAAGCGACGATGCTTGCGGTGGGAAATGGCAAGCACGACGAGAAGCCGAACCACGTGAATCTGACCGTGGTCGTGAATACGGTGGACACCATCGTCGAGGCAAACGTCAACTGGAAGTTGCGTCAGGTGGCAGAGCGTGCGCTGAAGCAGACGGGGACGACGGGCCGTAGCCTCAACGAGTTTGTCCTGAAGGACGCCAACGGGAACCCGCTCGACTACGAGCGCTCCGTAGAATCGTACGGACTGCCGTCAGGGGCGGTGCTGTTCCTGTCGCTGGAAGCCGGCGCAAATGGTTAAGCCGGCTGCCGCCGACCTCTTGGTCGAGCGGCCAGCGGCGCCGGTACGAGTAGCGGGGACGGTGGAGGACATCGTCCCCGCATCTCTGGGACCGCGCGAGGAGGACGTGTTCGGGCAAGCCGTCGCGCCGGTGGGAGCGCCGTCCATCAGGAACGACACAGACCTGGCGGCGCAGGCCGCGGCCGCCTTAGCAGCGTCCGCATTGTTCGCGAGCATGGAAATACCGGCGCCGAACACGGCTGCCGCACAGCGGCGTCACGCCACGGTTCAGTTCGTCGATCCCGCAGTCAGCCGCGTAAAGTTCGACCGGGAAGTTGCTGCCTTTCGGCGCTACGAAGAGGTGTATCGGGCGCGAGGCACCGTCCTCATCAACGCCACCTTTCCGAAGGTGACGATCATGCAGTGCGTTCCACAGCTTCGCCCCCCGGCGGTCCTGTTTGGAGCGGTGATCGACTACACCAATTTCGATGCGGAGCCGCCATCGGTGAGTATTTTCGACCCGTTCACTGGGCGACCGCTCCGCATGAAGGAGGTCTTCTGGCCGCTGCCGCGTCGAGCACGTGCCGCGGCGGTGGATGCACCTTCATCTGACCACACGCCGAAACCCAGCTCACCGAGCGGCCAATCAGATGCGGTACCGCAGCAGATTGAGCTCGCGTTCGTGCTTCAGGCGTGGGGGCCGGATGACATCCCATTTATGTGTGTCCCCGGTGTGCGCGAGTATCATGAGCACCCGGGACACTCTGGCGATTCGTGGTTTCGGCATCGTACGGCTGGGGCAGGCCGCCTTGATGCCATTCTCAACATCTTCCACACCTATGGCACCGCGCCAATTGTGGAGTACGGCGTGAACGTCGCATTTCATCCGCTTCCAGACGGTACCACGCAAGTTCAAGCAAAGGTCTCTGGCTTTGCTTGCAAGGAATTGCCACTGTGAAACCTGCAACGTCTCTGAGCCATCGCGGAGTTCTCGACGTAGAAGAATTCTTGATCCCAGCAGGTCTAATTGAGTTCGGCCACAACTACCTGCGGCAGGTCGGCCAGCGAGGATTTGAAGGACTGGTCTTGTGGGCCGGGAGACCTCGCGAGGACAACGCGAAGATCTTCGACGTCGTCGAAGTATTCGCGCCCAAACAGAACGGATTCCGCGGTGCGAAGGGGGTGGGCCTGACCGTCGACGGGAACGAGTTGTTCCGGATGAACGCGGAACTGTACCGACGACGTCTGCTCCTGGCGGGGCAGGTGCATTCGCATCCCACCGAAGCCTACCACAGCAGCACCGACGACCACTATGCCACCGTGACAATTCCCGGTGGCCTATCACTCGTGGTGCCAGACTTCGCGTCGCGTCCGTTTGAAGTCGCGAGCACCGCCGTGTATCGGCTTGCGGAGGAAGGTGAGTGGGTGGAAGTGAGCCGACAGGCGGCGCGTTCCCTCATCCGAGTTGGCGACGACGGAAATGATTCAGCTCCTTCCGTCGGACGTATGTGATGGCGCTCGCCCCATTCTTTGCCAAGGCAGCAAAGTCTGCGAGCCAGGTGCTTTCCGGGTTCGACGCGCGCGCTTTTGCGAGTTCGCTGGAGAACGCCCCGGTTGCGGTCGCGTGGGATGCGCAGGGTGTGAGTTCATCAGAGGCTCGTGCCACGCTGGACCTGCTAGTAGACCTGTGCTCGCGTCTCTACCCTGTGATCCGTTTTGTCCCACTGGACGCCGCTGCCGCGTCTATCGTAGGAGATCTGACAACGCAGGCGCGAGCGATCAACCCCCGACTCGACGTGGGCGACGATCCAAGCGACGCGGCCGTCCTAGTGGTCGTTGGCCAAACACCGATAGGCGCTGACGGCCGGAAGGTGGATCGAGCCGTGATCTATGCGGGGTCCGATGGATGGATTGCCTCCATTTCAAACAAGACGCCCATCGGCAGCGGGAAGTCAGTCAACATCTTTGGCGCGTGTGTCGCGGCGTGTCTCGCGGCCGCCAACGTGTTCCGCGCGGTATTCCACGCGCAGCTCTCGAATGCTGATCTGGATACCGACGTCAGTATGTCGGTGATTGATATGGTCCCGCGGATGCGCCTCGACACCGGCGGCGGTGTTGACCTCGTCAGACCGATCAATCCTGACCTTCCGGATTCCATCGACATCGGCGAGGCGCATTTGGTCGGGATAGGTGCAATCGGCCACGCAACGGTCTGGGCCCTGCGCAGGACGCGGGGCGTTCACGGGACCCTCCACCTCGTCGATGGCGAGGAGTACGACGACACCAATCCGCAGCGCTACGTGGGAACGACCCACGATCAGCGTGGCGCCAAGGCAACCTCGGCGAGCGACGCCCCGTGGGTTTCCGATGGTCTCACGATTGTGCCTCATGATGTAACCTGGGCTCAGCACGTGAGCGCGTTCGCATCGCGCCAGGGCAACTGGCGACTGGAGCGCGTAGCCTTGGCCGTAGATACCGCCGCCGACCGGGTACGCGTACAGGCTGCCCTACCGAGGGTGATCCACAATGCCTGGACGCGACCCGAGAATATTGGGGTGGCGCGACACAACTTTCTTGAAGGACCGTGTGTGTGCTGCTTCTACATGCCGAATGGGCCGAAGCCCAACTATGACGACATCGTGGCAGACGCGCTTCGCATCAAGGATCCCATTGAGCGAAAGAAGGTGCGCTTCTATATCGACACGGGTGCTCCGCTCGACGCCGATGCGCTCTCGTGGATCGGAGATCGGATGGCTCTCGACGACGCGCACCGCAATGAGCTACAAGCCTTCCTCGGGAAGTCCTTGCAGGCACTCTACACGCGCGGCATCTGCGGGGGTGTCCTGCTCACGCTGGGCGACGGTGAAGCTGGCCACCAGCCAGAAATGGAAGTGCCCGCAGCCTTTCAGTCAGCCTTGGCCGGCATTCTGCTCGCGGCCGAGATCGTCGTGGACGCTGCGAGTTTGAGAAGCCAACCGATAGCGCCACGTACGGAGATCAACCTCCTTCGACCGCTGCGAGGCACCCTGAACGCACCGCAGCTCCGTCCGCCTGACGGAAGCTGCCTTTGCCAGGATAGTGACTATCAGGCCGCCTATCGAGCCAAGTACGGCCTCGAGTAGGGCGCGTTTTCGCGAAAAAACCGCACGGAAGCCTTTCGAAGACAGCCTGATTGGCAGGTCGCCGGTAGGCTTGCGCACGCGTACCGGAAGTGAACTGTCGTGCCCAACTATTGGGTGAGAAGGGCCCGTCCTCGGACGGACGAGCGCAAATTGTAGGGAATTGTTAATTGCTCTAGGGCGCGCCCTACCGCGCCACGGCAGCGACGCGCGCACCCAAAGATCACCAGCCATCGGCACGCCATACTCAAGTCGCGACCACATGCTTATAACACATGTGGTGCCAACCACTTAGCAGCGTTGCGGTGCGGGACGCAATGAAGAGGAATTCAGCCACCGTTGGTCATAGCCTTTGTCTAGCGGGTATGACAAACGGTGATTCCTTTTGAAGTTCTTTGCGAGTAAAACAAGCGCGAAAAGGGGCATGCCGAAAAGCCGCCCTACGCTCTCTCCCAACGTCGCATCGGCGACGAGCCAACTGGGAGATCGAGCATGGGCAAGTTACCGAAGCGAGCAAGAAATCGACGTCGCCGACCCGGCGTCATCCGCGTGGGCGAAGCACTCAGGCCCTTCGGCATTGATCTGTCCGTAGACGGCCCAAGCTACTACGACATCGGCCAATTGCTCGATCTCGCCGACGAGCTTTTGAAGATCGGTCCGCAATTGACGGACATGATCGCCTTGGCGCGAGAGGGTGCTCCAGCTCCGTCCACACTCACACTAGAGAGTGGAGGAGTCGATGGCAGAAATGCGGCTGGAGCCTACGGCGAGACAGCCGGAGGAAGCCGGGCCAGCGAGCAGCGGAAGGCAGATCTCGACGACTCTGGCCACGTGCCCTCAAGCGGCACGGGCGGACACGTCCCATCGCGCCACGTTCGCAAACCGAAGCCCCGAAAGCACTCGTGGCCCACGGAGGTCATTGCCGGCGCGATCCCCCGCCACCAACCGGGAAGCGTACCTCGGTCTCCGGGCGGACCTCCTAGCGCTGACGCTGTGTCAAGTCGCAGCGACGGCGCTAGAGCTCCGCGGCGAGCTCCAGCTATTGGGGCGGGATTGGGTCAGCCGATCAATCCGGACGAGGCGGCCCCAGTGAAGGGCGCGGCCTAGGTCGATGCAACAACAGCGAGCACGCACACCGATACACGACGACTGCGCATCCGCGCTTTCGACGACACACCACCACACGGACCAGGAAGTGATGCAATGAAGAGTTCCATGACCTCCCTCATGCAGTCAGTGCAACGCGAAGAGTCTCTCGAGTTAGACGCGACGCCGACGAAAGAGCAAGAAATGCCATATGGGGCATCGCATGAATCGTTTGACGTCGACGGCATCATCGCCGCGGGCTTGAGAGCATTCAAGCGTGTCGTGCATCTCGTGCGGCAGTCCACAAACGTCCAAGTGAAGCGCTCATTGGGGAGCCGAGCCGACCAGCTCAATCAGATTCGCTTCCTGCGTCCGTTCGGAATTGATCACGGTCACGAACTCGTCACGCTCCTCGACGCCGAAAAGGGTGACCGTGCCACACGAAAGGTGCGCAAGGACGGGACCCTGACAGAGCGCGAAACCTTCGAGCAACTGATCGAGCTGCTCGAGACCAACGACTACTTCCTGGTGGTCATCTACTCGCTCTCCCGCGTCGCGCGCGATATCGAAGATGCCACAAGATTCATGGGCGTGTTGAGACGCACTGGTGCCAAGCTGCTGGTCAATGGTCGCATTCTCGATATGGCTGACAAGCATGACGCAGATCGCATTGTGCGCGACCTGCTCAGAGCCGCCGCAGACGCGGAAGCGCGTTCGGAGGACTCGCAGGTTGGCCGGCTCGAAGTGGCAAAGATGAAGTCGCTCATCTACAGCCTGCCTTCAGGAATCGTACGGGCAGACCCGCTCGATCCGGTCTTCGCCAAGCGCATGGAGGAGTGTGGACTTGCGGAGCGCATACGGCCGGAGGCGTTGGCGGCACACACCGCGAAGAAGGTGGATAAGGAGGGCCGAATCCTCTACGCGTTGCCGCTTCCCGATCCCGAGGTGCGCGCCGCGCAGGGCTGCATGGTCCGCTGGGCGCTGGAAGAGACCAGCGCCAACAGTCTCATCAAAAGGATTTGCCGCGGCGGAGATGGATGGCCCGCAGGGAAGGAAGGAATGATTCCACTGACGAGGGAGACGACGTGGCGCGCAAGCAGCACGATGAGTTGGTCGCCGGCAACCACTTCACGGCTGCGCAACTGGTTCGACTCGCCGGCAATCTATGGTGTCTATAGCTACAGGGCGTCGGGTCTTGAAAAGCTCCGACCCAAGGACAAGGGAAAAGAATGCTTCCACATCATCGAGCACGAGGCGTTTCCGGGACTGCTGCCTGAATCAAGCTGGCGAATCATCGAGCGTCTCTTCTCCAAGCCCGATCAACACTACCGGACGGAGAATGGGAAGCCGCGACCGCGAGGCTATGAAGGCGCGCGCATTCATGCACTTGTGAATGTCGAGTGCGGCGGGACGGATACGGGATGCGGCAAACGCGGCGGCCAGTGGCATGCGAACGACGGCTCATATCTCTACCGCTTCGTCGAATGCGAAAGGGACCACGACTGCACAATGTCCGTGTCGCCTGTCGTGGAAGGGGCGGTGCTCAGAGCCCTTGAGGAAGTCATCTCCAACGACTTCATCGCTGCGGGGCTGAATCAACTGACGGTCATAGACAACTCCGTCCGGACGCAGATCGCTGACCTTCAGTCTCAGCGAGACCTCGCACGCGCGAAATTCCTCAATGCGTGCGAGAACGCGAATATCGTGGGGGCCACGAACGCATCGCTGCGTGAGGCGTATCTCGAGTTGAGTGCAACGGCACATGCTGCCGTAGCCTCGCTGGAGTCGGGCATACGACAGTTAGAACAGCGCTCCAAGGCATCGCTCGATCTCGAGGAGGAAGAACGACAGCTCATTTTTGCGGCGGCGAGTAACTTCTCTCGCACACTGCGGCTCGCGTGCGAGATGGACCGCACGACCCGTGCGCGTATGTACTCCGCGTTGGCCAGTGGTGATACGGCAATGCTCGAACAGTGGCGCGCGCACGAAGGGCAGGTCCGCCGAATCGTGCGTGCCACCGGCGTCATTGTGAGGATGCGGCCAGCTGAAGATGGCGAGCGGACCGAGGTGGTCGTCCAGTTTCCTGGCGGGGCAACCCGACGGAGCTTAGTAGACGCGGTCTACAGGGCCGGCCCCCAAGCCGAACGCGCTTGGATTACGCGACAGTTGCGTCAGGGCGTATCGGAAGATGTCATCGCTCTTGAATTGACGCGTGTTGGCGCATTGCGCACGCGCCCCCGGGGCCGAACGTGGAATAGTTCAATGGTGCGTGCGGCCCAAGAATACCACGCCAACTATGAGCATGTCGCCGCTCCGTCAGCCGAAGAAGCAGCAACTGCACTTGAAGCCGTCGTGAGCCTAGCCGGACTCTCCGATGCAGCGGTAAGAGAAGCACTGCTCCTGGGCAAGTTGGGGCGTGCGCGACTGGACGGAGACGGGAATCTGTTCGTAGAGGGAGATGAGAAGGACCAGATGCGCGTGTTTCCCGACTATGCGCGCCTCGAGGCGGCCGTCCGCCGTGGCTGGGATGTCGAGGATACCGCCGCAGTCGTGGAACTCTGTCAGACCGATCTCGGCAAGAGAGGTGGGCACCAGAAGGAGCGCACCTGCGCGTTTCATGCATTCATTGCCGATCTGCTTGACGTCGACGCGGCAGGGAACCAGTGGACGCGGCGCAGTCGTCAGTTCCCGAAGCGCGAAGACGCGGCACGCTATCGACTTGCACATACCCCGCAGTATTCGGCGATGGATGCGTCGTGCTGGAAGTCCTTGAAGGAATTCTACGAAGCGTACCCGGGGGTCGACTATAACGTGATGCGGAGGTACACGCCTCAGGCGAACATTCAGGGTGGGGCGTCGGGGCACATAGCGATGTTCTGGATCGGGCCCGAACAGCAGGTACGGTTTGGGCGGCCAACGCTAGAGCAGGCCGTGGCGCAACTCATCGAGGTCTCGGGCCGTGCCTACTGTCTCGAGGACTTCATCATGGTTGCCCGGCTGAACGACCGAATTACCGAGGATGGCTACAAGATCCACGCAACGCTTATCCGGAAAGCGATTGCGAAGGGACACATCACCACCGTGAGGGCACTTCCTCTGACCAACCGTGGTGGATGGCGACAGTGGCTCTATATGCCCGTTGAACTACAGCAGCGTCCCACGGCGGCCACGATGCGGGCGTGGTTGAAGGGAATGGTGACACACCCTCCAATGGTGAAGCGATGATAGATGAACGGTCGGAAGAAGAGCAGCTGGGACGAGTCAAGGGCCGCGCGTGCTACCCTCAAGTGGCTTGGCTTCCAGCGACCGTAGCTCAGGAAATGACTGAGGCGATTCGAGTCCGCCGTCAAACATTGTCCGACCGCTCCCTTGCGCGGAAACCTGACTGAGGAGTCGCCGCGCACGAACGGTGCCGGCGCCCCTCTCCGTCGAGCGCCAGCTACGTGCCAGCGGTCGTGACAGCTGTGACCTGCTTTTCCAGCTTGTCATCGCGTTCATAGACGTCGTTGCCAAAGAAGAGCTGGCCGTCTCGGAAATAGGCGGTGAAGTACACGATGTAGACGGGAATCTTGGGTGCGACCTTGATCTGCTTGTTGTCATCAGATCCGTTCATCGCGGATTGGACGCGCGTTGCATCCCATCCGAGCACCCACTGCGCAAGCTCAGCAGGCTTCTCAAGCCGAATGCAGCCGTGACTTGCCGCTCGATCTGTCTGCTGGAACAGCGCCTTCGCAGGGGTGTCGTGGAGATAAATGTTGAAGTTGTTGGGGAACAGGAACTTCACGAGCCCGAGCGAGTTCTTGTCCCCTGGACGCTGTCGGATGCGACGCGTTCCGCCGTCGTTATACCACTCCATGTTCTGTGCTTCGAGATACCCTGGGTTCGACGCGAGCTTGGGGACGATCTCTTTGCGCTGAATATCCGGAGTGATATTCCAATACGGACGGAACGCCACGGTCTCCATGGAATCGCTGAACACGGGCGTCGTCTTGCCCTCATACTCGTCCCCAACCACGACCTTCATCGACAGGGTCTTCTGGCCGCTGTCGTAGGCATCGAGTCGGAACGCGGGAACGTTGACGTACACGTAGCGTGAGCCGAGTGAGCGCGGCAACCAGCGGTGCCGCTCAAGGTTGGCGGCAATCTGTTTCGCACGATGCTCAGCGGTGATGTTGAGCTCTGCGAGCGTCGCTTTGTCGAGCTTCCCATTCTTGGCCAGCCCGTGCCGTTCCTGATACTGCGAAATGAGCGCACTGAGACCGGCACCAGCACTTGTCGGGGTCGTCTTCTTCGTCAAAGGCCCGGCGCTCTTCGGCAGTGGCACCGTCGCGATGGAATCGGCGCCTCGGTCTTCCGACCGGGATGAATCGTCGGCCGCGAGCTCACTCGTTAGGCGTGCTTGAAGATCGGGTGAGCCGGTGCTCGTGACGACGGGCCAACCACCGCTTGCGGCGATCTGCCGGTATCTGGCGAACGCCGTTTTGAGCGCCGCATAGTCCGGATCCTGCGGCGCCATGTCCGCGAGCGACTGATTCATATCGGCGCTCTCGATCCCGTGCACGATGGCACTATCGAGCTCATTGGGCATGGCGGGGATATGCCACGCCTGTGAGACTGTCTTCGGATCGACTTGTCCGACAAGCATGTCCGCCGCGTACGCTACGTAGGCGGACGTGAGGAGCACATCAGCATCCGCCAGCGTTCCGGCTGACGCAGTGTCTGTGAGTCGTTTCGCGTTGACGAGCGCGGCGATCTCGCTCAGTGGGTACGCCGCCGTATCCAGCCCGTGATCCGGCGCTGTGCGCAGAGCCTCGAGCAGAGCATCAGCGCGATCCTTCACGCCACCCTCTTCGAGCCACAGCGGCGCGTTCTCGAATCCCGTGTAGATCGCCCGGACGCGCCTCCAACGATCAGTCGTCACCCACTTCGGTCGATCCTCACTGCCTGTGCGAGCGGCGATGGCCGGCTGCAGGGAGGTTGCGGGGACCGCGAGCACCTTGGTGACCGCCCGTGGAGAGTATTTCGGCCGCTTGCTACCGCTCTTGCACGCCGAAATAAATCCCACGGAGAGGAGTGCTCCAACAAGCACGAAGCGCCCGAGCGGGCGAGGCAAGCGATCAGCGTGGGGCAACCGCCGAGGGGACGAGTGTTCCGATATGTGGGGCATAACCGCGTTGAATGAGAGGCGTGGGATCTACTAACCGCCTAATACTCACGAGTCGTGCCGTACCCAACTGCCACTCAAGGCGGAGCTCGCTTCTGCCTTTGCTAGCCAATCATTCCAAGAACGAGAAAGAGGAGGAATCCGGCGAAAAACATTGCCGTCGTGCCCGGCGTCTCGGGGACTTCATGCGCTTCGACGAGCAACTCTTCCGTCACCAAGAAGAGTAGGGCTGCACATCCAAACGACAGAACCGCCGCGAGGACGGCCGGGGATGCGTTGTGGAGTACCGTATCACCGACAATTGCCCCTACACACAGCAGCAGGCTGAGAAGCACAGGAACAACAACAGCACGTGTGCGAGACGCTGACCGGTCAAGCAGGCTCGCTGTGATCGCCAAGCTGAGGGACAGCAATTCAAGGCTCAGCGCCAACGTGAGCAGGAGGCCTTCCTTGGCCCCTGCTGCGAAGGCGATGCCGAGGAGCAACCCATCGAGAAGGATGTCAATGCCGACTGCGACGAGGAGCCCAGTGGGCGCCTCACCAGAGGCCGCACGCGCAGTCTGCTCTGGAATGCTATAGAGCGCCTTTTTGGGGCTGCTCTCATTTGACGGGTCCGGCGCTTTTTCCGCGGAGTCGGTCCAGCGCCGCAGCAACAGCATCAAACCAATGCCCGCGGCGAACCCAATGACGACCTCGACTGGGGTACGCGTGCGAACCACGTCGGGCAGAAGTTCAACGGCGACCACGGCGAAGACGACGCCCCCAGCAAAATGCTGGATTCCACTTTTCACTCGAGCGCCTGGCGGCCGAAGCACTGCGACGACCGCGCCGAGCCCGGTGGCGGCCACCGGAATGAGCGACAGCCACAGGATATGAAGAATGGCGTTCATTTTCTCGCGTGCAGGGCGAAGGGCACCCAGGAGCTAGGCGCTGATGCTTGCCCCACGAGGGCGCAGAGCGACGTGCATCTTGGCATGGTCCATTCCATCGCCGAGCAGATGCAGGAGCGGACCCTCGACCAAGCGGTAGAGTGCACGCTTGCCATCGCGGCGTTGATGCACAACGTCCCCATCGCGCAACAATCGCAACTGATGGCTGGTCATAGAAGGCGAAGCGCCTACGAGTGCAGCCAGATCGCACACGCACAGCTCGGTACCCATTGAGTCTGCTCCGCGAAGGGCAAGAACGATGGCGAGTCGCGTTTCGTTGGACAACAAGTCGAAGAGCTTTGCGAGTTCCTGAAGCTCTGGGATAGGCAGCGCAATCAACGGAACGGAAGTGCGGGTAGCTCCTACGACTGTAGAGCCCGCAACCGCGTGATCACACTGTGCTGGGCTCCTGCCACCCAACGGCAGCACACGATCCTCGCTCGCTATCATCGAGGGGGCCGCGGTCTCCCGTTGCGCGGCGTCTGCGTACCCACTAACATGTGAAGACTTCTTCATGCGTGTAGGCTAACTCCTTGCTACGTGAAGAGCCAGCGTCTTCATGACATTTCAGCCGTCAAGAGCACGACGGAGAGGTAGGTCAGCATCGGCATGTTGCGTTCGCGTCATGTACTCCGGTTGGTAGCGGGCCTCATTGCGATGATCGCTTTTTCGGCGAGCACGCTCGAGGTCCTGTTCCCGGATGTACACGATGGCGATGCACAGTCGACTGTAGTGGAAGGAACATCGCACGGGAATCAGGGCACTCCGGTAACGCTCCCGGATTCGCCACCCAGCCCGCACCACTCGCAGCACATCGACCACTGCTCGCACGCCCATGTTGCGACGGTGTCGACTGGCGTCTCCATTGACGACGCTCCTGTTTGTCATGACGAACAGCCGAGTAGTAGCGCGACCGCATTGGTGAGCGTGGCCGCGGCGCCGTCTTTCCGACCCCCGATTCTGTAATCTCTCGGACACGTCCGGATGCGCGTGCTGTAGCCGCGCGTCCGTGATCGGTCCTGCGCAGACATGCGTGCGCTCCTCCGCGCCGCGAACTGCGTCCCCACACATCCGAAGCACTCACTGACCCAGACGCCGCCCTTCGCGCACCCGCGTGCGAGGCGCGCTCGGGCCCGCCGGCATCGTGGAGAGAGATCGTGTTCTTGCTTTATCACCAATCACATGCGGAAGCGCATGTCATCCTGCATTCGCGACATCGGCGACTGCACCTCGCGCGACGAACATTCTCGGCATTCGCGCTTTTATCGTCCTTCGTATGGCCATTCGTCCGCGCAGAGGCGCAGCAGTCGCGTGTGCCCGTTCCGCGCGATACGGCGAGAATCTCATTGCCCGATGCGCTGACGCGTGCACTGCGAGCCAACCCGGAACTGGCTGCCACCCGGTTGGACATCGCCGTCGCGCAGGGACAGCTCCGCCAGGCCAGGCTGATACGATCAAACCCGTCAGCCGATTTCCTCACCACGGGGTCGAGTGGGACGCGCCCAGAGATCGGGCTGAGTCAGGAGATCGAAATTGGCGGCCAGCGCGGTCGGCGCGTCGCGGTCGCGAACGCAGGCGTTGCTCGGGCTCGACTCGGCACCGCCAATGCGACGCGTGTCACGCTGGCGGACGTCGAGCGCGACTTCTATCGCATCGTGGCAGCGGGACGCCGAGCGGCGCTCGCGGACGAAGTGCTCGCATTGAACGAACGTCTTGCTCAAGTGGCGGTACGGCAGCTCCGAGAAGGCGAAATCAGCAAGCTGGATTACAACCTCACCGTCATTGAACTGGGTCGGTCACGGTCGCAGGCTCTCGGGGCGCATCGTGATCAGGAATCAGCATCATTGGAGTTCAGGCGCCTGGTGGGCATAGCGACTGATGTCGTCGTCGTGCCGGTGTACGACAGCCTTCACCGTCATGCACGCATCGACAGCGCTCGCGGTACAGTAGAACTGCGCTGGAGCACGCTCGCGACTGGGAGAACTCTTGCCGGCGCTCCTGCAACTGACACCTTGGTAACGCTGGACGGACTTCTGAGCCGCGCGATATCGCAGCGACCGGACTTGGCCGAGCGGGACGCCGCCATCTCCGAAGCGCAGGCGCTCGTATCGCTGTCCCGTCGAGAGGCGCTGCCGAATCTCCTCGCGCGCGTCGTCGTGGAGCAGAGCAACGACGGCGGGCGTACCGCGATACGACCAGGCATCGGAATGTCCTTGCCGGTTTTCAACCGACAGCAGGGAGAGACAGAAGCCAGGCGTGCAGCCGCATCGCAGGCAATGCTGGATCGAGTAGCGACAGCGACACGCGTTCGTGTGGAGGTCGAGCAGTCTTATCGCGCATACGAAGCTGCGGCTACCGCGGTCGAGGTGCTCGAGTCGACGGTATTAGGCCCCGCGCGCGACAACAGGCGTCTGCTGGAGGCGGCCTATCGCGAGGGCAAGGTCGGACTCCCGGTACTCCTGTTGATCCGCAACCAGGTGATCGGAGCGGAGCAGGATTACTGGACGGCATGGCTGGCCGAGCGCGAGGCGCTGGCGGAGCTGGCCGCAGCGATTGGCCTTGGTCGGGATGAAGCGAGTGTGATGGAAGGGGTGCGTGAATGACCCGCGCGGGCATGAGCCCGCGAACGACACGCGATCCAACGTCAACCCACCCTCTCATCTCTCCGGCACATCCATGACCGACAGTCAGAAGGAAACACACGGCACCGCATCAAATGACAGCATCGCAAGCACTCGCTCGACACCCTCACGGGGAATGTGGGTCCGACTGCGTTCACATCGGCACGCCCGTTGGATCGGCGCACTCGCCATCCTCGCTGCGATCATTGTGGCCGTTGCACTCACCAGTGGTGGGTCGGCCACACCAGCCGACACGCCAACGGCCACGAAGGCGTCGAGCGATTCTATCGTGAGGCTTGATTCCGCGGCGCTGAAGCTGGCCGCGGTCGAAACGACACCGGCATCTGCGGTTACCGGGGATACGCTCGTCGCGAACGGCACGATCACTTATGACGCCAACCACGTAGCACTAGTGGCGCCTCGCGCCGAAGGTCGCATCATCAGCGTGAAAGCCGACCTTGGACAGGAAGTATCCGCGGGAGACATCCTGGCAGAAGTGGAAAGCCCGGATGTCGGTCAGACGCGTGGCGACCTCGCGCGCGCGACAGCGGCCGTTAGTGTTGCAAAGCGCAACTACGAGCGAGAGAAGCGGCTGTACGAGCAGGAGATCTCGCCGCAAAAGGAGATGCTCGATGCCGAGGTCTTGTACCGTACCGCAGAAGCCGACCTCTCGAGCGCTGCGGCCAAGCTACGGACCTATGGCGCGACGTCAGGAGAGGGAGGCGGCTACGGCCTTCGGTCCGCCGTCACTGGGACAGTCGTCGAGCGCAACGCCACGCCTGGGCAGATCGTCGGTCCGACTGCAGTCGTCTTCACGGTCGCCAACCTGCGGCACGTCTGGATAACCGTTGATGTCTACGAGGCCGACCTTGGCAGAATCCATCCGGGGGCAGCGGTAACCGTTACGTCGACTGCCTTCCCCGAGGAGCGCTTCGCTGGGCGAGTCACGTTCGCGGGCGGCATCGTGGATAGCATGAGTCGAACGATGAAGACGCGTGTAGTTGTCGAGAACCCATCACGCCGGCTCCGTCCGGGGATGTTCGCACAGGCGCGCATCGTTGCGCCGTCGGGCAAGCCGTCAGGCGGAGTAACGCTTCCAAGCGATGCGGTGCAGGACCTGAATGGGCAATCGGTGGTGTTCGTCATGAAAGCTCCAGGGCAGTTCGTCGCCCGACGTGTCGTTCTGTCCGGTGGCCCTGAAGCCGCGCGCGGCTCAAAGACAATCCTCGTCACGCAGGGAATCCGGGAGGGTGAACGCGTCGTTACGAAGGGCGCGTTTCAGCTGAAGGCGGAGCTGACGAAGGCGAGTTTCGCAGGGGAGGAGTAAAGCAATGATCGAACGCCTCCTCGCGTTCTCCCTCAAGAACAGACTGTTGATCATCCTGCTCTCGCTCGCCGCCATTGGCGGCGGAGGGATTGCGTTGACACGTCTCCCAATCGACGCGTTTCCAGACGTGTCTCCGGTCCTCGTCCAAATCGTGACCGAGTCGCCCGGCCTCGCACCGGAAGAGGTCGAGAAGCTCATCACCTATCCGGTGGAAGTCTCGATGAACGGTCTGCCGGGCGTCGCGCAGGTCAAGTCCATCTCCGCGTTCGGCATCAGCCAGGTCTCGGTGTACTTCCGGGACGACGTCGACATCTATTTCGCTCGACAGTTGACACTGGAGAAGCTTCAGGCAGCGAAGGAGGACATTCCACCTGGATTGGGCGAGCCGAAACTCGGTCCCATCACAACTGGACTCGGCCAAGTCTACCAGTACGTGGTGCGGGGCCCGGGTGAGACGACCACGTCGTTGCGCACGCTCCAGGACTGGGTCGTGAAATACAATCTGCGCACGGTTCCGGGCGTCACCGAAGTGTTGTCGTTCGGCGGCGACGTGAAGCAGTTCCAGATTCAGGCGGATCCGAGAGCGATGTTGCAGTACGGTGTGACATTGAGCGACATCCGCCAATCGGTGAGCACGAACAATCGCAACGTCGGCGGCGGCTACATCACGCGTGGCCCTGAGGAGTACCTGATTCGGGGCATCGGCCTCGCCGAGACGTCACAGGACCTCGAGAACATCATCGTCGCAAGCCGCGGCGGATCGCCGGTATTTATCCGCAATGTGGCAACGGTCTCGGTCGGGCCGGAAGTGCGCCGCGGCGCCGTGTCCATGAACGGCAAAGGGGAGGTGGTAACCGGCATTGTTCTCAAACGCATCTACGAGAACACATCGCAGGTCATCACGTCGGTGAAAGCGCGCATCGCTGAGGTCAACAAGGCGTTGCCCCCCGGTGTACAGGCCGTTCCCTACTATGATCAGTCCGAGCTGGTTGAGCGCGCGGTAGGAACGGTGCGCGATGCGCTGCTCGAGGGCGCGGTGCTCATCGTCATCGTGTTGTTCCTCTTCCTCGGCAATGTGCGCAGTGCGCTCATCGTCACTGCGATGCTGCCGCTGTCTTTGCTGCTCGCCTTCATGCTTATGCAATGGTTCGGTTTCAGTGCGAACCTCATGAGTCTCGGTGGACTCGCCATCGCTATTGGTATGATGGTCGATGGGGGCGTCGTGATGGTGGAGAACGTGTATCGGCACCTATCCGAAGCCGGTCACCATGCAGAACGCAAGGAGACAGCGTTCCACGTTGTGCTCCGCGCGTCGCAGGAAGTCGCGCGTCCGATCCTGTTCGCCATTGCCATCATCATCCTGGTGTTCCTGCCACTCCTCACGCTACAGGGCGTCGAGGGAAAGATGTTCCGGCCGATGGCGTTCGCCGTGGTATTCGCGATGTTCGGCTCGCTGCTCTTTTCACTCACGATCATCCCGGTCCTGTGCTCATTCTTCCTGCGAGGCGGCAGCGAGGAAGACACATGGATCATGCGCGTGATCAAGCGGCCTTACCTGCCGGCCCTTCGGTGGGCCTTGAAGCATCGCGGCAAGGCAGTGACGGGAGCGGTAGTCGCACTTATTGGCAGCTTGGCGCTGGTTCCGTTTCTGGGCACTGAGTTTGTTCCTGCCCTGGAGGAAGGGTCCATCCTCTATCGAGTAACGCTCGCCCCATCCGCCGGGTTGGACGAGGCATTGCGCACCGCTGGAGAGATGGAGCGGCTCGCAAAGGGTATCCCCGAGATCGCGGACGTTGTCTCAAAGGTCGGTCGCGCCGAGGCGGGTGGCGACCCGGAGCCCGTCAACAACATCGAGGCAATCGTCACACTGATTCCACAAGAGAAGTGGACGGAAGGGCGCTCGAAGGCGGATATCGTAACGGCTCTCGAGGAGCGTCTCGGCAAGTTCCCCGGCGTGGCACTCAATTTCTCTCAGCCCATCGCGAATCGCGTCGATGAGCTCCTGAGTGGCGTGAAGGCGCAGCTGGCGATCCAGCTCTTTGGAGACGACCTGGACAAGCTTGTGGCGCAGGCGGAGGCGATTCAAAGAATCGTCAGCAGTATTCCGGGGTCGGCCGACGTCCAAACCGAGCAGGTGAGTGGTCAGCCGCAGCTGCAGATCAAGGTTGATCGTGGCGCCATCGCACGTTACGGGCTGAACGTGGACGACGTACAAGAGACCATCGAAACCGCCATTGGCGGTGAGCAATCAGGGCAGGTGTTCGAGGGAATCCGGCGATTCGATATCACCGTGCGTCTCCAAGCCCCTTTTCGTTCGGACGAAGGGGCGATTCGAGCGCTGCTGGTACCGACCAAGGATGGCCACGCCCGCGTGCCGCTGTCGCAGATCGCGGAAGTGCGCACGGTCGTCGGGCCAAAGCAGATCAGTCACGACGACGGCCAGCGTCGCATCGTGATCCAGCTCAATGTGCGTGGCCGCGACATGGGCGGATTCGTGGCGGAGGCACAGCAGCGAATCGCCAATGAGGTGAAGCTACCGACTGGGTACTTCATCAAGTGGGGTGGCCAGTTCGAGAACCAGCAACGCGCGATGAAACGTCTAGCCGTCATCGTGCCGCTGACTATCGCACTGATCTACCTCCTGCTCTTCGCGAGCTTCGGCTCATTGAAGCAAGCGGCCCTGATCATTCTGAACGTTCCATTTGCGCTCATCGGTGGCATTCTGGGTCTGGCGATCTCTCGCCAGTACCTGTCGGTGCCAGCGTCAGTGGGCTTCATCACGCTCTTCGGCGTCGCCGTTCTCAACGCCGTCGTCCTCGTGACCTACATCAACGCGCTGCGCGCGGAAGGCAAGCCACTGGCGGAGGCAATCTACGAAGGCACCGTGCTGCGCCTGCGGCCCGTGCTCATGACCGCAACGGTCGCGATTCTCGGACTTCTGCCATTGCTGTTCTCATCCGGCGCGGGATCGGAAGTTCAGCGCCCACTCGCTGCAGTCGTCGTGGGCGGTCTCCTCACATCGACATTGCTCACGCTGCTGCTGCTTCCCGCGATTTACGGCTGGTTCGTTGATACGCCGTCGCCGACGGCAGCGGAAGATTTCGGAGTCGTGGAGGCAAGTCATGTCTAAGGCCATGCGTTTGGACCTGCCCGTTGTTCTACCGGGTGTTGGGGACGAGGCGGATGAGTGCGTCGCGAGATTGATCGCCCTGCTCGAGTCGCGCGACGGCGTGGAATCCGTGCACGTGCTACCAGCAAATAGCCTCCCCCCAGTCGATGATATCCACCAGCAGCTGTCGGAGAAGTCGCGAGTCTCTCCGTCCGCTGCCTTGTGTCTGCACTACGATCCAGAGCGATTGAGTCTCGGGCAGATCGCCGATATGGCATTGGCTGCTGGTGCCGGCCTCACGACACGGTACGGTCACGCGACACTGGCGATACGAGCGGCGGGGTCGGAGGACGAGGGCCTACGCATCGAGCGTGTTCTGCTCGCACTGCCCGGGGTGACTGCCGCCTCTGCAAACACTGCGGCGCAGCTCGTACGTGTCGAATACGACAGTCAACGGACGACGCTCGATGTCATTCGCCGAGCGCTCCGCGAGCTTCGTGTGGCGAAGCCGCGCGCGGGGGACGCAAAGAAGGCAACTGCGGAGGCGACCGCAGAGCGCTGCTGCGATAGCGCGACGCGCGTCACGGTGCCAGACATCAACAGGTCGGGAGAGGAAGCGACAGACGGCGTCGGTGTGGAGTGGTATCACCGGAATCGAGAGCTGGTCTGGAGCCTGGCAGCGGGAAGTTTCATGCTGCTTGGGATCGTTTTGGATCGGGCATCTCTCGGCCAGGTGGCGCTGGCCAGCTACGTCCTCGCGTATGTGTTCGGAGCGAGTGACAATGTCGGTCACTTTCTCAAGGATGTGCGGCGCGGCGCTTTCCGCTTCGACATCGACCTGCTGATGGTCGTCGCCGCCCTCGGAGCCGCAGCCCTCGGGCAATGGCGTGAGGGAGCATTCCTTCTCTTTCTCTTCAGTCTCGGGCACGCGGCTGAGCACTACGCGCTGGGCCGCGCGCGGTCTGCCATCACGGCGCTCGCCGAGCTTGCTCCGCAGGAAGCCCTCGTGGTCTCGGGCGGGCAAACGCGGAGCGTGCCGATTGCGGAGGTGAAGGCAGGCGACGCCGTGCTGATCAAGCCGGGTGAGCGCGTTTCCGTCGACGGGGTTGTCAAAGAGGGCAAATCTGATGTGAATCAGGCCCCGATCACGGGCGAAAGCGCGCCGATTCCCAAGAGTCCCGGTGAGCAGGTGTTCGCCGGCTCCGTGAATGGGGAAAGAGCCCTGACCGTCGAGGTGACCGCTGCGGCGGGAGATCGCACGCTGGATCGCGTGATCAAGTTGGTCGCTGAGGCGCAGACGCAGAAGGCGCCAACGCAGCAGTTCACAGACCGGTTCGAAAGGGTGTTCGTGCCCGTCGTGTTGATCGGCAGTGTGCTCTTGATGCTGGTGCCGCCACTGGTCGGCTGGTGGACATGGTCGGAAGCCATCTACCGCGCGCTTACCGTCCTAGTCGCCAGCTCCCCCTGCGCGCTGGCACTGGGCACACCGGCAGCTGTCCTGGCCGGCATCGCTCAAGCGGCAAGAAACGGTGTTCTGATCAAGGGGGGTGCGTATCTCGAGGCGCTGGGCGCAGTGCAAACCTTGGCACTCGACAAGACGGGCACCATCACGAAAGGCGAGCCTTCCATCGTCCGCGTCATCACGATGGACGGGGGTGACGAGGGACGGATAGTCGCAGCGGCAGCAGCCGTCGAGGCACATTCTCAGCATCCGCTTGCACGCGCGGTACTGGCTGACGCGGTGAAGCGAGGGATCACGCCGGAGCCGGTGCGTGATGTTGAAGCGGTGTCGGGCCGCGGAGTTCGCGGACACGTGGGTGATGCTGTGGTGGAAGTAGGCCGTCTTCTCATGTTCGATGAGAAGGAAGTACCGCCCGCTGTGCTTGGCGCCGTGAAAGACGTCGAGGCGGCAGGCCAGACCGCGATGATCGTGCGGCGACTGCCAAACGGCGGAACGGGAGAATGGCTCGGGGTGCTTGGCGTCGCGGACGAAGCACGCCAGAACGCACCAGCGGCAATTGCCGCCCTTCGAGCGCTTGGCTTGGCGAACGTGATCATGCTTACGGGCGACAATGAGTCAGTCGCTCAGGCAATCGCCAAGCAGGTGGGTATCAGCGACGTGCGCGCGGGCCTTATGCCAGAGGACAAGCTGCGCATCGTGAAAGAACTGTCCGCCAATGGGCGTGTCGCAATGGTCGGAGACGGAGTAAACGACGCGCCAGCCCTGGCGCACGCATCGGTGGGCATCGCTATGGGTGGCGCTGGCACGGCGGCGGCCCTCGAGACGGCGGACGTAGCGTTGATGGGAGACGATCTCGGGCGACTGTCCTTTGCCGTTGGTCTGAGCCGCCGAGCACGCGGAGTGATCAAGCAGAACGTCGTGGTGTCGCTCGGAGTGATCGCCGTGCTCGTGGTGGCGGCGGTCACAGGAAAGGTCGGCATCGGCACTGCGGTCATCTTTCACGAGGGGAGCACGCTGGTGGTCATTGCCAACGGGCTGCGCCTCCTGATGTTCAAGCCACAGGAGATCTGACCATGCTGCGCTCGCGTTGCATGCGCACTCGTGTGCTGGTAATAGTGCTCGGCGTCGCGGCCTGCAGCCGCGAGGTGGAACACGAGGGACGGCCGATCTCATACTGGATCGACCAGATGACAAGTGCCGACTCTATGGTGCGTCATCGCGCGGTAGAAGCGTTTGCACACGACGCCAGCAAGTCGCCCGAGGCGGCCAGAGCACTGATGGCTGTACTCGCGTCGGAGCGCGATGCCGATGTCCACGCAACAGTGGCGGAGGCACTGGGCTCGCTGGGGCCCAATGCCCTCGAGGCGACACCGGCGCTGGTCCGACTCCTCGAGGACAACCATATCGTCCTGCGGGAACGGGCGGCGAGCACGCTCGGCGAGATCGGCACGCGATCTCCCTTGGTCGTACCAGCGCTCGTGAGCGCCTTGATGGATCCGCATCATGATGTGCGCGCCGCGGCGGCGGAGGCTCTTGGACGGATAGGGAGCGGCGCCGCCACGGGAGCGATCCCCCTTGCGCGTCTTGTGCAGACGGATGGCATCGGTTGGGTGCGGGTTCAGGCTGCCCAGGCGCTCGGAAAGATTGGCAGTGAACGCGATACCGTCATTCCCATCCTGGTGAGAGCAACGCGTTCCGAACGCAGCGAGCTGCGCATGGCTGCGTTAGAAGCGCTTGGGCACTTCTTAGCACCGGGCGCGTCCGCAGATTCCGCCATTACTCTTGCGTTACGGGATAGCAACCCGGATGTCCGCGATGCGGCGGTACGTGCCCGCAACGCCGTGAGACGAGGTACGCCGTGAATCCCTTGGCACGGCCTGCAGTAGTGCTCACCTTTGCTGTCCTAGCATTGAGTGGATGCGAACGATCAGATCGTCCTTATAAGGGTCGGTCCGCTGAAAAGTGGGCAGCGCAGTTAACCGCCGCGGCCGTTGAAGACCGCATCGACGCCGCCTATGCCCTGTATCATGTAGCGCCACAGTCGGACAAGATTGTGAGCGCTCTGGTGCGCGCGATGAACGACGCGAGTGGAGACGTACAAGAGGCAGTGGCTGTTGCTCTCGCGACCGTCGGTGCTCGTGCCCTGCCAGGGCTGACAGCAGCAATACGCGACGACCATGCAAGCGTGCGCGAACTCGCTATTCGCCTCGTCACGAACCACGGGAGTGCAGCGGAAACAGCGGTACCGGCAATCATTGAGGCCCTCGGCGACACGAGCGAACTTGTGCGACGAACCGCAGCCACGTCGCTTGGAAGCTTCGGCAGCCTTGCTTCGCGCGCCGACACGAGTCTGATCCGATGCGTGAACAATGACACCCCTGATCTTCGCGCCGCGTGTCTGATCTCGCTGTCGCAAATCACAAGGGATACGGCCGTCATTGTGCAGCTCGCGACAGTCGGACTGCGCGATGCGGCAGCACCCGTTCGGAGGGCGGCCGTGAGGGCAATCGTACATCTGGTCTCCGGGGGCACCGAGAAGTACAGCGCCCTGCTACCGCTCGTGCGGGACTATGACACGTCCGTGCGTGTGGAGGTGTACAAGGCACTCGGGACCATGTTACAAGATCCCATTGTCGGGCCGACGGTGAGGGCAACCCTTACTCTAGCGCAAAGCGACCTAGACCAATCCGCTCGTGCAGTTGCGCAAACGCTCCTGAAGCCGGCGCGGATCGCCGGCCCAGATGACGAGCCGGGCGTTCATGATGCACGGATAATCCAACGCAAACCGTGACTGTCGCAGTGAGCACGGGATTGCCTACTTTGCGGCCATGAGAGGCGTTGAAATGAAAGCAAGTGCGCGACTACACCTTCTGCACGTACTACGGCTGGCTGTCGCAATAGGCGTCAGTGCGACGGGCGTCGCGTGCAGCCGAGCGACCGGAGGCGGCGAAGAAGTATCGGGAACCTGGATCGTCGTGATCGGCACCGCTACAACGGAAGGCAACGCTCCCCTCGCTAACGCGTACATCCGCTCCGTCGCTTCCAGCGAAGGGAAATGCGACGAGCACGCGCATACAGGCGCCGCCTCACCCGAGGTGGCCAGGACCAACGAAACAGGAGAGTACCGCCAAGTGGTGCTCGCAACGGCGGGCGCCTATTGCCTCCGCGTGATCGCTTACAGTGCCGACTCGTCGCTGAAGACAAGCGCGACGATAGCGGGTGCGCGCTTCCGGAGTCGCGCAGCACCTCCGGACAGCTCGCGCGTAAATCTGATTCTGCGCTAACGGCGATGAGGAGAGTGCCAATGCGTGGGCTCAATAAGGCCACCCCGCTGAGCACTCGCCGGTGCGCGTCAATCGCACATGAAGCATCGAATGGTGGCGCTCCGAGCTCGCACTCATTGTCAGAGCGCGGGGCTCGTGAAGACAGGCTTCTGCGCTCTCTTGAAGGCGGTCGCGCGCACGCGTGCGAGCACGTTGCTGATGGCAGCATCAGCGACACTGCAACCAGCGCGAATCTCGTCTGGTAGTGCTCCAGTGTGTCCGCCCAGACAAAGCACCCGATCCGCATCACTGTACGAAAAGCCGAGTTCGTCTTCGTCCGACTGTCCGGCCCACAGATCGGCAGACGGAGCTTTGGTAGCCACTTCATGAGGAACGCTCAGCGCCTGAGCAAGCTGCACGACTTCGGCCTTGAAGTAGTTACCGATAAGCTCGAGGTCGGACTCCTCATCACCACCGATGGTGAAGTACCCGAGATAGTGCTCGGTCTTGTTCTCCGTTCCAAGCAACAGGGCGCCGAGGCGGTTGGCGAAGTAGCGGAGGCGTACGGCACGAATGCGCGCCTTGATGTTGGCGAGCGCGAGCCGCAACTGTTCGTCGCTCGGCGAGAAGCGAAGATCCACGACAAGACCGTTCGATGCCGCTTCGGCGTCTACGGTGGGCGCGATGTCGAGCTCACGATAGTCGACGGCGGAGAATCGCGCCGCGACTAGCCGCGCATGCTCCAAGGAAGAAGGTGAGGAGGGCGGGAACAAACTGTCGGCGAGTAGCCCGTAGGGCATGGCGACACACGTCACGTGCATCGGTCCCAGTGCCTGCACCGCCCAGGTCGCTACGACGGCACTGTCAATTCCGCCCGACAAACCTAAGACGACGCGCGACAACCCTGCGGCCCGGAGTTGATCGCGTAACCACGCCGAGCCAGCGGCAAGCTCGCTTTCCGGATCACTCAGACGGAGTGATGTTGTTGGCATTGTCTGCGTGGGGTTGAAGGGCCTTTAGCGACTGCGATGCCGAACGCGCGTCAATACGTCGGCCGAAAAACCAGGCGACGAGACCGCCGATAAGAAGTGATACGGCGGCGTATTGGCCTGGGGCGAAGCCTCCATAGCGAGCATCGGCAAGCCGCAGCGTGTCGAGCCCGATACGCATGGGCGCGTAAACAAGCGCAAAAGCAGCCAGCCAGAAACCTGGTGTCGCTGTGAGTTGCTGCCGGTAGCGATTGAGCCACACAAACAGCGGTGCGACTAACAGGAAGAGGTAAAGACACTCATACCAACCAAGGTCATGAAACCCAAAGTCCGTCAACGGTAGGCCTGTGGGCAGGCGTCGCCCAGCGTCCGCGTACACGCCAAGGATGAATCGCTGTGCCGCGTCAGAGCGAAGACTGATAGCCAGAGGAAACGAAGTCACTCCGCCGGGGTGGTCGTGCGCCAGCGCACACGCGATGCGACCTATTGCCCACGCGAAAGGTAGAACGAACGCGGCGGCGTCGAGGTATGCCCATCGCGCACGTACGCCTATTGTGCGCGCGCGCATCAGGAGAAAAAGAAGCGCACCCAGCGCCCCTCCGAGCATACCGCCGAAGGAACTCACATCCTCCCACAGTTTGAAGACCAACCAGGGCTGGCGCGCGAGCTTCTCCGGGAAATAGAAGACGAGCGAAAAGAGGTGCGCGCCGACAAAGCCGAAGGTGAGCGCCCACCAACCGAGCGCAGCGCCTACCTGCGGGTCGAGCTGCAACGATGCCAATCGGCGGCGGTAGAGCCAATCCCCCGTGAACGCGGATATCGCGACGATCAGCCCGAATGCGTGAATGGTGATGAAGCCGAGCGATAGGCTGGGTTGAGTGACGAACGGGATCATGATCGCTTCTCTAGGTCCGAAGCATCCGCAACCCACTCGCTATCACGACAAACTCGCTGAGCTCATGGGCGATCACAGCTA
>JAZJZK010000017.1:0-2354 GCA_040389905.1 Gemmatimonadota bacterium | reverse complement strand
GCGCCGGGCGTGACGCGTTTCACGCCGCCGAGTTTTTCGAGCCAATTGAGGGCGGAGGTATCGGACCACTGGTCCGCCGCCTTGTTGCGTTCGTTGACCACCGCGTCGTAGGTGGACGCGACCAGTTGTGTGAATGGGACGCTCATGGCGCCTGCCTTTCGTCAGAGAAATGGGTTGTCCGAAGTCCCGAATACGGCCGGGAGCCGAAAACAAACCCTGCTCTGACGGTTGCAGGAGCCGTAGCGATGAGAGAGGACGGCGACGTTCAGGCAGTCGCGCGCCGATGTGTAACCGGAGTATACGCTTCTTTTAGCCCCCGCTCTCGAGTTTCGCGATGGTTTGGCGCGCGATCTCCGTCGTGCTCCTCACGCCCGGTGTGCGTGGCGCATCGGTGGACTGTCGGCCGAGTGCGGGACTTTTTGGCGCCGCCTGAATTTCCTTCAGCAGCCGTTCCCGGCGTTTGCCATCGTCTTCGAGTAACTTCGCAACGACGACTTTCCGATACGCGCCTTCGAGGGAGAGCTTCGGCTTGTCGCCCGTCTTCGCGGCTTCGGCGGAATCCTCTTGCAACGCCGTGAGGATGTCGGCTTTGTGATCCGCCCAGCCGGCCCACGTTTCGGCCTCGGTGAGCTGCTGCGCGGTGCGCGCTTCGATCGCCTGTACGGCTTTGGCCTGTTCCGCCCGTTGCTGCTCGCTCTTCTCGCGTTCCGCAATAGGTTTGAACCGTTCGTCCACTTTCGCGAGAATGTCGCGCTCCACTTGGCGGCGCACCCACGCTTCACGTTTCGCGAGTCCGTCGATCGTGTATGTCCGATTGCCGTTGCCGAGGTCGTAATCGGGTTGTGGTTCAGGATCGTCGGTCGCTGTCGCGGCCGGCGCCGTCTTCTGCTCGAGAAAGCGTGCATAGCGCGGATCGATGCCGGCGAGCTCGCGAAGAAACGCGGTTTCATCCCCGGCCACACTCGCGCGCAAGAGATCGAGATGATCTTGCAATTGCTTGGCGCGACCTTCGATCGTGGTTTTCTCGCCCGTCCACGTCGTCTTATGCTCATCGACGTAGCGATCGAGCATCTTTTCGACGGTGCCATAGGGCAACCAGACGTCCCGGCCGTCCACCTTCTTCGCCTGGTGGCCTTGCTTCTGGAGAAACTTCTGCGCCGCCGTCAGCTCGGGTGGCGCGGGTGGTGTCTGTGACTCCGGCGCGGGCACCTCTGCGGCATTCGTCGTATCGACGCGCGTCTCGGTGCCGGTATCCGGCGTCGCGGTGTCCGCGTGTTCAGCATCGCTGATGACACTCGCCGCAATGTCGGCTGTTGATGTTGGGGCTGCGGACTCAGTGCCTTCGATCATATTAATGTTCTCGCTGTGGATCGCTGATGATGAGGTCGTCGCTGACTGGCCCGACGAGCGGAGTCTCTGCGCGTGTCTCGCGAGCGATCCAGGCGCGCAGTGACTCCACCGACACACGTCGGCATCCACCCACCAGCAACGATGGAATGATGCCCTCCTTCAGCCATTGATACATTTGCGAGCGACTCACGCCGCACGCGTCTGCGGCCTCAGACGGTCGCAATAATATTCGTTCCATTACGCGCTCCTGCGGCGTCCCCCGCCGCGATCTTCTCCGGTCAACTTGGCCCACTGCCACTCGGCCATCGCAGACTGGGAGACGAAGAGTGTGTTGTACTGCGATCGTCGTTCTGGATGTTTCGCCAAATAGTCCCGCATATACACGCGGTGTTGTAGGCGGCAGTGTTCACATTGGCGATACCGTCCCACGGCCTTCTGCGCGTTACACCTCGTGCATCGTCCAGACATCAGACGCATCAGTACTTTGTCGCGGCGCGACTCACGACAGCGAGTACAGCGGAACGAGTCTGAGTCGTGCTCGTGCCTACATATCGGACACAGACCAAGCGCCAGAAGTTTGGCGCGATACCGTTGTGTCAACATCGTCTCGTGCGTCACGCGCGTCTCCGGCGACGACTGTCTTCCTCCACCCAATCCATCCACTGCGGGCGGCGCGCCACACTCTCCGGCCCCGACGCCCCCAACACCCCAGAACTAATCGCGAAGTACGCGAGCGCGACCACCCAATGATCGAACTTGTGATCCGCCATCCGTCGCGGATTCTTCTCGTCCCACCGCATCTTCGGCAGATACTTCGCCAGCATCGGACAGCCCGGTTCGTAGATTTGGAACCGCGGGACACCTGGCTCCGCTTCTTCCCCGAGCAACGAATGAATCGCATCCGCATACAGCACGCGATCATTCACCGAGCACTCAATGGGGACGCCCGCCATTTCGAGATGGTCTTTGATCGTCACGGTGTCACCGGTCTTCACGTCGATCTG
>JAZJZK010000016.1:0-2028 GCA_040389905.1 Gemmatimonadota bacterium | reverse complement strand
GTACCGCTGACCGCCTTCATGATTGATGACTTCGGGTGCCTCCACTGATTGCACCTGCGCGACCTGCGACAGGGTAATGGTGCCACCTGCAGGCGTACGTAGAAGCGTCTGTCCGATTGCCTCCGGGGTGGAGCGATACTCGGAGCTGAGTCGGATGACGACAGGCACACGACGACGGCCATTGATAACCTCCGTCGCTTCCATGCCCCCGATTCCCATCTCCATGGCGTCGCGCACATCATCTACGGTGAGGCCGTAGCGTGCGAGTGCGACGCGGTCGATGTCGAGCTCGAGCTGCAGAGTGCCAGCGCTGGCACCAACAAACGGTTCCTCCGCGCCGGGCACTCGCTCTACTACTTCCTTTATGGCGTCAGCCTTCTCCTGTAGAATCGGAAGACTGTCTCCATAGAGTTTGATCCCAAGTTCTGTCTTCACTCCGGACACGACTTCATCCAGGCGCATGCGCATGGGCGCGCTGAAGTCGAACTCCAGGCCTGGAATGTCACTGAGGGCCGAATCGAGACGAGGGATGAGATCTTCGACAGTACCGTCCATCCCGGGCTTGAACGTCACGTAGACGTCGGCCTGATTGAGGGCCATCGTCTCTGTTGCTTCATGTGGCCGCCCCAGGTTCGTCACGACGTTCGCGACTTCCGGAAAGCGACGAAGCGTCTGCTCGACGTCATGTGACACCGCGACGCCCTGTCCGAGCGACACACTCGGGTCGCGCCGAGTCTCGACCAGCAAATACCCTTCATCGAGCTGCGGCATGAACTCGGTGCCCAAGAAAGGGACTACGCCGAGCGCGGACGCAAGCAGTATGACGGCAATGGCGACAACACGTCTCCGGTGGAGGAGCGCCCAACCGAGTAACCGCTCGTAGCGCGTCCTCAGCGAAACGAACCAACGCGCGTCGTCATGACCGCCGTTGGAAGCCACGGCGCCGCGTTCGTCATGGGCGGGGCGAGCAGCACGGGCACGCGTCAGTAGGAGCGACGAGACGGCTGGGATGTAGGTGAGAGCAAGGAGCAACGAGCCGAGTACGGCCGCACAAACGGTGAATGCCATCGGCCGGAACATGCGGCCTTCGATGCCCTCAAGCGTGAAGATCGGGATGTAGACGGCAACGATGATCGCAATCCCGAAGACAATCGGACGACCGACCTCGAACGCCGCGGCGCGAATGATGTCGGTCTGTTCCTCCAGGGTTGCATCAGGGCGCGCCGACAATCGTCGTACGAAGTTCTCGACCATCACTACAGACGCATCCACGATCAAGCCAAAATCCAGCGCTCCCAGGCTCATGAGGTTGGCTGTGACGCCGAACTCCTTCATTGCTACGAAGGCGGCCAGCAGGGAAAGCGGAATGACCGACGCCGTCAGGAGCGATGCCCGCACATTGCGCAGGAACAGCAGTAGAATGGCAACGACAAGGAGTGCGCCCTCGACCAGGTTGCGAAACACGGTATGCGTGGTGCGCGCGACCACGTCGCCTTGGTTGTAGAACGGCCGAATGCGAATGCCTTTCGGCAACAAGGGTGCGATCTCCTTGATGCGGTCTTCGAGCCGACCGACCACCTCGCGGCCATTGGCACCCTTGAGAAGAAGCACCACGGCCGTGACAGCCTCGCCGCGCCCGTCGCGAGTAACCGCTCCGAAACGAGGCTGCGGAGCGACGGTGACCGTGGCAACGTCACGGATCGAGACGGGAGTACCGCCGCGCGTGGAGACGACGACGTTCGCTACGTCGGTCGTATCATTGACGCGTCCCAAACCGCGGATCGTTGAGCGAGTGCCACGGTCTTCTACGTATCCCGCACCGAAGTTCGCATTTCCGTGCTCGAGGGCGCGCTGAAGGTCGTCGAGAGTCAGTCCATAGCCGGCCAGCTTCGATGGGTCGACATTGACCTGCAGCTGCTGGAGCATCCCTCCCCAGGTATTCACGGACGCCACGCCTGCGACGGTACGCAGAAGCGGTTTGATCGTGTACTCCTGAATGTTCGTGAGGTTGATCAGGCGAAGGCTGTC
>JAZJZK010000015.1:0-158217 GCA_040389905.1 Gemmatimonadota bacterium | reverse complement strand
CGCCCTTATTACCGCACCGCCATGCAACGAGCGTTCTTACACAGTCTCGCGAGCGCAGCGAGTCGATCGGGTCTGCACCTTGTACACACGCGGAACGTGCCGACCCCTCGACTTCGCTCGGGTGACAACGCTTCCATTATTATCGGGGTGACAACGCTTCCACTATTAGTGGTCGCGAGTGTCCACTAGAAACAATCGGCTTGAAACCGAAGCGAGCGCGTGTGACGATCGGCTCCGCCCACGAAGTTGTAGAAGCATGCAAACTCATGCCCTGCGAATCATACGCGTGTTCGGCTGCCTCGCTTTGTTGGGCGGGTGCGCCAAGGACACGGCGACCGAAGCACCGCCAATGCCGGCCCTCGCCCCCGGCTGGCTCTCACTTCTCGAACGGGCCAATCCGGATCAACCCGGGTCGACGGTTCGCATTGCAATCGACACTGTCGGTGCGCGAGCGCGGACGGACGGGAGTCGACTGGTGTGGTTCGAGACTCGCCACTCTTTACCAATGACGGTCAACGGACGTCGAGTGAATCGCGAATTGCTGCGGATTGCACTGCAGTGCAAGGGAGGCGGCGAGCTCCCGGACTACAAGTCGGTGTCGTCGACTTCGTCCCTCGATGACGAACCTCCGGCAAGGCAAGAGGCTATCGCGGTCGACGCGCTTGACGCGGTGCCGTGGAAGCCGACCAAGCCGCGGACGTTCGACGCCATCGTGTTCGCACAGGGCTGTGCGCTGCCCCTCAAGAGTTGACCGGTCGATGGGACAGCGTCAGGACAACGCGCCGAGCGTCGCGCCGATGTCCGCGGCGTCCGTGTAGCAGTGGGGCGCAAGCCGAATCGTGCCCTCGCGCAGGGAATGAATCACTCCCGCGGACGTGAGCCGATCGCTCGCGCGACTCGCATGCTCCGGACGGATCGACGCGATGCCGGCGTGATAGACGAGCGATGACACGAGCGGAATACCAAGTGTCTGCGCGCCGCGAAGCAACTGGTCGGCACATTCGGTGATGTGCGCTGACACGGCACTGACGCCGGTGTCGCGAAGAAATTCCAGCCCCGCAGCCATACCGGCGAAATCCTGATACGGCAGCGTCACCTGTTCGAACCGGCGCGCATCGTCGCGCCAGGTGAGGTCATAGTCCGCCAAGCGAGAGAAGTCGTCGGAGCCGCGTACGGCCATCCAGCTCACCGGCTGTGGCGTCACGGAGGGAATCACTTCACGCCGAACGTAGGTGAAGCCGGATCCCCACGGTCCCAGTAGCCATTTCTGGGCGCCGCAGGCGAAGATATCGACGGGCGTTCGTTTTACATCCAGCGTCAAGGCGCCGAGGCCCTGGATACCATCGACGACGAACGTGATTCCGCGTTCACGACATGCGGCACCGAGACGATCGAGGTTCGCCACCGCGCCACTCGAAAACCCGACCCAGGAAACTGACAGCACACGCACCCTCGGCCGATCGAGGGCGAGAAGAACGGCATCCTCATCGAGGACGCCGCTCCGCAGCGGAACCACGTGCACGGCGAACCCGCGCGCCGCGGCCGCCCCGAGCCAGGGATACATGTTGGCTGGAAACTCGCCATCCGGGACGACGACTTCGTCTCCCGCGTCGAGGGAAAGTCCCCAGGCGGCGAGGTTGATACCCGCGCCGGTGTTCGTGGCCAGAGCGACCTCGCCTTCGGTGGCGTTGATCATCTCGGCGACAAGTGTGCGGCAGGTGGCGAGCGCGCCGAATTGATCGTCGAAAGTCACCAGATGCGGCGCTGCTCGGCGGCGCGTCATGTCCACCTGCGCATCCACTGAGCGACCTGGGAGCGGACCGGTACTGGCCGCGTTCATATAGACAGTCTCCCGCGCATCCATCCACGGAAACTCGGTGCGGCGGATTGTGGCGGTGTCGAGCATGTTGGCGAGGTGCGAGGTGCGGGATGCTAGGAGCTAGGTGCTAGGAACAGCGGCACAGAGGTGCGGGCCCTTCGCTTCGCTCAGGGCGACAAAACAACCATAACTGCATACGACAACATCCTCGCCATTGCCCATCCGCCGCTGTCTCCTGTCCCTGTCCCCTAAACTCCTAGCCCCCCAAACTAACCCCTGGCCCCTCGCCCTTAGACAGTAGGCATGATGTTCTTCGATGTGCTCCGCGGATCGAGCGCATCACGCAGCGCATCACCAAGCAGATTGAAGCCAAGCACCGCCGCTCCGATCGCCAAACCCGGAGCCAGTGAGGTCCACGGCGCATTGCGCAATTGATTCAGATCGCGCCCGTCTGCGATCATCGACCCCCAGCTTGGCGTCGGCGGCTGGACGCCCAAGCCGAGAAATGACAGCGCCGACTCGGCCATGATTGCCGCGGCGACCCCGAGTGTCGCCGCAATGAGGACGGGAGCGACCACGCTTGGGAGTACGTGCTGAAGGACAACCCTGATGTCGCGGGAGCCCAACGCCTTCGACGCCTGCACGAATTCCAGCTGGCGGACCACCAGCACCTGACCGCGAACAAGGCGAGCCATGCCGGCCCAACCCACGATGCCAATCGTCAGGAAGACGACGCCGAGCGATGGCTGGAGCGCTGCCGCCATTGCGATCAACAGGAGAAGCGTCGGGAACGCGAGTGTCACGTCGGCGAGACGCATGACGACTTCGTCGATCCACCCGCCGTAGTAGCCGGCGATGAGGCCCATCGTCAAACCAATGAGCAGCGCGATCGATTGCGAAACGATACCCGCCGAGAGCGACACGCGCGCGCCGAAGACCAGTCGGGCCCATACGTCGCGCCCGTAGAAATCTGTGCCCAACCAGTGCGTTCGCGATGGCCCTTGAAGCTGGTTCACGAGCTCGATGTGCAAGGGATCATGGCGCGAGACGACGGGGGCCAGTACGGCGAGCAGCACGATCAGGACGATCACGCTCACCCCGAACCACGCCCGCTTGTCGCGCCGCAGCGCTCTCTTCGCTCGTTCGTTCATGAGGGGTCTCCAAGCTCCGGTGGCGTACCGGGGCGCTGGTGCTTCCAGCGACGATGATGCCAAAAGTACTGCGCGGGATAGCGGCGCACCCACCGCTCTAGCGTGCTCGTGTACGACGCGACGATCATGTCGACGTCGGCTTCCCGATTTCCGGTCCGCGGAACCGCAATCTCTTCGAAATACGAGGTGTAGGTGCCATCGCGTTCGCGGACCGCTGCTGTGAAGATGAGGGGGACGTCGAGGCGGAGGGCAAACACTGCCGGACCTCGAGGCGTTTTCGCATACCGGCCGAAGAAGGGAACCCACGTCGAGGCCAGACCAGCCGCTCCCTGATCGAACAGGAAGCCGACGGCTCGTCCTTCGCGCACTGCTCTTGGAACGCGCTTCACCGCGTCCGCGTCGTGGATGACATGGACGCCGATGCGCCGGCGTGTTTCGGTGAGATAGCGATCGAAGAGGGGATTCTGCATGCGGCGCGCGACGGCCTCGAGCCCGATACCTCGTGACGCAATGTAGGAACCGCCCAGCTCCCAGTTGCCAAGATGGCCGGCGACCAGAAGGAAACCCTGCCCTGCGGCCCGTGCACGCTCGACAACATCCCAACCCTCCACCCGCGAAACGAGCGCAACGATCTCTTCGCTGGAATACGTCGGAAGGAGCGCCGTTTCGATGAATGTCCGGCCCAGGTTCTCGTACGACTCGCGCGCGATGCGCAGCACCTCGTCTTCGGCCAATCCGGGAAAGGCGGCTCTCACCTGGCGCTCGACGACCGCCCGCCGGATGCCAAGCGGACGAAAGCCAAGGGCCCCAATCCACTCCCCGATCATGCCGGCACGCCGAAAGCTCATGCGGCGAAGCAGTGCGACCGCGGCACGAATGGCGGAATACTCGAGATGGTGGGCGAGCTTCGAGCCCTTGATCATACCGCCCACGTTGAGCGGTCGCTCGCGGCCTGCGCGGCGGCGCCGAACCCGTTGATCATCGCCGTTTCGCCGAAATCACGCTTCACGCGCGTGCGGCCGGCATTACCCATGGCGCTGCGCTTCGCCGCATCACCCAGGAAGCGAGCGACGGCTGATGCGGTGTCACTGGGATCGGCGGGCGGCAGGAGTACACCGGCGATTCCATCGGGCACGTAGTGCGATACGAGGGGTGAGCGCTCCGCGACAACAGGGACTCGCGCGGCCATGAAGTCGAGACACGCGAACGCGCCTTCGTCGCCCTCCGCAGCCACCCAGCCGAGGTCGGCGGCGGCAAGAACCGCCGGCGCGTCGTACCGTTCGCCGAGGAACTGCACGAGTGGCGTGACGCCAAGCGCGGCGGCGTGCATGCGCACGTCATCGGCATCGGCGGCGCGACCAACGAGGGCGAGGCGCAGATCGGGATGCCGGCCCGCCAGCATCGCAAGCGTGCGCATCGCCGTGGTGATTCGACTCCCGGCTTTGGTATCGATGACACACGCGATGAGTTGCGTCTCGTCGCTCACGTTGAGCAGGGCTCGCGATTCCGCGCGCGCGTTTTCAACGGGCGCAACGTCAACTCCGAGTGGCGCCACGAAGGCCGCTGTCGCGATGTGCGATCGGGCACGATCGGGCTCCGTCGAAAAGAGCAGCCGCGTCGTCGTCACTCTGCCGAAAACGATGCCCGAGCGTCCCTCCTTGACGGTCGCCCCCGCGCTGATGCGCCGGATGACGGCACCGCGCTCCGCCAGCCGCATCGCGCTGCTTGCGACGAGCTGCTCGCGCTCGGTGTGAAGGAAGACGACTTCGATGAACCTGTCCTTCAGCACCTTCCGCAAGCGCCATGCATCGCCCGTCACGCTCCCGCCGATCGGCATCCGCACAACGTCCACCTCGGCGGCGATAAAACCCCGTTCCGCCGATGTGTCCTGCTGGCACACGACCGTGACGGGCACGCCGAGTCTCCCGAGCCCACGTGCCGCCATGGCGAATGCGCGCGCGGACCCCGTCCAGTGCGGCGAGGAGTGATAGAACAACACTCTCATCGATCAGTCACCGTTCATGCGGCGTCGCCTTCGTTCCGATTACGCTGCGCGTCGTGCAGGCGATTGTACGCCCCTCGCCGCGCCAGTAGCTCCGCATGCGTTCCTCGCTCGATGATTTCTCCGCGGTCCAGGACAAGAATCTGATCGGCGTGCACGATCGTGGAGAGACGGTGCGCGATAACGAAGACCGTGCGGCCCGCCAGCAAGCGGTCGATCGCCTCTTGCACGAGACGTTCCGACTCGGTGTCCAGCGCGGAGGTGGCTTCGTCGAGGATGAGTATCGGCGGATCGGTGAGCAGCGCGCGTGCGATGGCAAGCCGTTGCCGCTGGCCTCCGGACAGGCGCGTTCCGCGCTCGCCGAGCACGGTGGCATACCCCTGCGGCAACTCCATGATGAAGGTGTGGGCATTCGCCGCCCGCGCGGCCACCTCGATCTGCGCATCGGTGAAACGTTCGGACGCACCGTAGGCGATGTTGCTCCGCACGGTGTCGTTGAACAGGACCGTATCCTGGCTCACGATTCCCGTGAGCCCGCGAAGTGACGCAAGTGCGATGTCGCGCGTGTCGACGCCATCCAGCCGAATCGTGCCGGACGTCGGCTCGTAAAAGCGGGGAATGAGGTCGACGAGGGTGCTCTTCCCAGAGCCACTGGCTCCGACGAGCGCGATGACCTCCCCCCGTTTCGCCACGAAGCTGACATCGCGGAGGACAGGCTCCTCGCCATACGAGAACGTCACGCGATCGAAGACCAACGCATCCTCGAGTGTCGATACCGTCGTCTTCCCGCGATCGACCTGGTGTTCGGTGGGCAGGTCGAGCACCTCGAACAATCGTTCCGCCGAGGCGAAACTCTGCTGCGCCGTCGTGGGCGCCTGCGACAATTGCTTGAGCGGCGGCAGCATGCGCATCACCATGATCATGAAGGTGATGAGCGTCGCACCGTCCATCGCGCCGCCGCCCAGGAGGACTTCCCTCGCGCCGATCCAGAGAATGAGCACGGCAACGGACGTCCCGATCAGTTCCGTCATCGGTTGCGACAGAAAGGAAATTCTGGTGATCCGGACCATGCCGGACGAGTAGCGATGACTCGCGTCGGTAAAGCGCCCGTCCTCATACCGCTCGCCGCGAAATGACTTCACGAGGCGCACGCCACTCACGACTTCCTGCAGCACACTCGTGATCTCGCCATAGTCGCCACGCAGGCGGCGGTGGCCCTTGCGCAGCTTTCGCAGGATCGGCTGGAGTGCGAGCGTGAGCAACGGCGCAATCACCAGCGCGACGAAGGTCAGCCGCACCGAATAGCCCATCAGGATGACGATCGTCCCGAGGATCTGTGCGACATTCTGCAGCGTCTTCGTCACCAGTTCCGTGATGAGCGCCTTCGTTTGCTCCGTATCGGAGAGCACACGCGAAATGATCTGGCCCGTCTTGGTGCGCTGGAAATAGCTGAGCGGAAGACGTTGGAGGTGTGTGAAGACGCTGTCGCGAAGATCGCGCGTGACGTTCTCCTGCAGCGCTGCGCCAAGCTGTCCGCCGAGCCAGACGAACACGTTCTTGATCGCGACGATGGCAAGGATCGCCACGATCATGACTTGTACGGAGCCGAACGGATCGGCGGGATCGAGGAACGCGCCGACGAGCCGCTGCTGGAGCGAGGAGATCCACTTCGCACTGGTCAGCGGGATGTATTGGTCCGCCTTGAACAGTGCGTTGAGGAAGGGCACCAGCAGGGTGAACGAAAAGACATCGAGCGCAGCCGCGACGATGTTGCACGCAATGGTGCCGCCCATTCGCCACGCGTGAGGGCGCAGGTATGGCAACAGGCGACGGTACATACTTAGCGCTTTGGCGTGAGAAGCGAGACCGGAAGAATGCACTCTTCCGGTGTCACGCCGCCATGCAGGAACGATCCGCGATAGCGGCTTTGGTATTCGCGCAACTTCGTGGGATACACGAAGAAGGTGTCGCCGGCAGCCAGCAACGTGTTCGCGCCGAGCCCGCGGCGCGGCAGCTTCAATGAATCCTCGTTCCGGAAGAGCAGCGCATAATCGGGGTTCTCGGCTCTGAGATCCTCGCCAAACTTGTAGCGAAGGTTCTGCGTCGCGTCGCGCTTGGCAAAGACGGTAGCCGGCGTGTGGCAGTGAATCGAGCCATGGTCGCTGGTCACCACGACGCGGACCTTGCGGCGCGCCGCCTCCTGGAGCACGCTGAAGAGCGCCGAGCGCTTGAACCACTGGAGGGTGAGCTGGCGCAGTGCAATCTCGTCTCGAGCGACTTCGTAGAGGATGGCGGATTCCGAGCGTCCGTGCGTGAGCAGGTCGACGAAGTTGAAGACGAACGCGCTGATGCCTTCCGGCGCGATGGCGTTGGCGAGGCGGCGCTCCAGCTCATCTGCCTCGTGCGACGACGAAATCTTGTCGTATTTCACGGGCACCTTTCGATCCATCTCCACGAGCTGTGCCTCGAGCAATTCCTTCTCGTGCGCATTGAGCGTTTCGTCCTCCCGCTCACCCCACCAGTCGGGGAAGCGGGCGGCGATCTCATTGGGAAAAAGTCCGCTGAACAGCGCATTCCGCGCATAGGGCGTCGCCGTGGGGAGCACACCGAAATAGTGCGTCGTCTCGATCTCGAAGAGGGGCGCGATGACTGGCTCGATTACCTTCCATTGATCGAGACGCAGGCAATCAATGACGATGAAGGCGGCCGCCTTGTCCTGCGCAATCACCGGCATCAAGTACTCACTCACGATGTCGATCGAGAGCGGAGGACGGTCACCGGCCAGGGTGGCGAGCCATTCCGGATAGGCTCGCGCCATGTACTGTGCGAACTCGCGCCGAAGCTCGGGAAAGAGGCCGCGCAGCGATTCGTGGAGTCCCATCTCGTTGGCAGAGGCGAGATCGAGATCCCACTGAACGATCTCGAGATACCGGTCGATCCAGCCGCGCCAATCGAGGTCACGGAGCGATTCGAACTGCATGGCGCGAAAGCGATCGACAAAGGCGCGGGCGACGGCCTGTTGCCGAATCCGCGGTCCCTCGAGCAGTCGCGCCACCATCGCGTAGACCTGCCGGGGGGTCACCGGCTTGACGAGGTACCCACCGATGTTCTTGCCGAGCGCCTCGTTGAGCGTGGTGTCTTCCTCGCTCTTGGTGACCATGACGATCTGGAGGTTCGGCTCGATCTCGCGAAGTTCCTTGAGGGCCTCCAGACCGCGCGTGCCGGGCATTTGCTCGTCGAGAAGAACGAGGTCGAACGGGCGGCGACGAACGAGCTCAGCGGCATCGTCCGCATTGGTCGCCATTTGAACCTCGAACCCCTTGTCTTGCAAGAAGATGCGATGCGGCTCGAGCAGATCCGCCTCATCGTCGACCCAGAGGACGGCTTTCACCTGATGGGGCATTTTGGAAAGGTAACAGGAGACAGGAGACAGGAGTCAGGGGACAGGAACCGCAGGTGCGGGCCCTTCGCTTCGCTCAGGGCGACAAAACGAACGGGAGCCCTCAGCCAGCTGAGCGGCCCCAGCCAAAGCCGGAGCCCTCGCCCCTTCCCCTGTCCCCTGTCCCCTGTCCCCGCCATCTTTCCCACGTGCCCCCCACACTGCCTCCGTATGCCCTCGCGGCGCCCGCATTTCGCTTTCGACATCTCGCCAACCTCGCGGGGCGCGCGCAGATCGGGGGCGCACGAGAGGTCGCGTTGGCCTGTTTCGTCGCAGCCCGCCTTGCCGCGGAGAGCGCGGTACTCGCTCATGACGACCCCGACGCCCTCGCGGAGCGCGCAGCAGGCGCCAAGGCGTGGCTCGGGGCCATCACCCTGCCCGCCGCCATTCGCGGCCCGGTCACGCGATGTGCAGAGTTGAGCGCGGGCGCCGACAGGGCGCCGGTTTCGAGAGAATTGGCCTCGTTGCTCGCTGCGGCAACGATGTTTCTGGACGCGCCATCGCGGAACGAAATGCAGACCCTCATCGCAGTGCTCTCGACCGACTGACCGGTGTGCCGGCCGTTCTGTGATGCTCGTCATTGCTCACTTTGCTGAGGCACCCCTATCTTGGGCCATGCCTCGAGGTGCCGATATCTCTCCCCTGTCTCAGCTGTTGGGCCGTGTCGACGCTGTCGCGGACGGGGGCCCGTCGGCGGACACCGTCCCGTCAGGCTTCCCGAGCCTCGACAAATTGCTTGGCGGCGGACTGCGGCGCGGTGACCTCGTCGTGCTCGGTGGAGACGTCGGCTGCGGAAAGAGCGCCCTGTCACTCGCCATCGCGCTGCGCGCCTCGCAAGACCAACGCTCGACGATCTTCTATTCCGGTGAAATGTTGCCCGAGCGCGTCCTCGAGCGGGCGCTCGCGATCGAAGGACGGACGCGCATCGATGACCTCCGGCGCGGCACGTTGAACGAGGTGACGCGGGCTGGGGTTGGCGCGGCGGCAGTTCGTATGCGCGATGACCTGCCCATCATCGAGCGGCTGCCGACGACCGGGGTCGCTGGGATCCGGGACGAGGTTGCGACGCAGCGCGGGCTGCAACTGGTCGTCGTGGACGGGCTGTATGCCGCACTTCCAGGTGAACGATCGACCGAGGAGGAGGCTGCCACCGCGGTGCGCGCGCTGAAGCAGTTGGCGCTGGATGTTCGCGTCGCCGTGCTCGTCACGGCTCCGCTGCCGGGGCTGGTAGCGCGAAATGACCGCCGTCCACTCCTGGACGACTTCGGAGCCCAGGGAGCGATCAAGGAACGCGGTGACGTGGTACTCGCACTCTTCCGCGAAGGGATGTACGATAGCGCCAGGGAAATTGAGGGCGCGACCGAGCTTTTGGTCCGAAAGAATCGAAACGGCAGCACGGGTTACGTGGATCTGTACTTCTACGCGCAATGGATGCGCTTTGAAGACATGCTGGACCCCGACCGCTAGGAGGCGGTTGCATGCGTCACTATCAGACAATCATCTCGACCCTGGCCTTCGCCAGTCTCACGGCCTGCGCGACTGTTGGCATGACCGCAGCAGAGTCCGTCACGAAGCTCGAGCAGCAGCAGCGCTCCAAGCCGAACGATGCAGCCGTCAACCGGTCTCTCGGCATCGCGTATTTCAGGACGGAGCGCTTGCGTGAAGCGCGGACGTCGCTGGAAACGTCGCAGAAGCTGGACCCCAAGGACGGCACTACATTGTTGTACCTCGGATTGACGGACGAAGCGTTGGGCGACCTGCCCGCGGCGAAGGCGGCCTATTCGTCGTACATCCAGGTGGGCAAGACCAGCCGCGTCCGCGGCCAGCTTCAGTCCCGTCTTGCTGCCTTGGCACGCAAGGAAATCGCGGCCGAAGCCAAGGCGGCCGTTGCGCAGGAATCGTCCATCGGCAGCCAGCCGAGCAACCCGCGAACCGTTGCGGTGCTCCCGCTGCGCTTCTCCGGCACCGATTCGACGCTCCGTCCCCTGGAGCGTGGATTTGCGGACTTGCTGACGACCGATCTCGCTCGTTCGTCGCAACTCACCCTCGTGGAGCGGTCACGGATGCAGGCGCTGCTCGATGAGATCAAGCTGCAGACGAGCGGCGCAACGGATGCCACCACGAACGTGCGCGCAGGCAAGTTGCTTCGCGCCGGACGCCTGGTGTCTGGGACGATCAACCAGGTCGGCGCCGAGAACCTTCGCGTCGACGCCGCCGTCGTCGACGTCCCCACGAGTCAGGTCGGGAATCCGACGACGGGCAGCGATGTCCTCGATCAGGTCTTCAACCTCGAGAAGACGATTGCGCTCAACCTGTTCAATTCCCTGGGCGTCACGCTCACGGTGCAGGAACGCAATCTGATCGAGCAGCGTCCGACTCGGTCACTTCAGGCATTCCTGGCGTACAGCAACGGCCTGGTGGCAGAAGATCAGGGCCGCTACGACGACGCGGGGCGCTACTTCAACGAGGCCGTTCGCATCGATCCAGGCTTCAACGCCGCGCAGACGAAGGGGCAGGAAATTCGCGCCGTGAACGCGGGAACCAACGTGACGGTGACCACCGTCGAAACGAGCCTCAAAGGTACGAGCGAGGGGGCTGTTGTGAACGCCGTCGCGCGCGGCGAGCCGGCAGCGGCAAACACGCCTCCAGTCAATGTCGCAGCTGCGGCGCAGGCGACCGCGGAAAGCTTGAATCCATCGCCCACCGGCACCGCGGCGGCGTCTGGCTCAACCAGTAGCGGTGGTGGCGGCTCGGCACCCGGCACGAAGGATCCCGTGTCGTCTGGCACGGGAAGCGACAACCCCACCGGCACGGCGAAAGTGACCATCGTCATTCGGCGCCCATAGTCATGAACTCGCACATGCAAAGACTCCTCTCCGTCGCGCTAGTCGCGGCACTCGCGCCGACGCTTGGCGCACAGTCGGTTTTCGACAGCGAACTCCGCTTCGCTCCGCAGTTTCTTCAGTACCAGATTCACGCGCCGAGTAACGAGACGATCTCGCAGCTCGCCGTGCCGATCTTCGTGACGATCCCGTTCGGCTCACGCTTCACCCTCGACGTGGGCACTTCGTACGCGCGTGCACACGTCACGAGCGGTGCCGTACTGAGCGAAATCAGCGGCCTCACCGACACACAGGTGCGCGGCAACCTCACCCTGGGCTCCGATTACGTCGTCGTCACGGGTGGCGTGAACCTCCCCAGTGGGCAGTCCACGGTGAACGCGGATCAGATCACGGCGGCCGGACGCATCGGCAGTGATTTTCTCGCGTTTCCCATCTCGAACATGGGAACGGGCCTCGCGATGACGGGCGGAATCGCGATCGCACGGCCGATGGGTGACTGGAACTTCGGATTCGGCGGCGCCGTGCGTCACTCCGCGGAATACTCGCCGTTCGACGTGCCGGGCCAAACCACACTCCGCTTCCAGCCTGGCGACGAGTATCGGGCACGTGTTGGCGCTGACCACCCGCTGGGTGGCGGGCGATTGAGCCTCGGCCTCACGTATTCGAAGTTCGGCGAGGACAATGCTGGCGGGTCAATCTACAACACCGGCAATCGTCTCATCGCGCAAACCTCGATCACGAACAGCATTTCCGGCACCGACGTGACGGTGGCGGCCTACAATGTGTTTCGCGCGTCGGGACTGTATGCGAATGGTGATCCCGCCGGCACGGAAAACATCGCGAACGCCTATCTGGGACTTGGCTTGCACATGTTTGGTACGACCGTGGAACCGAGCATCGAAGGCCGGCACTGGCTCCAGAACGTGCTGACGCCGGGCGTTGCTGAGTCGCGCTCGCAGTCGAGCTACCTCGGAACACTGGGACTGCGGACTCGGATCGAGGTCGGTCAGGTGCTGTTGTACCCGAGCGTCGGCTACACCATGGGTAAGCTGGCGGTTGCGGACAATTCCTCGGCGACCAGCGCCGACCTCACGGGTTACCGCGCACAGGTTGCAATTCGCATCGCTCCCTGAGGCTGGCCGAAACAGCCTGACGACAAGAAGCCGGGGATGGCATCAACAGCCATCCCCGGCTTTTTTCGCCAACTCAATTCTTCTTGCCCGTACCGTCCAGCCACTCCTTCACGCCACCGTGACCGGAACACGCGCCCTGATGGGTTTTGGAGTACGAGAGCGTTTTGTCTACGCACATGGCGGTCGCGGCACCCTCGGCTTTAGCAGGCGCCTTCGCCGCTGACTTGGCATCGGCCTTGGCGACTTTCGCGTCGGCCTTCGCCTCAGCCTTCGCAGCCTTTGCATCGGCCTCGATCTTTGCTGCTTTGGCATCGGCCTTCGCGACCTTTGCATCGGACTTCACGTCTGCCTTCGCGGCCTTTGCATCGGCCTCGATCTTTGCGGCTTTTGCGTCCGCCTTGGCGTCGGCCTTCGCGACCTTCGCGTCCGCAGCGCCTTTGGCCACCTTCGCGTCCGCCTTGGCGTCGGCTTTCGCAGCCTTGGCATCGGCCTTCACGTCTGCCTTGACGCCACCGTGGCCGCTGCAGGCACCCTGGCCGCCCTTGGATGATGTCCCGTCCTTGCACGTGACGGTCGTCGCCTGCGCGGTTGCAGCGGCACCGACGAACAGCAGCAGCGCGAACAACGACATCGTCATTCGAAGTATCTTCATGAGTATCACCAGGTGAAGTGACCAACCGGTCGTTCTGCGGGGAGCCAAAGCTATGCTATTGCTCTCTGCGCGGCAAAAGCTGGTGCGCCGCACGTCTGGCGGCGGCGCGACTGGAGCCGGAACGCCAGCTGGTTCGCTATATTTGAAGGCTACACAACCACCCCGACGAGTATGGCCGGCCACAGTAAATGGAAGAACATCAAGCACTACAAGGCGGCAACCGACGCCAAACGTGGTGTGCTGTTCACGAAGCTCATTCGCGAGATCACGATGGCCGCCAAGCTTGGCGGTGGAGATCCCGCAGCGAACGCGCGTCTTCGGCTCGCGATTGACGCAGGGCGCGCGAAGTCGCTGCCCAAGGACAACATCGAGCGCGCCATCAAGAACGGCACGGGTGAGCTCAAGGGCAATGACATTCAGGAAGCAACGTACGAGGGCTACGGTCCCGGCGGCGTCGCGCTGATCGTCGACACGATGACCGACAACCCGACGCGCACCGTGGCCGACGTCCGCCACAAGTTCTCGCGCGCGGGCGGCAACCTCGGAACGCCGGGCTCCGTGGCGTTCATGTTCGACAAGAAGGGCCAGATCGAGCTGGACGCAACGAAGTACAGCGATGAGGACGCGACCCTTGAGGCGGCGCTCGACGCCGGCGCCGAGGACTTCCGTCGCGAGGATGAGGTTTACATCGTGACGACCGAGCCGAACTCGCTCTATGCCGTGAAGGCAGCGCTCGATGCGAAGGGAATCATCTCCGCCGAAGCCGAACTGGCAATGGTTCCGAAGAATACGGTGCCGGTGACCAACAAGGACGAGATCTCGTCGCTCTTCAAATTGATCGAAGCGCTCGAGGAGCTCGACGACGTCCAGAAGGTGTGGGGCAACTTCGACGTCGCCGACGCCGATCTGGAAGACCTCTAGGCTCGCGACAGGTGCTCGTCCTCGGCATCGATCCGGGCACCGCGGCAACTGGCTATGGCGTCGTGCGCGGAGGCGGAGCAGCGACGCCGGTGCTCGTCGAGTGTGGCGTCATCCGCACGCAAGCGCGAGAACCCCTGCCCCGCCGGCTCCGAGAGATTCACGAGGGGATCTGCGAGTTGATCGAGCGCCACCGGCCCGACGCGCTATCCGTGGAAGACGTGTTTTATTCGCGCAACGTGCGCACCACGGTGGTCCTCGGACACGCGCGCGGCGTCATCCTGCTTGCCGCGGAGCAGCACGGAATTGCGGTCAACGAGTTCGCGCCCGCTGAGATCAAGAAGGCGGTCGTGGGCTCCGGCGGCGCAACGAAGGAGCAGGTGCAGTTCATGTTGACTCGGCTCTTGCGCCTCAAGACGGCGCCGCAACCCACCGACGCGGCTGATGGCGTCGCTGCGGCACTCGCATGCATCATGAGTGCGAACATTCCACGGCTCGACGCTATCGGCCGCGTGCGCGAGCCGTCGCGCGAGATCGTCAGCGGCGCGGTACACACGCGGACCCACCGACCATGATCGTTCAAGTCGCCGGAGTGCTGATCACGAAAGAGCTCGATCGCGTCGAGCTGTTCACGGATGGCGGCCTCGCCTACGAACTTGCCGTGCCGTTGAGCGCGTTCGAAGCGCTTCCCAAGGTTGGCGAGCGTTGCATGCTGCACACGTATCTCGTCGTGAAGGAAGACGGGTGGCAGTTGTTCGGCTTCACATCGGCCTATGAACGACGTGTCTTTCAGAAGACGCTCGGTGCGAAGGGCGTGGGGCCGGCGCTGGCGCTGGGGCTCTTGTCGTCGCTGACGGCGGACCGCCTCGTGCGCGCCATTCGCGAAAAGGATATCGTCACGCTCCAGTCGGTACCGCGCGTGGGGCGGAAGAAGGCGGAGCAGATGATCCTCGACTTGGCAGACAAGCTGGATGATCTGCAATCGGCGGGCTCCGAGGCGGTGGTGGGTCGCGGAGCGTCTGCAGGAACGGACGATGCGATTCGCGCGCTGATCTCGCTTGGGTACTCGGCGGTGGATGCAGAGAAAGCGGTGCGGAAGGCGATCGACTCGGGGGTGACAGCGACGACGGCGCCAGAGCTGATTCGGGCGGCACTCGCAAAGATCGCCGGGAGATAGGGGCATACCTTTGTGCGCCGGACGTCAGCTTTGTCAGGTGCTCAGGGGCCAGCCGCAGCTATCAGAACGTCAGGGGGTGTGGCGTAAATGGGGACGTCGCGCGAATTGCAGGGCGGAGGCGCACGCCCCTTCGCGCTGCCCGGGGCGACAAAACAGCGAACGCCACACCCCCGGACGATCTGTTGGCTGTGGCTGATCGCTGAGCACTGAAGCTCTTACTCTCTGACTCTCTGACGTGCGGTGCGAAGTAAACGCCCCTGTCGTTCACCCCGTCCCAATGTCGTGCTTACCACACACGCCATGTCCGATGAGCCCGAGCTCTCCCGCCTGATCGACGAAGTCCGATCTGGCCGGCGCGCGTCGCTGGACGCGCTGGTCCGGCGGGTACAGGCTCGTGTGCACCGGTGGGCCGCACGAATCACCGGTGATGACGACTCCGCGGACGACATCGCCCAGGATGTATTGATCGGTTTGGAGCGGCGCTTGGACAAGTATCAGGGCCGCAGCCGTTTCTCGACATGGCTTTTCTCGGTCACTCGCAATGCGGCACTCGAGCATGAGCGGGCGGAGCACCGACGCGCGGCGAAGCGGGCGATTCTCAGCACGCACGTTGTGAGTACGACGTCGGATGCCAGGACAGCGCACGACGAACAGGCCGTCGCAGCGCTCGTGCTTCGGTACGTCGACGCATTGCCCCGCGGGCAGCGCCAGATCTTCGAGGCAGTCGATCTGCGCGGACGCGAACCCGCCGACGTCGCGCGCGAGCTCGGAATGGAGCAGTCAACGGTGCGTGCGCACCTCTTCAAGGCGCGTCGCGCAATCAGGGCACGAATGCTCGAGCGACACGAACCACTGCTGAAGGAGTTTTTCTCGTGACATGCAATGAATCGTGGGAGGCGATGCTCAGCGCTGAACGAGCCGAGTTGCGCTCCGAAGGCCAGAGTGCGTTGGCAATCCACCTGCGCGAGTGCGCCGCGTGCGCGGCAATCGGCGCGCGGCTCGAGGGCACCACGCGTTCGCTCGCCGCACTCCTCGCGACGCAGACGCCGGTTGAACGACCCCGCATTCGGCGCGTCATCGGATGGACGCTCGTGCCCATCGCCGCGGCGGCCGTCGCGGTGTTCATCGTGCGAGGCCATCGCGACAGCGTCCTGGGTCCTCCCGAAGACGCGCGAATAGCGGACGTCGTGTCCGTCGACGTGAGCCCCGGACAGACGGCGACGGTGATCAAGACGAAAGACCCCAAGGTGACGATCGTTTGGCTTACGCAAGGAGGAACCGAATGAGAAGAATGCTCGCCCTACTCGCGGTGATGCTGCTGGGGACACAATCCAGCGCAGTCGCGCAAATCGAACAAAGGGCCGGCCAGGACACGGTGATCGTCGTAACGGTGCCGCTGAAGCACCTGTCGTCACAGGCCGCAGTCATGCTGCTGACGCCGTACGCGGTCACACTCCCGTTTCAGGGCAGACCGGCCGGCGGAGTCTTCCAGACTCCTGATGGCCAGTCCGTGACGATCCGTGAGACCGTTGCCAATTACGGCCGAATGCTCTCGATCCTGCAGAAGTACGACCGTGGCGCCGAGACCGTGGGGTTCACCTTTCAGCTCATCGCGGCCGACAAGAGCAACAGCCGTTCGCCGGAGATCGCGTCGCTGGATTCCCTCCTTCGCAGCGTTCTCAAGTACACGGGCTACAAATTGATCGGCACGAGCGTGCTGACGAGCGGCGCGATGCACCACGCGAGCGAGACGGTGAGTGCAGATGGGCAAAAGTTCACCCTCAATATCGAAGTCGAGGACGTCCGAACGAACGGCGCAGATGCCAGCGTCAAACTCAAGGTCAGCCTCGACAGAAATTGGGTTCCGGGAACTCCGGGCGCGGGGGGCCGAATCGTCGAGAGCCTGTTGTCCACGGGACTGACGGTGCCCATCGGACAGACTGTCGTCCTCGGAACCGCCGCACTCGATAAGGACCGGGCCATCATCCTCACGGTGCGTCCGCAGCTCTCCGCGATCACCGGAAAAGGCAAGGACGAGTGACCTACGGGAAGCACTAGCCGAGCGGCGCGCGAGGGGCGAGAATCTCATGTCGTCTCACCCTTCGCCCGCCGCGCATGCTCGCTGCCCGCCGCACCGCATCGTTCACCGAATCGGTCATCCGCGAGATGACCCGCATCGCCAACCAGCACGAGGCGGTGAACCTCGCGCAAGGCTTCCCCGACTTCCCGATGCCCGAGCCGCTCAAGGAGGCGGCATGCGCGGCGATTCACGGGGACATCAACCAGTACGCGGTCACCTGGGGGAGCTCGGCGCTCCGCATCGCAATCGCCGAGAAGTATCGCCGCTGGTACGGCATGGACGTCGACCACGATCGCGAGGTGACGGTCACCTGCGGTGCCACAGAAGCCATGGCGTCGGTCTTCATGGCGCTGATTGATCCGGGCGACGAGGTGATCATCCTGGAGCCCTTCTACGAGAACTACGGCCCCGACGCCATTCTCGCCGGCGCGGTCCCGACCTTCGTCCCGCTCGAAAAGCCGCACTGGACACTCGACGTCGACCGCCTCGAGAAGGCCTTCACCAAGCGCACGAAAGCGCTGGTTCTGAACACGCCGCACAATCCTACGGGGCGCGTGTTCTCGCGCGCCGAGATGCAGACCATCGCCGACCTGTGCATCAAGCACGACGTCTGGGTGATCACCGACGGGCCATACGAGCATGTGGTGTACTCGGGCCATCATCACGAGATGGCGACCTTTCCTGGAATGCGAGAGCGTACGATCACCGTGTCCAGTGCCTCGAAGACGTGGAGCTGCACCGGATGGCGTATCGGCTGGATCATTGCTCCCGAAAAGCAAACCGCGGCGATCCGTAAGGTTCACGACTTTCTCACCGTCGGAGCCCCGGCGCCACTGCAGGCGGCCGTCGCGGTCGGGATGGCGTTCGACGCCGACTATTTCAATCACTTGATGCTCGACTATCGCGCGCGGCGCGAACTGCTGGTCCCCGTGCTGCAGGAACTTGGCTTCACCTTTCAGATTCCCGAGGGCGCTTATTACCTCCTCGCGGATTTTTCTGCACTCACGGACAAGGACGACGTCACCTTCGCGAAGTGGATGACACGTGAGGTCGGTGTCGCGACGGTGCCGGGCTCGAGTTTCTACAACAACAAGAAGGATGGCGACAAGTTGGTACGCTTCGCGTTCTGCAAGAAGTTCGACACGATGCGCCGCGCGGAGCAGTGCTTGCGGACGCTGCCCGACCAACTCAGGGACCATGGTCCGTAGCGACGTTGCACGCTGCGCCGTGCGGTGCGCACTTGCGCTGCTCGGCGCGGCGGGCGCGTGCGTGAATGCACGCGGCACCAACCTGAACGGATCAGCCACACACCCGTACGTCGTCGTGGTGTCGCTCGACGCATTTCGCTATGACTACGTGGAGCGCTTCCATCCCCCGGCGCTCACGGCGCTCGCGTCTCGCGGTGTGCGCAGCGAAGCGCTGATCCCGTCCTTTCCGTCAAAGACCTTTCCGAATCACTACACGCTCGTGACCGGACTTTCTCCCGGCCACCACGGGATCGTCGGGAATGCGTTCTTCGATCCCGATCGCGGTGCGTTCTACCGCCTGGGTGACGCGAAGGCGGTGACGGACAGTAGTTGGTACGGGGGTGAGCCAATCTGGGTGACGGCCGAGCGCAACGGCGTGAAGGCGGCGGCCTTCTTCTGGCCGGGCTCGGAGGCGGCCATCGGCGGAGTCCGTCCGAGTTACTGGACCAAGTACGACGGCAAGATTTCCAACGCGCGGCGAGTGGACAGCGCGATGTCATGGCTGAGGAAAGGCCCGCTGGAGCGGCCGCATCTGCTACTGATGTACTTCAGCGAGGTGGATGATTCCTCCCACAAGTTCGGACCACTCGCTCCGCAGACTGCGCTCGCGGTCGCATCGGTGGACGGGACAGTGCGCCGGCTGGTCGATAGCCTGCGGGCGCTTCCGTTCGCAGACAGCATCAACGTTGTGGTGGTATCCGATCATGGTATGACGGAGACGCCGGCGTCGCAGGTCATACCGGTCGGAGACCTCCTACAGCGCGCCGGCATCGATACCACGAAGGTGCAGTTCGGAGATAATGGGCCAGTGATGGCACTCTGGTTCGGCGACGACGCGACCGCCCGGCGCGCCCTGCCGGTGCTCCAGGAACGGCTCTGGAACGCGCGCGCGTATCGGCGACAAGACACGCCCGCAACATGGCAAACGCGTGAGAACCGCCGGGCCGGAGACCTCATTGTCGTCGCCGACGAGGGATACACGCTACAGCGCAGGTCCTCGGACAGGGCGCCGAGCGCGGGGCAACACGGCTATCCGCCGGAGATCGTCGGGGCCATGCGGGCAACGTTCATCGCCGCCGGGCCGAATGTGAAGGCCCTCGGCGTGATTCCGGCGTTCAAGAATGTCGATGTTTATCCGTTTCTTGCTGGACTACTTCGATTGACCGGATTGCCGAAGGTCGACGGCAGTCTTGGTTCACTCGCTGGTGTCGTACGGTAGAATCACTCAACCTGCGTGAACGGCTCGAGGAGCGGATTTTACGGATGCGAAGCCAGCCCTTGTGCTTTATCCGGCTTTTATCCGTCGAATCCGAACAATCTGCTCCTCGGCAGTTGCAGTTCCCGAGGCAAATGGGCGTCGCGTAACGAGTGAGGGGCTGCACGTCACATCGTGACGTGCAGCCCCGCGACTCATCAGGACATTCGACGTTAGTGAATCGAAAGAATGTTCAGCATTGCGCCCAACGACGACCCGCCATTGTGGGAACGGGTGGAGACGCCAGCGCTGATCTCGAGAGGGCCGAGGTGGATGCCGACGCCACCGGCGGCCTGGAAGCCATCGGTCACCGCCGCCGCGCCACCGCGAAGCGTGAGGATCGGAAGGCCCGAGAACTCAAAGCCGCCGCCGACGTGCATCTTCGGTCCGATTTCGAAGCCCTTGTCGCCGAACCGGTTGCCCGCATCGAGCGACACGAGCAGGGAACCAGCCTTGTGGGCGAAGCCAACCGCGACTTCTGGATCGAACTTCTGCTCCTCCAACTCCGCGCGCAGTGCCGCCGGTGCGCTGGAGTATGGAGCCTTCTCGAAACTGGAGGAGCTGTTGGTCCCATCGAACGAGACCTTGCCGACACGTGTGACGAACGATTCGGTCTTCCACTTGAAGGTGTTCATGACGTTGCGGGCCGTCGCACTGAACGTGGTCGCCTCGTTCGCCCACGAGAGTCCAACGTCCACACCGAAACCGGTACCGGCATCGCCAACTTTGTCTTCGTCCGTGTACAGCGTGGGAAACTGAACCTTGATGTTGTCCGGCGTGACGGTCGACCCATTGTCCGCTGCGCGGCCTGAGCCAATACCGGCGATGTACTTGCCCGTGACGCCGATCGAGAACTGTTCTCCATTCGGGCCGGTAGAGAGCGGAATGCCGAGGCTGACGGCGCCCGTTCCAAAGGCCGAGCCATTCGCGCTCGAGCCAGCCAGGTTGAAGCTCTTCGCGGTGCCCGTCCGGCCAGCGTTACCGAAGAGCAGCGCCTCGGCCGCATCCGCATTGAGGTTCATCTCTCCCGTCGCCAGCACGCCAACCTGGAAACCGAGATTCTTGATGTTCAGGGCGATGAGCGAGAGTCCGCCATCGACGCCGCCCCGCTCCTTCCCGGTTCCGATGAGTTGGAGCCAGCTTTCTTTCGTTCCCGTCGGGATGAGCTTGCCGCCAAACTCGGCGATGTCGTTGAACTTGACCGGGTCGAGACCGGTGTTGCCGCCGAGCGCGAACAGGCTCAAGGAGAACGACGGGTTGTCCCGAAGGCCGAGGTTCGCCGGATTGAATGCGACGGCATCGAAACCACGGGCGACCGCGGTGTAGTTGCCGGCCATGGAGAAACCCGCGGCGCTCGCCTCGGGAAGTTGCGCAGACGCGACGCGCGCGGTGAGGATGACCGCCGCCGCGACGCCCAGAGTGCGTAGGGTGGTCTTCATGACTTGAGGGTCCCCAATTGGAGGTTGAGGTCGAGGCGCGTCTGCACGACGACTGCCTGCTTCGGGGACACGTTGACGCTGCCGGTGCCAGTCACGGTTCCGGTATAGCTGATCGAGACGCTGTGGCCCAGCAATCGCTGGATTTCCGTTTGCGTGAATGTGATGCTCGGCGTCGAGTTTCCAGTGGCCAGGGCAACGCTCTTGGTGATGACCGAACCACCTGCAGGCGTCAGGTTGACGGTAAGGGTGCCGGTGACGGCAAACGGATTGGCGACGGTCATCAGGAGCGTTCCGCTCTGCACCTTTCGGATGATCGTGCTGTCGACGCTGGAGAGGTCGATCGTCGACGTTGAACTCACCGACTTACTGGTGACAGCGATGTTGGCGCTCGCCACGCGAAGGTTCTGCGGCGTGGCCGACGCGATGATCGTGCGCGACGCATCGATGAGCACCGGCTCGCCCGCAGGCGAGTTGAGCGTGACACTCACCGTGACGGGTGCGGTACCCGTAATGGTGCCCGCGAGCGCGATGTTGCGGTTGAGCGAACCGCCGTTCGCGGGAATCGCCGTCGTTGCGCCGTTTACCGAATCCTTTCCAAGCACCGTCGATCCGTTGGAGATCGTGATGACGGCGAAGCCGGTTGGAGTACCGGCAATCGGATTGGGGCGAATGGGATCGAAGGTATAGTTGTTGGTGATGACGACATTCAGCGTCCCACCAGTGAGCGTCGCGGAGGAGATGTCCGACGGCAACGTGGTGGTCATGCTTGCGCTCGCGATGAAGGCGGGCTTGGGCGCGGTGAGGCCGTTTGCCGCGACGCACGACGCGCAATCCTGACTGAGCGCGCGGACCGTCGGGGCCGGCGTTGCGGCGGTGACGGTGAAGCCGCTGCTATCCGCCAAGATGCTCACGCCGGATGGCAGGAGGTTCGCGACCGCGATCCGTTGCGTCTGCGAAGGGACGACCCACCGCACGTCGGTAACGGGCGCGTCCGTGGGAATCGTGCATGCCGCGATGGCCGCGACGCCAGCAAGACCCACGAAGACGTGAATACGTCCGCGTGAGCGTCGTTCCGTGAAATGGGAGGGTGATCGCATGAGTGGGGTATCTGGGAGGGAACAGCGACGCATAACCGATCTTACTGGCAAGCTGAACTAACGTGTCGGGATTAGCAATAGTTTGCCGTGTCGAACGTCACAGCGCACTCAGCTGTGTTTTTCGGCTTCCTTTCGGTATTCGTTCGCATGGCGCATATTGACTGGTCCGCCCTCGTTTCCGCAAGTAGATAAGAGCCAATGTCCCGCGCCGAGATTACGACCCCCGAAATCCTCTCCGATGAATCGGTGGTCGAGCTGTCCCTGCGGCCCCAGCGACTCGACGAGTTCATCGGCCAGCAGAAGGTCAAGGACAACCTCCGGCTTGCGATCGACGCGGCGCTGGCGCGCAATGAGCCACTCGATCACTCCGTGTTCTACGGTCCCCCCGGACTCGGGAAGACGACGCTCGCCGAACTGATCGCGCGGGAACTCCGGGTCAACATCCGGACAACCTCCGGGCCCGCGCTGGAGAAGCCAGGCGATCTCGTCGGAACGCTGACCAACCTGCGCGCCGGCGACATCCTGTTCATCGACGAAATCCATCGCCTTCGGCCTGTCATCGAGGAGTTTCTCTACCCGGCCATGGAGGACTACAAGATCGATATTCGCCTCAGCGAGGGGCCGAAGGCGCAAACGATCACAATGCCCATCGAGCGCTTCACGCTCATCGGCGCCACGACGCGCTTCGGCATGCTCACCCCGCCGATGCGCGCGCGCTTCGGCATCGAGCAACGGCTCAACTACTATTCGCCGGAGGACCTCGAGCTGATCGTGCGCCGCACCGCGGAGGTATTGAGGGTCGAGATCGAGCGCTCAGGCGCGCGTGAAATCGCGTGCCGGTCGAGGGGCACGCCGCGCGTCGCCAATCGCCTCCTACGACGCGTTCGCGATTATGCGCAGGTTCGGGCGGATGGTGTCATCACGACCGACGTGGCCCGCGCCGCACTCGCCATGCTCGACGTCGATCAGTTTGGACTCGACGACATGGACGCGCGCATCCTCAAGGCCATCATCGAGAAGTTCGATGGGGGGCCGGTCGGCGTCTCAACGATCTCGGCGGCGATCGGTGAGGATACGAACACGCTCGAAGAGGTCTACGAGCCCTTTCTCGTCCAACAGGGGTTCCTCCAGCGCACGCCGCGCGGTCGCGTCGCAACGGCGATGGCCTACCGGCACTTTGGGTTCATTCCGCCCGTGGGGTCGTCGGAGCAGCCGGGGTTGTTCTAGGGCCCGAGTCGAGAACGAGCCACAGCAGCAGCAGGGGGAGCAGCAACACCAGCACCAGCCGTTCGCTTGTCGTGACGTGAGGGAGCAGGGAGTTCGGCATCGGCGAGTTCTCGCGTGGGTACGAAAGTATGAACGAGTTTCGCTATAGTTGAGGGTCACGACGGCGCGAATTCCCTCGAGGCCGCCTTCCACGGCACCGACGCCGATCCAGCTGACGCTCATCCCGGGACTCGACGACGCGTGCACGGACTCACGACTGGCGACTATGACTTCGACCTTCCCGACGACCTGATCGCGCAGAATCCATCGGCGGCGCGTGACGGCAGCCGGTTGATGGTGGTCGATCGGCGCCATTCGCGGATCGAACATCGCGCCTTCGGCGACCTGCCATCGCTGCTCGCTCCCGGAGACCTCCTCGTCGTCAACAGGTCGCGCGTCGTCAAGGCACGGTTGCTCGGCGCGCGCGTGGGATCAGGAGCCCCAGCGGAGGTCTTCCTCCTGACACCACTCGGTGGCGACCGGTACGAGGCGATGGTCTCGCCCGGCGGGAAGCTCAAGCCGGGCCGACTCGTCGAGTTCGCGCCGGGCTTTACGGCGGAGATCCTGCGCGTGACGGAGCGGCGGACACGCATCGTGCAACTACGCGCGGACACCGCCATCGACGATGCGATCGAACGATACGGACATATTCCGCTGCCGCCGTACATCGCGCGCGCGGATGCGACGTCGGATGCGGAGCGCTATCAAACGGTGTATGCGAAGGAAGCGGGGTCGGTTGCCGCTCCGACCGCTGGATTGCACTTCACCGCTGAACTGCTCCATACCATCGAGCAGCGCGGTGTGTCGCGCGCGGAGATCGTCCTCCACGTCGGTGCCGGGACGTTCAAGCCCGTGGAGTCCGATGATCCCGCCGCGCACGTCATGCACGAAGAACGGTATTCCATTCCCGAGGAGACCTCGCGGGCCTGGAGCGCCACCCGTGCAGCCGGCGGGCGCGTCGTGGCGGTTGGAACGACGACCGTACGCTCGCTGGAGAGTGCATTTGCACACGGCGCCGTCGCCGCGGGGAGCGGAGAGACGAGTATCTTCATTCGCCCCCCGCAGGGGCTCCATGCCGTGGACGCGCTCGTGACGAACTTTCACCTGCCGCGCTCCACGCTCATCATGCTCGTCGCAGCGTTTGCCGACTACGAGTTGACGATGCGCGCGTATCGCGAGGCGATCGCCGAGCGATACCGCTTTTATTCGTACGGCGACGCGATGGTCATCATTTGAGCTTCGAATTTACGCTGGAACAAACACAGGGCGCTGCACGCGCCGCGCAATTCGCGACACCACATGGTGTGGTGCAATCGCCCGCATTCATGGCCGTCGGGACGCTCGCCAGCGTCAAGGCACTCGATCCGGACGACCTGCATGCGATGGACGCGCAGATGATCCTCGCGAACGCGTACCATCTCCACCTGCGGCCAGGGGATGAGTTGATCCGTGAGCTCGGCGGCTTGCACGAGTTCATGCAATGGAGTGGGCCGATCCTCACCGACTCCGGCGGGTTCCAGGTCTTCTCGCTCGAGGGGCTTCGCGAGATCGACGAGGATGGCGTCGACTTTCGGAGTCACATCGATGGGTCGAAGCGGCGCTTCACTCCGGAGAGCGTCATGCGAATCGAGCGCAATCTCGGCGCCGACGTCATCATGCAGTTCGACCACGTGATTCCGGGGCAGAGCGAATCCGCCATCGCACGCGACGCGAGTGAGCGCAGCCTGCGGTGGCTCGCACGGTGCCAGGCCGCCTTCGAGGCGCTCAATACCACCGACCCTATTCCGGGACGTCGCGAGCAGGCACTCTTCCCCATCGTGCAGGGGGGCATTCACGCGGACCTCCGGCGCGAGGCCGCAGCCGCCGTGCGCGACATGGGCGACTGGAAGGGTTACGGCATTGGCGGACTGTCGGTCGGTGAAGCCAAGCCCGACATGTATCGCATTCTCGAGGACGTGCATGAGGTCCTTCCCGCCGATCGTCCGCGCTACCTCATGGGCGTCGGCTTTCCGGAGGATCTGGTGGAAGGTGTGCGCCGCGGCGTGGACCTGTTCGATTGCGTGGCCCCGACGCGGATGGGGCGCAACGGCGCCGTGTTCACGCGCGATGGCCGGATGAATATCAAGCGCGCGGAGTTTCGCGCCGACACACGCCCCCTCGACCCCGACTGCACGTGCACGGCGTGCACGCGCTTCACACGCGCGTACATCCGGCATTTGTGGCTCGCCGACGAAATCCTGGGTCTCCGCCTCCTCTCGCTGCACAATGTACATTTCCTCGTGCTGCTGATGCGGGAGGCGCGCAATGCGATTCTCGGCGGCAGCTTCGACGCCTGGAGCGCAGACTGGCTTCGGCGCTATCACTCACGCACCGCGACGACCACCGTATGATGACCACCGGCCTGTTTCCCGCGCTCCTTGCCCTCCAGTTAGGGAGTGGCGCCAGCGGAAACCTCCCTGCCTTTCTCCTTCAGATCGGCGCGATCTTCGCGATCTTCTACTTCGTCCTCATTCGTCCGCAGCAGCAGCAGAAGAAGAAGCACGAAGACGCGCTTGCGGCCATCAAGCGCGGCGACCAGATCGTCACCGCCGGTGGACTCGTCGGCGAGGTCATCCACGTCAAGGAAGTGGCTACGGGTGAAGGCGGCACGGCGCGGCCTCTCGAAGACCACGTCACGATCAAGTCTGCGGAATCGCGACTGATCGTCGAGCGCGGACGCATTGCGCGTATCATCGGCGTGAGCTCGGCGCCCACGAGCAAGGATTGACCCGCCGCCCGTGAGCATTCTCGACATTCGCGTTCTCGGCGATCCGATTCTTCGCCAGGCCACGACGCCCGTCACCGAGATCACCGCTGACATCCAGCGCCTGATCGACGACATGTTCGACACCATGTACCACGCACGCGGCATCGGCCTCGCCGCGCCGCAGGTTGGTCGCACGGAGCGTCTCGCCGTGATCGATCTCGGAAAGGATCCGTTTGTGATCATCAATCCCGAAGTCGTGCAGTCGTCGTCCGGTAAGGCAAAGGGCGAGGAGGGATGTCTCTCGATCCCGGACATCTATGCGGATGTCGAGCGGCCGAAGAGCGTCGTTGTGCATGCCATTGGGCGCGAAGGAAAGCCGTTCGAGCGAGAGGCGAGCGAGTTGCTTGCGCGTTGTCTGCAGCACGAAATTGATCACCTCGACGGGAAGCTCTTCCTCGACTACCTGAGCGTGCTCAAGCGCGCCGCCGCGCTCGCAAAGTGGAAGCTCAAGGCGGAGGACTATCCGGGCAACATCCGCCGGGTGGCACTGGAAACGCCGGAGGACGACGAGCGCGAGCACCGGGAGGAGGAGTTGTGAGGTGCGGATAGTCTTCTGGGGAACGCCGGAGTTCGCGACCGCGCCGCTGCGCGCGTTGCTTGGTGAGGGCTTCGACGTCGTCGCCGTCGTGACCCAGCCGGACAAGGCACTCGGCAGGTCGCGTTCGACGGTGCACGCGTCGCCCGTCAAGCACGTCGCGGTTGCCGAAGGCATTCCGGTACTGCAACCGGAGCGGCCTCGCGGTGAGGCATTTCTCGCAGAACTCCTTGCCCTTGCGCCGGATGTGAATGTGGTCGTCGCGTATGGTCACATCCTCCCGAAGTCGGTGATCGACTTGCCGCGGCTCGGCACATTGAACATTCACGCGTCGCTCTTGCCTGCGCTTCGCGGCGCCGCGCCCATTCAAGCGGCAATTCGCGATGGGCTCGCCGAAACCGGCGTCTCCATCATGCAGATGGTGCCGGCACTCGATGCCGGGCCGGTGCTGCATAGCGCACGCACGCCCATTCTCGAAGACGAGACGTCGTTGGAGTTGTCGCTTCGCCTGAGCGAGCTTGGGGCGAACGCGCTCATCGAGGCGTTGGCGTTGGTGGAGCTCGGTGCAGCACACCCGCAACCGCAGGACGAGTCGAGAGCGACGTACGCGGCCAAACTGACGCGCGAGTCTGCGCGAATCGACTGGACCGCATCGGCGTACGAGGTGGCTCGGCACATTCGTGCCTATGATCCCAAGCCAGGCTCGTGGAGTGTGGTGAATGGAAGCGAGGCGAAGCTCTTCGGCGCACGAGTCGCGCCTCGCGGAACAGCGCACGCGGCGGGCGATGTACTTGCCATCGATTCCGCCGGAATGCTGGTGGCGTGCGGCGCTGGTGCCGTCCGCGTGCTGGCTGTGCAGCCCGCCGGCAAGCGCCGGCTGGCGCCAGTCGAGTGGATGAACGGGCGCGGCATCGCCGTAGGCGACCGATTCGACACCATGGGCGAACCGCGCGCGTAAGGAGAGCATGACGCTCGACGCCGAGGTCGCCATGCGCAAGATCGGCATTCCCGTGGTGCATGCGGTCACGAACGACGACGTACTCGCTCGACCCGATTTCATCGACGTCGCGTGTGCGGTGATGCACGTGCTCGGCGCGCGCGGCGCGCTGCACCTTCGCGCCAGCCGGCTGCCGGGGGGACGCTTCCAGTCGCTTGCGGAAGGTCTCGCGGCTGCACAGGGACTCACGGGTGGTTGGCTGATCGTCAACGACCGTCTGGACGTCGCGCTCGCTTCGGGCGCGCGCGGCGTTCAGCTCACCAGCACCTCCCTCGAAACCAGCGACGCCAAGCGCATTGCGCCGTTGCTTGCGCTCGGTGCAAGTGTGCACGACGTAAGCGCCGGACGAACGGCCGCAGCCGCCGGAGCTGACTGGCTCGTGGCTGGTCAGGTCTTTGCGACGCAAGGGAATACCCGTTCACCCGCGTGGGTGCACACACTCGTCAACGCGACGACCGTTCCAGTCGTCGCCATCGGCGGCGTGCGCGTGGAGCACGCGGCGGCTTTGCGTGCACTCGGCGTTCACGGTGTGGCGGTCATTCGAGGCATCTGGGATGCGACGAATGCCGAACAGGCAGCGAGCGACTATCTTTCGGCCTATGATAGTGCGGGTGCGGTGTGACCTGAATTCGTTCGTCCGATGAGCACCATGGCGCCGCGCGCCGTGGTTACCGATTCGCGCGCGGCTGCTGCGGAAATCTTTGCGGATTTGCGCGAGGGCGACCTGCTCGACAGCAGTTTCGACCGGCGGACCCTGCGTCTGGATCCGCGTGACCGCCGGTGGACGCGGGAGCTTGTGTATGGGCTACTCCGACAGCGGAGCCGCGTCGATGCGATTCTCGCGGCGAGAGTAAGCGGGGGGCCCTCGCGCCTCGATGCCGATGTGGCCGACCTGCTTCGCGCTGGCACATATCAGCTGCTCCACATGGGCAGCGTGCCGGCATACGCCGCCATCGCGCAAACCGTCGAGTTGGTCAAGCGACGTCACGGCATCGGGGCCAGCAAGCTGGCAAACGCTGTGCTGCGTCGGATCGACCGCGAACGTGAAGCACTCGGCGTCGTGTTGCCATCGGATCTAACGGACGCGCTCGCGCTCGAGTACTCGCATCCGCGGTGGATCGTGGCGCGGTGGCTGGCGCGGTGGGGCGAGACCGAGACCCGTGCGCTCCTGGTGGCGAATAACGGCGAGGCACCGCTCGTCGCGCGCCCGTACAATGTGGTGCGCGAACAACTCGAAGCCATGTTCGAAGCAGCTGGCGTCGAAACCGGCGACGCACCCCTCCTGTCGGACAGCATCACGCTCACCGGCGGCGTCACTTCGCTCACGGAACTCGGCGCATTCAGGCAGGGGCTCTTTCATCTTCAGGATCCCGCGTCCACGCTTGTTACGCGCTATGCGAGCATCGCACCCGGCAGCGTGGTCGCAGATCTGTGCGCAGCGCCCGGCGGCAAGGCACTCGAGCTCGCGCGCGTCGCGGCCACGGTCTTTGCCGGCGACCTGTCGCGCGGCCGCATGCAGCGCGTTCGAGAGAATATCGCGCGGCTCGACGCGCAGAACGTCATTCCATTCGTCGGCGACGCCGGTGCTCCAGCATTGCGCGACATCGATGCCGTGCTCGTCGACGTCCCGTGCACCGGAACCGGAACCTTTCGTCGTCATCCGGATGCACGCTGGCGCCTCAAGGCGAGTGACCTCGCGGTGCTTCCCGCGTTGCAGCGCAGCATTATCCGCGGCGCCGCGACGGCGGTTCGCCCCGGTGGTCTTCTCATCGTCAGTACGTGCTCACTCGAGCTCGAGGAGAATGACGAGCAGGTGCAACGGTTTCTCGGGGATCATCCTGACTTCGCGCTCGAGCCTCCGGCGGACGGTACGGTACCGTCGACGGTGATCGACGGCGGATGTCTTCGCGTATTGCCACAGCGACATGCCACTGACGGCGCGTTCGCCGCGCGCTTTCGGCGCGCGGGCGGGAACGTCGCATGAATTGGCGCGGTCGGATCCGAACCTCGCTACTCTACCTCGTGACGATCGTTGCGGGGTTTGCGCTCGCGTACCTCGTCGTCGCGTTCTTTGTGTTTCCGGCCGGCGTTATTCCGCGCGACGTCAAGGTGCCGAACGTGACGGGCCTCAACTACGACGACGCGGTGCAGCGGCTCGAACAGGCTGGTTTCAAGGGTGAGCAAGGGGAGCAGCGATACAACAGTTCTGCCCCGAAGCTGACGGTCCTCGAGCAATCACCGCCGCCCGGTTCGCGCGAAGGAATCGGCGCGCCAGTCACGCTCGTGGTGAGCGGTGGGCAGCGCATGGCAACGGTGCCCACTGTAACCGGCCTCACGAAGATGGAAGCGCAGCTGCTGCTCGAGAAAGCGGGGTTCGACGTCGGCGATGTCACGGACGCACCGAGCAACGTGACCACCGGAATCGTCATCTCGACTCGTCCCGCCGCGGGTTCTCAGGTGAGCATGCCGACGACTGTCTCGATCGTGCTCAGTGGTGGTGTCGCATCGATCCAGATGCCGGCACTCATCGGTCGCGATGTCGATGCGGCTCGGCAGACGCTGACGCAGCTTGGCGTGCGTAATATCAAGATCGTCTGGGATCCGATGGCACTCGAGACGCGCGGTGCTGTCGTTTCCCAGACACCCGTGCAAAGTGCTACGCTGCCGCCGGGTGCGGAGGTGACACTGCGGGTCGCTGGAGACGGTCGAGCGCCATGAGTCGCCCCGCGCGGATTGCGCCATCGATTCTCAGTGCGGATTTCGCGAAGCTTGGCGATGAGCTCGCCATGCTCGAGGCGGCAGGCGCAGACTGGATTCACGTTGACGTCATGGACGGGCGATTCGTTCCGAACCTTACCTTCGGCGCGAAAATCATCGAAACGGTGCGCCGGCTCACCACACTTCCGCTCGACGTGCATTTGATGGTGATCGAGCCGGAACGCTATTTCGATGATTTTGCATCGGCCGGTGCGTCCGGCCTGACGATTCACGCCGAGGTGTCGCCGCATCTCGATCGGCAACTCTCGCGCATTCGGGAGCTTGGGTGTCTGGCGGGTGTCGCGCTCAACCCCTCCACGCCGGTGCGCTCGGTGGAGAGCGTGCTCGACAAGATCGATCTGCTCCTTGTCATGTCTGTGAACCCTGGATTCGGCGGCCAACGATTCATTCGGCGCGCCGTCGGCCGCATTGCCGAGGCTCGGCGAATGCTCGATGAGGCGGGAAGCGGTGCGTCCGTCGAGGTCGACGGTGGCATCAACCGCGAGACCATCGGGGAATGCTGGCAGGCCGGCGCAGATGCATTCGTCGCCGGCAACGCGGTCTTCAGCGCACCCGACCCCAGGGCCGAAATCAGCGCGCTCCGCACACTTTGCTCTCACGTCGCATGAGGAGTGTGCGATGACCGCTCGGCAGCAGTGGACGACCGTCGGCGCCGTCATCGTGTTTCTCGCGATGACGCTCGCCGCCGCCACACATTATCTCGGCGACGAACTCTTCCCCGTGGAAGTCGGCTCGACTGCGCCGCAGATCGACGCCGTGACGTTGACGACGCCGAAACGGCAGAAAACACTCGACGACTACAAAGGCAGCGTGTTGCTCGTGAACGTCTGGGCAACATGGTGTGGTCCATGCCGCGAAGAAATGCCGAGCCTCGAAAAGCTCCATCGGGAATTCGGTGGCCGCGGATTGAAGATCGTCGCCATCTCCGTGGATGATCCGGGCAGCGAGGCCAAGATTCTCGAGTTTACGAAGTCGCTCGGGCTCACGTTCGAGATTCTGCACGACCCCGAGATGAAGACCAAGCAGAACTACGACATCACCGGCTATCCCGAAACGTTCATCATCGGGCGTGAGGGAACGATTCGCAAGAAAGTGTGGGGCGCCGCGGATTGGACATCGGACGCGAATCGCGCGCTCATCAGCGGACTGCTGGGCGACTCGTCCGCGTCGCGCTGAGCCTGTTCGCCCGCACTCATGCGCATACTCGGAATCGAGACGTCGTGCGACGAAACGTCCGCGTCGGTACTGTCCGGCGCCGGCGACGAGACGACGCTCGAGTCCCTGGTGATTCTTTCGCAGGATGTGCACCGCATCTTCGGCGGCGTCGTACCGGAATTGGCGTCGCGTCAGCACCTGACTGCCATCGTACCCGTTGTCCAACAGTCGTTGGATGATGCCACGCGCACGCTGGACGACATCGACGCCGTGGCAGTGACGCATGCGCCCGGCCTGGTTGGCGCGCTGCTCGTGGGAGTGAGCTTCGCCAAGGCCCTCGCGTACGGCCGCGGCATTCCATGCATTGGCGTCCACCACATGGAAGGGCACCTCTTCGCGACGGCCCTCGAACATCCGGATGCCGTTCCGCCCTTCACCGCACTCCTCATTTCCGGCGGTCACACGCTGCTCCTCGACGTCGAAGCGTGGGGACGTTACCGGTTGCTCGGTCGCACGCGCGACGACGCAGCGGGGGAAGCGTTCGACAAGGTCGCGAAGCTCATCGGGCTGCCCTACCCTGGCGGCCCGCACGTCGAGCGCTTGGCGGCGACCGGCGACTCGGCGCGCCTCCGTTTCGCTCGCCCGATGTTGCGGCGGAATCAGCAGCCTGGTGACGAGGACTTCTACGATGTGTCGTTCAGCGGGCTGAAAACCGCGGTTCTTCAGGCGGTTCGGCGTGGCAACGCTGATGACTACCCCCACATCGCGCGAGCCTTTCACGATGCCCTCGTCGAGACGCTAGTCGAAAAGACGGCGCGCGCGGTGCGTGAGTACGGGCGGACGCGCGTCGTCTTGGGTGGCGGCGTCGCCGGAAACCGGACGCTCGCTGCGGCGATGCGTTCGCGCATGACGCGCTTTGGTGCTACGGTGTATGCACCCAGTGCGCGTCTTGCGACCGACAATGCCGCGATGATCGCGCGCGCGGGACTGTTTCACCTCGAGCGTGGCGAACGGTCACCGCTCGACCTCAACGCCTTTGCTTCCCTTCCCATTCCCGGACTCGTGACCGCATGACGCTGTTGCCCCATCCCATCGTGCATCACCCGTTCGCCTACTCGTTCGGTCCGATCGGCTTCACCGGCTTCGGCCTCGCGATCCTGATGTGCTTTCTCGTTGGCCAGGCGGTGATGCAGAGCGAGCTGGCGCGGCGCGGCCACGATCCGGAGCCAGTGAACGACATGACGTTCGCCGCGGTCGTCGGAGGGTTGCTCGGCGCCAAGCTGTATTACGTCGTGGTCCTCCAGCATTGGGACGCGATGTTCTCACGTGGCGGCTTCGTGTACTGGGGTGGCCTCATCGGCGGCATGCTCGCGGTTATGGCGGTCGTGGTGAAGAAGCGCTTCGGGATCATGCGCGTGTTCGATGTCGGCGGCCCCGCCGTCGCCGCCGCGTATGCCGTGGGTCGTACCGGATGCTGGGCGGTGGGTGACGATTACGGCCGCCCATGGAATGGGTTTCTTGCCGTCGCGTTTCCGGAAGGAGCCCCTGCTTCCACGGCAGCGACAATGGCGCATGAGTTCGGACTCCCCATGCCTGCCGGTGTGAGCGGCGGTACCGTGCTGTCGGTGTTTCCGACGCAGTTGCTCGAAGTTGTACTCGGCCTCGTCATGTTCGGTGTGCTCTGGCGCATGCGCGACCACAAGCACGCCGAGGGGTGGTTGTTCGGTGTCTACTGTGTGATGGCCGGCGTCGAGCGATTCATCGTGGAGTTCTTCCGCGCAAAGGACGATCGGCTCGTCGCGGGACTGACGTACGCGCAGATGATCTCGGTGGTGTTCGTGCTCGCGGGGATCGCGTGGATGATGGCGTTGTGGAATGTGAGGGCGGGGAGGCCAGGCATTTACGGTTCAGTCACTTCTGCCAACAGCAACTGATTACCGCAGAGGACGCAGAGGAGCAGAGGAACTGCGGAAGGTGCGGACCCTTCGCTCCGCTCAGGGCGACAAAACGAACGGAAGTGATTACCCTGTCGCCCCGAGCGAGCGAAGCGAGTCTTGGGGCTGCACCTGCTGTTACGCAGTCCTCTGCGTACCTCTGCTCCTCCGCGTCCTCTGCGGTACGAACGAGAAGCTTTTTTCCCGTTGATGGTGCCCGTCTAGGCGAGTTCGCGGCCCACCGCTTCCTCGAGAGCCGTGAGCCTCCGCCGTAGCTCCTCGTTCTCAGCACGCAACTCGGTGACATCCGTGACCGCCGGCGCAGCCACTGGTTGCACCGGCATCACCGTCGGCAACGTGACCGACCTCTTTGGCCAGAACGTCTTCAGCAGCGCGAACGCGAACAGCAGCACCAGCGTCAACTGGGCGATGATGCCTTGCCAGCTCGGATATATGCCGAGCCATTCGATGTGTGGGAACCCGCGGATGGCCGTGAGCGGAATCGCGTTGCCTTCCTGTAGTTCGCGAACGCCCTTTCCCGTAAAGACGAACGCCATGTAGTAGAGCAGAACGCTCGTCACGGAAAAGAAGGGGCGAAGCGGGATCTTGATGCCGTAGCGGTACAGAAGCGTGAAGATCACGCCCAGCGCGGTGAAGCCCGCGACAATACCGAGTGACAACGGCATGACGACATTCGGTCCTTCGTTGAACAGCGCCTGATAGAACAGCGCCGTTTCCGCGCCTTCCCGGTACACCGCGAGGAACGCCACGAATGCCAACGCGCGGCCGCCACCGTGTTCCAACGCCGCGCTGACTTTCTCCTTGATGAACTGCTGCCACTTCGCGGCTTCGACTCTCGAGATGAGCCAGTAGCTCACCGAGAATAGAACTGCCACGGCAAGCAGCAATGTCACCCCTTCGATGATTTCGCGACTCGCCGGCACCGCCGAGAGGATCGTCTTCAGGATGACGGCGGTGACCGCGCTTGCGATGAGCGCGACGCCGACACCGATCCAGATCGAACGCAATCGGTCGCGCTGGCCCGTCCTGATGAGCACCGCCACGATGGCGCCCACCACGAGGATCGCTTCGAAACCCTCACGAAGGATGATGAGGAATGACTGCCAGAACGCCTCGATTCCGCTTCCGGGCGGCGCCGTGAGTGCGACGACCTCGGGGAGCGACGCTTCGATTGCATCACGCAGCTGCTCGGCCTGACGAAGGTCGGCCGTGCGCACCGCACCCTTGAAGTCGGCGAACTGCCGCTCCATCGAGGTGATCAGCCCAGGATTCTTCGCGCGCACCGAGGTCTCGAGCGGCTCGAAGGCGATGTAGGCGTCGAATGCCTTATCGCCGGCGTCCGCGGGGCGACCGCTCCGCGCAGCGTTCAACGACTGCTCGAGCAGGACGAGAACGTTGCGCGCCGCGGAGCTGGCCGACGTACTGTCTCCCGCCTGCGCGAGCGCGTTGCGCTCCTTCATCGGCAGCGTGCGGATGTACGCCACGATACCGGAGACCTGCGCCGGCGAAAGGTCACCCGACGGCGGCATTGCGGTACTCGGTATGCCCTCGGCGATCGCCAGCGCGATCTGTTCGTCGCTGCGCTCGAGCTGCCAGGTGACGGCGCCGATCTCAGGCGGCAGCTTGGTGAGCGAACGCGCGAAGGCGCCATCACCGGTGCCCACGACGCCGTGACAGGAGGCGCAACGCTGCGTGTACAGACCTTCACCTTCGAGCTGTGCCGAGTGCGTGGCGCGCAGGGAATTGATGTACGCGACGACGTTCCAGCGCTGCGTCGAGGTCATTGCGCCCGCAAAGCCTGCCATCGGCGTTCCCGCAATTCCCACTGAGATGACGCGATACATCAAGGCCGGCGAGACACCGAGCATGTGCTGCGCGGTTCCGATGGCCGGAGGCTTCGGGTTACTCGCGGCGCCCGCCGGGCCGTCGCCGAGGCCGGTCATGCCGTGGCAGGACGCACAGCTCTGCTGATAGATCTGCCTGCCCTGCTTGAGGTCGAGCGGTAGACGTGGCAGCTCGAGCTTTGCCTCGTTGCCGAGCAGATCGGCGAAGCGCTTTTCGAGCGAATCGAGGATGGACGGTGGCTTCTTGTCGCGCACCGCGGCGGCAACGGAGTCGAGCAGCGCCCGGGCCGCAGCAGCATTCGATCCGGAGAGTCGCTCTGAGGCCAATCGTGCGTCAGCGAGGAAGTCGTTCGCCTCCTGGTACTCCTGGGCGCTGATCAGCTTCCCCTGCCCGTCCACCGCCTTGCCGTATTCCTCGACCGCAACGCTGACGATGTTCGCCACTCGGCGCGCCGGATGCTCCTGCGCCGGGAGTCGGGCGGAGATCAGCGTCCCCAGCAGCACGGAACGGAAAACGAGATGGACGGATTTCATTGCCGAGAAAATATATCGGGATTGCGCCGACGACGGTAGGGAACAAGCTCGGCTGCGGCACGAAAACGTCTGTCGGGAGAAATGCGGAACGAGAGGTGCAGGCCGCCTACGCTCGAAGTGAGGCTGGCACTTCTGGCGGTCAACGCCATGGTTGTCATCCCGAGCGAAGTCGAGGGATCTGTACGTTCAGTCTGGGTTTGAGGTGCAGAGCCCTCGACTCGCGGAGCCTGCCCTGAGCGAAGCCGAATGGGCTCCCTCGGGGTGACAAAGTTCGAGATTCGGAAGTGTTTGGCTTCCGAGCATTACCGTTAACGGGAGAACCACGATCGCGACGTCGGCTCCGCGGACCGCTCGGCGATGAGCCGCGCCAGTTCCTGACACGACAGGTCCGCGACCGTGAACACCCGTCGCAACGCGGTGAGCCATTCCGCCCACTGTTGATCGCTCTCGGCGGCGCCTGGTGCGGCGGCATCGAGGGCGGCGAGTGCCGCCTGAAGGGGCTCGAAGATCTCACGTGCGTGGGCGGTGAGCGCGCGAATGCGCGCCGGCTGCTCGACCCCCTGAATGGCCGCGGCGATGACCTGCGGCTCGATGCGTCCCGCAAGCGACGCGCCCTTGAGTGCCGCGAATACCGCGCGTTTCGACGCGGTGGCGCGAGCGCGCGCTTCAAGCAGCGGAATGAAGATGGCGCCGTGGGCAGCTTCACTGCACGGATCGCGATGGGCACCGAGCGATCGCAGCGATCGCATCAGCTCCGGAAGGAGCGGCGCGTCAGGCATCGGACTCATCAAATGGCGTTTCGCCTGCGAGGACCGCGTCGGAGAGCACCGCGGGCATTCCCGTGCGCGCCTGGTAACTACGGGCGAAGTCGCCGAGCCGTTCCGTGCTGAATCCCTCGCGTGGCAGACCGGTGACCCCGATCGCCCGCTCGATCTGCTCCGGCGTCCCTTCGACCTCCACCAAGTCATCCATTCGCGGGTAACGTTCGAAGCGGATCATCGTACCGTCGAGATCGTATTGCGCGATTACGCGATCGATCGCCATGATGACGCGAAAGCCGAGGTGCTCAAGGATCGCGACGAGCGCATCGGCAGCGACGACGCTGGTTTCGATCTCTTCGCGCAACTTATAACCGCCCTCGCGCCGAGTGGGTCCCTTCCAGTCGAGCTGCGCACGCGCACCGTTCTGATCGCGATAGATGCGAACGCGTAGCACCTCGTCTTTGGCCGTGAGCGACCGATCCAGCGAATCGTATCGTCGATCCTCGAGGCGGCCCGCGAACACGAGCGTCGCACCGGCCGCTTCCACGACGGCGCGACGCATGGCGAGATCATCGACCACGCTCTTGAGCTCGACCTCGAGCATGCGCTAATCGCCGAGAATGGCGCGCACGACGGCCGCCGTATCGGAGAGGTCGGCAAAGACCGCTGCGGGCCGGCAGGCCCACAAGTCTCCGACCGAATACCGGCCGGTGGCGACGCCGATTGCGCGCGCGCCGATTCCGTTGCCGCAACGCATATCCGCCGGCGTGTCGCCGATAACGACGACGTCGGTGCCCGCGACGGGTGCGCCGAGATGCGACTCCGCACGCGCGCGCGCAATTTCCGGAAGTTCCGGACGCGCGGCGTGATCCGACCCGAAGGCCCCGACCTTGAAGCGATGATGCGCAAGGCCGACTGCGGCGAGCTTTGCCATCGCACCATCGCGCACGTTGCCCGTGAGCAGTCCGAGCAACACATCTTCCCGTTGCTCGAGTGCATCGAGCAGCGCTCCGATTCCGGGATAGGTCTTGTCGGTGTGGTTGTCGATTGCGAGCTCGGTGTGCAGCAGCTCGACGTAACGAGCGAGTGCGTCCGGTAGCTGCGCCTCGATGCGGTCGTGGCTCACACCGGCCAACTGCATCAACTCACGGACGATCTGTGGGTCCGTCTTTCCGTCGAACTCGTGGCCGTCGGGCGGGAGCGCACCGAATACGTCTTCCAGCGCGCGATGCACGGCGCGTCGGCCGGCCCCATCGGTCCAGAGGAGCGTGCCGTCGATGTCGAAGAGAACGACTTTCATTCGTGAGCCACCACGTCTTCATGTCCCGGCATGCGAGTGAGTAGCAGTCCGCCGATGATGCAGACGGCGCCGGCAACCTGTGTCGCGCGCGGGGTTTCGCCGAGCAGCGCCCAGCCCGCCATCATGGCGACGAGCGGCTGAAGATTCGAGTACATGGATGCACGGGTCGGTCCGAGCACTCGTACACCTTTGTACCAGAACAGGTATGCGACGACGAGCGCCATGACGCTGCTATAGGCCACGGCGCCCCACCCCGCGTTGCTGACGCCGCTCCATCGAGTCGCCATCAGCGCCGGAACGGAGACGGCGAGCATCGGCACCACACCGCCCGTCATGGTGATAGCGGAGAGTGTGATTCCGTCCACGCGCTCGGTGAGAGGCTTGAGTCCGAGAGAATAGAACGCCCAGCACAGCACGGAGCCGAGGATGAGCCCATTGCCGAGAAAGCTGGATTGTCCGACGCCGCCATGGCGGCCGCCTGAGACGACGAGCCCGATGCCGACCAACGACAGCGCGATCCCGCCCATGGCGCGCAATCCGGCGCGTGCGTGGCCGCGGGCCCAGCCAATCAGCTCGATGAATGCAGGCGATGCGGCGACGAGGAGCGCTGCATCACTCGCCCGCGTGCGCGCCATGCCCTGGATCCACAGCACCTGATACAACCCGTTTCCGAGCGTTCCGAGCGCGAGCATCACCCACGTGTCGTGACGGTTTGGCAGCGGGAGCCGGCGAAGGAGAACGATCGACCAGAGAATGACGACGGCGATGCTCATGCGCACGCTGCTGAACGCCAGCGGCGGGAATACGCCCGTGCCGAATTTGACGACGATGAAGTTCAGCCCCCAGATGAGGGCCATGGCGAGCAGCGCGAGGTCCGTGACGGTCAGTCCGGCGGGAGCGCGCTGCGTCGTTTCCGTAGTCGATCGATATGCACTCGAAGCCATTCAGTGAAGTTAGACTGGCGGCGGGGTGTTTCCAAACCATCTCACTCGCCTCTACCTTTCGCGATGCACGTCACCTTTGCAGTCTTCGCCGACGCGGCGAATCTTTCGCAGGAAGGCAAGTTGAACATCCTCGGCGTATTCGACGCCTTGCAGGTTGGTTCACTTCCAGCGCTTCACCCGCGCGCCACACTTGTGGTGCACCTCAAGGGGTCACCCACGGATGCGGGGCCGCATCGCGTCGGCTTGCAGTGGATGAGCCCGAGCGGTTCGGAGTTGTGGAGCAGCGAAGGAGAGCTCGGCATCGCACAGCCGCCGGCGGGCGTCATGGAGATGGATTTTCCGCTCATCGCGCAACTCGACTTGCCGCTGGATGTGGCCGGGCGTTACGTGATGCGCGTCGGGCTCGACGGAACTGTCCACGCGGAAGTGCCTGTGCAGGTGCGGCCGGCGGTTGCGGCGCCGGTGCAGAAAGCACCGATGTGGATGAGTTAAGCAATGCTTTTCCGCTCTTGCCGTAGTTGAGCACCTAACTCGTGGCGAGGACCGGTGCGAGAATGCGCCGCGCGCCAATAAAGCGGTCGTGCAGCTTTCGCACGTATGGGTCCTTCGCATCATCGAGCTTCTCAACCGCGTAGCCGCCGCGGCCGAGCGCGAGATGCACGAGACACCCGCCCCCGAGGGCGATTGCCACATGCGTAATGTGGCGGTCGACGCGATCCGAGAAGAACAGCAAGTCGGCCGCGCGCGCATCGATTAACCGGTCTTCGCCAGGCGCACCCTGCATCGCCTGCTGCCATGCATCACGCCTGAGTTGAATGCCGTGTAGCCAGTACACGCTCTGCACGAGCCCCGAGCAGTCTGCACCCCAGGGCGTCACGCCGCCCCAGAGATAGCTCGTTCCCTCGAAATAGTTCTGCGCACTCCGCGTAATCGCTCCCGCTTCGGCGGGGAATACCTCGTCCTGTTTGGCTGCGTCGATCGCCTCGCCAACACGCACCCGCTCCTCACTCGACAGGTACGATCCGAGCGGGAGCGCGCGTCGAGCGCCGGCGGGATTCGTTGTGACACACCCAAGCGAAATGCGTTCGCTCTGTGCACTCCGGCGCCCCGCATCGGGGACGTAGGCAAGGTACCCTCGGTGCATCCACCCTTCGTAGTCATCCGCACCGAGAATGCGAAACCAGTCATCGCGCGTCTCGAGCACTTCCGCGACGCGACCGGCGAGGTACTGGCTGATCATCGCGCTCGCGACCCTGGGCTCATCGAACAGAGGGGCGACGGGCGTGCACACCGCGACCCGGTTGGACTCGAGCGTCATCCGGTGAAAATGTCGCCGGGTGACGTGGTTTGCACACCGCGTTCGATCGCGTGCTCGAGCGCGACCGCCGCCAGTACTTCGACCTGTGCCGGCGTCGACCGCACGCCACCTGCGACGGGTGCGGTCGCGAAGATGATGTCTCCGTCGAATGCCGTGGCAACTGGTGTAATCCGCCGAAAGAGTGCCGCCGCCGCGGCACGCGCGACGGACGACAGCTGCACGCGATCGAGCGCCGCGTTCGTGCTCACCACACACAGGGTCGTGTTGCGGCCCGCCACCGTATCGAATCGCGCTTCGATGCCGCGCGCTATGTAGTGCGCACTGTCGAGCCACCCGCCGCCCTCGCCGCGCGCGCCCGCAAGGATATGCCCCGACGCGTTGCGTACATCGCCAAGCGCATTCACGACGGCGAGCGCCCGCACATGCAGGCTGCCCGCATCGGCCGCGCCGAGGCCAATTCCTCCTTTCATCGCACGCGCCGGCCCGCCGATCTTCCCGATCGTCGCGCCAGTCCCTGCACCAATCGACCCCTCGGCGATGCCGAGCGACGACGCGCTCTCGCAGGCGTCGTACGCCATCGCCGCCGTTGGACGCGCATCGAAGCGGCCGAGGGGCGCGAGATCGAAAATCACTGCACCCGGAACGATCGGTACGACGCCATCGCCGACCGGAAATCCCCGCCCCCGTTCTTCCATCCAGCGCATGACGCCCGCCGCGGCGTCGAGGCCGTACGCGGAGCCGCCCGCCAGGAATATCGCGTCGACACGATCGACGAGCTGCGCTGGATCGAGCAGCGATAGTTCACGTGTGCCGGTCGCGCGTCCCATGATGTGCACACCGCACCGGAACGGCAGCTCGATGCCGCGAATGACGGTACACCCCGTTGCCCCCGACACATCCGTCGCGTGCCCGACCGCCAGCCCGCAACTTTCGAACGCACTCACGTGAACGTGGCTATCACTCGAGCCATTTTGGCGTCGGGACCTCGGCGGCGGTGCACGCGCGACACTTCACGATGCCGCGCATGTCACAGATCACGCAGATGAAGGTCCCGCACTTGACGCACGGGTACCCTTCGGACGCGCGCTCCTCGTTTCCACAGGCGCGGCAAATCATGGCGTCGCGCTCGTTCAGGCTATTCGTCGTCGTCATCCTGGTTCCTCCCACACGATGCCGCTCGCACTCGGTCGCTCGCCGAGTCCGAATTCCTTGATCTTCTTGATTAACGTAGCGCGCGAGATACCAAGCTCGCGAGCCGCGCGTGTTCGGTTCGCGCCGTGCGCGCGTAACGTCCGGTCGATGTGCGCGCGCTCGACGTCCGCCAACGACATCGGGACGTGCGGCAGCGACGCATCGTCATCGATGCCTCGCACCTCCGCCGCGAGGTGCTTCACGCCGATTTCGCTCTGCCCGCTCGAGAGAATGAGCGCGCGCTCCAGGATGTTCCGCAACTCGCGGATGTTGCCGGGCCAGTGATAGCGCACGATCATCTCGTACGCCTCCTCGCTCATCTGTTCTGGCGAGTCGGGCAGCCCGCGACGCAGCTCGGTGAGCAACGCCTCGGTCGTCTCGCGGAGATCGTCAGGCGATCGCGCCCGAAGGGGCGGCAGGTGCAGCGGCATGACGCCGAGTCGGTAGTACAAGTCCTCGCGAAAGCGGTGCTCGGTGACTTCCGTGGCGAGGTCGCGCACCGTGGCCGCGATGAGCCGCACATCGATGGGGACATCGCGCGACCCGCCCGTTCGCCGTACCCGACGGGTTTCCAGGGCTCGCAGCAGTGTGGGCTGAAGCTCCGAGGGAAGGTCAGCGATTTCGTCGAGCAATAGCGTGCCACCATCGGCTGCCTCGAAGAGCCCCGGCATTGGCTTCCCTTCTGCGCGCTCCACGCCGAACAATTCCTCGTCCAGCCGCTCGGTTGGGCGCAGGCCGCACACGAGCTCGTGAAACGGACGCAATGCGCGCGCACTCAGCGCATGAATCGCCCGCGCAACACGAGCCTTTCCGACGCCATACTCCCCGACGATCAGTGCGACGGTGCGCTCGCTGCGCGCCAGCAACTCGATTTGCTCGGCGAGCTCGCGCATGTGCGGCGACGAGCCGAGCAGCATGTCGGCGACCGCGCGCCCGGAGCGCGCGTCGGCGGAGCGACTCAGCTCCCGCAGTTGTGCCTTCTCGAGTGCGCGGTCCACGACGGCCCCAAGATGCGCCAGTTCCACCGGCTTCGTGAGAAATCCCTCCGCACCGCCACGTATCGCGTGCACGGCCGCCGGGATATCCCCATGCCCGGTGATCATGATGATGACTGGGCGATCCTCGCGCGTGCGCTCGAGGACGTCGAAGCCCGAGATATCCGGGAGGAACAGGTCGAGCAGCACCACGGCGGGATGTTCGGCCTGCACGAGCGCCACGGCTTCTTCCCCGGTGCCCGCGTGGAGGACATCATGACCGGAGCGCTCGAAGTAACGGCCGAGCGCCGAGCGGATATCCGGTTCATCATCGACGATGAGGATCTTGGCCATCAGGTCGTAACGCTCGCGATCACGGCGGCGAGATCATCCAGTTGAAAGGGTTTGCCGATGACCGGACGGCCGGCATGATTGAGGAAGCGCTGCGACTCCTCACTTTGCAGATCGCCCGTCACGAAGACGACTCGCCTTGCGTGACGCACGTCCCGGTCGCACAACTCGCGATACAGCATTTCCCCTCCCAGATCGGGCATCCGAAGATCGAGCAGCACCACATCATACTCGTTTTCAGCAAGAAGCGCGCGGGCCTCCTGTCCCCCGGCGGCCACGTGTACGTGATGTCCGAGTGATCTAAGAAAGCCGGAAACCGCCGCGCGCATGGCCGGCTCGTCGTCCACCACGAGCATCTGGCGTGCACCGACGACTCCGCCTGCGGTCATGGACGCGGCGTCGCGCACGTCGGCGGGGGGAACGATGAACGGCAACTCGACGAGGAATGTGGCCCCTTCCCCCGGCGGGGAGTCCACACGAATTCGCCCGCCATGCTCACGTACGATGCCATCGGAGATCGAGAGACCGAGCCCGGTACCCTCCCCGACAGGCTTCGTGGTGAAGAAGGGATTGAAGATGCGATCGACCTGTTCCCGTGCGACCCCTGGACCGTTGTCCGCCACGGAAATGAAGATCGTCGCGCCCTCCATCCAGGTCCGAATGCGAATGTGCGGCGCGTCGACGTCCTTGAGCGCGTGTTCGGCGTTCGAGACGAGGTTGAGGACGACCTGTTGAAGTTGGAGTGGGTCCGCCCACGTCGCCGGTAAGTCCTCCCCAAGATCGAGCGTCACCGAGATACCGGCACTCCGGATCGCATACCGGCGAAGCTCGAGCGTGTCGGTGACGATCTCGTTCAGATCCGCGGCGCCTCGCTCGGCGGGCTGTTGTCGCGCGAACGTGAGGAGGTTCGACACGATTTTGGCCGCACGCTTGGCCTCCCGATAGATGGTGTCGACCGCCTGTCGGGGTTCCGGAGCCAACGGAACGGGCGACGCCAGTAGCAACTGCGCAAATGCCATGACCCCGGCAAGGGGATTGTTGATTTCATGTGCGACGCCGCTCACCAGTTGGCCAACGGCAACGAGCTTTTCCTGCTGCAGCAGTTGCTCGGTCAGCCGCGCTTCGTCGGTGACGTCGCGCAGAATGCCGAGGGCGCCGACGATTCCCTCCGCCTCGAGAACCGGCGACGTGATGACGGAGCCCTGTCGCACGTCACCATTCGCGTCGCGGAAGCGAACCGCTCCGCGCGACCGCTCGCCGGCATACGTTTCACGAAGGAGACGTTCGGCGGCGGGCAGGTCCCTCGCGTCCACGAGATCCACGAACGCACTGCCGACGAGTCGCGCCCGGTCCGAACCGACGGCCAACTCGAGCGCGCGATTCACCGCGGTGAACCGGCCGTCCATGTCGACGGTGAAAATCGCATCGGATGCGGATTCCACGAGACGGGTGTAGCGCGCCTCGGAGCGGGCCAGCGCCGCCGCACGCGCGCGTGCCTCCGTGACATCGCGCGCGACGCCAAGGACGCCGATGATCTGGTCCGCGCGGCGAATGGGGCTGTTGGTGATCGAGACGGCGCGGCGCTCCCCGTCGGGACGAAGCAGGTGACACTCGTACCGGATGGCCCGCCCGCCGAGCGCCGCCCGAAAGTGCTCGTGGACCATCGTGGCCTCTTCCGGCTCGATGATCGGCATGACGGGATTCCCGAGGAGATCGGCGTGGAGACGACCCGTCAGCTCGCACGTCGCTTGATTCGCTGACGTAAACGCGCCGTGTACATCGAGCGTGTAGATCGCGTCGCTCGCCGAGTCGAACAGGTTGCGATAGCGTGCCTCCGATTGCGACACGGCGTCGCGCGCGCGACGCTCATCGGTGACGTCGCGCATGGACGCGACAATTCCCGTGACCTCGCCGAGCTCGCGCAACGGCGCCGTGTTGATGGCGACAATCCGCCGGTCGCCGTCCGGCCGCAGGACAATCCCTTCGTAGCTCTGCGGCTCACCCGCGAGACCGCGATCCTCATAGCGCTGGAGATCGGCGCGTTGTTCTTCCGGCACCGCACGCGACGTCGGAAGGCCGATGAGTTCGTCGCCGCGCGCCAATAACTCGTGTGCCGCCGGGTTCGCGAAGGCGATGCGGCGGTCGCGATCCGTGATCACGATCGCGTCGCGCGACGTCTCGACGACGCGGCGATGGCGCTCGGCGAGTGAGCGATGCTCCGTCACATCGTCGAATGTCACCACCGCACCGCCCAGCGGGTGCGGCGCGGCGGTAATCTCGAAGACGCGCCCGCGTGCGCGGTCGTCGTGCGTTCCGCGCTTCACCGTGCCTGATGCAATCGCCTTGAAGTGCACGCACTGGTCGCACGGTTCCAAGTCGCCGAACAAGGCATCGTGGAATTCGCGGCCGAGTATCTCCTCGTCGATCATTCCGCCCATGAGACCGCGCGCACGGGCGTTGGTGCGCTGAATTCTTCCTCGCTTGTCCAGCAGCACCATCCCGCTGCCGATCGAGTCGAACGCCACCGCCCACTCGCGCGTCGCTTCGGCCACTTCCTCGAACAGCCGCGCGTTCACCACGGCGACGGCGACCTGATCGGCGAGGCGCTGGAGGATCTCCGCGTCTTCGTCGGAGAAGGGGGCGAGGCGGTTGAAAACCGAGAGCGCTCCAATCGGGCCCTGCACTGAAAGCATGGGCACGATGACGGTGTTCTTGATTTCGGACGCCGCGACGCTCTGGAGGTACGACTCGGGATCTTCCTGCACGTCCTCGCGGATGATGCTCGTCGCTGAGAGCACGGCGCGTCCGACCATGCTGCCGTGCAGGGGAAAGCGCGATCCGACGAGCGCCTTGCCGACGCCAACGCCGGCCGTCGTTTCCAGCGCGTCTCCGCGCATCAGCGAGATCGCCGCGCCGTCGGTCCGCAGCAGCGCCGTCGAGTGGCGGAGAATGAGTTGGAGCACGCGATCGATCCGGAGTGACTCGCCCACGGCACGTGCGACCTCGGCGAGCGCTTCCGTCTGGCGGCGCTGCCGCATGCTCTCCGCGAATTGCCGAGCGTTGCTGATCGCGGCGCCCGCGAGCGTTCCGATCGTCATCAGGAGGTCAGCGTCCGCCGCGAGAATCTGCTCGTCTCGGCGCGCCTCGACCACGATGACTCCAACGGTCGTTGGACCAGACACTGCGGGAACGGCGATGGCGCGGTCGTCCCTGGCGGCACGTTGTCCCCGGCCAGCAAGACCGGCCAACACGCGCAGGTGCGACGGCGTGAAGATTTCGTCTTGCTCGCGACCCTGCTGGCGCAGCACGCGGGGCCAGGGCGCGCCGGTGGTGTCTGTTGCAAAGACGACCACGGTCACGATCGGCAGGATATCCTCGACCTGCTTCGCCAGCGACGCGAGGATCGTCGGCTCATCCAGGGAGCGCGAGAGGAGCGAGCCCACCTGGTGGAGGTGCTGCAGACGGCGGGCGCGCCGATCGGCCAGGTCGATGAGCGACGCATGCTCGAGCATCGCCGCGACCTGCTGCGCGAACAATTCCACCGTTCGCACGCGCGTGAGCGTCGGCCGCGTGCGATCCGCCGGGTCGTCCACGACGAGTGTCGCCATGAGCGTGCCCGACCCATTGCGCAGCGGTACGAGCAGCACGTCACGTGGTGACCAACTCGAGTCCTCACCGACGTCGAGCGCGCTCTCGATTCCTCGAACGAACTCCTCGGTCACCCACGCATCGCGGCCGTCGATGTAGTACGAGTTGCTCACCCGGAATCGATCGAGCAGTGGCAGTCGCTTGCGCCAGACATCCCCGGCGGTGGGCGCGTCCCTGAGCGAGCGGTCGTCCGCGTCCGTCAGCCCCGCGGTGACGATGGTCGTCGCGTTCAACTCGGAATCGCGCAGTGTGATCACGGCGCGTCCAAACCCAATCCGGCGAATCGCCTCGACGAAGACGCTCAACCGCGCTTCGAGCGTCGTCGCGCGCTCGACCTCGGCGAGCGCCTCATGCAGGAGCAGGAGATGATCGCGCTCCTGTTGCAGCTGCCGTACCGCTTCGATGGGCAGGCCACCTGCCATCGCCGCGGTAAAGCTGCTGCTCTCCCTCGGAGTACTCACGAGATCGGGTCGCCGTTCATGTTCGGCGCGGGTAGAGGACGGAGCGTTCAGGGCGTCAGCGCCCGGGGATGAGCAGATGCGCGGCCAGCGGTTCCACCGTGATCTCGGCGGGAGTCATACCGAGTAGCTCACCATCTGCCTGGAGCGGAAGGACGGGCACGGTACTCAACTGGAATCGTGCGCCCTTTCTATATAGTAACGACTGATCGGGCCGGAAGTCCCGCCGCGTCACTCGCCACATGATCCGGAAGGCGTCGAAGAGGTTGGAGGGCGAAAAGATGCAGCAGTCGAGCAAGCCGTCGTCCGTCACGATCCCCGGTCCGAATGAGATACGGTCCTCGAGGATGGCGCCGAAGTTCGCAAACAGCACCGCGGCCGCCTGCCGCTCGACGACTTCGCCATCCACCTCGATGCGGGCGAGGAAGAATCGCTTGAACACCACGGCACGCAATGCCGCGCGCGTCGCCATGAGCGTGTACGCCAGCACGCCCAGGCGTCGCTTCATCCACGCAGGTGTTTCCGCCACCATCTGCGCGTCGAGCCCCACCCCTGCGGCAACCGCAAACCGATGGCCGAGCACGACGCCAAGGTCGATTCGTCGTGCAGATCCGCGCATCAGCGCCGGCACCGCGCGCGAGACCTGGCGAGGGATTCCCAGTGCCCGTGCCAGAAGATTCCCCGTACCTCCCGGCAAGACGCCAATCGCGACGCCCGACCACGCGAGCGCCCCGGCCACTTCCATCGCGGTTCCATCACCGCCGAGCGTAAAGACGATGTCGTAGTCGCGACCGTGCGCAACGGCCAGCTCGCGCGCATGGCCCGCTCGCTCGGTCAGCATGAGCTCACACGTCGCACCCTCGGCCTCGATCGCGCGACGAGCGTCACCGACGTACCGCTTGCCGCGGCGCGAAGCCGGGTTGGCGATGAGGAGCGCGCGCCTCAGAACGACCACGAGCGAAAGAGTGAAAAACCCCACTGCTGCGGGGTGGCCACGAATCCGCGCACGTGGTCGAACCCACAGCGGAGTGCACTGGCAGCGGGTTCGCGTCCCGCACGCAACGCAAAGCGATCCGGCGCCAGCAACGGGAACCGATACTCCAGCTTTCCCTCGATCGCATTCGCAAATCCGGTGAAGCCTTGCTGTGAGGGATCATCGGTGGCCGCCGTTCCACCGAGTTGGCAGAGGCCCGCGCTGAAGCTGAGGAACAGCTTGTCCTTGATCTGGCGCTCGCCACCAAGCCGCGTGCTGTAGAGGATGCTCTTGAACTGCGTGCTCGAGCTGGAGTTGGCGAGTGGATCGTTCACCGCGCCGGACTGGATTTGAATGAGATCGACGACCCCACCGAGTTGCTCGCGCAGTGCCCTGCTCACTGACGCGCCGAGCGATGGAAGGACGAATTCAAATGCCCGTTGCGAAGCGGCGACGTCCTGCCCACTCAATTCGAAGCTCGGCCGCCCGGTGACCAGATAGCTGACGAGGTCCGACGGCGAGAGATACGCGTCGCTGCTCGAGAGTTCGAGCGACGGCTGCGGATAGAAGTTGCCGTGAATGCGCGCCTTGATTCCAATGTCCGCGCGGTTCGCCTGCTTCAATTGATAGAGCGCGCTGACGTCGATCTCGGGATTGAAGTCCGGCGTTCCGAAGAACGTGATGCGTCCCGTCTGCACCTGAAACTCGCGCTGGACCGCGGTGAGGTCGAGCGTGTACGTGCCGCGGTCGGCACTCAGCGTCCCGCTCAGCGCGAGCTTGTACCGCGCTGAATCACCGCGCGTCCGTTGGGCGAGCGACGATCTCGTCGTCTCGCGTGCGTCTCGCACGCGCGTGACGTTGAGTGAGCCGCCGAGTTTGATGCTTGCTTCGCGCGAGCGCAGCCAGACCTCGTCACCGATGCGAACCGACACGCCCACGAGGCTCAGGTGCTCCACCAATGCACTCGGCGGTTGCGGCATCAGCGAACGGTTTCTTACGTCGGTCGTATCGAAGAGGAGCGCGAAGTCCTCCGGTGTGAGGTCGACGACCTGCTTGCGAATCAGTTCCGGGATGTAGATGGTGCCGCGGTCGACGTCGACCTCACCTGACAGGGTGGCCGCCTCTGGCGTCCCCTTCAGCGTGAGCCCAGCCGCCCCTGTCGAAACGTCCAGGCGCGCGAGGCCGCGCTTGTCCACAGCGCGCAATCCGTGCGAGTCGAGACGAAGGTCGAGTGTCGGCTTCGAGAATTCACGATACACGACCGAACCCTGAAGCGACGCCGAGCCGCCGTTGACGGGACTCGTCCAGCGAAGCCGCTCGACCGACAGCGAGTCGGTTGCCGCGTTGACCTTGATCGCGCCATCGATCATTCCGAGTCGCAGGCCGACGTCAGGCACCTCCAGGCTTCCGTCGGTGAGTGCTGCCTGTCCACCGAAGTGCGGATGACTGGGCTCGCCGCTGAGTGCGATGTCCAGCGCAATGCGTCCCTTCGTGTTGCGCAGCTTCGGCGAGAACGCTTCGATCAGCGCGAGGTCCATGCTGTCAGCGTGAATTCGGCCGCGCAGGGAGTCGCCAGTGGATCCGGCGGAAAAGAGCGTCAGGGCGATGGGATAGCTGACCGTCGCATCGAGGACGCTGTTGCCACCGCGAAACACGTTCGCCTGCATCGAGGCCCGAAGGGCGTCGTATCCGCCGTCCACTTTCACCAGCTCCGCTTTGAGGCCGGAGTAGGTCACGTCGCGCGCGTTCGCGGTGAGCGTCATGGTCGGGATGTCGCGCGTCCCCGCAGCGGTGAGGTCGATGGACATGCGCCCGGCGATCGCACTGGGAAGCTGTGCGAGGTTACCCAGGTCGCTCAAGGGGATGGAGTCCGCCTGAAAGCGCGCGCTCGCTGGTGCGGCGGTCGGAGCGTTGATGAAACCGCTCACCGTCGCGCCGGCCGCGTCGGCGAAGAGCAGTGTGTCGAGTGTCATGCGGGCAGGCGACGATGTGAACAGCGACGGTCGCCGCAGCGCCCAATGCGACGAGGCCAGCGCGAGGTCGAGTGTATCGAGCCGGAGCGCGGTGGTATCACCAACCCCTCGCCAATCGCCAGCAGTGCGCAAGCGTGCGCCGCTCTCCGCCTGCGCGCCACCGGCGAAGCGGGCATGCGTTGCGTCGAGGATATCCGCGCGGACGCCAGCCGTGTCGAGGCGAATTCCGCCAAACAGCGCCGAGTCGGCGCGAAGCGTCAACACACCCGAGCGGCGACCGCCCACATCCGTCAGGGCCAACTGTCCGGTGACACTCTCTGCCCGATCGCCGCGAAAATGAACATCCTGCCCCGCGAGCGAGGCGCGAATGCCAAGCGAATCCAGCCAACCGCGCAGGGTGGCGCTGGCGACCACGGCTCCGCTCAGCGAATCGCTCCCGAGTGGCTTGGTGCCCGGCCTGCTGACGCGGCCAAGATAGCGTCGCAGTCCGCCCAGCGAATCGATGTCAACGTCGATCTGCAGGGAATCGCGAGGCGCGCGCGTGAGCCCGAGCGTCCCGCGCGCGCGCAGTACGCCTGCCGTCGAACTGATGCGCGCCGTGTCGACCACCAGCACGCCCCGCTCGAACCGCATGCGCGCGTCGCCGCTCGAGATCGGAATGCCATCCATGTCCGAACCATCGAGTCGCACGGCGAGAGGACCGGCAAGGTTGGACAAGGAATCGCCCAGCATGTCGACTTCGAACGTTCCCCCGAGTTTCGATGCTGGAGTCGTACGCCCAAAGAGCCCGGCGGCGTTCAAGTTGTCGAAGCTGCCGGCACCGGTCGCGCCGTACCCACCAATGGAGTCGGCGTCCACCTTGCCCGCGTAGGTCAGATGACCCGAGGGACCCGTCAGGTCGCCGACCACGTCGAGCGTGGGTGCGATGCCACGAACGCGTACCGGCCCGCTGAACACACCGCGCAACGGCAGCTTCGGATACGACTGCGCGACCGTTGACAGCGACAGCGGAGAGGCCTGCAACGTCATGTCGTAGGTCATGAACTGCACACCGTACGTGATGCGTCCGCCGCCAGTCGCATGGTTTGGCTCGGCGGGTCCATCGGTGTGGGTGAGGTTCGCGTTCGATACGCGGACGTCGAGCCACGATGAATCGAGCACCGCACTCCCGGTGACGATTCCCTTCATGCGCGGGAAGGCCGGGTAGATCGCGGCCAGCGTGCGGATGTCGAGCCGGTCGGTGCTCGCATGAAAACCGTGGAACGCCGTGAACGCCGGGAAGAGGATATCGAGCTCGCCTCGCCCTTGCACTCGTGATTCGGCGCCCGGCACATGCGCGTCGCGGAACGTCAACCGCGAGTCGTCGACCCAGAAGTGCGTGACGGGCCCACCGCGCGCGGTCACCGTTCCCGTGATCTTGCCCTGCCAATCGGCTGGGAATGGCTTGCCATTGAGCGTACGCAGCAGGTCGAAGTCGACCGGATCGGCCACGAGCTTGACGTCATGCACGTTGAGCACCGGCCCGCCGATTTCGAACGTCATGTTGCCACGAAGACGTGACTTCGTGGAAGACACGTCCATGTTCGTGATCGCGTAATCGAGCAGGTTCAGGTTACGCTCGTTCCTGATGTTGAGCACCATTTTGCCGACACCAGTCGTCGGCAACGTGGGATACACCCATGCGATGTCCGCGAGCGAGACGCTGTCGCCGCGGATGCGAATGTCGTAGCGCACGGGCAGGTCGCTTCCCCACACGACCTTTCCCTCGCCCGCCCCCGTCGACGCGGCCAGTTCGAGGTGACTGACCTTGAGCCGAGCGGTGTCGCCGAGCACGTGCACCACACCCTTCACATTGTGCCACTTGAAGGGCGGGGTGGATTCATCCACATGCAGCGTGTCGATGACGAACGCCTGGCCGGAACTGTCAGGGTCCGCCACGCGCACGTACGGAAGGAACGCATACGCGTTCGTCCAGCGATAGGTCTGCGTGAAGCCTTCGCGCGTCCGGCGCACCTCGTGATCCTGACGCGCAATGTTTGTCCGAATTGCGCTATCGCGCTTGACGCCGCGCAGCGAATCGTCCGGATGCCATGGGATCGTCAAACGCAGGCTCGCCCCGCGTCGAATATGGACGGAGTCCAGCTGGACGAAGTCTGCGAACCCTCGTTCCGGCGTCTTGATTCGCTTCGGCGGCCCGCCGGTGCGAAACAGCTTGCGGTAGTTCCACTTCCAGTTCTCGTGCTGGCGGAGCACGACCGCTGGATGCTCGAGCGTAACGCTGCGGAAGTAGAGACGCCGGTCGGCGAGGTCACGCGGGTCGTAGCGCACGGTGATGCGCCCGCTCGCGATGACCAACGAATCTTCGTCGTCGCGAAGCTCCAGTGAATCGAGGGTGAGCCCCGTGAGGAAGTTTCCGTGGATGCGGCCGAGGTGCACTTTCCCGCTGATCGATGAGGCGACGCGGCTCTCTGCATAGCTGCGCAAGGCATTCTGGCCGAACTCGGACTGCGTCGCGAAGTACCCGACACCGACGACGATCAGCCCCAGCGTGACGAGCACGCAGAGACTGATGAAGGCGATGAAATTGCGACGGGTCATTGAGTAGCAGGTGCGAATCGGGTGGCGATCAACAGCAACAACAACTGATTTACCACAGAGGACACAGAGGACACGGAGGACTACTCAGATACAGCGTTGCGATCGCGCGTTCGGCATCCGTCTCGTTCAGACAGGTCAACAACAACTGATTGAATGCAGAGGTCGCAGAGGTCACACAGAGGACGCAGAAGACTGCAAAAGCACTTGTAAAATGAACGTGCCTTGTTCAGTAGTTCCCCGCAGTCCTCTGCGACCTCTGCGGCTGTTGCAGTTCTCTGCGACCTCTGCGAGAAGGCTCTTCCGTCGTCCTCCGTGACCTCTGTGTCCTCTGTGGTGAAGGCTTTTCTAACCCACTTACACTACTTAGAAATCAGGCCCGATCGAAAACGTAAACGTCAAATGGCTGAGAAACGTCCCCGCCTGGCGTGACGGCGTGAACGTCCCCGGACAACTGCTGCCAGTCGGCTGCTCCGGACCGAACCGGCCTGGCACAACCGGAATCAGATTCCCCGGGCTGACGCAGTACAGCGGCGCAAAGCCCAGCGCGGTCGGCGCCTGATCGAAGTAGATCGGACCGGCGGGACGAATGAACGGATTGTACCCCACGTTTGCTTGAAAGGGCCCCACAGGCGTCGACACGCGAACCCCGACGCCCGGCGTCCATTTGAGGCCGTTGAGCCAGAGTGCCGACGCCTTGTGATCGACCACGCCGACGGTGCGGCCGCGCTGCCACACGTCCCCCGCATCGGCGAAGACGGTGTACTGGATGAGCTCAGGGTAAAACGGGCTTCTGATGCGCGCCTCCATGTTCAGCACGATCAGTGAATTGCCGCCCACCGGAACGACGCGACGCACCCCCGACGACTGCTCCACATCGTAGTACGCGGTGTCTCCCGTTCCCTGCCGCGTTCGATAGTTCTCTTCCGCAATGTAGATGAGGTCGCCGACCTCGTTCTGTTGATAGCCGCGCACACTTCCGGCACCACCCGCATAGAGTCGCTCCTGCGGAGGGATGAAGCCGACCGTATCGCTCAACGAGAGCGTTCGACCGAGCACTGTGCCCAGACGGAGGCGCGCAGAAAACGTGACGATCGGTCCCGCCGCCTGATAGACCGCGGCGTCGAGCAGTCCCTTCACGAAGGGAACGTCCGGATCCGAGCCAATGGCCTTCGATGCCCCGCGCAAGTCGAGCCGAAGCGCCGTGCCCGACCGCGGGTTGACCGGGTTGTCCGCACGGAGCCGCTCCAGGTGTGCGCTCGCGACAGCCAGCGGCCGGTCGCGATCGGTGATTTGCGCCCGCGACTCCGAATCACAACGGTTGAAGATCGCACACATCAGCGCTGGCTGCGCTTCCGTCCGGCCATACTCGAGTGAGTACCCGAGCCTGAGCGGAACGCGCTCGAGGAGGTCACGAAGTACCGATGCCTCTCCCCCGACCAGCGTCGTACGAAGGAACGCCTGGTATTCGCCCCGCCGCTCGCTGTACAGGGAGAACGTCGGGGACGCCCGTACGCCGAAGAGCGATTGGAGCCGCAGTGTCGCGCCGGCGAAATAGTTCAGCTTCGCACTGAACGTGTCCCGCCGGATCGCTGGTGCACACAAGCCCCCTGCGGCAAATCGTGTCGGCTGGCCATAACCGATCTTCGAGACCTGCGCGGAGACGTCGAGCCGGCGCGCGTTGCCGAGAAAGTTCTTGTCGATGTACTGGACCCGCCCCTTGAAACAGTCGAGGACGGCCCAGCCTTCCTCCGTGTCGAAATGCCGCAGATAGTTCTCCGTCACGACGACCTGCACCGCCACGATCGAGTCGCGCGAGAGGCTGTCGGGTGCAAGTCCAACCTCCACGTGCCGGAACAGGTCCGCCTGATACAGCGACCGCTGCGTGTCGATCAGACGCCGCTCGCGATACAGCTCGCCTTCCCGAAGATCGATCAACGAGCGAATGGTTTCGTCGCTCATCCGGCGCGCCTCGCCCGGAATCGGGTCGGCGTGAATTCGAATCGCGCCGACGCGCGCGCGCAGTCCGCGAATCACGTCGAGGTAGACCGTCGCTCGACGCGTCAACGTATCGACGCGATAGCTCGCGGCCACATCGCCACGCGGGTAGCCGTTGTCCCGCAGCCGCGTCTTGATCGAATCAATCGCGGTCTGAATGCGCGCGGCGTCGAAGATCATCCCGCGCTTGAGGCCAAGGCTCGCCGTGTCGGCGATCGGTGCGACCGTGCTGTCGAGCCCCGAGATGCGCAACGTATCGACGAGCATGGGCTCGCCTTCGGCGATCAGGAACGCGACGCGCACACCGCCGTAGCCGTCGACGAGTGGCGTGACCGCGGTGTCGACCCTCGTGGAGAAGTATCCGTGCCGTCGATAGAATACGCGCAGGCGCGCGACATCGAGCCGGAGCTCGTCGCTGTCGAGACAATGTTTCGCGCCGACGATCCGAATGCTGCGGCGGAGGAATTCCGACGGCGACGTGACAATACGGAGCGCCAGGTCGCTCGAGCGAAACACCGAGTTCCCCCGAAACTCCAGCGATCGCACCTCGCGTTCACCGGCGTCGCATTCCGTGCTTTGGCCGAGTGCGGTGGCGGAGGAAGCGGCCAGCAGAAGGGTGGTCAGCGCGACACGTCGCCACGCCACCCCGTACCCACCCTTCATCCCGCCACTCGACTCGAGGCGGGAAGTCTCGCGGCGCGCTGTTTCTCCGGCAGGAGCGGCGTGCGCTGAATGAAGAGGCGAGTCACGTAGAACGCGGCCAAGCCCGCGGCGACACCAATGCCGATTGCCGGAATGAGTTCCTTCGCTGCGAGCGGGCGGCGGTAGACATACTCCTCGAGGCGTTTCGTCTGCGGCGAGGGCTTCTTCTTGCGGTCGGGCATGCGACTCTGTCGATCGAGGAGCGAAAGGGAGATGACTTGTTACGAGTCTTGCAACGAAAGACGCGACACGCCCGCGCGGCGAGCCACATCCGGCGGGCGCATGGTTATTTGACGCTGCTCCCTCACTCGGGTAAGTTCTCGCGCCTTTGCCATGCTGTCAACTGCTTACGCCAGAACGTCATGCGCTGTTCCGTCGCTCTCGCTTTGCTCCTCGTTCTGGCTGCCTGCGGCGGCACCGGCGACGGCGCCACTCGGCGCACCGTCATCGACTCGCGTGACCAGTACGACCCCCGGTCGCTCGATCCCGCCCTGTCGACCGATGTGCCAACCGGGCGCGCGGTGGGCTACCTCTTCGACGGGTTGACGCGATTCACTCCGGACGCCCACGTGGAGCCCGGTTTGGCGACCTCATGGGATGTTTCGACGGACGGCACCATCTACACCTTTCATCTCCGCCGCGGCGTCACCTTCACGGACGGCCGCCCTTTCGTCGCGCGGCAAGTCGCCCTCAGCTGGCAGCGCGTCCTCGACCCCAAGGTCAAGGGTGGCCGAGGGTGGCCACTCTATCCCATCAAGGGCGCGAAGGAGTTTTCGGCGGGAACCGCAAAGTCGATCGAGGGCCTCGCCACGCCGAACGACTCCACCGTCGTCGTCACACTGAAGGAACCATTCGCGATCTTCCCGAAGTTGCTGGCAATGCCAGTCGCCGCGATCGCTCCGGACAACGTGCCGGCGAACTTCGGCGAACACCCTGTCGGCACCGGGCCGTGGAAGCTCGTCGAATGGAGACACGACGACTATCTGCTGTTCGTGCCGAACAAGAACTACTGGGGCGAGAAACCGAAAGCGGACTCCCTCAAGGCACGCATCATCGCCGAACCGAGCACCGCCGTCGCAGAATTCGAGAGTGGGAACGTCGACATTCTTCAAATTCCACAGGGCGACATCCGCAGCTGGGAGGAGGACACCGAGCGTCGAAAACTGCTGGCCTCCACGCCGTCGCTCGAATTGGTGTATGTCGCGATCAATACCACGCGTGGTCCACTCAAGGACGTTCGTGTTCGCCAGGCGCTCAATCATTCGATCGACCGAAAGATTCTCGTTCGGAATCTGATCGCCGGCCGAGGACAGCTCGCTGCGGGCGTCATTCCCTGGTCGCTGGCTGGCGCGGACACGATGCGCGCCGGCTACCAGTTCGACACCTTGAAGGCGCGCCAACTTCTCAAGGACGCCGGCTACCCGAACGGCATCGATCTCGAGCTCTGGACGTCCGCGAACCCCATCTACGTTCGCATTGCCGAAACGCTGCAGGGCTATTTCGCGCTTTCAGGAATTCGCGCAAAGATCGTTCAACGTGAGAGCGCCGCCGCGCGCGAGGCGGCACGAAAGGGGCAGACGGATCTCTTCGTGAAAGACTGGTATGCCGACTATCCCGACGCGGAGAATTTCCTGTACCCGTTGTTGCACAGCGCAAATAAGGGCGTCGGAGGAAACGTGTCGTACTTTGCGAATGCCCAGTTCGATTCGATCGTCACGGCAGCGCGGCGCGAATTGGACGAAGGCAAGCGCGTCGCCCTGTACACGCAGGCCGATGAGCTTGCATTTCGTGAGGCGCCCATGGTGTTCCTCTACTTCTACAATGAGTTGCACGCGGTGCAGCCGTGGCTACGAGGCTTCGTGCCGCCGGTGATCTTCAATGGCCAGAACTGGACGACTGTCACCAAGGTGACCGACCGCAAATGAGCGCCTTCATCATCCGCCGGCTGCTGCTGTCGATCCCAACCCTGTTGGGCGTGCTCGTTGTCGCGTTCCTCCTGCTCTACGTCGCCCCAGGTGATCCCGTGATGGCGATGGTGGGCGAGCGGGCGGATGAAGCCACCATCGCGCGACTCCGCGCCGAACTCAAGCTCGACGATCCGCTTCCGGTACAATTCGGCCACTACATCGCCGGCATCGCGAAGGGCGACCTCGGCAAGTCGTACATCACGAACCGCCCGATTCGCCGCGACATCATCGAGCGCTTTCCGAAGACGCTGCAACTCGCCGGCGCAGCCATGCTCCTCGCCACCGTCCTTGGCGTGACACTCGGCGTATTGAGCGCGATGAACCCCGGTGGCGTCATCGATCGCGTCGGCCTCGCCGTCGCATATCTCGGCATCAGCTTTCCGGTGTATTGGGTGGGACTCCTGCTGATTCTGCTCTTCGCCGTCACGCTGCACTGGCTTCCGCCCTCCGGCTTTGGCGGCATTCGGTACCTCGCCCTTCCCGCGCTCGCGCTCGGCATGCGCTCGATTGCGTTCCTTGCGCGCATGACGCGGTCGGCGATGCTCGATTCTCTGGGGGCGGACTACGTGCGCACCGCGCGCGCCAAGGGGTTGAGCGAGCGTCTCGTCGTGACGCGTCATGCGCTTCGGAACGCGATGATTCCGATCATCACCGTGTTGGGACTCGATTTCGGAGCCTATCTCACCGGCAGCATCCTGACGGAGACGATCTTTTCGTGGCCCGGTCTTGGGCGCTACGTCGTGAATGCGATCGCGCGCCGTGATCTTCCCGCCATTCAGGGATCGGTGCTGTTTCTCAGTGCGGTGTTCGTCCTGGTGAATCTCATTACAGATGTCGCGTACGCGAAGGCCGATCCTCGCGTGACGTATTCATAAGTCGATGATGTTCCCGCTCGTTTCGTCGCCCTGAGTAGCGGCTTGTTTTGTCGCCCTGAGCAACGCGAAGGGCCTGCACCTGCTTTTCCGCCTGTGCATCTGGTGCATGCCCTCGACGTTCTGTAGACTCCGTTTTCCGCCCGCTCAATCCGTAGGTTGGCCATTGGAGGTTACTGTGTTTGGAATTCGCCGCAGCGCGCTCGTCCTTGTCGTCATGGCGACGGCCTGCGCAACGACTCCCGCGCCGCAAACGGATGCGCAGCCTGCGACCGCTGCTACACGGACGGCCAAAGTACAGAACATCATCACGAAGGAGGAGCTGAGCGACCCCGCGATCGAGTCGCGTGATGCGCAGTATGCCATTCAGCAGCTTCGGCCAGCCTGGTTCAGAACCAGAGGCACGCAGACCCTGCGGTCCGTCGATCCGGCAGCGGCTCCTGGACAAGTGAAAGTGTCCCAGGATTTTGGTCCGCTCCAAGCGGTGTCGGCACTCACAGGGCTCGAGATCCGCAACGTCATCGAGATGCGCTACCTCGATTCCAACGAGGCGCAGGCGCGCTTCGGGATCAATGCCAATGGCGGCCCGGTCATCATCCTGCTGAGCACCAAAGCGCCCTGACGCAACCTGATCGCTTGGACCTCGACGCATATCAGGACGCGGCCGCGCGGACATTGAACCCTGCGCTCGATGATGAGAATCGCTTACTCGACGCCGCGGCGGGACTCGCCGAGGAAGCCGGTGAAGTGCTCGGACACGCCCGCAAGCACGTGATGCAGGGGCGGGCGCTCGATCGCGAGGCTTTTGCGCTCGAGCTTGGCGATGCGCTCTGGTGTCTTGCGATTGCGGCGAGAACGCTCGGAATACCGCTGTCGGAGGTGGCGCGGTTGAATCTCGAGAAGTTGCGGCGCCGACACCCGGACGGATTCAGGATCGGCGACCCGGACCCTGGCGCGCTGTAATCAGCTGTGACAGCTCGTTTTGTCGCCCTGAGCCCTTCGTCGCTCGCGCTCCTCGAGGGCAAGCAAGCGAAGGGCATGCACCTCGGCTCTGCAATCAGCCGCAGCTCCACCAGAACGCCACCCCCCCTGTTACTCTGTAGGCTGCGGCTGACTTTCTGAGCACCTGACCTCGCTGATTGAAGGTGCACCGACAGCACGAACACTACGGTCAGTCGTCCTTCTGCCCGAACACCGCCATGTTCGACGAGTGTCCCGGCGCCACCTTCTTCTCTGGGTAGATCCAGTGTACCGCCTGGTTCACGGCGATCGCCGCCTCGCTGAATCCGCAGGCGATCAACTTGAGCTTCCCTGGATACGTGGTGACGTCGCCCGCCGCCCAGATGCCCGTGCGCCCCGTTTCCATCAGCTGATTGACGACGATCTCATCCTTTTCGAGCGTCAGCCCCCACTCCGCGATCGGGCCGATGTCGCTGACGAAACCCAGCATGGGGAGGACGACGTCGACTTCGATTTCCTTCGTCGTTTTCGCCTTCACGTCGCGGAGCACGACATGCGTGAACCGCTCGCCTTCCCCCCGACACAATACGTCGGCGATTTCGTGAAAGGTGTGCAGTGACGCACGTCCGGCCGCGACATCTCCGTGGAATTGCGTGATCGTTGCCCCATGGGCACGGAAGCGGTCGCTCCGGTGCGCGAGTGACACATGCGTGGCGACGCCGGCCAGTTGCGTCGCCCAATCGAAGGCCGAGTCTCCACCGCCGATGATGAGTACGCGCTGGCCAGCAAATACCTGCGGGTCAGTCACGACATCGTAGATCCCCTTTCCATACCACGGCTCCGCGCACGCTTGCGGCAAACGCCGCGGCGAGAAGGCACCGATGCCGGCGGCGATCACGATCGACTTCGACTCCAACTCGCCGGCGGTCGTATGCAGGACGAAATGTCCATCGCGCTCCTCGAGTCCTGTCACACGCTGCGCGAGATGCACCGGCTGCTGAAACTGCGCAGCCTGCTCGGCGAGCGAGCGCACAAGATCTTTCGCCAGGACCTTGGGGTATCCCGCGACATCGAAGATGTATTTCTCGGGATACAATGCGGCGAGCTGTCCGCCGAGTTCCGGCAGGGCGTCCACGACTTGCGCCGTTGCGCCGCGCATCCCGGCGTAGAAGAGGGCGAACAATCCGGCCGGCCCGGCGCCGATGATGGTGATGTCTTTCATAGCTGAAAACTAGCCCGCTTCGGCGCGATGCGCCTCCGCTTGACGGCAAAAACAGCTACGCCGTTCTCCGTCCAGCGAGCCGTCAGGCGAGCGAGCTATCTTTCGCGCCATGAAGATCTATACCAAAACTGGCGATACCGGCCAGACGGGCCTGTTCGGCGGGGGCCGAGTCGCCAAGGACGATTTGCGGGTGGAAGCATACGGCGACGTCGACGAGCTCAACGCGGCGCTCGGCCTGGCTCGTTGCATCGAGTCCATGCCACGGATCGACGAACTGCTCGTCCCAGTGCAGCGCGACCTGTTCGCCATCGGTGCGCTGTTGGCGACACCCGACCGCGAGAAGATGGCGCAACACCTCACGAAAGCTCGCATCGATGACGCGCGGATCGAGCAACTCGAACACGCCATCGACGACGCGGAGAAGGAGCTCGAGCCACTCACCGCGTTCATCCTTCCTGGCAATACGCCAAAAGCCGCCGCGCTGCACGTCGCGCGCACCGTGTGTCGTCGCGCAGAACGCCATGTCGTCAAGCTCCAGCACGACGTGACCCTTCCACCGCTTGCGGTGATCTACCTGAATCGCCTCTCCGATCTTCTGTTCACCCTCGCACGCGTCGCGAACCGGCGCGCCGGCGTCGGCGAGGTCACCTGGTAGCGTGACGCACACGATCGACGCCGGCGCGTATCGGGTCCATATCGGGGCCGGCCTTCGCCATTCGTTCGCGCACACGATTACCGATGTCGCAGCAGCCCACCGGTATGCGGTGATTACCGACGACCATGTCGCGCCACTGTATGCGGACGACATTGTGTCGAACCTCTCCGGGCACGGCCGAGTGTCACTTCACATCGTGCCGGAAGGCGAAGCCCACAAGACGCGCGACAGCTGGGCACGTCTGACCGATGAGATGCTCGAGGCGGGCCACGCACGTGACACGACGGTCGTCGCCGTCGGCGGCGGAGTCGTGGGTGATCTCGCGGGCTTCGTCGCGGCGACCTTCATGCGCGGCATTCCCGTCGTGCAATGTCCGACATCGCTCCTTGCGATGATCGACGCATCGGTTGGCGGCAAGACTGGCGTGGATACCGCGGCCGGCAAGAATCTCGTCGGCGCATTTCACGAACCCGCCGCCGTCCTCGTCGACGTTGAAATGATTGCGACGTTGTCGCTGCCACAGCGGCGCTCCGGTCTGGCAGAAGCGATCAAGCATGGGGCGATCGCCGATGAACGATATTTTCGCGATATCGACACGACGCTCGAAGCGTTACAATCGGCGGACGCCGACGCCACGCTCGATCTCGTTTCACGAAGCGTCCAGATCAAGGCGGACGTTGTCCGCGGTGACGCACGCGAGCAGGGCAAGCGGAAGATCCTCAACTTCGGCCACACGCTCGGGCATGCCATCGAGCACGCGTGCGGCTACTCGCTCTTGCACGGCGAATGCGTCGCCATTGGCATGGTACTCGAAGCCACGCTCGCCGAGCGGCTCGGCGTGGCGGTCGAGGGCACGGCAACGGAGTTGGAGCGGGTCCTCCGTCGCGCGTCGTTACCAATTCGGCGCCCGTCGTCGCTCGCGCCAGCCGCGGTGCTCGATGCAACGCGTCTCGACAAGAAAGCACGCGCCGGCAGCGTCGAGTATGCGTTGCCAACGCGAATTGGAGCGATGGCGGCGCAGGAGGCCGGGTGGGCCATGCGCGTGGATGACGCAGTGGTGCTCGAACTCCTCACCGACTTGTGAGGTCCTGGTGGAGAGGGGTGACCGTGGTCGTCCTCCTCTGTGCCATCGGGCTAACGATTGTGCGCATACGCGCAGGTCTTCGCGAGGGAACGCCCCTCCTTTTTGCGCCGACCGTGGTCACCGCCACGCTCCAGCTCGAGGGTGCACTGGTGCTCGGCGCCTCCGCCGAGTGGGCGAATCGACGTCCGGTGCACTTGCGGTATGGCGACCCGGTGCCCGTGAGCGTGACCGCATATTGCCTTCGAGGGCGCACGCGTCGAGACCGGTGGGTTCGCGAAGGCATCGTCGCCTCCGATCCGCACGTCTTTCCGCTGGCGCGCTACATCGAGATTTACGTGGGACGCACGTATTTCGGTCGCTTTCTCGTGGATGACACGGGTAAGGACATCAAGGGCAACCGGCTCGACGTGTGGACGCCCATGTGCTCCGAAGCGCGCAGTTTCGGCCGGCAGCGTGGAACGGCCGTGCTCGTCCCTCGACCGAAGGGCGCGAAAAAGGACACGGTCCTGACGGGAAAGCTTGGGGGCCCAAATAGGCCTGGCTAGTCCGTTGTGGTCCCGTCCTTGCCTTTTAACGCAACGACCTCAACGGAACAGATCATGTCCTCATTCGGCACGTACCTCATCGGCTTCATCGTCCTGGTCATCGGACTTGGTGTCGCCGCGTATTTGCTCAACGTCCCCCCGATGTGGATCGGCGTCGGTGTCGTCGTGCTGCTCGGGCTCGGCATTCTTCGCGCAACGACGCATGGCAAGATGAAGGATCCGCCGGCGACATGAGGCTGGACCTTCGCAACGGGCGGGTAACGCCTGATTTGCCAATTGTTCAATCCATGCTTCTCGGGTTTAGTTAGGAGCGGATGACTCGGATGCAACGGAAACGACCTGATCCTGCTTGAGATCTGGTCGTTTTTGTTGCATCCGTTACATCCGCTCCTTGCGTCGTTACTTGGCTGAATTCAGCTAAAGCCTTGACCTCAATGCATTTGAAGTGCATTTCGGCGCGGAAGCGAGCTCGGCACCAACTAGCAATATCCGCAAACATATGAATTCCCAGCGAATTCTTCTCAGTAACCCTCTAATGCGCTGTCAATACAGAAGTTAGCTGCATCACAAATCTGCGGATGGGGCCATTCTGGCAAACTCGCTGTTGACGGTTTTTTCCCCAAGCATTATCCTCGCCGTCCTGCTGACTCACGTCGGGCGCTCGGCTCTGTGCAGCTGAGGTCGACCCGAGAACCTTCCGGCACAGGTAAGGGGCGTGTATGGAGCAAGCGACCGAGACCAGGTCAAAAGGATATTTCCGTTCGTCCCCCTCCACCGCATTCGACCAGTACCTTCAGGACATACAAAAGCTGCCGCTCATCAGTGATGCGGCCGAGGAGCGACGCCTTGCGAGGCTCGCTCAAAAGGGAGACGAGGCCGCCGCGGAACGGCTCGTCACGGCGAACCTTCGATTCGTCATCTCGTATGTGAAGAAGTATCAGGGCCATGGACTCGACCTGAGTGAGCTCGTCGCCATCGGCAACGAAGGACTACTCAAGGCCGTTCGGAAGTTCGATCCGGATCAGGGTGTCAAGTTCATCTCGTACGCCGTCTGGTGGGTACGCCAGGCCGTACTCAAGGCACTTGCCGAACAGACACGCAGCGTCCGCATCCCGCTCAACCAGAATTCGCAGCTCATCCGTCTTGCTCGCGCCGAGACGATCCTCGCCCAGGTTCTCAAGCGCGACCCCACCGAAAACGAGATCTCCCGGCTCCTCGAAGAAACGCCCGAGGCGGTGCGTGCGGCGAAGCAGATGTCGTCCACGGAAGTCTCGCTCGACGCACCGATCGATCGATCGGATCGCGAAGCCTCTACGCTCGGCGAACGGTTCGCCGGCGTGGATGGCACCGAGATCGAAGAGGTGACGGACTACAAGCTCATGAAGGAATTCATCGAGAAGGTCTTCCGGAAATACCTCACGCCGCGCGAGCGGAAGATCCTGTTCCTCTACTACGGGCTCGATGAGAGTGGCGAACCGATGACGCTCGAGAAGATCGGCGCGCTCATGGGTGTCACGAGGGAACGCATTCGTCAGATTCGCGAGCGGGCATTTGAAAAGCTGCGCGAGTCACCCGATGGACGTGCGCTTGCGGGGTTCTGGCAGGCGGCGTAGTCGATCATGCGACAGGTTGTTGAAGCGGGCGGAGTCTCTTTCGAGATTCCGCCCGCTTCGTTTAGTCGTGTTGGTAGGGCTTGTAATAAATGTACATGTGGATGTACATATCAGAATGTCGAACCGCTACTCTATCGCTGAGGCACGCAGCCAGCTTCCGACAATCGTCGATCAGGCCGAGGCCGGCGTCGAGGTACAACTCACACGCAGAGGAAAGCCCGTCGCAGCAGTCATTGGACTTGAGGAATTGGCTCGCCTACGCGACTCCCGACAGGAGTTTAGTTCGACCTACCGAGAGTTCCTCCGGCGCCATTCGACGGATGTCATCGACAGCGACGATGTTTTCTCCGGCGTGCGGGACCGCGGAACGGGGCGCGACGTTTCGCTGTGACGCTACGGTACTGCTCGACACGAGCATTGTGTCCGCTCCTGTCGCGAAAACACCGAACCCTTTCATCGTTCGACGACTCGAGGAACGCGGTCACCAGTGCGCCATTGGGGCACCGGTGTGGCACGAACTGGCGTACGGAGTTCGGCGTCTTCCACGCGGTCGGCGTCGAACGACGCTCGAGAGCTACCTGAACGACGTTGTGAAGGTCTCGTTTCCCATTCTGCCCTCCGACGACACTTCTGCGCTGTGGCACGGCCATGAGCGCGCTCGGCTCGAGGCACTCGGGCGCCGCACGCTGTTCGTCGACGGGCAAATCGCCGCCATCGCGCATAGCCACAAGCTCGTTCTGGTCACGCTGAACGCGAAAGATTTCCTGCCGTTCGCCGGACTGAAAGTGGAGAACTGGTCGGAATAAAGACGCGCTGCTTGCTGCGCGAACATCACGTCAACGCATCTCCAATCGTTCCCCCGCGATGCGGGGGAGCACGCCGCCCGGCACGCCGAAGTGGACTGAAAGTCCATCCTCCTCGAGCGAGACTCCGCTCCGCGGCGTGACGAAGCGCGCGCCACGACTCGAGTAGTACAGACAACCCATCTCCGCGACCGGTCGCTCGCGCACGAACGCGTCGGCGCCCGCCAACGCCTCCAGCCACGTCGCTTTCGCCTCGACGATGTCAAAGGGCACTGCGAGCTGCAATCGGTCGAAATCCGCCGGATGATATCGGCCATGCCGTTTCAGCAGCTCGAGCAACGATAGCGGTGTGAGCCCTGGGTCTTTCCCGGGCGCTGCCCAACACAGCGCGGCAAGTGACAACACCTCCCGATGTACGAACAGAATGTCGACGAAGTCTCGCGGTTCATCGCGACCCGCTAGCGCGAGAACCTTGTTGACCGCGAGATCCACCGGATGCAGTAACAGCCCGCCGAGCGGATCGCGCACGAGCGGCATGAAGCGCCAGGCGGAATCGTGCGCCCAGTCGATTCTCGTGATATCGCCATCTCGTTCGACAACAGCCCTCACGAAACCGGGCAAGCTCAGCTCGATTTGGAGGTCGTAGCCGAGACTGGCAAGGCGTGCACGATCAACCGCGAATGCGGCACTGACCCGCGCTTCAGAGTCGTGAAAGAAATCGAGGTCGTCACTATATCGCGCGGAATTCGGCGCAAAGTGCATAGCGGCACCACCCGCCAGATACCGGTCGTCGTTTGGTGTCGCCGCAAGGTCGGCGAGGAGAGTGCGTTGGAATTCGGTTAGCGGCATAGGCGGGCCGCGACGTCCCACGCATCACGATTGCCATGCTTCTTCAGCTGCTCCGCGACCCACGGAACGTCGGCAACCCGAATAACGAGGTCAGGCCGATAGGACCAGAAGCAGGTCGCACGAAAGCGTCGAAACGCGCTCCGCGCCTCACGCACACGGACCATGTTGCGCGCATCCTCGGAGCTCAGAACGCGCCGACTCTTGAGCCCACCCCGCCGTCCAATTTCAGCCAGGTAGTCGCTCGGAATGCGCATACTCAATCATAACCGACTCATGATATAACTACAAGATGGACAGCAACTTACGATGCTTTTGAGCTCAACTGGCTCGCCGAGCATGTGGCGGCAAATGGCAGCCAAGCGTTGCGTCCGCGCGCTCACCCTCACAACCTTGGCCGAGTGCAGCAGGCATGACGTGGCCTCCCTCCATCCGACCGTGCAGCGCGAGTTTCCCGCCACGCGACCTTCAATCCTCACCGCCCTTGCCGACCCCGACGCCGACATTCGGCGCGCGGCGGGCGACCTCGTCGCGCGCGCGTATTGGGAACCGATCGCGTCCACGTTGCGCACGCGCTGGCGTCTCGAACGCGCAGACGCCGAGGACCTCACCCAGGAGTTCTTCGCCGAGGCGCTCGCGAAGGAGTGGTTGAACCGCTTCGATCCCGAACAGGCGCGCTTCCGCAGCTTCCTTCGAATGTGCGTCGATCGGTTCGTGGCAAAGTCACGAACAGCTGCGACGCGGCTCAAGCGCGGCGGTGACCTCGTGATCGTCTCGCTCGACGACGCGAATGCGCTGCCAGCCAATGCCGACCACGACGCCGACGCGCACTTTCGTCAGGAGTGGATTCGCAGCGTCTTCGCGCTCGCACTCGATGCATTGCGCACTGAAGCGCATCTCGCCGGCAAGGACGTCCATGTCGAGTTGTTCGAGGCCTATGACATCGCGGACTATCCCGGCTGCACGCGGCCTGGCTACCGGGAACTCGCCGCTCGTTTTGGCCTCAGCGAGACCACGGTGACGAACCACCTCGCCTGGGCGCGCCGCACATTTCGCCGCCACGTGCTCGACGTCCTGCGCTCACTCTCGGCGAGCGACGCGGAGTTTCGCGACGATGTACGCGAACTACTTGGAATCGACGCGTCGTGAGTTCCGTCTCCGATGCTGCTGTCGCGCGTCTTCGCGCCATCATCGACCGGCCGACGCTCCCGGAACGTTACGAAGTATTCGACGTCATCGGTCGCGGCGGAATGGGCGTCGTCTGGAAGGCGGCCGACCGGCTGCTCGGCCGCGATGTGGCGGTCAAGGTCATCGCCTCGCAGCTCACAGACACCGAGATCAATGCACGGCTCGCACGCGAGGCGCGCATCCTCGCTCGTCTCGAGCATCCAGGCATCGTTCCCGTGTACGACGTCGGCACCCTCGACGACGGGCGCGGATGGTACGTGATGCGGCTCGTCGCCGGAAAGGACCTCCAAACGGCCGCGCCGGCGATCACGAGCCGAGGCGAGTTGCTGCGCATCGTTGAGCAGCTGTGCGGCATCGTGGCCTATGCACATGCACACGGCATCGTGCATCGCGACCTCAAGCCCGGGAACGTGATGCTCGGCCCATTCGGCGAGGTCCTGGTGCTCGATTGGGGCATTGCGCGAGAGCTAGCGGGTCCGCGCCATGCCGCCACAGGCGATGCCAAGCGATCCACTTCAGCGGCTGACGACGTCGTAACGGGAAGCGGGGCTGTCCTCGGCACACCCGGCTACATGTCGCCGGAGCAGGCGCGCGGCCAGGAAGCCGACGAACGCGCGGACGTGTTCGGGCTCGGTGCGATTCTCCGTGATCTCCTCCGGCTGCACCCCGACCGCATCCCCCGCCCTCTCGCTGCAATAGAACGCCGAGCGACCGCGCTCGATGCAGGCAAACGTTACGGGACTCCGCTGGAGCTGCGCGACGACATCCGTCGCTTTCTCGACGGCGCGCGCGTTCACGCCCACCAGGAGAATGCGCTTGAGGCGGTCGCGCGAATTACGCGTGTCTACCGCGCGCCAATTCTGCTGATCGCTGCATACGTGATCATGCGCATGGCATTCGTGTGGTGGCGGAGGGCGTGAGGTGCAGACCCCTCGACTCCCTTCGGTCGCTCGGGGTGACAGGCTGGCAACGAACGCGAATAAAGGAACGCTCCAGAAGGCGTAATAGAAGCGTGATGGGCTCGAAATCCTCGGGCCTGCCTCAACTACCCGATCGAGACACAATCCGTGAACAAACCAGTCGTTGGCCTCATCCTCGGCGGCATCCTCGGTACCTTCGATGGACTCACGGCGCTCATCTCCGCGCCGGAACTCAAGTCCGAGATCGCCGGAATCGTCATCGGCTCCACTGGCAAGGGGCTCGTCGCAGGACTCATCATCGGATTCATTGCCCGAAAGGTGAGCAACCTCGCCGCGGGCATCGCCGCCGGCATGGTCGTCAGTGGCCTGCTTGCCCTGCCAATCGCGATGGCGAAGAACCCCAATGGCCAGGTCTACTTCTGGGAGATCATGATCCCGGGCTGTATCGTCGGCCTCATTGTGGGCTATGCCACGCAGCGCTTTGGCGTCGCGCCGGCGCGCGTGCGGACAACCTCACGACTCGCGTGAGGCTTCTCTGGCGACGCTAAACAGATGACGAAGTAACGCAGGCGCCGCGTTCTCCCTCTAGCGCCGCGGCAACAGGCGGGCATCATAGCACCATGTCAAGGGCGCGAGATACGGCAGAAATCGTTCAGAAACGCGCTCAGTCTGCCGATGGTTAGGTACGATGCGTAAACCTCGGAGTCGCGGCGCTCGCGACCGCTTGACCATTCCACTTCTGGCGCTGCTGATCCTCATCGTGGGCGGCGGGGTCTTCGCACGCGTTCGATACATCAACGGCGAGATGATGCGGACGTGGGAGCGGGTGCTGGAGGGCGGCGCGGTCACCACGCGCGCGACGGTCGACGACTGGTATCTCGAACGTTCGGCAGACGTCGAGGCACTGGCTGCGACTGTCGCCATTCACGCGGCAGCACCGGAAAGCGGAGGCGCGCCGCATTCGACGCTGCTGGCGCCAATCAAGCGGCGAGGAAAGTTTGCTGGCGTCTGGATGGTCGATCAGGCTGGCGATACCCTCGCCTCCTCGCATGGTGATTCCCTCCTGTCTGCGGAGCGCGAACTCGTCCGTGAGGTGATGCGCACGGGGCGGACGCTGCATTCGCCGGTCATTCCGCTGGGGCCCCACGCAGCCTTTCTCTCGATTGCCGCGCCGGTTCATCTTCGCGACCCCATCAATGGGAAGCAGTGGCCGAAGGCTGTCGTCTTTCGGGTCGACGTCGTCGCCGCGTTCGCCCCATGGGCGGTTGGGCGCGCGAACGCCGCACTGAGCCTTTTTTCTACACCTGGGCGCGACGGTCCCGTCATCATTTCAGTCTGCCCCGAGCAGACGCCATCGGTGTGCATCACCCAGGCGGGGCCAACGCCGGTGAATTCACCAGCGGTGCTGTCCCTTACGAAGAAAGAGGCGTTCGGCGTCTTCCCGATTCCCGACGGCACTCGCGTGCTCGCCGTGACCCGGTACGACTCCCTGCTCGGTTGGGGCATTATCCGCCGCGTTCGCGAGAGCGACGCACTCGTGCCGAGAAACAAGGAGTTGGCGATCGAAGGCGCGTTCCTCGCCGTTTTCATCGCCCTCTCCGCCGTGGGCGGCTACGCCGTCAACCGCACGATCCGCGTGCGACGCCTGTATCAGCAGCGGGAAGAAACCAAGCGACTGGCGACGATCGTCGATGCATCCACTGATGGCATCATCTCACTCGACAAGGATTTCCGGGTGACGATGGTGAATGGCGCCGTCGAGAGGATGCTGGGCTTCCGGGGTGACAGCCTCGTCGGGAAGCCGGTGTTCGAGCTCTTCGATGAGCGGTCTCGTGACGCGCTCGTGAAAACGCTCGAAACCTTCTCACGGTCGGAGCTGGCGCAAGCGCCGCTGACCGATGCCGAGCGTTGCCTCGCGCAGTGCGCGGACGGAAGCACCCTGCCAACCGATGTGCGTCTGAGCCGCGCGTTCTTCGACGGCGTGCCCATCTACGTTGTGGGCCTGCGCGATGTCACCGAGCGCGCGCGCGCCGACCTGTTCCTTCAGGGGCAGCGACATGTCCTCGAGTTGATTGCCAGCGGCGCGCCCGCTGCCGATACACTCGCGGTTCTGCTGGCGATGGTCAGTGAACAGGCACTGCTCCTTCGGTGCGCGGTCTATGAGCTCGACGGGGAACGGCAGGTCGCGCATATCGTGGCGTCGCACCGGCTCCCAACCGGGTTTCTCACTGCGGCGCACTACGTCCCGGTTGGCTTGGCGGCTGGCGTTGTTGGAATCGCCATTCAGCGCGGCGAGTCTGTTTTCTGCGCCGACGTTCGCGAAGATCCCGCTTCCCGTGACACCAGTGCGCTCCTCGTGTCCTATGGGCTGCTGGGCGCGTTCGCCATCCCGCTTCGTGCCGCGAACGGCGAGATCATCGGCGCCCTGGCCGCGTATTGCGAACAGGCACGTGACGCATCGACGCAGGAAGCAGAAATCGCTCGAACGGCCGTGCACCTCGCCAGCATTGCGCTCTCGAGCGCGCGCGATGCGTCGTCGCTGCGCGCGTCGGAGGCGAGCTTCCGGTCATTCGTCGAGAATGCGCCCGCCGCCATCTTTCGCGAGACACATCGCGGCGTACTCGTCTCCGCGAATCCGGCAATGGTCACGCTGCTCGGCTATCCGAGTGCGCAGGAGTTGACGCACGCCGCCGATCGCGACCGACTCTATCATGACGGAGCGGCGCGCTCAGAGTTGCTTCGCCTGCTCGAGGCAGAGGGCGTCGTGCGCGGCCTCGAAGTCGAGTGGTGTCGTGCCGATCGCTCGCTCGTGACCGTCCGCCTCAGCGCGCGCGCGTATCGCGATGAAAAAGACAAGGTCTGGCTCTGGGAGGGATATGCGGAAGACGTCACATCCCTCCGCGCGGCGGAAAGCGCACTTCGCCGGAGCGAGCGGCTTGCGGCGGTTGGACAGCTCATCTCGGGCGTTGCCCATGAGCTGAACAATCCGCTCTCCTCGATCATGCACTTCGCCGAGGATCTCCTCGCCGATGAGCGCAGCACCGAGGACGCCGAGGCACTTGGAGTCATCCGCGATCAGGCCCGGCGCTCGCGCGCGATCGTTCGCGACCTGCTCTCCTTCGTGCGGCAGCGGAGTGCCAGCGCCAGCCCCCTGCTCATCGCCGAAGTCGTGGCGTCGACCGCACGGGCGATGCGGCCTGCCCTCGAGAACGAGGGTGTGACGCTCGAGATCGCGCAGGGCGCGGAGGGCGCGTTCGTCCTGGCCGATCGATCGGGAATCGAGCAGATCGTTGCGAACCTGGTGAGCAACGCCGCACAAGCGGCCGGGCGTGGCGGACAGGTGTGGGTGCACACCGATTCCAGCAGCGACGGATGTGTGCTCGTCGTCGAGGACAACGGGCCTGGTGTTCCCGCAGACATTCTGCCGCGTATCTTTGATCCGTTCTTCACGACCAAGCCGACGGGCGAAGGCACTGGATTGGGCCTGTCCGTCACGCTCGGAATCGTTGAACAGCTTGGCGGCCGGATCGCAGTGGAATCGCGCGACGGCGGTCAGGGATCCCGGTTTACAGTAACGCTCCCTTGCATCGATCCCGGCCCCATGATTCCTGACAGCCCCGACCACGACAGTTCGCCCCGAGTAACGCCCGAGTCGGTGGGGGCGATCGCTACCGGCGACGTGGCTCCGGCCCCCCCCCGGGAACGCATCGCATTGATCATCGATGACGAGCCGACGATACGTACGGCGCTCCGCCGCTTTTTCACACGGCGCGGTTGGGCTGTCGAGGAAGCGGAGGACGGCGGCGCCGGCCTCGATATTCTCGAGCGACTTGGCGACGCCGTCACCGTGGTCATCTCCGACCTTCGGATGCCGGGATTCTCGGGAATCGACTTGCATGACCGGCTCGCGGAAACACAGCCAGCGGTATTGAAGCGCTTCATCTTCAGTACGGGAGACGTCGCATCCGCCGAGGCAGCGAGTTTCGTGCTTCGTACCTCGTGTCCGGTGCTCCAGAAGCCCTTCGAGCTACGTATGCTCGATGAGATACTGACGCAGCTGGCGAACCGGACCGCGGAGCGCTCGCTACCTTAACGAGTGCGCATTCCTGCGATCATCAATGCGAAGTCCGGAACGGCCGACCAGGCGCGGAGCGCACTGGCGAAAAACGCGGCATTCGAGCCGGTAGACGTCGCACCGGACGACATCGCATCGGAAGTCAGGAAGTGTGTGGCCAGCGGCCATCGGCGCATTCTCATCGCCGGCGGAGATGGTACCATCGCGGCGGCGGCAGCCGTGCTCGCGGGCGGCGATACCGAGTTCGCCGTGCTCCCCGGCGGCACGCTGAACCACTTTGCAAGAGATCTCGGAATCAGCACCGAGCCGGCGGTCGCCCTCGAGACGGCCGCAGGCGGCACGCCCAGAGCCGTGGACGTCGGGATGGTGAATGACCAACTCTTCCTGAACACCGTCAGCGTCGGCGCCTATGTCCGCTTCGTGAAAACTCGAGAGCGGTTGGAGCAGTGGTGCGGATACCGCTTGGCCTCGGTGATTGCGGCAGTCCGGATTTTTTTCCAGTTTCGGCTCATGACCGTCGAGCTCGAAGTCGAGGGAGAAAAACGGATCTACCGCACGGCGCTCGTGTTCATCGGCGTCGGCGAGCGCGAGCTTCAGCTTCCGTCACTCGGCAAGCGAGTGAAGGGAGGCAAGCGTGGCTTGCACGTCATCGTGGCTCAGGGACGTTCGCGAGCGCGGCTGTTCGCGAGTGCGCTCAACGCGGTCGCTCGCGGCGTCGAGTCGGCGGCCGAGGGCCCCGTGCTCGACAGTTTTGTGGTCGATCGTTGCACGATCTCGCATCGTCGTCGCGGTACGCTGGCAATCGACGGTGAGTTGGTGACGCTGAATGCACCCTTCGCCTTCGAGCTGCGGAAGGATGCCCTCATGGTAGTGACCCCATGACAAAATTGCTCAGCGCGAGGCTCGCGGCGATCGTCGGCGCGGGACGCGTGCTCACGCGCCCCGCCGAGCTGCGCACCTATGAATCGGACGGGCTCCCGGGGTACTCGGTAAAGCCATCCCTCGCAGTGTTCCCGGGAACGCGCGACGAAATCGTCGCCGTCGTACGACTGCTCGCCGAGACGGGTACTGCGTACGTGGCGCGTGGCGCCGGCACTGGTCTGTCGGGCGGCGCACTAGCCGATGACGTGGTGCTCATCGGCTTGCATCGTCTCAAGCGAATCATCTCCATCGACGGTGACAATGCGCGTGCGGTCGTAGAGCCTGGCGTCGTCAATGCTCGCCTCTCTGCCGCTGCGCGACCCTTCGGCCTGCACTACGCTCCCGATCCGTCCAGCCAGACCGCCTGCACGATTGGCGGGAACATCGCGGAGAATGCGGGTGGGCCGCACTGCCTCAAGTACGGCGTGACGCTCAACCATGTGCTTGCCCTCACCATCGTCCTTCCAAATGGCGAGGTCGTCACCCTTGGCAATCCCGAGGGAGAGGCGACTGGTTACGATTTGCTCGGCGCGTTCATCGGATCCGAAGGCTGTTTCGGCATCGTACTCGACGCCACCGTGAAGCTCGAGCGGAACCCGCAAGCGGTTCGCACAATGCTCGCCGACTTCATGTCCGTGGCCAGTGCAGCCCATGCGGTCTCCGCGATCATTGCCTCTGGGATTGTCGCGGCCGCACTCGAGATGATGGATGCCGCAACGATCCAGGCCGTCGAGGCGTCGATCTATGCGGCAGGTTATCCCACCGACGCCGCGGCCGTGCTCCTCATCGAACTCGATGGCGTGGGTGCGGTCATCGACGAGGAAGTCGCGCGCGTGAACGCATTCTGCCGCGAGGCCGGCGCGCGCGACGTTCGCATCGCCACGGATCCCGCAGACCGCGCGCGACTCTGGCAAGGCCGCAAGAAGGCATTCGGTGCAATGGGACGCGTCTCATCGCATCTCGTGGTACAGGATGCGGTCGTGCCGCGGACGAAGTTGCCGGCGACGCTCGCGGAGATTCAGCGGATTGCCGCCCACTATCGCGTGAACGTGTGCAACGTGTTCCACGCGGGGGACGGCAACCTGCATCCGAACATCGGCTACAACGCGCGGAGCGCCGACGAATCGGAGCGGGTACACAAGGCGATGAAGGAGATCATGCAGGCATGTATCGACGCTGGTGGCACGATCACCGGCGAGCACGGAATCGGCCTCGACAAGCTCCCGTATATGGCGGCCCTGTTCACACCGAGCACGCTCGAAGCGATGTGTGCGCTTCGTGGGGTGTTCGACCCCGAGAGACGCTCCAACCCAGGCAAGGTCGTCCCCGTCCATTCCTGTCGGGAATGGCATGCGGCGCCAACCGCGCGGGCAACTGCCACGTGACGGCCGGATCAACGGCAGACACCGCCGCCGTCGCCGAGGAGGTGCGCGATGCGCGGTCCCGCGGGGAATCGTTGCGCATCGTTGGCGCCGGCACCTGGCTCGACGCAGGGCCATTGTCGTCTTTGCGTGTCTCGCAGACCGAGTTGTCATCCCGAGCGAAGTCGAGGGATCTGCACCTCACGCCTTTGACCGGGATAGTCGAGTACGAACCGGGCGACCTCGTCCTGACCGCGCGCGCCGGAACATCGCTGGCCGAGATCGAGCGCACGACCGCGCCTGAAGGCCAGTGGCTCACGCTCGATCCCTTCGGCTCGGAGTCCGGAACCATCGGCGCGACGATGGCGACCGCATCGTCGGGACCACTGGCGAGCGCGTTCGGCACGACGCGCGATCACATCCTCGGATGTGAGTTCGTGGCCGGCACAGGCGATATCGTGCGGACGGGCGGCCGTGTCGTGAAGAACGTGGCCGGATTCGATCTGGTGCGCATGGTGACCGGAGCGTGGGGAACGCTCGGCGTGCTCACCGAGATCACTGTGCGACTGCGCGCCCGACCGGCGATCGATCGCACATTCGCAGTCGCCGTGGCGGGGGACACGCCTGCGGCGGTCGCAGACGCGGCGTGGCGCTTCCTTCGCGCGACGGAATACTCGCCGTTGGCGGCGGAACTGCTGTCGCCGTCGTTGGCGCGTGCACTCGGCCTCGAACCGTCAGCAGGCTTTCTCGTCCGATTCGGCGGCAGCGAAACGTTCGTGAGTGCGGCGATCGCGGCGGCGAAACAACTCGGCGTTGCCTCCGAAGTTCCCGGGAGCATCTGGCGCGGTCTCAGCGACGCGGAGCCTGCCGGAGCCACCGTGTTTCGTCTTAGTTCGCTCCCGTCGCGTATCGGCGATAGCTGGGGACGCGTTCTTGGTCTCATCGAACCGTTCGGTGGTTTCGCGCATGCGTCCGCGTCACGCGGCGTCGTGCGATGCATGCTGCCAGCAGGTGCCGGTCTCGTGTCGTTCAGCGCGCTCGGCGAACATGCAACGATCGTGGGCGAGCGAATGCCAGCGGAACTGTGGAATGCCATCGCAACGCCGCGCTCATCGGATGCGCTGTCACATGGCATACGAAAGACGTTCGATCCAGACGGCATCCTGAATCCTGGATTGTCTCCGTGAGTCGACGATGGCGAAGAAAATGGCGGTTGGAAAACGACACACGCAGTCCTCTGTGTCCTCTGTGGTTCATGTGTTGTTGCTGTTCCGTAGTCCTCTGCGACCTCTGCGTTCAAGGCTTTGCAGTTGCAGTTCATTGATTCCACCTTGGAATACTGAATGACCGCTGACGTTCGTCCCGTAACCTGTGCGATTCCCGATACGCCACTCGGCAAAGCGAGCGCGGGGCTCGATGCGTGCGTGCATTGCGGCTTCTGCTTACAGGCGTGCCCCACATACCTCGCGCTCGACGACGAGAACGATAGCCCGCGTGGCCGGTTGGTCCTCATGCGGGCGCTCGTGGATGGCACACTGGCGACGACCGACGCCGACGTGCGCACACACATCGATCGCTGCCTTGGGTGCCGAGCGTGCGAGACCGCGTGTCCGTCAGGCGTTCCGTACGGCCATCTGCTCGAAGTCACGCGCGAGACGCTAACGCGCGAACGTCCCAACCCGCCCGTCGCGCGCCTCATCCTCTTTGCGTTCGGGAACAAGACGCTGACCAGGTTGGCCATGCTTGGCGGGCGTATTACGCGCGCGCTGCGGCTCTCCGCCCTCCTGTCGAAGCTCCCTGGACGACTCGGTTTTGCCATGGCGATGCTCGAATCGACGCGGACTCCGTTGACGCGCGGCAGCTACCGGCCGCAATCGGACGGTTCTCGCGGCAGCGTTTCCGTCCTGACGGGCTGCGTGATGGAAGGGTTGTTCGCGGAGACCAATCGCGCCACCGAGCGAACACTCGCGACGAACGATTACACGCTCGTTGCCACCGAGGCGCAGCAGTGTTGTGGAGCGCTGCATGCGCATGCGGGCGATGCCGATACGGCGCGACGCCTCGCCCGCCTCAACATCGCCGCATTCGAGCGCTCGGCGACGGACTTCATTGCCGTGAACGCGTCGGGCTGCGGTTCGATGATGAAGGAATACGGGCAACTGCTCGCCGACGACCCTGTGTGGCGTGATCGCGCGCGGGCACTCTCGTCGCGCGTCCGCGACATTTCCGAATTGTTGGCGGAGGCCGGCCCGCGGCCCGGCGGCGATTTACCCGTGACGGTCACCTACGACGCGCCATGTCATCTGCTGCACGCGCAACGAATCTCCGCACCACCGCTGCGGGTTCTCGCTGCGATTCCAGGCTTGACGCTCGTTCCGTTAGAAGGAAGCGAACACTGCTGCGGCAGCGCGGGTATCTATAATCTCGTCGAGCCAGACACGAGTAATCGCGTGCTCGAACCAAAGCTCGAGAACATCCGGGCAACCCACGCATCGCTCGTCACGACGGGAAATCCCGGTTGCCTCATGCAGATTGGCGCGGGAATGCACCAGGCACGGATCCCGGCGCGTGCGATTCACCCGGTCGATCTCCTCGATGCGTCCTATGCGGCGCGCGAGCGACCGTAGCGCTTCACCCCGCCCGCCATTTACTTACCCAGCATGATAGATGCGGTGCTGATCGAGTGGGAGGAGGTCCTGGCTGATACAGCCGGTGCCCGCCGAGATGCCATGCTGCGTGCGCTGAGCGAAGAGGGTATTCAGCTCGACGCATACTCGTACGCCGAGCACTGCGCCGGTAAGACGGCAACTGCGGGGGCAACGGCGGTGCTCGCGCATCTTGGCCGCGTCGATCCTTCACTGGCCGACCTCATCGCCCTTCGCGCAACGCGCGCCTTCGCCGAGCGCATCGGCAAGGGGTTCACGCTCGCACCGGGTGCGACAAAATTCGTTGAACGCGCACAGGCCGGTTCCCGAGTCGCGGTTGTGACCTCGGCGACACGATCCGAAACCGAGTTCGCACTCCGCCTCGCCGGAATCGATTCGGCTGTCTCGACGGTCGTGAGTTCGGATGACACGCACGATGAGGCTCCGTCCGCGGGCGGGTTCGAGCTTGCGATCGAGCATCTCGCGCGCGTGCGACCACTCCACCGCGAGCGTGTCGTCGCGCTGGTTGCTTCCTCCTCTGCAGTGCGTGCCGCGCGCGCCGCGGGCATGCGTGCCGTTGCGATCGGGACGCCGGCACATGTTGCGATCGACGCCGACGGCGCGGCCGATTCGCTGGATGGATTGACGCTCGCAGATGTCGCGCGACTGTCCGGCCTCGCCGCACCGGACAAACGATCATGAACGCAATCCAGCTACCGAGTACGACACTCGGTGACGTCGGTGGACGTAGCGTGGTGCTCGCGTACGGCAGCGTTGCCGCGGAGTACGAGGCGCTTCGCACACGGTCCGCGCTATTCGATCGAAGTCTTCGTGGACGCATTCGCCTGAAGGGTGAACGTGCCGCCGAAATGGTCGCGGGTCTCGTGACGAATGACGTCTCGGGGCTCACACCGGGTCAGGGCTGCTACGCGGCGGCGCTCACCGCGAAGGGAAAGATCATTGCCGATGTGCGGGTCTTCGTCGAGGAAGGGAGTGTGCTCGTCGACGCACCGCCGCGCGCGGCCGCGGCGTGGGCCGCGATGGTGAAGAAGTTCGTGAATCCTCGCATCGCTGCGCACGTCGATGAAAGTGCCGCGCTCAGGAATCTCGGTGTCTTCGGCCCGAATGCGCGGCACGTCGTCTCGGAGCTCACGGGAATACCGTCGCCGTCCTTGGCGGGGCTCGCGCCATACGCACACGTAACGATCGCGATGTCCACCCACACGCTGCTCGTACTGCGGTCGGCGGACCTTGGCATCGAAGGATACGAGCTGATTGCCCCCACCGAGCTGTTCAGCGACCTGTGGTCGCGCGCGACGGCGGCGGGCGCAGCGCCGGCAGGGCTCGAGGCGTGGGAGATTGCACGCGTCGAGAGCGGTCGGCCAGAGTGGGGACTCGACATGGATGACAACACCATCCCCCAGGAGGCGAACTTCGACGAGTTGCACGCCATTTCGTACACGAAAGGCTGTTACGTGGGGCAGGAAACCGTGGCACGCGTTCATTTCCGCGGACACGTCAACAAGCACCTTCGCGGCATCACGGCCGCGGAAGGCGTGCTCGACGCTCCACCCTATGGCGCGACACTGCATGGAGCGGATGGACTGGCAGTCGGCGATGTGCGGTCATCCGTCCGCTCGCCGCGCATCGGCGGCATTGCGCTGGCGATGATTCGGCGAGAGGTCGCCGCAGGTGCCGAGCTCACAGCGCGGTGGACGCCCACCGATCCGGACGCGCCGCCATTCAACGAGTTGGTGGTTCGCGTGTCGCAGTTGCCGTTCGAAGTGACCTGAATAGTGGTGCAGCGTGTGAGGTTCACGCTCTACGTTGCTGCGACCATTGCGCCGGCACATTGAACGCGGATGGAGCGGATTGAGCGGATAAGATCGGATTAGAGATTCAGTCTAGTTTTCATCAGATGTGATCCGCTCCATCCGCTCAATCCGCGTTCATTCAGTTGAAGAGCGGCCCAATGCAAGAAGCCGTTTTGATGTTCCGATTTGATTCGCTTCAATCCGCTCAATCCGCGTTCAATGTTCCCGCGGTATCCCGCCGCATTCGCGGTTTCGGGGCCTGAATCGATTCCTCCAGCAGACGGATCATGCGAACAGCGCTTGTCACCGGTGCAACAGGGCAAGTCGGGTCGTACACGGTCGAGCGCCTGCGGCGCGACGGCTGGACCGTGCGCGCGCTGGTTCGCGATGCCTCGCGCGCGCAGGAGTTGAGCAACGCCGGCGTCGAGCTCGCGGTTGGCAACGTCCTCGATGCCGCGAGTCTCGCCCGCGCCGCGCTTGGCTGCGACGTGATCTTTCATACGGCGGCTGCAGTGACCCCCTCTGGTGGCTGGGAGGCATTCAGGGCCCCGAACGTCGACGGCACGCGCAATATCATCGCGGCCACTGAGCGGGCCGCTGCGCGCCTTGTGCATGTCAGCAGCGTCGCCGTCTATGGCAGTGCAACGCGATACCGGACGGACGGCAAGACGAGTGAGGACACGGAACTCGCACCGCTGGCGGAAACGAACTACTACGCGCGATCGAAGCGTGAATCGGAACAGCTCGTTCTCGATGCACACGCGGCTGGCCGGATCTGGGCTACGGCGCTGCGCCCCGATGTGATCTACGGCCGACACGACCGGCAGTTCGTGCCGCGCATCGCGTTGTTGCTCGGCAAGGTGGCGCCGATCATCGGCGGCGGCCGTTCGACACTTGCCGTGGTACATGCCGAGAATGTCGTCGACGGCATGGTACGGGCCGCGCGCACGGACTCGGCCGGCGGGCGGGCGTACAATCTCACGAATGATTACGACGTCACCGTCAACGAGTTCTTCGGGTATGCCGCCGTCGGGATGAACATTTCGCTGCGGCGGCTGCCGATTCCGCTCGCGCTGGCGAAGGGCATCGAGAAGACCTACAAGACCCTCGCGCCGTTGCTTGGAAGCCGCATCAAGGCCGTGTCCTTCTCGGCGATCGATTTTCTCACGCGCGACAATCCGTTCACGTCGGCGCGCGCGAAGCGAGAGTTGGGATGGGATCCACCGATGCGTCCCGAGCAAGGCGTGACCGACGCTTTTCGCTGGTGGGCGGAGCACCGGTAGCAACGATGAACGGGGCGCCACACTCTTTCGAGTGCGGCGCCCCGTGCCAACGTGAAGCGACTGCGAAGATTACGGCTTCTTCGCGGCGCCCTTCACTGCGGCCTTGGCCTCTTCAACCTTCTTCGCCGCCGTGTCGAGCTTCGCCTTGGCGGTATCCATCTTCATGCCAGCCATCGCGGTATCCGTCTTGGCGGCGGTGTCCGTGACAACAGGTGCCGGCGCCATTGCGGGCGCTGCGGTATCGGTCTTCGCTTCTTCTTTCGCACTGCAGGCGGCAACGAGCACGACTGCGACAAGGGCCAGGCGCTTCATGTAAATCTCCTGATTAGGTCTTGGTTGAATGACGCGTTGGTCCGCGCACGTTCTCGGTGCCCGGCTTCAGCGACGGGAAACTTAGATTTTCAGGGCGCCATGTCAAGAGCGGATTCATGCGAGCCAAGTAGAAGTGCGGCAACAGCTTTGTCACTGTGATGTCAGGCTTTCCCCGATAGTGCGATTGTCCCGCGGCGAGACAATTTCGTGACCTCCGTCACTGCATTTTGTAAGTCGTTACTACCGCGGTACTTAGGCAGAGTCGCTGCAAGGGGCGGCGGCACCGCTTGGAATCCACGTCGCCTGCGTGCTACCTTGGCGCCCGACCTTTGCCCCCGCCGATGTCACACGAAAAAACTTTGTCCGATTCGCAGATAGTTCGCAACGGAGTCGTCCGCGGCGCATGCCCACACGATTGTCCCGATACCTGCGCGATGCTGGTAACGGTCGAAAACGGCCGCGCAATTCGTGTTGCCGGCGATCCTGACCATCCCGTCACGAGCGGATTTCTGTGCGCCAAAGTGAATCGATACGTCGAACGGACGTATCACGACGACCGGCTCCGTACACCGCTTCGCCGAGTTGGCCCGAAGGGCAGCGGACGGTTCGAACCGATCTCATGGGATGCTGCCATCGGCGAGATCGCGACGCGGCTCGGCGATATCGCGCAGTCGGAGCACGGCCCACAGGCAATTCTCCCGTATTCGTACGCCGGCACGATGGGGTCCGTGCAAGGATCCTCGATCGACCGCCGGTTCTTTCACGCGCTCGGCGCATCGCGCCTCGACCGCACGATCTGTTCGATGGCGGGCACCGTCGGCATGCGGATGACGGTCGGCGCGAATATCGGTGCCGATGGGGAAGGCATCCCGGAGAGCGATCTCGTGTTGCTGTGGGGCACGAACACCCTCACGGCGAATCCGCATCTCTGGCCGTTCATTCTCACCGCCCGTGAGCGCGGGGCGCGCATCATCTGCATCGACCCGATCCAGACGCGCACGGCCCAACAGTGCGACGAGTGGATTCCAATCCGGCCCGGCGCTGATGCGGCGCTGGCGCTCGGCATGATGCATGTCATTTTCGCTCGGGGGCTCGAAGACACCGATTACCTCGAGCGGCACACGCTGGGACACGAGGCGCTTCGGGAACGAGTGTCCGAATGGACACCAGCGCGCGCGGCCGCTGCGACAGGTTTGATGGAAGAAACCATCGTTTCGCTCGGCGAGCGATTCGGCCGTGCGCGCGCCGCGTTCATTCGTGTGAACTATGGCCTGCAGCGACATGCGGGTGGTGGCATGGCCGTTCGCACGATCGCATGTCTCCCAGCAATCGCTGGCCATTGGCGGCGTCCTGGCGGCGGCGTGCAGCTCTCGACGTCTGCGAATTTCGCCTTCGACAAAGCCGCGCTCGAGCGTCCGGATCTCGGTCCGCCGGCCCGCACGATCAACATGATTCGCCTGGGCGACGCGCTCACGCGCGATGATGCCGGCGTTGGCGGGCCACCGGTGAAGGCGCTCGTCGTGTACAACAGCAACCCGGCGTCCGTTGCGCCCGACCGCAACGCGGTGCTCCAGGGCCTGGCCCGGGAGGACCTCTTTACCGTGGTACTTGAACACTTCCAGACGGATACCGCCGACTGGGCTGACATCGTGCTTCCGGCAACGACGCAACTCGAGCATTGGGATCTTCATCTCGCGTACGGGCATCATTACGTCACACTCAACCGGCCGTCGATCGATCCGATCGGCGAGGCGAAGCCGAACAGCGAAATCTTCCGTCTGATCGCGGCGCGCATGGGTATGACCGATCCGATCATGCAGGATGATGATCTCACCCTCATTCGTCAGGCGCTGGCATCACAGTCGCCGAAGATTCAGGGCGTGACGCTCGACGCGTTGCTCGAACGCGGCTGGATGCGGCTGAATGTTCCGACGCCGTACCTGCCATACGAGAATGGCGGATTCTCGACGCCGAGCGGCAAGTGTGAGTTCTATTCCGCGCGCATGGCGGAGTTGGGCCTCGATCCCCTTCCCGACTTCACCCCGCCGTACGAGTCGGTGGAACGTGATCCTGCGCTCGTCGCACGCTTTCCGCTCACACTTATTTCGTCGCCGGCGCACACGTTCCTCAACACGACGTTCGTGAACATCACGTCGTTGCGACGCCAGGCGAAGGAGCCTGAAGTGCTGCTCCACCCCGCTGACGCGGAGCGCCGAGCGATCGCACCGGGCATGATGGTGACGGTGCATAACGATCGCGGGGCGTTTCTCGCGAAGGCCCGCGTGGAGTCGACGATTCGCGAGGGCGTGGTGTGGGCGCCGTCGATCTGGTGGGCCAAGCTTGCGACGGACGGCGCGAATGCGAATCAGACGACGTCGCAGTTGGTGACCGACCTCGGCAACGGTCCAGTGTTCTACGACAATCAGGTGGAGATCGAGGCAGCGTAGCGTTCTTTTGGTTCGCGTTGCGGTGATTTGGTGACGCTCTTGGTGCGGCATCTGCTCATTGTTCGGACGGGTTGTTGCACCGGAACATTGAACGCGGATTGAGCGGATGGGACTGCAAAACAATGATCAACGGCTCGAGGCTGCTTCTCGTGCGCTGCCCGAGCGTGAGTTGACGGGCAAGCTGATCAAAGCCTTTTTTGACGTGTACAACGAAGTGGGATACGGGTTTCTCGAGAGTGTCTACTCCGCGGCTTTGGAAATCCTCTTGACGGAACGCGGACACAAAGTAGATCGCGAAAAGACATTCGACATCTATTTTCACGGCCGGTTGATAGGACGGTTCCGTGCGGATTTCCTCGTTGACGATCGAGTCATGCTCGAGAACAAGGCCGGAACCGGAATTCCCCCGGGAACGCGAGAACAGCTTCAGAACTATCTCCGTTCGTCACGCATTGAAGTTGGCCTGATCTTCCACTACGGCCCCGAACCGGCCTTCAAGCGCGTTGTATTCTCCCGAGCGCCGGACGATCAGATTTGATCCGCTTCAATCCGCTCAATCCGCGTTCAATGTTCCGGCGGTCGCCCAACCTGAGGATTGCGGCAGGGAACCCTTGCGTCGCCACGTTCGCGCAAGCTGATTCCGAGTAGAAACTAAATTGACTCGGAGGCGGTGTTGTCGTACCCAGAAACACTCGGCGCGCTCGCACGCTCGCCCTATGGCGCACCGGGCCGCGCAAAGCGTTCGGTGAAGGACGAAATGCGCCAGAATCTCCTCACGCGGCTGGCGACGGGGGACGCGCTGTTCGAGGGCGTGATCGGCTACGAAGAGACGGTCATGCCGCAGATCGTCAACGCCCTCCTCTCGAAGCACAACTTCATCCTCCTCGGCCTTCGCGGGCAGGCCAAGTCGCGCATCTTGCGCGCGCTCGTCACGCTGCTCGACGAGGCGATGCCGGTGGTGGCGGGGAGCGAAGTAAACGACGATCCCTTCGCGCCCATTTCACGCTACGCGAAGAACCTGATCGCATCGGCGGGCGACGATACGCCCATCGCGTGGGTCGGCCGAGACAGCCGGTACGTTGAAAAGCTCGCGACGCCGGATGTCACGATCGCGGACATGATCGGTGACCTCGATCCCATTCGCGCCGCGCGCGGCGGACACGTGCTGTCCGACGAGTTGACGATTCACTACGGCATGCTGCCGCGCGCGAATCGCGGCATCTTCGCGCTGAACGAGCTTCCTGATCTCGCGGGCAAGGTGCAGGTCGGATTGTTCAACGTCATGCAGGAAGGCGACGTGCAGATCAAGGGCTATCCCGTGCGCCTGGCACTCGACGTCCAGCTGTGCTTCACCGCCAATCCAGAGGACTACACCGCGCGCGGCAAGATCATCACGCCGCTCAAGGACCGCATCGGCAGCGAGATCATCACGCACTATCCGGAAACCGTCGAGCTGGGCATGGCGATTACGGACCAGGAGTCCTGGGTCGCGCGCGATGGAAAGGCGGTTCGCGTTCCGGATTTCATCGCGGAAGTCGTAGAGCGCATCGCGTTCGAGGCGCGCACGGACAAACGCATCGATCGCCGGTCGGGCGTGTCGCAGCGACTACCCATCAGCGTGATGGAGAACGCCGTCTCCAATGCGGAGCGCCGTGCGATCATCACGGGTGAAGACGAGATCGTCCCGCGCATTTCCGACGTGTATGCGGCGCAGCCCGCAATCACCGGGAAGATCGAGTTGGAGTACGAGGGTGAGCTCGTCGGCGGGCATGCAATCGCGCGCGAGCTCATTCGCCGCGCAGCCGATGCGACGTTCCAGGAGCGGGCCGGCGGCGTCAATACCGATGATATCGTGATCTGGTTCGACGAGGGCGGCGCACTTCAGGTGACCGAAGACGAACGCGCGTCCGCGATGGAAGCGGCATTCGGCGTCGTACCCGGCCTCATCGATCTCGTCCGATACGTGGGGCTGGCAGAAGTCGGGGACGCGCAACAGACGGTCGCAGGGTGTGAACTCGTGCTCGAGGCACTCGTTGCGCGCAAGAAGATTTCACGGTCCGATGCCGGCCTGTACGGCCGTGCGGAGCCGGAACGACGGCGCCGGCGTCCCAATGAAGATTTCTTCGGCGGCGGCCTGTCGGCCTGATGTCGTGACGTGAGGCACGTTCAACCCATGTCGCCGCCGGAATTGGCGGGGTCGCGAGTGATCGAGATCCACGTGCGGCAGGCCACCCTGCGCGACCTTGGCGCCGTGATGGAACTTCGCCTCGCGCTCCTGCGCGAACATCCCACGCATCCGATCTACGGTCGGTTGCGGGCGGATGCGTCCACGCGCGCACGCGAGTTGTTCGCCGCGCAGATCCGGGCCGAGCATGAGGCGATTTTTCTCGCGGAGCGTGCGGGGAGCGTCGTGGGCATCATGCGGTGCGTCGACTCCATGGGCTCACCGTTGCTGGAACCAGCACGCTACGCATACGTGTCTTCGGTCTATGTGCGCGAAGAGCATCGTCGATGCGGCGTCCTGCGAACGCTGCTACGCGCCGCGGAGCGATGGTCACGCGCGCGCGGACTCGATCAGATGCGCCTCCACAATGTTGCCGGTAGCGAGTCCGCGGAGGGCGCGTGGTCAGCGCTCGGTTTTGACGTCGTGGAGCAGGTCCGCGTCCGTCGCATCCCACCGACGGGCGGCTGATGCCGATCGTCACGATCTCCCGACAATACGGGTCCGGTGGCTCCGAGCTCGCCGAGCGCGTCGCCAATGCACTCGGCTGGCAGTTGTACGACAATGCGGTGGTGGACGAAGTTGCATCACGGTTGGGAATGACGTCCGCCGCAGTGTCGGCGCGAGAGGAACGTATGCCGACGCTCGGCGAGCGTCTCGCGTCGGCCATCTCGCTGTCGGCGCCCGAAGTGATGCCGACGGTCGGAGAAGACGCGATGCCGCCGAGTGAGGAGCGAATCGTCGAGGTGACGCGGCGTGTGATGGAAGAGGCAGTGCAGTCGGGGAACGCGGTCATCGTCGGGCGTGGGGCTCCGGCGCTCCTCGAAACGCGGAGCGATGCGCTGCACGTCCTCTGCTGCGCACCGCTCGATGCGCTCATCGCGTACGCGGTGACGAACCTTGGCGTCCCGCCGGGTGAGGCGCGCAAGAAAGTCCTCGAGATGAATGCGCGGCGCGGTGAATACGTGCGGCGGCATTGGCAGCGCGAGTGGCTCGACGTGTCGAATTACCATCTCTGCGTCAATACTGCGTTGATGGGATTGGACGGCGCGGCGGATCTCGTGATTCGCGTCGCGGAGGAGCGATTCAGCTGAGTTCTTCCTTGCTTTGCAAGTGCTTTTACCACAGAGGACACAGAGATCACAGAGGAAAACGCAGTCCTCTGTGTCCTCTGTGTCCTCTGTGGTTCATGTGTTGTTGTTTTGAGTGAAAGATGGTGCGCTTACCGCTGTTCTCCGCGTTTTAGACGCTCGAGTTCCTCATCGACCGACGCCGGCAGGAACATGTCGTCCGAAATGCCGGCAATCTCCTCGGCCTCTTTCCACGCCTCCTCGAGCACATGCAGTTCTCCCTCGAGCGCGCGCCGCTCCGACTCCTCGTGGACAGCCATCTCGAGCGCGAGCCGCCCAGGCGTCGGCAGACTTTGCAGCTTGTTCATGTTCGCTGTCTTGAACAGGCGATCGGCGTCACGCTTTTCGATCGCCGCCACCGCACGCCGGAAGAGTTGATCGGGCGACCCGGACTGCTCGAGGTAGTCCACGGCGCGCGTGACCTCCGCGGCCGATCCACCACCACGGTTCAGAACCGGCAGAATTGAGCCCACCGCGCGTACGGCGTCCTCACCTCTCAGCCGGATGTTGTTGACGTCCTTGCTGACTTCGAAGCTCACGAACTTGGACTTCTTCAGTACCGGGACCGTGAGCTCGATGCCCTCTTCGCTGGCATACACACGAACGTTCGGCAGATCGCTCAGGCGCGCGTGAAAGGTGCCATGCTCCGCGGAGCCGAGCAGCACCATCTTGCGCTTCCGGTAGATGCTGGCGCCCGCGTTGGCCAGTTGAAACACGACGTTCGTCGCACCGCCGCTCCACAGTCCCACCGCTGGGCCGGCAATCATCACGCCGCCAACAACAACGACCGCCCCGGCGATCGTCGCGATGTGCTTCCTCCGCCGACGCCCGAACTGATCACCGTATCGCCACGCCGCCATTTCCGGACGCTGCGGTTCGCCGATGCGGACGAGCTCGAGCCCTTCACTGACGCGCGCGAGCCCAATGTGTTCGGTGGATACCCGCAGCTTGGTGTCGCGAAAGGCACGCTCGCACTCCTCGATGGCCTCCCACCGTTCCTCGAGCGGAGTGAGGTTCCAGCGCTCACACTTTCTGCACACGACCCAGAGCCGCCCTTTCGCGGCGTCGAACGCGAGACGCCGGCCGACGGGGAAATGCTCGATCGCCTCGTTCTTGCCGAGTTGGGTTTGACAGAAGAGGCAGGTCGAATACATCACCGTCGTGTCTATTGATACGCGCCGAGACTCGGCGCGCGTGCCGGCACGGTGCGTCCATCGAGATCGGTGGTGTAGCCCACCGGCACGCCACGTTTCCGCGCGGGACTCTTCTCGCTCAATCGAAAATTGCGATTCGCAAAGTCAACGAACATCGGGTTCGCGATGAGTTCTCCTTTCCCCGCAGGAATGCCGATCGGGTCCGCATTCCCCGGCGAGAAATACAGATTGTGATCGTGCACCTGATTGCCAATCGGCGCTCGCTGCCGTGGCACTTGCTTCTGTATGGGACCGAGGACCTTCAGGTCGGGCGCGATGACAAAGATGTTGTTGCGCACTGTGACCTTCGTGGTATCCACGGCAAACGTCCAGAACACGTAGCGATCGATGTTCGGTTCGCGCGTGCGGACGACCGTGTTGTTCAACACGCGCACGTTCGTCATCGACCCGCCACCCAGGAATTGATTGCGGTCGTCGCTGAGGTTGTAGGCGATGGTGATGCTGTCCACCTTGCGGCCGGCGAGCTCCACAAAGCCGTGATTGTTGATCGAGACATTGTGGTGGATGTTGACGTTGCGTCCGTCGAACGCCATGTCCACGCCGTCCAATTCGATGACGCCCCCGTCCGAACCGTATGGGCCGCCGTACGAGCCGTAGTTCGTGATCGTGTTGTACGATATCTCGTTGTACGGCGTCACGACCATGATGGCGATCGGGCCCCACGACTGCGCCATGGGTTCGTAGGCGTCGTGCAGGTAGTTCCGCGTGATCAGGGTGTGCGTGCCCTTGACCTTGATGCCGACGGGCGTGTTCGAAAACTCGCAATTCCGTACTTCGTTGTGGTGCGTGCCGAGCGCGAGATAGATCGCACCCATCTTCTGCACGTTGCGATTGACGCGATCGGAGCCCGGCGGATTGGCGTTGTCGTGGAAATACAGGCCGTCGATGACGACGAAACTGCCGTCGATCTGAAAGACATTGCCGTTGAAGACGTTCCAGTCCGGGTTGGAAAACGACGGCATCCGTCCTGCGCCGTACAGCGGGATCATCGCGCCAATGTGCGTGCGATCCACGCTGCGCACGATATCGGCGCTCATGCTGTAGCTCGCGAGCACGATCCTTCGCTCGGCGGTGCCGGAGGAGGTGAAGTGGACCCCGCCGGTGTACGTCGTGCCCTTGGCGAAGAGGATGCTGTCACCCGGGGTGAACGTCCGCGTTTCGAGGTTGGCGAGGCTGCGCCACGCGGCTTCCTTCGTCGTGCCGGCGCTGGAGTCGTTGCCGATTCGGCTGTTGATGTAGTACGTCTCGGCGGTGGCGCGCGTGGACATGGTTGACACGGCGACACCGCACATCGCGGCAACGATCGCAATCCTGGGAACAGCCACTCGTCATTCTCCTGTGAGGCGCAATCGCATGCACAGAAGTATACGGGTACGAAATCCGACGCGCCCGACCATTCCGTTCAGGTGTGCGTCGACGGCGTGCCACCGAAGAACGTTGGCGCGGACGCTTCCAGCACTTCCTGAACTTTCTGTAGCAATTCGCCGGGCGCGAACGGTTTGGCAAGGAACGGCATCGCGTCGCTCGACACCCCGTGACGGATGATTGCGTCCTCCGTGTATCCGGAGGCAAAAAGCAGACGCATGCCTTTCCGTACCGGCATGAGACGTTCGGCGAGTTCGCGGCCGCTCATGCCCGGCATGACGACGTCGGTGAGCAGCAAGTCGATCGTTCCCTCGTGTGCTGCGGCGATTTCGAGTGCGGCGTCTCCACTGGGTGCCGCGAGCACGGTATAGCCGGCGCGACGCAGCACTCGCGAAGCCAGCGTGCGCACGAGATCCTCATCCTCGACCAGCAGAACGGTCGCGGTGCCCGTGGGGTGCGGGTCACCAACCGCGACTCGCGGTTTTTCCTCGGCGTCGTCGACCCTGGGAAGGTAGACGGCGATCATCGTGCCTTGTTCGGGTACGCTCTCAACGCGAACGAACCCGCCACTCTGTTTCACGATGCCATACACGGTTGACAGGCCCAGGCCTGTTCCTTTCCCTTGCTCCTTGGTCGTGAAGAACGGCTCGAACACACGTTGCCGCACCTCTTCGGACATGCCAACGCCGGTATCTCGCACGATCAGCTCGACGTATCGCCGGCTCTCCGCTTCTGGGTTGGAGGCCACCTCCCACGATTCCACGTTTCGTGTTTCGAGCAGGAGCAACCCACCGCGTGGCATCGCGTCGCGCGCATTGACAACGAGATTGAGCAGCACCTGCTCGATCTGGCCGGGATCGACGCGCACATTCGCCAACTCCGGATCGAGAATGATCTCGAGCCGGATATCCTCGCCGACCGTACGCTCGAGCATTCTGCCGATTTCTCCGACGACGCCATTGAGCGAGAAGAGCTGCGGCTTCAGAATCTGCTTGCGGCTGAACGCGAGCAGCTGTCGAGTCAGCGATGTTGCGCGGTCCGCGGCGTGGTCGATCTCTTCGAGCTCCATTCGAACGGACTCGCGCGAATCGATGTCCATAAGGGCAAGTCCCGCATTGCCTTTGATCACCGTCAACAAATTGTTGAAGTCGTGGGCTACTCCGCCGGCGAGCCGCCCCACGGCCTCCATTTTCTGCGATTGCCGGAGTTCTTCCTCCGCGCGTTTTCTATCGGCAACCACCGCATTGAATCCGCGACGGAGATGGCCGATGGCATCTTCGCTCTCGACATCCAGTGCAACCGTGTGATCGCCCGTTGAGAATCGTTGCATCGCGTCGAGGATGTCGAGGACATTCCCTTCGAGATATTGCTGGCCCCGACGATCGCGTTCCGCTGCCTCGGCCAGACGAGCGTTCATGTGCTCGAGAGCCCGGCGCCGGTCGGTCGCGTTGCGGACGATGAGTGCCACTGCGATCAGAGCGGCCGCTGCACAGAGCGCGCGGAACCACCACGTCGCCCAGAACGGTGGAGCAATGGTGATGAGTAGGGAGGTTCCTTCCTCGTTCCAGACGCCGTCGTTATTGCTCGCCTTAACGCGAAAGCGGTACGATCCCGGCCGTAGACCCGTGTACGTCGCGCTGTGCGCTTTGCTCGCGGCGCTCCATGCCGGGTCCACGTTCTCCAGACGGTAGGCATACTGATTCTTCTCGGGCGCCGTAAAGTCGAGCGCTGCGAAGTGAATCGTGAAGGCGGATTGCCTGTGGTTCAGCGTGATCGCGCTCGTCGCCGCAATGTGCTGTTTCAGTGGCGAGCCCGGCGCAGCGATGACGACCGGCTTGCCGAAGAGGTCGAATCCCGTGAGCACGACCCTGGGCGAGCGATGGTTCTGAACCATTGTCGCGGGGTCAATGACATTGAACCCATTGTTCCCCCCGAAATACAGCGTTCCTTCACGCGAAGCGAGAACAGCACGCGCGTTGAACTCACGACCCTGAAGCCCATCGGTCGCGGCGTATCTCGTGACGTCCTTGGTCACGGGATCGAAGCGCGTGATGCCCTGGTCGGTGCTGATCCAGAGATGCTCCCGCGCGTCCTTTGCGATCCCCGAAATGAAATTGCTCGACAGCCCGTCGGCCGTCGTGAAGTGCTCGAGTGCACCGGTGGTCAGGTCGAGGCGATCCAATCCCGCTGACGTACCGATCCAAAGTATGTTCGGCGCGCTTTCCAGAAGGGACCGTACCTCCCAGGAGCTCAGTGAATGGCTGTCGCTTCGGCCACTCCGGTATGGCGTCATCGACTTCGTCGCCGGATCGAAGATCAGCATTCCATTCTCGAGCGTCGCCAACACGAGTCGTCCATCGTGCAACTCGTAAATCTGCCAGATCTGTGACTGACGGCCTGGAGGACCGATCGGATAGTTCGTGAAATGCTTCTTCGCGCGATCGAACTGAAAGAGACCGTCCTGCCATGATCCAACCCATACCCTCCCCAAGCGATCTTCGTGCACCGCGAACAGGTTGTCGTTTGGAAGGTTGGTGTTCGCGGCGTTGTAGGACGTGAAGCGCCCCGTGGATGGATCGAGACGACTGAGCCCGCCTCCTTCACCCCATGTGCCGATCCAGACACCTCCTGCACTCGCTGCGACCGCGATGACGGCGTCCTTTGGCAGGTTGCTATTCCTCGTTGTGAACGCCGAGAACGAGCCCGTTCGCGGATCGAATCGGTTGAGTCCTCCACCATCGGCGGCAATCCACACGACGCCAGCTGTGTCCTGGGCAAACGCGAGCACCGCGTTCGCGCTGAGGCTGCCGGCGTCACCCGCGACCGTTGAGTAGCGTTTGATCGGCGCAACGGAGCGCTCGAGAACGTTGATCCCCGCGGAAAATGTCCCCGCCCAGAGTTGTCCATTCGATTCCTGATAGAGCGACCAGAACGAGTCGCTGTTCAAGGAAGACGGGTTCTTCGGATTCGCGCGGTTGTGCTGGAATGCACGCGTGTGAAAGTCCAGGTATTCCAACCCCATGTTGTCAGTGGCAATCCAGAGTCCGCGTCCATCGCGATCCGCGAGAACCTTTCGTACCCGATCGACCGAAATGCTCGCGGCATTTCGCGCGTCATGCCTGTAGGAGGTGATATGGGATGACAAGGGATCGAGTTCGACGATACCGGCGTTATAGGTGCCCGCCCAAATCCGGCCGTCGGTCGTCTGCGACAGGGACCTGACGTCGTCGTCGGGTAGCTGCATCGGTGGGGCGCTCGCGCGGGAATAGAGCCGTGTGGTCCCCGATACGAGGTCGAGATCGAACAGGCCTTCGCCTCGCGTTCCGATCCAGAGATGATTGCGACGGTCAGCGTGCAGGGTTTGAATGAAGGGCTGCGGTGCTCCGGGCCGTACCGGGAGTCGAAAGGCCTTTTCACGCCCCGTCTGGCGATCGAAGGTGAATAGTCCCGTGGACGCGCCAACCCACAACGTGCTTCTCCCATCTTCGATGATCGCGTTCACGGGGCGGCGTGCGACGAGTTCCACGCCCTCCTCGATCATGTAGTTCGTGAAGGAATTGCTGGTCCAGTCGAATCGGCTCAAGCCGCTTCGCGTTCCGATCCAGAGCACTCCCGCGCCATCCTCAACGATTGCATCGATGCGATTGTCGGCGATGCTCCGTGGATTCGTGCGCTCGTACCGAAACGCCTCCATCACGTTGCCGTCGTATCGATTGAGCCCATTCGCGGTGCCGAACCACAGAAAGCCACGGCTATCCTGGTAGATCACTTGTACCCAGGAGTTAGCGAGACCGGCGTCTGTGCCAAGATGACGAAACTCGCGGGCTTGCGCGGTTGCCCGGCTGGCAAGGCAGAGCAGGAGCAGGCCCCACCGCCACACTCGTGTGGCGGTCCGGATTCGTATACGCTCGGGAGCGCGATCGGTGCGCTCGGTGGCCTTCGTGACCAACGGAATGCCTTTGATGGACGGAGTCCCTCTCGCCCACAGTATCGGACTCTGAACCGGAATAGGTTATCTGGGCAAACGAAGTCGATCCGATCCGGCTCGTAACGGCGTAGAATCCGTCATCCACCGCGAGCCACGATGCATTTCAGGTCGCGCGCGGGATTTTGACTTCAGGGTTTCGTGCCACGCAGCGCCGCCCGCCGCCGCTCCAGCTCGCGCATGTACGCGACGTTGAAGCCGAGATCCTCTGGGACCGCGTTCAGGTGGGCGAGCGCATCCTGTGGCCGGCCTGCCCCCTCCAACAGTCGCGCCGCCACCAGATGATTGAGCGCCCGCGGCAAAAATGGCGTGGGCGAGATGTATCGATTGGCAATATCGAGATCGAAGCGCTCCATGTCTCGCAGCTGCTGCGCGCGCGACGCACTGTCACCCGCCACGGACATGGCCAGCCACTGCCGCATCAACGGTATGCTACTGGTCGGCGCCACGTCCGCCGTCGCCGCAAGCCACTGCCGCACGTGCGCCGTATCACCCGAGGCGAGCGCGAGCGCCGCACGTAGTCCGTCTCCATAGGGCGTTGCGTCATCGCTGCGCATCATGCCGACGAAGACGCGCGCCCCGCGGCGTGAACTCGTTGTCGCAGCGAAGGCGCGTCGTGTGCTCGCCACGATCGCCGAACGCTCGGCCACCGGCAGGGCCGGATGTGTCGCGAGCAGCATCCGCGTGAGAAGTGCCGTTTGTGGCGACAACTTCGCCAGCGAGTCGACGCGCCGCTCGGCGCCGGCGAAATTCTCCCGGCCCATTTCCAGATGGGCGAGGAGCAACTGCATCGAACTTCGCATCTCATCGCCGGAGGCGCCGCGAAGGACTTGCTCCGCGACCTCGATGATGCGGTCCACTTGCCCCGAGTATTCTGCCGAGCGCCACAGTGCATCGAGGTCGGCGATGGTGTGCGGCTCGTGCAGATAGCTTCCGGTCGCCGCGCTGTCGGCGAGACTCACACTGCGCAGCAACAACAGCTCGGCCCGGTGCGGGCCGTCGGGATCGCCCTTGAGCGCCTTGGACGTCAGGGAGTCCAGCGCGGGGAGGTCACGTCGCGCGGCCGCGAGGCGAGCCAGGTGTACCACGGCAGCGAAATGCCCCGGATCCAGGCGAAGCACCTGCTCGAACGCACCTCGCGCTTCGGCAATCGGTCGCCCCTTTTGCGGATTCCCATGGTACAGGATCTCCGCGAGATCGTACCAGGACTCCACGGCAGTCGGATGCTCCACGAGGACGCTCCGATACAGACTCTCCGCCACGGCATAGTGCCCGCGGCGTCCGTGCCAATACGCTTCGACGATCGTGCGTTCGTACGGCTTGAGTCTCCCGCTAAAGTCGAGTGCACGCTGTGATTCCGGCACCACGAGTGACATCTCCCCCGCCCAGTTCGCGGCCAGCGCCAGCCGGTAGTGCGCCATGGCAAATGTGCTATCGAAGCCGATCGCTTCACGGAACGCCTCGATCGCCGGGAGATATCGGCCGGAGGCGAGTGCTGACTCGCCGCGGAGCCACGCCTTGAGCGCGGCGAGTGATGTCGAGGTTAGTGCCGCCGTCTGGGATGTTGCGCTCCGGTTGTCGCGGAAGGTCCCAGCCACGAGATCTGTCGCGACACGATCCACGAGGCGCATGAGGTCGGCCTCCGAACCACTCGCTTCCGACCGCGCAACGCGCGCACCGCCCTGCCTGCGATCGTACAATTCGACGTCGAGATGCAGCGCGCTGGGCGAGCCGACCACGGTGCCGAGCACGAAGTAACGAGCGCCGAGGCGAGCGGCCGTCTCGCTCGCGCGAGCGGGTGTGATGCTGTCGCCCGACCGTTCGCGTCGAACGTCCAGGAAGGTGACGCGTGAGTCGATGCTGCGAAGCGATCCCGCCCCGTCCAATCGTGTACCCAGCAAGATTGGCAGTCCGTCCTGTAGGTATCGGGTGTCGCTCGAACCTCGCACCAGGAAGGGGAAAACGGCGAGTCGGCCCTCGTTCAGGTCTGGCGCGGCGGAGGTGGTGTTGACGTAGTAGGCCAGGGCGCTGACAACGACCGCAATGCCGGCGGCCAGGGCGACGAATACGCCGCGCCACTTTGGGCGCTCCGAGGGTCGATCCGTGTGCGCAACAAGTGACGGAGCCGGCATGCGTGGCTCGATCGGCGCGACGCTCGTGATCGTGTTGGTCGTGGAGATCGACTCGGCAAGCGCTCGTGTCTCGGGTGCGGGGGTGACTTGCAGATCTGCCTCCACCCGCGCCGCAAACGCCTGGTAGACGGAAATCGCACCCGCGCGATCGCCATGCTGTGCGAGCATCGAGATCACCCGGCGCAACGCAACCTCATCATGCGGCGAGACTTCGAGTGCGCGAAGCGCTGCCGCCCGAGTGCCATCGAGGTCGCCGGCGGACACCCGCTCTTCCGCGTGCAACCAGATCGCTCCCGCGGCCCGCGCACGCAGCTTCTCCCGTTCGACTTCGAGCCAGCGCTCGAACTCCGGTGCGCCTCGAATGAAAAAGCCGGGCAGAAAATCACCCGCGTAGAGCTGCATCGCTTCGCCGTTCCTGCCTTCGGCGATGTGGGCGTCGAGCTCCCAGATGTCCACCTCGACGTCCTCAGTCCGCAGACCGACTTCGTCGGTGCCGCGGGTGACGATCACGTCGCCAACTTCCTGACGGATAAAATGCAGCGCCTTTCGGAGCGACGAACGGGCATGCTCAGCGTCGGACTCCGGCCAGAACATCGCCAGGAGGGTGTCTCGCCGAGAAAGGCGCGGCGAGTTGGCCGCCAGATACGCGAGAACGGCCACGCGCTTCGGCTGGGCGAGCAAGCCGTCGAGCTCGCGTCCGTCGGCCGAGTGAAGATCGATTTGTCCGAGCGTTCTGAAGCGAATCGGCAAGGAAATCTCTCAGGTCACGGCCAGATCACGCCGCGTTGAACGGCTCGCTACTACGGTAGCGCTCAGAACGCGACGGAACAACGCCGCTCCCGCGTTCCTTGGCGACGGAAAACTCCGTTCGCCACTGCCGACCTCGCTTCGAGGCGGCACACACACTCATAGCGCAGAGGGAGTCGTACATGTCATCTCGGCGAATTGGTTGGCGTACCGTCAGCACGCTCTGTTCTTTCTTGCTCGCCAGTTGCGGCGGGGGCGGAGATGGAAACGTGACGCCAGGCCTCACCCCAGCGATCGCGATATCGGTATCCCCGACGAGCGTTGATATCGTGCAGGGAGCGTCGAGCGCGGTCACGATCAGCCTCACGAGATCGGGCGGCTTCACCGGCGCAGTCACGGTGGCCGCCGAGGGTCTCACAACGGGCGTGACGGCGGCTGGAGTGACGATCGCTGAGGGTCAAACGAGCGCGACGATGAACGTCGTCTCCGTCGCGACGGCGCTCGCCACGACGGGCACCGTGACCCTTCGGGCAACCGGCACGGGTGTTACCTCATCTGCCGCGCTCGGGCTCACGGTTCGCGCCGCGGCAACACCGGCGATCACCTTGGCGGCAAGCCCGGCGACCTTGAGCGTAATTCAGGGCGGGACGGGGAATGTGACGCTGACGCTGACGAGGTCGGGCGGCTTCACCGGCGATGTGACTGTCGCGGCAGAAGGCCTACCCACTGGCGTGACCGTGGCGAACTCCACGATTGCAACCGGCCAGACCTCGGCGACGTTGAACGTCGTCGTGGCAGCGACCGCAGCCGCGGCGACCAACACCATCACCTTCCGTGCGACGGGCACTGGCGTTACCGCGGCGACAGCGACTACGGCGCTGACGGTAACAGCAGCCGCGACGCCGTCCATCACGCTTGCCGCGAGCCCGGCGGCATTGAACGTCACCGCGGGCGCCACCGGTACCGTGACGCTGACGCTCACCAGATCTGGTGGCTTCACGGGTGAGGTAACCGTGGCGGCCGAGGGCCTTCCCACAGGAGTGACCGCGGCGAATGCAACGATTGCCACCGGGCAGACGTCTGCGACGATGACCATTTCCGCCGCTGCCAGCGCTGCTGCGGCCACGAACACGATTACCTTCCGCGCGACAGGCACCGGCGTCACCGCAGCGACTGCAACGACGGCACTCACCGTTCAGGCAGCAGCGGGCGGCTTCACGCTCGCGCTCAGCCCGACAACGACGACGATTGGCGCAGGCGGGTCCGGAACGGTGAACGTCACGATCGCGCGGACTGGTAGCTTCACCGGTGTCGTCGCACTGACGGCGACTGGTCTGCCGACTGGCGTGACTGCGACCTTCGCGCCGACGAGCATCGCCGCAGGCTCAACGACGGCGACACTGACGTTGACTGCATCGGCCAGTGTGTCGGCGGGCACGACGACGGTCACGGTTCGCGGCACGGGAACTGGTGCCACCGACCAGACGTCGACAGTAGCTGTTACGCTGACTGCGGCTCCCTCGGGCGGCAATGTCGTCTGGACGTTCTGCGGCACGTCGGGACTTCCGCTGTGGGTTGCGGCGCAGGATGGAAGTGCCGCGTGGACGCGCCTGACCGGGAGCTTCGACAGCTACTCTGCACAGATCAGCTCTGGAAAGGGCGGAATTGCCTACGTCGTGGCGATGAGCGGCGGCGGCTTTGACCTTGAAGTCTTCTATGGGACGACCGCCGAACTTGTCGCACGAGGCACAGACCTGTGCAGCGGTGCGTCCGGCGCGGGCAAGACGATCACCGCACCGGTCGCTGGAAACGGCGGGACGGACTTGCTCCTCGAGACGCTCGGAAGGTCGACCGGAGCACTCTCTGGATCGACGGTCACGTTCAATGGTGTCGCGTCCGGCAATGTGGACCTCATCGCAAGCCGCTCCGCCCTCTCGTTCGGCGGTTCGGGCGTAAGCTACACGCTCAATAAGCTCATCATCCGCCGTGGACTCAGCCCGGCAGCCGGCACTGCGCTCCCGACCATCGACTTCAATGGCGCCGAGAGCTTTGCCCCGGTCAGCAAGAACCTCACGATCACGAATCTCGGCGGCGATATCTCCACGGTCATCGGCACCTACCTGACGGCGAACGGGTCGGTTGCGGCGTACACCGTCGATCCGGGCACGCAGTCGGGCGCGCGGACGTACTATGGTATTCCGGCGGCCAATCAAATATCGACCGACCTGCACTTCCTGATCGTCTCTGGTGTGCAGCTGTCCGGCGTCCTGAGCAACACGCGCACAGCAGGACTGGTCTTCAAGGATGCGACCGACAAGACCATTGCGCTCGGACCCGCACTCACGACACCCGTCGTGAGCGTACTCGGCTCCGCTCCCTACGCTCGACTGCGCAGCACATTCACGGCGCAGACGCAGTACAACAAGTATTTCGTCGCCGACTACCAGCAGACGGGCACCAACGCACGGAAGTCGTCGGTGCAACGGACGGCGGGTTACGGCGATCCGATCGTTCTCGATATTCCGGATCTGTCCGGCGTCTCAGGCTTTGACAACAATTGGGGCCTGAAGGCAGGCGCCGCTGTGACATGGACGATGACGGCAACCGGCTGGTCGGGATCGGGCGGCATTGTCAACACGCCGTTCATCGAAGGTGCGACGTACAATTCCGCCACCGCGCAGGGGACGGTCACACCGTAGTCTGTCTGCTGTCCGCTGTCCGCTATCCACTTTACGGATGGCGGATAGCGGTTGCGCATCGTCTTGGGAGGATCGCCCTTTCAAGGAACAATGAAGCAGATTGTACGGATTGGTCGGATTGGGCTGATTGCCAGAAGTTGAAGCTGCTTTATCAGCAGCTATCCGATCAGTCCGCAGAATCTGCTTCATTGTTGGTTGCGGTTCCGCCCGTGGCCGATCGTGCAACTCAGAGCGCTCGCAACTCCGGCCTCTTGAAGAACGTCCACAGGCCGAACAACAACATCAGCGCCCCTCCCCCACCGATCGACTGCGCGACGCCGATGGCATGCGCGACGACGCCACCAACGAATGCGCCCACAACCTGGGCGAGCCCGACGACGACCAACCCATACGCGGCCATCATTCGTCCACGAAGCGCATCGGGCACGATCGACTGGAGCAGTCCGTTGGTGATCGCTCCATTCAGGATCATCGTGCACCCGATCGCCAATAGGAGCACGTACGCAATCCAGGGCACACGGTTCAGCGAGAACGTGATGAGCAGCACCGGCCACGCCATCGACGCCACGCGCAACAACTTGATCCGCGAGAACCGGTAGCCCACTCCTGCCAACGCGAGTGCGCCGCTAAGTCCACCAATCCCGAGGCACGAGAGGAGAAGGCCGTAGCCTGACGAGCCGAGTCCGAACATCTCTCGCGCGACCACCGGCATCAGCGCCATAACCGGAATGCCGAGGATCGAATAAACCGTCACCATCGTCATCAACGCGCGCACTCTCGGCGTGTCGCGCATGTAACGGAGCGCCTGCAGCACGCCCTCCCACGGGCTGATCGTATGCGTGCGCGGCACCCATTTTGGCAGATGGATCATGAACAACCCAATCAGCACCGTGACGAAGCTGGCAGCGTTCAGGAAGAAGCACCACGCGATGCCGAGACTGGAAATCGTCGCCGCCGCGAGCCCCGGGCCGACGACGCGGGCGAGATTGAATCCACTCGAGTTCAATGCGATCGCTTCCGGCAGGTCCTCTCGACCCACGAGGTCGATGAACATGGACTGGCGGGCGGGAATCTCGACCGACGAGATCAACCCGCTGATGAATGCCAGCAACAGGAGCCATTCGACCGTGGCGTGACCGGAATACGCCAGCCACCACAGCAGCATCGCGTCAACCAGAAATGCCATCTGCGCGCCGCGCACCAGCTTCAGCTTGTCCGAGCGGTCGACCAGGGCGCCGGCGGGCAGCGTGAAGATCAGGATCGGAATGGACGACGCCGTGGCGACCAGTCCGACGAGGAACGCACTGTTCGTCAACTCCAGCGTCAGCCAGCCGAGCGCCATCGTCTGCATCCAGGTGCCGATGAGCGACAACGTCTGCCCGATCAGAAACAGGCGGAAGTTCCGATGGCGGAGCAGGACGCGAAACGGATTGATCGACGTCGCCGAAGGCACAAGTGAAATATAGGCCCGGAGAGCCTTTGCTCGCGGGAGTCCCCGGGGCAATATTGAAAGTGGGATTGGGGCGCATCACCGATGGTTGTCACCCCGAGCGAAGTCGAGGGATCTGCACTTATGCGGTTCCATACATACAGCAAATTTTCGCCGGAGATGGCCGACGCGGTCGATCTTCAGGCGCTACTCGACAAGCTCGCCGACTTCCTGCTGCAATCGGGATTCGCGGGCGGTGAGGGCCAGCCATACTACGGCATGGGCTTCGACGAGCCCGGTGATCGCTCCCTCGAAGCACTTCGGCAAGCGATTCTCGACGCGCTCCTGGAGAGTGGACAGTTCACTCCCGAGATGCTCGAAGCCCTGCGTGGCGGCGGCGACGAAGAGGCGCAGGCGAAGCTCGCCAAGCTGCTCGACGACCTCGTCCAGCGTCTGGTCAAGGAAGGGTATCTCAACCTCGAGACCCCGCCGAAGATGCCCGCCGGCCACCAGGCGGTCGAAGGGAAGGGTTCGATGGCACACGCTGCCGCGCGCGACGTGAACTTCAACCTCACCGAAAAGGGTATCGACTTCCTCGGCTACAAGACCCTTCGCGGACTCCTCGGCTCACTCGGCAAGTCGAGTTTCGGGAGCCACGACACACCGTACCTGGCGACGGGCATCGAGGCGGACGGCTGGAGCAAGCAATATGAATTCGGTGACGTTCTGAATATCGACGTCAACGAGACGCTGAAGAACTCGCTGATTCGCACGGGGAAGATCGAAGTTCCGATGGACCTCGACTACAGCGACTTGATGGTGCGCCAGGCGGAGTATCGGTCGAGCTGCGCGACCGTGCTGATGCTCGATTGCTCGCACTCGATGATCCTGTACGGCGAAGACCGCTTCACACCGGCGAAGAAGGTGGCGCTCGCGCTCACGCACCTCATTCGCACGCAATTTCCCGGCGACTCCATCAAGGTCGTGCTGTTTCACGACTCCGCGGAGGAGATTCCCCTCGCGACGCTCGCGAGTGCGCAGGTTGGGCCGTACCACACCAACACGGCGGAGGGACTGAAACTCGCGCGGCGACTGTTGATGGCGCAGAAGAAGGACATGCGCCAGATCATCATGATCACGGACGGCAAGCCGAGCGCATTGACGATGCCGGATGGGCAGATCTACAAGAACGCGTACGGCCTCGACATCACGGTGATCGAGAAGACGCTTCAGGAAGTGGCGTCGTGCCGGAAGTCCGGGATCGTGATCAACACGTTCATGCTCGCGCGCGACCGTGCGCTGGTGGAGTTCGTGAAGCGGATGAGCGAGATCAGCCGCGGCAAGGCGTACTTCACGACGACGATGACCTTGGGTCAGTTCATCCTGATGGACTTCCTGAAGCGGAAGACGAGGAAGGTGAGCTGATTCCTGTCCCCTTTCCTACATCTCCCGATTGAGTATTCGCCTCAACACAGCGCTATCCATGTTCCCTCCACAGAACACCACGCCGACGCGCTGACCTTGCAGTTGCTCGCGCAGCTTGAGCGCTGCGGCAACACCCATTGCACCGGCGCCTTCGACGAGATGATGCGTTGCCGGAATGATCAGCCGAACGGCCTCGGCAATCTCCGCGTCGGTGACCGTCACGAAATCCGCGAGGCTGTCGACCAGCGCAGGAAATGTGAGCTCGTACGTCGACCGCGTCGCGACACCCTCGGCAAAAGTGTCCGCGCGGGAACCCTGGCGCGCCTCTTTTGCGTGCCAACCGTCATGCGTCGTCGACGCGCCCGCCGCCTGAATGCCGATGACGCGCAGCCGAGGATGCAACTCGCGCGCGACCGTCATCGCCCCAACGGCCTGCGAGCCGCCGCCAATGGCGATGAGCAGCACGTCGAGGTCGTGCGTCTGCTCGAGTATCTCGAGCGTCATCGTGCCGGCGCCGGCGAGCACGTTGACGTTGTTCGTGGAGTGACACAGCGTGAACCCCCGCTCCTCCACCAACTGCTGCGAGACCGCGACCGCTTCATCGTAGTCCGCACCCTGTTCGATCACCGACGCGCCCCACGCACGGAGTGCGGCGTTCTTTTCCGGGTTGTTGCCACTCGGGACGCAGATTGTGACCGGCACTCCGAGTTGGCGACCGGCGAAGGCGAGTCCGAGACCGTGATTGCCCGTTGTCGCGCCGACGACACCGCGCGCGCGTTCGCCTGCGTCGAGTGCCGTAATGGTCGCCAATCCATTTCTCACCTTGAACGAACCCGTCGGCTGCACGTTCTCGTGCTTGACCAAGAGGGTCACGCCAGGGATCAGCGCATCGAGGGTGGGATAGTGCCGGAGCGGCGTGGGAACGAGGTAGGGCGCGAGGCGCGCGCGTGCATCCTGAACATCGCTGAGGCTGATAGGGGCGGTCATGGTAGAAGGAGATTAGATTCCGTCCCTGAAATGCGCAAAGCACACTCATGCTGACATACATCTATATCGCAGTCGGAAGTGCTGCCGGAGGCGTCCTTCGGTACATCGTGGGCAACGTCGTTCAACGGCAGCTCGACCCGTGGGCGCCGCGGAGCGGCGGGCTGCCCTTCCCCATCGGCACACTCGTGGTGAACGTCACGGGTGCCTTCCTGCTCGGCGTCATCCTGATCGTGTCCGCGCGATATGGTGAGGGCGCGCGGCACCTCCGCCTGTTGCTGGCCGTCGGTTTATGTGGCGGCTATACCACCTTCTCGTCGTTCAGCGGCGATACCATCGGGTTGCTCGAGAACGGCGGAACCGGTCTCGCCGCGCTGAATGTCGTGGCGAGTGTGGGTCTTTCCCTTCTCGCCACGTTCGCGGGTGTGATGTTGGCGCGCGGCTTCTATCCGCGTCCGCTGTGACCGTTCGTTTTGTCGCCCTGAGCAACGCGAAGGGCCCGCACCTCCCGCTGATCGAATGCTGAGCGCCCTGCTCGCCGTCGTCGTGCTCGGGTTCCTACTCGGCATGCGCCACGCTACCGATCCGGATCACGTCGTTGCCGTCACGACGATCGTCACACAGCAGAGGTCCGTATGGCGTGCCGCGCGGACCGGCATGCTCTGGGGCATCGGCCACACGGCGACCATCGTGCTTGTCGGCGGCGCGATCATCGTCCTCAAGGTGCAGCTCAGCGCCATTCCCGCGCGCGTCGGACTCACCTTGGAATTCGCCGTCGCCGTGATGCTTGTCGTCCTTGGCCTCCTTACCCTCGCGGGTGGCGAGCGGCGAGTGGCCGACAGCACGGCGCGCCCACTCACGGTGGGCTTCGTGCACGGCCTTGCTGGCTCCGCGGCCGTCGCGACGCTGCCGCAGGTTGCGCTGATTCCCAACCCACTCTGGGCGATGGTCTACCTCGGCGTGTTCGGCGTGGGGACGATTGTCGGAATGCTGCTCATCACCGCATCGATCGCCGCGCCGGCCCTCCTCGCGACGCACAAGTTCGCCGGATTGAATCGCACCTTGCGGATTGCCTCGGGTGTCGCAAGCATCGGCTTCGGGTTGTTCCTCGCACACCGCATCGGATTCGTCGACGGCTTGTTCACCTCCGCGCCATCGTGGACTCCGCAGTAAGGCGAACGCCACGCGGCAAGCGCGCCGCTGGTGACGCCGTCGTCGTCGACCCAGCGCGCGCACTAAAGTTTGGAGCCGCGCTTCGTCGCTGGTTCCGCGCGAATGGACGCGATCTCCCATGGCGGAAGACGCGCGATCCGTATCACATCCTCGTCTCCGAGTTGATGCTCCAACAGACGCAGGTGTCGCGCGTCGTGCCCAAGTATGCGGAGTTTCTCGAGACTTTCCCAACACTCCACGACATCGCGCGCGCACGCCCCAAGCGCGTGACCGAAGCGTGGTCGGGGCTCGGCTACTATGCGAGAGCGCGGAACCTTCACGCGTTGGCGAAGGTCGTGACCGACAGCGGTCGAAACGTCTACGGCGTGCTTCCGCCCGACGCCGCCGATCTTAGAGAGTTGCCCGGCGTGGGTGCCTATACCGCAGGCGCCGTGAGCTCGTTCGCCTACGAGCGCCGTGCGGAGCTTGTCGACACGAACGTCGCGCGCGTCCTGAAGCGAGTCTTTGCACCGGACGTCGTAATCAAATCAGGCTCCGGCCAGAAGACCTTATGGGCGATCGCGCGCGCCGTGCTGCCTCGCACCGGAAAGGCGACGTGGACGCACAATCAGGCGCTGATGGAGCTTGGGGCACTGGTTTGTACGGCGCGTGTTGCGCACTGCGCCGTGTGTCCCGTGCGATCAATGTGCTCGACGTACGCTGCAACGCGTTAGGCACATTGTCGCCCTGATCATTTCACCGCCGTCGCCGCCTTTCTTACGGCACCGGCGATTTGCGGACGTGTCACCGAAGCGACGCAGCATCAGGCGCGCTCGGCCCGCATTCTATTGCCGCCATGTGCGCAAGACGCCGCTGGCGGCGCCGGAGGGCGTCACCCTGCCTCTCGTCCTCGCCGGGTTCTGTTGTATTGGCACGGATCGAATTCGCCGCGGTGCTGCGCCCAGTCCGTCGGGCGAAGCGACTCGCCGTGATGTTGATGTATGGATCCGGGCTCCGGCTCATGGAGTCATTGACGCTCCGCGTGAAGGACCTCGACTTTTTGCGGTCAACGCTGATCTGCGGCCGATGCCGATAGCTCCACGCCGCTTGAATCAACACGTGGCGGCAGTGGCTATTGCCCGCCTTCGTAATCGAGCCCAGGCGCGCCCTCCATGCCGAGGTAGATCATAGGGCGCGCAACAGCCGTCGGTCCTGCCGCAACGAGTGATGACATGGGTTGGTCTCCGTAAAGGTGCGACAGAACAATCGTCGCAGGTGGCTCTGGTGACTTCGTCTCAACGCGCGAGGAATTGACCCACGCGAAAGTTGGAGGCCAGCCCAGTCATAACTTCTATTTGGCCACGGACATTGACGTAGGGATGGTGCGCCGCCTCGCCGCTATCGGGTGACGCTGAGTCGGCCGGCCGTCCGCCCCACCTAGGCGCGAGTCCTGCAGGTTGCGTATCTTTTCCAGACCCGTCGTCGGCACCTGACCGGATACTCTGATGACCAGCGTCGTGAACCCCACTTCGCTCCTCGAGCGTATCACGATCAACCCCCAGCAATGTGGGGGGCGCCCGTGCATTCGCGGCATGCGCATCCGCGTCATCGATGTGCTAGAGCTCTTGGCTGCCGGCGAATCGCACGAGCAGATTCTCGCGGACTATCCGTATTTGGAGCCCGATGACATTTCCGCGTCCCTGCTCTATGCCGCCCGCCGCCTGGACCATCCGCATCTGGCCGCCTGAGTGACGGGAAGCACCACCGAGGACCGCGGCGCGGATCCGTCGGGGTTGCGCGTCTGGGTGGATGCGCAGTTGCCACCCGCCTTGGCGCACTGGCTCCGGCGTGAATTCGGCATCGACGCGATTCACGTGCAGACGCTCGGGCTCCACCAAGCGGATGATCCGCCGATCTTCGAGGCGGCTCGGACTGCGGCTGACGTAGTGATCACCAAGGGATGACGATTTCGTCCGCCTGCTCGATCAGCGTGGCCCACCGCCTCGCGTTCTCTGGGTCCGATGCGGCAATGTGCGGAAGCTCGCTTCGCTCGCATTTTGTTGGAAGCCTTGAAGCTTTGCTTGAGGCGTCATACAGCACCCATTTCTTCTCGATGCTTCCCGATCTGCTTGCGCGGCATCTGAACCTCGTTGCCTTCGGAACGGGCGCTGGCACACCGTCCGCGCAGCTCGGCCAGTACTACGCGGGGCCAGGCAATCGCTTCTGGCCCACGCTCGCAGATGTTGGCTTGACGCCCGAACGACTCGTCCCGGCGGACTTTGAGCGTCTACTGAGCTTCGGCATCGGCCTGACGGATCTCGTCAAGCATCAGTCGGGCAGCGATCGTGACCTCCAGTTCACTATCGCTGATGCGCTAACGTTCCGCAGGAAGATCATGAGCTACCAGCCGTGGTATCTGTGCTTCAACGGGAAGCGCGCCGCGCAGGAATTCTTTCGGCGCCAGGAGATCGAGTACGGCGTTCAGCCCGCCCGCCTCGGTCGCACCGTGCTCTTCGTCGCTCCATCAACGAGCCGGGCCGCGAACGGCGCTTGGGATCTGTCCGTCCGGAGGGATCTTGCTGCACGTGTGTGTCGCCCACGAGGCGCCGGGCGCTCTCGGAAATAGGCTCCTCGTCGCCGGACAATGACGACAACCTCGAGTGCAGCGCTGTATAAGACTCGTTGCGGCAGACGTGCACGTTTCGGTGGCGGCGGCTGCGCCGTGATCGGGCCGATACGTAGCATCGAACGGAGTCGCGTCACGGCGGGATGGTCGTTCGCCAGCGCGAGGAGCCGATCGTCGGCGGCGTCCAGCTCCGCCGCACAGCGCGATCTTGCGCCCTACTGCTTTCAGCGAGTCACTCGCGATTCTCCGCCTTTGCGGTTCACTCGGGTCGTTGCAACCAACTTCCCAGAGGACTTTCACCTCCAAGTCGATTATCATGCTGGGCACACCGCTCTGGTAGCTCGCTGCGCTCGCGTTTTGTGTGTTCCTTGTGTTCCTTTGCAAGTGAACTTGGGCGTTTAGGCCGACCAAACGCTTTTACCCTCACGCTCGATTCAAGTGCGACCGATGAGACTCCTCTCTCGCTACGTCGGCCTGCTCCTCGCCGTGACGCTCGCGCGAGCGGGGCAGCCTCTTCGCGCGCAGGTCACGCCTGCGGTGCGTCCCATCGCCGACCACCACGTCCATCTGCAGAGCCGCGCGGATTGGGAGTTGTTCAACGCGCAGCTCCCATTCGTCACGCTACCCAATGATCTCGACCGCGTGCTTCGCGAATTCGAGCGCGGCTGGCAGGCCGCGGACAACAAGATCGCACTGTCGGAAGTATTCGCCGAGGATGGGATCCTCCAATGGGGAGATGACTGGATTCAGGGACGGCCGGCGATTCGCATGATGTTGGTGGGTCGGGCCGGCGGTCTTCGGATGCGCCCGCAAGCGTTCGAAACGGACGAACGGCTCGGCTACATTGCCGGTGCGTACGGTTTCTATCGCGACACCACGTGGGTCGACCAGGGCCGGTACGTTCTCACCGTGCGCCGAGCCAAAGACGCGCCATGGCAAATCACCGTTGCCCGCCTTGGCAACACCACTCCCCCGCGACCCCCAGACCGCGATCCGTTTTCCGCCGGTGACCTCATCGCACAGCTCGATTCTGCGGGCATGCGGCGCGGCGTGGCGCTATCGAATGCCTATATGTACGGAGCAGCGTACCGGCGGATCGAGAACGAAGTGGCGCGCGTGCGCGCTGAAAACGACTGGGTCGCCGAACAGGTAGCCCGCTATCCAAGTCGGCTCGTCGGTTTCTGCAGCTTCAATCCGCTGAAAGAGTACGCCCTCGAGGAGCTCGACCGTTGCATGAGAGACCCGCGCATGACGGGCGTGAAGATGCACTTCACCACCTCCTTCGTCGATCTGCGGAATCGGGCACACGTTGATCGGCTGCGTGCCATTTTCCGGTCGGCGAACGCGCGGCGCTATCCGATTATCGTCCACATGCGCACGATGAACCCCGCATATGGACGTGCCGACGCGGAGATCTTTCTGCGAGACGTCCTTGCCGAAGCCCCTGACGTCCCTGTGCAGATCGCGCACTTGGCGGGCTGGGGCGGATACGACGACGCAACGGACCAGGCCCTGAGCGTATTCGCCGAGGCGATCGCGTCGGGCGACCGACGGACGGCGAATCTGTACTTCGATCTCGCGGCGATCGCGAGCCCCGGTTTGCCGGCCGCCACGACTCAGCTCATTGTTCGGCGAATCCGGCAGATCGGAATCGGGCGGATGCTGTTCGCGGTCGACGGCGTCGAATCACCAGGAAAGGCTTGGGAGACGTTTCATCTCCTACCACTCGACTCCGCGGAGTTCCGAGCGATTGCCGGGAACCTCGCACCGTACTTACGCTGACGCGGAGCGTCCAACTCGGAGTCGACTCGCATGGGACGTCTTACCTTCAGCCTCAATGTCACCCTGGACGGCTGCGTCGACCACCAGGAGGGAATCGCCGACGACGAGACACACGCGTTCTTCACCCGCCTGATGGACGAGAGCGGGGCGATGTTGTGGGGCCGCGTCACCTACGAGATGATGGAGGGCTACTGGCCGGCGGTCGCTCGCGGCCACGAGGAGGCGCCGCCGGCGATGCGCGACTGGGCCGTCAAGCTGGAGGCCAAGCCGAAGTATGTGGTGTCATCGACGCGAACGAACTTCCCGTGGACCAACAGCCACCACATCCCCGGCGACGTGCGCTCGAGCGTGCAGAGACTTAAGGATGCGACCCCTGCCGGCGTGCTCCTCGGGAGCGGCACGCTCGCGGCCGAGCTGGACCGGCTGGATCTGATCGATGAGTACAAGTTCCTCGTCCACCCAAGGATCGCCGGTCACGGACCGACGCTGTACCAGAGCGGGCTACCCAGCACGCGACGGCTCGAGCTGGTTTCGTCGACGCCGCTCCGCAACGGCGCAGTCGCTATGCACTACCGGCGCATGCGCGGCTAACAACGGGTTGTAGCGGACGGCCCGCTACGGGGCCCGCCGCTGCACCCGAGCGTTATGCGGCCGAACACTTTCAATGATCGCTGACGCCAGCCATTCGAGCGGACGTTCTCGAAGGTGTTCGGCATGGCCGGCCTTCGCGCCGGCTACCTGCTTGGCGCTGGTCGCTGCCAAGTGGGCCATTACCGACAAGCAGCACATTGCCGACGAGCAGCGAAAGAACCGTGAAGCGCGCGCCTTCATCCGCACATTTTTCGGGACGATGCCTGAGATGAAAAGAGCCGTCGAAGTATTCCGCACAGTGTTGGCGGAACAGACGGCGCAGTCGCGATAGCCGCTTGTTCTACTCTGCCCGCAGCGCCTCCATCGGCACCACCTTCGTCGCTCTCCACGCCGGCAGCAGGCACGCGAGCACCGCGGACACGAGCAGCAGTCCACCCACCGACGCAAACACAGAGAGACTGTACGGCGACGTGTGATACAGCAGCGGCGCAATCCAACGCCCAGCCACCAGCGCGAGCCCGAACCCGATCACCAACCCGATCGCGACAAGCCGCATTCCCCCTGCAAGCACCAGCGTGACGACGTCCCGCATCGTCGCTCCCATCGCCGCACGAATACCAAACTCACGCGTGCGACGAGCAACCGAGAAGGACAATACGCTATAAAGTCCGATCGACGCGACGATCATGGCAAGCGCGCCGAACACCGAGAACAACGTGGCGCCAAGCTTGAACGGACGCGTCTCGCGCGCCGCCATCTCCCACAACGGCCGCACCTCTGCGACCGCGAGTTCAGGCGAAATCGACTGCAGCTCACGTCGCACCACTTGCGTAACACGCGACGGATCTCCGCTCGTCCGCACGAAGAGCGCACTGTGTGGTACGTTCGGTTGGTACTGCGCTGCGGGAACGTAGTACTGCATGTTCTCGCGGTCGAGCAGGCTCGCGCGCGGCGCATCCTGTGCCACGCCCACCACTTCAGTGCATGGCAGTGAATCCCCGCCGACCTTCATGCATTTTCCTAACGCACTTTCGCTCGGCCAGATCATCCGCGCCATCGTTTCACCGACCACCGCGACACGCGGAGTACCGGCGCGGTCGTCATCCGTGAAGGCGCGGCCCTTCACGATGCGCGTCCCGACATTCCTGAAGTAGTTCGCACCGACCGCATTGATGTACGGCCCACCGCTCTTCACACTCGGCAGCGAGTCGCGCCCCGGAATGCTCAGCGAGATGCCGATGTTCGTGGCGAACGGCGCGGCATTTGTTCCGGTCACGGAAACGACACCAGGGATGCGCTCGATACGTGCCATCGCTTCGGATTGGATGATCGCAAGTTCCTGCGGCGTTTTCCGCAGCCCACTCAAGTCCACCGACGCAATCATCAGCCGGTCGAGATCGAGCCCCGCGTCCATGCCCCGCATGCGATTCATGCTCTGGACGAACAGTCCACCTCCGACCAGCAAGACGACGGAGAGACTCGCTTGAAAGACAAGTAGCCCCGAACGCAGGCGCGACGCGCGCGCGTGCGAACCACCGCGCCCCAGTCTAAGAGCGCCCGCGATGTCAGGCTTGCTCGTGGCGAAGGCAGGAATAAGGCCGGCGAGAAGTCCACCGACGAGAGCGACGATCGCCGTAAACAGCATCATACGGCCATTGGCGATCAACGACTCGACTGGCACCCCCGGGAGAAGGAAGCGCGCCAGAAGCGCCCCCGCCCACTGGGCGAGGAGCACGCCAACCAGCGCGGCGAGCACCGAGAGCACGATCGACTCGGCCGCGAGCTGAGCGAGCACCCTGTGTCGCGATGCGCCCAGCGCGCTGCACAGCGCAAACTCGCCTTCACGATGCATGTGTCGCACGAGCAGGAGATTCACGACGTTGGCACAGGTGATGATAAGAAGGATCACCGATACTGCGCCGAGCCAGAGCGATATCTTCGCATCGAGCGTTGCGAGCGGGCCCCGCGCGTTGAGCACCGGTGCGAGCGCCACACCGAGATCGTGGCGTGAATTGTCGCCTGCTTGCGAAGCCATCGCGGCGCTGATGCGGGCAAAGGTCTCAGATTCCGCGCGGCTCGTGTTGACACCCGGAGCCAGCCGCGCGATGACCCGTATCCAACTGATGTTGCGACTCTGCTCGATGTCGCCTTGAATGGCCTCGTTCGCTGCGCTGCGAAGCGGAAGAAACAGATCCACCGCCTGCAAGTCGATCCCCGTAAAACCACTCGGCGCAACACCAACGACTTGATACGAGCCGCTTCCCACCGGCACCACCCTGCCGAGCACCGCGCTGTCGCCGTTGAAGCGCGCTTTCCAGAATGCATCGCTCAGTACCACGACTCCACTGGCGCCAGGCATGTCTTCGCTCGCATCGAAAAAACGGCCGAGCTGCGGACGCACGCCGAGAAGCGGGAAGAAGTCATGCGTCGTCATCACCGCGGCAATGGAGATCGCATTGCGACCGCGATCGAAACCGAGGCGAGTCGGGAAGTAGCCCGCGGCGGAACGAAGCGACGTGACCTTTCGAACGTCCTCGAGATCCGGAAAGCTGAGGGAACTGCGCGCGACGTTCTTTCCCAGAAACGACGTCCGAATGAAAACGCGCCGAACCTCATCCGGGGCGACAACGTGCGCCGGTGCGCGAAAGAACAGCCGGTCGATCATGCCGAACATGACCGCGTTGACGCCGATGCCGAGTCCGAGCGTCAATGCAATCGCGGCCGCCATCGCCGGTGCGCGACGAATGCTCCGCAGTGCGAGACGAAAGTTCTGCATCGTCGTATCGACTGCCCGCTCGGCGAGGTGCGCGTGTGAGTGCACTGGCACTGCGCGCAGCGCCACCGGTACGCCCACAACGCTTCCCGCCATCGCAACGGCGCGCTGGCAGTCGCGCAGGAATGCGCCCGCCGTCTGGGTCCGTTGATTGCGGTCGACTGCCATGCCCCGGCAGATCGCATCCGACAACTCACGCGGCAAATATGGCGCTGCCTCGTGGAGCATCGGCGGCGCTTCGGTGAAACGTTTCGCGACGGTTGCGAGAGTTGTCTCGCCTTCGAATGGCTGCTTGCCCGCGAGCATTTCGTAGGTCATGCAGGCCAGACTGTAAACGTCGGTCCGCGGATCGAGATTCGGCTCGCCGCTCGCCTGCTCGGGGGACACATACGCGGGAGTGCCGGCGCCCGCGTCGTATTCGCCGCGCGGCTTGCCCTGCCAGACTTCGCTGTGGATGACGCGGCCGATTCCGAAATCGATCAGGTACGCGTGATCGTCGGCCAACAACACGTTCGCTGGTTTGACGTCGCAGTGGAGCACGCCGAGTGTGTGCGCGTGATCGAGTGCGCCAGCGAGGCCGCTGAGAATCGACAGCACCTTCCCCACCGGGATGCGCTCGTCGCGTTTGAGCCGATCGCGGAGCGACCCTCCGCGCACGTACGGCATGACATAGTAGGGCGATCCGTTCGCTTCGCCCGCATCGAATACCGACAGCACGTTGGGATGCTGAAGGCGATTCGTCTGGATGATCTCCTTGAGCAACGCCCCCGCGCCGACGCTGCTGACGGCCTCGTCGTTCACGATCTTGATCGCCACCGAGCGGCCGAGCCGAATGTCGCGGGCGAGCCAGACTGTTCCCATCCCGCCCTGCCCGATCTGCTTGTCGATCAGGTAGTGGTCGGCCAGTTCGCGCTGCATGGCGAACTCGGGCAGTTCATGGCCAGGCTCGATCGTAAACAACGCATCGAATGGAACGCCGAGCGTCTCGAGCATCCGCTCGCGCGTGCGCGCCGACGGATACGGATACTTCCCAGCCAGCAGGCTGGACAGATGACCTTTCGACAACCCCAACCGGATCGCCCAATGGTTCTGGCTGATCTGGCTTCGGGAGAGCAGGAGTTCGAGTTGGTCGAGCTTGAGGCGAATACGCATGGCCGACGTCCGAGTGGTGAGTCTTCGGCAACATACGTGTCGCACTAAAACGGCCAAGACATCGGCCGCCGGAAGTGTTTTGCAGCGTTTTGTGGTGCCGAATCAGTCCCGAACGAACGCCAGATCCCGAATTCCTGCGCTCAGCTTCACCCTGCGGTCAGTCGTTCCGGTCTCGATATCGAACAGCGCGAAGCCGTCACGCGACGAAACTGCCGCCGTCCGCCTGTCCTGCGAGAGGACGATTCGCTCGCCGCACACCGTTGAGAGTGGCGCGAACGCCGTTTCGGCGTTTGCCGGATTCGAGATCGCCACCCGATTTACTCCACCCGCGCCTTCGCATGGACCGATCGGATAGGCGACCCGCTTCACCGAGTCCACGGCGAATTCCATCACATGATTGCGCGGGCCGAGCCCGATTCTGAACGATCCGATTTCGACTGTGGCCGAATCATAGACGTGAAGCATCGGTCCTCCCGACGCTGCGACGAAGCCATCACCGTACGGCACCATGCGGCCATGCGCGGATCCGCATCCGAAACCCACCGTCGTTGGGAAACGAGTACCCACGAGCTGCATTTTACTGCCCTTGCACGGCTCGAACGGAGACTTGCTGATATCGATCCAGTCGACGCCTGCTCCCCCGCGGAAGCCACCCTCCACCGTTGGATTACCACCCCCGTGATAGCTGGTGTAGATCCGCGCCTCTGACGCCGAGACGTCGAACCAGAACGCCGGCCCAAAGGCCATTGTATCGCGGCCGGACGCGTACCGAACGATGTTGGCTGGCGTGCGCGGGTCGACGATCGCGATGCGGAATCCCCACTCTGAGCCGAGAAATACGCGTCCGCTCCTCTGCCCGACGGCAAGGAAGGGATACGCGATCGAGTCGGCGAGGACGGCAACCTGATGAACGGAATAGTCCGTCAGGTCGAAACGGACGACCGCGGTCTCTTTTTCTGAGCGGGCGACAAGAGCGACGAACACGTTGGCACCCGATGGACTGACCCCGAGGGTCCACCCGCTCGTCCATCGCGAAGTGTCCCCCAGCGAGCGCTCGGCCAGCGTACTGCCGTCGGCGGAATTGATGACGGCAATGCGGGCGCCCTCGAGCAGCGCGACAATTCGAGGTGACGCGACACGCCGCGATGGCGGTTGCGCCACAACGGGAAGGAGCAGCAGCGCGAGGAACATCTGCTTCATGTGCTCAGTCTCCCTGAACGAGGATTCAGTCTCGAACGAACGCCAGATCGACCACTCGCGCACTCGTCGTCAACTTGCGACCAACGTTTCCACTTTCGGCGCCCATCAGCGTGATACCGGTACCTGACGCGATCGCCAACGTCGTCCTGTCCAGCGAAACGACGACGCGTTCTCCACACACGGTGGCGGCGAGCTCCCGGTAGGACGATGTCGAGTCCAGCGGATTCTTCAGATCGACTCGCGTGACGCCGCCCTGATTCGGGCGCCGGCACGACCCAATCGGATATGCCACCGCAGCCACGGTGTCGAGCGCGAACTCCATCCCATGATTTCGGTCGTCACCGAGTCCAGTCACGTGCTTGGCGATCGTCTCGCCTTTGGCGTTGTAGACGTGAAGCCGACCGCCCGTCGTGGCGACGAACCCATCCCGATACGGAATCATCCTCCCATGCGGGTTCGAGCAACTGGTCCCGCGCTTTTCGCTCTGGAGGCGTGATTCGCTGCAAATCGAGAGAGAATCGCCCCGGATATCGATCCAGTCCAAGCCGCCGTTGCCCCGGAGTCCGTTGCCGTGATAACTCGCGTACATCCGGTCCTCGTTCGCCGAGATGTCAAACCACATCGCCGGTCCGTATCCAATGGTATCTCGGCCTGAAGCGTATCGAACGACTTCTGACGGCTTCTTCGGATCCACGGTGGCCACGCGAAAACCCCAGTCGGACGTGAGATACAGACGTCCCGTTCTCTGCCCCACGACGAGCCACGGGTATTCGAACTGATCGGCGACGACCGCAATCTGATGAACGGTGTAGTCCGTCAAATCGAACCGGATGATCGCCGTCTCTTTCTGTGAGCGCGACGTGAGCGCAACGAAGACCTGATTGCCGGCCGGACTGATTCCGAGCGAATGCCCGCTCTTCCATACTGTTGTATCGCCGAGCGAACGCTCTGCCAGCGTGGTGCCTTCTGCGGAGTTGATGACGGCGATGCGGGCGCCCTCGAGCAATGCGACGATCCGGGCTGACTGGATGGGCGGATGGGCCGGCTGCGCCGCACCCTGTAGCATCAGCAGCGCGAGGAGCATTCGTTGCATGTTGACCGCCTGTCTCAGCGCCGGTGGTTTGAGCCGATCAAAAGGATAGCCTTGGTCCCGGCTGCGCCAATAGCCGAACCTGCGCGACGCTCCTCGGACCACCAGCGCGCCACATTGGTTCCATAGCAGCGTTCGTTGGTTTCGCTTGGCCCGTGGCCAGACGTCAAACGCCCTCTACCAGTCCCCTTGAGCGGCTCCCCGTGCGAAACGTCCCACGAGCCGTTCACGAGTGCCCCCGTGCCGCACCAACATGCCACCCTGCGGTGCGCCGGCATGCGTAGCCCGTTCGGCCGATCATACCCCTCGTTCCGGGAATCCCAGCGCCGGCCTCGGGAGTCGCCGAGTGGCACGCCCTGAACCATCACCCGATCCTCTTTGCCCCTCGACACGCCAGCCGCGACGTTTTACCGTTTAGCCGCACCTTTGGCTGGCACCGCCGTCGCGTCAACGATTCCGGCGCTCCTTGCGCCGAAACTCCGACGCGCGCCCATCGTACGTGTTGTCGCCGAACTGATTCTCTGCGCCGAACCACAGATGCGACGCCGCATCCCATTTGTCTCCTGTCTTCCGATTCGATAGAGGACACGATGCGCTCAAACAAGGCGAAACGGCTCGCGAGGCTCCGCTTCATCGCATTATTTCTCGATCAACACGCCGATGAACTGCCCGGCGTCAATTCGAATGTCGCGCGACGGCGATTGGATGAACTCATCGACATGCTGAATGAGCATGCCATCGCGCACGAAGGTACCAAGACCGCCAGGCGAGCCGAGACCCAGCGGTATCAGGAGCTGCGCAGGCAACTGGTGCAGAACCACATGGCGCATCTCGTGGCCGTCGCGCAATCAGTCCTGATGCGCGACCCAGGGGTTCGCGTGTTCCAGATGCCGCGGGGAAATCCGCACCCGCTGAGACTCGCCTCCATCGCCAAGGGCTTGGCGGAAGTGGCTGAAGCACACACGTCCGAGTTCATTGCCGCAGGGATCCGCAAGGATTTCGCCGCGCAACTCCGCGAGGCGGCTGACGCGATGCTGAAGTCCCATGACGACCGCGAGGCGGAGCGATTGCACGCAGCCGGTGCTCTCAGTGGAATTGACCATCGACTCCGCGACGCGAAGTCCATCGTTCGCGTACTCGGTGTACTCGTTCGCAACGAGGCGCAGCATCAGCCCGCACTCCTTGCGAGCTGGCACGCCGTCGCGACGCCTGGACGAATCGCGCGAGTGGCCGTTTCGCAGGGCGCGCTGCCGGCGGGCGCGCCCAAAGCGGCGTTGTCTGCGCCGAAGATGAAACTCCTCGCCAGTGGTGCCGAACCCGCCGCCGAACCGCCAACTAGCGACGCCGGTCCCATGGCAAACCTTCTCGCGCCGCTCAGCCGCTTGTTCGGCGCGTCATAGCGCAGCGCGCGTCTGCGTTGCAGGTTGTCCGGCGGAAGTTTCCTCCGCCGCACCACCGCCGACGTACGACTGGAGCTTGCACGCATGCGCATCACACGAAACATCCTCGCCGCCCTTGTCGCGGCCTTCGCCGGCGTCTCGAACACGGCGTCCAGCCAGGCGAAGCCCGCCGTCAAATCACTCGACATCTACATTGCCGACACCGAGGGCGGGAAAGCCACGCTCTACGTGTCCCCGTCCGGCGAGACTGTCCTGATCGACACGGGCAATCCCGGCGCGCGCGATCTCGATCGAATTCTCGCGATGTTCGCGTCGGCGGGCGTCACGAAGGTCGACTACCTCATCAGCACCCACTATCACACCGATCACGTCGGCGGCATGGCGGAGTTCGTGAAGCGGATTCCCGTCGCCCATTTCATGGACCACGGCCCCAACGTCGAGCCACGTGACCAGGTTGCCGGCTTTGCGGAGACGTACGCGGGGCTCTACGCGAACGCGAAGCACACCGTGTTGAAGCCCGGTGATCGCGTGCCGGTGAAGGGGCTCGACTGGCGTATCGTTACGTCGGCGGGCAAGGCGATCACGACACCGCTCACCGGTGGCGGGCAGGCCAATGCCGCGACCTGCGCCGAGACACAGCGGAAACCCGATCCTGCCTCACCCGACGATAATGGGCAGTCCGTCGGCAGCGTCATCACCTTCGGCCGCTTTCGCGCCATCGACCTCGGCGATCTGCTCTGGAACAACGAGCTCGATCTCGTCTGTCCGAAGAATCAAGTCGGCACCGTGGACCTCTATATGGTCACGCACCATGGGCTCGATCAGTCAGGTTCGCCCGCGCTGGTGCATTCGGTGCGCCCTCGCGTCGCGGTGATGCAGAACGGTACGCGCAAAGGGGGAGCGCCAACGTCTTTCGAGACCATCCGCCGCTCGCCGGGACTCGAGGACATCTGGACGATTCACTGGTCGTACGCCGGCGGCGTTGAGCACAACAGCGCGGGCATGTTCATCGCCAACGTGGATTCGCTGCCGCAGATCGCGAAAATCTTGACGCAGGGCCGGGCGGGCGGCGCCGGCAACCCGACGCACAGCCCTGCCTATGGGATCAAGATCTCGGCGCAGGAGAATGGGACGTTTACTGTGACCAACGCGAGGAACGGATTCAGCAAGACATACGTGAAACGCTAGCAGCGCCACCGAACAGCGACGGCGGCCTGCTCACGTCAGAGGAGGTCCCTGCTCGCATACGCTCGCCGAATCAACAAATAGTGGAGCCCCTGAATCACCACCACGAGTAGACCGAACGACACGAGCCAGACCGCGAAGGGCAGGCGATCGGCGAAGCCCCGATATGCACCCCTCGTGGACATCACCACGATCAGGAACACCATGAGACCGCCGAAGCGAGCCACGAGCTGCGCGCCAACGTATTGACGTCTCGTGTCCATGAGTGGTGGACGCGTTGAAGCCCAGTGGGCCACCGGTGCCCACGCGAAGCAGGCACAGAGCAGCGGCGCGACGTTGACACTCGGCGTCCCTGCTGACACGAGCACCTGTGGAAATGGTCGCAGCAGAAAGAGTGGAGTCGCGAAGAGCGCAACAAGAAGTGTCGATGTCAGGATCAGTGCGAGTGAGCGCAGGTACGCCAGTTGCCCGCGTCGTGCCCGCGACAACGGGTAGAGCAGGCGTCCCTCCGGCTGTCCAACGCCCATTCCATGCATCGGAAGGGCAATCGACATGATCAGAAGCGCTGGGTTCCCCGTGACGTATGCGAACGACACCATGAACGCGACCGGCACGGCGAGTCGTCCCAATCCAGTCTGGGCTGAATAGTTCGCCGCACGCCACCAGCCCACGAGGGTATCCGCTTCCAGCGGTGCATACTGGGGTAGTTCGCGCTTCGAGCCGAATACCAGTCGCGCCGCCAGCCCATGCTGGAGTGCTTCGCCTCCGACGCGATGATATTCGCGCGCGACCGTCGCGGTTGCACCTCGCACCATCAGCAACGCGGCTGCACCGCTGCACGCAAGCGCTACCTCGAGCGGTGCGCGACTCGCCAGATCCACCAATGCCTGGGGACGCAGCACCATCGCAAGCACGCCGCCGGCGATGACCGTTCGGGCAACCTTGCCAAATTCCGGAGACACGAGCGTCGCACCGACGGCATACGCGAGCAGCGAAACTCCCGCCGCGGCAAGCGAAGGAACCAGTCCAATGACCGGCGAGTGCGCAAACGCGATCGCAGCCGCAAGCAGTACCATCACCGGAAGTGCTCCGCCCAATAACCGTCGATCGAGCGACGGAAGCGTCCACGCAAAGGGCCGCGATCGGAGCATACCGGTCGCGATACCAATGGCGATGCCGACACCCAACGGTATCATGAGCGTCTCACGCCACACCGCGACGAGTACCTCGGGAGACGAAACGCCTGCACGCCATGACGCAACCAGGGGACCAGGATCTTCGGGAAGGCTCCAGAGCGGCATGGTGGTAAACAGCGCGAGCAGGTACATGCCGGCGATCAGTATCCACGGGCGCCACATGTAGCCGTAGAACGCAATCGCGGGGTTACCGCCGGGATATGCCACCCGCCGCGATGGCTCGTGTACCATGCGCCCGCTCATACCAATGATTCCTCGGCGCGGCGAGTCGTCGTCGCGCCGGTGAGTACTCGGAAGAGCTGCTCGAGATTCAACGGATGTTGTTCGACCTCGCCGTCGTACGTCGCGCTGAAGGTTGCGCGGTGCAACGCTGGGTCCTTTACCGTGAGACGTGCGCGCGTTCGATCGGACTCCTGCGCGACGACGTACGGCTCCGCAAAGTGTGCGGGCAGCGTGCCGCTCGGCGACGTGACGGTCCATTCTTCGTACCGCTCCTTGAGGTCGTCGAGCGGTGCGTCAGCGACGACGCGTCCCTTGTCCAGGCAGACGATGCGGTCGGCGATGCGCTCGACGTCGTCCAGAAGATGGGACGAGATCACGATGGCCATCTCATCGGAGCGAAAGCGATCGAGCAGCGTCTCGACCACATCTCGACGGACGATCGGATCGAGATCACTCAGCGGTTCGTCGAGGAGAAGCAGTGACGGATGGTGGCACGTTGCGATAACGAGCGCGAGCTTCTGCCGATTGCCGGGTGACATCGTCAAGACGCGCTCACTCGGCACGATTTCCAGCATCGCGACGAGTTGTCGCTCCAACTCGCGATCCCACACGCGATAGAAGCTGGCCACATAGTTCAATAATTGCTCGGCTTTCATCCAACCGATCAGCGTGTCGTGTTGGTGCAGCATGCCGATGCGCGCGAGCTCCCTTGCGCCAAGCTCGGCGGTCGCTCGTCCGAATGTGGTGCAGGCGCCGCTGGTGGGCAGGTAGAGTCCGACGATGTGGCGTAGCAGTGTCGTCTTGCCACTCCCGTTCTTGCCGACGAGACCGAGAATCGACGGCTCACCAACGGCGAGTGATACGTTGTCGAGCGCAGTCTTCTGGCCGAAGCGTTTGCTCACATCGGCGAGCCTGAGATAATCCGTCATTTGTCGTCCTCAGTGGGCGAGGTGGCCTCGAGCAGAGCGCGGAAGGCGGAGGCGGCCTCGGTCGGAGAGATGCCGAGCTGGCGGGCCACGCGCCGCGCTGGTTCGAGTGCGACGCGAAGGTGTGTGAGTCGCTCACCCTCCACCGCATCGGCGGTGCGTGACCGAACCACCAGCGGTAATCCCGGTCGCCGTTCGACGAGTCCGTTTTGCTCGAGCAGGCTGTACGCCTTGCTCACCGTCATCGGGTTGACGCCAAGCTCCTGCGAGAGTCCGCGCGTCGATGGCAATTCGTCGCCGGGCATGAGCAGGCCGCTCGCCACGTGGAAGCGAACCTGTTCGATGATCTGGCGAAAAACCGGAACGCCGCTGTTGTGATCGACGACGATCAGCACGGTGAATTAGTTGAGTAATACACACCTCCATCGTACCGTCGGGTGGTGTATTTGTCAACTAATACACATCGGCCACATTATGCCGAAAGGGGATCCAGGGTGTCGGTGATGACAGCCTGGATCCCCTTTTCACGACCGAGTGGCCGACTGACCTACTTCCGGACCGCGTCCTTCTGTGCCGCCGTCGCCGAGTAGTCGAGCGAGCCATCGTATGCCCGCTCGCCGTAACCCGTGTAGATCTGCCGCGGACGCGCGATCTTCTGCTCCTTGTCGTTCAGCATCTCCTCCCACTGCGCGAGCCAGCCCGCCGTGCGCGCGACGGCGAACAACACCGTGAAGAAGTCCGTCGGGAACGCCATCGAGCGATAGATGAGCCCCGTGTAGAAGTCGACGTTCGGGTAGAGCTTGCGTGAGATGAAGTAGTCGTCCGACAGCGCGATGCGCTCGAGCTCGAGCGCGATCTCCAGATCCCTGTCCACGCCGACGACCTTGAACACGTCGTCCGCGAGCTTCTTCACGATGCGCGCGCGCGGGTCGTAGCTCTTGTACACGCGGTGGCCGAAGCCCATCAGCTTGTTGCCCTTTCCGCCCTTCACGCCTTCGATGAAGCCGGCCACGTTCTTCACGTCGCCGATCTCCTTGATCATGTGCAGCACCTGCTCGTTGGCGCCGCCGTGGAGCGGGCCATACAGCGCGGCGATACCCGCGGCAATTGCGGAGAACGGGTCGACCTGCGAGCTGCCAACAGCGCGCACCGCGCTCGTCGAGCAATTCTGTTCGTGATCGGCGTGGAGGATGAACAGCACCTCGAGCGCTTTTACAAATGCGGGGTTGCCCTCGTACTTCGACTCCGACATGCGTGCGACCATCGAGAGGAAATTCTCGACGTAGCCGAGGTCGTTGTCAGGGTAGATGAAGGGCAATCCCTTGACGTGACGGAAGCAGAACGCCGCGAGCGTCGGCAGCTTGGCGAGCAAGCGCACGATGCTGATGTGGCGCTCTGCCGGATCATGAATGTTCTTCGCGGTCGGATAAAACGAGGACAACGCGGCAACCGACGAACACAGCATCGACATCGGGTGCGCGTCATAGCGGAACCCGGTGAGGAAGGTCTTGATGTTCTCGTGCACGTACGTGTGGTACGTGATCTGGTGCGACCAGTCGTCGTACTGCTTCTGGTCCGGCAACTCGCCGTTGCGCAGCAGCCACGCCACTTCGAGGAAACTGGCCTTCTCGGCAAGCTGCTCGATCGGATAGCCGCGGTAGCGCAGGATACCCTTGTCGCCATCGATGAACGTGATCGCGCTCTTGCACGATGCCGTGTTCATGAACGCGGGATCGTACGTCATCATCCCGAACTCGCCCGCGTCCTGCTTGATCTGGCGCAGGTCCATTGCGCGAATGGCGGTATCGCCCTCCGTACCAGGGGCCATGATGGGCACCGAGTAGCTCGTGCCTGTACGCGTATCTTTTATCTCGAGCGCTCCACCTTCAGCGCCGGCCGTCTTCGACTCCGTAGTGCTCATGTCCCATCTCCGTGGAAATGCGTCGATCCGGGCTGAGCGCGCGCTCCGCCGCGTGACGAAATGTATGCGAATGAAGCATCAAACGGCATTGCGCTGCGTGCCTCTCTGTCACCGATGCGTTATCCTTCCCGCGCTCGGCGAGCACGTACTTCGAAGCCCCGAACTGAGCCTCTTCTGATCCATTTCCAAGATCCCGCACAAGCGTTCACGAATGGCCGCTGGGCGCTCATCGGCGCAGCGGCGTTTTTCGGCGGTGTCATGAACGCCATCGCTGGTGGCGGCACACTCCTCACCTTTCCTGCACTCGTCGCGGCCGGACTGCCGCCGCTCGCCGCCAATGCGACGAGCACCGTGGCACTCGTTCCCGGCGCCCTGACGAGCATGTTCGGCTACAGCGGTGAGCTCACCGGCGCACGAAAATGGGCGATTGCGCTACCGTTCCCCTCCCTGTTTGGGGGTGGCTTCGGCGCGTGGCTCCTCCTCCACACGCCGGGGGCGACGTTCAACTTCGTGGTGCCTTGGCTGGTCCTCGGCGCCACCATGCTGTTCGTCGTTCAGCGCCCGTTGCTCGGCTGGATCCGGCGACATCATGCGACGACGCTCGACGACACCGCCCTCACGGCGGCCGGCCCTACGCCGATGCTCCTCGCCTGGCAATTCCTGATCGGCGTGTACGGGGGATACTTCGGCGCCGGCGTGGGAATCCTCATGCTCGCGGCGCTCGGTTTCATGGGCTTCACGAACCTCCATCGCATGAACGGCCTCAAGAACTGGGGCGGGTTCTGCATGAACATGGTCGCGTCCGTCAGCTTTGCCCTCAGCGGGATCGTGGACTGGCCGGTGGCGCTCACAATGGCAGTGGCGGCGATGGCGGGCGGGTACCTGGGGTCAAAAGGCGCGCAGCGAGTGCCGCAGCAGTACGTGCGCGCGACCGTTGTGGTTATTGGGCTGGTGAGCGGGGTCTGGCTGCTGATGCGAAGTCACAACTGACTTTCGCGGGCACGGTCCCCGGCCCCACCAGCCTCAGATGCGACAGGTGCTCAGTGATCAGCCGCAGCCATCAGATCGTCAGGGGGTGTGGCGTTCCGCCCGCTTTGTCGCCTGAGCCCTTCGTCGCTCGCGCTCCTCGAGGATAAACTCCGCGAAGGGCCCGCACCTAGGCCCTGCGAGTTTGGTGAAGCGCCACCCGCGCGCCACACCCCCTGAGAATCTGTAGGCTGCGGCTGGCTCCTGAGCACCTGTCACAGCTGATGTCCGGCGCACGGACGCCGGGAGTCCGTCTACGTAGGGTTGCGCGGCCTTCTACGTAACCTGACGGATCATCCGTTTACCACCCCGACACGACCTTTCGCTCCGTGACTACCCCCGGAGCCAACGTGCCCCAGCCCCACGAGTCCGTCTCGGTCCGCGCCACTTCGCACGTCTTTCCCGCGACAAGCCGGACCGTCAGCGAGCTCGGCGACGACAACGCCCTCGAAAGCGACCACGCGATGCTCGAGCGCTTCGGCTTTGGCTCCGTGCATGTCGCGACCGACGAGACGCCATACGATCTCGCGCGGAGTGCGGCCTGCAACCTCATCTGGGAGGAACAGCTCGATCCAACGAGCATCGGACTCCTCATCTATGGCGGCACGCCCAGCTCGATGGCCTTCGCGTCGCACAACAACGCGGCGGAAGGCGCGGCCGGCCTGTGCACCGCGAATCGCTTCCGCTTTCCGGCAACGAGGCTCCAGTACGAACTCGGGCTCGAAAACGCTGCCGTGCTCGCACTCGACCAAATGGCGTGCGCAACACTGTTCGGCGCGATCCGCGTCGCGAGAGCCATGATGGTTGCCGAAGGAATCGACCGCGCCCTGTGCGTTGCGAGCGAATTCTATCCCCTCCTCGCGGGTCGAGAGGCGATCTACAACTGCACTTCGGACGCCGCGTGCGCCGTGCTGCTCGAGCGCGGCGGGGCACGCAATCGCATCGCCGGCGCGGCGACGATCACCAAGGGCTACTACTGGGACGCGGCTGCGATGCGCGAAGAAGTCGTGGCGTCGTATTTCCCAACGGCCGTCCACGCGATTCGGCGCACGCTCGAAAGCGCGAACTGGTGTGCGAGCGACGTCGACTGGGTACTCCCGCACAACGTCAGTGAGCGCAGCTGGGACATCCTGCTTCGTCTCGCTGGGCTTCCGCGCGCACGACTCTGGTCGGAGAACGTGGCCCGCCATGGCCACACGCTGGCCGGCGACAACTTCATCAATCTCCGCGATGCACTCGCGACTGGCGCACTGCGCCCCGGTGATCGCGCGCTCCTCTTCTCGTACGGATACGGCGCCCACTGGAGTGGGCTGGCCCTGGAGGTATGATGCACGCGAATCGTGACAACCATCTCGCGCACGCGAGCGGCGGCGTGCTCGTCACTGGCGCCTCGGGCGCGCTCGGTCGACTGGTGCTTCAACAGTGGGCAGCGTGTGAATCGCCGCCGGCCATTGCGGTCCTGGTACGCAGTCGCGCGCGGTGGCTTGAGCTGTCGAGCCGCCTGCGCATTCCGAGCGACGTCACCATCCTCGACGGCGACGTGACGCAGCCCGGCCTCGGACTCACGAAGGCATCGCGTGCATGGGTCGCACAAAGCACGAGCGCGGTGGTGCATCTCGCGGCAGACACGACGTTCTCGCGGCCACTCGACCTCGCTCGCAGCGTGAATCGCGATGGGACGCGGCACCTCCTCGACGTGATTGCGGACTGCCCGCATGTCACGCGGCTCGCGCACGTGAGCACGGCCTTCGTCGCGGGTCGCCGAACGGGACGCATTGTGGAGGCCGCCGAGGGAGCCTCGACGGCGGATATCGGCTGGGTCAATGCGTATGAGCAGTCGAAGACCGAAGCCGAGGCACTTGTCCGCGCCGCACGACGCGACGTCGTGATTCTGCGTTCCAGCACCGTCGCGTGCGACGACGCGTCCGGAGTGGTAACGCAGCGCAACGTCATTCACCGCGCCCTTCGCCTTTTCCACGATGGCTTCGCCGCGATGATTCCCGGCGGCGCTGGATCGACACTCGACGTCGTCACGGCGGACTACGTGGCGGACGGCATTGCGCGCATTGCGCTGCGCGATGCCGTCGACGGCGAAACAGTACACCTGTGCGCCGGCGCGGGCGCCATTCCACTCAGCGAATTGCTCGACGAGAGCTACGCGCGGTGGTCTCAGGACATCAACTGGCGCCGGCGCGGCATCGCTGCACCGTCGCTCGGCGATCTTGCCACGTGGGAGCTCTTCGCGAGTGCAATCGAGGAAACAGGGCACGCGCGCCTACGGCAGGTGACGCAGGCACTCTCGTTCTTCCTGCCACAACTCGGCCTTCCCAAGGAGTTCGTAACGGCGCGCGCGACCGAACTTCTCGGAGCTCCCGCGCCACAGGTTCGCGAATATTGGGGACGTATGATCGACCACCTCGAAGCGACTTCCTGGCGTGGTGTCGCCGGGCTGTCCGAGGTGGCCGCATGAGCGCGAGCGTCGTGGGCAACGATATCCGCGCGAGCTTCCTCGACGAGCTGCTGGATTGGCTCAACTCGCGCGTTGCGGTCGACGGCATTGTCATCTCCGCCGACACGCCACTCTTCGTGGGTGGACTCATCAACTCGTTGCGTATTCTCGAGCTGATTGCATGGACGGAGCGCGCGATCGGTGCTGAAATTCCCGACGCACTGATCCGCACCGACAACTTCGGAACGCCAGAGCGAATCGCGACGCTCTTTGCCGGAGGTCTCGATGCAGAACGCTGAACGCGTCGTGCATGCGCTCCGAGCGCGTGGCGACCTGCTCGAGAGTGGTGCAGGCGTGACCGGCTTTCGCGGCGACACGCTGCACCTCTTTCGCGCGCTCGAAGCAGTCATAACACAAACCGCCGGGTGTACCGACAGCGAACCATGCGAGGAATGGGCGCCGCCACCAGTGGTCGCGCTCTCGACACTGGCGCGCGCGAGTTACTTCGCGTCATTCCCGCAATGGCTCACACTCGCGGCGCATCTCCGCGAAGACATGCTGGAGACAGTCGCGGACAGCGGCGATCCTGTGACTGCCGCGCGTGCCGCCTGCGCGCCCGCCGAGGCAGCGTTGCCGCCCGCAGCGTGCTACCATGTGTACGCCGGGCTCGCCGACCGCGAACTCGACGCGCCCTTTGTGGTCACGCTGCAGTGTACCTGCTGGCGCCACGAGGGCGCGCGGCTCCGCCCCCTCGCACGCGCGTGGGCATTCACGATGCGCGAAGGCGTGTGCCTCGGTACTGCCGCGACAACACACGCGTTTCGCGCACGCGGGGCTGATCGTGGCATCGCGCTCGCAAAATCGCTCGGCCTCTCCGCGACGTTGGAACAGGCGACCGACCCGTTCTTCGCGTCGACTGCGCGGGGAAGGAAACTGCTCCAGCAAGTGAAAGGCTTGAAGCAGGAATTGCTGCTCGATCTCGGCGACGAACGCGTCGCTGCTGCGTCCTTCAATCTCCACGACGACTTCTTCGGCCGCGCGTTTGCGATTGCTATCGACGGTGCGCCGGCCCACAGCGCCTGCGTCGCGTATGGCATCGATCGCTGGATGCTTGCGTTCCTCGTTGCCCATGGACCCGACGCGCGCAACTGGCCGTCGCTCGCCCCGCAACCTCAACTCCTGAGCTCAACATGATCATGCGCGCGGCTATCGAGCGTTGTCACCCCGAGCAAGCGCAGCGAGTCGGGATGACATCCAAGTCACTGCACCCGTTAACGACACCGCGTCACGCCTATGTCCGCCTCGCCGCCGCTGCCGATCGAGGATATTGGTCGGTCGAGCGCGACATTCGCTGGGATGAAGTGAACCCCGAGAACGCGCACGCTCGCCCTGCCGTTCTCGCCCAACTGCGTGATGCCGCGCTCATCGAGAGCTTCCATCCTGTCCACCTTGGCTGGATGCTCGATGACGCGTGGTCTGATGTGGATGCCGGCGTCGCCATCGCCTTCGAGATGTACGAAGGGTTCAAGCATTTTCACGCGCTGCGAACGTATCTCGACCTGGTCGGCTACAAGCCAGCCATCACCAACGAGGAGATCGTTGGCATACGTGAGCGTGCTCGCCAAGTGGGGCCGCAGGGCACACTCGTCGAACGACTTGTCGAGTTCATGCTGTCGGAACACCTCGCGTCGTATTTCTTCCGCCGCCTGGGAGAGCAGGCCGTTGATCTGCCGTTGGCACAACTGCTCTCGTTCATCGCGGCCGACGAAGTACGCCACGCGCAAGCGGCGTCGGACCTGCTCGCGGCGCATATCACGCGCGAACCAGAACTCATACCGGCAGTCCTCGACGCGGCAGTGCACTTCCACCACTTCGGCGAACAGGTCGTCGATGAAGTGCCTGTCTCTTTTCCCGGCGATCCCCTCGCTATTCGCTCCTTCGCGAAACGAATCGAACGGCTCTGCGGAGTCCGCATCGTCGATCACCTCAAGCTGCGGCTGTAGTCTGCCGCGGGAGATATATGTGGAGATCTCAACTCGCGAGCTCGGCTTCCTCAACTTCTATCGCGCGTCCGAGCTGCACGGTGGACTGATCCTCGGCCAGGTCGCGCGCCGAGCACGAGACACGTCGCTGGTGCTCGACCTGACGCGCCACAGTGCGGAGGAGGTTCAGCACTCGTTGCTATGGACCGAAACCATTGTTGCCGTTGGGGGACGCGTCCATCCCGTTCGCCAAACGTACCAGACCCACTATGCGACGCTCGTCGGCACACCGACCGGCCTGCTCGACGTCCTCGCGCTGACGCAGGTTTTCGAGCGTCGCGTTTATCGGCATTTCACCGAGCATCTCCGGCGCGCTGGAACACATCCGCGTGTTCGCGCAACGCTGGCGCAAATGCTCGAAGAGGAGAAGGGGCACCTCGCCTGGGTCAAGCGATGGCTTGACAAGCAGGCGTTGCAGCGTGGTGACCTCGTTCGCGAAACGATGCACAAATACCAGGAGGCCGACGCGCTGGTGTATGCGCACACCACGTGCGCCCTCGGCTGGGAGGCGGCGGCATGACGCACCACCCTGTCGCGCGAGTATCACTTCCCGATGCGATGGATGGCCGCCTCTTCTTCGCGCAGGTGCGTGAGGATGCGGCCGCGGAAGTAGAGGCGCTCCGACCATCCGACGGAGAAACGGTAGTCATCGTCAGTTCCGGTGGCTGCACGGCGCTCTCCGTGCTTGCCGCGGGCGCCGGGCACGTGGTCGCCGTCGATCGTAACGCGACACAGCATCATCTGGTCGAGTTGAAGGTTGCCGCGGCGTCGTGCGGTGGTCACGATGCCGTCGGCTTTCTCGGCGCACAGCCCATGAAGCGGCGCGCGAGAATCTATGCGGACCTTCGAACGTCGCTCACATCACAGGCGCGTGCGTACTGGGACCAGCGACTGGTTGATATCGAGCGGGGCGTACTCTCTGTTGGCGTAAGCGAGCGATTCATTGCCGCAGTCGTCACGGCTCTCCGGCTCGGCGTGCACTCACAGCGTCGCATCGCGCGCCTCCTCTCGTGTGAGACGGTGGATGCGCAGCGCGAGTTGTTCGCGACGGAGTGGAATACGTGGCGGTGGCGCGCGCTCTTCGCCGTCCTTTGCAATCGCGTTGCGTTCCGGCGCACGTATCCGGCGGAGTTCTTCGCGAACGTGGAAAACCCCAGCTTTGCAAAACATTTCCGGAGTCTCGCGGAGCATGCACTCACCGATCTGCCGGTGCGTGATAATTACTTCCTCCATCAGATGCTGACCGGCCGCTACCCGGTCGACGTGCCGAATGGCGTTCCGATGTATCTGAGTGGAGAGGGCTGCGCAGCCGTCGCATGCGGTGCACATCGTCTCAGCCTCATTGACGGCGGCATGACCGAAGCGCTCTCGATGCGCCCGTCCGCGTCGGTGCACGGCTTCGCCCTCTCGAACATCTGCGAGTGGATGACCCCAGTGCAGATCGACGCGTTGTTCCATGAAGTACTTCGCACCGCGGCGCCGGGAGCTCGACTCGTGTATCGCAACTTTGTCGGATGGACCCCGCTGCCCGCCTGGTGTGAACGCATTCTTCCCGACGACGCGCTCAGTGCGCGACTGACGGCATCGGATCGAAGCGTCGTGCAGCGGCGCGTCGTGGCGTGTCGCATCGCCGAGGCCGCATGACGTCCGCGATCCGGCACGCGCCTCCTGTGCTCGTCGTGCGCGACGCGCGAGCAGAGGACAATGCGGCGCTCATTGCGTTGGCCGCCTCGTGCCCGATGGTCGGCGAGATGACGATGTGCATGGAACGGACGCCTGACTTCTTCACGTTGTCGGAACTGGAAGGTTCTGGTTGCCGAGTGGGCGTGGCTGAACTGAGTGACGGGGTTGTCGGGTGCATCATGGCGGCCGAGAGATCGACGTACGTCGATGGGCGAGTCATGCCAACAGCGTATGTCGGGGATCTCAAGGTGGATCCGCGACATCGAGGCGGCGCGGCGGCCGACTCGTTGATCGCGTTTGCACGCGATGCTTGCGGTGAATTCGGCGGACGTCATACTCCGATCATCGGGACTGTGCTCGCCGGCAACAAGGCAATGGAGCGGCGCAGCGCCGGCCCACGCGGCCTGCCGATTCTCGACCCGCTGGCGGTGCTCAAAGTCTACGCTATTCCCTTCCTGTGGCGCCGATCATCGTCCGTCTCCGGACTACGAGTGGAACCCGCCCGTGACGACGACATTCCGGAGATGGCGGAATTGTGGCTGCGCCACGCACCGGAGCGACAGTTCGCTCCCGTTCTCGATGCCGCGAGTCTGCGAGCATTCGTGGACCGCGCGCCCGGTCTGGCGATACACGACTACCTGGTCGCACGACGATCCGACGGTCGCATCGTTGGCTTCATGGCCCTGTGGGACCAACGCGCATTCAAGCAGTTGCGTGTCCTCGACTACTCGCGTCGGCTCACCATGGCGCGTCGAGTCGTGAATATGGTGTCGCCAATGGTCGGCAATGCTCCACTCCCACCCGCTGGTGCGATCCTGCGGACGTTGACGGCACTGCACCTCTGTGCCCCGGAGGCCGACGCATCGGTATTGCGTGCGTTGTTGCTGCACGCCTACGATACTCGACGTGGCACGGGACCGCTCTTTTTCACGCTCGCACTCGATCGACGTGACCCACGCGGTATGTCACTGAGCGGCCTTCTCGCGCAACCGACCGCTGTGAATGCGTTCATTACCTCGCCGACCGGGCGGTGGGTTGGCCAGCCACTCAGTGGACGGCCGCTGTACTTCGAATCGGCGCTGGTATGATATCACCCCGAGCGACGTCGCTGGCCGGCGCAATCGTGCGCCACCGGCGCTGGCTCGCCGCATTCTGGATCATCGCCGCGATGGCCCTGCTTCCATTCGCACGCCGGCTCGCTCCGCTGTTGCAGACCAGTATTCACATCGACGGAAGCCAGTCCAACGCCGTATCGCTCCTTCTTCGCTCGCGCTTCGCCTCGCCCTTTGCGCGAGCCGCGGTCATCGTCGTGACGGGCGCGCCGAGCCCCACGACTCAGGACGGCAGCGTGGCACTGCGTCGCATCGTCGACGCGGCGAAGAGTGTGCCCGGGGTGACGCACACCCTATCGTATCTTGATCGTCGCGACTCCGCCTTTCTCGGTGCACACGGCGAGTCACTTGTTCTCGTCGGCCTCGATGCAAACGACGGCGCGGTGGACAAGCTGATGCCGCGGCTTCGCGCGAGTACCACGGCAGCGACCGCTGCACTTGTCGTCCGTTACCCGCGCCTGTCCGTGAAGTGGACCGGCGAAGACGCGCTCAATTTTGATCTCCGTCGCACGAGCGCAGCCAACGTCTCTCTCGCTGAGCGTCGTGCCCTTCCCCTCACACTCGCTCTCCTGGTTCTCGCGTTTGGGACTCTCGCGGCTTCCGTCATTCCTCTCGCTGCCGCCGCGCTTGCCATCGGGCTCTCGCTTGGAGCAGCCGCGCTCATCGCTTCACACTGGCCGCTCTCCATCGTGCTTCAGAACGTTGTCTCGATGCTCGGCCTCGGACTCGGCGTCGATTACTCGCTTTTACTGATCACGCGCTTTCGCGAGGCGCGACATGGAGGACTGAGCAGCGAAGCCGCCGCCGTTGTCGCGACCGTGAATGCCGGCCATAGTGTGCTCGTTTCGGCCGCGACCGTCATCGTGGGTTTCGCGTCGCTCCTGATCGTGCCGTTGGACGACCTGCGATCGATCGCTGTCGGTGGGTTGCTGGTCGTCGCCGTGTCGTCGCTCGTTGCCGTCACGCTGGTCCCCGGTGTGCTGGCCTCACTTGGCCCTCGCGTCGAGTGGGGGCGAGTGGGTCGGTCCGGCACGCGCCGCGAGTCACCACATTGGCGGCGATGGGCATTGTTCGTCGCTCGCAGACCAGTTCGGGTGCTGCTGCTCGCCGGCGTGCCGCTCGTCGCGCTCGCCGCGCAAGCGCTCCGGCTCGAGCCGCGCCTTCCCCGCGCGCATTGGCTTCCGCATTCTGCCGAGAGCGCGCGTGCGATGCAGGATCTGACCGCCATGGAGCGCGGCGGTATTGTCCAGACCATGCGCGTCGTGATCGCGTTCCCGAAAGGGCTCCTCGCAACTGATGCCGCGGGTTGGTCTGCAACGCAGCGGCTCGCCGACGTGATTGCAAGCGACACTCGCGTGCTTCATGTACGTGCGCTCCCCTCCATTGTGCCCGGCGTTCTGCCAAGCTCGCCGGCCTTCTATCTCGTTCCGGCAGACGTACGCGCTACGTATCTGAGTCGCGACGAGCAACTCGCCATGATCGAAGTCATTCCGCTCGATACGGTCCAAGGCGAAGCACTGACCGCGATCGCACGGGACCTTCGCAACCTCGATGTGGCGCGCATTGCCGGCATCCCAGGCGTGACGATAAGTGTCGGTGGCGTGCCCGGGCTCAACGCAGACTACGCCGATGCCATCCTCAGGCGTATGCCGCGCGTTGTCGGCCTTGTGGTGGGAGGCATCCTTGTCGCGTTGCTCATCGGCTTCCGGTCAGTGCTCGTTCCGCTCAAGGCGGTGGCACTCGATCTTCTCGCCGTCGCGGCTGCGCTCGGCGTCGTCGTGTTGGTGTTCCAGGATGGATACGGTGCTCGCCTCTTGGGTCTGGATAGTCCGCTCGACGGTACCTTTGTCGCGATTCCCCTGCTCGTTTTCTGTGTGGTTTTCGGCCTGAGCATGGATTACGAGGTCTTTCTCATCTCGCGAATAGCGGAGGCGCGGCGTCGCGGAGCCTCGGAAGGGATGGCACTCGTCTCCGGTGTCGCACGTTCAGGGCGTGTCATCACGAGTGCGGCGGCGATCATGGTGATCGTGTTCGGTGCGTTCGCGCTCGGCGAATTCGTCATCGTGAAGATCCTCGGGGTTGCGCTCGCAGCCGCCGTCGTGCTCGACGCGACGCTGATACGTCTTGCGGTTGGTCCGGCGCTGCTCACAATCGCGGGGCGGTGGAACTGGTGGCCGGCAACGGCGAGCGGACAGTCCGATCGCTCGCGCTCACTTGACGGGTAACGGCCCGCTCGCTGGCGCTCCCTTGACGGTAACGACGGGCTTGGGCTTGTTCCGTCGAGCGAGCGTCAGCGAGCGAGCAGCGTTCGGGCCACATCGGCGAGCTCCCCACGCGACGCCACCGCCAACTTGGCAAAGATGTTCGACATGTGCGTGCTCACGGTGCGCGGTGAGATGTCGAGCTCCGCGCCGATTTCCTTGTTCGACTTGTGCGCACCTGCCAGTCTCGCGATGTCCACTTCCCTTCCCGTCAGGCCTGCGACGCCGGACGACACGGCGCGCGCCGGTGGGCGAAACCCTCGCTCCCTGATGAGCTCACGCGCATATGTCAGCTCTGCTTCCGCCCCTAATCGCACGAACACGTCGTGCGCCCGGCGAAGCTCGCGTGCCGCGCCGTCGCGGTCGCCGAGCGTCGTGAGCACCGACGCGAGTTTGCAGCGCAGGCGCGCTGCATCGAACACCCAGGGCACGGCATCGAGTGCGTCCGCACCACGACGCAGGAGCACCGCGGCGTTCTGGTGATCCTGTCGCAGCATCGCGATCAGTGCGTCACCGGTATCGACCCACGCCAGTCCAAGCCGATGTCCGAGCTTGATCGAATCATCGCGTAACCGGTCGAGATAGCGAGCCGCTCGCCCCAGGTCTCCAAGATAGAGCGCGGCTTCGATCATCTTGGGAAGCAGTCGATGAATTCCCCACGCCACGTATCCGCTTCGATCGACGAGTGCGAGTCCCGCTTCACCGATCTCGAGCGCCCGCTCATGTTCACTGACGGACACGTGGTACGCGACGAGGCCGGCGTGCACGGGCACGGCAGAGTGCACATTGCGGAGATGATGGACGACGTCACTACTAAGGAGTGCCCACCCTTCGTCGAGGTATTCCTTTGCCCGCGCTTGTGCTCCGCGGTGCAGATGAATGAGCGCAGCCCACACGAGGAGTCGGGGGAGCAACACCCGCTGTCCCAACGCGCGCGCGAGTGGTATCGCCTGCTCGGCACGTGCGAGGCCAGCGTCCCAATCGCCGATGCCGGCCGCGTATTCGATGGCGATTTCCGCCGTCCAGCAGCCGAGAACAGGCGAGTGAAGATCGTCCGCCAACTGCTCGCTCTTCGCGAGATGCTCTGCGACAATCGCGCCGTCTCCGGTGAGTCCTCCCACGATTGCCATCGCCCAGTGGACTGACCACTCGACGCCGCGTTCACCAGCAGTAGCCGCGAAGCCGATTGCGCGCAGCGCGTCGACGTGCGCTTTTTCCGCGTCGCCGACGAACAGGTGCAACTGCAGCGACGTTCGCAGCACGCGCGCCAGAACACCGGCGTCGCCAAGCCGAGTGGCGACGGCGAGTGCATCGTCAACCACGCCGCGCGCGGCATCGCGATCACCGAGCGCATGAAGTGTCATTGCCTGCGCCGCGAGCACACGTGCGCGCAACGATTCGTCGGCTCCCGTTCCCACAGTCAACGCCACGCCGAAGTGCGAAAGCGCATCCGCATATCGTCCGCTCCAATAGGCGCCGAGCCCCAACCGCCGTTCGATGGCAGCGATGCGCGGCGTGTCCGCCGCCCGCGCCGCGAGTTCGCGCGCTCGTTCCCACAGCCCGGTTGCCACCGCGTACTCGCCGAGCCGTTGACGCGCGCGCGCCAACCCTTCGACCACGGCGTCGCAGTCGATCGAGGCGTCATCACCGTCCGGACACTCGCGGTCGTATTGGTCGAGTGCGGCGCTCAGGTAGTCCGCCGCTTCACGATTCGCGTGGCGTTCAAGCGCGTTCGCGCCCGCTTCGGCAAGGTACCGCGCCGCCTTGCTCAGGACGCCGCGCGCCTGCGCGCGGGTAAAGTGATACGCGAGTTCGTCGGCGTGGGCGCTCGCCTGCGCACCATACTGCTGTTCGAGCGCCTCAGCGACGGTCGCATGCAACAGCTGACGTCTTGCCAGGCCGAGTGCACCATAAAGGACATCGCGCATGAGTGGATGCATGAACTCATAGCGAACCACTCCGTCCTTTGCGTCTTCCGTCATGACGCTATGTGCACGGAGGTCGTCGAGCGCGGCGAGGACGTCACGCTCTGGCAACCCGCTCACGGCGACGATGGCATCATGGGACACACGCGTGCCGATGACTGCAATGAGATTTGCGACGGAGCGTGTGCGTTCCGCCAAGCGATCCACTCTCGCCGTGACCGCATCTCGTATCGAGCGCGGTAACCCCGGCGCGTCCGCATCCCACCCGTTCCAGACTCCCGCTCGTTCTTGCAGCGCTCCTGAGTCCACGAGCGCCTTCAACATCTCTTCGGCAAAGAAAGGGTTCCCGAGCGTCCATGAGTGAAGCCGGAGCGCGAGCGACTGCGCGGACGCCGCGTCGGTGTGGAATAGCTCGCTCACGAGTAGTCGCAACGCGCCCACGGGCAGTGGCGCGAGTCGCACGAGATGGGCTGCGTTCAGCGACAGTAGGGACTGCTCAGTCGAGCGAAGCACGTGGTTTGCCTCGGCCTCTTCTTCATTGTATGTGCACAGGATGGCGACCCTCTGGGTCGCTGCCTGACGTGCGATGAAGTGGAGCAGCTCGAGTGACGACGAGTCGGCCCATTGAAGATTCTCGAGCACGATGAGGAGCGGGTGCTGCTTGGCCAGTTGCCCGAGGAACTGGGAAACGCCCCACAGCAGGCGCGCCTTGGCGTCACCGGCCGAGTCGCCCCCGTGGCTCGCCGGTTTCTGTTGAAAGAGCGTCGGAGAGATATTCGCGATTGCGCCACTGTCCCCGCGCGTGAGCACCGCGAGTGCCGATGACCCGAGCGCACTGATCACCGGCGTCAACGCGTCGGTGAAAAGGGCGTAGGGAACACCAGTCTCAACCGGAAAGCCCTGACCTGCAGCAACGGTCCATCCGTTTTTCGTCGCCCGCGCCGCCAACTCGTTTACGAGGCGCGTTTTGCCCACTCCACCGGCACCGGTAACGATCTGCGTACCGCCAACTCCGGACGCCACCTGGTGCATCCACGCGTCCAGGGCGCGCATCTCGTCCTGCCGGCCCACGAACGGCAGTGGGGGGAGGCGGCAAGAAGCCGTGGCATTGGTGTCGGGTGTGGCATGACGCTCGGACTTTGTATGCATGGCAGGAGGCTCTCGTGCGATTTGACGGGCGCAATATCTCTCGGCGGTGTCTCCGGGCGGTCATCCCTCGGTCACCTCGTAGGCTGCTCGCTCGCTGGCGCTCGCTTCCCCCACGACCCCTTCGATCCCCTTCCTACCTTCAGCCTGCCGCTGATTTCCGCGCCGGGATGCCAGCCACCCCTCGCCGCCCCGCTCGCCGGCTTCGCTCGTGTCGACGGAAGCTCAGTTGCCGCCGAGTCGACGATGTGCGGTGAGCTGATGCCGGGGAGCGTGGTGTCGTCGAACCTCTTGGCGGTCGAGAATGCCACGGCCGTCGAGGCGCTCACGGCCACGCCGGCGACCGCATCGCACGGACGCGGGCCGATCACCAGCCGCGTGTTGCCGACTGGCATGACACAGATCACCGCCATGCGCGCCAAGAAGCCGACATTCGTCTCCGTAGAATTCGGCGGGAATGAACTGTTGCCGGCGCAGGTCGGCGTGCTTGCGCCGAACCTCACCTTCGTGCCCTACGCGACCTTCGCCGACGCGTACTCGAAGATCATCGACAGCGTGAAGGCGACCGGCGCGAAGGCGGTGCACGTCAAGCTTCCGACCGATATCCGCAAGTTTCCGACAATCCGCACGGGAGCCGAGATCGCTGCGCAGCGCGCGGCCTTTGCCGCGTTCAACGTCGCCGTGAACGCGAACTGCGTCGCGAGCCCGAACTTTCTCTTCGTGCGCGGTCTCGTTCCGACCGCGATCGCCACGGGTGCGGGACGCGCTGCCGTCGGCGCCGGTCCCTACGACTTGAGCTGCGATGACATTCCGGGAACGCCCGATTACATCCTGTCTCCTTCGGACGTGAGCTTTCTCAATGACCTCGCGACCCAGATGAACGCGCTCATCGATCAGAAGGCAGTCGCGAACGGCTACGCCACGTTCTCACTGGGAAATCTGTACGACACCTCGAAGGACGGCGTCGCCTTCAACGTGCAGAACTTCATGACCAGCGCGTCGCCGTACGGATACACCATCGACGTGCCGTGACCTACTTCATCCCCGCTGCATAGATGATCGCCCACTCCGACTCGGAAACCGGTTGAACGCTCAACCGGCTTCCCTTCTGCAGGAGCGTCATCTTCTCGAGACCCTTCATCCCTCGCAGCTCGCCGAGGGACAGAGGGGTCTTGAGCTTTTTGACCGCCTTGATGTCGACCATGAACCAGGTTGGCGACTCCGTCTTGCTCTTCACATCGAAGTGCGAGTCGTTCGCGTCGAAGGCCGTGGGGTCGGGGTAGCCATCCTTGACCACTTCTGCCACGCCAACGATGGCCGGCGGTTCCGTGCTCGAATGATAGAAGAAGACCAGATCCCCTTTCTTCATGTCGTCACGCATCGTGTTGCGTGCCTGAAAGTTTCTGACGCCATCCCAATGGGTCGTCTTCCCCGGCCGAGCGAGGAGGTCGTCGAAGGAAAAGACGTCGGGCTCGGATTTGACGAGCCAGTGGCGGCGAGGGCGTTTTTCAGTCGGCATTTGAAGTCGGTTGAGTCAGGAAAGACTAAATTGGCACACGACCAGACTTGAAGGGGAGAGGTACCTCCAGCAGTATACCACGCATGACCGACGCACTCGGCGCTCTCGTCGCGCTTTCAGGTCTTGTCCGGACAGTGCTCCTTGCAGGCGGTATCGTCGTCGCGGCGATCGCGACGGCCGATTGGGCTGCCAGAACTCGCCGAATAAGCCCTTTCGGAGGTCTTTCGCGCTTCATGCGCGTGCAGGTGGACCCACGTCTCGCGGGTGTCGAGCGACAAGTGGTACGGGCGGGAGGTCATCCTTCGGCGACGCCGTGGTGGGGGCTCGTCGTCTACGTCGTCGTCGCGGGACTCGTGATCGCGGGCGTGGATGCGCTTGCTGGACTCGTTCGCGAAGTCACACTGTTCTCCACCGCGGGGGTCGTCGGGATCCTCGCGCTTCTCGTACACTGGGTCTTTCGCTTTCTTGCGCTTGCCCTTCTTGTTCGGGTGTTATCGTCGTGGTTTCCGCGACTGGCGTACAGTGTCTGGACGCGCTGGTCGTTCCGTGCCACGGAATGGATGCTCGCGCCACTGCGACGCGTATTGCCGACGTTCGGCATGATCGACTTGTCTCCACTCGTGGCATGGTTTGCGCTTCAACCTGTCGAGTGGTTGGTAATGCACCTGTTTTTCCCGGGGTTCTGACCTCACGTTCCAAGGAGATGTCCGCACAATGACCTACGTGATGCTCGTGGGAACGGACGCGGCACTGCTGGAAGGGCTTGCCCAGAGCCTCGCCGGACTGGGACATCGGCCGGCTGTGGTCGGCTCGATCGAAGAAGCTCGCGAGTTGGGGGCTCGACGCACTCCGCTGGTGTTGGTTGTCGACCGGGCATTGGCCAGCGCAACGGGCGCCGCGTTGCTATCGATACCGATCTGCGCCGGTGGCGCGAGAGTTCTCTTCCGCACGGCGGCCGTGGCTCCCGCCGTACTTCAGCCGACACTTCAGCGCGCCGTGCTGGCTGATCTCACGCTTCCGCTGGAGCGGCACAGGTTGGCGGCACTTGTACAATCCATCGGCGAACGGGCGAAGGCGACGGGGCGAGGCGAACGGCCAACGACGCCAAACGGTGCTCCCACGGTGGAGCCCTGATACCTAAGTACCGAGCCTGGATGTCATCCCGAGCGAGGTCGAGGGATCTGCACTTGCCGCCGTGTACGAGGTGCATACCATGGACGGAGCTTGCTCAACTCCGTTCCCCATCACATGTTAGCCTATGAAATACGCCGAAGTGCAGAACTGCATCGGCGGCGCTTTTGTGTCGCCGGATGCCCCCACACTGGATGTTTACAATCCCAGTAGTGGCGAGATCCTGTCGCGCGTCCCGCTGTCCTCAGCGCGCGACGTCGACGCCGCCGTCACCTCCGCCCGCGCCGCCTTCCCCCGCTGGTCCGTCACGCCGATCAAGGAGCGGGTCCAGGTCCTCTATAAGTACAAAGCGCTGCTCGAACAGCACGTCGACGAGTTGGCGGCGCTCGTCACGGAGGAAAACGGAAAGATCGCCAGCGAGGCGCGCGCCGAAATACTGAAGTCCGCTGAGCTCTGCGAGTTCGCGTGCTCGCTGCCACAGATCGTCACCGGCGAAGTACTCGAAGTGAGCCGAGGCGTCGAGTGCCGAGTCGAGCACTACCCTGTCGGAGTGGTGGCGTCGATCACGCCATTCAACTTCCCGAACATGGTGCCCAACTGGTCGATCCCGAATGCGATCGCCCTCGGCAATTGCATGATCCTCAAGCCGTCGGAGTTGGTTCCGCTGAGCGCGAAACGGATCGTCGAACTGCTCAAGGAGTCGGGCCTTCCCGACGGTGTGCTTCAGGTCGTGCACGGCGGGCGAGAGGCGGTCGAAGCCATCTGCGATCATCCGGGCATCGCTGCCGTGAGCTTCGTCGGCTCGACCAAGGTGGCGCAGATCGTCTACCGGCGAGCCACCTCGAACCTCAAGCGCTGCCTCGCGCTTGGCGGTGCGAAGAATCATCTCATCGTCATGCCCGATGCGGATCGGGAGATGGCGGCGACGAACATCGTTGCGTCGATGTCCGGTTGCGCGGGCCAGCGTTGCATGGCGGCGTCGGTAATGGTCGCCGTGTCGGCGACGGATCACATCATCGCCCGAATGGTCGAAGTCACGAAGGCGATGGTCCCTGGGAAGGATGTCGGCCCCGTTATTTCCGCGGCCTCGAGAGAACGGATCACGCGCTACATCGACGAAGCCGAGGCGCTCGGCGCAAAGGTGCTCGTGGATGGTCGCGGCGCGAAGGTCGCGGGCCGGGAGGATGGCTACTACATCGGCCCGACGATCGTGGACTATGTGACGCCGGACATGAAGATCGCGCAGGAAGAAGTCTTCGGTCCCGTGATCGCAATCGTGCGCGCCAAGGACGTGAACGAAGCCTTACAGATCGAGAATGCTTCTCCGTACGGCAACGCCGCGTCCGTCTTTACGGAGAGTGGCGGCGTTGCAAAGCACGTCATGGAGCACGCGAGTGCCGGTATGGTCGGCGTAAATGTCGGTGTGCCGGTGCCGCGTGAGCCGTTCTCGTTTGGTGGATGGAACGACTCCAAGTTCGGTGTCGGCGACATAACCGGTCGCGGATCGATCGAATTCTGGACGCAAGCGAAGAAGATGACCACGAAATGGAACAAGGAAGCTGGCGTCAACTGGATGAGCTGAGGAGGCTCGACCCACATGGCTGACCGATCCGTCACATTCACAGGCATCAAGTTCGAGAATCCGTTCCTGCTCTCGTCGGCTCCACCGACGGAGTCGGAGAACAACATCATGCGTGCGTTCGACTCCGGATGGGGCGGCGTCGTGGTCAAGACGATCGGCCTCCATCCGGTCGTGAACGTCGTCGGCGCACGGACGAAGTTTTTTCGCACGTCCGCCGAAGACAATCGCGTGTCGATGAAGAAGCAGCCCGGTGCGGCGCTTCATGGCTCGTGGAACTGGGAGTTGATCTCCGACAAGGGGCTCGACTGGTGGATGCCCAAGATCCGGAAGTTCAAGGAGGCGCATCCGACCAAGGTGGTGATCGCCTCGATCATGGCGGGCTCCGGCAGCGACAAGGAGCACAAGGCGTGGCAGACGCTGGCCGAGGGCTGCCAGGATGCGGGAGCCGACGGGCTCGAGCTCAACTTCTCCTGCCCGCACATGGACCGAAAGGACATGGGCTCCAACATTGGCAAGGACATGGTCCTCTGCTCGACAGTCACAGAAGCGGTAAAGGACGTCGCGAAGATTCCCGTCTGGACCAAGCTCACGCCCGCAACGCAGGATATCGTCGAGGAAGCGGCGGCCTGCTTCCGCGGCGGCGCGGATGCGATCGTGTCATCGAATACCTTCCCGTCGCTCCCGCTGATCGACCCCGAGACGCTCGAATTCGAGATCAACGTCGATGGCCTCGTGTCGAGCGGTGGACTCGGTGGCCCTGCGATCCTTCCGATGTCGCTCGCCAACATGGCAAAGATGACGCAGGCGTTTCCCGACAAGGCATTCTCGGCCATCGGTGGTGTCTCTGATTTCTCACAGGCACTCTCGTACTTCCTGCTTGGCGCTGGCACCGTTCAGGTTTGCACCGCCGCGATGCTCGACTCGGCGATCGGCCCGAATGTCATCAAGCGATTGAACGAGGGGCTGGATGCGTTCCTCGAACGGAACGCGTCGAAGGGCTGGACGTGTATCGAGGATTTCCGTGGTGCGCGCCGCGATCGCGTGGTTTCGCAGTCGGCGATCCGCCGGCCAGCGGGAGATTCCTATCAGGGTGGATACGAGCCGGTTGAGGGGTATGCGGTTCCAGATTCTAGCGAGGTTGTGGCCTGATCACCGAGGTCAGAAGTTTCGGCATTCGACCTTTCTTTTGAACCGCAGAGGACGCCGAGGCGCAGAGGAACGCAGAGGAGTGCAGGCGACGAACGAACGGGAGCGCGGCCAGTAATGTCACCCCGAGCGAGCGAAGCGAGTCGAGGGGTCTGCACCTGCCGTTACGCTTTCCTCTGCGTACCTCTGCTCCTCCGCGCCCTCTGCGGTAAGAATGACCAATGCATTTTCATTGTCGCCGAAGCCTGCACGGTTTCGCCGAAGCCCTGAGAGGTCTCGATGACTACGATTGCCCCACAGCTTGAACTCCCGCGCACCGACCACACCCCGCGCCCCTACGACGGCCCGCCCCGCGAAGAGCTCATCGCGATGCGGAAGCAATTCACCAACCCAGCCGTCTACACGATCTACAAGGAGCCGTTGCTCATCGTCGAGGGGCACATGCAGTACCTCTACGACGAAACGGGCCGCCGCTATCTCGACTGCCTCGCGGGAATCGTGACCGTCAGCGTCGGGCATTGTCATCCCAAATTTGTCCAGCGGGTCACGAAACAGGTCGGCACCTTGCAGCACGCGACGACGATCTACCTGCATCCGAACTTCCCGATGCTTGCGAAGAAGCTGGCGTCGAAGATGCCGCCGGGTCTCGACGTCACGTACTTCACGAACTCGGGAAGCGAGGCGAACGACCTCGCGATTCAGATGGCGCGCCTGTATACCGGCCATCACGACGTCATCGCGCTGCGCAATGCATATCACGGCGGCAGCCCTAGCGCGATGGGACTTACGTCGCACAGCACGTGGAAGTATCCGGTCGGTGGAGACGGCCACGTCCATCACGCCATGAACCCCGATCCGTACCGGAGCCCATTCAAGGGCACGCCGGAAGAGATCGCGTCGATGTCGGCGGCCGATATCCGCGACCTCATTCGCTTCTCCACTCCCGGCAAGGTCGCCGCATTTCTCGCGGAACCGCTGCAAGGCGTCGGCGGTGTGACGTACGGTGCCCCGAACTATCTGAAAGAGGTCTACGCGATCATCCGCGAGTTCGGTGGTCTCTGCATCGCAGACGAAGTCCAGACCGGCTTCGGCCGCACAGGCGAGCACTATTGGGGCTTCCAGAACTGGGACGTCGTCCCCGACTTCGTCACCATGGCCAAGGGACTTGGTAACGGTGCGCCGATCGGTGCGGTGACAACGCGGATGGAAATCGCCAAGCCCCTCGCGCAGCGCATTCACTTCAACACGTACGCGAACAACCCGGTCTCGATGGCGGCGGGGCTCGCCGTGCTCGACATCATCGACGAGGACGGCCTGCAAGAGAACTGTCGCGTGCTCGGTGCGCGCTTCAAGTCCGGCCTGCAAAAGCTGCAGGCAACCCACTCACTGATTGGCGACGTCCGAGGCATGGGGCTCATGCTCGGCCTCGAGCTGGTATCGGATCGTAGTTCGAAGGCTCCCGCGAAGCAACAGACGTTGGACGTCCTCGAGGCGTTGAAGGAAATGAGTGTTCTCGTCGGAAAGGGTGGTCTCGACGGCAATGTGCTTCGCATCAAGCCGCCCATGTGCATTACCGCGGATGATGTCGATTATGCGCTCGAGGCACTTGATGTCGCCCTTCAGCAAGTGAGTGGTCGGTAGTTCATCGCGCTGGTCACTATTGCTCTCGTTGAACGCGGATTGAGCGGATTGGGCGGATCACATCTGATACGGCAACTGCGAAGGCTTTTTATCAGAACTTATCCGCTCCATCCGCTCAATCCGCGTTCACTGCCCTTACCTCGAAGGAACTCGAGATGAAATTTGATCGAATAGTCCGGAACGGGAATGTCGTGACCCCAGGCGGAACGTTCATTGGCGACGTAGGCATTGTCGGGGAGAAGATTGCCGCGCTTGGAGCGAACCTCGACACAGGAAGCGCCGACGTCATCGACGCAACGGGACATCATGTGATCCCCGGCGTCCTCGACGTTCACGTCCACCTCGAGTTGCCATTCTGCGGCACCGTCTCGGCGGACGACTATCGCACGGGAACGAGAGCCGGCGCACGTGGCGGCGTCACGACCGTCATCGACTTCGCGATTCCCAGCGCCACCGGGTCACTGAGCGAAGCCGCGGACACCTGGATGAAGAAGGCGGAAGGCAAGTCGCTGATCGATTATACGTTTCACATCTGCATCACCCGCTACAACGAACACAAGGATCAGATCGCGGGGATGGTGGAGCGCGGCTTCACCACCTTCAAGGAGTTCATGATCTACGAGTCGGAAGGGTGGCAATCCGACGACCGCGCCCTGTTCGGAACGCTCGAGCGTATGAAGGAACATGGCGCCATGCTGCTCGTGCACGCGGAGTCTTCGCGCGTGCTCGACGAACTCATCGCTCGGCACCATACGCCAGAACTGATGAAGCAGCATGGAGCGGTGCTGCACGCGATCACCCGTCCGAACTTCATCGAAGCGGAAGCAATCCAGCGCGTCGTGCAGTGGAGTGAGGTAACGGGCGGACAGCTCTACATCGTCCACATGTCCACCGCCGAAGGCACCGACATCATCCGGGCGGCGCAGGGCCGAGGCGTGCCGGTGATTGCCGAGACGTGCGTGCAGTACCTCGTTTTGGATGACTCGGTGTTTTCTCGAGAGGACGGACACCTGTTCGCGTGCTGTCCGCAGCTCAAGAAGCCCGCGGACTCTGACCGGCTCTGGCGCGGATTGAAGAACGGCGAGGTCTCCGTCATCTCGACGGACACGTGCACCTTCACGCGCGAACAGAAGGCCATGTGGGAAGGTGACTGGACGAAGATCCCGATGGGCATGCCTGGTCTCGAAACATTGATGCCGCTGACGTACACGAAGGGCGTGCTCGAGGGAAAGTTGACGCTCGACGAAATGTGCGCGAAGCTCAGCACCAATCCGGCCAGGATCATGGGGCTCGCGCCGAAGAAAGGTTCGATCGCCATCGGCGCCGACGCGGACCTGGCGATTATTCACCCGACGCGCACGCTGACAGTCACGCCGAGCGAGATGGAGGGCGGCGCTGATTGGTCTCCGTTCGAAGGATGGGAGCTTGCCGGCTTCTCGCGCACGACATTGTCACGTGGCGAGGTCATCGTCGATGACTACAAGGTCGTCGGTAAGGAAGGCCGGGGCCAATGGCTTCCGAGAACGTCCGCCGGTCTCGCGGGAGGACGGCCGTGAAAATCGAGACGATCATCACTGGACCGCCTTATCACCCGGATGTCGTCACGAACGACTTCGTGACGACCGACGAGGATCTTTCGCACAGCCCGCTCTGGAATCCGGATCTGGCGCCGACACCGCTCGACCGGCGCACGTGGTCCACGTATAACATCGCCGCCCTGTGGATCGGCATGAGCGTCGTCATCACGACGTACACGCTGGCGTCGGGGATGATGACGCAGGGCATGACCTGGTGGCAAGCGATGGTCACCATCCTGCTCGGCAATACCATCGTGCTCATCCCGATGGTGTTGAATGCGCATGCGGGTACGAAATATGGGATCTCGTTTCCGGTGCTCTGCCGAGCGGCATTCGGAACCAAGGGCGCGAACGTCGCCGCTATATTGCGTGCTGTCGTAGCGTGTGGCTGGTTCGGCATTCAGACATGGATCGGCGCTCTCGCCCTCAACGCATTGCTCGTTGCCGCGTGGCCAGCGTGGGCGGATCTGTCGGCGGGCGTTGCCATTTCATTCGCGATCTTCTGGGCAATCCAGGTTGTCATCATCCTTCGCGGCATTGACGGGATCAAGGTACTCGGCGCCTGGTCCGCGCCTGTTCTCCTGCTCGGTGGCGTGGCGTTGCTGGGTTGGGGAATCATGCGCGGCGGAGGGTTGTCGAACATCCTGCACGAGTCCGTCCGTCTTCAGGGCGGCAAGGGCACGAACTTCTGGGCACTGTTCCCCGCCGCGCTTACCGCAAACGTTGGCTACTGGGCCACACTGAGCCTCAACATCCCAGACTTCACCCGCTACGCGCGGAGCCAGAAGTCACAGATGCTCGGTCAGGCGATGGGGCTTCCGACGACCATGACCGCGTTCGCATTCATTGGTGTGGCCGTAACGAGTGCGACGATCGTGATTTTCGGTGAGCCGATCTGGGATCCCGTCGTGCTGGTCGGAAAGATCGGCGGCCCCGCAGTGATTCTCTTCTCGACGATCGTCGTGTTGCTCGCCCAGATCAGTACGAACATGGCCGCGAATGTCGTCTCTCCATCAAACGACTTTTCGAACCTGAGTCCGCGTCGCATCAGCTATGTCGCCGGCGGCTTGATCACAGCGGTCATTGGCGTGTTGATGATGCCATGGAAGCTCTACTCCGATGCCGGCGCCTACATCTTCACCTGGCTCCTTGGCTACTCGAGCCTCATGGGCGCACTTGGCGGCATTCTCATCGCTGATTACTGGATCATTCGGCGCCAACAGTTGTCCCTCCGCGACCTGTTCCTCGAGAACGGCATCTACTCATACAAGGGCGGTTGGAATCCTGCCGCAATCATCGCGCTGGTGCTGGGAGTGCTGCCCGTTGTTCCCGGATTCTGGCATGCGGCCACGACGCCCGGTGGGAACGTTGCGGATCCCGGATTCCTGGATCAGCTGTACCAGTATGCCTGGTTCGTGACATTTGGATTGAGCTTTGTGATTTACACATTTCTGATGCGTGGCCACAAGGCATCGATAACTGCATGAACTGACAATGAAGCAAGATTGAATCCGTCAAATCTGTTTCATGAATAGAGCTTCGGCAGTGTGAATTCAGCCGTCGCTTGGGACTCGAAACTATAAGAGGAATCGTGGCTCACATAGTCAAATGCGGACTCATTCAGGCATCCAATGCCATCGACACGAGTGCGCCCATCGAACAAATCCGTCAAGCCAATGTCGATAAGCACATGGCGTTCATCGACAAGGCCGGTGCGCAGGGCGTCCAGATCCTCTGCATGCAGGAGATCTTCACCGGTCCCTACTTCTGCGCGGAGCAGACCCCCAGGTGGTATGAGGCAACGGAAGCCATTCCGGATGGCCCGACCACGAAGCTCATGCAGGAGACGGCGAAGAAATACGGCATGGTCATCATCGTTCCCCTGTACGAGGTGGAATCGACCGGCGTGTACTACAACACCGCCGCGGTCATCGATGCCGACGGCACCTACCTCGGCAAGTATCGCAAGAACCACATTCCGCAGGTCGCGCCGGGCTTCTGGGAGAAGTACTACTTCAAGCCCGGCAACCTTGGCTATCCCGTGTTTCAAACGAAGTACGCGAAGGTCGGCGTGTACATCTGCTACGATCGCCACTTCCCTGAGGGCGCGCGCGCACTTGGGCTCAACGGTGCGGAAATTGTCTTCAATCCATCAGCGACCGTTGCTGGATTGTCGGAGTACCTCTGGAAGCTCGAGCAGCCCGCGCACGCGGTGGCCAATGGTTACTTCGTCGGCGCCATCAATCGCGTCGGCACCGAAGCGCCGTGGAACATCGGCGAGTTTTACGGGCAGAGCTACTTCTGCGATCCACGCGGGCAGATGCTGGCCGTCGGTACGCGCGACCAGGATGAGCTCATCGTCGCGGATCTCGATCTCGACGTCATCAAGCAGGTACGAAACACCTGGCAGTTCTTCCGCGATCGACGGCCAGAGACGTACACCGAACTCGTGAAGTTGTAGAATTTATGGGGCGACGCGCACCGGCTGCATCCACGCGCGCCGCCCCATCGAATCGGTGACACGCGCGCGCACGTACCCTTCATCGCCCTTGATCGTGTAGCGCGCCTTGAGCGCCGTGGAGGATGCGAGCACCCTGCCTTCGCGCCCAATGAATTCCGTCAGGAATCGATTGTCGCTGAACTGCGCGACATCCACGCGGATCTCACGCCCAACGACTCGATAATCGCGCAGCGTGACGCCGTTCGTCGCATAGAACTCACCGCGCCCAAGCGCACGAAGAATCGACTCCGGCGTCAGGGTGTCGGCGCGCACCATGATCCACCCACGACCCGGCCGCGCCAAGTCGGCTTTCTCCGCGTCTTCCGGGTGATAGCTGTGGCTGTCGTCGTCGGCGACCGCCATCAAATACTTCCCACGCGTGAGCAGCGAGTCCCAGAGGGCCTCCGTCGACGGCATGTAGCGTCCGAGCGAATCCGTGCCTCCGAGATTGTGCACGAGCGGATGCCCGTTCCACACTTCGAACAGCATGGAGTCGGGCAGCCCCAACATCTCCGACAGCGGAACGGACCACCTGAAATTCGGATGATTCACCTGTGGAATACCGCCCGCCGCGCGAATCAACGGGAGGTTGCGGGCGTACGTCGCACCAACGGTCGTACCGGTGGCGATGGTGCGCTCGCCGAGCGGCATGATCACGCGCGTTACGCCGAGCGCGTTCACGTGGGCCTGACGCATCTTTTCGGGGTGAGACGCATCCGCGACTCGCTGCGTGACCTCCTGCGCGGAGATGACGAGAAACTTGCCCGCCGCGCCAAAGAGCTGATTCAGCGGCCCAACGTCGGTGATGAACTCGTGGTCCGTGATGAACAGGAACTGATAGCCATGCTCCCGATACCAACGCACCACAACGTCTGGCGGGCTGTCACCGTCGGTGTTCAGTGTGTGCGTGTGTGTATTGCCGCGATACCAGCGTGATACGGCAGCCTGTCCATTCGCCTCTCCCGTGCCAACGAGAAGCAGCGCTGCGGCGAGCATGACGCGTGCCAATGTGCTCATGGCGCCTTCACCATTTCGATGCGCCACCCGAACTCCTCGACCAGCTTCTCACTCCACCCAGTCTTTGTGAACGCTACTCGGCCCTGACGATCCAGGAACCACGTGGTCGGAAACGAGTGCATGTTCACGCGCATCAGGTAGCCGTCGTCCAGTAGCGTCGGAAACGTGTAGCCCTTCTTCTGCATCCAGCTTCTCAGCGCATCGGTATTCGCATCATTGTCGATGGTGAGAATTGTCACCGCCGTATCCGAGGCATACTGCGTCGCGAGCTTCTGAAGCTCTGGCATCTCGGCGACGCACGGCCCGCACCACATGCCCCACGCATTGATCACGGCGGCCTTTCCCCGAAGACTATCGAGCGTCACGACCTTCCCATCGAGCGTCGTGAGCTGAAACGCCTTCATCGGCACCGCCGTCTTCGCTCGCGACTTGGCAACCTCGGACTTCCTGTTCCCTCTGTCGATCTCCTCGATCGAACCGAGATAGTTCTCGTACCCGTCGAGTGATCCTGTTCGTTTCCTGTATGCAGCCTTCAATGCGTCCTTGTTCGGATTTGGCCCCATCGTCGAAAGCAGTGATCCTTTCATGTACAATTGCTCCGCCTCCGCCTGGCGTCCACGCTTCTCCGCCATGACGCCGAGCTGGTAGAAAGCCCTGACACTCTGTGGGTCCAGCTCTCGCGCGTGCGTGAATTGCTTCTCCGCGTCGACGAGACGGTTCTGGCGCAGGTAGATGATTCCCAGAGCGTTGTACATGAAGGCAGACATCCAGTCTACGGCCTTGGCGTAGTCGCCGACGGTCTCGTAGCTCGCCTTCTGCAAGTCGATCTTCGCCTTGCCCTCCTTGATCCCCTGGCGTGCGATCTGCTCGGCCTCCTTGAAATCGCGCCCACGCTCCGCGAGGCGAATGGCACCGTCCGCATAGACGACATGCGGGTTGATGCCTTCGTATTTCACCATGCCTCGAACGATCCGCAGCAGCGTATCTGCATTGGTCGTCGAGTCGCTGAGCCGAAAGAGTTCCCGGTAGGCATCCCCGAGCATGCGGTCGCTGTTGTGAACCGGGAGCTCCACGAATGACCAGAGCGCGCGCGTGTATCGCGGCGTGAGGGTCGAATCGTGATGCGTGGTATCGAGCTGAAGGGTGCGTAGTGTGCGATAGCGCGATACGTACGTCCACTCTGCCGTGTACGAGTTCGGGTGTTCGGCAAGGATTCGATCCTCGAGCGCGCGTGCGCGCTCCGGAAGCTTGCGCTGCGCGAACTGGGCGGCGGCGCTGGTGAGGACGGTCGCATCGTCGCCGCGACGACGAACGAGCGCCTCCACATCGCCAAGCACTTCGGAGTCGCGCTGCGCCTGTGAGCCACGTTTCAGCTCGTCGATGGCACGCCAATAGTTCTCGTGTGCGACCAGGGAAAGGGGAGCAATCTCCGTCGCGCGTTTTGTCAATTCGTAGACATCGGTCAGATGGCCGGCGTTCATCATACGGCTCGCAGCAAACACATGTGCGGCGACGTCCTGCGGGTCGTTCGCCCTCGCGCGGGCGTAGAGAGCAAATGCGGAGTCCACCATCGCATCGTCCCGCTTCCGCGTCGACGTCGCGAGGCCGAATGTGGCATTTGCCTTGAGGACCAGCAACTCCTGCGGTAACGGTCCACGGGATGCTACCGAATCGATGAGCGCCAATGCCTGCGCGGGCTCCCGATTGCCCGACAGCGCCATCGCGCGCAACCAAATCATGTCGGGATGGTCTGGAGCCCGCCTGTAGGCCTCCAGGCTCGACTTGAGGACCGCGCCCGGAGCACTCCCGTCAGTCGAGAATTCGGCCACAATCGTCTGCGCGAACCATCCCCATGGGTCGTTGGGATTCGCGGTCATCAGTGCCTTCGCGGCCGCTTGCGCCTCCCTCGGCCGCCCACTTCTCACAAGATTCGCGACGCGCCAGGCGGCGAGAGCACGCGACGCTGGATACTGCGCAAGGAGCTTGTCGCCCTCAACCGCGCCGCCGTAGTAGTCCGTTCCGAAGTAGGAGGACTTCAGTTGCTGTACCGCGGGTGCAGCCACGTCGAGAGACACGGCCTTTGCGCGATCGTTCTGTCCAGCGGCGTTCTGCCATGAAATCAGGAGGCCAATCGTCGACGCGTAGAGTAGCTGTTTCATCATAAGGAATGTGAAAGCTTTTGCCGGTCACGGCGCGGCCTGACCAGACGCCTCGGTCAGGAACCGCGTGAACTCTCTCGCATCGCGCGTCATCCCGAGAAACGTCGCGCGCGGCTTGCCGTCGGGGTCGAGAATCGCATAGAGCGGCAGCGCGACCGTCTTGAACATCTGCTGTTCGAGGAGCTGCTGCGATGCATACGGCTCGCCTAACCCATCGGTGTACAGCCGGAGACGGACGAACCGTTCGAGCGCCCGCTTCACGTCGGCGCGCGGGAACATGTTCGCTTCCATCCATCGGCAATTCGTACACGTGTACCCTGTGAAATCGATCAGGATCGGCCGACGTTCACGACTGGCCGCGAGCAGCGCGCCTCGATAGTTGTTGTGCATCCACGGCAGTTCGGCGGTTGAGGCAACCGGATCGTAGATGCCCGACTGCATCGGCGGAAGGAAGGCATCGAGCTCACCGAGCCGGCGCCCCACAAGCCCCGGTACGAGCACGGCGAGCAAGGCCAGCGTGACACCCGCCGTGGCCAACCGCAGTCGGCCAGGGCGCCCACGCCGCTCGACGGCTCGATAGGGGAACCATCGGAGCAGCGCAAAGGCGAGTGCGATCAGGATGACGATCCACGCGCCGATCACCGTCCTGCGTGTGAGCAGGCCCCATCCGAGCACGAGATCCGCATTCGATGCGAACTTGATCGCCGCGGCCAGCTCGATCGCGCCGACGATCATCTCCAGTGTGGGCATCCACTCACCCGCGCGAGGCTGCCGGCGCAGTAGCCCCGGCACGAGCGCGAGACCGAAGAACGGCGCAGCGAACACGGTCGAGAAGACCAGCATACCGATGAGCGGCGTTGTCCACGCGCCCTGGGCCGACATCACCAGCAGCGTCCCGATGAAAGGAGCCGTGCATGTGAACGCGGTCAGCGTGAATACGACGCCCATGAACATCGCCGCCGTTGTGTCGCCGCCGAGCTTGAGCGACGCAGCTCGATTCACCAACCCCGACGGCAGACGCAATGGCACGGCTCCGAACAGTGAGAGCGCGAACGTGGCGAACAGAAGGGCTATCAGGAGATTCACGACGGGACTCGCAGAGAACCGCGCCAGACCGGCCGCTCCGAAGACGACGGCCGTCAGTACCCCGAGCACAGTGAAGCTGCCGATGATGCCGAGTGCGTAAAGTCCTGCCTGCCTGATTCCTCGGCGGCGATCGCCCGCCACCGCGAGAAATGACGTGACCGTAATCGGCACCATTGGAAATACGCAGGGCGTCAGCAACGCGAGCGCGCCCATCGACGCGGCGAGGAGGAGAAACGCACCCATCCCACCAGCGCGCCCGTACGCCTCGATTTCCGTGGTCGACTCGTCGAAGGTCGTCGGCGCGTCGGTGATCGCAGCGAGAGGCGATTTCGTGGCCCCAGGCATGATCGACGGAGACGACCCGGTAATCTTGACGGGCACGACAACCGTGTCCGTCCTCGGCGGCAGGCAGTAGCGCGTGGTGCACGATTGGTGACGAACCGCAATCCGCGCAGGCTCGGCGACTCCCGCTGCGCCGAGGGTGGCCTTGATCGTGAGCCCGATGGTCAGCGAGTCGTCGTACACCTCGCTCATGATCCCGAAGTTGCCGTCCGGAATCGTGTCCGGAGGAGGCACGCGGAGCGTGCCGACTTGCCCCCAACCCTTGCTCGGCAGCAGGGTGACGGTCGTCTTGACCGGCCCGCCCGGCCCCTGTGTGGTCGAATAGAGGTGGAAGAATTCAGCGATGGTGGCGTGGAGCGCCACGCGCGTGGTGTCGCCCGGTCGCAGCGCGGTCGGGGTTGCGCGCGCCGACCAGTGAACCGCGCGCGACACCTGCCCATACGCTCCCATTGCCGGCGTCGCCAGAACGCCCAGCACCAGGAGTGTTCGATGTCCAGCCGCGCGCAGGAGCATGATCGATAGAGTGCGCACGGTGCTCAGCGGACACCAGTTACGAAAAGATTAAGAAACGATGTCGAACGCTACGGCACCACTTGCGGAGCCTTCGTCGCCTCGATGCGCCATGTCCACTCTTCGACTAATGCACCCGTGTTCCCCGTCACGGAGAACTGCGTCTTGCCCTCCCGGTCGATGAACCAGGTGGTCGGAAAGCTGTTGATCTGTGCGGACTTCGTGACATAGCCGTCATCGAACAGCGTTGGGATGGTGAGCTTTCGCTTGGCCATCCATTCCTTCAACTCCTTGAGATCCTTGTCGTTGGAAACAGTGAGGATCGTTACCGACTTGTCGTTCTTGTACTTGTCGTAGAACTGCTGAAGCTCTGGCATCTCGGCGACACAGGGACCGCACCACATGCCCCAGAAGTTCACGACAATCACCTGGCTCCGTAGCTTGTCGCTGTCGACCGTCGTGCCGTCGAGATCCGGAAGTTTGAACGCGGGCACCACCGGAGGCGGGACGAGGCGCTTACTCAGGATGCGCTCTTTCCGTGTCGCACGTTCTTTGTCCTCGAGCGCGCTGACATACGTGTCCCAGCCATCGAGCGATCCGTGCTTCTTTTGGTACAGTCGCTCTAGTTCCTTCTTGTTGGGATTGGCGACTCCGTACGAGCGCACGGTCATCCCCTGCGCGTATGTGAGTTCCGCGTCTTCGTCCCTGCCTTGCGCGGCGCGGAGCCGACCGAGATCGTAATAGATGTTGACGTTCTTTTTCGTCAGGTCCAGGGCGTGCGTCAGGGCTTTGTCAGCATCATCGTACCGACCCTCGTTGAAGAGCGAAAAACCCAGGTCGTCGTAGACCGACGCCTGACCGGCGTCCACGACGTCGGCCTGTTCTCCAACGGACGAAAACGAATAGTTCGGTAGATCGCCCACATAATGCGCGACTTTTCCTGCACCCTCTCGCGCGAGTTGTTCTGCGTAGCGGAACTCGACCTTCCGTGTGGCAAGCGCGCGCGCCGTTTGCCCGTATCTCGTCGAGGGATGGACCGGGCCCTTGATCGCGACGACCCGCTTCACCAGCGCGATGAGCTTGTTTGTCGGATAGGTGGAATCCGCCCGTACCTCATAAAAGAGGCTCGTCACGGCTTGATCACGCACCGTCGGATTGGCAACCCACGGTTTGTCGATGAACGCTTCGATGGCGGCGATATAGCGAGCGCGTACCGTCGTCGTGTCGGATTTCGGGCCCGGCCGAGTGCTGTCGCGCGCGATGAACAGTGAATCGCGCCATTGATTCGCCCGTGCCAACAGGATGTTCTCCGCCCACGGGGAGCGCGGGGCCTTGGCGAGAATGCGTTCCTCGAGCAGCGGAACGTCTGCGTCTGGACTGGGACCGCGCATCTGTCCGAGCATCGCATCCATCGCCCACGGCGCGCTGTCGGTCCTGGCGAGAAAATCCGTTCGATTCGCGAGGATGGCCGTCTTCTTTTCCTCGGCTGACACACCGCGCTGTCCCTGAATCATGACCCACACCCACATCCGGGGATTCGGCGCGCGCGGGGCAATTTCGACGGCCTCCTTCAGAAGCGCGAAGGCGCCTGCCTCATCGACTTGCCGGAGCTGAATTCCTCCACTCAACCGCGCAGCGAAGTTGGACGGATCGTCTGCGCGAATTGCGGCATATTCGCGGTTAGCGGCGTTTCGTTTGGCGGTGTCGGGGGGCGCGTTCGGTGTCCTCGGGGAAGACATCTCCATGAGTGCCTGTGCCCGCGCGACGCGAAGCGCCGGCGGGTTTCCGAGACGCGGCGCAACCGAGTCGACGAATGCGACGACGGCGGCGGGGCTGCCGCCGCCAAAAGTCCCTGGATTCAACACTGACGTCACGAGCGCCGCGATGTCGGGATCCTTCGGAGCCAATGAGCGGGCACGCTGCGCAAGACGCAGGACGTCACCGACCGCCGCCTTCGACGAGCCGAGGGCATACCGCTTGGCGAAAGCGCGAGCGGCGACGTTCCACGGGTCGCGCGACGTCGTATCGATTCGCGCCGCGATCGATTCGGCGACGGCGAGCCGAGACGCGGTTCCGAGGTTGGCGATGTACCACGCGCGCAACCTGGCATCGCGCGGGAAGCGGCGCGTAAGGGTGTCGCCGAGCGCAACACCGTCATATTGCTCTCCGAGGTAGAACAGGCGGCGCAGTAGTGCGGACGCTTCGGTCGCGGTCTTGATGTTCGAGGCGGCCGGAAGCGGGTTCGTGACCGGAACGCTCGCGGCTTTCTGGGCGTCCGCCAGTGACGACGCAGCAGTCGCGAGAGCAAGGATGGCTACACCGTGCAGCAGCGCTTTCCTCATGCATTGCCTCCGCGGCAGGGCCGCATGGATGACACTCGATTTACTATTAGTTTTTTAATAGTTACGTAACCACGGACTGCATGTCAAGGTCGCGCTCGCGCCGTTTGCTCCGGAAGCGACGACAGAAATACCGTTCTCGAACTATCCCTCCACTTCACCGTGCCTTGGGGCGCATTCGCACGAGGAAGTATCCCGCGCAAATCCAAAGGAGGGCAACCGAGAGCCACGCGACGGGCGCACCGCTGAACGCCCACGGATTCGTCGCCCCGACCGTGACCGAGGGAACGATGTCCTTCGTGTTGTTTCCCGCGGCGTGCATGAGCATCACAGGCAAGAGGCTTCCGCGCGTGTGCGACCACAGCCACGCGAGCGCGACTGAGAGTGCTGTCACCTGCAGCAGGTAAAGTGGAAAGGACTGTCCCATCTTGTCGACGCCGTGCGCGAAGAATAGCGGGAGATGCCAGGACGCCCACACGACGCCAAGCACCACACTGGCCCACGGCAATCCGAATCGCGTCGCGAGTCGAGGGAGCGCATAGCCGCGCCAGCCAACCTCCTCTCCCGCCTGGCCCCCGCTGAACGTCGAAGCCAGCGTTGCAGCGATCATGAGGAGTATCGATTCCGTGCCGAACGCCGGCCATACCCCAAGGATGACGCGGTGTGCGACGGCGGCTGTAATCTTGATCGCGGCCACGTACGTCATGGCGAACACATACCAGCGCACCGGATGCTCCCAGTCGATCAATCTGCGCAGCAGCGCAATCACGCCAGCGCGGCCCTCCTCAACCGCGGTCAGCGATAGCGCGATGACCGCCGGCGTAAACACACCCATCAACACGAGCGGACCGTGCGGGCCTGCGGGTGACGAGACGCCTGCAGCAAACCAGAGGCCCCAGGTGACCGCGAACGTGAGAACGAAGTAGACAATCACGCGATCCTATGGCTTGTATTGTCGCCCTGAGCCCTTCGTCGCTTGCGCTCCTCGAGGGCAGTCAGGCGAAGGGCCTGCACCTGAGTTGCGATGTTCGATCCTACGGACGGAACGACGCCACGAGAATCGCGCCCGCCGCTGGAATCATCAAGGCGCCGGCCCATGCAAAGCGAACCGCCCGTTCCTCCGTGACGATGCCCATCATCCGAAGTGAGTACGACGGAAAGCAGATGTGCAGGGTGCCCTTGAACACCTGCGCCCACCCGACAAACGTCACGCCAGCCTGCCAACCGGTCCACTGCGTGCCGTGAAACCCTACGATGATGACGCCGAACGAGAGGCTGATCATCCCGTTGATGAAGGCACCCGGCGCGCCCTGCCGGCGCAGCATGGCGAAGAATTGATACCACCCTTTTGGCCTCAGCAGGTGCGAGAGCCCAACGGCGAGGAAGGCGAGCCCCACCATCCGTTCGATTGACTGTTCCACCAAAAACCGGTCCTTTGTTTAGTGGTGCCTAAATATATCTTTCGTATTGACATGTCAAGCCGGAAATGCTGCGCACGCTATCGACGCAGAGTGCGCCGCCCACAGTATTGTCCGATGACCGACCCAACCCCTACCTACGCGCGAACCCTTGGGCTCTTCTCCGCCACGATGCTCGTTGTCGGCGGCATCATCGGCTCGGGAATATTTCTCAACCCGTCCATTGTTGCGGCGCGGACGGGGTCTGCGATGCTCACCATCGCCACGTGGGGTCTGGGAGCCGTCATCGCACTCCTCGGCGCCTTCATTTTTGCGGAACTCGGGCGGCGACGTCCGCAAGCGGGCGGCGGGTACGCCTATCTACGCGACGCGTTCGGGCCACTGCCCGCATTTCTCTATGGGTGGGCCCTACTCCTCGCGATCGCATCGGGAGCGATTGCCGCGGTCGCTGTAACCTTCGCGACCTACACGACTCGGCTCGTCGGCATGCCGCCGGAGACGATTGTCCCACTCGCCGTCGGCGCTGTCCTGGCGCTCTCTTTCGTCAACGTCGTCGGCGTGCAGCCCGGTGCGACGACGCAAAACATCTTCACCGTGCTCAAGCTCGCGGCGTTGGCAGCGCTGCTCGCGGCTGGAGTACTGCTACCGGCTGTTGGCGGCCCGCCCACCCTGCCTCCCCCAATCGCCTCCGTGCCGCTCCCGCACCCGGACACGCTCCAGGCGATTTTTCTCGCAGTAAGCACAGCGCTCGTCCCCGTCCTGTTTTCGTATGGCGGTTGGCAACAAACCAACTTCGTCGCCGAGGAACTGAAGGACGCGGAGCGTACGTTGCCGCGCGCCTTGGTACTCGGTGTCATCATCGTCGTCGCGGTCTACCTCGGCGCCAACGTCGCGTACCTGCGAGCGCTGGGGATCGCGGGCCTGGCAGCAAGCAGCGCGCCCGCGGCGGACATGATGGGCATGGTTGCCGGTGAAGGCGGACGTCGACTCATTGCTGCCGGAATCGCCGCGTCGACGTTTGGCTTTCTCGATCTGGTCATTTTGGTATCGCCGCGCGTTTACCAAGCCATGGCGCGAGACGGTCTGTTCTTTTCAAGCCTGGCGGCGCTACACCCGAAATTTCGGACCCCCGTGCGCGCGCTCGCGATGCAGGCCGGGGTCGCGACCGCGCTGGTGCTTACAGGCAGCTACGGTCAGCTCCTTGATTGGGTGGTGTTCGGAGACTGGATCTTCTTTGGGGCCACGGCGCTCACGCTGATCGTTTTTCGTCGTCGAGATGTCGCGGCGGGTGTGACAGACTCCGGGTATCGTGCGCCGTTCTATCCGGTGAGCGTGTGGCTGTTCGTGCTCGCGGCCGGGTACGTGGTGTTCGGGTCCGTCGCGTCGAATCCGGGGAACGCGGCGCGCGGAGTGCTACTGCTTATCGCGGGCGTACCCGTGTTCATGTACTGGCAACGGGCCTCGGCTGGGGCTCGGGCGCAGTCATAGTCGCCTCTGTGCGCCGCGCATCAGATGTGTCAGGTGCTCAACAGCCGACAGAGTGTCAGGGGGGCGATTTGGATCGTTGCCCAGGGGACGTCGACGTCGATCTCAGTGGATGGTCCGTGCTGCATGGATAGAAACAGGCGAGCCGCCGCCACATTGCTGTGGGCGTGCGGCTCCCGGGTTTCACGTTGCGGTTCTGACTATTCGATTGCGTCTTTTCCTTTTTCCATCAACTGCTTCTCTGTCAGCTGCGCCGCGACTGCTGCAAAGTTGAACGGAGGGAGCCATACCGGCCCAAACCTGCCTTTCCCAGTCAGTGCCGCAACCGCTTCGCGGGCGAACGGAAAGAGCGTTGGTGGTCCGGCCCCCCGCAAATACTCTTCCAGAGACATATTTGAATCGGCGTCCGCCTCCATAACGCCCATGATTTCGACATGAAAACGGTACAGCCCAGTACTCTCAGGACTGGTCTCGACAGAGACGGAGACAAAGCCTGCTAGTTTACTGTCTTCTACGCCGATCGAGATCTTAATGGAGGTGACGATTTCGCCAACTGGCGTTAAGGGCGACATCTCCGCCGCGATACCGTTGTGCTCGAAGAAGCTGCGGACGGTAAAAATCTGCGAAATCCTGATACCGGGCGGCTTTGTTTCGTCCTTCATGTCGCTACTCGCGAGGGCGAGAGGGTCAGTGGTTGAGCGGAGACGTAGCCGAGGCCAGTCCCGATGCGCGTACCAGAGGCAACGCAGGTGTGGATCATTATCGTGGTCAGCCTCTGCGTTGTCGGAGCCGTAAAGCCTGCACGCTCGAATGGCCCACCCTTCAAGCTTTGCTCGATTGGCACAAGGTCAATCACAAGACCTAGCTCCCGAGCAATGCGGTCAAGCGTGTCAAATCGCGGATTCCCTTTCATCTGCTCGATTTCGGAGATCTTCGACTGTTTGGAGCCCACTGCGCGACCAAGTGCGTCCTGGGACAGGCCAAGCTCCAAACGCTTCGCAAGAATCCGCTTCGACACATTGATGAAGGACAGGAGACGTTCGTATCGACTACGGTCCTCCTTCCGATACCCAAGGCTAGGCGCGGTCATGTCTTCCCCCGTCGTGCGCGATGCGCGTGAAAGGCCTCATTACGTTTTTTCTCATCGTACGCACCGCTCCGAATGTCAGCGCGGCGTTGTTCGCACAGTCTGACGTATTTACCTCGCTTGCTCGCGAACGCCTGCCAGCGTTTTTCGACGGCGACGAGCGCAAAAACGCGACGAGGCGGTTCGATACAGCAGTAAATCCTGTTGCGGCCCCATGAAATCTCCGAAAACCCGTCGCCGATATCCTCCCAATAGGGCTTGGGCAACGCGAACGGTCCATCGCTGAGCAGCGGGTCGTGAAGATTGTCCAAAAAGAAGCTGTACGACGTAAAATCCGAATCTCGAAGCTCCTCGACATAATCGAACACCTCGGATGCGCCTGCCTCTGTGATGTACCAGAGGAAACGCCACGATGGCTGATGCGGATCAGCCATGAGAATGGGTTCGTGAAGGGGTTCGCATCTCCGTATCATACCGCATACGGTATACTAAAGCAACCCGTTGAGTCACCATCATCTCATCGAAAGGGGACTAGCCGGCCGATATACAGATGGCTTCGTGTTAGTCTGATTCGTTCCCGTCGCAACTAGTGCCCCGGTGGCCACCTCAAACTCCTCCACCCGTGGCCGGGTCAAACTCCCCCACC